>NZ_JBITUI010000001.1:0-1214757 GCF_044542375.1 Pseudomonas sp. NPDC078700
CTGTTACCGCTCGACTTGCATGTGTTAGGCCTGCCGCCAGCGTTCAATCTGAGCCATGATCAAACTCTTCAGTTCAATACTGCAATTAGGTTTTGAGAAAACCTTATAAACTTGGCTCAGCAATCGCAAAACTTACAAATTAATGTAAGGTAACTCTCGAATTAACGAGTGTTGCTTTGTGATGCTGATAATCTGTTGACTATCAGTCTTACCTCACAAGCACCCACACGAATTGCTTGATTCAGTTGTTAAAGAGCGGTTGGTTGATTCTTTCGTCTCAACCGAGGCGCGCATTCTACAGCAGCCTCATTTACTGTCAAGCTGTTTTTCGAAGTTCTTTTCCGAAGAAAACCGTTTCTACTCAACCACTTGCGCTTCCGATCAAACCAGCTTCTCGTCAGCGGGAGGCGCATTCTACAGCGTTCAAACTCGCTGTCAACACCTCTTTTTCTACCGCTTTCGATCACCGTGGCGATCACTCTAGAAGGCATTCAAACCACCCTCTGGAGCCCGGCGCATTCTACACAACTTTCGTTGCTTTGCAACCCCTCTTTTTAAGCTAACTTCTTGTTTTCTAAGAAGTTTTCCGAGAGGTCTACGCCGGAAGAGGTGCGCATTATAGGCACCTCAGATTTGCCGTCAAGGGTTAAAGCTGAAAAAAACCAGAAAGGTTGAAAATAGCTCGCGAATCCGCATTGAACAAATTCCTAGCTTTCTACTATTATCAATAACGCGCGCCTTTAGCATGGGCCTTTCACCTACAGCACCTAGCCAAATACTGGGCTGCAATAGAAAAGTAGCTATGCTGGCTTTAGCGCTTACCTATATATAGGTAAGCGCCAAGAAACACAGAGAGTCGATACGCCTAGGCCAGCGTGGCACTCAACTTGGCCTAGGCAATGGATGCACCCGAGTAAGAGCACCGTGTCAGTAGATCTGTAAAACAGGAGTCACAACTGTATAGCACTGAATTTTGTAGGTTTGCGATGTGAATTGGCGCTGCGTTATTGCCAATAACTGCTTTACTTACTTCTAATTCCTCTTACCGAGCAAGGATTGCAATGCTTAATCGTCCAGCCAAAACACTCAGCCTTGCCATCGCAGCCACGCTGCTTACTGCGTGTAATGCCATGGAGCCTCGCCCCTACACTGCTGAGGAGCAGGAACAGCGGATCCTTGAAGATCAAGCGCGGATGTACGCTGACCAGGAACCTGTGACACACCCCATAAGCTTTTATGAAGCAGTTGCCCGGGCGCTAAAATACAACCTTGACTACCGCTTGAAGCTAATGGAAAGCGCATTAGCCGCAGACCTGCGTGACGTGTCGAGTCATGAGATGCTGCCTCGCCTCGTCGCCACTGCAGGCTATGCGGGCCGCAACAATGACTCGGGTGGCACCTCGATCGGCATTGAGGACCGTCAACAGAGCTTGCGTGCATCGACCTCCGAAGAGCGCTATCGCGATATTGATAGCTTGGGCCTTAGCTGGAGCCTGCTGGACTTTGGGGTTGCTTACTACCGCACCCAACAGAAGACCGACCAAATCATGATGGCGGAAGAGCGCCGCCGTAAAGTTGCACAGAATGTCATGCAAGATGTGCGCAATGCCTATTGGCGCGCCCTCGCCGCTCAGCGTTTGATGCCAGAAGTCGATGGCTTGTTGGCCCGTACCAATAATGCACTTACATCGGCCAGATCCGCCGAGGACCGTGGCTTGCTGCCACGCCAGGATGCACTCGCCTATCAACGCGCTCTGATCGACTCAATCGACTTGCTTAGTGTTCGACGCCAAGACCTGGAATTCGCCCAAGCTGAATTGTCGGCATTAATGTCACTGCCACCCGGCTCGAAAATGGTGCTTAGCGATGAACCAGAGCCGCAGATGCCTGAACTTAAAGCCAATATAGACAGCCTTGAGTTAGCGGCGCTTAACAATCGTCCAGAGATAATGGAAGAGTGGTACCGCAAGCGAGTCAACGCCAATGACCTTAAGATCGCCAAAGCCCAGCTTTGGCCCAATGTCAGCGTTAACTGGAGCTATCAATACGACTCCAACAAGTACCTGTACAACAACAGCTGGTCTGAGACCGGCCTGCAGGTATCGGTCAACCTGATTCGTATGCTGCAACTGCCTGCACTTAATAATGCAGAAGACTCGCAAACCAAAACGGATGACACTCGCCGCCTGGCCTTGTCCATGGCAATCCTTACTCAGGTTCGGGTTGGCGCATTGCGCTATCAGCTATCTCACGAACAACTTGAATTCGCCAACGAAAGCCTGCGTGTCGATCAAAGCTTATTGAGTTATGCGCAAGCTGCAAAAAGTACTGCCGTGGGCTCAGAGCTTGAGGTTATTCGCGCAGAAGGCCGCTACCTACTTTCCCGTTATCAACGCGAAGCTGCCTACTCCAATACCCAGGCAGCCTGGGGCCGGCTCTATAACTCGGTCGGCTTGGATATCATGCCGGACGTGGTCAAAAGCTACGATGTAAAAACCCTGGCGGATGAATTGAAGAAGAAAATGGACCAACAGGAACAACAGCAATTACTTCCTCTGACACAAGGAAGCAACAATGTCGCAAAGCAGTCCTAAGACCGTCGTGATCACAGCACTAATGGCAGGAATCATGGCAACCTCGGTTGTCGCAGAAACACCCGTTAGCACACAAGGATTAACCGACCCATCCGCTATTCGTGTGCTGCTTGCAGCCCACCTTGAAACAACCCTTTCGAGCCAAATGAATGGCACGCTTGATAAGTTGAATGTAACCCTGGGTAAACAAGTCAAAAAGGATGAAGTACTGGCCCAACTCAACTGCCAGGAAGCTCAGGCAAGGGCTAAAGTCGCAGCCGCCGAATTGACCATGGCCAAGCAGAACCTCTCTGCCAAACAAAGCCTGCGTAAACTCGATGCTGTGGGCGATTTAGAAGTCTCCATAGCATCAACCGAAGTCCAAAAGGCTGACGGTGCCCGCCTGATGGCCCAAGCGCAAAGTGGCTATTGTGTAGTCAAGGCGCCTTTTAGTGGTCGTGTTGCCAAGATACACGTCAAAGGGTATCAAACTGTCACCGCCGGTACGCCGCTGCTTGATTTAGTCAGTGACGGTGCGCTGAAGGTCCGTTTGAATGTGCCATCAACGCGCTTGCCATCACTGCGTGAGGGCATGCCGTTAGAGGTCAGTATTTACGAAACTGGCAAGACCTATACTGCTCACGTCAGTGCGATAAATGCACGTGTAGACGCCGTGGCGCAAACGGTTGAGCTCGAGGCCCGGCTTGATGCCGAGCACCCAGATTTGATTGCAGGAATGAGTGGAATTGCCCGTTTCCCAACCACAGATGAGTGACCGACTACCACACCCTCAATTATTGCTTAGCCTAAACGCCCTACGGGACCGAGCGTTACAAGCTGAGACCTTGAACGCGCTGGCGTTTTCAATGGCCAATGACCTGCACCCTTTGCTGAAATACCGGCAAGCTCTGGTCATGGCTCAGCGGGCAGACAAGCTTGAGTTGCTTTGTGTTTCCGGGCTGGCAAAGCCAACTGAAGACTCGCCCTATTTAATCTGGCTGTCACGCGCCAGCCGCTGGCTCAGTGAGCAATTGCCTGATAATTCAGCGCAGTGGCTGGCGCGAGACGCACTGCAACCCCCTGAAGACATTGCCGAAGGTTGGTCGGAGTGGTGGCCAAGTGGAATATTCTGTGTGCCCGTTGTGGGTGCCCGCGAACAGCGGCTGGGGCTTGTGTTATTTCTGCTCGACCAGCCTCCCCCAGAGCCGCTCTTGCCACTGTTTGAGAGCCTATGGAAAACCTGGTCATATTGTTGGTCAGCTTTAACGGTACAACACAGATTACTGGGCTGGCGACCCAGTAAGCGCCAGCTATTGATCTGTGCAATTGTGCTCTGCGCCTTGCTCCTAATCCCAGTAAGACAGACCGTGCTCGCCCCAGCGGAAATAGTCTCAGCCGAGGCTCAAGTGGTTAGCTCGCCGATCGACGGAGTTATTGCGCAAATGCTGGTAAGGCCGAATCAATCGGTTGATGCCGGCACCCTACTCTTCACCCTGGATGAAACCACCCTGCGCAACCGCGCCGACGTGTTATCCAAAGAGGTTGCGGTAGCGGACGCCGAGCTATTGGCTGCCAGCCAACGCGCGTTCGATAACATCCAGAGTAAAAGCGAACTGACCTTGCTCAATGGGCGCGCGCAACAGCGTCGGGCAGAACTTGATGCAGTCCGTGCGCAATTGCAACGTACTCAAGTCAGCTCACCGACAGCAGGTGTTGCCGTCTTCAGCGATCCAAATGATTGGCTCGGTAAACCCGTCGTGACCGGGGAGCGAATCCTGCAAGTGGCGAACCCGAAAACACCCGCAATGCGCATCCAGTTGCCGGTTGCCGATGCCATCGCGCTGGAGCCCGGCGCGCCGGTCACCTTATACCTGACTGCATACCCACTGAACCCAGTAGAGGGAAAAGTGCTGGAAACCAGTTACAAAGCCAAACCGACCGATGAAGGCGTGGTCGCGTATCGACTTCTAGCCAGTGTCGACGGCGAATCAAAACATGCGCGTCTTGGCTTGCACGGTACGGCCAAACTGTATGGCGAACGTGTCATGCTCGGTTACTACTTACTGCGCCGCCCTCTTTCTTCAGTACGGGCCTGGACTGGCTGGTAATGGATACCCCAATCGAACTGCCATTACCGCCGCTGCGTGAGGACCTACGCTTAAGCAAAGCGGCAATCACCTCCAGTGGCGAACCCAGCTGGGTGATTGAAGACACCGTGATCAATCGCTACTACCAGATTGGCTGGCTTGAGTTTGAGTGCCTATTAAGGTGGGGACAAACACCCACACAGATCAGCACACAAATAGCGCAAGAAACTGCATTGCAGCCTGAGGCCGAACAGGTGTTGGCCTTCAGCCAGTTTCTGGAGCACAACCAACTGCTTCGGCCAAATATGCAGGCCACTGATCGTCTCAGCATGCGCAGCGAAGGTAATAGTGGCCTCAGTTGGAAATGGTGGCTGCATCACTACCTGTTCTTTCGCATTCCGCTACTGCGACCACAACGTTTTTTGCGCAAGCTGAACAATGCCCTTGGCTGGCTATTCAATCGCAAAACCGGGCTGGCGATTTTGCTGCTCAGCCTCACTGGCATCATTATGGTTATGCACCAGTGGGATACCTTTACCCATGATGTCGTCGAGTCGTTCTCAATGGAGGGGTTACTCGGCTTTGCAATGGCCCTCATCGTAGGCAAAAGCCTGCATGAAATGGGGCACGCACTTGTCGCAACGCGTCTGGGTTTACGTGTCGCCCATATGGGGGTCGCCTTCGTTGTGCTTTGGCCCATGCTGTACACCGACACAGGGGAAAGTTGGCGTCTGGCCAGGTCTCGGCAACGTTTGGCGATCGCCAGCGCCGGAATACTCACTGAACTGTCGCTGGCTGGCCTGGCAACCCTGGGTTGGGCGCTAAGTGAGCCCGGGCCTCTGCGTAATGGTCTACTCTACCTCGCCACCACAGGTTGGATTCTGTCACTGGCGTTGAATGCCAGCCCGTTTATGCGCTTTGATGGCTACTTTATCCTCTCGGACATACTCGACTTTCCGAACCTGCATGAGCGCTCATCGGCGCAGGCACGGGTGTTCTTGCGCCGCAGCATACTGGGCTTGGACGAGCCTTGGCCTGAGCCGTTCAGCACGGGAAAACGCCGCGGATTAATTGCCTTTGCCTTTATCACCTGGCTGTACCGCCTCGCTCTGTTTCTGGGGATCGCAGTTGCGGTCTACCTACTGTTTTTCAAACTCCTGGGCATTTTCCTATTCATCGTCGAGCTTTCGTGGTTCATCTTTATGCCAATCTGGCGCGAGCTAAAACACTGGTGGCAAAATCGCAGCGAAGTCCGCAAGGGACGACGCTATGTATTCGTTTCAATCCTGGCGGGCATTGCTCTGCTATTGGCACTGCCCTGGCACTCACAGATCCATATTCATGGTGTCGCGCGGGCTGAACAGCAAGTGCAGGTTTTTTCACCTTACCCGGCGCACATTCAGCGAGTTCATCCAGAGGGCAAGGTCAAAGCAGGCGATAGACTGGCCGTGCTGGACCAACCTGACATTGCCTCAAAGCTGCGTCAGAGTGAAACCAGCATGCGCAACATTGAATCGCAACTTACCGGCTTACAAGCTGACAGTTCAGGCTTAAGCCTGCAAACAGCGACCCGCCAACGACTCTGGGTGGAGTATGAGCAGGCCCGTTCGGCCCAATCGGAAATCGACAGACTGGTCTTGAAGGCCCCATTCGACGGCGAATGGCTTGATATCAATCCAGACTGGAAAGCCGGCCAATGGATCAGCAATAAAGAACCCATTGGTGTATTGATCGCGGCTGAGCGCTGGCAGGCTGACGGCTATGTACAGCAGAGTGACGTGCACCGCCTAAGGATTGGCGATCCTGTGCGCTTCTATGCCAAAGGCCAGCCAACGCCGGTTTCAGGCAAGGTTATCGCTATTGGCAGTACGCGCAGTAATCAGTTAGCCAGCCCAATGCTCGCGTCACGCTTTGGCGGCCCACTTACCACCAAACAAGACAGTAATGATCTGACACCGACCGAGTCGCTGTTCCATGTACTGATTCAGTTAGACAAAGCGCCAAGCGGACAGCATGAAACCTTGGGGGACATTCAGGTAGAGGGCGCCAAACGCAGTTTACTGGCTGAAGGCGTCACGCATCTTTTTGCGGTATTACTGCGCGAAAGTGGCTTTTAATACCCTTGCGCCCTTAGCGGGCGAACAATTCGCCAATCCCTGCCAACGGCATCGTTTGCTCAACCGAGTACTTCACTATTTTGCTGCTAGACGGGTTATGGGAGAGGTGGCTAATACCGTAGATCATGACCGGTATAAGCAGAATCATCAGGTAACGAGGCATAATCAATTCCTCTCAAGCCACGGCAGCTGGGCTGCTCGCAATTATTGTTGTTATTACTCAACTCCAACATTGCCGTTAATTCACCGGTGATTTTTTGCAGATTGCGCCATAGAGTAGATAATTTACGCCACAGTGGTTTCCGTCTGTCTGCATCTGAACGTAACGGCATCACTGTTTATAAGCATAGACGATAGATTTTTTAGCGTAGGGATGGCCCACCAACGCAGCAGCATTGGTGGTTTCGAGAATGCTAAAGGAATGAATGAACGCGAGCACTGAAGGTTCGCGAGCACAGCGACTGCAGCTAACTGCCAGTCAGTACTATCAGCAATGAGTTAAGCCCCACGGATCAGATGCGGCAGAGATCAATCACGGCAAAACTGGCAACGGTTTCATGCCCGCGCAACTCCCCGCCTTCACGAGCCAAGCCAATGGTATTCATACCAGCTTGCTGAGCGGCGTCGAGCTCTTCGACGATATCTGAAAGAAAAACGATTTCATCCGCTGGCAAACCAATCGCTTTTGTGATGGTTTGGTAAGAGCTCACATCCCGCTTGAGCCCTGAGGTGGTATCAAAGTAGCCACTAAACAACGGGCTCAAATCACCCGCTTCTGAGCAGCCGAAGATCAGCTTCTGCGCCTGGATCGAACCTGACGAATAGACATACAAGGCATAGCCCGCCTGGTGCCAGCGACGCAATGCTTCAACAGCGTCCGGGTAGACATGGCCTTTGAGCTGACCACTGGCGTAGCCCTGCGCCCAGACCATCCCTTGCAAGGCTTTTAATGGTGTTGCCTTGCGATCAGCCACAATCCACTCAAGCAGAATCTCAATCACCCGAATAGTGTCAGCCCCGTGTTCTCCCGCTTCAACCCGTACGGCCTCAAGTTGCTCAGCAACCGCAGGATCTTGTGCGTGCTGCAAAACAAAGTCAGGCAAATGTTCTGCGGCGAAAGGGAACAAGACATCAAAGACAAAACTGACTGCGCTGGTAGTCCCTTCAATATCGGTGAGTATTGCTTTGATCGGCATGCTGTCTCCAAATCCATCAACTGCCAGTGACGCGTCAAAGTCTGTTGACTGAAATATTCCGTGGCTCAGTACAGAACCACATGTATAGCGTTAAGGGCGACTCAATCGTCCAACCCAGGGAAGCTGCTCGCAATGTCGTCGCCGGTAAATTGCGCCACCCAGCCCTCAGGATTGTTGAACATGCGGATCGCCACAAAGTGAGGATTTTCACCCATATCAAACCAATGACGCGTACCCGCTGGAACCGAGATCAGGTCATTTTTTTCACAGAGTACGGCATAAACAAAGTCATCAATGTGCAGGGTAAACAAACCGCGCCCGGCAACGAAAAACCGTACTTCATCTTCGCCGTGACGATGTTCATCTAGAAACTTGGCCCGCAGCTCAGCTTTTTGCGGGTGATCCGCTGCCAGGCTGACAACATCGACTGTGACATAACCACGCTCTGTCATCAGTTGGTCGATCTGGTCGCGGTACGCGGCCAGTACATCATCAGAACTAGCACCGGCAGCAATTGGCGCACTGGCTTGCCAACGCTCGAAGCGGACACCCACGCTGCCCAGCGTGCTGGCAATATCTTCAAGATGGGTGAGTACTTTATTCGGCAGTTCAGGGGTCGATTCGTGATAGACACTGAGCATGCTCATAAGCTGAATTCCTTGTACGTCTACAGGGCAAGACATGGCGCGCCCTGTGAGGGGCTAATTTTTTTGCAGTGCGCGGACTCGCAACTCGCATTCAAACAAAAACTCAAAGGCTTCAATTTGGCGCAACGCATCACTCATTTGAACGCCCCAGGTGTATAAACCGTGACCACGAATCAAGTACCCAGCACAGTCGGGATGCGCTTCAAGCCAGGGCCGAACCTTGCTCGCCAAGCGCTCGATATCTTGATCGTTATCGAAGATAGGCACAGTCACCACTGATTGATGAGTGACCACTCCTGTGAAGGCTTTCTGCAGTTCGTAGTCCTCAAACTGCAGCCGGTCACCCTCGGTCAGCCGGGTCAGTACGGTGGCGCCCACTGAATGGGTGTGCAGCACTGCGCCGATTTCCTTGCGCCACTTATATAACTGGGTATGCAACAGTGTTTCCGCAGAAGGCTTTTTACCCTCCTCCAGGCTGTTGCCTTCAAGATCTGTGACCAGCACGTCATTGAAGCCCAATTCGCCTTTATGCCGGCCCGACACAGTCAGCAGCGCCTTATCATCAGCTAGCCGTGCTGAGTAGTTACTGCTTGTCGCCGGTGACCAGCCTTTATCATAGAGAAAACGCCCAGCATCAATAATTTGCTGAGTGAGGTGCTCGCGGTTTAAATAATGATGTTCTGGTTGCTGATCAGGGTTCAAGGCCTGTCCTCCTGCAAACGGGTGGCGATGATAATGGCGGCAGCTAGAACTGCCAGGCTGGCGAGTGAAAAGGTCCACGCCGCGCCTAAGGTATTCCAACTGTAACCTGCGTAAAGTGCGCCCAATGCCCCGCCAACTCCAGCCGTCGCTGCATAAAGTGACTGGCCCTGCCCTTGTTGGCGATCAGCAAAACTACGCTGCACAAAATGTATAGCAGCAGCATGAAAACTGCCAAAAGTCGCCGCATGCATCAACTGCGCAAACAGCAAAATCCACAAATGATCAGCGAAATTACCCAGTAATAGCCAACGCACAGCGGTGATCAAAAAACTCGCCAGCAATACTGTACGCAACGAAAAGCGCACCAGCAGTTTAGCCATAAACATAAACAGAATGATTTCAGCGAGCACACCAAGTGCCCACAAAACGCCAATAACACCGCGGCTATAGCCCTGAGCTTCCAAGTGCAAACTGAGGAAGGTGTAGTACGGGCCGTTGCTCAATTGCATCAAGCACACGCAGAGATAAAAGGCCAAAATGCCGGGCCGTCGCAACTGCTTGATAAAGCCACCATCGGTAAGGTTAGCCGGACGGTTTTGCGGTTGAGCGTTAGGCACCCATAAACTGCTTATAACGATACCGCTCATAATCAGGATCAATGCCCAGGGATAGGCATCGAGACTGACCCACTCAAATAACTGGCCAAGGCCAATCACTGCGACGATAAAACCAATACTGCCCCACAGACGAATCTGGCTGTAGCGAGCCGTCTGCTCACGCAAGTGAGCCAGAGTGATAACCTCGAATTGTGGTAACACGGCATGCCAGAAAAACGCATGCGAGGCCATTATCAGCGCCAACCAGACATAGCTTGTATCAAGCACAATGGCGCTGAAACATAACAGCGTGGCAACCGCACCAAAACGCACAATGGCCAGACGCTGGCCAGAATAGTCGCCAAGCCAGCCCCAGATATTTGGCGCAATGCAGCGCATCAGCATGGGAATCGCGATCAACTCACCGATACGCGCTGGGGCAAAGCCAAGGTGGTCAAAGTACAAAGCCAAAAACGGCGCTGTGCCACCGAGTAGCGCAAAGTAGAAGAAGTAAAACCCAGACAGCCGCCAATACGGCAATACAGTCGACATCTAGCAGCGAGCCAACATGGATGCCGGGCAGCATGGCCGAATTGAGCAATACCAGGTTGCAGGAACTGACTCAGCCCTGCATGTACAACGCGTCACAGTTGCGGTAACACCGGCGTGGAGACCTTGACGTCCGCATTTTGAGCACGGTGACGTAACAGATGATCCATTAACACCAGCGCCATCATCGCCTCAGCAATAGGCGTCGCACGGATACCAACACAAGGGTCGTGACGGCCCTTGGTGATCATCTCCACGGCATTACCATTGATATCAATCGAACGCCCTGGCGTGGTGATGCTCGAGGTTGGCTTCAACGCCAAATGGGCAATAATTGGCTGACCTGAAGATATCCCACCCAAAATGCCGCCAGCGTTATTGCTGAGAAAGCCTTCAGGGGTCATCTCGTCACGGTGTTCAGTACCGCGCTGGGCAACGCTGTCGAAACCTGCACCGATTTCCACCCCTTTAACCGCGTTGATGCTCATCAAGGCATGGGCAAGCTCAGCGTCCAGACGGTCAAAAATCGGCTCGCCCAAACCAGGCATGACACCCTCGGCCACAACCGTGATCTTTGCACCTACGGAGTCTTGGTCGCGGCGGAGTTGGTCCATATAGGCTTCAAGCTCAGGCACTTTATCCGGGTCTGGGCAGAAAAACGCATTCTGTTCGACGCTTTCCCACGTCTTGAACGGGATCTGGATTGGGCCAAGCTGGCTCATATAGCCACGAATCACAATGCCCTGAGTGGCCAAGAATTTTTTCGCAATTGCACCAGCGGCAACACGCATAGCGGTCTCACGCGCAGAGCTACGACCACCACCGCGGTAATCGCGCAGGCCGTATTTATGGTGATAACTGTAGTCCGCATGGGCTGGGCGGAATACATCTTTGATCGCGGAGTAATCCTTCGACTTCTGATCAGTGTTACGAATCAACAAGCCGATGGAGCAGCCCGTGGTTTTGCCTTCAAACACGCCAGACAGGATTTCGACGATATCGTCTTCCTGTCGCTGGGTTGTATGACGGCTGGTACCAGGCTTGCGCCGGTCAAGGTCGCGCTGCATGTCTTCGAGCGACAACTCAAGCCCCGGAGGGCAGCCATCAACAATGGCGACCAACGCCGGACCGTGGCTTTCGCCTGCGCTAGTGACGGTGAACAGCTTGCCGTAGGTATTGCCGGACATGTGCAAAACGCTCCGCGATATTAACCTTGAACCCAACCATGAGAGCGATCACGACAGCACCATAGGTGCTCATCAGGCAACACGCACCTATCATGGCATGCAGGACATTAATGTAGCGCGCAAGTATACCTGCGGCGGTGCGACACTTCATCCTCGAACCTTATTGCATTATGTGCGTCGAATAGTTCAGTGATGCCAATTCGCCTTCAAGGGGCTCCCTTGAACCTGCGGAGTCGATCACCGACTTACCTTCACTCCACCTCTAAATAAACAGTGCCCACAACATGCTGCGAGTCGTTCTTTTAATGCTTCCTTTACTAGCGGGCCTTGCCCACGCAGCACCCACACCGATTTCTCAACGCCCAGTCAGCCTGCAAACTGATCAGGGGCAATTATTCGGTACTTTAGTTGCTCCACAAAGCAGCGAACCCATTCCGGTCGCCCTGCTTATTGCCGGCTCTGGGCCAACTGATCGTGACGGAAACAATCCAGGCGGTGGCAATAACGACGGCTTGCGCAAGTTGGCTTACGCACTGGCAAAGCAGGGTATTGCCAGCTTGCGTTACGACAAACGCGGCGTCGCCAAAAGTCAGCCTGCCACGCCCGATGAGCGCGACCTTAGTGTTGAGCGCTATGTGGCAGACGCAGTGGGCTGGAGCCGTCAACTAAAGGCCGACAAACGCTTCAATAAGCTGGTATTGATTGGCCACAGTGAGGGCGCACTCATTGCAACATTGGCGGCCCCTTACGCCAACGCCGATGAGCTGATCTCAATCGCAGGCAGCGCGCGGCCTATTGACCAGGTCCTGCGTGAGCAACTTAGCCAACGCCAACTGCCACCCAATCAGGTGGCGATCAGCATGCACATTCTCGACGAACTCAAAGCGGGCAATACCGTCGGTAACATCCCTAATGATATGCAGGGGCTGTTCCGACCCTCCGTACAACCTTACTTGATCAGCTTGTTTCGCCAAGACCCGGCTCGTGCCTTCGCCCAATTGCAGATACCCGCACTGATTCTTCAGGGTAATCATGATATTCAGGTTGATGTCGCAGATGCGCTGATGCTCAAAGAGGCGAACCCTGACGCTCAGCTGGCCCTGATCGAGGGTATGAATCACGCGATGCGTATAGTCCCACTCGACCTGAAAGCACAGCTCGCTTCATACAACAATCCAAAACTGCCCTTGGCACGGATGCTAACGGAGAAGATCACCCAGTTTATTCAGAACAATCGTACCTAGTTAGCTCCAGATTCTTGGGTGGCAGCCGATAACTCCTGAGCAAGCGCAACGTTAAGACATCTCCAGCGCACAGGATCGCCACCCATGAACACTGCAAACCCAGCCTCCACCTCAGATGGGGCCGCTCCCGAGCTGCAACCCAAGGAAGAGAAAGCGCACCCCTGGGCTGACTTGGGGGCTGAACACTTCCGTCTACTCAGGCTCGCTGCACTGCCTATCGACCGCCACACGGGGGGGCGCCCGCTGCGTTTTGTACAACTGGGGCGCGTTGAACGCCATAGCCCGCAATTGAGCATGCTACGTCTAACCATAAGCCTGCCAGACCAGGCTATACGCAAACACATGAACACCCTGGAAGTCTGGATTGATCATCGCTCCCGTGAACTGCGTTTCGGCCCCGATAAAGGCCTGCACCTGGAGCCTGGCAACCGTGGTTTAGGACGTTTTCTGGTCGCACAAGGCGTGGCTTGGGCCAAGCAGCACTGCGCGCACTATTTGGTTGAAGGCGGGGCGTTGCACGTTAAAGATGCACCGACGGATGACGCCCGCGCCCGCCGTGATCATTTCCTGCAAACGCAAGGCTTCACGATCGAATACCAAGATCCGCTTCAGCTAAAAGCCAGCTACAGCGCGGCGCGGGTCAGCGTCTTGCACAGCGATTGGCACAGCGAAAAAGTACAGATCGTCGAAATAATTGAAGCGGCGATCATGCTCCAACGTGCCGACCAAGCGCTCAATGAGCAAAATGCCAAGCTGCGTAAAATGGAAGAGCGCGCCGCCCAATACAAACGTGAAGATGGCAGCCTGCGCTTTACCATCGCCTGCCTCGTCACCTTTAGCGTGTTTCAGGCAGGCTTATTGATTTGGATTGCAACCCACTAATCGGATCGCAATCCTTAGAAGCGCTGGCCGTTAAGGATTTAAACGTGAGCGGAACAGTTCTTGGTGTTCACGGCAAAGCTTGGCTGGCAACAAAAACACCCCATGGCCGCCCTGCTGGAAATCCAGCCAGGTAAAGTCAACTTCCGGGTACAGCGCCTCAACGTGAACCTGACTGTTACCGACTTCAACAATCAGCACCCCTTTTTCGTTCAGGTGATCTGCTGCTTCAGCCAGCATACGGCGGACCAAGTCCAAGCCATCCTCACCACAAGCCAGCCCCAAAGCAGGCTCATGCTGATACTCATCAGGCATGTCAGCAAAATCTTCGGCATCTACATAAGGCGGATTGGAGACAATCAGGTCGAAGCGTTGCCCTGGTAAACCGGCAAAACCATCGCCTTGCACAGTGAATACACGGTCTTCAATGCCGTGACGCTCAATGTTCTGATTGGCAACCTCAAGCGCTTCAAACGACAGATCACCCAATATCACTTCGGCATCAAGGAATTCATAAGCGCAGGCAATGCCAATGCAGCCAGAACCGGTGCACAGGTCCAGAATTCGCTTGGGCTCACCCGCCAGCCAAGGTCTGAATCGATTGTTGATCAGCTCCGCAATGGGTGAGCGCGGAACCAAAACGCGCTCATCGACCAAAAACGGCAAACCGCAGAACCAAGCCTCACCAAGCAAGTAGGCGGTTGGGATGCGCTCATCAATGCGCCGCGCCAACAACTGCTGCAAAAGCGCATGCTCGTCATCTTCAAGACGACAATCCAAATAGCCATCAGCCATTTCATAAGGCAAATGCAACGCACCAAGAATCAGCTGGCGCGCCTCATCCCAAGCATTATCAGCACCGTGGCCAAAAAACAGCTCTTCAGTCTGAAAGCGAGTCACAGCCCAACGAATGTAGTCACGCAATGTCCGCAGACGAGTAGATCGGGCGGTGGAAACCTCAGTCACAGACTTTCTCCTTCATAGATGATCCGACAGTTTAACAGCACAGGTTGAAGCACTGCGAATGAGTCATCGCGCGATTAGTGATGAAACCTTGGCAGAAATTCAGTATAAGAACGGCCCCGTGCTCAGAAGCTGAAAATTCAGCCAATTGTGTGGGCTGATCACTGGCTTTTTAGGATGGCTTACTGCCATTATTGGTCACAGCATCTATTCAGCGTCCTTATTTAAAAGGCGTCGTGAAACCCTTTACGAGCAGCACATTGCTCAATATTTCCAGGATCTGAGTCTAGGCAGATGACTGAACTTTTCACTTGCATTGAACCGCTAATGCAGTAATGGGTTCACAGCAACGCCAGACAGGCAGACAATGAATATTGCCGTCAGAGTCAACGAGGAGCCTTTTAATGTCGCACCCCAAAACGCTACTGCAGCTCACTGGCCGTAGCCATGCACCTGCCACCTTGAAGACCGCCACTCTGCTGGTGATCGATACCCAAGAAGAGTATCGCAGCGGCGTGCTGAAGCTGCCGCAGGTTGAGCAAGCGGTAACCGAGATAGCCAAGTTGCTCGATGCAGCACGGGCCATGGGCACCCCCATCGTGCACGTTAAGCATTTAGGTATTCCTGATGGCGTCCTCGACCCACGGGGCCCACGCGGCGAGCATATCCCTGAAGTTGCACCTTTAGCAGGCGAACCTGTTATCGAAAAGCGCCTGCCAAACGCCTTCTCGGGCACAGAGCTGCATGAACGCTTGCAGGCATTGGGTCGTCTGGACTTGATAGTCTGTGGCTTTATGACTCACTCCAGCGTTAGCAGCACAGTGCGAGCAACCAAGGACTATGGCTACCGCTGCACCATGGTTGATGCAGCCTGCGCAACCCGTGACTTGCCAACCCTGGATGGTCAGGTCATTAGCGGTGCCGAGATGCACCGCGTTGAAATGATTGCATTGGCTGACAACTTTGCAGCCGTGGTTGCAGATGCCAGCGCCCTACTCAATTGATGGCTAACCCGCCCGAGCAAGCGAGTTGATACAATCGACTCTGCTAAAGTTCTGAACCACTAGGACCTATGCCTGTCACACGCCGATACCCAAAAGGAAATCGGAATGAAGCAATCCGATGGTTTTGATCCCCGTCGTTTACGCCCCCGTGAACCGGGCAACTGGCGAAAGCGATTTATCACAGCACTTGCAGCACTCTGCGCTGCGGCCGGTGTATTACTGGCCATGGCGGGTGCAGCGACGCTCATAGGTCACCCCTCAGCGCTGGGTAGCCTAAATGGCTCCCCTGCTGGCTCTGCAGTATTGTTGGTGGTTGGCCTGCTACTGCTCTGGACTGGCATTGCGCTGTGGCGTATGGGCCGCCGTCGCTCACGTCGCGGCAACGACCTGAGCATGTCTCGCCACCTTATGAAAAAACGTAAATAGTCCTGCCCACAGTATTAGATCGCTCAACCCCATTTATATTTTTAATCACTCAACGCACATGAAGGCAGCAGAAATACAGCTGCCTTGGTTACACTAGTGGCCAGTGTGGAGGCCACAATGCAAGACGACGATTTTTCTTTATTTCAAGCTCAGCTCAAGGGTGTTAGGCCGATCAAGCATGATCGGGCCGACACGGGTAAGCCTAAGCTGGATAAATCCAAGCTGGCCACGCTACGCCAGAATGCTACGGTGCGCGACAACAGCATCAAAGTCGATGGTCTCTCAGACCAGTTCGTGATTGATGTCGGAGCCGAAGACCCACTTTACTGGGCCGCCAACGGCATTCAAGAAAGCCAGATGCGCAAGCTCAAACTCGGCCAGATACCTTTTGATGGCAGCCTTGATCTACACGGCATGAACGTTGAGAAAGCCCGAGACATTTTATGGGAGTTTCTGGCCGAGGCCGGCAAGCTCGAAATACGCTGCGTACGTGTCACCCACGGTAAAGCGGCGCGAGTCGACGGTCGCAAACCCATGATCAAAAGCCACGTCAATACGTGGCTGCGTCAACATCCACAGGTATTGGGCTTCACCTCTTGCCAGCCAAAGCATGGGGGCACGGGTGCAATCTACCTCCTCCTAAAACGCACGATGATGGAAGGTCGCGACGAGGATTAAGCTGCCACTTCAGTGAGCACTAAGGGCAATTGACGCAAAATCTCTGTCAGCTTGGCGCACGCCGCGCTTGCCAGCCGGCAATCAGCACCCTACCCTTCGCGTCTGTGCATATTTGTCAGTCCAACAGGAAGATCCATGTCCCTGGAACAGAACTACACCCAGATTCTCGGTCAGCTTGGCGAAGATGTTTCCCGCGAAGGCTTGCTCGACACGCCTAAACGCGCGGCAAAAGCCATGCAGTACCTCTGCCGTGGCTATCAGCAGACGCTGGAAGAAGTCACCAATGGCGCGCTGTTCAGCTCGGACGCCAGTGAAATGGTGCTGGTCAAGAACATCGAACTCTATTCGCTGTGCGAGCATCACCTGCTGCCTTTTATTGGCAAAGCGCATGTGGCTTACATCCCGAGCGGCAAAGTCTTAGGCCTGTCGAAAATTGCGCGCATCGTTGATATGTATGCACGCCGCTTGCAGATTCAAGAAAACCTCAGCCGTCAGATCGCCGAAGCCATTCAGCAAGTCACCGGCGCGCTCGGTGTGGCGGTGGTCATCGAGGCCCAGCATATGTGCATGATGATGCGCGGCGTAGAGAAACAAAACTCATCGATGGTGACCTCAGTAATGCTTGGCGAGTTTCGCCAGAACGCAGCAACGCGCAGTGAGTTCCTAAGCCTCATCAACAACTGAACATAAGCGAAAGCGAAGACTGCGCACATAAAAAAACCTGCAAAAATATGCAGGTTTTTTTTATGCAAAATCAGCCATCGACTAATTGTTGATGGTGGTTTTAGTCAGTTTCTTCTTGGTTTGCAGCAGGTGTGAAAACACCGCGTGCAAATCATCGGAGGCGCTTTCTTCATCGAGGTTGAGCTTACTGTCGATGTGATCCATATGGTGCATCATCAGGTGCACGGCGCGCTCGGTATCACGTGCTTGTATGGCATCAATCAGTTGATTGTGTTCATCGTAAGAACAATGCGAGCGCCCGCCGCTTTCGTACTGCGCAATGATCAACGACGTCTGCGAGACCAGGCTACGCTGAAAGCTAACCAGCGGGGCATTCTTGGCCGCTTCAGCCAGCTTCAGGTGGAACTCACCGGACAAACGAATGCCCGCACCACGGTCGCCGCGCGAGAAGCTCGTCTGTTCGTCCTCGACCATTTGGCGCAACTCGTTGAGCTGGTCAATCGTAGCGTGCTGCACAGCCAGCTCAGTTATCGCCCGCTCAACCATGCGACGGGCGTAAAAAATCTGCCGGGCCTCTTCAACACTTGGACTTGCAACCACAGCGCCACGGTTGGGCCGTAGCAGCACTACCCCTTCGTGAGCAAGACGTGACAATGCACGGCGAATGATGGTCCGGCTTACGCCAAAAATCTCACCCAAGGCTTCTTCGCTCAGTTTTGTGCCGGGTGCCAGACGCTGCTCCAGGATCGCATCAAAGATGTGTGCATAAACGACATCGTCCTGCGTTCCAGTACGACCACTTTTAAGTGCACGGGATTGCTTTTTTAGGGGCTGCAATTGTTCGTTCATTCGTGCTCGCGTCAGAGAGAAATTCAGCAATTTAAAACAGGATCAGCGCACGGCGGTAAAATGAGACAACCAAAGCGCTACACCCTCACTCATTACTGTTAGTAAGCTTTATTGCTTAATACCGGGTGGCTGGCAAGTCAGATGTGCAGAAAAACACAAAAAAACCCGTCTCATTGTACACAATCCACTTGAACCCCGCATTTATTGCCTGCATGGCGCTGCTGAAAACGAGCAGAACAGATGAATTATTCATCACTAAACCTCATCAAAATCCGGGTGATGCTCTTAATAGTTCCATAACAGAGCCAACCTACCTGACTAAAAGGTCAACTAATAGCGCTATAAATAGGCTAAAAAACAGCTGTAGTCGCGCGTTTCAAGCACCTCTAAAATTTATTCTATCTAATTGTTTTTAAGTAACTTTCACTGAAAAATTGCTATCCAAAATACAGGCAACCCCATGCGTCCTACTATTGATAGCCAGCTCAGCAATGAAAAACAGTATTTGCAATTTTTGTATACAACAGCATAATCGCGGTGTGTGACTTCCTGACCGCTCGGTCAACAACTTAGCCAGCAAGCACACTCAACCTGCCACCTGCCTCAGAGAGTTAACGTGCGCGCTGCGCCAGCTCTGGGTGGTACACAACAAGAGAGATGAGGAGTACCCGCGTGGAAAGCGTTAAATCAGAACAAATTGCTCAGCCTAGCGCTGGGCTTGCAAAAAACGGTTTACTTGATCGTTTTTTCAAGCTGACCGAGCACCGCACCACAGTCCGAACCGAACTGCTTGCAGGCCTGACAACCTTTGTCACCATGGCCTACATCATTTTCGTCAACCCAAACATTATGGCTAATGCGGGCGTCGATCATGGCGCAGCCTTCGTTGCGACCTGTATAGGAGCGGCGCTAGGTTGTTTCTTGATGGGGCTTTATGCCAACTGGCCAGTAGGCCTGGCGCCTGGCATGGGGCTCAATGCGTTCTTCACCTACACCGTTGTCGGTGAGATGGGCTACAGCTGGGAGACCGCATTGGGCGCGGTGTTTATCTCCGGCGTGCTGTTTATGATCATGAGCCTTTCACGTATCCGTGAATGGTTGCTTAACAGCATACCCATGAGCCTGCGATTTGCCATGGGCGCGGGCGTGGGATTGTTTCTCGGTTTAATTGGTCTGAAGACCGCAGGTATTGTCGTCGACAGCCCAGCCACATTGCTGACCATGGGTTCATTCGGCGAACCTACAGCCTTACTGGCTGCCGTCTGCTTCTTGATGATTGCAGTACTAAGCCATCGCAATGTATTTGGCGCCATCTTGATCAGCATGCTGGCAGTCACTGCGATTGGTTGGGGCATGGGTTTGGTTGAGTTCAACGGTGTGGTTTCAATGCCGCCGAGCTTGGCCCCGACTTTCCTGGCGATGGACATCAAGGGCGCATTCAACATCTCGATGGTCAGCGTTATCCTGGCCTTCTTGTTCGTTAATATGTTCGACACCGCTGGCACTCTGATGGGTGTGGCCCACCGCGCCAAGCTGGTGGATGAAGACGGACAGATCCAGAACTTATCCAGAGCGCTCAAGGCTGACAGTACTTCAAGCGTTATCGGTGCAATGGTTGGTTGCCCGCCAGTTACAAGCTATGTTGAAAGTGCCTCTGGTGTTGCCGCAGGGGGTCGCACGGGTCTGACAGCAGTGGCGGTAGGTTTACTGTTCCTGGGTGCGATGTTCTTCGCTCCGCTGGCAGGCATGATCCCCGCATATGCCACTGCAGGCGCCTTGATCTACGTGGCCATGTTGATGATGAGCGGCATGGCGCACATCGACTGGGAGGACCTGACCGACACCATTCCGGCCATTGTTACCGTCGTCATGATGCCGCTGACCTTCTCAATAGCCAACGGCATTGCACTGGGCTTTTTGACCTACGCAACCTTGAAGCTGCTGACAGGCCAACGCGACAAAGTCTCGGTATCGCTGTATGTTCTGTGCATTATCTTTATCGCTAAATTTGCCTTCCTATAAGCCATAATCATCCAGCCTACCCCCGTTAGGCTGGGTACTGGGAACGCTATAAACCCCGACGCTTTTGCGCCGGGGTTTTTCAACATCTGGAGTCAGCAGTATGAGTATGGAAACCTGGTTATTGTTCAGCAGCGCGGCATTGATCGTGATCCTGATTCCCGGCCCCCTTTCATTGCTTATGGTTAGCAATAGCCTGAACTATGGCTTGCGTCGCTCAGCGCCAGCCTTTATCGGTGGCGTGTCGGCCTCTATATGCCTGCTCAGCGCATCGGCTCTGGGCCTTGGTGCTCTATTGCTGGCATCCGAGCAGCTGTTTTCCGCACTCAAACTCATTGGTGCGCTGTACCTGTTCTATCTTGCCTGGCAAAGCTGGCAGGCTTCACGCCAAGCTGCCAAACCTGTTACTGCCGATGAGCAACCGGTTAACCCGAGCTTCAACAGCATGTTTTGGAAGGCATTTGGTTTGGGCGCTAGCAACCCGAAAGACATTCTGTTCTTTGCGGCTTTTCTGCCGCAGTTTCTTAGCACCGACCATTCACTGACCCAACAACTGCTGGTGATGATTGCCACTTGGGCGGTTCTTGATCTCGCCTGCAAGCTGTTCTACGGCCTGAGCGCCCAAGGTGCTGCGCGCTACCTGCGATCAGGCAAGGGCCAGGTTTGGTTCAACCGCATCAGCGCCGCACTGTTTGGCGCGGCCGGCACGGCGTCATTGCTGAGCCGCTAACCCTGCCGATTAAACCCGGCGGGGATTACTGATCCGCCTGCCAGGGTGACAACGTCCACCCTGTCGCACTGACTGCCAGGCGATCAGTCAAACCCAGTTGCTGTAAAAACAGTTCGTCATGGGAGACCACCAGCAAAGCACCGCGATATTCGCAAAGGGTATGCTCAAGGGCACGCACCGATTCCAGATCAAGGTGATTGCTGGGTTCATCTAGCAACAGTAGCTGTGCCGGAATATCGGCATACAACGCGCAAGCCAATGCAACTTTCAGGCGCTCACCACCACTGAGTAATGCGCAAGATTGCATCGCTGTTGCAGCATCAAGACCTATTTGCGCCAGTTGAGTCCGTAACTCACTTTCGCTGCCGTGTGTATTGACCGTTCGCAGGTGTTCGAAGGCCGATTTTTCAAGGTCGACGCCCAGCAACTGTTGATCCAAATACGCCACAGCAGCGTTTATCTCGCAACGCCCAGCAAGGGGTTGTTGCAGGCCAGCCAAAACCCTGAGCAGCGTCGACTTACCACTGCCGTTAGGCCCTGTAACAGCCACCCGCTGCTGACTATTTAACAGTAGCGACATAGAACGAACGGCGGGCATCACAAACGGCAGTTCCAGGCGGTCCAACTCAAACAGGCGCTTGGGGTGCCTTCGCCCCACCTCAGGCACTGGCATGCTGACAACAGCGGCCTGCTCGATCTGAAGCGCAGCCAGCTTGACGCCAAGTGCTAACTGCTCACGCTGGACAGCCTGCTGCTTCAGCAACTTGCCGTTACTGGTCTCACTGCGCTGTTTACTGCGTCCCAAAAGTATTTTCGCTTGGTTGGCAGTGCTGGCAGCCTGAGCCGCACGGGCATTATGGCGCTGCACGCGCGCTTGCAAATTTTGCATCTGCTGCTCTTCGCGCTTGCGCTGGTGCTTGCACTGGGCGAGCTGAGCCGCTGCCTGATCACGCTCTTGCGCCTTGCATTGCTGATAAAAAGCCAGATCGCCGCCATAGTCACGCAGGCCAAGCGAAGAAAGCTCAAGGATTCGCTGCATACCTGACAACAATTCCCGGTCATGACTGATGACCAATAATCCGCCGGGCCATGTCTTTAACTGTTCCAACAACACTTGACGGCTATGTCGATCAAGATGGTTGCTGGGCTCATCAAGCACTAAAAAATCGGCCTCAGACAAGTAGGCTCCAATCAAACAGATCTGCATGACCTCGCCGCCACTCAAGCTGGCAACGGGCCGATCTATGTCTAGGTGTGCCAAGCCCTTTGCGCTAAGCGCTGCCTGAAGTTGCTGGCGGATACTCCAGCGCTCGCCAAGAGCGTCAAAATCATTGGGATCAACACTACCCGCCTCAATACGAGCCAGCGCATCAAGGGGTGCTTTAACCCCTGCCAGCTCAGCCACACAGGCATGTTCAGGGGTGGTTATCTGCTGAGCTAAATAAAACACCCGGGCAGCCTGCACAGATCGGCCTGATGTTGCGGCAAGTTGCCCGGCGATGATTTTACCGAGCAGGCTTTTGCCAGCGCCATTACGCCCAATCAAGGCTGTTTTGCGTTGATCAAACTGCACACTAAGGTTGCTGAAAATAGTCCTGCCATTAGGCAAGGCATAAGAAACGCTATCGAGCGTGAGATACGTATGGGTCATACGCGCCTCCATTATAGATGCCAAAACTCCCCCGCTACCTGCGCAGCTGGGCTGGAAGTTGGCCGTCAAGCAGACGGCGGCATCAATGGCGCATTGGACCAATACCTTTAATAAGAGTGGCGCGAAGTATATCGCATAGACCTGGAAATCGCATTGGACCCACTTGGCCCAGGCGTGGGTCAACCAGAAAAGTGCAGCGGTTAAATCGCAGGCAAAAAAAAGCCCGCAGTGTGGTACGGGCAAGGACTCTTCTAATGAGTCTGAGGGTGACAAGCATTCGGGTAAATCGTGGGCCCTGCGACCCGCTTTTAGCTGCCGCGATACGTCGAGTAGCTATAAGGTGAAATTAGCAGGGGTACGTGGTAGTGCTCTTGTCCAGCATCGACGCCAAAGCGTAGAACAACGACATCAAGAAAAGCCTGATCGGCCAATTTAACGCCGCGTGCGCGGTAATAGTCGCCCGCGTGAAAGTGCAACTGATAAACCCCTGTACGGTAGTCATCACCCTGCAACACAGGCGCATCACAGCGGCCATCGCTGTTGGTTTGCACGGTTGCCAGGAGCTCCAACTGAGCGCCCTCAACACGAAACAGTTCAATTTTCAGGTCGCTACCAGGGCAACCATGCGCAGCATCAAGTACGTGAGTTGTCAGTCTTCCCATGTGGCTAGGGTCTCTACCCTGTTACCAGGTAAAAACCGCACCTCCTCTCTGATGATTATTGGGCGTCAGCCAAGGCATAAGAGCCTTGAGATGGGCTGAGAATAGCATGTAAAAATTTATTTGCGACACTTTTATAGTAAATTGTACACAATAAATACAACTTTAGACCGACCTCCTACTCAGCATGCTTTTTCACCAAAAATTGCTTTATGCCCAAATAAAGACCCTTTCAGAGACACGACCTGACCGGTTAGGCAAGTTTCTTGCTTTTGAATTAGAAAGGAAAATAGTGAAATTTTCGATTTACAAAATGCGGCACACTTTGTATACAATTGCACAACCCGGCCGCATCCTAACAAAACTGGATGTCACGACCGCACCACATAAAGAAGGAAGACTGCAGTGAGCGCTGAATACCCTCGCGACCTGATCGGTTACGCCAACAACCCACCGCATCCGCAGTGGCCGAATGATGCCCGCATCGCGTTGTCCTTTGTTCTCAATTATGAAGAAGGCGGCGAGCGCAACATTCTGCATGGCGACAAGGAATCAGAAGCCTTTCTGTCGGAAATGGTTTCAGCGCAGCCGCTGCAAGGCGAGCGTAATATGAGCATGGAGTCGCTGTACGAGTACGGTAGCCGTGCTGGGGTATGGCGTCTGCTTAAGCTGTTCCAGAAACACGATATCCCACTGACTATTTTCGCCGTTGCCATGGCCGCCGAGCGCCATCCAGACGTGATCAAGGCAATGGTTGGCGCAGGCCATGAGATCTGCAGCCACGGCTATCGTTGGATTGACTATCAATATATGGATGAGGCCCAAGAGCGCGAGCATATGCTCGAAGCCATCCGCATCCTCACCGAGATTACCGGCGAACGGCCGTACGGCTGGTACACCGGGCGGACAGGCCCCAACACCCGTCGCATCGTGATGGAAGAAGGCAACTTCCTCTATGACTCCGACACCTATGACGATGACCTGCCGTACTGGGATGCAGCCAGCACTGAAGACAAGCCGCACCTGGTAATCCCTTATACGCTCGACACCAATGATATGCGCTTCACCCAAGTGCAAGGCTTCAATAAGGGCGATGATTTCTTCGAATACCTCAAAGATGCGTTCGATGTGCTGTATGCCGAGGGCGTAGAAGGCGCACCAAAAATGCTCTCAATCGGCATGCACTGCCGCTTGTTGGGTCGCCCCGCTCGCCTGGCGGCACTGGCGCGCTTCATCGAGTACGTCAAGAGCCATGACAAAGTCTGGATTGCCCGTCGCGTGGATATTGCCCGCCACTGGCACGCCACTCACCCATTCAAACAGGAGCAAGCTGTATGAGCCGCTTCCAAACCCTGACTCCAACACAACTCAGCCGCGATGAGTTTGTCAGCACCTTTGCTGATATCTACGAACACTCACCCTGGGTGGCTGAGCAGGCTTTTGATCGCGGCTTGGACGACAGCCTCAACACTGTCGACGGCTTGCACCAACGCATGGCTGATATTTTGCTCAGCGCCAGCCGCGAAAAGCAGTTGGCACTGATTAATGCTCACCCGGATCTGGCTGGCAAAGCAGCTGTCCAAGGTGAATTAACCGCCTCCTCTACTTCAGAGCAGGCAGGTGCGGGCATTCAAGATTGTACCGCCGAAGAGTTTGCCCGCTTTACCGAGCTGAACGACGCCTACAAAGCCAAGTTCGGTTTTATCTTCATCATGGCGGTAAAGGGCAGCAACCGTCATCAAATCCTGGCAGCTTTCGTGGAGCGACTGAATAACTCCCCGGAACAGGAATTTGAGCGCGCGCTGGCTGAAATCAACAAGATCGCGCTGTTCCGCTTGCAGCTGCTCTAGCTCCGACCGGAGAACTCTGCAAACAGCAACGTGATTATTCTCCTACGCCATCATACAAGGCAGACATCCATGAAAGCTTATGCCGTACCGTTTGAAAAATACGTCAACCTCGCCGACGCCCGTCTGGGAACCAAGGCCATTTCGGTAACCGATGACTGGTTCGCCGACGTTAACCGCCTGTTCCAGCCGACACCGGCCGTGTGGAAGGAGGGCGTTTTCGATGACAACGGCAAGTGGATGGATGGCTGGGAGTCACGCCGCAAGCGTTTTGAAGGCTATGACAGTGCAGTCATTCGCCTAGGCGTTCCAGGCTCGATCAAAGGTGTTGATATCGACACCAGCTTCTTCACCGGTAACTTCCCGCCATCGGCCTCACTTGAAGCCTGCTACGTTGCGGAAGGCGACCCAACTGAAGCCACCGAGTGGACTGAAGTGCTGGGTGCTGTCGAACTACAAGGCAACAGCCACCATTACCACGAAATCAATGACTCGCAGGCTTACACTCACCTGCGCTTTAACATCTACCCAGATGGCGGCGTGGCCCGTCTGCGCGTTCACGGTGTTCCATTCCGCGACTGGAACAGCGTGGGTGACAACGAAGAAGTCGATTTGGCAGCTGCCTTGAATGGTGGCCGTGCACTGGCTTGTTCCGACGAGCACTTCGGTCGCATGAGCAACATCCTCAACCCAGGCCGTGGCATCAACATGGGCGATGGTTGGGAAACTGCTCGCCGCCGTACGCCGGGTAACGACTGGGTCATCGTTGCCTTGGGCGCACCGGGTGAGATCGAGCGTATTGTTGTCGACACCCTGCATTTCAAGGGCAACTACCCGGACAGCTGCTCCATCCAAGGCGCCTTCGTTAAAGGCGGCACCGACAGTCAGATCGAAACCCAGAGCCTGTTCTGGCGCGATCTGCTACCAAGCCAAAAGTTGGAAATGCACGCTGAACACGAGTTCAAAGAGCAGATCAACGCGCTGGGTACACTCACGCATGTACGTGTGAACGTGTTCCCGGATGGTGGTATCAGCCGTCTGCGCCTGTTTGGCAAAGTAAGCAAGTAGCATCAACGTTTGACCGGCAGGGCCACAGCGCCCTGCCCGCTTTACAAATATAATTATCGAGGAACTGCTGCATACAGCCAGCAGCGGTTTCCAGACAAGAGAATAACCGTCATGCGCAAACTGATCATTGAGCCCTTGAGCAAAGAAGCATTCGCCCCTTTTGGCGATGTCATCGAGACTGAAGGCAGCGAGTATTTCATGATCAATAACGGTTCAACTCGCCGCTATCACAAACTGGCCACGGTCGAGACCGCGCAGCCGGATGATAAGGCGATCATCAGCATTTTCAGCGCCGAAGCGTTAGAAATGCCCTTGACCGTGTGCATGCTGGAGCGCCATCCGCAGGGCAGCCAAGCGTTTATACCGCTGCTCGGCAACCCCTTTCTGATCGTGGTCGCGCCAATTGGCGATGCACCTGAATCAGAGCTTGTCCGCGCCTTCCGCAGTAATGGAAAGCAGGGCATCAATTACCATCGCGGCGTTTGGCACCATCCGGTGCTTACGATCGAAAAGCGGGATGACTTCCTGGTGGTTGATCGCAGTGGTTCTGGTAACAACTGTGATGAGTATTTCTTTACTGAGGAAGCGCAACTGCTCCTTAACCCCCACCAATAAGAGAAGCCCAGGGGACCCGCTATAGGGCACTGGGAAAGAGGTAAAGACTGTGGAAGCACATTTGATTGAATGGCTGAACCTGAGCGTGCGCTGGGTTCACATGATCGTTGGTATCGCCTGGATTGGCGCATCGTTCTATTTCGTCTGGCTGGAAAACAACCTCAACCGAGTTAACCCTAAAGACGGCCTCGCGGGCGACTTGTGGGCGATTCACGGTGGCGGTATTTACCACCTCGAAAAGTACAAACTGGCCCCACCAAAAATGCCGGACAACCTGCATTGGTTTAAGTGGGAAGCCTATTGGACCTGGATGTCCGGTGTGACCTTGTTGATGGTGGTTTACTACCTCAACCCATCGCTGTACCTGATTGCTCCCGGCAGTGATTTAACTCCCGCTACCGCTATTGCTATCGGTATCGGCTCATTGGTCGCCGGCTGGTTTATCTACGACATTCTCTGCGACTCAGCCTTGGGCAAACAACCCGCCCTGCTCGGTCTGGTGCTGTTTGTATTGTTGGTTGGCGCAGCGTTCGGCTTGAGCCAAGTGTTTAGCGGTCGCGGCGCTTACATCCATGTGGGCGCAATCATCGGCACCATCATGGTCGGTAACGTATTCCGCACCATCATGCCGGCGCAACGCGCATTGGTGAAAGCGATCGAAGAAGGCAGTACGCCAGATCCTGCATTGCCTGCCAAAGGCCTGCTACGCTCGCGCCATAACAACTACTTCACCTTGCCAGTGCTGTTCATAATGATCAGCAACCACTTCCCGAGCACCTATGGCAGCAGCTACAACTGGCTGATCCTGGCGGGTATTGCGATTGCAGCGGTATTGATTCGTCACTACTTCAACACTCGCCACAACAGCAACAAATTCGCCTGGGCATTGCCCACTGGCGCACTGGCAATGATCTGCCTGGCCTACGTAACGGGTCCAGCCTCACAACCAACCAGCACGGTTGCCAGCAAACCTGCGGCTATCAAATATACTCCGCTGCCTGGCACTGCAAGCCCAGGTCCCGGTGCCGATAAGAACGCCCGTAACATGCCTGAACAAGCCGCTAGTGAACCCGCCCAAGCCAGTGCAGAACCAAGCGCAGCTGGATTTGAGCAAGTACACAGCGTGATTCAAGAGCGCTGCTCAGTTTGCCATTCAGCCAAACCAAGCAGCCCAATGTTTAGCGCAGCTCCAGCCGGTGTAATGTTCGATACCGCGCAACAAATCCAACAGCTCGCGCCACGCATTCAGGCGCAAGCAGTTGCCACCCAAACCATGCCGTTGGGCAACATCACGCAGATGACCCAAGCGGAACGAGACCTGATTGGTAGCTGGATCGCCAAAGGCGCACAGATCAACTGATCAATCCCATGCCGCAGCGCTGATCCGCTGCGGCATTTTTGTATCTGCAATAAAGCTGACTTGCTCGTGCTATCCAGCCTATTCATGCTGAATTAGCAACCCCGCGACTTACAAAAATAAAAGCGCTTGAGGTGTTTGCATGACCCTGTTGAAGAACAATTCGACCGTCGTTTCTGCAGTCGATCAACGTTTACCGTTGCTGCAGATGCTACTAGTGAGTTTTCAGCATGTGCTACTGATGTACGGTGGTGCGATTGCCGTGCCGCTGATCATTGGTGAAGCTGTTGGCTTGTCGAAACAAGAAGTGGCGTTTCTAATCAACGCTGACTTGCTCGTAGCAGGTGCCGCGACGCTGGTGCAATCACTGGGTATCGGCCCCATGGGCATTCGCATGCCGATCATGATGGGGGCAAGTTTTGCCGCCGTCGGCAGTATGGTTGCGATGGCTGGCACCCCTGGGATTGGCTTGACAGGGATTTTTGGCGCAACCATTGCCGCCGGCTTTTTCGGCATGCTGGTCGCACCGTTTATGTCCCGCATCGTTCACTTCTTCCCCCCTCTTGTAACGGGAACTGTAATTACCTCAATCGGCCTTTCACTGTTTCCTGCCGCCATCAACTGGGCAGGCGGTGGCAGCTCGGCCACTCAGTTTGGCGACCTCAGTTACCTGGCGATTTCGGCGTTGGTGCTAGTGTCGATTTTGCTGATCAATCGATTTATGCGCGGTTTCTGGGTCAATGTTTCAGTACTGGTAGGCATGCTTCTTGGCTACGCAATTTCAGCCTGTCTGGGCATGGTTGACCTAAGTGGCCTGGCGCAAACACCTTGGTTACAAGTCGTCGAACCCATGCACTTTGGTATGCCGGTGTTTCATCTCGCGCCGATCTTGTCGATGTGTCTGGTCGTGGTCATCATCTTTGTTGAGTCAACGGGGATGTTTATCGCCTTGGGCAAAATCACCGAACTCGAAATAACCCCTGCAAAATTGCGCCGCGGCTTACTCTGCGATGCAGGGGCTTCATTCGTAGCGGGATTTTTTAACACCTTCACCCACTCATCATTTGCTCAGAACATTGGCCTGGTTCAAATGACTGGCGTACGCAGCCGCTTTGTCACAGCCTGCGCAGGTGGCCTGTTGATCACCCTAAGCCTACTGCCTAAGGCAGCCTACCTTGTTGCCTCAATACCTCCGGCAGTGCTGGGGGGCGCAGGTATTGCCATGTTCGGCATGGTGGCTGCGACCGGCATCAACATCTTGCAGGAAGCCAACATTGCAGACCGGCGCAATCAACTACTGGTCGCCGTGAGCATTGGCATGGGGCTTGCGCCTGTAGTGCGCCCTGAAGTGTTTTCGCAGTTACCACAATGGATGGACCCAATTACCCACAGCGGAATAGCCATGGCCACCATCAGCGCGGTCTGCCTTAACCTGCTGTTCAATGTGCTCGGCGGCGCAGAACGCGCACTCAACAACCGTCAAGCCACCTCGCACTAACTTGCCCTTGAGCTGGGCCACTTGGCCCAGCTCACTGCAGTCCATTGTTACCCATCAAAAGATCGGTTAACGCCGCAATACAGCGGCGCACCTGCACTTGTGTGACCAGCGGTTCACTTTTTGTGCACAATAATCAAATAAATTGTTTTTCAGCCTGTAAACATATTGCTATAGTTCGAATATCTTGACCGGACAGACAACTTTTACCGGTCAGCGGGATGCAATTGCAGCACCCTGAGCCCATGACCGTATAAGAACAAATGGCAGGCTAATACATGTCCAAGACCACCTCTCAATTCAGCAGCGCTGTCAGCATGACTTTGCTCGACCCGGCCTTGGCTCAAGCCTCAAAGCAGCCCCTGTCTCTCGGCACAGGCAACGCGCCCAGCACCAACCCCACAACAAAATCACTAGCCTCCAACACACCCTGCTAACGGCCTGCGGCACGAGGCAGGTAAGCCATGCGTTACTCACTCCAAAAACAATAAGGAAGCCCCGATGAACCTGAAGCACTTGCCCCACGGCTTAGCTCTATCAGCCGGTTTACTCGCTGGTCAAAACGCCCTCGCTGACGACATGCTGCTATGGCAAAGCAACAGCCTCAGCTACCTTAATGGTAGTAATTTTCAGCGTATGAACTTCAACGCTGAAGAACAGCGTTCGCAGAGCACCTTTACCTTTGAACATGCGAGCGGTTGGGTGTGGGGCGATGTGTTTTACTTTCTCGACTATATCAATGCCGATAACACCCAATCGCGCGGTAGTTTCAGCAATAACACCTTCGAGCAAAAAGAACACAACACCTTCTACTACATGGAGTTTTCACCGCGCGTCAGCCTAAGCTGGCTGACCGGCCAAGACCTCTCTGCCGGCCCGCTCAAAGATGTAAAAGCAGCCTTCACCTATGAAAAAGGCGAAGGCGGTCCAGGCACCGAAAACTACCTATATGGTCTGGGGTTTGACTGGAATGTGCCAGGCTTTGCCTTTTTCCAAACCAACCTCTACCAGGTCAAAATCAACAATCAGGTGTTCTTTGCCGACAGCAATAGCAACGGCTACACAACCCAGCTGACAGTGGCTGGCGCTTATCCGTTTGCGATTGGTGATCAGAGTTTCCTCGTTGACGGTTATGTTGACTGGCGCGCCCCTTCGGATGAAGCGGGCACCCAGACTTCAGTGGGCTCATCAATCCAAATCAAGTGGGACGCAGGCAAGGCGCTGTTCAATCAGGAGAGCAAGCTCTACTTGGGTACCGAGTTAAACATGTGGCACAACAAGTACGGCGTTAAGCCAGTCGACGGTTCGGGTGATGGCTTCGACCAAACAGCCGTTCAGGCGCTGGTTAAGTACTACTTCTAAACTCCGTTGCTTACCAAAAGGCAATTGCGCAGTCGTGCAGTTGCCTTTTTTTATGGCTATGGGTATCTACAGCCATATCGTTATGCTGTTCTTCACGCCTTGAAATGGCATAATTTAGATCACTGACAATCAATAGGGTTAAATGAGCACTGCCGAAACCCTGTTGGAGTCATGACTAACTGCCTGAACGCCTCCCCCTTATAACCTACCCACTTGGGTAAAGCGTTCAATGCTTTAACCTACTGAGTTACAGGACGCAAAATGCTTGATTATGTCGCCTTGGGACTGATTTTTTTCGTTGGCGTGGTGCTGTTCTACGGCATCATTGCGTTGCACGACATTCCCTATGAAATTGCAGTGAGTCGCAACCACCCCCATCAAGATGCCATTCATGCCACAGGCTGGGTCAGTTTATTTACCTTGCACGCACTTTGGCCGTTTTTGTGGATCTGGGCCATGCTCTACCGTGAAGACCGCGGCTGGGGCTTATCGGATGGTAAATCCCCGAAGAATCATGTTGAACACCTTGAAACACAGGTCGCCGATTTACAGAAACGATTGAGCGCGCTAGAAAACAGCACGCCATCAACCTTTGATCAGCCTTCCCCAACGCAACAGAGTGAGGAGCGCTAATCATGGAAACGTTAATGGTCCTGACCTATGCCGCCTTCTGCATCGCCATTTTCAAAGTATTCAAGATACCGCTCAATAAGTGGACAGTGCCCACTGCAGTGCTTGGCGGAATTGTGCTGGTTGGCACGCTGATTTTTGCAATGAACTACAACCATCCTTACTCTGAAGCCACCCGCTCCTACTTTGTCTCCACACCAATAAATGCTGCGGTGAGTGGAATAGTTGCAGAGGTGCCAGTCAAAGCTAACCAACCCTTGAAGAAAGGCGATGTACTGTTTCGCATTGACGCCATACCTTTCGAGGCAAAACTCAACTCACTTAAAGCCCAGTTAGTTTCCGCCAAGGCCGATCAAAATAGAGCCGCTGAGCTGGTTAAACGTAATGTCGGCAATCGTCGAAATCTAGACCTCGCAAGGGCCAATGTTGAAGACCTGAACGCACAAATTGTCGGCGCGCAATACAACCTGGATCACACCACGGTTCGAGCCCCCGCCGATGGTTTTGTCACCCAGGTTTCGCTGCGCCCCGGTGTACGTGCGGCACGTTTCCCAATTTCACCGTCGATGATTTTCATTCCGCAAGAACAGCACTATTACACCGCCTGGATGCGCCAGAACAGCCAGCTGCGCCTAAAGGTCGGTGATGCTGCTGAAATTGCCTTTGATGGCATTCCAGGCAAAGTATTCTCTGGCAAGGTCAGTTCAGTTTTTAAGGTGATTGGTGAAGGTCAGGTAAGACCCAGTGGCGATATGGTGAGTTATTCAAACTCGCCACCGCCAGGTCGTGTACCTGTTGTCATCGAGATAACCGATCCGAATTTCGACCAGTACCGCGCGCTGATGCCTGGGGGTGCCTATGCGCAAGCTGCGGTGTATTCGGAGCATTTACACCACCTTGCAGTCATGCGCAAAATTTTGCTACGCATGTCTTCATGGCTCAATTACATCTTCCCATTCCACTAAGCAGCATGCTTTGACGAAAAACGCCCCAACTGGGGCGTTTTTTGTGCATGAAGAACCTGATGTTTGAACCTCTCTGAATTGATCGCTCGATCTAAGCGCGGGCTTAAAACCCCAGATGAAGTCTTCAACCCAAGCAAATAAACGCCCCCTTTGCAGCTTCATTAGTGTGCAAAAAAAATAGTTTTTGTACGTAATCTGCAGTTTTTTGTCGACTCTAATAGCCATTAATGTGTACAACGATAACCTTTCAGGCAAGCACTAGCAGGCGAAACGGCACAATAAATGCCTATAAAGCCCGCATCCCCCAGGCTCACGACTAATAAAAAAGGATGTTCAAATGCCCGATGAAAATCTAAAAATAAAGCACATCGAACCCAGCTTATACAATGAAGACTTGGCCCCTCTAGAACAGCACAAACGCACCTGGGGCAGCTTTGAGATTTTCAATGTTTGGTCCAATGATATCCAGAGCCTGTTCGGCTATACCCTTGCGGCAACTTTGTTTATTTCATATGGGCTCAGTGGTTGGGCAGTGCTGGCAGGCATCGTTCTTGCGGGCTTTATCGTGATGTTTTTAGTCCAACTCACCGGCAAACCCAGCGTCAAGTACGGCATCCCATTCCCGGTTATGGCTCGTGCCAGCATGGGCGTTCGTGGTGCAAACTTCCCGGCTTTGGTGCGCGGGGTGGTGGCAATTTTCTGGTATGGCGTACAAACCTATTTTGCTTCGACAGCCGTAGCACTGCTGCTTAATTCTTTATTCGCGACGGGAACTGAAAGCACCTTCCTAGGCATGACTTCACTGGGTTGGCTGTCATATGTGATTGTGTGCATCTTTCAGGTGGCATTGTTTCTTCGTGGAATTGACTGGATTACCAAGTTTCTCAACTGGGCAGGCCCGCTGGTCTACGCAGTAATGATCGCCTTGATGATAATGATCTGGTACAAGGCCGGCCCTTCGTTACTGAGTGAACTGAGCACCATTTTCCGCGGCACAGGGGAATATGCTGCGGGTCCGATTGCTGCATTCGCCGCAGTTGTCGGCACCATGGTGGCTTATTTTGCAGCAGTGGTTATCAACTATGGCGACTTTGCACGCTTCGTTAAAACCCAAAAGCAAATGACCCTTGGCAATTTCCTCGGTCTGCCAGTGAGCCTGGCCATTTTCTCGATGATTGCGCTGGTCATTACCGCAGGTACCGTGGTGGTATTCGGGGAAACACTGACAAACCCGACAGACATCATCGCCCGCGTTGATAACCTGACGTTGACCATCATCGCCGCTATCACCTTCTTTGCCGCCACAGTTGGTATCAACCTGGTCGCGAACTTTATTCCGCCCGCCTACGACATTGCCAATCTCGCGCCTGATCGCATCAGCGCGCGCACCGGTGGTTTTATTACCGCTGGCATTGCCTTCTTTATTGGTGCGCTGTGGGTCGCCTTTATCAGCCAAGTTGGCATCGCCGGATTCGTTGACACCCTGGGCGCGGTACTGGCCCCGCTCTATGGCATTATCGTTGCCGACTATTACCTGATCCGTAAGCAAAAGCTCAATCTGCAGGACCTGTTCAGCGCAGCAGAAGATGCAAGTTATTATTACGACGGCGGCTGGAACCGTAAAGCCATGGCTGCCTTTGCCGTTGCTTCAATCTTCTCTATTGCCACGGTTTGGGTGCCAAGCCTTGGTATTTTCAATGGCTACTCATGGATTTTCGGCGCCCTGCTTGGCGCAGTCTTCCATTACTTCTTGATGCGCGGGCAGAGCACCAAGCTTCAAGCCGGCGCATCTGAAGCCAGTAATTGATTGCAACTGGCCTGCTGCCAGCTTTGTGAGCAGGCCAGTAACCCGCTAATCACCCCCCTGCGGCAGCTTTTGCCTTTTGCCGCTTTAGGAAGTCGACCTTCCATTGCTCCATTCCCATAAACTCTGAGTCGAGATTTGCCTCGACTTGGTATTTATTTTTCAAGGCAGCCACTTCAGCACTGTGCTCAGCGAGGAAGCGATCAAAGCGCTGAATCAATTCTGGGTGCTTGATAGTTGATAGGTGAAAACTACCTCGAGTGTGTGGCAGTTTCGGGTCGAACACCAAGGCACCGGGACGGGCACGAATATTATCGAGATAGTGCGTAGCCACCACGATATTGAAATAAGCGCCGTCGGTGTCTTTCTTCAACGCCTGCTGGATCATCTTGCGCAAGTCAGCGCTGTAACTGAGTTTGACTTGCTGATTCTCAACCTGTTGCTCATAAGCCCAGGGCGTCCAACCTTCGACTATGGATAACCGCTTCAACGCCGACACTGGCTGCCCGACTCGTGAGGGTGCCACCAAAACCCCATCGACATAGTCAACCACAGGGCTACTGTAGATTAGGGATTTCCCGGCCTTCTGCTCCTGCGCCCAGAGTTCGCTGTCTGGGTATTTAAAATCCACTTGCCCCTCCAGCAAAGCCGGTAGCAGCTGATTGACCGGCAGCGGTCGGTAAACCAACTCAACACCACTGTTAACGGCAAATAAATCCAGTAGTTCACGGGTGAAACCCTGATAGTTGCCCTGCTTATCAACGCTGTAGTGAGGGGCAAAAGCCAGTGCCTCAACCCCCACCACATAGCTTTGCGCAGCCACCGGTGTAGAACCTAGAATGATCGACAAACAGCAGACGTGACGGTGCTTCACAGCAACCCTCCTGGTTATTGTTGTTAGTTTGGTTAGTGCGATAAATCTGCTGGGCTGTGCGCTCGGCACTGCACCCAGGTAGTCGTTCAACCGCCCGTCATACTCATAAACCGGACGACCTGGACCTGTTCATCTGTTGAAAAGTGATGGCTCTCAGGTTTGAGCTTGAGCGCATCAAGCAAGGTGTCTCGCAACAGTTCAGAGTTGCCTGGGTGTTCACGCATCAGACGTTTAAGATCCAACGCCCCTTCATTCCCCAGACACAACACCAATTTTCCCTCAGCCGTAACCCTCACCCGGTTACAGGCACCGCAGAAGTTATGGCTGTGCGGAGAAATGAAACCAACCTGAGTCTGTGTCCCCTCAACCTGCCAATAGCGCGACGGGCCACCCGTAACCTTGGCGCTTCGTGTCAGGGTAAAGCGCTTCGATAGACGCTGACGCACTTCATCACTGGAGCAAAACGTAAGTTGACGCTGGTGACTGGTGACATTGCCCAGCGGCATTTCTTCGATAAAGCTGATGTCCAAACCGCGCGCCACCGCGAACTCAACCAGATCGACCACTTCATCATCATTGCGGCCGGTCTGTACCACAGTATTAAGTTTGATCTTGCTGAAGCCCTGAGCATTTGCCGACTCAATCCCGGCGATCACTTGATCCAGGCGGTCACGTCGGGTCAATTCAGCGAAGCGTCCACGCCGTAACGAATCGAGACTGACGTTAAGCCGGTTGACACCCGCCGCACGCAACTGCGGAGCGAGTTCAGCCAGTTGCGATCCATTGGTAGTAATTGCCAAGTCTTCAAGTTCTTCGCGCTGTCCAAGACGTTCAAGCAAACTGAGCAGATTCTTGCGCACCAAAGGTTCGCCCCCGGTGATACGTATGCGCTTAACGCCCAAGCCAATGAATGCGTCAGCAACCGCATACAGTTCTTCAAGACTGAGAATTTGCGAGCGTGGCGCAAATACCATGTCTTCACTCATGCAATAGGTGCAACGGAAGTCACAGCGGTCAGTAACTGACAACCGTAAATAAGTAATACGCCGACCAAAGGGGTCGACCAGTTGGGCGTTTTGCACTGCCAATCTCCAAAAGCCCTGAAAGCTGGACACGCGACATATGAATCTAATGTGACGATACAAGCAGATAATTGCGCTATTGTATACAAATACCTGACTTTAGAGTCAGGACACATTTCACAGTCAGCCCAACTTGAGCCCACTATTGGGCCGGTGCTAACATGCGCGACCGTCGCCCGAGGCTGGGCGTCTTACGGACATTTAGAGGCTTATGACCAGTATCCGCGAGCGAAACCAAGAGCTGATTCTGCGAGCTGCCAGCGAAGAGTTCGCTGAAAAAGGCTTTGCTGCGACCAAAACCAGCGACATCGCCGCTAAAGCGGGCTTGCCAAAGCCGAACGTCTATTACTACTTCAAATCCAAAGAGAACCTCTATCGCGAAGTGCTCGAGAGTATTATCGACCCCCTGATGGCCGCCTCCGCGCCCTTTAATCAGCCTGGCCAGCCGGCCGAAGTGCTAACAGGGTACATTCGCTCGAAAATTCGTATCTCACGCGACTTCCCCTTCGCGTCTAAGGTATTCGCCAGCGAAATCATGCATGGCGCGCCGCACTTAAGCAGCGATCAAACCGAGCAGCTAAACGCCCAAGCCAAACACAACATCTCCTGCATTCAGCGCTGGATTGACCAGGGTCTGATGGCCAAGATTGACCCTAATCACCTGCTGTTCAGCATTTGGGCTGCGACCCAGACCTATGCCGACTTTGACTGGCAAATCTCTACCGTGACCGGCAAAGCCAAACTGGATGACGCCGATTACGACGCAGCAATAGAAACCATTACCCGCCTGGTACTCAAAGGCTGCGAAATCAAAGAACACGCGGGCAGCGCTTCCGAACACATCAGTAACGCCTGAAACCGTCTTCAACAGCACCATCGCCAAAGGTTGAGACCTAAACTTGAGGCGAAAAAAAACCGCCAATCACAGGCGGTTTTTTCATTCAGCGAGAATTAATCCTCGCGATAACGACGCAGCTTGAGCGGCTTGCCACCCACGCGGGTGTCTTTCAACTTACCAAGCAGACGGTCAAGACCTTCTTCTGGCAACTCAACCAAGCTGAAGCTCTCACGAATCTGAATACGACCGATTGCTTCACGAGCCAGGCCACCCTCATTGAGGATTGCGCCGAGCAAGTTCTTAGCAGCGATGCCATCACGGGCACCCAATGCGGTACGGCAACGGGCACGGCCTTCAGCCAGCGGCATTGGCGCACGACGCTCACGATCACCGCGAGCCGGACGCTCGCCACGATCTGGGCGGTCACCACGATCACCACGATCACGAGGGCCACTGCTTGGAACCAACGGCTGCTCTTTCTCTACATCAGCCAAGGTCAAGGCTTGACCGTTGGTTGCTTTGCGCAGCAGAGCCGCGGCCAGCGCGCGCGGGCTGCAACCGATGTCAGCAGTCAGACGGTCAAGCAAATCACCGTGGCTGGTTTCAGCATCAGCAACCAATGGTGCCAGGCTTGAGGTCAGTTTCTTAATGCGTGCATCAAGTACTTGCTGACCATTTGGCAGCTTAACTTCACCGACCTTTTGCCCGGTTACACGCTCAATCACTTGCAGCATGCGGCGCTCACGCGGCGTCACCAACAGCAAGGCGCGACCTTCACGACCCGCACGGCCAGTACGGCCAATACGGTGCACATAAGACTCTGGGTCGTATGGCATATCCACGTTGAATACGTGTGTGATGCGCGGCACGTCAAGACCACGGGCAGCAACGTCAGTGGCCACAACGATGTCCAGACGACCATCTTTGAGCGAGTCGATAACACGCTCACGCTGATTCTGGGCAATATCGCCATTCAATGCAGCGGCTTTGTAGCCCTTGGCTTCCAATGCACTGGCCAAGTCCAGGGTTGCCTGCTTAGTGCGCACGAATGCGATCAGGGCATCAAACTCTTCCACTTCCAGCAAGCGCAATACAGCGTTTACTTTCTGGTCAGCGTGGATCAACAGGTGAGCCTGTTCGATACGGGCAACAGTCTGGGTCTTGGCAGCAATTTTGATGTGCTGTGGCGACTTCAGGTGTTTTTCAGCGATCGCGCGGATCGAATGTGGCAGCGTGGCAGAGAACAATACCGTCTGACGGCTTTCTGGCATGGCCTGGAAGATAACTTCCAGGTCATCCATGAAGCCCAGCTTGAGCATTTCGTCAGCTTCGTCGAGAACCAGATGCTGAATAGTCGAAAGTACTTTTTCATCGCGACGCAGGTGGTCAACCAGACGACCTGGAGTTGCCACGATCACCTGAGCACCCTGACGGATAGCTTTAAGCTGTGGGCCCATAGGTGCGCCACCGTAAACAGCTACAACGTTCAGGCCAGGCATTTGCTTGGAGTAGGTTTCAAACGCGGTAGCAACCTGCAAGGCCAGCTCGCGGGTCGGCGCGAGAATCAGCGCCTGTGGCTCACGTTTGCTTGGGTCGATACGGCTGAGCAACGGCAACGCGAACGCTGCAGTTTTACCGGTACCGGTTTGCGCCTGACCGATCATGTCGTGGCCGGCGAGAATAACTGGAATGGCTTGCTGCTGGATCGGAGATGGCTCTTCGTAGCCAACTGAAGTCAGGGCTGCGAGAATATTTTGGGTAAGTCCGAGCGCGGCGAAGCCGCCGATTTCCTGGGTCATGGGTCTGCCTCTAAGTGCATCCGCAAAGACCCATGCTCCAAAGCTGCGCATGCCGTGTAAGACCCTAAAGTCACCCTGGCAGCCGTGTCGGCGGGGATTTGCGAAAACGTAATGATAATTGAATCGTTAAGGATAGCCCGTTATACGGACTGGCTGCCGAGGAATGCCCCCCAGCGAATTGCACAACCTGAACGCGGCCATGAATTGACCGGCGCGCACTATACCGGAAAAGCTGACAAATGTGACGGTTTTCCGTTAATTAAACTCAAAGACTGCCAAACGGTCATATTTTTAAGCCTTGTATAAACAACCACTGGAGGTCTTGGACAAGCCCGTGCTTGGCAGCTATACCCCAGTAACGCTGATCATGCAGAAGGATAGGTTGTTATGAGCGAAAGCAACACCGGACGTGTCAGTCGCGAAAAGCGTGGCCACGTTATGTTGATCGGGCTAGATCGGGCTGCTAAACGCAACGCCTTTGATCTCGATATGCTCAATGACATGTGCATGGCTTATGGCGAATTCGAACGCGACGAGGATGCACGCGTTGCTTTGGTATTTGCCCACGGTGAACATTTCACCGCGGGCCTGGATCTGGCCAATATTGGCCCTGAATTCACCGCAGGCTGGAAAATCCCCGCAGGCGGCTGCGATCCATGGGGTGTATTTGGCGGACCACGCGTCAGCAAACCGGTGATTGTTGCGGCCAAAGGCTATTGCTACACCATTGGCATCGAACTGATGCTCGCCTCGGATATAAACCTGTGTGCCAGTAACACTCGCTTCGCGCAAATGGAGGTACAACGCGGCATTTTTCCATTTGGCGGTGCCACCTTGCGCATGCCTCACATCACCGGCTGGGGAAACGCCATGCGCTGGCTACTGACCGGAGATGAGTTTGATGCACACGAAGCCTACCGCTTGAGCTTGGTACAAGAGGTCCTCGCCAGCGAAGAGCTTATGCCCCAGGCCTTATGGCTGGCTGGACGGATTGCGGCTCAAGCACCGCTGGGTATTCGAGCAACCTTAGCCTCTGCACGCCAAGCCGTTCGTGAAGGTGAAGCCAAAGCGGCCGCAGACTTACATCCGAACCTGCTGCAACTGATGAAAACAGAAGATGCCAAAGAAGGCCTCAAGGCCATGCTTGAACGTCGCCCCGGACACTTCAAAGGCCACTAAGGATATATCCGGCTGACGCCTTTGTAGGGTGGTTGACGCTTTTTTCAGCCACAATTGAACACTGCAAAAAACCCTAGACTGTTTCAGCGTGAGTCCTGCAGTGTTTTATCCAAAACAGCCTAGCTGGCTGGCCGTAGTGCATTGATTAGCGGCTGCAGCGAATAACCCAGCGCAGGCGCTAAACGCTCAGCACGCGCCTGCAAACCTGGCATGTCCAACGGCTGTTCTAGATCAGCAGGCACCAGCAACATGACATTACCCTCTTTGACAGGGCACTCCCAATAATGCCGATTGAACAGCCCACGCAGTAAGGCCGCGCCCAGCGGCTTGCCGTCATCAGCCGCCCACTGGTTGATAATCAACCAGCCGCCTGGATTGAGCTTGCGTTGACAGTCTTCAAGAAAACGCCACGCCAAATGCGCAACACCCGGCCCATGGTCGGTATAGAGGTCAACAAAAATCAGGTCGGCAGTTTCTGCGCTTGGCAGCAGCTCCATGGCATCACCGATGCGCACGGTTAACCGCGGATCATCATCAAGCCCTAGAAACTCGATGGCAAGGCGCGGGACATCTGCTCGCAGCTCGATGGTTTCAACGTCATCTAGAGGCAAGAATTTCAAGCATGCCTGGGTCAGATTGCCTGCGCCCAGACCAAGAAAAAGTGCGGTTTCAGGCGCTTCATGGGCCAGAGCCCCAAGGAACATTGCCCGCGTATAATCGTATTCGAGCCAGCTCGGATCTGCGGTAAACACGCAGCTCTGCTCAATTGCATCGCCAAATTCGAGAAAACGGTACTCACCGATCTCGACCACCCGAATCACGCCAAACGCGTCATGCACTTCAGCCAACAGGCGCTCGTCTTGCAATTCATCTTCCGGAGGTAATCCAGGCATCACCCGCTCTCTACCGTGACATCCCTGACCAGGAAACGTCGGGGAAAGGCGCAGATTGTCATTGAAGAAGACCCTCAAGGTCACGCAATAATTAATACCGGCAAACGAGTTCCACATAACTCACTCGCTGCTCAGACTTAAACCAACAATAAGATCGTCCGAGGTCACATATGTACGCCATCATCGGCGCAGGCCCAATGGGTTTGTGCACCGCACGCCAGCTGAAGAAATACGGCATCGACTTTATTGGCTTTGAGCTCAATAGCGATGTGGGCGGTTTGTGGGACATTGATAACCCGCACAGCACCATGTACCAGTCTGCGCACTTGATCTCATCAAAGGGCACCACGCAGTTCAGTGACTTCCCGATGCGTGATGATGTGGCACCCTACCCTCACCACAGTGAGATGCGCCGCTATTTTCACGACTATGCCGAGCATTTCGAACTGCGCCCGCACTATCAGTTCAACACCCGGGTGGTGGAAATACAGCGGTTGGACAAAGGCTGGAAATTGATCAGCGAACACAATGGCACACAACGGACGTGGCAGTTCGACGGCTTGCTGATTGCCAACGGTACGCTGCATAAACCCAACATCCCCTCGCTGCCGGGTGAGTTCAGCGGCGAATTGATGCACTCCAGTGAGTACTCAACCCCTGCCGTATTTAGCGACAAGCGTGTATTGGTTGTCGGTTGTGGCAACTCAGCCTGCGATATTGCTGTCGACGCGGTGCACCGCGCAGCCTCCGTTGACCTGTCGGTGCGTCGAGGCTATTACTTTTTACCCAAGTTCATTCTTGGCAAACCAACGGATACCTTTGGCGGCGCGGTCAAGTTGCCACGGCCAATCAAGCAATTTATCGACGGTTTGATGGTCCGTGCCCTGGTTGGCAAACCCTCCAACTACGGCCTGCCAGACCCAGACTACAAGTTGTATGAATCCCACCCCGTGATGAACTCGCTGGTCTTGCATTACCTCGGTCATGGCGACATTAAGCCACGTCGCGACATCGCCAAAATCACTGGCCAGCAGGTGACCTTCAGCGATGGCGAAACGGCTGAGTACGACCTGATTCTGCAAGGCACCGGCTACAAGCTCGACTACCCGTTTATCGCCCGCGAACACCTCAACTGGCCAACCCAGCTCGGCGCACCGCAGCTGTACCTCAATGTCTTTCATCCTGAGTACGACGACCTGTTTATGATGGGAATGGTTGAAGCCTCAGGCCTCGGCTGGCAAGGTCGCGATGAACAGGCTGAGCTGGTCGCGCTGTACATCCATCAATTGCAGCAAGGCAGCACTGCTGCCAAAGCATTCCAAGCCACCAAACGAGAGCATGCGAGCACCCGCCTTGATGGTGGCTATAACTACCTTGACCTGGAACGTATGGCTTACTACGTGCACAAAGACACCTACCGTCTGAGCATTGCTAAACACAGCCGCGAACTGAAAAGTGAAATGGCCAGCCAGCCTGCACCACTTATGCCGCATCGCGCACTGTAAGGACGATTTGTGGAAAACGTAGCGATTCAATTCGACCCATCAAGCTTGATCCTGATCAACATCATCTTGTCGGTGATGATGTTCGGTGTCTCGCTTGACCTCAAAACCGATGATTTCAAACGTATCGCCCGTGAACCCAAAGCACCGGCCATTGGCCTGGTTGCGCAATTCATCCTGCTACCGGCCCTAACCTGCCTGGCCTGCTGGGCGTTAAAGATACAACCGATGCTGGCCATGGGCATGGCACTCGTTGCAGCCTGCCCGGGGGGCAGCTTCTCAAATATCATGACCTGGATGGCCCGCGGCAATGTGGCAGTTTCGGTGAGCATGACCGCTGTCTCCAGCGTCGCTGCCAGTGTTTTGACACCTCTGAACTTCACCCTCTACGCCTGGCTTAACCCGTATACACGGCCGCTGTTGACCGAGATTTCAATTGATCCGCTGAATTTATTGCTGATGGTGTTGCTGGTTCTAGGGCTGCCACTGGTGCTGGGCATGTGGGTCGGCAAACATTTTCCAAGCCTGTCAAAGCTTATCGAAAAACCGCTACGCATATTTGCCTTGCTGGTCATGCTGGCATTTGTTGGTATCGCCTTTAGCAAGAACCTGGAGCAGTTCCTGAGTAATTTCCATTTGTTCTTCTGGTTGGTGGTTGCCCATAACGCCCTGGCGTTGTCCACTGGCTACATCAGCGCGCGCCTGAGTGGCTTGCCAGCCGCTGATCGACGTGCGATCACCCTTGAGGTGGGCATTCAGAACTCGGCCTTGGGGCTGGTGATCATCTTCACCTTCTTTCCCCAAGCCAGCGGCATGTTGTTGATCGCGGCGTTCTGGGGCTGCTGGCACCTGGTAACGGGCTTGAGCCTGGCTTATTTCTGGTCCCGCAGGCCGCTCACCTGTGACGCCAAGGCACTCAATAGCCTGACCGCTGTCGGAGATAAAATGCCATGAAAGTCGTCCTTATTACAGGGGCCGCCAGCGGCCTCGGCTGGGAGCTTGCACGCGCCTGCCATCGTCGCGGTCACGCCCTGCTGCTGACGGATATAGACGCAGACGGCCTTGCCGCTCGAATCACCCAACTCGGCGGCAAACAGCTGCTGGGCATTGCTGGAGATATTACCGACCCAGAGATTCACACCCAGCTACTGCAAGCCTGCACCGAGAAATTCGGGCGTCTTGATCTGCTGATTAACAATGCGGGCATCACCCATCGCTCCCCCACGATCAAAACCCAGCCTGAAGTGTTCCGCAAAGTTATGGCTGTCGACTATCACGCACCACTGGAGCTAACGTTAAGCGCCTTGGCGCTATTGCGTGAAAGCGCTGGGCAAGTTGCGGCGATTGGCTCCATGGCCGGTTGGATGCCGGTGCTTGGCCGCGCAGGCTACTGCGCAGCGAAAAGCGCCCTGAGCCAAAGCTTTGAAGTGCTACGCGCTGAACTTCGCCAAGACGGCATCGGCATGTTGATGGTGTACCCCAGCTTTCTCGACACGCCGATTGACCGCAACGCACTGGGCGCGGATGGCAAACCTGCTGGGCATGCACGCTCGACCATTGGCCAAATTCGCGGTGCAGACTGGATGGCCGAGCAGATTTTACAAGCCTTGGAGCAGCGCCGTGAACGCCTGTTTCCGGATCGCGGCAGTTGGTTTGCCAGTGTCCTCTGGCGCCTTGCACCGGCGTTCTATTACAAAAAAATGAGTCAACGCTTTGCCGGTGAAATGGCTTAGAAACCCTACATTTGTCACTTATTCAAAAGAGAACACCTAATGGAACTGGCTTGGATTGCCCTTGGGGTATTCATATTGCTGGCCTATACGCTTGAAGCAATCACCGGTTTTGGCAGCATTGTCATTGCCTTGTCACTGGGCGCACTGCTGCTGCCAATTGGCGTGCTGCTGCCAATTTTGGTACCGCTTAATATCTGCATGACCGGCTACTTAAGCTGGAGATATCGCAAGCTGATTGACCGTAAATTGCTGTTGGGCATGATCCTACCCGGCATGGCTGTCGGCACGGTGATTGGCTATGCCTTGCTCCCTATCATCGACGCGCAACTGGCCAAACGCGGGCTTGGCGTGCTGATATTGCTATTCGCGGGGCGCGAGTTGTGGCGTCTACGCAATGCCCACGTCAGTGTGGCACGTCCACTTTGGCAAAACCGGGTGATCACAGTTGCCGCAGGCATCAGCCACGGGCTGTTTGCCTCTGGCGGCCCGCTGCTGGTCCATGCACTGGCTGGCAACACCTTGGATAAAAGCCGCTTTCGCGCCACCTTGGTATGCGTTTGGTTCAGTCTCAACTCGCTGCTGACGCTGGCCTTTATCCTCGACGGCAGGATCTACCCCACGCTGCCACAAGTGATGGTCTATGCGCCGCTTTTACTCGTCGGCATCTGGCTTGGAGAGCGTCTGCACAGGCACATCAACGAGCAGTATTTCCGCATCGCCATTTACAGCCTGTTACTCGTCACTGGCAGCTTGCTGCTGATCCCGCGCTAAGCGCCTGGAGCGTCTTATGAACTACGACATAATTATAAAAAACGGCCTGTACTTCGACGGCAGCAACCAGCCCGGACAACCTCGCCACGTAGGCATCCGTAATAGCCGCATCGATGCCATCAGCCTCAGCCCATTGGATGAACGCGGTTGCACACATGTCATCGACGCGAAAGGCAAATGGATCACGCCTGGTTTTATCGAAATTCACTCGCATTACGACGCTGAAGTCATTGCCGCACCGGCGCTAAAAGAATCCGTTCGCCACGGCGTGACAACCGTTACCGTTGGCTCCTGCTCAATCAGCATGGTGCTGGCCGATGCCGAAGATTGCTCAGATCTGTTTACCCGGGTTGAAGCCGTTCCGCGTGAATACGTGCTGCCCATTCTGCAAGAAAAGAAAACCTGGCGTGACGCGGCCGGCTACCGCAGTTTTTACAACCAGCAGCCACTGGGCCCAAACCTGTGCTCATTTCTCGGCCACTCAGAGCTGCGTGTAGCGGTGATGGGGCTGGAGCGCGCCACCAGCAAGATCAAGCCCAGCGAAGCCGAACTACAACGTATGGAACAGTTGCTTGAGGAAGCATTGGATGCGGGTTGCCTCGGCCTTTCAGTGATGACCACTCGTCTCGATAAAATGGACGGTGACCGCGCATGGTCAAGCCCGCTGCCATCCACGTTCGCCAACTGGCATGAGTTCTCTCGCTTGTTCGCCATCCTGCGTCGGCGTAACGCGGTGATGCAAGGCGCGCCTGATGCAGTCACCAAGATCAATGTGTTCGCCTTTCTGTGGCAAGCCCATGGCTGGTTTCGTCGTCCCTTGAAAAGCACAATGCTGACTGCGCTGGACCTCAAGTCGCAACCCATGCTGCACCGTTTCACACGCTTCTCGGGGTGGTTGGCGAATAAAGTGTTGCGCGCCAACTTTCGCTGGCAAACCCTTCCCGCGCCCTTCATCTTGAGCTTGGAAGGCCTCAATGTGAACGCATTCGAGGAGTTCGGCGCGGGTGAGATACTGCGCAACCTCAAGGAGCCTGATGAGATCTATGCCAAGGTCAATGATCCCGAATTCCGTGCGCTGTTTAAGAAGCACGTCAAAGCTATCTTTACCATCGGCTTGTGGCACCGCGACTTCTCGGATTGCTGGGTCACGGATTGCCCTGATGCCTCGATGATCGGCAAAAACTTCGAGCAACTGGGTCGCGAACGGGGTGTTGATGCCGTTGATGCCTACTTCGACATCGCCAGCCAGTACCGGGATCAACTCAAGTGGCAAACCTGCTACGGCAACCATCGTCCAGAGGTCATGCACAAGCTGCTCGCCTGCGATTGGACTCAACCCGGTTTTGCTGACTCCGGGGCGCACTTGCGCTCTATCGCTCAGTACAATTTTCCGTTGCGCCTGCTCAAGTACGTGCGTGATGCCGAACAGGCAGGCAACGCCTTTATGGATACCGGACGTGCAGTCCACCGGGTCAGTGGTGAGCTGGCCGATTTTATCGGTATCGATGCGGGCTATATTCGCGTAGGGGATCGCGCTGACGTGGTTATCGTCAACCCTGAGGGCCTGAGCGCTGAGCTGGACGCCATTTGCGAAGCGCCCATGGAGGTGCTGGGCTTGCAACGGGTAGTCAAACGTAATGATGATGCCGTCGATTACACGCTGATCAACGGCCGCATTGCCTATCAACGCGGCCTTGAGTTCCCTGATGAACTTGGCAAGCAGCAAGGTTTTGGCCAGTTTCTTGAAAGTCAGGACGTGCTCGAACGCCAGCGAAGTTCACAGTCGACGGGCCTTGATCCAGCCATGGCTTAATCATCGGCACATCAGCCAGCGGAGAGACCGCTGGCCACTGCACTTACTTGGCTTGCTCGACCTCAGACTCGACCAGATTAATCAGCTGCTGAGAGCCGAAGCTCGGCAGCGATCTGCCATTCACAAAAAAAGTCGGCGTCTGCCTGATGCCCACTGCTTTTGCATCGGCTGCGTCCTTTTCCAGGGTCGAGGTTATTTCCGCGCTCATCATTTCTGCCTTGGCTTTGCTTACATCCAAACCAGCCTGTTCAGCAGCAGCCCAAGCCATGGTGACTTGTGGGTCGTCATGCCATTGCGGCTGTGACGCCATTACCGCCTCCAACACCTCGGCATAAAGACCCTGCTTGCGTGCGGTTTCAAGGATGCGTGCGGCAGTTTCCGAGCCTTCGTGGAACAGCACGTAACGCAAGACCAAGCGCACATCATTGGGGTTGTCAGCCAACAGTTTTTTTACCAGCGGGAAGAAGGCTCGGCACGCCTCACATGAAGGATCAAAAAACTCGACGATGGTCACAGGGGCATTGGCAGCGCCTATCACCGGTGAGTGAAAGCGCACCAGTGAACTGGCGGTCGGCGGCGAGGCAGTGGTTTGTTCAGGCGATTGCGCCGACTTAAACCATATTGCTGCAGCGGCGAAAGCAATTACCAGCACGCTGGCGATCACCAGCACAGTCATTCGTCTGCTCATTGAGTAGATCTCCGGGAAAGAATAAGAACAAGGGTACAGATCAGGCTGAATACGATCAGCGACAGTGCTGGCAGGGCAATGCCGCCTAAAATCGTCATATTGCTACCGCTGCAAGAGCCACCCGCACCACAGGGCTGGATGCTGTCGCCAAAAACGCCGAAATACACCAAGCTGTGATAAAGCGCGACGAGCCATCCAAGCGTTGCAACAGGCAATGCATAGCGCCACACGGCGGTATCTGAGCGATAACAGGCAACACCCAGAATGATCACCAGCGGAAACATAAAGACCCGCTGAAACCAGCACAGATTGCAGGGTGTTTGCCCCATAACCTCACCGATAAACAGCGCACCCAGGGTTGCGGCCAACGCCAGTGCCCATGCGCCAAGCAATAGGTGCCAAGAGCTGATTGTGCGAGTGGCGGTCATGGTTGCCACCCTGGTTTTGCAGTGCGCGGGAGGTAACGGAAATGCGTATGTACAGGTTGCGACTGTGCAAGCAGCACCGTCGCCCTGTCACGAGCAAGCAATTGCATAAAATGATTCCAAATTGCAGATAGCTGGAGCCGCAATGCGGCCATGGATCAAATCAGCAATAGGCTTCTAGGAGGACGCTCAATCGGCTCAATAAATCCAATGGGGCCCGCGCTCACTGCACTGTCATTTGGTACAGGTGCGCGCGAGCGGATTGGTAGCGCATAGGGCGCGACCAATGAAGGCGGTTCGTGGGCGTGATCTGCGGTAGAGGACGATTGATTATCAGCTGTGCACAGCACGCAGGAGGTTGAAGTTCCTAAACCTGAAGCGGCTTCAGCTGTCGGCGCATCAATACCGGTCAGCAACGCGCTGGTCTGCCAAAGCCAGACCATTAAAAAAGTCAGGCTCAATGCGCGAAGCATTTTCAGTGAGAAAGTGCGGCGAGGCATTCAAGGTATTCCATGCAAGCAAAGCGACCGTCGCGCAGCGAGCACTGTGCAGTTAAGGGGATTGCATTCGAGCACAGCCTTGGAATCCTGAGCAAGAATTTGCAGCCAGCCCAGCGCAGCAATTGATTACCGATTGCTACAAAGCGCACTACCATCCCTGCGCTGCTAATAAACGGCTCAAGCTAATACGGGCGTTAATAATCGATATACGCGGTCTATCGCAGCGATTTTTTTCAAGCGCTCAGCCAATCGGTTAACATGCACCCCTGCTTAACTTATGGAATTGAGAACCGCGATGTCGCAACCTTGGAGTCCCGAAAGCTGGAGAGCACGTCCGATCCAGCAACAGCCGCAATACCCAGACGCAGCCCACTTGGCAAAAGTCGAGCAAACCCTAGCCGGTTATCCGCCGCTGGTATTTGCAGGCGAAGCCCGAGAGTTGCGTCGTCAGTTTGCAGAAGTGACCCAAGGCCGTGCATTTTTACTGCAAGGCGGCGACTGCGCAGAGAGTTTTGCCGAGTTCAGCGCCGGTAAAATTCGCGACACCTTCAAGGTGTTACTGCAGATGGCCATTGTCATGACCTTTGCTGCCGGTTGCCCAGTGGTCAAAGTTGGACGCATGGCTGGCCAGTTTGCCAAGCCGCGCTCAGCCAACGACGAAACCATTGATGGAACCACCCTGCCGGCCTACCGCGGTGATATCGTCAACGGCATCGGCTTTGACACAGCAAGCCGCGTACCTGACCCGGAGCGCCTGCTACAGGCTTACCACCAATCAACGGCTTCGTTGAATTTATTGCGCGCGTTTGCCCAAGGCGGTTTTGCCGACCTGCATCAGGTGCATCAGTGGAACCTCGACTTTATTGCCAATTCAGACTTGGCTGAGAAGTACAGCGCCCTCGCCGACCGAATTGACGAAACCCTGGCCTTTATGCGCGCTTGCGGCATGGATGCTTCGGCGCAAGTGCGTGAGACCAGTTTCTTCACCGCCCATGAGGCGTTATTGCTCGGTTACGAGCAAGCCTTTGTGCGCAAAGACAGCCTCACCGGGCGATTCTACGACTGCTCAGCGCATATGCTCTGGATTGGTGATCGCACCCGCCAACTCGACGGTGCTCATGTTGAGTTCCTGCGCGGCGTGGAAAACCCAATCGGAGTGAAGGTTGGTCCAAGCATGGACAGTGAAGACCTGATCCGCTTGATTGACATCCTCAACCCTGAAAATGATCCAGGTCGCCTCAACCTGATCGTGCGCATGGGGGCTGACAAAGTCGAAGCCGGTCTGCCGCGTCTGATTCAAACCGTGCAGCGTGAAGGTCGCAACGTGCTCTGGAGTTCAGACCCCATGCACGGCAACACCATCAAAGCGTCAAGCGGCTACAAGACGCGTGACTTTGCGCAAATTCTTGCTGAGGTAAAGCAGTTTTTTGCAGTGCATCAGGCTGAGGGCACTTACGCTGGCGGTATACACATTGAGATGACCGGGCAAAATGTCACCGAATGCATCGGCGGCTCACGGCCGATCACAGAAGATGGTTTGTCTGATCGCTACCACACCCATTGCGATCCACGGATGAATGCAGATCAGTCGCTGGAATTGGCGTTTTTGATTGCTGAAACCCTGAAGCAGGTTCGCCGCTAAGCACGCCAAACGGTGGATGATGCCTTTTTCATCCACCGTTGCGGCCTCCAATAGTTGCGTGCTTTTCGGCAACCACGGTGGCCAAGCTTCGCGTTGACACACCCTACAAAGGCCACCATTGACATATCAACACGCACCGCTCCCGTAGGGTGGGTGACGCCTTTTTCACCCACCATTGCGGCCTCCAATAGTTGCGCGCTTTTCGGCAACCACGGTGGCCAAGCTTCGCGTTGACGCACCCTACAAAGACCACCATTGCCGCATGAACACGCGCCGCTCCCGTATTTTTCATCCACCATTGCGGCCTCCAATAGTTGCGTGCTTTTCGGCAACCACGGTGGCCAAGCTTCGCGTTGACGCACCCTACAAAGGCCACCATTGCCACATCAACACGCACCGCTCCCGTATTTTTCATCCACCGTTGCGGCCTAGAATAGTTGCGTGCTTTTCGGCAACCACGGTGGTGGCCACTGCCCGCCAGTTCTGGCTGTCACATCACCCAGCCAGAACTGTGCATCGACAAAGAAAATGCACCAGCATGGCTCAAGACTGCCTTTCATTAGGCTTGTTCATACGTCGATTAGCGCTCAATTGATTCGCTTGGACACCTATTGCAGACGCTGGCACGCCCTCTGCAATGTCAACATCTAGCAATGCCTTGCTTCGTCAAAGCGTTGGCAGACGCAATCCGCGGTGGCGAGTATGCTGTATTCGCGCAAAAATGGATGACCGGCACAACCTTGGAGTGCATCACTTGCCATATCAAACTTCAATAGGTGCCCTGCACTATCGCTTTGAAGACCTCAAAACCTTGCTCGCCAAAGCCAGCCCGGCGCGCTCGGGTGACTATCTAGCAGGGCTTGCAGCTGCTACCTACGAAGAGCGCATGGCAGCAAAAATGGCTCTGGCCGATGTCCCGCTAAAACAATTTCTCAATGAAGCATTGATTCCCTATGAAGCCGATGAAGTCACCCGACTGATCATTGATCATCATGACAAAAGCGCATTTGCCCCCATCAGCCACCTGACCGTGGGGGATCTGCGGGACTGGTTGCTACTCGACAGTACAGACAGCAGCGTACTTGCCGCCGTGTCACCAGGCATAACGCCGGAAATGGCGGCCGCCGTGAGTAAGCTCATGCGCAACCAAGACCTGATTCTGGTGGCTAAAAAATGCCGCGTGGTCAGCGCATTTCGCAATACCATCGGCCTGCCCGGCCACTTATCCGTACGCTTGCAGCCCAATCACCCCACCGATGATGTTCGCGGTATCGCCGCCAGTATGCTCGACGGCCTGCTCTATGGTTCCGGCGATGCGACGGTTGGGATAAATCCGGCCAGCGACTCGCTGTCGACGCTGATGCGCCTGTGGCAAATGATGGATGAAATTCGCCAACACTTCGATATACCCATGCAGAGTTGCGTGCTGACCCACATCACCACCCAAATCCAAGCGATAGAAGCCGGTGCCCCCATCGACCTGGTGTTCCAGTCGATTGCCGGCACAGAGAAAACCAACAGCAGTTTCGGTGTCAGCCTCAGCTTGCTACGTGAAGCCCATGAGGCCGCGCAGTCACTCAAACGCGGTACTGTCGGCGACAACCTGATGTACTTCGAAACAGGCCAAGGCAGCGCCTTGTCTGCCGGTGGTCATCACCATGTTGATCAGCAGACCTGTGAAGCACGGGCTTATGCGGTCGCCCGCGAATTCAAACCATTGCTGGTCAATACCGTGGTCGGGTTTATCGGACCCGAGTATCTGTATGACGGCAAACAGATTATTCGCGCGGGGCTGGAGGACCATTTCTGCGGTAAATTGCTCGGCCTGCCGATGGGCTGTGATGTCTGCTACACCAATCACGCCGAAGCCGACCAGGACGACATGGACACCCTGCTGACGTTGTTCGGCGCTGCCGGGATTAACTTCATCATGGGCATTCCTGGGGCCGATGACATCATGCTCAATTACCAAAGCACTTCATTTCACGACGCGCTCTACTTGCGCAGCGTGATGGGTTTGCAGCGTGCACCTGAGTTCGATGCGTGGCTGGCACGTATGGCCATAACCGACACCAGCGGCAGACTGCGCGATATTGGTCGCGGCCACCACCTGCTGCAACAACTGCCATCTATCTCTGGCGCGGCGTAAGGGCATAGCTGATGACGGACAATGACCTCTCACTGATTCAAGATAATCCTTGGGATGAACTACGCGCCCACACCTCAGCGCGCATTGCCCTCGGTCGCGTGGGCTCAAGCCTGCCAACCCATGAAGTGCTCAAGTTTGGATTGGCCCATGCACAAGCCCGTGATGCGGTACATCGACCCTTGGATTTCAATGATCTCAAGCACCAATTGAGAGCCGAGAGCTTTCGTACCCTGCAAGCTCACAGCAATGCTGAAGACCGGCAAACCTATCTGCTACGCCCGGATTACGGACGCCATTTACATAATGACAGCCGGCTTTATCTCGAACATGAACTGGCCGCGCCTGAACTGGCAATAGTCATCGCAGACGGTCTCTCGTCGATCGCGGCGCAACGCCATGCACTACCGCTACTGCTGGCGTTCCGCGAGCAGTTCGATACCGACTGGGCCAACACCCCTGTGGTGCTTGCCGAGCAAGGTCGAGTGGCAATCGGCGACGGTATTGCAGTCGCACTGCGCGCCCGCATGGTTGTTGTGATGATTGGTGAGCGTCCCGGTCTTAGCTCACCCGACAGTTTGGGGGTATACCTGACTTTCCAACCCAAACTCGGCAGCATGGACAGTCAACGCAACTGCATCTCAAATGTACGTCCACAAGGCCTTCCGTACACTCAGGCAGCCATAAAACTCAACTACCTGGTCCGTGAGTCGCTGCGACTGCAACTTTCAGGGGTTGCGTTGAAGGATGACAGCAACCTGCTGAAAATCTGAACATTAACCTCAGCCATGCAACCGCTCTAGGCTCTGTACGAAAAGTCGTTGAGCGAAGGTCAGGCACTTTCGTACAGAACCTAATACCGGCTTGAGCATGAGACTGCTACACCGAATGACAGCCTGCAAATCCCAGAGTAAGCTAAGTGTTCACCCCCTGCTTGGGAGCCGAGCATGCCTTGGTATATCTGGTTACTGATTATCGTTGTTTTAGGTTCGATCGTTGGCGGCTTGATGATGCTGCGAGACACTGCAAAACCGCTCAACCTGACCGATGAGCAACTTAAGCGCATCCACAAACGCAATATTGAGCAGGACGCCAAGGACGCGCAGGACTCTTGAGTTTGTGCATTTCGACCTACTCAGCTTGGCTCTGAGTAGGTTGTTCTTGAGCAGTCTGTGCGGCTGCTTTTCCTAGGTGCACCTCAGACTCCACCTTGATGTCATAGGGCGCAAAAATCTTTTCCAGCTGCCCTGACTGACGCAAGGCTTCAAGCAACCGATGAAACTGCAGTGCACTGATCGGCGCGTCGGGCCGCAAAATCGCGTGGTGCTTATAAATTTGATCGACACGCCGCGACACTAACAAATTGTCCGCATACGCTGGGTATTTCTTGAAGAAAACCTTCAGATACGAGCGCGTGACCAAGGCAATGTCGACCCGTCTGTGCGTCACCATCAGGATGTTACCGTCAAGGGAATAACCGACAATCGCATTATGCTTTTGAGCGAGATAATCCGGGTCAGTATTGAAGCCTGCGATCGCATAGTGGTAACCGTTATACAAGGCCAAGCGCTTACCCAGAATCTTGTCGAAATACGACTGTGTTCTGCTTTTCGCGGTGCGCGCGACGAACACCTCGGCATCTTCAAGCCCCATATCAACCGTTTGATGAGGAACCTCCTGCCAGCCCCAGCCAGGATTCTCAAACAAATTGATATCGACCCGCCCATTGTTTAAGTCAGCGTAACGGCGCTGCAAAGAGGTCGGGACGATTTCAAAGTGAAACTCAGACTGCTGACGATTCAATGCACTGATCAGCTCGGGCATTAAGCCACGGCTGGACACTTCATTCGCGCCAAATACATAGGGAGGGAAGTACACACCACCGACATTAACGAGCTGCGCTGCCAACAAGGGACAAGAGCAGACCATCAACACAGTTAAAAGTAAGGACTTAAACATAGGCTAGTCTACCTGAACATCCATATTGGCAAATAGCCACTAACCCGAACTCTACCTGAGTCGTTAAGGTTAAAAAATCACCAACCTGACCGTTTAGCCAAAAATGGCGCGTTTTAGATACTCTTCGTCCTTTCTCGTCACTTTTTCCTGTCAGTCCTTCAACACCAGTGATAAGGCCTCTTCAGCCAACTGATCAAGCCCCATTGGTCCTTCAGAGCGAAACCAGGTCGTGGTCCAGCTCAGCGCACCTGTGAGAAAGCGGCGGATAATAAATGGATCGGCTTTAAAGTAGCCCTCATCTTTGGCTTGCGACAAAACCTCCAGCCAGATCTGCTCATAGGTCTCACGCAAGGCCAAAATATGGTCTCGGCCCTCGTCAGATAACGATCGCCATTCATAAACCAACACCGCCATGGCTTCGCCAGTACCGCCCATGATCGACTGCAACTCACAGCGGATCAGGGCCAGAACCCGCTCACGCAGCGTGCTTGCTTCACTTAGCGAGGCCTGCATCAATGCGGTGTTATAGCGAACCGTCTCCTCCATTACCGAGCGCAGGATTTCATCTTTGCTTTTAAAGTGATGAAAGATACTGCCCGACTGAATTCCAATCGCGCTGGCCAGATCACGTACCGTGGTGCGCTCGTAGCCTTTGCTGCGAAACAAGTGCGCCGCCATCTGCAGTAATTTGCCCCGGGCGCTTTCGGGGTCTGTCACCAAACCTCTGGCGACCAGATCCTGCATGACTGCCTGGGCCTTCAAATCATCCAAACCGGTACTCCTTGAAATATCTGCCTGCCACTTGCCCAGGTACAACTTTAATCAAAAGTACTCGGCAAGTACCTGAAGGCATTAACTAAGATCAATGGCCACAGAGTAAACCAAGCAAGCGCTTGGCACTACTTTCGCCTAGAAAAATAGAACCAAGGGCTTTTCAACCAAGCGCTTGCTTGGTAGTGTTGGCAGCACATTTTCAGCATGTTGCGGGCCTACTCTAATGACCAAAACCGTACGCATCGGCTGCGCCTCTGCATTTTGGGGCGATACTTCGACTGCTGCAGACCAGCTGGTCAACGGCACACCGCTTGATTATCTGGTGTTTGATTACCTCGCCGAAATCACCATGTCGATCATGGCTGGGGCGAAAATGAAGAACCCTGATGCGGGCTATGCCACTGACTTCGTCGAGACCTTGGCCCCGCTCCTGAGTACCATCGCCAGCCAGAACATCCGGGTTATCAGCAATGCGGGAGGGGTTAACCCTCAGGCCTGCGCAGCCGCCTTGGCAATTGCCTGTGAAAAAGCCGGGGTCAGTTTAAAAATCGCCGTGGTGCAAGGTGACAACTTACAAAGCAAAGCCTCGGAACTGGCAAAGACAGGCACTGTTGAAATGTTTACCGGTGCAGCCATGCCGCCTCTGTGCGTATCGGTAAATGCCTACCTGGGCGCACCGGCCATTACCAGAGCACTCGAACTCGGCGCAGATATTGTAATTACCGGCCGTGTTGTCGACAGTGCAGTCGTCAGTGGTGCTTTGGTGCATGAATTCGGTTGGTCGTGGAGTGACTACGACAAACTCGCCCAGGCGGCGCTTGCCGGACACATCATTGAGTGCGGCGCACAGTGCACGGGCGGCAACTTCACCGATTGGCAGGATGTCCCTGACTACGAGCACATCGGCTTTCCGGTGGTAGAGGTCAGCGCTGATTCAAGCTTTATCGTGAGCAAGCCGCAAGGCACTGGGGGGCTGGTCAGTCCGCTGACCGTCGGCGAGCAAATGCTTTACGAAATTGGCAATCCCCACGCCTATTTACTGCCAGATGTGATCTGCGACTTCAGCCAAGTCAGCTTGCAGCAATCTTCACCCAACGCTGTTGCTGTCAGCGGTGCAACAGGTTTGCCGCCCACCGACAGTTACAAAGTCAGCGCCACCTACCCTGATGGTTATCGCTGTACCGCCAGTTGTTTGATCAGCGGAATCGATGCCGTTAAAAAAGCCCAACGGGTCAGCCAAGCAATCATCGCCAAGACCGAAGAAATATTCGCCGAGCGCGGCTGGGGCAAGTACCGCGAGGTCAATATTGAGCTTCTCGGCAGCGAAACGACCTACGGCCCACATGGGCAACGCAGCGATACCCGTGAAGTCGTGATAAAGCTCGCTGTGCGTCACGCCAAGAAAGAAGCCCTGGTGCTGTTCTCACGTGAGATTGCCCAGGCTGCGACGGGTATGGCACCAGGCCTAACCGGCATTGTCGGCGGCCGGCCAACCGTTTACCCGGTTATCCGGCTGTTCTCCTTTCTGGTCGATAAATCCGCCTGTGAGCTTGACGTCGAGATGGAGGGCCAACGCAGCAGCGTTGCCCTCCCCGCACCTGCAAACAGCCAATTGCAGTTTGCGGCGATTGATCCGCCGACGCCAAGCACGGCTGCACAAACCACAGTCCCGTTGGTGAAGCTTGCGGTTGCGCGCTCTGGTGACAAGGGTAATCACAGCAATATTGGGGTTATGGCCAGAAAGCCCGAGTACATGGCGTGGATCGCGGCTGCTTTGACCGAGCAGGCGGTGGCCGAATGGATGGCACATGTACTTGAGCCACAACAGAGCAAGGTCAGCCGTTGGTATCTGCCCGGCACCCATAGTTTGAACTTCCTGCTTGAAAACGCCTTGGGTGGCGGCGGCATTGCCAGCCTGCGCATTGACCCCCAAGGCAAAGCGTTCGCCCAACAACTGCTGGAGTTTCCGGTGCCAGTGCCCAATGCAATTGCGAGCACCGCCGAGTGAGCGAATTAAGGCGCGTCTCAGTGCTTCCTTTACAAGACGAGAATAACAATGAGCTATAACTCGATTTTTCAGCCTGGCCTGTTTGCCAGCCAAACCATCATGGTCACCGGCGGCGGCAGCGGTATTGGTCGCTGCACCGCTCACGAACTAGCAGCACTCGGTGCCCACGTTGTGCTGGTGGGTCGCACCCTTGAAAAACTCGAAAAAACCGCAACCGAAATCAGTCAAGACAACGGCAGCGTCAGTTATTACAGCTGTGATATTCGTGAGGAAGCGTCGGTCAAAGCCATGGTCGAACGGGTGATTGCTGAGCGCGGGCACATTCACCATTTGGTCAATAACGCTGGTGGACAATACCCTGCGCCCCTGGCTTCAATTACCCTGAAGGGCTTTGAAGCCGTGGTCAAAACCAATTTAGTGGGTGGCTTTTTAGTCGCTCGCGAAGTGTTCAATCAGTCAATGAAAAATACCGGCGGCAGCATCGTCAATATGCTGGCCGATATGTGGGGCGGCATGCCCGGCATGGGCCATTCAGGCGCAGCCCGTGCCGGGATGGAAAACTTCACCAAAACGGCTGCCGTTGAGTGGGGTTGTGCAGGCGTGAGAGTCAATGCGGTCGCGCCCGGCTGGATCGCGTCCAGCGGCATGGACACCTATGAAGGAGCCTTCAAGGCAATCATTCCAGTGCTACGTGAGCATGTGCCGTTGAAACGTATCGGCACTGAATCAGAAGTTTCTGCCGCCATTGTATTTCTGCTCAGCCCCGGTGCCGCCTTTATCAGCGGCACCACAATCAGGATAGACGGCGCATCCAGTCAGGGCACCCGCGCCTTCCCGCTCAGCAAAGCCAAGGCTGACTCAAACCAGCCGTTCAACGGGTTCCACCGCGCTTACCTGCCCGATGTGCTCAAAGGAGAATAACCAATGCCGGTGATTCAATCCGAGATTGATGTGCACAGCAGCGAGTTTGCTTGGAACCGTGAAGCGATGCTCCAAGCCATTGCCAGCTTTCGTGACGCCGAACAAAAGGTGCTTGATAAAGCTGCAGAGGCCAAAGCTAAATTCGACAAGCGAGGCCAACTGCTGCCCCGTGAACGTTTGAGCCTGCTGCTCGACCCGGGCGCACCGTTTCTTGAACTTTCTTCACTGGCGGGCTACAAACTCCATGATGACAAAGACGGCACCCAAGCAGGTGGCGGGATCATCTCGGGTATCGGCTATATCGCCGGTGTGCGTTGCCTGATCAGTGCGAGCAACAGTGCAATCAAAGGCGGCACCATCTCACCAACCGGCCTGAAAAAAACCCTGCGTTTGCAGCAAATCGCGGTTGAGAACAAATTGCCCGTTGTTGCCCTCACCGAAAGTGGCGGTGCCAACCTCAACTATGCCGCCGATATTTTTATTGAAGGCGCACGCGGCTTTGCCAATCAAGCGCGAATGTCAGCCATGGGCTTGCCGCAAATCACCGTGGTGCATGGTTCAAGCACCGCAGGCGGTGCCTATCAGCCAGGCCTTTCCGACTATGTGGTGGTGGTGCGAGGTAAAGCCAAGATGTTCCTTGCGGGCCCCCCACTGCTGAAAGCGGCCACAGGCGAAGTGGCAACCGATGAAGAATTGGGCGGTGCTGAAATGCATGCACAAACCGCTGGCACGGCTGAGTACCTTGCGGAGAACGACGCTGATGCAATTCGCACGGCCCGCGAGATTGTCAGCATTCTGCCATGGAGTGCGCAATTGCCTGAGCGCCCGGCGCAAAGCTATCGCCAGCCGCTGTATGACGCTGAAGAGCTACTTGGGGTTGTACCGGCTGATCCGAAAAAGCCCTATGACGTGCGTGAAATCATTGCACGCATCGCCGATGGTTCGGCATTTCTAAGTTTCAAAAATGAATATGACCAGCAAACGGTGTGTGGCCACCTGAGCATTGAAGGGCAGCGTTGCGGGCTGATTGGCAACAACGGCCCCATCACCCCGCAAGGTGCGGCCAAAGCCGCACAGTTCATCCAGCTGTGCGAGCAAAGCAACACGCCGATTCTGTTCTTGCATAACACCACGGGTTTTATGGTCGGCACTGAATCAGAGCAGCTTGGGGTCATTAAACACGGCTCGAAAATGATTCAAGCAGTGGCCAATGCGACAGTGGCCAAACTGACCATTGTGGTGGGAGGTTCATACGGCGCAGGCAACTATGCAATGTGCGGGCGCGGCCTTGATCCGCGCTTTATCTTCGCCTGGCCCAATAGCAAAACTGCAGTCATGGGCGGTGCCCAAGCGGGCAAGGTGCTGCGTATCGTGACCCAAGCCAAACATGAAAAAGAAGGCAAAGAAGCCGACCCCAAAATGCTCGACATGCTTGAACAGGTCACCGCGCAAAAACTCGACAGCCAATCGACTGCGCTTTACGGCACGGCGAGCCTCTGGGATGACGGCCTGATCGACCCACGCGATACCCGCAAATTACTGGGTTATCTACTCGATATTTGCGCGGAAGCGGCCATTCGCCCTCTTAAAACCAATAGTTTTGGCGTGGCGCGTTTCTAGCCTGCCGAGCCGACTCAAGCCCACTTTGCTCTGGAGAATAACAAGATGATCTTCACTCAAGAACACCAAGAGCTGCGCCGCACGGTTAAACATTTCGTTGATAAAGAGATCAACCCCTATGTCGATCAGTGGGAAAAGGACGGGCGCTTTCCCATCCACGAAGTGTTTAAAAAAGCCGGCGATCTAGGCTTACTGGGTATCTCCAAGCCCGAAAAATTCGGCGGTATGGGCCTCGATTACAGCTATTCCATTGTTGCGGCAGAAGAGTTCGGCACCATTCACTGCGGTGGTGTACCCATGTCCCTTGGTGTGCAAACCGATATGTGCACCCCTGCCCTTGCCCGCTTCGGCTCCGATGAACTGCGCGATGAATTTCTGCGCCCGGCCATCAGCGGCGAAATGGTCGGCTGCATCGGGGTCTCCGAAGTGGGGGCCGGATCAGACGTAGCAGGCCTGAAAACCACAGCGCGCAAAGACGGCGACGATTACATCATCGACGGCAGCAAGATGTGGATCACCAACTCACCGAGCGCCGACTTCATCTGTTTACTGGCCAATACCTCAGACGCCAAGCCCCACGTCAATAAGTCGCTGATCATGGTGCCAATGAACACACCTGGCATCACCCTCAGCCCGCACTTGGACAAACTGGGCATGCGCAGCTCAGAAACAGCCCAGGTGTTCTTTGACAATGTACGTGTGCCACAACGCAACCGTATAGGCCAGGAAGGCGCTGGTTTTATGATGCAGATGCTGCAGTTTCAGGAAGAACGTCTATTTGGCGCAGCCAATATGATCAAAGGCCTGGAGCATTGTGTCGAAGCCACGATTGAATACTGCAAGGAGCGCAAAACCTTCGGCAATGCGTTGATCGACAACCAGGTGATTCATTTCCGCATGGCTGAACTCGCTTGCGAAATCGAAGCCCTGCGCGCACTGGTCTATCAAGCGACCGAGATGTATGTCGCTGGCAAAGATGTGACCAAACTGGCCTCGATGGCCAAACTCAAGGCTGGCCGTTTGGGCCGCGAAGTCAGCGATAGCTGCCTGCAATACTGGGGCGGAATGGGCTTTATGTGGGACAACCCAGTGTCACGGGCCTACCGTGATGTGCGCCTGGTTTCAATTGGCGGCGGTGCCGATGAAATCATGCTTGGCATCATCTGCAAACTGATGGGCATTCTGCCCGGCAAAAAGAAAGCATGAAGCACGCCGGTTCGATTTAAACCGCCGCCTCAGTCAGAGAGATGATGATGCAAGTACCCAACTTTAAAACCCTGCTTGTAGCGCTCCAGCACGACGTGCTGACGGTGACCTTGAACCGTCCGGAGTCGCGTAACGCCATGAGCTTGAACATGGTCGAGGAATTGACCCAAGTGTTCAACCAGCTTAGCGAGCAACCAGATATTCGGGCCATTGTTTTGCGCGGTGCTGGTGGCCATTTCTGTGCAGGTGGCGACATCAAGGATATGGCCAACGCACGTGCCAAGGGTAAAGACGCCTATCGTGATTTGAACCGCGCATTCGGCCACATGCTTGAACACGCGCAGCAGTTGCCTCACGTGGTGATTGTGGTGCTTGAAGGGGCGGTGTTGGGTGGCGGTTTTGGTTTGGCCTGTATCTCCGATATCGCCATAGCCGCTGACGACGCCAAATTCGGCTTGCCGGAAACCACACTGGGTATTTTGCCTGCGCAAATTGCCCCCTTTGTGGCAAAACGCATAGGTTTAACCCAAGCGCGACGCCTTGCACTAACTGCCGCACGCTTCGACGGCCAGGAAGCTGCACGCTTGGGCGTGGTGCATTTCAGTGAAGCCAACACTGAAGCCTTAGATATCCGTCTCAGCGAGGCTTTAGCTCAAATAAAACGCTGTGCACCTCAAGCAAATGCAGCAACCAAAGCCTTGTTGTTGAACACTGAACTGCAACCACTTGGCGAGTTATTAGATGAAGCCGCACAGACGTTTGCAGATGCGGTAGTTGGCCCAGAAGGCATTGAAGGCACTCTGGCGTTTGTACAAAAGCGCACACCAAGCTGGGCTTTATGAGCCTCCTCAGAGACCCGCAAGGAGTATCCGCCATGCCCGCATTCGACAAAATTCTCATCGCAAACCGTGGCGAAATTGCCTGCCGGGTCATGCGCACGGCTCAAGCCCTTGGTTACCGCACGGTCGCGGTATTCAGCGAGGCGGATGCCCAGGCGCGGCACGTAAAGATGGCAGATGAGGCGGTGTGCATTGGCCCTTCACCCGTCAATCAGTCGTACTTAAAGATTGACACCCTCATCGCCGCCGCGAAAAAAACTGGCGCCGATGCGATCCATCCAGGTTACGGCTTTCTTTCAGAAAATGCCGACTTTGCCCGCGCCTGTGAAGCTGCGGACATTACCTTTATCGGCCCAAGCATTGAAGCCATTCACCTGATGGGCAGCAAGCGCCTGTCAAAAATCGCCATGCTTGAAGCAGGTGTACCCTGCATTCCTGGCTACGAGGGCGCGGATCAGGATGACGCAACCCTGCATGAGCACGCGCAGCGCATCGGCTATCCACTGATGATCAAAGCCAGCGCTGGCGGCGGCGGTCGGGGTATGCGCTTGGTTCAGGCTCATGCCGACCTGGCTGAGCAGTTAAACACTGCGCGATCTGAAGCCTTCAACGCCTTTGGTTCCAGCGAATTGATTTTGGAGCGTGCACTCACTCAACCACGCCATGTCGAGATTCAAGTGTTTGGCGACCAGCAAGGCACTATCGTTTATCTCGGCGAACGCGATTGCTCGGTGCAGCGGCGTCACCAGAAAGTCGTTGAAGAAGCGCCCTGCCCGGTCATGACCGAATCGCTGCGCCAAGCCATGGGCCAAGCCGCTGTTAAAGCTGCCGCTTCGGTTAATTATGTGGGTGCCGGGACAGTCGAGTTTCTGCTCGACCCAAGCGGTGAATTCTACTTTTTGGAAATGAACACCCGCCTGCAAGTGGAGCACCCAGTTACCGAACTGGTCACCGGGCAGGACTTGGTTGCATGGCAAATCAGCGTCGCCCAAGGCGAGCCCTTACCGCTCAAGCAGGAGCAAATACGCCTCAGCGGGCATGCCATGGAGGTGCGCTTGTATGCAGAAGACCCCGCCAATGGCTTCCTGCCGCAAACCGGCACAGTATTGCGTTGGCAGCCTGCTGTGCTTGATGGCATTCGCATTGATCATGGTTTGGTTCAAGGTCAGCCAATCAGTGCATTCTACGACCCTATGCTGGCGAAAATTATCGCCTATGGCGCGACCCGGGATGAAGCACGACGCAAGCTTGCCCGTGCAGTGGAAGATTGCGTATTGCTGGGTGTCAAAGCCAACCAACGCTTTCTCGCCAATCTGCTCAGGCACCCACAGTTCTGCGCAGGCAATGCCACAACAGCATTCATCGGCGAACATTTCAGTGATGATCCCAGCCTTACAGCTGCTGGATTGCCCAATCAAGAACTCGTACTGGCGGCAGCCCTGTTTTATCAAGCATCAGCCGTGGAGCATGCCCATCACTCTGGACTCAGCGGGTGGAGCAACTCTGCCCGCTCAGACCTGAAATACGTTCTCGAACAGGCTGAAAGCAACGTTTCGCTCACACTTAATGTTCTGCACGCGGGCGAGCACCCCAAACTGCGCATCAACCTGGCTGAGCAAAGTTTCGAATTGCACCTGCTCAGCGCCGACGGTAGCAACTGCACTGTCGAGATCGACGGCGTGCGTCAGCGAGTGCCCTATCAGCTGGAGCAAGGAACGTTGCATCTGTTCGGCCACTCAGGTGCATCAGTGATCCAGGATGCGACACACAAAGCCATAAGCGGCACGGAAGCAGCAGGTAATGGCTCAGTCAAGGCCCCCATGGACGGTGCGGTCGTTGAGGTCTTGGTTGAACAAGGAGCCCCTGTCATCAAAGGCCAATTACTGGTGGTACTTGAAGCCATGAAAATGGAGCATCCGCTAAAAGCCAGCATCGATGGCGTGGTCAGTCGCGTACAGGTGAATCAGGGCGAACAAGTCAAAAGCCGTCAATTGCTGGTCGAAATTCAAGCGCACAATGACGACGTACGAGCACGCTAAACCGGAGAACATCGATGTCCCTATCAGGTAAAACCTTATTTATTACGGGTGCGAGTCGGGGGATTGGTCGCGAAATCGCCCTGCGCGCAGCCAGTGAGGGCGCTAATGTGGTGATTGCGGCCAAAAGCGCAGAACCCCACGCCAAACTACCGGGCACCATTCATAGCGTCGCGGAAGAAGTGCTGGCCGCTGGTGGTCAAGCCTTGGCGTTACAAGTTGATGTGCGTGATGAAATCGCAGTCAAGCAAGCAATGGAGCAAGCCGCTGGGCACTTTGGCGGCATAGATGCGCTGATCAATAACGCCGGAGCGATAAAACTGCTCGGCGTGGAGCACCTGCCACCCAAGCGTTTCGACTTGATGTACCAGATCAACACCCGCGCAGTGATGGTGTGCAGCCAGGCCGCACTGCCCTATCTGAAAAAAAGTGCTAACGGTCACATCCTCAATTTGTCACCGCCGCTCAACCTGGACCGCAAGTGGTTTGCCCAGCACGGGCCCTACACTGTGACCAAATACGGCATGAGTATGCTGACGTTGGGCATGAGTGAAGAGTTCAAAAAATACGCGATCAGCGTTAACTCATTGTGGCCACAAACCATGATCGCTACTGCCGCCATAGAATTCGAATTAGGCAGCCGTGATGTGTTCAAACGAGCGCGCACACCATTGATCATGGCTGACGCCGCTTGTGCAATCATCCGCAGCGATAATTGCAGCATCAGCGGGCGCTTGTTGATCGACGAAGAGATTTTGTGCGAGCAAGGCCAAACCGAGTTCGAACACTATCGATTTGACCCACAAGGCGGTTCATTGATCGGCGACCTGTTTCTTGATTAACCGCGCCAGATCAACCCTTGGGATTTGCCGATCTGCCCGACTACTCCGCCACAGGGCCATAGTCGGGATGGATTGGCCGCACATAGAGTGGCCATCTGCCCAGCCATCTCAAGCGTGCGAGCCTAATGAGCAATCCAGACTTAATCTCCCCATTAGATTTTCTTAGTGTCCTGCCCAAACAACTGCCTGCTCTGCCGCGCAGGCTTTTAGGGCTTTACTACACACGCATAGGCAATCGCGAGAAAAACCTCTCACTTGCATGGGCACTGCAGCGCACAGTTGATAAATACCCACAACGCCCAGCCCTGATTGACGAACAACGTACGCTTACCTATGGCGAGCTAAATGCTTGGGCTAACCGCATCGCTGGCGCCTTTAAAGCCGATGGCGTGCACGCGGGAACGGTCGTTGCGGTGATGCTGGATAATAGGATCGAGCTACTGGCAATTCTCGCCGCACTGAGCAAGCTGGGTGCAATTTCTGCACTGATCAATACCACTCAACGCACGAAGGTGTTGGCCCATAGCATCAATCTGGTTAAACCCAGTTTTATGGTCATTGGTGAAGAGCTGGTCGCCAGCCTTGATGACGCCACGCCGCTGCTGGAGCAGTCACCCATTACCCGCTATTGGATCGCAGACCAAGACTGCCTGCACGACACTGGAACAGCCCCTGGCGACTGGGTCAATTTACTCCAACAGGCCCATGGCCGGCCCAACACCAACCCCGCAGAAAGCTATCAGGTGAAGATGAAAGACCCGTGCTTTTTTATCTATACCTCTGGCACAACAGGCATGCCCAAAGCCTCGATATTGAGTCACGGCAAGTGGATAAAAGCCTACGGTGGTTTTGGCCACTCTGGCCTGACCCTCAATAGTCATGATGTGCTGTACCTGACCCTTCCCTGTTACCACAACAATGCGGTTACTGTTTGCTGGGGCGCGGCTATTGCTGGTGGTGCAGCGATTGCGCTGCGTCGTCGATTCTCAACCAGCGCCTTCTGGCCAGACGTGCAGCGCTACCAAGCAACCTGCTTTGGCTATATCGGCGAATTGTGCCGCTATCTGCTTAATCAACCCGTGTGCCCGGAAGAACAGAACAACAGCTTGCGCTGCATGATTGGCAATGGTTTGCGACCGGCTATTTGGCAGACCTTTAAAGACCGTTTCGGGATTGAGCAAATTACCGAATTCTACGCCTCCAGTGAGGGCAACATCGGTTTCACCAACGTATTTAACTTCAACAATACAGTGGGTTTCTCACCGGCTACATTCGCCATCGTTAAGTACGACTTGGAAAATGACAGGGTTATTCGCAATGCCAAAGGATTTATGCAAAAGGCCAAGAAAAATGTACCGGGCCTGTTAATCAGTGAAATCAGTGAGAAATGGCCCTTTGACGGCTACACCGACCCGGGCAAGAGTGAAAAAGTCATTTTGCGTAATGTCTTCAAGAAGGGCGATGCTTGGTTTAACAGCGGCGACCTGATGCGTAACATAGGCTGCAAGCATGCACAGTTTGTCGACCGCCTTGGCGACACCTTCCGCTGGAAAGGTGAAAACGTTTCAACCACCGAAGTTGAAAGCTCGCTCAGCACTTATCCTTGTATTGAAGATGCCGTGGTCTACGGTGTGGAAATTGCCGGCACCAATGGCCGCTGCGGAATGGCAGCACTGCGGCTTCATCCTGAGTCGAATTTTGATGGCGCTGCACTTGCCAGCTACCTCGATAGCCAGCTACCCCACTACGCGGCACCAGTATTTATTCGCTTGCTCGATCATGTTGAGACGACAGGAACCTTCAAGTACAAGAAGGCCGACCTCAAGAGCAGCGGCTATAACCCTGAACGCGTCAAAGATGCCCTGTATGTTCGCTTGCCCGGCAGCGGTGAGTTCACACCTTTGACCGCTGAGGTGTATCTGGCGATCGCCGGCGAGCACTACCGATTCTAAGTAACGACTCATGAGCCTCGGATCGCCGCCCTGCCCGACGGCGCGCAGCTTGTCGGCGGTTACTGCTTAAATTTGAACTGCAGCTGCGCTCCGTCGATGGAATCGTGTGAGCTGGTGCTCGACTCATCCATCAGCAGCTTGCCACTCAACTCAAAGGGTTTTGGCTCCGCATCTTTGGGGGCAAACATGGGCGGTAAAGCTTGATCAGCGCTGTACTCATTGGTATCCGCCTCATTGAGTTCCTTGACCAAATCCTTTGGCAGACTCAAATCAAGCTTGAGCTTTGGCACTTCGGCCACAGGCTTGGCCGCGACAGTTTTTTTAACCGGCTGTTGAACAGCCGGTTCGGTTTCAATTTCAGGCTCAAAGTCAGTCTCAAGCTTGGGCACAGGCTTGAGCTTTAAATTCAGATCTAATTTTACAGCGTCCTCCGGTGCTTCGGCGCGACTGCCCGGCTTAGTTTTTGCCCCAGTTGCGGCCGTAGTTTTCTGTGCATCTGCTTTGCCGGCGGGCAAAGGGGAAGCGGTCTGCTCTTTAGCCTTATCTTGCTTAACTGCCGAAGTATCTTTGCTGGCAGACGTTTTCGCGGGCTCATTATCAGGGCCGCACGCAGTCAAAGCAGCAAGCACTAGGGATACAACTAAAAAACGCATCACATTCATGGCTGGTCTACACGATAAATTAAACCCGTGCAGTCAAAACAGCTTCCGCACACCCTGCATCATCCTTGAGCCGGCAGGCTCAGTTTATCGCAAAGGCGATTTATCCTGCTCGTGCAGTTGTTGCAACTCTTGTTCGACATCCACACTTGGGTATTGCACCTGTAAAGCCTTGTACAGAGCCTCAGCTTGCTGCGTGAGGCCGTCTCTACGCAATTCAATGAGCCGCTGCAACTGGGCTTTCAGATCATCGGTATCAACTGCAGTGGATGAGCTCAACTTGGCCTGTGATCCAGGGGGGGATGCAGCCATCGCCTCATCTGCGGCCTCATTGGCCTGTAAAGCTTTGCGCTGCAATGGCACGCTGTCAGCTTGTGGTGCACTTTTGAGAGCTGGGGCTGGGGCAGCGTATCGCTCCATGGCCGGGGCTGCTGGTTGTTGCTGATAACCGTTAAATACCAGGCCAACAGCAAGACCAACAACTACAAAACTGCCGAGCGCGACCGACCAACGCCCCTGGCCTCCGGCAAAAAGCCAGCTGTGCAGACGCATCCATACAGTCGCAGGTTTGACCTTATGTGCCTGGGCATTGGCAGCCGCCAAAATGCTTGCATCCAGTGCGGCTGAAGGCTCTTGTCGTTGATGCTGACGATAATGCTCAAGCACTTGTGAGTCGTCACGTGGCGTATTCATACAGACACCTCTTCCAGCAACCGACGTAGCTTTTGCATCGCGTAGCGTAAGCGACTTTTCACTGTTTCAGCCGGTGTGTGCGTTAGTTCAGCTATTTCGTGCAATTGCAGATCACCTTGAGCGCGCAGCAAAAATACCTCGCGTTGCTCGGCTGGCAAGTCATCCAGCGCCAATTGCAGACGCCGCTGATCCTGACTTAAATCGATCTGCTGTTCAGGGCCGGGCTGCGAATCCGCCTGAGCATGCAGTTGCTCTTCGTACTCATCAAGTAAAGCATCACGCTTGCCGTGTTTGCGCCAATAATCAATCAGGCGGTTACGGGCTATCTGGTACAGCCAGGTTTTAAATAAAACCGCCTCGCGCTGTACCGATTGACTGCGCACGATACTTAACCAAGTGTCCTGAAAGATTTCCTCGGCCAGCGTTGAGTCACCGCATAAACCGCACAGAAAGCGAAACAAACCGAGGCGATGGCGCTGATAAAGCTGCGCAAATGCCTCGGCATTACCTTGTCGATAACGCCGCAGCAAGCTGGCGTCATCGACTTCCTTGGATTCTGAAACAGCTGCTTTCACGCTCAGTCAACTCGATTAGTGATCAGGTCGGGAGCTGAAGTTTGCAGGCTCCGGGCTAATTCCACCAGTTGTATAAACTCCGCGCGCAAACCAAAGCGATCATCACCTTTGGCACCGCGCGCCAGCGCTTCAGTGTCTTTGAACGTGAATTGCCGGGTGTACTGGCCACCTTGCAGCTGTTGAGCAAAGGCGGCGACAGCGCCAGCAAAGCGCAAATCTTCAGAGGCTTTACCTATAGCCGGGACCTGGGGAGGCTTGGAAATTGGCATTTCCACTAAGCGACTAGTGTCTTGCTCCGGTGCCTTATAGCGCAGGCGTAGCATGGCGAGTTCATCGCTGGCCGGTCGTTTAGCTGAATGCGCTGTTACCGGTTGGTAGCGCAAAGGCTCTAACCAACCCGGCTGCCCTAGCGGAACAACTTCATACAATGCCGTCACGCTATGGCCTGCACCAACCTCGCCAGCATCCACTTTGTCGTTGTTAAAATCTTCGCGTTGAAGGGCGCGGTTTTCGTAACCCAGCAAGCGATACTCGCTGATTTGTGCGGGGTTGAACTCCACTTGGAGTTTTACATCTTTGGCAACTACCGCCAAGGTTGAGCCCAGCTGATCAACCAATACCTTGCGCGCCTCACGCAGGTTGTCGATATAGGCATAGTTTCCATCACCTGCATCAGCCAGCTGCTCCATCAAGCGCTCGTTGTAATTGCCAGTTCCAAAACCCAGGGTTGTCAAGGATATACCGGTTTTACGCTTGCTTGCAGCCAGGCGTTTAAGGGCATCGAAGTCACTGATCCCGACATTGAAGTCACCGTCAGTGGCCAACAAAATTCGGTTGATGCCCTGCTTGATAAACCCCTTCTGCGCTTGCTGATACGCCAGTTCGATGCCTGACTCACCCGCCGTTGAACCTCCAGCCTGGAGCCGATCTATGGCCGCCCGAATAGTGGCTTTATCGCTTCCAGCGGTCGGTTCAAGCACAACACTTGAGTTGCCGGCATAGACAACCAGCGAAACATGATCTTGAGGTCGCAACTGCTCAACCAGCAGTTTCAGCGTGCTTTGCACCAGGGGTAAGCCTTCACGTCGGTCCATGGAGCCAGACACATCAACCAAGAACACCAAGTTCGCAGGCGCCAGTTCAGCAACCGAACGATCCTCGGCCTTGATCGCCACTCGCAACAGCAAGCTATGCGGATTCCATGGCGTTTGCGCCACCTCAGCGCTGATGGCAAAGGGGGCATCGTCATTCGAATCCGGGTATGCATATGGGAAGTAATTCACCATTTCTTCCAAGCGCACAGCATCGGCTTGCGGCAACTGGCCTTGGTTAAGCAGTCGCCTCACATTTGCGTAGCCGCCAGTATCGACATCGATACTAAAGGTCGACACCGGCGTCTGCGCCACTGCGAAGACCGGATTGGCCGGGTAGTGTTGATACTGCTCACGGTCTTCAGTCGCATAAGCCTGGCCCTCGACTGGGGCCGGTAATACATAGGGCTGGCTCGCCGGGGTAGCGGCGTACTCTGCTATCCGCATAGGCTCATTGTTGATCTGCTTGCGCAGTGCCGGAGCGGAAGCCTGCTTGACCTGTACTTCAGCAAGCGGCTTCGGGCGGGGTAAGGCGTGTTTAGTAGATTCACTGCATGCACTCAAGGCAATTAGCAGAGAACCCGTGAAGGCGTAAACCAACGACTTGGGGCAACGGACTGGGGCGAGCATGGCGGCGTCTCCTTGGATTAAATTTCCTTCATCCAAGTAGACGCAGCACATTAATCAGCGGGGTTAACCGCCAGCGGTTTATTTACGCGGGCTGAACCTCTTGGCACAGTTGCGTAGCGAGCAACCCCAAGGTCATCACTGCCCGTTCGGCTTCACGGTTCCAAGGCACACCACAGTTAATCCGCACGCAATGGTTAAACTGCTCGGTATTGCTGAAGATCAGCCCCGGGGCAATGCTAATGCCTTGTTGCAGCGCCCGGGTGTGTAGGTCTTTGGTGTTCACCCGCGCAGGCAGGCTGACCCACAAGATAAAGCCGCCCTTGGGTCGCGTCATTTGGGTGCCTTCAGGGAAATGCTGCTGCACCGCCAACTGGAAGGCGCTGAGATTTTTGCGGTACTCCTGCCGGATATAACGCAGGTGCCGGTCATAGCCTCCGTTCTCAAGGTAAGCCGCCACTGTCATCTGCGTGACGCTACAAGCCGAGTGGGTCGAAAAGGTCTGCAAGCGCTGAATTTCATCCTGATATTTGCCCGCGATAATCCAACCGATTCGCACACCAGGAGACAGGGTTTTCGAGAAGCTTGAACAATAGACCACGCGCCCTTCCCGGTCGTTGGACTTCAACGCCTTGGTCGGCCCTTGCTCGAACATCAACTCACCGTAGATATCGTCCTCGATAATCTGAATATCAAAGTTCTCGGCGAGCCTGAGCAACTGCTTCTGGCGGTCCTCAGGAATGGTGCCGCCCAGTGGATTGCTCAAGCGTGGCGTCAGCACCATCGCTTTGATGGGCCACTGGCTGGCAGCCAATTGCAGCGCCTCAAGACTCATGCCGGTGGTTGGATCACTGGGGATTTCAATCACTTTTAAACCGAGCAAATCAGCCAGTTGCAGCAGGCCGTAGTAAGTCGGTGACTCAGTCGCAATAAGATCACCCGGCTTGGTCAGCACACGTAACGACATTTGCAGCGCATCCACGCAGCCATGAGTGATGACGACCTCCGACGGATCAACCACCACGCCTGCGTCACGCATGCGGATAGCAACTTGTCGACGCAATGGCTCATAACCAGGGCTGAACATGTAATTGAAGGCCCGTGCACTCTGGAAACGGGTGACCTTGGCTAACTGTTGATGTAACGCCCGGGCAGGGAGATATTCGATGTTTGGAACCGCCGCGCCTAGCGGAAACACCCCTTCACGACGAGACTCATCCAATACCTGATTAATAATGCTGCTGCGTGTAACCAGGCTTGGCCGTTCAACCCTTGCCACGTCGGGCGTGGGCGCAGTCAGAGCCGGGGTTTGGTGGACGTAATAACCTGACTGTGGGCGTGCCCGGATAAGCCCTTGATCTTCGAGATTGGCATAGGCCTGCAACACAGTGGCATGACTGACACTGAGCTGCGTGCTCATCTTGCGCACCGATGGCACGCGCTCCCCAGGCTGATAAACACCCCGACGAATATCCTCAGCTAATTGCTGGGCGATACGTTGATAGAGCAACAGATTGGTCATATGCACATTCTCGTTTTACTGAACCGTTACAGTAACCTGCACCATGCAAATTGCACCGGTACAGATTATTTTATAGTGGACGATACAGTTGAATTTCGCCAGCGCTGTCGACGCTATAAAGAAATTGCACAAACTGTTCTGCTGCAGCGGGGCAAATCAGGCACACATTTCTTACAGTGCATGCGGATTCGTTGCACAACGAGGGTAATTCGTCACTAAACTTGGGTGAATCACAACTTGAGTATCCTGCCAGCCGTGCTCAAAAAAATCGAAGTCAGCCAGCTACAGTTAGGCATGTACATCCATGAGTTCAGTGGTTCTTGGATGGATCATCCCTTTTGGAAAGGACGTTTTCTCCTCACGCGGATCGAAGACTTACGCGCCATTCGCAACTCAAACCTGCGCGAGTTATGGATTGATGCTGGCAAAGGCGATGACGTTGCCATCTCAGAAAGCAGCAAAACGCCTGCACAAGTTGCCGAGCAGGCTGACGCCTTGCTCATCAGCGCGCAACAATCCAAACGTGCTGGCAAAGTAGAACTCAATGATGAGATCACCCGAGCCTTGAAAACCTGCGCAAAATCCAAGGCAGCAGTGGTCGAAATGTTCACTGATGCGCGCATGGGTAAAGCCATTGCAGTCGAGCAGGTTTCAGCACTCATAGATGAAATTGCCGAATCGGTACAGCGTCATCCCAGCGCCTTAATCAGCCTGGCACGCTTAAAAACCGCAGATGAATACACCTACATGCACTCAGTTGCGGTTAGCGCACTGATGATAGCCCTCGCCCAGGAGCTCGAATTACCCGCTCAGTTAACCAAAGAAGCCGGGATAGGCGGCCTGATGCATGACATCGGCAAAATGGCGATTGCCGATTCAATTCTGAACAAGCCCGGTCGCCTGACTGAAGAGGAGTTCAACAGGGTGCGTGGCCATCCTGCTGCAGGCCACCAAATGCTATTGCATAATCCGCAGATCAGCCCGCAGGTGCTGGATATCTGCCTTAGTCACCATGAAAAGATTGACGGTAGCGGCTACCCGAGCGGCTCATCTGGGGATGCGATCAGCCTGTTCGCCCGCATGGGAGCGGTCTGCGATGTGTATGACGCGATTACCTCTGACCGCCCCTACAAAAAGGGCTGGGACCCAGCAGAGTCGATCCGCAAAATGGCTGAATGGCAAGGTCATTTCGATGCAGCGATATTCCAGGCCTTCGTTAAATGCGTTGGCATTTACCCATGCGGAGCCTTAGTCCGCCTGGAGAGCGGTCGCCTTGCGGTGGTGATGGAACAAAGCGCAAAGTCACTGCTGACGCCAGTGGTCAAAGTGTTTTTTTCAGCACGCTCAAAAGTACCAATCGGTCAGGAGATAATCGACTTAAGCAAAGTCGCTGGGCGGGACAAAATCATTAGCCGCGAGGACCCTGCCAACTGGAACTTTAAACACCTTGAGACGCTATGGTCGGGCTTGCAGGCCAGCAAGAAATCCCTGTTCGATTGAGCACCGTCAATTGTGGCGAAATCGTCTGCTGCGCCAATACGTCTGCGCACTCATGAGCAAGCAACAAAATGTTCAAAGCTGAATCAATAACCCAGACCTTGGCAGCCCAAATGGCGGATGGAAAAGTGCCATCCGCCCTACAAAACCAAGCGATGATGGATTGGTAATTAACGGCTTTCGCCTAAGCTGCCCTGCTCGTCAGAAAACACAATCTCAACACGGCGATTCTGTGCACGCCCCTTGACTGACGCATTCTCCGCAACCGGGAAGCTCTCGCCCAAGCCCTTGACGCTGATGCGCTTGCTATCGACGCCCAAGTCGGTCAGGACATCGGCGACAGCCTGTGCACGATCGCGCGACAGCTGAAGATTCTGTGCATCATCACCGCTGCTATCGGTATAACCCTCGATACGCACGATACGCCGTGGGTTGAGCTGTAAGAACTGCACGACCTTGAGCACCGTCCGGTTGGCTGAAGGTTTCAAATCAGCATGGCCCGCATCGAACAACACGTCACCCAGGGTGATGATCAAGCCGCGCTCGGTTTCAGTGGTCGCAAGGCTGATCATCTGATCACCGAGCAGATTGCCCTGTTCTTGCAGGCTCAGCATTTTTGCTTCGCGCAGGGCCAATTGCAGACGCTGACGCTCAAGCTCCAACTTAGCTTCACGCTCTTGATTGAGCATCAACTCACTTTTTTGCCTGGCGATGGCACTGTAGCGTTGGCTCAGGTAAGCATAATGCGCGACATCAGCCTCGCTGCCCCAGTAACTGGACAGACGATCTGCCTTGGCCAGCGACTCGCCAGCACGAATCACATCCTTTGGCGCACTGCGCAACGCGTTGGAGTCTTCCTTAACCAACTGGAAGCTTGAGCGCGCGGTTTCAAGGGCATCATCACTGGCCTGCTGCGAAGTTGCACAGCCGCTCAGTACGAGCCCCAAAACGGCAATAACTGAAACTGGGCGCAGTTTATTCATAACTGGTACCCCAGCTGCTTGCGCATGCGGTTAATGCGTTTATTGATTTCCAGCAACTGCTCTGTGCTTTTGCTCGCCAATACCCGCGACTCAGCTTCACGTGCATCCAACTCGGCTTGCTCAGCCAGGACTCGCGCCTCTTTATATTGCTCATCCAGTAACGCAGCCTTGGCCAACTGCTGCTTGCTTAGCGCCAGTTGCATGGAAGCATCTTCAGCCGTCGCACCAACAGCGCTGGCCTGCTCAATGGCCTGTTCAGTCAAACGCAGTTGCTCGGTCGGCACTGGATCGTTGGCACAACCCGCCAATACCAGCAAAACCAAAGACGCTGGAAAAAATCGATTAATCACTGAAATACCCCAATACGGATCGAAACAGAACGCCAATAGACCCTAGGATTTAGGTGCACCAACGGGTTCCGTTTGTTGCTGCTTCCAACGCAGCAAATTTTGCTCAAGCAATGATGCTGGTAACTCGGAGGCCGTTAACTCTGTCATTTTTTTAGCCAACTGTCCGCGTAACCAGGCGTCATTGCAGGCCGAGTTATGGGATAAGGCCAGGTACATTGGCTGCCCCTCAATCGGCGGCGACAGCGGCAGTAAATCATCCTGCAGGCCCATCGTGGTTGCACGCGCTAACCCTGACTCGCGCTCAGCCAGCACATAATCAACTTCACCTAGCATCAACTTCTGAAAAGCCTGACTCAGGTTGGCTGCCTGCTCGATATTCAAATTGGCTTTGGCGTAGTCGTTGAAGGCAGGAGTCAGGGGATCAGCCGCCTTTGCTCCTTTGCGCTCACGCAGGTCAGACCATTCGATGTAGGGAAAACTAAGGATATTGCGCACCCAAACCACTGCATCATGGCTGTAAACCGATGGATAGATGAAATCCATATCATCGAGCGCAGCTGGTTTTAGTTCGGCACCGGCCAATAGATCGATGCGGCCGCTCTTAACCTCGTCCTCAGCTTTTTCCCATGAGCGGCTGTACAGCACGTCCAGTTGCACCCCAAGGTCTTTAGCGACCTTCTGCAGCATATCGGCTTGAGCGCCCATTAATTGCTTAGGGTTTTGCGGGTCACGCCACATGAATGGCGGATTATTCGGGTTCCCCGTCGCGACCAGACGTTCACACGAACCTTCGGCAAATGACAGGCTCGAAGCGCTCAAACAAGAGATGGCCAGTACGCAGGACTTTAGCAAGTGACGATCAAGCATTGATAAATCTCAGTTTAACCTTAGATGTTGCCTTACAGCACCTCAGCGCCCGGCGCAGACTTCGTGCTAGTTTAACGCCAGCGCAGAATAACGGGTTATAAGGACATGCAATGAAAAAAATTTTACTCGCCCTAATCCTGGTCATTGCCGCAGCCGGCACCGTACTTTACGTATTCCCGGCAACGCTGATGGCAAGCATACAGTTGATTGGGCAAACAGTTGCAGGCCTATCCAGCAAGCAGCTTGAAGTCGCCGATCTTAGCATTCATTACTATGAAGGCGGCCCCAAGGATGGCGAAACCATTCTCATGGTCCATGGTTTTGGCGCGGATAAAAACAATTGGCTGCAATTCGCCCGTTATTTCACCAAGCGCTACCATGTCATCGCACTCGACCTGCCAGGCTTTGGTGACAGCAGTAAACCGCCCGCCAGCTATGACGTAGGCACCCAGGCAGAGCGAATTGCGGCGTTCACCCAAGCCCTGGGGATCAAACGCCTGCACATAATTGGCAACTCCATGGGCGGGCAAATAGCCGCACTGTATGGGGCGCGTTATCCGCATCAGGTTGCCAGCGTCGCCTTGCTCGATAACGCGGGCATCGACGCGCCGCATGAAAGTGAACTGTATCGGCTTATCGAGCAGGACAAACCCAATCCGCTCGTGGTCAAAACCCCGCAGCAGTTCGATCAACTTATCGACTTCGTGTTTTATAAAGCACCGACGCTACCTGAACGGCTGAAAACCTATATGGCCGAGCAAGCCATAGCCAGCAGTGGCCTGAATGAGCAGATATTCAGCCAATTGCGTGACCGTTACATTCCACTTGAGCCTGAACTTCCAAAGATCGAAGCGCCAACTCTGCTGCTTTGGGGTGATCAAGACCGCGTGCTGGATGTATCGAGCATCAAGGTTATGCAGCCATTGCTCAAACACCCAAGCGTGGTCGTAATGAAAGACTGTGGCCATGTACCGATGGTCGAACGCCCTGCCGAGACCGCCGAGCACTACCAAGCGTTTCTCGACACAGTTGCCCAAACCCTGAGCAAACACAAAACTTGAAGGTTTTCTCCAGGCAATAAAAACCCGCTCAAATGAGCGGGTTTTTATTGAACGCGTTAAACCGGATTAAACCAGTTTTTCGAGCTCAGGCACGGCTTCAAACAGGTCAGCAACCAGACCGTAGTCTGCAACCTGGAAGATCGGTGCTTCTTCGTCCTTGTTGATAGCGACGATGACTTTCGAGTCTTTCATACCGGCCAAGTGCTGGATGGCACCGCTGATGCCGACAGCAATGTAAAGCTGTGGCGCAACGATTTTACCGGTCTGACCGACCTGCATGTCGTTCGGTACAAAGCCTGCATCAACTGCGGCGCGCGAAGCACCGACAGCAGCGCCCAACTTGTCGGCAACTGCGTACAGATGCTTAAAGTTGTCGCCGTTCTGCATGCCGCGACCGCCAGAAATGACGATTTTTGCGGCAGTCAGTTCAGGACGGTCCGACTTCGCCAGCTCTTCGCCAACAAATGCAGACTTGCCCGAATCAGCGCCAGCCGATACCGCTTCAACGGCAGCAGAGCCACCTTCAGCAGCAACTGGGTCAAAACCGGTGGAACGCACGGTGATCACTTTGATCGCAGCAGATGACTGCACGGTAGCGATGGCGTTACCGGCGTAGATCGGACGCTTGAAAGTATCCGGGCTTTCGACCGCGATGATTTCAGAGATCTGATCAACGTCCAGCTGCGCGGCAACGCGTGGCAGGAAGTTTTTGCCGTTGGTGGTCGCAGCCGCCAGAATGTGGCTGTAGCCAGCGCCCAGCTCAGCGATCAGCGGCGCAACGTTTTCAGGCAACTGGTGAGCAAAGGCAGCGTTATCGGCAACCAATACTTTAGACACGCCAGCGACTTTGCCAGCGGCTTCAGCAGCGGCGCCGCAGCCCGAGCCTGCAACCAGTACGTGAATATCGCCACCAATGGCTTGCGCCGCGGCAATAGTGTTCAGCGTGGCAGCAGCCAGAGCGTCATTCGTGTGTTCTGCAACAACTAAGATAGCCATTTAGATTACCTTCGCTTCGTTCTTCAGTTTCTCGACCAATTCAGCAACCGACTTAACCTTGATGCCAGCGCTGCGAGTGGCAGGCGCTTCAACTTTCACGGTCTTGACGGTAGAAGCGGTGGAAACACCCAATGCGTCTGGGGTGATGTTTTCCAGTGGCTTCTTCTTGGCCTTCATGATGTTCGGCAGCGACGCATAGCGAGGCTCGTTCAAACGCAGGTCAGTGGTCACGATTGCAGGCAGATTCAGTGCAACAGTCTGCAGGCCGCCGTCGATTTCACGGGTGACGTTAACTTTGTCGCCAGCCACTTCAACCTTGGAGGCGAAGGTGCCTTGCGCGTAACCGGTCAGCGCGCCCAGCATCTGGCCAGTCTGATTGTTATCGCTGTCGATCGCCTGCTTACCGAGGATGACCAACTGTGGCTGCTCTTTATCGACCACTGCTTTAAGCAGCTTGGCCACAGCCAGTGAGCTCAATTCTTCGCTGGATTCAACCAGGATTGCACGATCAGCACCCAGAGCCAGCGCAGTACGCAGTTGCTCTTGAGCCGTTGACGGGCCAATGGTCACGACGACGATTTCGCTCGCCACGCCTTTTTCTTTCAGGCGCACCGCTTCTTCTACAGCGATTTCGCAGAAAGGGTTCATCGACATCTTGACGTTCGCAAGATCAACGCCGCTGTTGTCCGCTTTAACGCGAACCTTGACGTTGTAGTCGACCACTCGTTTGACAGCTACAAGAACCTTCATGGATTCCCCGTTACTCTCTGGTGAATAAGAATGTCGCCAAGATGGACCTGGCCAGTGATGCCGGTCGGCGTTAACCAACCTTCAGCCCAGACGGCGAGCGCAAAACCGACCGTATCTTGACTGTACAGCAGGGTGTGGTCAATACACCGAACTGGCCAGTCATCTTTCTTGTAGTAATATCCTACCAGTCCTACAAAAAATTCAAACAAACGTTTGTATTGGATCAACTGGCATGTGTCGATATAATGCGCCAGCATGGCTTTGGGCGCGAGCCAGCCAACATTATAAAATATTAAGAGTGCCTGAGTAGGAGATAACCTGTGGAACGCGAATTTATGGAGTTCGACGTCGTCATCGTTGGCGCTGGGCCTTCTGGCCTGTCTGCCGCCTGCCGACTGAAACAAAAAGCTGCCGACGCAGGTAAAGAAATTAGCGTCTGCGTGGTCGAAAAAGGTTCTGAAGTTGGCGCCCACATACTCTCGGGTGCCGTATTTGAGCCGCGCGCGCTGAACGAGTTGTTCCCTAACTGGAAAGAGCTTGAAGCCCCGCTCAACACGCCAGTAAAGCGTGACGACATTTATATGTTGAAGAACGCCCAAAGCGCAACCAAGATCCCTGGCATGTTCGTGCCTAAGACCATGCACAACGAAGGTAATTACATTATCTCGCTGGGCAATCTGTGCCGCTGGCTGGCTCAGCAGGCCGAAAACCTCGGCGTAGAAATTTACCCGGGCTTCGCAGCACAAGAAGTCTTGATCAACGAAAATAACGTGGTTACCGGTATTCTGACTGGCGATTTGGGCGTTGATCGTGAGGGCAATCCGAAAGAAGGCGTATACACGCCAGGTATTGAACTGCGCGCCAAATACACCCTGTTTGCTGAAGGCTGCCGTGGCCATCTGGGCAAACAACTGATCAAAAAATTCAACCTCGATACTGAAGCCGATGCCCAGCATTACGGCATTGGTCTCAAGGAAATCTGGGATATCGATCCTGCCAAACACGAACAAGGTTTGGTTGTTCACACCGCCGGTTGGCCGCTGGACGATGAAAATATGGGCGGCTCGTTCCTTTATCACTTGGAAAACAACCAAGTGGTTGTCGGCCTGATCGTTGACCTGTCCTACAGCAACCCATTCCTGTCGCCATTCGACGAGTTCCAGCGCTACAAGCATCACCCAGTGGTTGCTCAATACCTGGAAGGCGGCAAGCGCGTTAGCTATGGCGCTCGTGCGATTGCTAAAGGTGGCCTCAACTCGCTGCCGAAAATGGTGTTCAATGGCGGCGCATTGATCGGCTGCGACCTGGGCACCCTCAACTTCGCCAAAATCAAAGGCAGCCATACCGCAATGAAGTCAGGCATGCTGGCGGCTGACGCTGTTGCTGACGCGCTGTTCGCGGGTAAAGAAGGTGGCGACGAATTGACCGGCTACGTCGACAGCTTCAAGTCGAGCTGGCTCTATGACGAGCTGTTCTGCAGCCGTAACTTCGGACCAGCCATGCATAAATACGGTGCCCTACTGGGGGGCGCGTTCAACTTTATCGACCAGAATATCTTCGGCGGTAAGATTCCGTTCACCCTGCATGACACCAAGCCAGACTACGCCTGCCTAAAGCTCGCAGCTGACTCCAAGCGTATCGACTACCCGAAACCAGACGGCAAACTAAGCTTCGACAAACTGTCTTCGGTATTCCTATCGAGCACCAACCACGAAGAAGAGCAGCCGTGCCACTTGAAGCTGGCCGATGCGAGCATTCCAGTGGACAAAAACCTGCCGATGTACGATGAACCGGCGCAGCGCTACTGCCCTGCCGGGGTTTACGAGATCGTGACCAAGGAAGATGGCGAGAAGAAGTTCCAGATCAACGCGCAGAACTGCGTGCACTGTAAGACCTGTGACATTAAAGACCCTGCCCAGAACATCACTTGGGTAGCGCCTGAAGGTGCTGGCGGCCCGAATTACCCGAACATGTAGTTTCGAGCGCTTAGCAAAAATGCCCGCTGCGAAAACAGCGGGCATTTTTTTATGGCTGCGATTTGAAGAATTTGTAGAGTGGCGCTTTTTTCATCCACCACTTACTCGCAGAGATTCTGCATATTGCCGCACATGGGTGGCTGACGCTTTTACAGCCACCATTTTGGGCCGCGGATATTCTCGATATTGACTGCCCCTTGGTGGGCACGTTTAGCGTTGCCACATCCGACACAACTCAATCCGGTTGCGGGGCTATTCGGAAAAACTCGCCACTGCTCCACACACCGAGCCAGTTCTGGCCATCGATCGCCTTTGGCACCGCCAATTCAACCAACTGATAAAACACATTGCGGTGAATCAGCGCCTCAAGATTGGTGCGCACCCGTACAAAGGGTGTGGGTTCCTGAGTTTTCGAGTCAAGTTCAACGCGAATTGGATGTTCGGCATCAGCGACAAACTCATCATCCACATTATTGGTAAATCGCAAAACCTGCGTCTCACCCTCGCCTTCAACCGCCAGTGCAATCGCGACAAAGGGGGCAACATCGACGCGAATCCCAACTTTTTCGACAGGCGTCACTAAGACATAGTCATCGCCGTCACGGCGGATAATGGTTGAGAAAAGCTTAACCATCGGCTTACGACCAATGGGTGTACCCATATAAAACCAAGTGCCATCACGGGCGATACGCATGTCGATATCGCCACAGAATTCGGGATTCCAAAGGTGTACCGGTGGCAGACCTTTTTTCTCGCTCTTTGGGATCTGCGAAAGCAGGTCATTGGCCTTGCCTGGATCACTCATACCTTCTGCTCCTTGCTCTGGTCAGCATTGAGACACAGGTCCAATGCCGGGCAGTTAATCACTTAAGCCAATCAGACTACGCGCATATTGTTCCAGCGGAGGTCCGATCAAGTCTTCCGGCTTCTCATCATAAAACGTCAGGAAGCCGCCGCGGCTACGAATACGCGCAGTATCGACCAAATAGCGGGTGCTCGTCTCGATCAACATGAGCTGTATCACCCCGCTATCGACCCCGATTCGGTCTAGGGCTTCTTGATCTTCCCACTCGGTGCCGGTGCCTATGCGGTCATCTGCTGTGGCAAAACGCCCATAAAGCAAATAGTGCGCGCCTGCACCCCGCGCCTCACTCATGGCTTGCTCAAGGCCCAACGGTGTCCGCGCCCTGCGTACCAGTGGGAAGTATTCGATAAAGCCTTTAAAGGCTTCCTCGGCAACAATATTGGCTTTTGGATTAGCCTCGCCACGTGGCGTGAAATAGCCTTGGGCGATGTAGATAAATGAATCTGCCTGCAAGCGTCGCGAGTTAGCCCGCTGTGTGTTGCTATGGTCAAGCACGCCGGCATCACGCAATTGATACTCGGTCCCGGCGGCCATATCGCTGACCGTCATGCAGCCGCTTAGCGGCAACAGCGCCAGCAAAACCATCAATGCCAACAAACTACGCATTACGCCTCTCCCTTGCCAGTGCCAAAATACCGGCGAATATGCAGGCAATGCAGGTTCCACGCCAAACCCTGACGACGGTTTTTTAGCCGCTGCAATCATCCACATTTAAATCGCTAACGACCGAAGCGGAAAATTTCGGCATCTGCGTTTGGCTTACCTAAGTAAAGATCGGCAATTATCTGCGCCGCAACCACACTGTAGGTAATACCGTTGCCGCCATAGCCAAGGGCAAAGTAAGCATTGGGGAATTCATCCGTTTCGCCAATGTAGGCCAGTCCATCTTGAGTCTCGCCAAAGGTACCTGCCCAAGCGTAAGCCACTTCAAAAGGAATTTTCGGCATTAGCTCAGCGAGTTTCTTAATGAGCTTGGTGCGTTTGTGCTCAAGTACTGCATCGCGAAGCTCGCTGTTTTTGAATGCCTCATCCTCACCGCCAATGATGATGCGGTTATCACTGGTGGTGCGTAGATAGCTGTAGGGCCGTGCCGACTCCCAAAGCAGGCATTGCTTGTGCCAGCCGTCGAACACTACATTGGGTTCGGTGATAAGGGCGAAGGTACTGTTGAGATCGACGACTTTTTCTTTCAACCAGCTCTGTGCTTCATAACCGCAGGCGAACACCACCTTTTGTGCGCGGACTTCAAGTCCCCGCTCAGTAATCGCGGTTATGCCCTGCGCGCTCTGGTCAATTTTAGCGACTCGGGTGCGGTCAAATATCGACGCGCCATTGCTCTGCGCCCGCTTTAGCAGTGCATGGGTAAGCAAGAATGGATCAACCTGCGCCCCCTGCGTGGAGTAAATACCGCAGGGGGCACTGAAATTAAAGTGTTCCACAATGGCCTCACGCCCCCACAACTGAACATCGAAACCTGCTTGTTTGCGCGCCTGATATTCCTTTTCAAGTGACTCAACATCATCCTCTGATGAGGCAAAGTAAAAACTGTCTTTGCGTGAAAATCCGCAGTCGGGCAGTTGTTCAGCCAGCTGCGCTAAGTTGTCGATAGCGTCCGAGCACAGCTGGTAGGCGCGTTCGGCCTGAGGCTTGCCAATACGAGTGATTAAGTCACTCAGGTGCATATCGATCTCGTATTGCAGCATCGCCGTAGAAGCGCTGGTGCTACCCCGGCCTACATCACGTCGGTCCAAAACCAGCACATTAATACCGAGCTGAGAAAGGTGGTCGGCCACTAAAGCGCCGGTAATGCCTGCGCCAATAACCAATACATCGCACTTGAGATTCTCGGACAGGCAGGGATACGACCTGACTAAGCCTGAGTTGATTGGCCAAAAACAGTGCCCTGAGCGCAGGTCCATAGTACTTTCCTTTTAGAGACAGGCCAGGTGGAGCACCGTCCGATTCCGACCTTGATGCTTGGCTGCATAAAGCGCTTGATCAGCGGTACTTAACCAGGTGGTTGCATCGCCCAGGCGCTCATCAAAATGAGCGATACCAATGCTCAAGCTTATGCGCAACCCTGGCACAGCGGGGAACTGTTGGGTGCTGATGTCTTGCCTGAGGCGCTCCATCACGTCCACTGCCTGATCAGGCCCGGTGTTTGGCAACAACACGCAAAATTCATCGCCGCCGTAGCGTCCTGCCAAATCATCGGCCCGCACTAATTGGCGAATACGCTCTGCAACCCTTAACAAAATATCGTCCCCGACAATATGCCCATGTTTGTCGTTGGTATTTTTAAAATTGTCGATATCGATCAGTGCCAGACATGCAGGTTGTTGCCCCGTCCGGCACTCTTCAAACACCAACTGCAGGCACTCAACCCAATAGCCTCGGTTGAACAACTGGGTAAGGCTGTCAGTGCGGCTCAATGTACGCAGGGTTTTCTTGTGCTGGCCAAGCTGCATTGCCAATTGGTAAAGCACCATGCCGATGGTCATCGGATGTATCACCAACATAGGGATACAGCCATAAACCACTTGCTGGCTTGTCTCAGGCGACAGCTGAAAACCGAAGACCGACATCGAAACAGCCATGCCCAGCAGTTGAAACAACAAGCCTAAGGCCACGAACCGGGCACCTCCTGTGGCAGTGTTGTTCATCGCCAACATAGACAGCATCATCACGGTAGGTAACAGGTTGAACTCAATGGTGGCTATCCAAAAGCCTCCCATAAACGAGTCGACCAGTACATGTCTGCGCTCATTCACAAAAGGCGAAGCAGCCATGCATGACAGGAAATAAGCGAGCCATGGCCAAACAAAGCAGTAGCCAACCAGCAGCGCCCACACAGCCACAGAGTGCTCACGCCCCCAAAGCACGCTGGCAACTGCGAAAAAACCCACACCCAAGCCAATTGCCCGAGGCAATGAAGTGCGTTTGGCGAAAGACAGACCGGCTTTTGGATTGCTTACCATAAACCCTACCCTAGGAATCTTCTGAAAAGTACAGCGCTAGGTATTACCGGGGCATTCATTACTGCGATTGCAAGAGACCAAAGCGTCTCAAATTCATAGGGTAATCGGGCTGTTATACCACTGTATTTCTGTCACCAAGTGTCTGCAACTGGACGACAGCACGGCGATTAATAAATCCGGTGCCATACGGCTGAATAGAGCTGCTAGCCCCGCTAAAGATAGTCAGCATTCCCTGTTCTAACCAGTCAGTTATGGGTAGTTAGATGACTATTTCGCCGCCCTGCCCTTGGTTTTTTTGCCCACTGAACCTGCGCGAAAGCCAGCACCCAGTCGGTTGACCCGTAAATAGGCCACCGATACTCTCAGTCCCCGCTAAGACACCAGGCAGCACACGTACTACACTATGTACACAGCGTAATGCGCTCAAGTTAATTAATAGGGAGCTACAGATGTTCAAGAGTCTAAGGACAGTCCATACAGCCATCGCCTTCACCGCAGCCATTGCATGCAGCGGCCAAGCGCTGGCGAGCCATCACTTCGAATCCCGCATCGTGCAAAAAACGCCAACGCTTAACCAGTTGGATAACTTCGTATTTGCTTCTGAGCGTCCCGATCACACAGTATTTGTGATGACCTTTAGTGCGGTTCCCAAAGCTGGAGTAGACGGAGCCCTCTCCACTCACGCGCTGTATAACATCCACGTTGCCAATGATGAGGCTTATAAAACCGGCCATACGTATAGCGTCAGCTATACAGGTGATGATGAATTCAGCCTGTACGCAGCGGATGCCCCTAACGTCGCAGCAGGAACCAAAGGCGCTAAATTGACCGATGGCCGCGTTGGTAAAACCACCGAACTAGAGAATGGCATCAAAGTCTGGACCGGTGTCGTCAAAGACCCCTTCTACGGTAACTCCACCAGCCTTGGTTTGCTGCGCGCTCAACTTCACAATGGCACCGCTTACGACCCATCAATCTGGGCGCAGGCACAGGGCAAAAGTATTTTTATCGGCCGTAAGGCCGCTGCAATCGTGTTGGATGTACCGAACTCAATGCTAGGTTCGAGCGTACGGGTATTTATGACCACTGACGCGCAAAAGAATGGGGCCTGGCAGCAGGTTCAGTACTCAGCAAACCCGCTGATCTCTCACACCATGCTGTTTGAAAATGGTGCACTCAAAGCCCAGCTTGATGGTAGCCGCCCTGATACTCAGAAGACTATCAAATCACTAATTTCTGCCCGCATCACCCGCGCAACATTATTGGCAAACAGCCAAAAAGACCCAATCAAGTACGCCGACAAAGTCGCCGATATGCTGATACCTGATGTGCTCACTTACAAAGTGGGAACTGCGGCTAAATATGCTGCCAGCGAGCGCAATGGACGCTCACTCGATGACGACGCAATGAGCGCTGTCTTGACCATGCTGCTTGGCACACCGACTGATCAGAAAATCAGTAACCCAAAACTGCATACACCAGGCTTCCCTTATTTGGTCCCGACCACTGTCGATTGATCCATCAATACGCCCGCAGCGCTTGAGTTGATTGCTGCGGGTCACCGCTCACGAAATCAAGGACGAAACCGTGTTTTCGCTAATAGCCTCTTTAGCAGACGGTGCGCTGCGCCGCTCAAGCAATCTAGCCCACCGGCTACGTCAAACAACCTTGGCACTGTCCATATTGACGCTGGCACCAATGGCAAGCGCCCATGAATTCTGGTTAGTGCCTCACGATGCGCAAACTGGCGTCAAGCAAAGGGTCGTATTCGAACTGCGAGTCGGGCCAACCTGGCCTGGGGTGAAAACCCCTCGCGTGGACAATCTGGTTAACTGGTTCACAGCCAGCGATGCCCAAGGAGAGTGGAAGGTTGCAGGCCGTGATCGCATGCTGGCAGTCGGCAACTTCACCACCCGCTCTCCAGGTGCGACTGTTGTCGGTATGCGGACCAACAGCGCTCACCTGGAGCTATCGGCAGTTGAGTTCAACAAGTACTTGAAGGAAGAAGGCCTGATTCAAGTGCTGAAAACGCGTGAGCGTTTCGGCCTGGCTGATGCGCCTGGCCGTGAGAATTTTTCCCGCTGTGCAAAAAGTATCATCTTGGTTGATGGTCAAAGTCAGGGCTACGACAAGCAGATTGGCTTACCGCTAGAGCTCTCCCTGAAGACCGATCCTCTGGCGCTGCGCACCGACCAGCCCTTTAGCATTCAATTGACGTTCCTGGGTGAGCCTCTGGCGAACACCTTGATCAAGGCGCAATTGAAGGCCGACCCACCTATCGAGCTAAGCGCTACGTCCGACGCCCAGGGCAGAGTTGATTTCAAGCTGCCTCAAGGTGGTTTGTGGCTGTTCAATGCCGTGCATATGGAGCCCAGCAGTGAAGACGATAGCGACTGGGAAAGCCTGTGGGCTTCTCTGACCGTTCAGCTAACGACCCAATCTAACGAGTAAGTCTTATGAACCTGCGTACACAACATTTACCTCAGTTAGGACTCTGGCTGATCATCATGCTCGTCAGTACAGGCGCTCAGGCGCACTCAGGCGTACAGGCTGGCTGGCTGCATCCGTTATCAGGCATGGATCACTTGCTGGCAATGATCGCCATTGGTGCATGGAGCACCCAAATGGGAGGCCGCGCAATCTGGATTGTGCCCAGCGCCTTCGTTTGCAGCATGATGGTCGGTGGAGTTCTTGGCTTTGAACAAGTAGACCTGCCGGGTGTGGAAATCGGCATTTGTATGTCGGTTGTGTTACTCGGACTGGCCATTGCCTTTGAAAAGACCTTCCCCGTGGTCATAGCTTCAATAGGCGTGGGCATCTTCGGTATGTTCCACGGCTATGCCCACGGCTACGAAATGCCGGTGATGGACAACAAGCTGACCTACTCGGCCGGATTCCTGAGTAGCACGGCCTTCTTGCATGTCGTCGGCGCAGTCGGCGCACTGCTGTTATTCAAACTTGCCCGTGGCCGCGTGATACTTCGCGTACTGGGCGCAATTTGCGCCCTACTCGGGGTTTACTTGACCGCTCAGCTATAAGCCCAAACGCTGTAAGCGGCTAATACCTATTAGCCGCTTACAGCGTCACGCCCTGAAACTGCAACGCTCAGCTCATGGCAATTTCTACATGCTCCCCGGCAAAGCGTACTGGCCAGGTGCGCAGTTGTTGCTCTGGGTATTCCAGGCAACTGCCATCATCTAGGCGAAAATGCTGCTTATACAGCGGTGCAGCAATCACCAGGTCGCCTGCCAGATTGCCGACAATACCGCGACCAATCACGTTAGCACCGGACTTTGGATCACGGTTATCGACTGCATAGAGCTGCTTGTCATTGGCCTCCCCCGGCAGATAAAACAAAGCAACTTGGACACCCTCGACCCAAGCAACCACACCGGAATTGGCGACCAAATCCTGTTTGCTACACAGCGCTTGCCACTGTTGAATTTGATCGGCTACGCGTAACTGGCTCATTAGACCACCTCTTCAAATAACGGAATCAGGGACAGCTCGGTATCGCGAACAGGGCGACGTTGTTCGCGCTCCTTTACAAAATGAATATCCGGGTCGCTGCGCTTGTCATTGACGAAGGTACGGAAGCGCTTGAGCTTCTCCGGGTCTTTCAATGCATTGGCCCACTCACACTCATAACGATCGACTACAAGCTGCATCTGCGCCTCAAGCTCAGTCGCAAGGCCGAGACTGTCCTCGATGATGACCGCCTTGAGATAGTCCAGCCCCCCTTCCAGTGATTCACGCCACACCGACGTCCGCTGCAGACGATCTGCCGTGCGCACGTAGAACATCAAAAAGCGGTCGATATAGCGGATCAGGGTTGCGTCATCCAAATCCGTCGCAAAGAGTTCAGCGTGACGTGGGCGCATACCGCCGTTACCACTGACGTAAAGATTCCAGCCGTTTTCAGTGGCAATCACGCCAACGTCTTTGCTTTGCGCCTCAGCACATTCACGGGTGCAGCCAGAGACCGCGAATTTGATTTTGTGCGGCGAGCGCAAGCCTTTGTAGCGGTCCTCAAGCAGCAACGCCATGCCGACACTGTCTTGCACACCGTACCGGCACCAGTTGCTGCCAACGCAGGATTTAACTGTGCGCAAGGATTTGCCATAGGCATGGCCTGTCTCAAAACCTGCCGCGATCAACTCACCCCAGATATCCGGCAGCTCATGAAGTTGTGCGCCGAATAAATCAATGCGCTGACCACCGGTGATTTTGGTGTAGAGGTCGTATTTTTTCGCCACCGCGCCAATTGCCAACAAGCCATCCGGGGTGATCTCGCCACCGGGAATCCGCGGCACCACTGAGTAGGTGCCGTTCTTTTGCATATTGGCCATAAAGGTGTCGTTGGTGTCTTGCAACGACACCAGCAAGGGGTCGGTAATCGAGCGGTTCCAGCAAGACGCCAGCACCGAACCCACCGCTGGTTTGCAGATGTCGCACCCCAGATGACCCTTGCCATGCTTGCTGAGTAGCTCATCGAAGGTCTCGATGCCCTCGACACGCACAATCGCGTACAACTCTTGACGGGTATAGGCAAAATGCTCGCAAAGGCTCTTGTCTACAACTACACCTCGGGCCGTCAATTCATGTTCAAAAACTTGCTTAAGCAGCGCCGCACAGCCGCCGCAACCTGTTGCTGCCTTGGTACAGGACTTAAGGCCTGCAAGGTCACCACAACCGCCGTCAATAGCTGCGCAAATCGCGCCTTTGCTGACGTTATGGCAGGAGCAGATGGTTGCCGTATCCGGCAATGCATCAGCACCCAACGCAGGAGCGCCCTCGCCTTGCGGCAAGATCAAACAGGAAGGATCAGCGGGCAGCTTGATGCCGTTTTGCACGTATTGCAGCAAGGTATCGTAATAGCTGTTATCGCCAACCAGAACTGCACCGATGGCATGCTTACCGTCGGGCGAAACGACCAGACGGCGATAGCTGGCAGTGGCTTCGTCAATAAAACGGTAACTGCGAGAACCTGGGGTGGCGCCGTGCGCATCGCCAATGGAACCAACATCGACCCCGAGTAATTTAAGCTTGGTTGACATATCGGCCCCCATGAAAGGGTCGCTGTCTTCCCCGCAAAGCTGGGTCGCCACCGCGCGAGCCATTTGATAACCCGGAGCAACCAAGCCGAAGACGCCACCGTTCCATGCGGCGCACTCACCAATGGCATAAATATGCGGGTCGTTGGTCCGGCATTGACTGTCGATTGCTATCCCGCCACGCGGACCCAGTTCGAGTTCACACTGTTTAGCCAGCGCATCCTGCGGGCGAATCCCCGCAGAAAATACAATGAGATCGGTTTCAAGAAACTCATCGCCAACAAAGTTCATGCGGTAACGGTATTCGCCACCCGCACTGATCGATTGGGTTGCGCGGGACAGGTGCACACTCACGCCAAGGGCTTCTATCTGGGCCTTGAGCGCCAAGCCGCCGTGATCATCCAGCTGCACAGGCATCAACCGCGGTGCAAACTCCACCACGTGAGCTTCCAGCCCTAAAGATTTCAACGCATTGGCTGCTTCTAATCCAAGCAAACCACCCCCCACGACCACACCGCGGCGAGCGTTTTTGGCTGCTGTCTGGATAGTGTCCAGGTCAGCCAATGTGCGGTAAACCAAACGCGAGTCACCTTCGGCACCTTCAATAGGGGGCACGAACGGGTAAGAGCCTGTCGCAAGCACCAGCTTATCGAACGTAAAGCAGCCTTCTGCGCTGATCACCTCGCGGCGTTGGCGGTCAATCTCCAGCACAGGAACGCCCAAATGCAGGGTTACTCCCGGTTGCTGATAAAGCGCTGCGCTACTTAGGGCCAGGGACTCGGCATCGCGACCCGTAAAGTATTCGGAAAGATGCACACGATCATAGGCCCGCAGCGGCTCTTCACTGAACACATGAATGCTGTATTGAGACAAGGCACCGCGCTCTATCAATTGCTCTACGCAGTGATGACCGACCATGCCGTTGCCAATAACGATCAGGGTTTGCAGATTATTCAAGGTTGCGACAGTGGAGTTCATAGAGCACCTGTACAAGCCAATCACGTTTTTAAAACCAAAAAAAAACGCCTGGAACCTAGAAGGTTCCAGGCGCCTTTGCCTGTTAGTTGCAGCTAAACCCAAGGCCGCAATGCCTTGTTTAGCGATGCTTGCCCACGTTCGGATCGCCATTGATCGAGTGAGCGGCCCTCAGCTGGTGAGAGCATTACCTCAGTAAAAGCAAGGCTTATGCCACATCCATGAAAGTAATGTTTTAGAAGCTTTCCAACTAAATCGAGGGTAACAACAAGGGGCTTTTAGAACAGCGATGGTGCAGTCAACCCATCCGACGCACCAGTCTGATGCCCGTTCGCTTACTGGCCCCTGCTTATCAGCCAAATGACCAGCACCGCCAGAAGCGCTGACAAACTCTTCCAAAACAACAAAGGGTTACGCTCCAAGAGGGGCGCACGGTGTTTGTTGAGCACGTTCTTGCTCGGTTGGCGCAACTCGAAAATAAATTCTGAGAGCGCCGGATAGCGCTTGAGTGGGTCGGGGTTCAGGGCTTTACGTAGCACATCATCAAGCCACACAGGCAACTCGCGGTTAGCATCATGCAAGGGCTGATAGACCAGACGGTTTTGTGCTGCACGGCTTTTGCACTTGGCCACATCGGCACCATAGGGCAAGTGACCACTGAGCATTTGATAAATAATCACCGCCAAGGAGAACTGGTCAGACCCTTGTGAGCCGCACTCTCCCAAGAAATATTCTGGTGCCGTGTACTGTGCAGTGCCAAGCAACTGGTTGCGTTCAATTGGCGAAGTAATCTCCATCAGTCCGGCGACTTGTGCCGAGCCGAAGTCGATCAACTTTATGCTGCCATCGGCATCAATCATGATGTTGTCAGGCCGCAGGTCCTGGTGGAGCATTTCCAGGCGATGAAACGCCTGCAAGCCTTTGCCGATTTGCTCAGCCATGGCCCGCACCTTCTCCAATTCAGGCTGAGGATGGTCGAGCAACCACTGACGCAGCGTTTGCCCCTCAACAAATTCACTGACGCTGTACAGATAATTACGCTTGCGCGTCGGCACTGGAGCCTTGAGTACGTATGGGCTGTCGATGCGCCGTGCCACCCACTCTTCGCTGAGCAGGCGCTCCAGATGCGCAAGATCATGCTGCAAATCGACCGAGGGTGCTTTGAGTACAACCTGGGCATCAGTTTCGATGTCTTGCGCCAAGTAAATATGGCTACGACTGCTGGCATAGAGTTCACGAATAATCCGATAGCCGTCGAACTCCGCACGTGCCTCAAGCACCGGCGCAAAAGGCAACTCCGTGAGTTGCTGCTGCAACTCGCTGGCATCTTGCAGGGGTACGCTGTCGACCCTGACTATCTGCACCGTTAAATTGTCATCACTGCCTTGCGCATAGGCGTGCTCGACAATCGAACGCGCGGCCGCCTCTAAATCGTGATCCAGGGTCTGAATCAACTCGACCATATACGCCGAACTGGCAAACTCATAAACACCATCAGTGGCAAAGACAAATCGGTCACCCTGCTCCACCTGAAGGCTTCTGTAGTCGAGCTCAAGGTGCGTATTGACCCCCATCGCCCGGCTCAAGTAACTCTTGTCTTGTGAGATCCAGAGGCGGTGATCCTCAGTCAATTGCTCCAACGTCGAATCACGCAGGCGGTAGATACGCGTATCACCGGCATGAAAGATATGCGCAGTGGTTGACTTGATCACCATGGCGCTCAAGGTGCACACATAACCTCGATCCAGGTCGTAGCGGTATTGGCTTTGCCGTGTTTGTGCATACAACCAGGAATTGGTCGCCATCAACACCCGCTGCGCCGACTTTTTTACCGACCAAGCCTCAGAGGTACAGAAATAATCACTGAGAAAACTGCCGACAGCTGACTCGCTGGCAATATGACTGACAGCACTGCTACTGATGCCGTCAGCCAACGCAATGGCAATGCCCTTAGCGGTGAGCTGCGGCTCAAGTGGGATGAAAACACCATGAAAATCCTGATTGGCAGCCTTTCGCCCTTTATCTGAGCACTGCCCAATGGATACTTTCAGCTGGCTTGCCATGTGGCTCCCAACACGACCCGCCAGCAATGCCGGCGAGCCGTGATCGCACAATTAGTTGAAGCTGCGCTTGGGAGCAGTCTTCACGTGGGTGGTGTACAGCGTCAGGCCAGTGAATGCCATGCCGCCAACCAGATTACCCAGTGCAGTGGGGATTTCATTCCACAGCATGTAGTCCATCACTGAGAAGTTACCGCCCATGATCATGGCTGATGGGAACAGGAACATGTTCACAACCGAATGCTCAAAGCCCATGTAGAAGAACAGCATGATCGGCATCCACATGGCGATGGTTTTGCCACTCACTGTGGTCGAGATCATTGCGCCAACTACGCCCATTGAAACCATCCAGTTGCACAGCATGCCGCGCAGAAAAATGGTCAACCAACCGGCAAGGCCGTATTCCGCGTAACCCAAGGTGCGCGCCTCACCAATGTGCGAGATTTTTTCACCAATGACGCCCGGGCTGGTAGAGAAACCGTACGTGAAGACGAAGGCCATCATAAACGCCACGGTCAGTGCACCGGCGAAGTTGCCAAGAAACACCAGACCCCAATTGCGCAGCACTCCATTTACAGTCACTCCAGGACGGCGGTCGAGCAGCGCCAGAGGCACGAGTACGAAAACCCCGGTGAGCAAGTCAAACCCCATCAGGTAAAGCATCACAAAGCCGACCGGGAACAACATAGCACCAACCAGTGGCATGCCTGATTGCACGGTAATGGTAATTGCAAAAACAGCTGCCAAAGCCAGGATCGCGCCGGCCATAAATGCGCGAATAAGGGTATCGCGAGTCGACATGAAAACCTTCGATTCGCCTGCATCCACCATTTTGCTGACAAACTCAGCAGGAGCTAGATAGGACATGTTTTTCTCTCTGAGGGTGAGTTTTTAAACGCAAAAAAAAGACGCCTGAAGCCTTTCAGCTCCAGGCGCCTTTGCCTGTTAACTTTTAGGGCTCAACCGCCCTGTTTAGCCCAACGAACAACTGGGTTTAATACCGTCTGATCGCCGTTGATCATTGGGCCACGTTGCGCGTTGAGCAATTGTGTTACCTAACTAAGTATTGAAAAAGCAAGTTACGCGCCAAACCCTGCTCAGTTAACGCTGATCCGCAGTTTAGAGGCGCCTCTCGTATCCTTTGCCACGCATGCCCCGGAGCAAAAGGAACCAAAACGGAGCACAGCTCAAGCTGTATGCCCCATCCTGTAACCGCGTGCTGCTGGGAGATTAAATGGCTGGCCAAATAAAAACCCGCAGCCACCTGGTTAGGTGACGGCGGGTTTATTGGTGGCGGTTAGGACAGGTTAATTAGCGCTTAATGCTCAATCCGCGGCGCGTCTTCCTGCAATTTCTGCACATCACCGACCACCATATTGCCGGCCTGACCACCCCAGCTTTGGCGAAGATAATTAAGCAGATCGGTCAGTTGCTCATGGTTCAGTTTGTCGGCAAAGCCCGGCATCGGTTGCATGCGCTCGAAGCCGGTAAACTGCTGCTCACCAATCCCGTCTTCAATCACCCGCAACAAGTTACGCGGATCATCCAGTCGCAAGGTGGTATTGCCGCGCATGGCCACGGCGATGTGCGGTTTGCCCTCGCCATCTGGTGCGTGACAACCGGCGCAAACGTTAAGGTACTGCTGGCGGCCGTTTTGGGCACTTGGGCTGAGCTTGTCAAACGGCACTTCAGTCAGCGTTTTTGTCGCGGGTGGTTTATCACCGAGCAAGAATGTCGCCATCGCTGCAAGATCAGCGTCACTTAAGTATTGAGTGCTGTTGTGGAACACCGGGAACATCTCGTTAAACATCGTGCCTTGGGCGCTCATACCATGTTTGAGAAAAGTACTTAGATCTCGATGATTCCAGCCACGCTCGGCCAAGTCATTGGTCAACAAGCTCGGCGCTAAGTAGCCATTGAGCACACCACCGGTCAGGCGTTTGTCGAGCTCCATCGCACCGGTCTGGCTACGAGGCGTGTGACACTCGCCGCAATGACCGAGCACATCAACCATGTACTGGCCACGTTTCCAGGCTGCACTTTTGCCCTCTGCGGGTTGCAGTTGCAGATCCTTGGCGTAAACCATGTTCCAGGCGAGCAAACCCAGGCGCACATTGAAGGGAAAGCTCAAGCTGGTTTCTGGCCCATTGCGCTCAATCGGCTCGATGGTTTTCAGGTAGGCGTGAATCGCATCGGAGTCTTCACGGGGCATCAGGTGATATGAGGTATAGGGCATCGCCGGATACAGGTTGGCACCGTCGCGGCGTTTGCCTTCGGTGAGCGCCGCGAAAAACTCATCATCGCTGTACAGGCCAATCCCGTGTTCTTTGCTCGGGGTGATATTGGTGCCATAAATGGTGCCAAATGGCGAAACGATTGGCAGACCACCGGCATACGGCGCACCGCCAGGCGCTGTGTGACACGCCATGCAATCGGCTGCACGGGCAAGGTACTCGCCGTGCTGTACCTGATCATCGGCTTGGGCCATGGACAGTGATGCAGCCAGGCCGATCGCCAAGGTCAAACGGGCAAATATATGCGTCATGCTCAACCCTCCTTGACCAGACCAAGGTCGGTCAGCACATTGCGCGTGGCGCTGAAGTAGCGAACATAGCCTGTACAACGACAGATGTGATGACCAAGACTGTCCTCGATGACTTGTTCCAATTGGCTTTTTACCACCGGCTGGCGCTTGAGCGTCTCCACCAATACAGTGGCCGCATTGACGAAGCCTGGCGCGCAATAGCTGCACTGAAAGGCAAACTCATCCACAAAACGCTGTTGGATCGGGTTGAGTTCAGTCACCTTGCCCTGTTCATCACGGCTCGCATGACCTTCAATGGTCCGCACTTTTTTGCCTGCGAAGTAATGCGCGCCAGTGATACAGGTACGCACCTCTTCACAGGTGCCGTCGGGGTTATCAACGATCACCACGCAGGCATGGCAAATACCCTGGCCACAGCCCAGGCGCGAGCCAGTGAGGTTTTTGTATTCGTGCAGGTAATCGATCATCGGCAGGTCATCAGGGATGTCCGCCGAGTCGACGGCTTTACCGTTGAGGGTCAGTTGCAGAGGACGATTAGCCATTGAGGGCCTCCTTGATGCGCGCAGAAGTAATAGGCAGGTCGCGGATGCGTTTGCCAATGGCGTGGGTCACGGCATTACCGATAGCACCAACCACGGGAATCATCACCACCTCAGCAATGCCTTTGGATGGATCGCTGGGTGACAGGGGCGGCAAGATTTCCGCCGTCTGTTGCCACACCGCAACATGGCGCGACATCGGCAGTCGGTAACGGTTGAAGTTCCAGTCACCCTCTCCCGGCCCACCTTCATACAGCGGCATCTCCTCCATCAGCGCATGGCCAATCCCCATGGCGATTCCGCCTTCAAGCTGGCCTCTAACCAGCTCCTCCACCAGCACTCGTCCACACTCGACCCAGGAATGATGGTTCAGTACCTGCACCTCATTGGAGCCCTTGTTCACTTTCAGCTCAACCAGCGTCGCCACCGGGCTGTAGTAAGTCACTGCCGCGTTATTCAATTGAGTGTCGGGGTAGTGCACGTTCTGGCGGTCTAGTAGATGGAAGCCTGCGCTGTTCATTTGCGCCTTCTTCACACTGGCAGCGCCGTCACCGTACTTCACTGCGAGGCTATCGAGCGGTAACCGCTCACGTACACCATCGATGCTGAACTCGGCTTGCGCCCAGCTCCAGCGGTTAAAGCCGTGCACGGTTGCGCCGGTGACAAGACCTTGTTCATGGGCGTGTTTGGCCAATTGGGCAAAGCTCAGGGGTTGCATCCCATTGGCAGTCAGCTTGCCGTCAACCCAATGGGCATCTTCACGGCGTACCACGTAAGGATTGGCCTGCCCACCGTAAGGGCCTTGACCCCAGATCTGCAATGCCGCTGGCCATAATCCGTGGTTGAACAGCACGCGTGCCGCTTCACGGGTGGCGTGGCTAAAGTAGTAGGCGGAGTTAGTCGCCGACGACGCCGAAGCCAACTTGCCAACCCAGCGTGGGTTGCGTAAGAAGCTGTCCTGTTCGGCCTGACTCATGGTGTATGGGTTACCGCCCGACGTAAGCTGCAGTTCTGGCCACTCGGTTTCGCCCGTCTTCACGTCACTCGCAGGCATACCGAGAAAATCGGCCACGACCAACGCTTGAGACGTCGACATGCCGGTGCCAATTTCAATACCGATGTGACGCAGGCTGATGTGTCCATCAGCGGTGAACTCGATACTTGCCATCGGCGCTTCGGAGCCGGTGCCGAAGTCTTTCTGGCATATGGCGAAACCAACGCCGTACCAATGATCAGGATCTTGCGCTTCGCGTTGCTGCTTGAGTGCGTCGCGATTTTTCCAAACTTCGTGAGACGCCGCTTTGTCGAGAATTTCGTGCAGGCGCAAGGCACCAGCAGGCACCGCGCCTTGGGTGTTTTTCATGCCTGAGACCATGGCGTTTTTCTTGCGCAGATCAATGGCATCAATACCCAGTCGATCGGCAATTTCATCGACCATCATTTCGGTCGATGCCATGCTTTGCAGTGTGCCGTAACCACGCATCGAACCTGCTTCTACGCCACGCGAATGATAAGCCGTGACCTGCAGGTCGTTCTGCGGCATGTAGTAGATCGACTGTGCTGCGGTAGCGCCAACCGCCGCTACCGAAGGGCTATAGTTGGCTCGACCACCGCCATCGACAGTCATCTCTGCACGGAAGATCTTGAAGCTGTGGTCGGTTTTGTCCACTGCCAACTGGTAGCGAATATCGAATGGATGACGCTTGATCCCGCTCTGGAACTGCTCATAGCGGTCATTGGCCAGACGCACCGGCACACCAGCACCATACAACGCCGCCAGTGCTGCGTAGTAGACAAAGATATTGTGATCCTTGGAACCATAGCCGACGGTGTAACCCGGATGCATATTGAGCTTGGCTAACCCAAAACGCGACGGCGCGATCATCTTCGCGGTTTCAGTCGCCGCTTCATGTGGGCATTGAGTGGCGACTACAAAATGCAGGGTCTTGGTTGCCGGGTCAAACCAGCCATTGCCGTTGTCAGGCTCCATTGCGGCAGGCTCGATAGATGGCGTTTTGTAACGCTCATCAAACACCAGCCAATTATCCGGTGGGCTGTCGATCTGCTGCTTCATGCGCTCGGCATAAAACAACCCGCGCTCAGTCAGGTTACCGTGCAAATCTGGCTGGGAGTTCCACACCGGGCGACGGTTACGCAGCATCGGAAACAGGATCGAATCCTTGAGGCTGGCGAACTCGTCCTCATCGGCCGACGTGGCACCACCAACGCGCACGTAACGGAAACTGCCGTAGGGATCAGTTTCATATAACGGCGCTTTGGCACCGTACCGTATTGCCTTGTCATTGAACTTGAGCTTGGCTTTGGCCTGACGAAAACGCTCGAAATCGTTCCAGATCAGAATCGCCACCGGATGGCCAATAAACATCGGCACTTTACCAATCGGCAATAACGGGTCTGGCGCATGCTCTTCCGGGAAAACAATACCATCTTTGCTCAGGTCTTCAGCCGTGACGATGCGGTCTGGCTGCAACTGTGCGCCAAGCCATGACAGGTCCATGCCTGCATAGATATGGTCTGCTTTGATGGTTTTCAGGAGCATGGCGTGGCCTTGTTGCTCTGGCCAGCCGGGCATGTCTTTGGCGCGAATGTCGCGGGCGAAGACTTTACTGCCACACACTTTCGACAAGGCATCATTACGCGAACGAGCTTTACCGTTATTGCCGAGCCACTGCTCAGACGGCACTGTTACGCTGTTTTCCATCAGGGCCGCCATGGCCTTACTGCTCAGCGGCAAGAGCGTTACGCTCACACCCGCCACCAGCCCGCCCTGGAGGAACGAACGTCGGGATATATCACGGTTGGACATAAATCATCCTCTGGGCAGTTATCGGCCTGCCCTTTTGCTTATGTATTGCAAGCTTAGACGCTCAACACCGTGCTCTCAGACAAACAGGGCACTGAAGCGGCAACAAAACCTGACTTACCGGTTAGGTTATTGGGTTTCAGTCTGTGCGGCAAATAAACCGCTACAAAAACGCAAAAAAAGCCAATAACGCGGCTTACGGTTCTATGCCAGTCGGGTGAAGCAAGCGATGCCAGAGGCGCATCGCTGCTGGTGTATGCTGGGTCTTTGAAACAAACACCGGTATGACGCTGGCTGCATCGCTTTAACAGCCAGAGCTGCTGTCCTTAGCGACAAAACCCAATCACAAGGAGTCCTCTGCGTAATGCTGGACATCATTGCGGTATTTCTCTGCATCACGGCCGTACTCGCCTTTCTTAACCGCCGTTATGTAGGACTGCCGCCTGCTATCGGCGTCATGGGCATTGCACTGATATTGTCTTTGTTGAACATGACGTTCGATGCACTGGGCTTTCACACCCTGCACAAACTCGAGCAATCGCTGCTTGAGTCCATCGATTTTTCTGAACTGCTGATGCAGGGCATGCTGTCACTGCTTTTGTTCGCTGGCGCGCTTCACGTTAATTTGTCGCAACTGCGCGCCTATCGCTGGCAAGTTGCGTCTTTAGCGGTGGTGGGCACCACCTTGTCGACGCTGTTTATCGGCGTTGTGCTCTGGCAACTGTTATCGCTCACTGACCTGAAGCTGCCCTTTTCCTACTGCCTGGTTTTCGGTGCGCTTATCTCGCCAACCGACCCTATCGCAGTGATGGGCATCCTCAAATCTGCAGGAGCACCAAAAAGCGTCGAACTGGTAATTTCGGGAGAGTCACTGTTTAACGATGGCGTCAGTGTTGTGCTGTTTTCCCTGATTCTAGCGATGATCGCCAGCGGTGAAGCGCCATCGGTTTCTGGTGCATCACAACTCCTACTCAAAGAGACCGGCGGCGGCGCACTGCTCGGTGGATTGGTGGGCTATGTCACTTACCGGATGCTCAAGAGTATCGACAGCTACCAAGAGGAAGTGCTTATTACCCTCGCTGCTGTACTCGGCGCTTATGCCGTCGCAACTCACCTGCATATTTCCGGCCCGCTGGCGATGGTCGTGATGGGCTTGATTGTGGGCAATCAAGGGCGCTCCTGTGCGATGTCTGAACAGACAGAGAAGAACGTCGATATGTTTTGGGAGCTGATCGATGAAATACTCAACGCAGTGTTGTTTGTCTTGATCGGTTTAGAAGTGGTTCTGATCCAGTTTTCAAACTCACTTATTGTCACTGGCCTGATGATTATCCTGCTGACGTTGCTCTCGCGGTTGCTCACGGTGGGAGGCCCGATTGCATTGCTGGGTCAGCGCTTTAAATTGCCAAAAGGCTCATGGAGCATTGTCACTTGGGGCGGTTTGCGCGGCGGAATATCGGTAGCGCTGGCGCTGTCCTTACCGCCGGGTGAAGAGCGCGACATGGTGGTTTCGCTCACCTATTTAGTGGTGGTTTTTTCTATCTTGGTTCAGGGCATGACCATCGGCAAACTGGTCAAGCGGGTCATTCCCTGCTCTGACAGCACAAAGACTAATCCCTAACCGTTGAAAACTACTCGGCTGACAGCGTGGTAATCCGACTCACGCTAATTATCTGCCCATTCCAGACCATCTCGTAATGGGCGGCCTGGATGACGGAGCTGACAAGCCTTGGCGTCAGTAGCGCCCAACAAATATTGCCGGGCGAGCGTACCGAGTTGTAACGCAGGCCCGGGCAATTCTCACGCTTGGCTTGGTGCCCCAGTAACTGGGCATGACTGTAATCGTCCGGGGCGTAGATGGGGTCGGAAAGCGGCAGCACCGTTGCATCGCGCATCGCAGATTCTGAGAACCTACAGGCCAGTCCTCTAAAGACAAACCGCTCGTAGTTGAGCCCTTGCACCTTCGACCAATACTGGCCTTGATGATGACGCACTTCGGCAATGGCCACCTCCATGGTGTCGGCCACGTACAACACGCCAAAGCTACCGTTGCTAAAGCGTGACCCGGCGGGGTTTACGTGGGTAAAAGGTGCCGTTGCGTATGAACAGCCAGTGATACCGAATGGAATCTCAGTGCGCGCAATCAACTCCAGCCGCCCGAGTTCGTTCTGCAGCCTGGGATTGGTAATGGTCTGCAACTGGTAAATCGTGTCGAAATCCGCTGCATCGGCAACATCATCAAACAGTGCAATCGGCGGGAACTTGGAGTTGACCAAACGGTAACCCTGCAACCGCTTACCCACTAAAACAGCAAGGCTGTCGAGCATTACCACTGGGCACCGCGCAGCGTATCAATGCGCCGGAACGTCTCATACAGCGAGATCATGTCACCTTGAGCCATGACCTCCAGGGGCGCGCGCCCATTGAAGAACTCGTTATGGTTCTGCATCGAGACAAAACCGTAGACATTATCCGGGTTGTCGAACACCAGGCGCAGCGCTGCATGGATATTGAGCACCAAGCTGATGCGCTGCATTTGATCTGAATCCAAGCCAACGGACCACTCAGCGTCTTGTTGCTTGGCTCTTGTGTAGGTGCTACGCGAAATACGCAACACCCGACAAGCCTGGTCAGTCGTGGCCTGCCATTTGTCGAGGATCTTCAACGCGGCCCGTAGCCCAACCACACACTGGCTTTTGGAAAAATCTTGAGTCTGTATGACTGCGGACATATTGATCACCCCGCCAAAAATCTACAGACTCAAAAATAACAAAAATACATCCACAGAACAACAAGTGATTAATCAAATCAGCTTTAACCCGCTGCCTGAATGGCTGGAAACATCACCTGCGGGACCTCTCATCCGCTCCGTTGAGCGATCAGGAACAAGCGTGGAAATGGCAACAACACTGAGCCATCGGCGAGTGCTGTGTAAGCTTGGCTGATGCGCTCCAGGTATTGATCAATAAAGGCGCCCTGCTCTTGCTCCGTCAAGGGTGCCAAAAACGGGCGCAGCGCCGTGCCCTTGAACCATTCAACCACCGCCTGATGACCATCAGCCAGTGGGTGATAGTAGGTCGTACGCCATACATCAACGGAGCTGCAATGTGAGCTAAGCAGTTCATAGTAATAACTCGCCGAATGCCGTTGATTATGCTTTACCTCGCCAATCTTACCGGCCCAAGGGCCCTGCATCGCCACTTCTCGAGCGAGCACATGTGCAGGTTCATTCAAGTTGTCTGGCGTTTGTACCGCCAAGGTACCGCCGGGTAGCAACTGCTCAACCAAATGCGGATAGAGCGCAGCATGGTCCGGCAACCACTGCAGAGAAGCGTTGGCCAAGATCACATCAAACTTCTGTGCAGGCTGCCACGCAGCGATGTCCGCCAGCTCGAAATTAACCGCTGGCATACGCTGGCGCGCTTTAACCAGCATGTCCTCCGAGCTATCAAGCCCAGTGATACTGGCATCGACAAAGCGCTGTGCCAGCACCTCGGTAGAGTTACCGGGCCCACAGCCCAGATCGACAGCCCTGCGCACGTTGGTTGAGTCAATCGCAGCGACCAAGTCACGAACCGGCCGGGTTCGTTGCTGCTCGAAGAGTGAATACTGTTGTGCAGACCAGGTCATCGCGGCTTCCTTTTTCGGTGCGTACGGATGGCATAGATTACGCCTGCCGAGGCACTTCCCCAAAGGCCATCTAGAGCCCGCGCTGCCTCCCAATGTAAATATGGGTAATTTCAGAAGCGAATTAAACAACAACAAAATCCCGACATTGCCTGAGCCCGCTCTATAGCATTCGGTTGTTTGAGCCCTAAAACAGCAACCTTGGATGCCTGTCGCATTGCAGATATGCAGTCACGATTTCAAAACATAGTTTTTGTGATCAAAGGTGGGGTTGAGAACACTGCTCCCGCCTCTATGGCCAATTTAAACGCTGCCCAGTTAGATAATAGCCACGGCGATAAATCAATACTCACCCAAACAACTCATTGAAAGAAGCGGCTAGGCGCTTGCACCAGCTTAAAGACACAAATGGCGAAATTTTGATACTACACGTCGAGTTGACGGGAGCGTTGAAAGGCTGACGACGATTATTGTTTTCCCACACATGCAGGAAACAATAATCATGCTGCCGCTGATCAAAAGAATAGATAGTCACGTGCACTTTTACACCGCGGAAGATCTTTGCCGGGTCGAAGGCTCGTTGCCCTACACTTTTCCTGAACCGCATCCGCTTACCGCTTATTTGCAAAAGCTTACCGCTACAGGTGTTAGCCAAGCGGTACTCAACAATGTCCATCTAAGCATCCTGCCTGACTCTGAAAATGTGTTTGCCTCGTTTTTGGAACTCAACAAACTCCAAACAGAAAACCCCGAACGTTACGGCGACATAAAACTGGTCGGCACGATCATGGCAACACCTGATTACGCGACAGAGGAGCGCTTGGCCCATCCCCAAGTTGTTGGGGCTCGAATCGTACTTCACGACGCCAAGCCTGAAACGATTGGTGCAACGCGCTTTAGCGATGCGCAATGGGAGATGTTTTATTCCCGCCTGCATGCGCACCAGCATCTGCATATTTACGCCAAAGAAGCAGAAACAAACTTACGCGTGCTGCAACAGATTCCTGAGAATGTGCGGGTCGTTATCGACCATCTCGGCAGTTGCCATGCCGAGCGAGGGCCCACAGAACCCGCGTATCTGGCCTTACTTGCTGAAGCGAAAAAGCGCGGCAACGTGTGGTTCAAAGGCCCAGGCTACCGCACCTCTTCCAGCCCTGAAGTAACGGCCCGCTTCGTTGAGCAAATTATTTACAGCGTCGGACCGGAGAAGCTTCTCCTGGAAGCAACCGATGCCCCTCATGTGGGCACCGATAACAACGGTGTTCCCTATAGCGAATTGTTCGATTTAGCCAAAGCTTTCAGCTTTGTTGATGCCGTTGCACAGCATGTTTCTACACAAACCCAAATTCCTGTTGACCAGCTTCTTCGTGGAGCTTCTGGCCAATTGGTAGGTTGACCCACGCCCACCCCGAACGTTGAGAACTCAAACAATGACTGACATTACTACAAAAGAAATAAACTTTGCCGTCCAGTACGGGGACGAAATGCTGAATCTGAAAGGAACAGTATTTGAACCTGGCAATATCGATGCAGCCGCTCAAAAGCTGCCGCCCGTAATCTTCAACTCGGGCTTCACCGGTGGTGTATCCATGTATGGCCAACTTTTCGGCCGCGCACTTGCAGAGCGCGGTTACCGAGTGATGACCTACGACGTAGCAGGCTTCTTTACCAACAAAGAAGTGCGCAACACCGCTAAGCGTGGCGATATTGTAATCACCAACGTCAGCCTCGAAGATCAGAAAGATGAAGTGCTTGGCGCCGTTGCCTGGGCACGCAAGAATTTTGGCGAGATGCCTGTGGTTGCCTCTTGGGCAATGGGCTCAGCAGCTAGCCTGGGTGCAGTGGTTGAACTGGCGGCAGCAGGCGCTGAGCAGATCCGTTTCTGGGTGCCGATGAGCTATACAAAAATCCGCAACCTGCAAACATTGCGCGCAGACCAAGATTCAGCTGACGCCGCCATATCCCAGCTCGATGGAGATACCCCTATCGCTCCGTTCGATACGGGCACCGCTGCAACCAAGCTGGGCTATTATCCCCTTGATACAGACACCCAAGCCTATGTTGACCAGCAATTGGGCGGTTACACCGAGGCAGGTGGCGTTGACCGTTGGCCGGGTTGCAGCCATGTAACGGCAAAGTCCTACACCTCTTATGTAGCCTATGACCCTGAACAATCTATTGAGGGTGCAACCGGTTTCCCGCCTGCCCTGATTATTCACGGCGCTGACAACACCCTGCACATGCCTTCTGAGTCTGCTCGCTTGCACCGCAACTACCCGGGCGATGCTGGCCCAAGCGCTCTGATAATGCCGAATATGCAACACGGCCAGCAGAATCAAGCTGATAGTCCAGTGTTCAAGTCGATGATTCAGAACATTGATGAGGCCATTCGCGCACGCGCTTAATCGCGCCGCCATTATCCTGCGAGATCCCGACTCGGCGATCTCGCAGCGATTTAAATCCTGGCGCTGACTCTCCAAGCGGCCCCCCCGCTACCGCCCCTTTGCGACACGCCTACCATTCGCTGAACAAAAACCTTGTCTAGCCGAGCGCATATCCAAGCTCTAAGATAGAGCCTGCAAGGTCATGGCTACCGAAAGCTGGGCCACTCAAAGCAAGGGTCAGCGATGACAAGCCCTGTTCAACCAACAGAGCCAGACAACAGGTATGCAACCAAGCGAATTGGTCTGCTTATTTTGCCTAAATTTTCCATGATGGCCCTCGCTGGAGCGAGTGAGCCTTTGAGGGCGGCGAATCGTTTATCTGGTAAGACGCTTTACGAATGGACACTGCTCTCTGAGTCCGGTGGTCAGGTTAGTTCCAGCAGTGGGTTCGAAATTCAAACCTTACCGATTGACCAGGCACCTGAGGTTGAACGCGTCTTTGTGCTGGCAAGCCTCGATATTGAGAATCAAAACCCACCAAAAATGCTGCGATTTTTACAACGTACAGCTGGCGGAGGAAAAACAGTTGGGGCGCTGAGTACGGGCACTTTCATTCTTGCTCGCGCGGGGTTGCTCGACGGAAAACGCTGCACTCTGCACTGGGAATCCATTGGCCAATTCGCCGAAGAGTTCCCCAATATTGAGGTCACCAGAGAGCTGTATGTAAACCACGAAAATCGATGGACCTGTGCAGGTGGCACAGCGGCGATCGACCTCATGCTGGCCCAAGTATCACTTGATTTTGGCAAGCAGCTCGCCGCCAGCATTGCAGAGCAATTTTTACACGCACGAATCAGAGCCCCTGAAGAACACCAAAGAATGTCTATCCAATGGCGCTTTGGAATTCATGATAAACGGCTAACCGCCGCAATTGCCTTTATGGAAAACAACCTAGAGAACATTGTCGGCATCGAAGATATTGCAGGCAGGTGCAACCTTTCACACCGCCAGTTAGAGCGTCTATGGCACCAACACTTTGGCATGACACCCAAGAAATTCTATCTTGAGCTTAGGCTTAATGAAGCGCGTCGCCTTTTACGTGAAAGCACCCAGCCCATTGCCTCAATCGCCTACAGCTGTGGATTTGTTTCAGCCTCTCACCTCGGTGCTGCATACCGTCGCACCTGGAGCTGCACCCCAGGTGAGGAGCGGCGAAAATTTGATGACGAGCATTCCTGATCACCTTTCCCAAGCGCGTCTTCAGCCAGCGACCCACCTCAATATGCGTTCCCCAAACCGACGATTTCTCCGACAATTGCCGCAGCCTATGCGCAAGTATAGCCCTAGGTGAACCAGGGCTTGTGCAACCCTGCACCCGATACATCCGTAACAGTTCACCTAGCTGTGAAAGACCTGACGTCGATTTTTTGATAAAAATCGTCGAACTCAAGACTCAGACTCGACTCTAGAGCGATGTATGGTTCAGTACAAATCCAGCGCGAACCTCCAGATGCGCAGCTGGCAAAAAATAACAATTAAGATAAAGGCAGAATAACCATGGAAACCCTGAGTTTCATTCTGGAAAACGGTAAGCTTATCGGCTTGCTACTCGGGCAGCACCTTCTCATCGTTGCAATAGCTGTTGGGTTGGCGATTCTGACCGGTGTGCCTATCGGTATAGTGATTTCTCAGCGGCCCAAATTAGGTCGCTGGGTTCTGGCGTTTGCCGCTGTCTTGATGACCATTCCCTCGACCGCACTTTTCGGACTCATGATTCCGGCTTTATCGGTAATCGGATACGGGATTGGCGTCGTCCCGGCGGTGATTGCGCTGTTTCTGTATTCACAGCTGCCGATTATCCGCAACACCACCACGGCCATTTCCAACCTCGATCCGGCGCTGCGTGAGGCTGCTGTTGGGATGGGTATGTCAACCTGGCAACGGCTGTGCAAAGTTGAACTTCCGATTGCCGTTCCGCTGATTATGGCGGGCATCAGAATGGCAACAGTGATCAATATAGGTATCGCGGCAATCGCCGCTTATATCGGAGCAGGTGGTTTGGGCAGCCTGATTATTCGAGGCATCGCTCAATCGGATAATCGCCAGTTGCTGGCAGGTGCCATCATCATCAGCATCATTGCGATTTTGGCCGATTACGCGCTCTACGCCCTGCAACGCCTCTTGACGCCCACGGGCCTGAATAAGAACAAAGTGACCTCTGGCCAACTGAAGGAAGCCACGACGTGATCCAGATCGAAAACCTCAACAAACAGTTTGGCTCAATCACTGCCGTTGAAGATGTCTCTTTCAGCGTTGCAGAAGGGCAAATTTGCGTACTGCTCGGACCGTCTGGCTGCGGCAAAACCACAACGCTGAAAATGATCAACCGGTTGATCACGCCCACGTCGGGAACAATCAAAATTGGTGGCCGCGACACCTCCGAACTGGACAGCGTAACCCTTAAGCGCTCCATCGGTTACGTCATCCAGCAAGTAGGCTTGTTCCCCAATATGACGGTGGAGGAAAACATCTGCGTCGTACCCAATCTATTGGGATGGGATAAGACCAAAAGCCGCAAGCGCGCTGCTGAGCTATTGGAAGTGGTGGCTTTGGATCCGTCCAAGTTTTTGAAACGCTACCCGTGCGAATTGTCAGGCGGTCAGCAACAACGTATTGGGGTTGCACGCGCCTTGGCAGCTGACCCGCCAGTGATGCTGATGGATGAACCCTTTGGTGCGATCGACCCGATCAACAGGGACGTGATTCAAGATGAGTTCATGCGCATCCAGCGCCAAGTCGGCAAGACGGTGCTCTTCGTCAGCCACGATATCGACGAAGCAGTAAAGATGGCCGACTGCGTTGCCCTGTTTAATCACGGGAAAATCGAACAGTTTGGTAGTTCTGACGATCTTCTGGCCCGACCGAAAAGTGAGTTCGTTGCAAACTTCATGGGCGGCGACAGAATAATGAAGCGCTTGTGTCTTTTGCGAGCGGCTGATGTGGCCTCCCAAATTCCTCCACGCGAGCAAATGCAGGTCGTGGGAGGTGACACGCACGTCTCGGTGCATTCGCAGTTGGTGGTAAAACCTGGAGATGATCTGCGTCAGGTTCTCTCGCAACTGCTGGGTCGTGGCCAAGATTGGGCGCTGTGCAATGATGGCGCGGGACGCTTTATCGGTTACGTTCACCAGCGTGACATTCTGGCCAAGCTTGTTGAAAACATCACACCGGTGGTGGACTGACCATGCCTGACTTAATGATCAGCCTCTGGGAGGGTTTCCAGTTTTACTGGGACGATATCTGCTACCTGACTGCCCAGCATCTTCAAATCGTTGCTGTTAGTGGGCTGTTAGCATTGCTTGTTGCGCTGCCACTGGGCGTCTGGATGAGCCGCCCTGCCAATCAGCGTTACGCCATGATGAGTATGCAAGTTCTCAACGTGGGACAGGCGATACCCAAGCTCGCACTTTTGGCTTTAGCGATGAGCCTGATAGGCATCGGCAGTGGCGCAGCCATCTTCGGCTTATGGGTCGCAACATTGCTACCGGTAGTTGTAAACACCTACGAAGGCTTACGCACGGTGCCGCCGCACCTAGTCGAAGCGGCTGAAGCCATGGGTATGACACCCAGAGAAACCCTTTGGAAAGTTGAACTACCCAATGCCATGAATGTGATTTTTGCCGGCATTCGTACGGCGCTGGCCATCAATGTGGGTACTGCTCCGCTTGCCTTCTTAGTGGGCGGCGGCGGATTGGGCGAACTGATATTTACCGGTATCGATTTGAATGATTTCGGAATGATGTTTACCGGGGCCGTACTAACCGCCGGCCTAGCCATCATCGTCGACTTAAGTTTTGGTGTCATCCAGCGGTTGACGGTATCACGCGGCTTAAGACTGTCCGGTCGCCATTGATTGACCCAGAACCCAAATAATAAATATTCACAATAGGTGCATGATGAATCTTCGAATGCTAACCCGCTTGATACTTACAACCTGCCTAGTAGTCGGTGTATTTAGCAATGCATCTGCGACGACTAAAGTTGTGGTCGGTGGAAAGAAGTTTACCGAGCAACAGCTTGTTGCCGAAATGACCTCCCAATTACTCAAGGCCAATGGATACGAGGTCAATAAGCGCTCAGACCTCGGCTCATCCGTCTTGCGCGCTGCGCAAGAAAATGGCCAAGTCGACGTGTATTGGGAGTACACAGGCACGTCGCTGGTTATTTATAACAAAATCAAAGAGCGTCTTAACGCCGACGAAACCTATAAGAAAATTAGCGAGCTGGATGCCCCAAAAGGTATCACGTGGCTAAACCCTTCTAAGGCCAACAACACCTATGCATTTGCGATGCGCAAGGATGAGGCTGAGAAAGCGGGTATTGTCTCAATCAGCGACTTGGCGAAGAAAGTCAACGCCGGTGAAGCCTATAAATTCGCCTCTAATGCTGAGTTCTACTCCCGGCCAGATGGCTTACGCCCGTTGCAGAAAATGTACGGCTTCAAATTTGAGCGCAAGAGCATCATCCGTATGGATGGTGGACTGACCTATCAAGCACTAAAGGATGGGCAAGTCGATATTGCCTTAGTTTTATCGACTGATGGACGCATTCCAGCCTTCGGATTTGTTGCGCTTAAAGACGATAAAGACTTCTTCCCAAGCTATGCACTGACTCCCGTCATTCGCACCGAAGTTCTTGCCAACAACCCAAAAATCGGCGAGCTGCTTAATGCACTGTCATCAAAACTGAATGATGAAACCATTACCAATCTTAACTCTAGGGTCGATGTAGGCCGTGAGTCGATTGAAGATGTCGCCAAGGAATTCTTACGCAATAACCAGTTGCTCAACTAACGCCCCTATCTTGTTCGCTCACACGGCTTAACAGGCACCTCTTGACGGCATAGCCAACCAAGGGGTGCCTGCGATCAGCAGCGCTTAATCCTTCTGATGGTTCAATCATTTGGACCTCACAACACGTCTAATCCCAATCTGCCTCAGACAGCTCGCAAAAACGTGAAACTAAATCGGGGTCACACAGGTTTGTGTTCTCCCGTGAACAACCTTCAAGAGAAGTCCTGCAATGATCGCCCAGTTGCCTTCAGTTACGCCCGCGCCACCGTATTCTGAATTTCTTGATGAGCTGCGAGCCAAAGGCTTTCGCGGTCATATCAGCGCCGACTATGCGATCCGCACCGTGCTGGCAACTGACAACTCGATATACCAGCGCTTGCCAAATGCGGTGGTGTTTCCTCTGGATGCAGAGGATGTTGCCTGCATTGCTAGGTTGATGTCCGAAGTTCGATTTCGTCAAATAGCACTAACTCCTCGTGGTGGCGGTACCGGAACCAACGGCCAATCACTCACCGATGGCATTGTGGTCGACATGTCGCGGCATATGAATAACATTTTGGAAATCAATGCGACTGAGCGCTGGGTGCGCGTTCAGGCAGGCGTAGTCAAGGACCAACTCAATGCAGCGTTAAAGGCCCATGGGCTGTTTTTCGCCCCGGAGCTGTCGACATCCAATCGCGCCACCATTGGTGGCATGATCAATACCGATGCCAGCGGCCAAGGCAGCTGCAGCTATGGCAAAACCCGTGATCATGTGCTGGAACTGCACACCGTGTTGCTCGGTGGCGAACCTTTACACAGTCAACCACTGGCTGATGATGATCTAGACACAGCCTGTGCCCTGCCCGGCCGTATTGGTGGGGTGTATCGCACCGCACGGCAGATACAGGAAACTCAAGCGGATGTGATTAGCTCAGTGTTTCCTAGGTTAAACCGATGCTTGACCGGTTACGACTTGGCGCATCTGCGTGATGAGCATGGGCGCTTCGATCTCAATAGCGTGCTGTGCGGCTCGGAGGGCTCATTGGGCTATATCGTTGAGGCCAAACTCAATGTGTTGCCGATCCCAAAATATTCGGTCTTAGTCAACATTCGCTACAACAGCTTTATGCACGCCCTGCGCGATGCCAACGCGTTATTGGTTCATAAACCTTTATCCATTGAAACCGTAGATTCAAAAGTGCTGTTACTTGCGATGAACGATATCGTCTGGCACAGCATCGCCGAGTATTTTCCTTCCGACACTGAAAACCCAGTCTTAGGTATTAACCTAGTTGAGTTCAGCGGAGAAGATAAAGCGCAAGTGGACGCACAGGTGGCGCAATTTGTTTATCACTTGCAGGCCGACAAAAGCATTGAGCGGCTTGGCCATACGCTAGCTGAAGGGCGCGAGGCCGTGACCCGTGTGTACGCTATGCGAAAGCGTGCTGTTGGGCTGCTGGGTAATGTCGAAGGAGAGGCTCGCCCACAGCCTTTTGTCGAAGACACCGCCGTGCCACCGGAGCAGTTGGCTGACTACATCACGGAGCTGCGCGCATTACTGGACAGCCATGGCTTGGACTACGGAATGTTCGGCCATGTCGATGCAGGGGTCTTGCATGTACGCCCGGCACTGGACATGAAAGACCACGCTCAGGCTGCTTTGATTAAACCCATTTCTGACGCAGTGGCCGAACTGACACAGCGCTACGGTGGCCTGTTGTGGGGCGAACACGGCAAAGGGTTGCGTTCCGAATACGTGCCTGAATTCTTTGGCCAGCTATACCCGGCGCTGCAGTCGATCAAGGCTGCCTTCGACCCCTACAACCAACTCAATCCCGGTAAAATCTGCGCACCAGTGGATGCTGTTCAAGGGTTGTTTAAAGTCGACGAGGTCATGCTGCGCGGCGATCTGGATCGACAAATTGATGAACGGGTCTGGCAAAGCTTTGGCTCTGCTGTGTACTGCAACGGCAATGGCGCTTGTTATAACTTTGACCCCGACGATGCAATGTGCCCGTCATGGAAGGTGACGCGAGAACGCCAACATTCACCCAAGGGCAGAGCATCACTGATTCGTGAGTGGTTGCGTCTACAAGGTGCTGCCGATATTGATGTATTGCACGTAGCCAGAAGTAAACTGGCTTGGCTGCAAAAGCTGCCTACCCGGTTGCGTAACAATTTCGCCCGCAGGCGTGGCGAGGTGGATTTCTCCCACGAGGTTTACGATGCGATGGCTCGCTGCCTAGCATGTAAATCTTGTGCAGGACAATGCCCTATCAAGGTCAATGTGCCGGAATTTCGCTCACGCTTTCTGGAGCTCTACCACAGTCGCTATCAGCGACCCGCCCGCGATTACTTGATCGGCTCCCTAGAATTCACCATCCCTTACATGGCGTATGCGCCGCGGCTTTATAACAGTGTGATGGGTTCAAAATGGGTCGGTCACTTACTTAAGCAACATATTGGCATCCAAGACAGTCCACTGATCAGTCGCTATAACCTGCAGCGTGTACTCACTCGGTGCGAGGTCGAAATAGCCAGTGCGGCCAACCTTCGATCACTCACCCCAGCTCAGCGTGAGCGCAGTGTTGTACTGGTTCAGGATGCCTTCACTCGCTACTTTGAAACTCCTTTGCTGGCGTCCTTTATCCAGTTGGCTTACCAGTTAGGCTTTCGCGTTTTTCTGGCCCCCTACAGCCCTAACGGTAAACCGCTTCATGTGCAGGGCTTTCTCGGCGCATTCGCCAAGGCAGCAATCCGTAACGCGGGACAACTCAAAGCTTTAGCGGACTGCAACGTACCGCTGGTTGGCCTAGACCCCGCAATGACCCTAGTTTATCGCCAGGAATATCAGAAGGTCGAAGGCCTCAAAGCCTGTCCGAACGTCTTGCTGCCTCAGGAGTGGCTGGTCGATGTACTACCGGAGAACCCCTGCCCTAGCCCACAAGAGTTCCGCTTGTTGGCCCACTGCACTGAAAAAACTAATGTTCCTGTGAGTACCACACAATGGCAAACCGTATTTGCGCGCCTTGGGCTTGTATTAAACCTTGAGGCGACCGGCTGCTGTGGCATGTCGGGCACCTATGGCCATGAGGCGCAAAACCAGGAAACTTCACGGGCCATTTTTGAGCAATCATGGGCGTCTAAATTAGACGCGCCAAGTGAAGCCTTGGCGACAGGTTACTCCTGCCGAAGCCAGGTAAAACGGATGGCTCAAAAACAGCTACGCCATCCATTGGAGGTTGTACTTGAGCACGCTTGGCAATGTAAGGCGTGATGACTTACTGCGGACAAGACACTCGTTTTAGCAGCTGAAATTGGCAGCGTTCCCCCTACAACCCGCGCTGCCATTCTTGACGCAAATGTGCCTGCTGTGGCCGTTCAATTGCTTCGCGAACCTGCGCCAGCAAGCGTTGCTTATCGGCCCCTAAGTTGCCTTTGAGCACGAGATAGTTCGAGGCGTGATCACTGCGAAACACCGTGTTGCTGAGTTCAAGACCTTGGAGTAATCGTTCGATCTCAACAAAAAGTTGCGGTTGAGTCAGTTGTTCAAAATCATCAAACCCACGACGCAAGCGTGCTTCACCCTGAGGAAAGCTGACGACCAAGGTTGAAAGAAACTCTGGCTGCGCAGCATTCATCAGCCGGGCCGAGTTATCGGCATGTTGTTCACTCAAGACCCTGCCACCCAAACCGTTAAGGATCATCACGGAACGGGTGATGCCCGCCTCGCCGAGCTTTTCCAGTGCGCTAAGGCTGGACGCATAGGTCTCACCTTTGTTTATGCGCGCCAAAACTTCATCATCGCCAGACTCACAGCCCACATACGCCATACCCAAGCCAGCGTCTGCCAGCTCTTTGAGCTCTGCGACTGATTTCTTGCGCAGGTTACGCGGCAAGCAATAACTCGATACCCGATTCACATCAGGCATATGCTCACGAATTGCGTTGAGAATATTCAGCAAACGCCGCGTCGGCAGGACCAAGGCATCACCATCTGCCAAAAATACCCGCTGAACAATCAACTGCTCACCCGCCTTCCGGATCTCCTCAAGTACCTGCGCCTCATCGCGGGCACGGAATTTTTTCTGTGGCTGAGTGTACATTTCACAGAAGGTACAGTTATTCCACGAACAGCCGTTAGTGACCGGCAGGATCAGCGAATGCGCCTCACTGGGCGGTCGAAAGACGGGCTCGATATAGTCGATAGGAAATTCAGCAGCCATTAAGGTATCACTCAGATTCAATCAGTTAGATCACTTGAAAACCCGCACCAAGAGGCACAGAACAACTGGGTGCAGCACTCCAGTGAAACCTCAATTGCATGATCGCTCGAAATGATGCGCACTCTGGCCAGATCCGGCTAGGCATAACCGTAAGTGAAGTTGTAATCGGCGAGAACTGGCCTCAGCAAATGCGTTGCGCAGTGCTATCGGCCAGTGGCCTTGCAGCTAAAAACTTAACTACCTTGGTTGTCGCCATCGCGTTTGCGCTTGTTACCCATGCGTACGCCGATATCCATCAGGAACTGGAAGAACCCCTCCTGATCCTCCAGAACATTGCTCCAGAAAGGCGAGTGATACAGCGCGACAGCGCCGTGTACCAAAGCCCAAGCGGCGCAATAGTGGAAGTATGGCGGCACGTCTTCGAGCTTGCCTTCGGCAATCCGGCCCTTGATTAACAAGGTCAGACGCTCGAAGTTGGACGCACGGATTTTGTGCAACTGCTCGACCATTTCAGGAACTTGATTGCCCTTGACCACCTTTTCTTCAAGACGGTCAAACAGACGATAACGCTGTGGGTCGCGCATACGGAACTCGAAGTAGGCACGTGACAGGGCTTCCTGGTCACGGTCCACATCGGCCGAGTGCAGCAGTTCATTCAAATCACGCTCGTAGTCGAGCATCAGGCGCAGATAGATCTCTGCCTTGGATTTGAAGTGTTTGTAGATGGTGCCTTTACCTATCCCTACTGCGTCGGCGATCATCTCGACAGTCACACTGTCTTCGCCTTGCTCAAGGAATAGTTTTAGCGAGGTATCGAGAATTTCTTGCTCGCGGCGGCGAAACTCACGGACCTTACGGGGTTCTTTCTGCATAAAGGGACTAAGTGGTCAAAATCGAAGCCGACTATTATGCCTCAATAGCGCCAAATTGCACGGATCATCGGACTATGAACGCACTTCGTTACGAGTTTGAGCAACTTTCTGCGATCAACTACCTTAATCATGCAGCCATTTCGCCATGGCCACAGCGCACTGTAGATGCGGTAAATCGCTTCTCCAACGAGAACGCAAGGCTGGGAGCGCGCAACTATTCTGACTGGCTGGCCACAGAGCACTTATTACGCGAACGCCTGGCCCGTATGGTCAACGCGCCCTCGACCGACGACATCGCCTTAGTCAAAAACACCTCGCAAGCCCTCTCATACGTCGCCTTTGGACTGGATTGGCAGCCCGGCGATCAAGTGATTATCAGCGACGAAGAGTTTCCTTCAAATAAAATTGTCTGGGAGGCGTTAAGTTCGCAAGGGGTTGAGGTAAAACAGGTGAGCTTGACCAATGGCGACCCTGAAGCCGCTTTGCTCAGCGCCTGCGGCCCGCGAACACGACTGCTTTCAATCAGCGCAGTGCAGTTTGCCAGCGGTTTGCGCCTCAACCTGCAGCGCCTCGGACACGGCTGTAAGCAACTCGGCGTGTTGTTCTGTGTCGATGCTATCCAGCAAATAGGTGCCCTGCCCTTTGATGTTCAAGCCAGTGAATGTGATTTCGCCATGGCTGATGGGCATAAATGGATGCTCGGGCCCGAGGGTCTTGGTCTGTTCTATTGCCGAAGCGAATTGCGTGAGCAGCTTAAGCTTCACGAATATGGCTGGCACATGCTTGAACACGCCGGTGACTACTCGCGCACCGATTGGCAACCCGCTAAGAGCGCCGTGCGCTTTGAATCAGGCAGCCCCAACATGCTCGGAGCTATGGCGCTTGAGGCCAGCCTGTCGCTACTTGAAGAGGTCGGCATGGTTGCAGTGGGTAACGCACTCGAAGAGCGCGTGCTAGAGCTGACCACAGAGCTGGGGCAGACGGCCGGGGTTAACCTGCACAGCCCGCTAAACCCGGAGCGGCGAGCAGGAATCATCAATTTCACCCTCGACGGCTGGGATACCCAGGCGTTGTTTGAGCACCTCAAGCAAAACAACCTAGTGTGCGCGCGGCGCGGCAAGGGTATTCGCCTCTCCCCGCACTTTTATACAGCGCCACAGGTTATTGAGTCGACTTTGCGCCTGATACGCCAGGCCAGTAGCGGCTGAGAACTGAGCAGTAGGTCGGGTATTCCAAATACGTTTAAGAACCGGCTGGACGATCCGAAAAGTTGACCAATACTCATAGGTACTGGTGAGGCATCTCCCCCCAAGTGACTCGCCAGCCAAGATACCGTGGACCGCGTATCTTGATTACTCCTAATGGTCTTAACCCGGATTCATCCCCCAGAACCCGGGTTTTTTTTGCCTGCTGTTTAGCCAGTCACTGGTAGACTCGTCAGCGTACCCGCGCCAACGGGAAAAGCCGCTTGAAGTTGTTCGAGGTCTGTTCGGCCAACTGCTCATAACTGACGCCGCGTAATACTGCCAGATACTCGGTTACGTCACGCACGTACTCAGGCAGGTTCGGTTTGCCGCGATGAGGGACAGGCGCTAGATAAGGCGAGTCGGTCTCAACCAGCAAGCGATCGACTGGCACTTGGCGTGCAACTTCACGCAGCGCATCTGCATTGCGAAACGTGACGATACCCGACAGTGAGATATAGAAACCCAAGTCCAATGCCGCCTTGGCCATGTCCCAGTCTTCGGTGAAACAATGCAGCACGCCTGCCTGCGGCAATGCCGCCTCGCGCAATAGCTGCAAGGTATCGGCGCGAGCACCGCGCGTGTGCACGATTACTGGCTTGGCAGTGGCCTGAGCGGCTTCAAGGTGCAAACGAAAGGATGCCTGCTGCAGTTCAGCAGCTTCTGGCTCGTAGTGATAATCAAGCCCGGTTTCCCCAATGGCGACCACCCGTGGATGCTCAAGCTCAGCGAGCAGCCAATCCATCGCAGGCGTTGCGCCCGGCTCAAGGTCCAGCGGGTGCACGCCTACCGAGCAATCAACATCTTCGTAGCGCTCGGCCAGCCCTTTGACGGCAGCGGCGTTATCAGCGCTCACGCCGATGCACAGGAAATGCCCAACGCCACGGGCTCGCGCAGCATCAAGCGCGGCATCAAGCGAACCGTTATGAGCGCCTAGGTCTAATCGGTCGAGGTGGCAGTGCGAGTCAATCAACATAAAAAACCAGTAATCTTCAGCAAATAAAGTGAATGCAAAAGGCCGCAATCAATGCGGCCTTTTGCGTTATAGCATGTGGGAAAGTCCACTTACATGGTGTGCGTCGGACGGTCAGATTTAAGTGCGCCAGCCAAGTAGGTTTCGATTTTGTTGCGGGCGGTGTTGTCACCATCATTGAACTGCACGCCAACACCTGCCGCACGGTTGCCCTGCGCGCCTTTTGGGGTGATCCAGATGACCTTGCCGGCAACTGGAATTTTCTCAGGCTCATCCATCAGGTTGAGCAACATAAACACTTCATCACCCAGCTTGTAGCTTTTGTTGGTCGGGATAAACAACCCGCCATTTTTGATAAAAGGCATGTAAGCGGCATAGAGCACGGATTTGTCTTTGATGGTCAAAGACAAGATTCCATTACGCGGGCCCAGGTTAGGTGGCAAGCTCATGCGGCATTCCTGATTTCTAATACTTAGTGGGCGATTCTAGCCCGGTCCGGGCAAACTTGCCCACTGTACCAATAAGGCTTCGAGAAGCAGAACACGGTTAAGGTTAGCTTTAGCAATGACTTTCTGTCGCTGAAGCAAAATCCAGTCCTGCATTTTTATCACATTGGCCTGTGAACTTTTATCGGCCAAATACTGAACAACTTTACGCATATCAGCCTGACCCAGCCCTTGTTCATCTTGGGTCAGTTGATAGCGCAGCATCAATTGTGACCAATCATAAAACCAGTCAAACAACAGCTGCAAAGGCACAGCATTCCAACTTTCGGCCAAGGGGCTGGCAGCCATCTGCTGCTTGAGTAGTTTTTTAACACCCTCAACCACTTGGGCTCGCTGCTCGCGTACGCCCTGCTCTTGCATGCGCAACGCCACCAGAGGTGAACCCGCAGCCAGGCACAGTAGCTCAGCACGCTCTTCTGCGCTGTTTTCAGGCAAGGCAGTGGCTAGCCATTGCAGACTCGCAGCCTCACTCGGCAGCGGGCAAGCCTGCTGCACGCAGCGGCTTTTAACGGTTGGAAGCAAACGGCTTGGCTGATGACTGATCATCAAAATAACAGTATCGCCAGAAGGTTCTTCAAGACTCTTCAATAAGGCATTGGCCGCATTGAGATTCATCGACTCGGCCGGTTCGACCAGCACCACTTTACGGCCACCGAGTTGGGCAGTTTGCACCAGAAAATTAACCAAAGTACGAACCTGATCGACCTTAATCGGCTTGTCGAATTCTTCAGGCTCAAGCACCGCCGAATCAGGATGGGTACCCGCCGCCAACAAGTGGCAAGACTTACAGTCACCGCAAGCATCGAGGCCTTGCGGACGCTGACACAACAAACGCCCGCGCAGGCGTTCAGCCAGTGCCCGCTTGCCAATACCCGGCGCACCATGGAGCAAATACGCATGGGCGTGTTGCGTGCGCCCGGCCAGTTGCTGCCACAGCTGGTCTTGCCAAGGATAGGCCTCAGCCACGGCACAACTCCACGATACTAGGCAGCAAGTCATCCAGTGAGCGCTGAACCTGCTCTAGGGATTGCGCGGCATCAACGATGCAGTAACGCTGCGGGTCGGCCTGAGCACGCGCAAGATACGTCTGGCGCACGGCATTAAAGAAGTTGACGCCCTCTTGCTCAAAGCGATCAAGCCGACCACGCGCCGCAGCACGGGACAACCCCACCTCGATTGGCAGATCAAAAATCAAGGTTAAATCAGGCCGCAGGTCACCTTGGACAAAGTTTTCCAATTCACTGATACGCGCTTCAGACAAACCACGGCCGCCGCCTTGGTAGGCATAAGTCGCATCCGTAAAGCGGTCACACAACACCACGCAGCCTCGCGCCAGAGCAGGTGCAATCACTTGGGCGATGTGTTGAGCGCGAGCAGCAAACACCAACAGCAATTCAGTGTCGGCCGCCATCGGCTCATCATTGGGTGCCAGCAGCAACTCACGCACCCGCTCAGCCAATGGCGTACCGCCAGGCTCACGGCTCAATACGACCTCAAAACCTTGGGCTTCGAGCTTCGCGGCCAAGTAGTCGCGATTAGTGCTCTTGCCTGCGCCTTCCGGGCCTTCAAGGGTGATAAACAAACCGCTCACTGATTGTCCTTTTGATCATTGATTGGAACCGGCGCAGGGCTTGAGCGGTAATCCGCCCGCCGCTTGAGCTGATACTCGCGTACCGCTTTGTTATGCGCCTCAAGGGAGTTGGAGAATACATGGCTACCGTCACCTCGGGCGACGAAATACAAACTTTTGCCCGGCGCTGGATGCAGCGCCGCATGAATGGCCTCACGCCCTACCAGTGAAATTGGCGTCGGCGGCATTCCATCAATCGTGTAGGTGTTATACGGCGTCGGCTCGCGCAAGTCGGCACGGGTAATGCGCCCGGTGTAGCGCTCCCCCATGCCGTAGATGACGGTAGGATCAGTCTGCAGCCGCATGCCCACCGCCAGTCGACGGATAAAGACCCCTGCGATCTGATCACGCTCCTCTGGCACACCGGTTTCTTTTTCGATCATCGACGCCATGATCAATGCGTCATATGACGTTTTGTAAGGGAGGTTCTCAGCGCGCCCCTGCCATTCCTCATCAAGTACTTTGAGCAGGCGGGTATGGGCCTGTTTGAGCAATTCATAATCAGTCATGCCGCGAACATAGCGGTAGGTATCGGGGAAGAAACGCCCTTCCGGATTGATACCCGGCTCACCGAGCTGCTCCATCAGCTGCTCATCAGTGATATCACTCAAGGTCAGTTGCAACGCATCCTGACGAGCCAGCGCTTGACGCACTTGACGAAAATTCCAGCCTTCAACCAGTGTCAGGCTGTACTGCACCACTTCGCCGCGACGCCATAGACCAATCATGTCCCGCACAGACTGGCCTGGCATCAGCCGGTATTCACCGCTATGCAAGGGTTCGTCACGCAGATTGAAGCGCCAATACAGGCGCAGCCAAAAGGCTTTATCGATCACACCTTCGCGCTCTAGCTGATTGAGCACCCCCCCGGGGGTTGCGCCTTTAGGCACCTCGATCAAGCGCTCTTGGCTGAGCTGAAGCGGTTGCTGCAAGGCTTCGTGTTGTTGCCAGGCCGCCAGACCAAATGTCAGGCCAGCCAGCACCACACAGACTTCAAGGAACAGCAGTAGTTTGCGTATCACGAATTAGCTATCCAATAAATCACGAGCAATTGTCTGCAGTTTACGGGTCATAGGCCCTGCCAGCCAGCGACTATCAAGCAGTTCCAGAACGGGCCAGACACCATAAACACTATTACAAACAAAGACCTCGTCAGCACCGAGCAGTTCGCTGAGGCTGATATCCGTCACAGCGCATGGGATCGATAACCGTGCAGCCTGATCAAGCAACTCAGCGCGCATCACTCCGGCAACGCCACAACGGCTCAAGTTCGGCGTGAGCAATTGCCCATTCTTGATCATGAAAATATTGCTGTAGACGGCCTCGACCACACGGCCGCTCACATCGCGCATCAGGCCTTCAGCGTAGCTTGGGTCATCCCATTCGGCGCGGGCCAGTACCTGCTCCAGACGATTGAGATGCTTCATACCGGCAAGCAACGGCTGCTCAGCCAAAGGGGTTGCGCAGGCAAACAGGCGAACACCTTGCCCGGCGTTTTCAGGTGCATAGGCCGGTGTTGCAAAACCTTGCAGGATACGCCTCGGCAGCGCAGTGGCTGGCGGCGCATAACCGCGCAAACCGTCACCCCGGGTGATGATGAGTTTGGCCACCCCCTCACCTAATGCGGCACAGAAAGCCAACAGCTCAGTACGCAGCAGGTGTTGATCAAGGGGGATTTTCATCCGCGCGCAACTCTGAGCCAGTCGACTCAGGTGACGCTCAAGTAGAACCGGAGCGCCGGCAGTAACGGCGACGGTCTCAAACAAACCGTCGCCATATGCCAAACCGCGATCTTTGATCGACAGCAACTCTTCAGGGCGACCGTCGATCCAGTTCAACATCAACCGTTAAACCGGCGGAACACCAGCGAACCATTGGTGCCACCAAACCCGAACGAGTTGGACAGCACGACATCGATCGGCATTTCTTTAGCGGTGTGCGGTACAAGATCAAGATCACAGCCTTCATCAGGCTGGTCGAGGTTAATGGTCGGCGGTGCAACTTGATCACGCAGCGCCAGAATACTGAAGATAGCTTCAACAGCACCCGCCGCACCCAACAAGTGGCCGGTCATAGACTTGGTCGAGCTGACACTGAGCTTATAGGCGTGATCGGCGAATACCGACTTGACCGCAGCAATCTCGGCCTTGTCACCCGCAGAAGTCGAGGTGCCGTGGGCATTGATGTACTGCACCTGATCAGGGTTCAAGCCCGCGTCACGAATGGCATTGGCCATACAACGCGCAGCCCCTTCTCCGTCTTCAGGCGGCGAAGTCATGTGGAAAGCATCACCACTCATACCGAAACCAATCAGCTCGGCATAGATGTGAGCGCCACGGGCCTTGGCATGCTCAAGTTCTTCAAGCACCAAGGTGCCAGCGCCATCGGACAAAACAAAACCGTCACGGTCAACATCCCAAGGACGGCTGGCTTTGGTCGGCTCATCATTGCGCGTGGACAGTGCACGTGCCGCAGCAAAGCCGCCAATGCCCAAACCGCATGCAGCCATTTCCGCGCCGCCCGCAAGCATTACATCAGCCTCGCCGTAGGCGATATTGCGTGCCGCCATGCCAATGCAGTGGGTCCCTGTGGTACAGGCCGTTGCAATGGCATAGTTTGGCCCCTGCAGCCCTAAATGGATCGACAGGAAGCCGGAAATCATATTGATAATCGAGCCCGGCACGAAGAACGGCGAAATACGCCGCGGCCCCTGCTCTTGCAAGACTTTGCAGCTGTTTTCAATATTGGTTAAACCACCAATACCCGAGCCCAGCGCAACACCAATGCGCTCACGATTGGCCTCTGTGACCTCCAGACCGGAGTCACGCATGGCCTGAAAGCTAGCGGCCAAACCATACTGAATAAATAAGTCGAGCTTGCGCGCCTCTTTGGCGGACAAGTAGGGCTCAACATCAAAGCCTTTGATCGAGCCACCAAAACGGGTGGTGTAAGCAGAAAGATCAATATGCTCGATCAGGCCGATACCGCTTTGTCCGGCCAAAATGCCCTGCCAACTGCTCGGCACATCGTTACCCAGCGGCGACAGCATGCCCATACCGGTAACTACGACGCGTCTACGCGACACAGCAATCTCCTTTATTCTGTTTTACAACGCACGATTGCAATCCTCGCGAGCGCTAAACACTCAGTCACTTTGCAAGAAATACAACAAAGTGAAGGGATCCCTAAAAGCGAACTCTGTGCTTTTCAGTGGCCCCTGAAGACTTCACACACCAGCCAAGCAGATTAAGCCGAGCCCGTACGCGCTGCAATCCAAAAAAACAGGCTAACAATAGCCAGTTAAAGAAAAGCCGCACGGACATAAGACCGTACGGCTTTTTCTAATCGGGTAACCGACGATAAACGTTAGGCGTTAGCGGTAACGTAATCGATAGCTTCCTGAACAGAGGTGATCTTCTCAGCTTGCTCGTCCGGGATCTCGGTTTCGAACTCTTCTTCCAGAGCCATCACCAGCTCAACGGTATCAAGAGAGTCGGCACCCAGGTCTTCTACGAACGAAGCGCTGTTGGTTACTTCTTCTTCTTTTACGCCCAGTTGCTCAGCAACGATTTTCTTGACGCGTTCTTCGATGGTGCTCATACCGTATTTTCACTCCTAATTGGACAAATCAAGGCAGCTTGTCAGTGCTGCCAAGTGTATATAAAGGGTTTTTAGCATTTCAAGCTGAATGCAGGGTGGCCCCCAAAAACACTTCATCGATCTGCCTATAAACCTGTTGCAGCTTTATAACGGATTTTAGACAAAACCTATGACAGTTTTCTGAAGACCGCCGTCACATTTAACTCATGTACATCCCACCATTCACAGGAATAGTAGCCCCTGTGACGTATGCTGCGCCATCAGAAGCGAGGAAAGAGACAACATTTGCGATCTCTTGTGCCTGCCCCAAACGACCCAGCGGAATCTGCGTTAGCAGCGCTTCACGCTGTGCTTCCGGCAATTCACGGGTCATATCAGTATCGATAAAGCCCGGTGCCACTGCGTTCACTGTAATCGAACGCGAACCTACTTCTCGCGCCATAGCGCGGCCAAAACCTTCCAAACCAGCTTTAGCCGCAGCGTAGTTTACCTGTCCAGCGTTGCCCATGGCACCTACTACGGAGCCAATGTTGATAATACGACCAAAACGCGCCTTGGTCATACCCCGCAAAACAGCTTTAGACAGGCGATAAAGACTGTTGAGGTTGGTATTGATCACATCAAACCATTCGTCGTCTTTCATGCGCAACATTAAATTGTCACGGGTGATACCCGCATTGTTTACCAAAATTAACGGCTGACCGAACTGTTTCTGAATATTTTCCAGCACAGTGCTGACCGATTCATCACTGCACACATCAAGCATCATACCAACGCCTTCGACGCCGTTGGACTTCAGTGTTTCAGTGATACGTTGCGCACCCGACTCGGAGGTCGCAGTACCAATCACCACAGCCCCCTGACGACCCAACTCAAGAGCGATAGCCTGGCCGATACCACGGCTCGCACCGGTTACCAGTGCAACTTTACCTTGCAAACTCATACTCATTTCCTCAATCAGGCCAACGCCGCACGTGCAGCAGCGAAAGCGTCTGGAGTTTCCAGATTGTGGGTATTGATACCTTTAACACAACGCTTGTTCAGACCCGACAGCACCTTACCAGGGCCACATTCAACCAGATCAGTGACACCTTGCTCAGACAGGCAAACCATCGACTCAACCCAGCGAACCGGGCTGTACAGTTGCGCCAACAGGTCGGCCTTGAGCACTTCAAGGTCGGACACCACGCCAGCACTGACGTTTTGCACCAGGGCTATCTGTGGCATCTGCCAATCGATTGCCGAAACCGCCGCTGCAAATTGCTCAGCCGCTGGACGCATCAATGCACAGTGCGATGGCACGCTGACTGGCAACGCCATGGCGCGCTTGGCACCACGCGCCTTACAGGCTTCGATGGCGCGCGCTACAGCTTCGGCGCTACCCGCAATTACCACCTGACCTGGGGCGTTGAAATTAACCGCGTTGACCACATCGCCCTGCGCCGCTTCTGCGCAGGCAGCCAGCACATCTGCGTCTTCAAGGCCAAGAATGGCAGCCATACCACCCTGACCTGCGGGTACCGCCTGCTGCATCAACTGGCCGCGGTGCTCAACCAACTTAACGGCATCAGCCAATGAAACGCTGCCAGCTGCAACCAAGGCTGAATACTCGCCCAGACTGTGTCCTGCGACAAACGCGGGCTTAGCGCCGCCCTGAGCCAACCACAGGCGCCACAAGGCAATCGACGCAGTAAGAATGGCCGGCTGGGTTTTATCGGTTTGATTAAGCTGCTCTTCCGGGCCTTGCTGTGTCAGCGCCCAGAGATCATAACCAAGCGCCGCAGAGGCCTCGGCAAAGGTGTCAATAATGACGGGTTGCTGGGCGCCAAGGTCAGCCAGCATGGCCAAGGACTGAGAGCCTTGACCCGGAAAGACGAATGCGAATGATGCAGACATTTAAACAGATCCCTAGTGTTGTTTTAACGTCGGGTAAGTTGGCGCAGACCGAAGCCTGCGCTCAACACGCTGTCGCTTGGATGTTCGAGCATCCAGTGCAGTCACATTCTAGCGCAACAGATCGTCAAGACGACCCTGCAATCGTTGCGGTAGATTTTCTTCGATCTCCGTCAAAGCCCGGCGAATTGCACTCTGAAAGCCGGCATTATCTGCCGCACCATGGCTTTTAACCACAATACCCTGCAAGCCCAGCAGACTCGCGCCATTGTGCTGTGAAGGTGCCAATTCGCCCTGCAAACGCTTCAAAAGAGGCAAAACCAGCAAACCTAACGCACGACTCAATAGAGTGCGCGTGAACAGCTCATTGATGCGCGCAGAGATCATGCTGGCCAATCCCTCACTGGACTTGAGCACGATATTGCCGACAAAACCATCACAGACCACCACATCAGCAACACCACGATAAAGACCGTCACCCTCAACAAAACCGACATAATTAAGCCCAGTATTTTGTTGCAGCAACGCCGCGGCCGCCCTCACCTGCTGATTGCCTTTGATCAACTCAGTGCCGACATTCAACAAGCCAACGCGAGGCGCACGCACACCCTGCGCCTGAGCCGCCACAGAACCCATCAATGCAAACTGCAATAAGTTTTCTGCCGAGCAATCAACATTGGCGCCCAAATCAAGCAAATAACAGACGCCCTGCTCGGTTGGCACCGCAGTGACCATCGCGGGCCGATCAATGCCCGGTAACGTTTTAAGCACATAGCGCGACAGCGCCATCAATGCACCGGTATTACCCGCACTGACACAGGCATCAGCCTGGCCTGAGCTGACCAGTTCAAGCGCAACACGCATGGAGGCATCAGGCTTATTGCGCAAGGCATGCGCAGGCGACTCACCCATGGCTATGGTTTCACTGGCATGAACAATTTTCAGGCGCGAGCGATCGACACCAGAATGCTGGTCAATCAGACGTTGAATAACAGGAGATTGGCCGACAAGGACCAGATGCAGCGAGGGGTATTTCTGCAGGCAAGCGATACTTGCCGGAACAATGCAGTGAGGACCGAAGTCCCCACCCATTGCATCAATCGCGATGATTGGAGCGGACAAGATTACTCGTCAGCGCCCTTATCAATCACTTTGCGGCCTTTGTATACGCCTTCTGGCGATACGTGGTGACGCAGGTGAACTTCACCGGTGCTCTTCTCTACAGACAGAGCGCTGCCTTCGAGGGCGTCGTGCGAACGGCGCATATCGCGGGCGGAACGGGATTTTTTGTTCTGCTGAACAGCCATACTAATTAACTCCTAAACGTTTGGGTCACGCTTTAACTGTGCTAATACACTGAACGGGTTGGACCGCGTTACCTCGTCCTCGCTCGGTTCAGGCTCGTCGAGCCCACCGGGCTGCTGGCAATCATCGGGGTCATGAGCTGGGACAATGGGCAAGGCAAGCAAAAGCTCATCCTCAACCAGCGCAAGCAGATCCAAAGGATCTTCACCCAACTCCAGCACGTCATAGCCTTGCGGCACAGACTGGGTATTCGCACCTTCTTTCACCACAGCGTAATCACATGCGCTTTGGATCGGCAGAGCGACCAGTTCCAGACAACGCTGGCAAACCATTTTGACATCTACCTCAAGCTCACTGTGGAAAACCACAGCATTGCGCTCGTCACGCTCGAAGAAAAACTTCGCGCGCACCTTACCGTCGTTGGCGGCAAGCGGGCTGCAGAGTCGTTGTAAATCGGCAAGCGCAATCTCACCCTCAAGGGTGGCAGTGCGATCTGCTAACTTACGCGGATCAACGTGAGGTGGAATCGGACCATTCGACATAGGCGGCGCATTCTAGGGATGAGACCCGTACCTGTCAAAGGAAATTAGGCCAATTAGCTGTACAAACGACCACTAACCTTCATTAGCGAACCGCTGCCTGCATAATTTAGTGCAAAAATCCCTCTTCGACCAACACAAACAAGAACTTAATAAAGACCTCGAACAAACCCAAGCGGGCATAACTGTCGATATAACAGCAGGCCTTTAGACCTTTATATTAGAATTTTCAGCACCTATTTTAGCCTCGGCTTATTTATGACCTTCGGGCCACCCCTGAACAGCCAACAGGACACCCTATGCTGCCTCTGATACTCGCCTCAAGCTCGCCCTATCGCCGTGAACTGCTGAGCCGTCTTAATCTGCCATTTAGCTGCAGCTCGCCCAACATCGACGAAAGCCGCCGGCCTGAGGAATCGCCCACTGACTTAGTCAAGCGCCTGGCACTGGAAAAAGCCCGCGCCCTCAGCTCCGCCCACCCAGAGCATTTAATCATTGGCTCTGATCAAGTTGCGGTATTGGACGAACAGGTACTGGGTAAACCCCACACAATGGAGCGAGCCTTCAGCCAACTGAGCGCCGCCAGCGGCAAAAGCGTGACCTTTCTGACTGGACTGGCACTACTTAACAGTGCAACCGGACACCAGCAAATCGACTGCGTGCCGTTCACCGTGCATTTTCGCGAGCTTAACCCCGAACAGATTCAGCGCTACCTGGAGACCGAACACCCCCTCGACTGCGCGGGCAGTTTCAAGGCAGAAGGCCTGGGTGTGAGCCTGTTTCGCAGCACCGAAGGCAGCGACGCCAACAGCCTTATCGGCCTACCCCTGATACGCTTGGTCGACATGCTGCACAACGAAGGCTGGCAAATTCCGTAGAGCGCGCCCCTAAACAGCGCTGACCGCAGAGTACGGCAGCGCCCAACTCGCCCCCCCATCGCCCCCCCCCAAAAAAAATTGGTGGCGTGGCTAATGGTGGCTGAAAAAGCATCAACAACCCAACAAAAACGTCAACCACCCCACCCGACGCTGCGGATATGTAGGGTGGTCAACGCGAAGCTTGGCCACCGCGGAAGGACCCGGCGCTGAACTTGCGGCGCTGATTCACGGTGGCCGAAAAAGGCGTCGACCACCCTACTAAAGCGTCAACCGCACTGCGCTTTATCCAAATGACAAATCCAAAAAAGCCCGGCGAACCGGGCTTTTGAGTCAAGCATTAAGCGCGACTTTTACCGCAGGGCCGGGCCCTGGAAGCCCATCCACAAGGCTAAATCTTCAGCCACACTGGCACCCAGCTTTTTGGCGAAGCGGTCCAGTGGTGAATCCTGCACCGTGTAATCGACCAACTCTTTCTCACCGATCACTTCACGGGCGACATAGCTTGTGCTGCCCAGACCATCGATCAAGCCAAGCTTAAGCGCCTGCTCACCCGACCAAACCAGCCCAGAGAACAGGTCAGGGTTTTCAGCAACCTTGAGGCGATCACCACGACCCTTCTTCACACTGTCAATAAATTGCTGGTGAGTGGTGTCGAGTACGCCTTGCCAGAACTGAGTTTCTTCTGGCTTTTGCGGCTGGAACGGATCAAGAAAAGCCTTATGCTCGCCCGAGGTATAAACACGGCGATCAACACCGAGCTTATCCATCAATCCGACAAAGCCAAAGCTCGCAGCCGTCACCCCGATAGAGCCCACCAAACTGGCTTTATCGGCATAGATCTCATCGGCTGCACTGGCGATGTAATACGCACCCGAAGCACCGATATCACTGATCACGGCATAGAGTTTAACGTCTGGATGCTCACCGCGCAGGCGCTTGATCTCATCATAGATATAGCCCGACTGCACCGGACTGCCACCTGGGCTGTTGATGCGCAGAATCACACCCTTGGTGTTTTCATCTTCAAAGGCGGCACGCAGGCTGCCGACGATGTTGTCAGCACTGGCGGCTTCTTTATCGGCAATCACACCACGCACTTCAACCAATGCGGTATGGCTAACCGTTGAATCAACTGCACCTTTACCGAGCTTCAGCATTGGCGAAAACAAGGCCAGCGCCACAAACAGATAAATAAAGGTCAAGCTTTTAAAGAAAATCCCCCAACGACGCGAGCGACGCTGTTCTTGCACGCCCGCGAGCAAGGTTTTTTCCAACAATTTCCAGCTTTTTACATCTTCTTTAGATTGCTTAGCTTCGCCTGACTCAGGCAAATTCCACTCATCCGACATAACTGCCTACCTCAACTCGTTGACTACCTACACGCCTTTGTAACCATGCGCGCAGCTCGATGAACTCTTCAATCGCCAGCGTCGGTGAACATGCACGCAAAACGTCTAACGGCTGGGCGCCATAGCCCACAGCCACGCAATCCATTCCAGCATTGTGTGCCATCTGCAAATCAAACGATGAATCACCCACCATCAGTGCCTGGCTCGGCTGCAGATCAAACTCTTGCAACAGCTGCTCAAGCATCAAGGGCTGCGGCTTGCTTGCGGTTTCATCGGCGCAGCGGGTGGCATCGAAATAATCAGTCCAACCGCGCCCTTGCAGCACACGCTCCAACCCATGACGCCCCTTGCCAGTGGCCACTGCCAGTAAATAGCCTTGCTCACGAAACGCCTCAAGCGCCGCCTCAACCCCTGCAAACAAGGGCGAAGGCTCAGCCTCAAGTGCCAGGTATTGAGAGCTGTAAACACCGCGAAAAGCCTCAATGGCAACAGGATCAAGCTGGGCATACAAGGTTGCGATCGCCTCTGGCAAACCCAAGCCGATGATACCTTTGACCTGAGCGTCCGTGCAGCGAACCAAGCCACAAGCATCCGAGGCACGGTGCATGGCTTCAACAATACGGCCAATAGAATCAACCAGCGTGCCGTCCCAATCGAATATCAGCAGACGGTAATCAGACACTTAAGCGCTCCACAGTCCGCGCCCACACCTCATCAACCGGCGCTGAAAGCTTCAGCTCACCCCCATCTTGCAGCGGCACAACCAGCTCGTAAGCATGCAGGAACAGACGCTTACCACCCAAATCACGGATTTCACGACTGAAGTCGTCATCACCGTATTTAGTGTCACCGGCGATACAGTGACCGGCGAACTGCGCATGCACACGAATTTGGTGAGTACGCCCGGTTACCGGCTTAGCTTCAACGATGGTGGCAAATTCGCCAAAACGGCGCAGCACGCGGAAGCGCGTCAGTGCCTCCTTGCCTTCGTCGTTGACTTCTACCATGCGCTCACCGGAACGCAGGTTGCTCTTTTGCAATGGCGCATTGATCGACTTCTTGGCCGTCGGCCAGCTGCCGCGCACCAGCGCCATGTAGCGCTTATCGACACCATCGCCACGCAAGGCTTCGTGCAGATGGCGCAACATGCTGCGTTTTTTCGCAATCATCAGCAGACCCGATGTATCGCGATCAAGGCGATGCACCAACTCAAGCTCTTTGCTGTCGGGGCGCAGCTGACGGAACGCCTCGATCACACCGTAATTAAGGCCGCTGCCGCCATGCACCGCAATACCCGCTGGCTTATTGATCACCAGCAAGGCCTTGTCTTCATAAACGATGGACGCCTCAAGGCGCTCCAACAGCCCTTGAGCCAAGGGGGCTGGCTCATCGCGCTCAGCCAGGCGCAGCGGCGGTACGCGAACGATATCGCCTGCCTGGATTTTGTATTCTGGCTTGATCCGACCTTTATTGACCCGCACCTCACCTTTACGCAGGATGCGGTAAATCAATGTCTTAGGCACACCCTTTAATTGAGTGCGTAGGAAGTTATCAATGCGCTGGCCGGCAAGTTCCGGCGCAACCTCAATCAGCTGTACGCCGGAGGTTGGAGGAGAAGGATTAGTCATCTCTAGATGATAACAATTTTTATGGATTTGAAGCACTTAATCATTGCTGTTATAGTCGCGAATGCCGCCAAAAGCGGTCTGGTTCGGCGATGTTCGCTAAATTGCCATCCCAACCAACGTAATCCATTTTGGACGCAAGGCCGTCCGACGGGTTCTTCAGAGCTAGATAGGCCACTTAGGCCCTCGAAGAATTCGGAAATAAAGCCTCAAACGTAATGATGCGCAACTTTCCCCTTTGGAGAGTTGCGGTAATAGCCAACCCGCTACGGATTTTGCGAGCGGCACAAGATTTTCAGCGATACGTGTAAGGTGGAGATGTACAGCAACTGGTTTGCGTAGCAATGAGCTTTATCAAGACGCCTTATCTCGTCCGCTACCAGTTACTGATTCCTCCTCCTGACTTAGTGCTTACTGTCACATACAGCAAGCAGGAGACGTCCGTCGCGGCCCAGCACAATTGGCTGACCGTCGCTCGACAATGAAACGCCTTACAACCGTTTCTGACGCGCCTAACACCGACTCTGAACGTCGTGTTTGCCGAACGCCGCTTCCGATGCAACGGAAACCGACGGTACTACATGAAAAGAATGCTGATTAACGCAACTCAACCCGAAGAGTTGCGTGTTGCTCTAGTCGATGGCCAACGCCTCTATGACTTAGACATTGAATCCGGCGCTCGGGAACAGAAAAAGGCCAACATCTATAAAGGCCGCATTACCCGCGTTGAACCAAGCCTTGAAGCCGCTTTTGTCGACTTCGGTTCAGAGCGTCACGGCTTCCTGCCCCTCAAAGAAATCTCCCGCGAGTACTTCAAGAAAGCCCCCGATGGCCGCGTAAACATCAAAGATGTGTTGAGCGAAGGCCAAGAAGTTATCGTTCAAGTTGAAAAAGAAGAACGTGGCAACAAGGGCGCGGCCCTGACCACCTTCATTAGCCTGGCCGGTCGTTATTTGGTTCTGATGCCAAACAACCCGCGCGCTGGCGGTATCTCGCGCCGCATCGAAGGCGAAGAACGCAACGAACTGCGTGAAGCCCTGAACGGTTTGAATGCTCCAGTCGACATGGGCTTGATCGTTCGCACTGCAGGCCTGGGCCGTAGCAGCGAAGAAATGCAGTGGGACCTCGATTATCTGCTGCAACTGTGGAGCGCTATCAAAGAAGCTTCACAAGACCGCGCCGCGCCGTTCCTGATCTATCAAGAAAGCAACGTCATCATCCGCGCCATCCGCGACTACCTGCGCCAAGACATCGGCGAAGTGCTGGTCGACAGCGTTGAAGCGCAAGAAGAAGCCCTGAGCTTCATTCGCCAGGTGATGCCGCAGTACGCCAGCAAGATCAAGCTGTATGAAGACAGCGTTCCGCTGTTCAACCGCTTCCAGATCGAAAGCCAGATCGAAACGGCCTTCCAGCGTGAGGTTAAATTGCCTTCAGGTGGCTCGATCTTCATCGACCCAACCGAAGCACTGGTGTCGATCGACATCAACTCGGCGCGCGCCACCAAAGGCAGCGACATCGAAGAAACTGCTCTGCAGACCAACCTTGAAGCAGCCGAAGAAATCGCTCGCCAATTGCGCCTGCGAGACATCGGCGGCCTGATCGTTATCGACTTCATCGACATGACGCCTGCAAAAAACCAGCGCGCTGTCGAAGAGAAAGTCCGTGAAGCCCTTGAAGCTGACCGCGCCCGCGTACAAGTCGGTCGCATCTCGCGCTTCGGCCTGCTGGAAATGTCCCGTCAACGCCTGCGTCCATCGCTCGGCGAAACCAGCGGCATTGTCTGCCCACGCTGCAACGGCCAAGGCATCATCCGTGATGTTGAGTCGCTGTCACTGGCAATCCTGCGCCTGATCGAAGAAGAAGCCCTGAAAGACCGCACCGCTGAAGTTCGCGCCCAAGTGCCGATCCCAGTTGCCGCCTTCTTGCTTAACGAAAAACGCAACTCGATCACCAAGATCGAACTGCGCACCCGTGCCCGCATTGTCATCCTGCCGAACGATCACCTCGAAACGCCGCACTTCGAAGTTCAGCGCCTGCGTGACGACAGCATGGAAGCCCAGACAACTCAGTCCAGCTATGAAATGGCCACCGCTGAAGTTGAAGAAGAGAAGCCCGTCAGCGGCACCCGCACCCTGGTTCGTCAGGAAGCAGCGATCAAAGCGGCCCCGCCTCGCTCTGCGCCAACACCTGCCGAAACAGTTGCACCCGTCGCCGCTACCGAGCCAAGCCTGTTCAAAGGTCTGGTGAAGTCGTTGGTCAGCTTGTTCGCGACCAAAGAAGAAGAGCAGCCAGTTGTTGTCATTGAGAAGAAATCCGAACGCCCAGCGCGTAACGATGAGCGTCGCAATGGCCGCCAGCAGAACCGCAATCGCGGTGGCCGTCGTGATGGCCGTGACGAAGAACGCAAGCCACGCGAAGAACGTGCTCCGCGTGAAGAACGCGCCCCACGCGAAGAGCGTCAACCTCGCCAGCCACGTGAAGAACGTCAGCCACGCGAAGTTGTAGAGGTTCGTGAGCCACAGGAAAACCGTCAATCGCGCCCACCTCGCGACCGCAAGCCACGCGAAGAGCGTCAGGTTCGTGAACTGCGTGAGCCACTGGATGCACCCGCTGGCGAAGCAGCTGCAAGTGAGCGTCCACAGCGCGAACCGCGCCAGCCACGCCAGCCGCGTGAAGAGCGTCAACCGCGTAAAGAGCAAACTGCAGCGGCGACTGAAGACGAAGAGCTGAACAGCACCGAGAACGCTCAGAACGACGACCAAGACACTACCGATGGCGAGCGTCCACGTCGCCGTTCGCGCGGTCAGCGTCGTCGTAGCAATCGTCGTGAGCGTCAGCGTGATGCCAACGGCAATGTGATCGAAAACGCCGATGACAACAGCGAAACCAACGAAGAAGCCGGTGAAGTAGCAGCCACTGCGGTTGCCAGCGCAGCTGCTGTTCAAGCGGTAGAAGCGGTCGAGGCTGCTGTCGAAGCTGTCACTCAGCCTGCTGAAGACGCTCAAGTTGAAGCACCACAACGTCAGAGCCGTAAACCACATGCCGAGCAAACGCCTGTAGCCGAAACCGAAGCCGCTTCGGCAGACGTGAAAGCACAAGAGCCAGCAGCTGAATCGGTGATCGTACTGCCAGCAGCTGAAGTAGCGGTTGAACAGCCTGCTCCAGAGACGCCAAAAGCTGAGCCGGTTGTTGAAGTTGCTGAGCCTGTAGCTGAAGCGAAAGCAGAACCTGCCGCCCCTGTCGTCACCGAGACTGCTGCGCCAGAACCTGTGATTGCACCTGCTGCCGAACCTGCAACTGAGGCGGCTTCCGCCCCAGTGGTAAGCACAGGCCGAGCACCGAACGACCCACGTGAAGTTCGTCGCCGCAAGCGTGAAGAAGAGCGCCTGGCTCGTGAGGCTGAACAAGCGGCTCAAGCCACACCAGTGGTTGTTGCTGAAGAACCTGTTGAGGTTATTCCAGTGACTCCCGCATCAGCACCCGTTGAAGTAACCCCTGAAACAGCAGTTGAAGTAACACCTGAAGCACCCGCTTCAATCGTTACCGAAATAGCTGAGCCAGAAGTAAAACAAGCTGAAGAGCAACCGGCTGATGATGCGGATAAACCGCAAGCCTAAGTTCAATCAGTAAACTAAAAAGGGACGCTTCGGCGTCCCTTTTTAGTTTGCGCCAGACAGTGGCAACGTGAAGCCCACCCCACCGTGGCTCAACCGATAATCGAATGTCCACGCATAAAAGGGAGGCCGATAAAAGCGTCTACCTTCTACGGAAAAATCGCGCAAGAGCGCGATTTTTAGGGTGTGGCAAGGCGAGGCTTTTCGATCAGCCGGTCAGGCAATGCACTTATCGAATACAGCTTGCAGGCTCGCGGGGTCAATTGCGTCGCGGGCACCTATCACAACGACCTGGCTGTAAGGCTGAACATCGCGCCAGTCTTCGTCCAACTTGATTTCGCTGCGGCTACCAACCAGATGCAACACACTGCGCTGCGTTGGCGCTTCTGCGATATTGCAGATGCCTTTAGCCCGGTAAATATCCGCAGGTAAAGTCGCAAGCGCCTCACGCAGCGCCTTTAGCGAGAGCGGCTGTGTAGATGTCCAACTCCAGGTTGAAAATACCGCACTGTGATCCGGTTCAGACACAGCACCCAGCACTGTGGCTGAGGTCACCGGCTTGAGTTTAACGCCAGCACTTATGCGCCCTACTCCCAAGACCAACTCCAGTGGCACGTCACAGTGTTGCGCTTGCAGCAAACGCACATTCGGGTACAACCAACGCGAGCGCAAGGCTGCAACCTGCTCATCACTGACCTGGTCAATTTTGTTCAGCACAATGATGTCGGCTGCATCAAGCTGGTCCATCGCCAACTGCGCCATCTCACCTTTGAGCCCCTCATACTGCGCAGCATCGACCACTGTGATAATGCTGTCGATATTCAACGCTTCGCGAAACTGCGGGTAACGCAAGGTATTGGCAATTTTTTGCGGGTTAGATACCCCGCTGGCCTCGATGACGATGTACTCGGGACGACTCTCTCGATTGTTAAGCATGCGGCTTAACTGCTCGATTAAATCACTTTCCACCGTGCAGCAAATACAGCCGTTAGTGAGGTTTACCGTCGTCTGGGTCTGGCTGACTATGAGCTGGCTGTCGATATTGATCGAACCAAAATCATTAACCATCACCGCCATGCGTAAACCGTGGTCGTGATTGAGTATGCGATTGAGTAGCGTGGTCTTACCCGCCCCCAGAAAGCCGGAAACAATAGTCACCGGTATGCTCTGTCTTCTGTTCATAAGCCACACCTTCAAAGGGTTGAGCAGAGCCGGGCCCTACTCTGAATAATCAAACCTCAGAAGCCGCTGAAAAACGACTGCACTACGTTTTCAGCGGCGCCTTTAGTCAGTCAGAACTTAGGCAACTCGCCCTGCCAGATGGCCATATGATCGGTGTCATCAAACTCACCCTGGCGGTCCCACATCACTTCACCCTCAAGCACAGTTAACTGCACCTGGGTGTTGTGAATGTTGCCCTTGGGGCTCTGCGCGAAGAGGTCACGGTCGAGCACGATCAAGTCCGCAGATTTACCCACCTCGATAGAACCAGCTTTATCGTCAATCCCCATACACCAAGCACCATTGATGGTCATGACGCGAATGGCCTGCTCCAAGGTAATCGGGTTGCCATAAAAGCAGCCATCCACATCACCAAATGGATTCTCACGGGTAATCATCGCTTCAAAACCAATCCATGGATTGATACTGGAAACCGGCCAGTCGGTGCCCATTACCGCAACACCGCCTGCCTCCAGGACACCCTTGAAGTTGTAGGCACGCTGCATACGGTCTTCACCGAACACCGCGCGGGCGTTGGCAAAAGACGAGGGAAACCAGCCAACCGGCGAAAATTCAGCCGTCACCTGCAGTTCTGCAAAGCGCGGCAGGTTGGCATCAAGCAAGGTGGTGCTGTGCGCGCACTGATGGCGTACGCCACTGTCACCATTGCGGCGGCGCGCTTCAGCCACGGCATCAAGAAACAAATCAGAAGCGCCGTCACCGGTGCAATGGGCAATGACCCGCACGCCCTTGCGATCCATATCCACCACCATGTCGCTGATGTGCTCAGGGGTTAGATTGAGATGGCCGCGCCAGCTGCTTTCTCCTGGCCAAGCGCTGGAAAGATACGACGAGCGTGATTCGTGAGTGCCGTCAAAGTGAAATTTCACCGCATTGGCATTAAGCCGAGCGCTGCGGTAGAAATGCCGCTCACCGGCCAACAACTCCCAGCGTCGTTTAACTGGGAAGATGTCGTCCTGCCAGCTAATTGCCGCCTCAACCCGGACTGTCAACTCACCGGCCTGGTCGATTGACTTCAGTGCATTGAGGCGATGCTCGCAGACGTGTACATACTTGGTGCCGACCACGCCATGGCCGCTCTGGAACTGCACGCCTTCGCGATAAGCGCGTTTCAAGGCATGTTGCGGCGTCGGCGGCATCGCAGCGTGGATCAGCGCATAAGCACCATCGACCAAGACACCGGTCGGTACACCAGTGATGCTGTCGCGCTCAATGTAGCCATGGCGCGGGTCCATGGTGTCAGCATCAATACCAGCCAGCTCAAGCGCCTTGGAGTTGACCATCATGCAACCCCAGGAGCGATCAAGAATCGCCACAGGACGATCTGGCATAAAGCTATCTAGCCACTCGCGATCCGCCACAAGACCTGCTTGCTTGAAGGTGTAACGCACAAAGTATTGGCCATAGACCCAGCCATCGCCGGGGTTAGCCGCTGCATAGTCGAGTACCGACTGCTTGACCTGCTCTGGCGTTGGGTCGTCTAGGCCAATCGCCAAATCACCTGAATAACCCGGCGCTAATGCCAGATCGGGGTGAGTGTGCATGTCATACAAACCTGGCATGACGAAGCGGCCTTTGAGATCAAGCACCCGCGTCTTCTCGCCAATAAAGGGTTCGACGGCTTGGTAGTTACCCACGGCAACAAAGCGACCATGCTTAATGGCGACCGCTTCGGCCCAACTCTGCTGGTCATCAACGGTATAGATGCGCCCATTAGTCAGCACCAGTTCAGCGGCACCCATTGCACCCGGCACGTTGGAAGAAAGAAAGTTATCGGACTTAGCCATGACATAAACCTCGAAGCAGGTTGCTCCGCGGCTCAACTAAGCCAAATCGAAGCAGGCAGATTAGTATCAAACGAATAAAATGGCGCTCTAGCGGGCGGGACAACATGCCAGAGCGCCATAAAACTGTGACTGCGGTTACAGCACCAGGTGCGCCATCAGTGAAAGCACCGGCAGCGAGATCAGTACACGCAGCAGGTAGATCACAAACAGGTCACGTAACTTCAAGCCGAAATTAGCGCGCACCAGAATGATTGCAGCTTCCGTGAAGAAAATGATCTGGGTGACCGCAACACCGACCAGCACAAAGCGTGTGATCTCGCTTTCGATACCGGACGCCAGGATCGACGGCATGATGCTGTCAACAATCCCAGCCAGCAACGCAGGGGCTGCTTCAGCGGCTTGGGGAATTTGCAGCAACTCCAAATATGGCACCAGCGGCAAGGACAAGACATGGAACACCGTGGTGTACTTGATCAGCGACAGCCCCACGCAACCAATCAACATCATTGCCGGGTAGACCGAAATCGCGATGTCAGCGCTGATATGCACGCCTTGCTTGATCAACTCAAGAGGACCACTGGCTTTATCTGCACGCTGGATAGCCCGATGCAGGCCCAACGCAAACAAGCCTTTACTCTTGTCATCATCGGTCACCAACTGCTTGCCAACGCTAGGCTCATAACGGTCGAGCTTGCCACGCAGCGGCGGCAGTTTCGGCACGATCAACGCACAAATCACCCCGGTCACTGCAACCGACAGATACCACTGGATAAACACGTGCTCCATGCCAATCAGCTTGAGCAGCAGGTAGGAGTACGCAATGGATACGATCGAAAAGTTGGTCGAGATTACGCAGGCTTCACGACTGGTATAAAAGCCACCCCGGTATTGCTGGGTGGTGAGCATGATGCCGACACTGGAAGCCGACAGCCAGGATGCAGCGCAGTCGACGGCCGCTCGGCCTGGCAGGCTGAACAGCTTTTCAAATATCCGGCTGACCAATGTGCCAATAAACTCCATCAAACCAAAGTCGGTCAGCAGCGGCAGCAAAATAGCGGAGAGCAGGTAAATCGCCAACACAACCGGGCCAACGTCGTACAGCATGACGCCGCCCGTATCACGGCTCCAGACCCACTCCGGGCCAATCTGGAAATAGACCATAAACATCAAGGTGGCGCCGATCAGACGCACCACAGTCCAGGACAAACTCGGATTGAACAGCTGAACAAAGCGATTTGGGTTGTCTTTAAGTGGGCTAAAACGCACCACTAATGTGATCAAGCTGGGGATGATCGCTACCGCAGCAGTAGCCGGTACCATCATCGGCTTGAGCACATCGTTAACGTAGTCAATGATGAAGGCGATCATCACCGTAATGCGGCCATCAACACTCAAAGGCGTGAGGAACAGCAAAATCCCGAACAGCGTAGGAATGATGAAGCGCAAAAGTTGCTTGGTGGTATAGGGTCCCAAGGGCGTTCCATTATGACCGGATGCGGTTTGTGTCTCGGATGACTCCAGCATGTTCTCACCTTTTTATAGTTGTAGTGCTGCTCTGTTGGCACGCAGTTCTATTGGTTAAAACGCAAAACCTGGCACGCAGGCTCTGTGCTTAAACCTGTGAATTTCAGTCGCGAAATGAACGATCAATGCGATCTAGGCGGCGCAGTTCAGCTTGCCAGACCAAATCAACGCTCTCTTGGTGGTAGGCCGGGTGCTCAAACTGGCGTGCAGTCATCTCGCAGTCCTGCGCCGATGGAGTAATCAACGGTCGCCCGGCTTTCATGGCTTCCAGCTGAATTTCACAGGCTTTGTTGAGGTAGTACATAAAGAAGTAGGCTTCAGCGACACTGCGACCAACCGTGAGCAAGCCATGGTTGCGCATAATCGCGCAGTTCTTGTTACCCAAGGCACCCACGATTCGCTCGCGCACTTCTATATCGAGCGGAATACCTTCGTAATCGTAATAGGCCACACGATCATAGAAGGCCATGTTGGTCTGATTAAGCGGTAGCAAGCCCTCTTCCAGCGCGGCCACGCCCATGCCCGCAAGGGTGTGGGTATGCATGACACAAACGGCGTCATGGCGTTTCATGTGGATGGCGCTGTGAACAGTGAAACCGGCCGGATTGACCTCAGGGCTGCTGGCGTCGAGCTTCTTGCCGTTGACATCAATGCCCACCAGATTGGAGGCCGTGATTTCTTCAGGCAACAAACCATATTGGTTGATCAAAAATGCGGGTTCATCCGTCGGTATGCGTGCAGAAACATGGGTAAACACCTGATCGGCCCAACCATTGAGTTGCAGCAGCCGGTATGCGGCGGCTAAATCTGTGCGCAGGGACTGCTCAGTGGTTGAGTTAATGTTCATCGGTGCTCCTCAGGCTATTTAGAGCAATCACGCCACGTACGACTCATGTTTTAACTGCATGGGCCGGTGTACGCCGTTGCTCCCTATTGTCATCTGCGCAGAGTAAGTCGCTTGTCGCGGGACGAATATCGACTTATTCTTGTTAAAACCATTCCAAAACGTCATGAACTATTGTGCGCAGACAACTTCCCAGCATGATTTCCCTAAGCTGCTTTGCCGCCTTCGCTCGCCACATGAGCGTAACCAAGGCCGCAGAAGAGCTGAACCTGACGCAAAGTGCGGTCAGCAGGCAGATCAAAAACCTGGAAGATATGCTCGGCTGCGCGTTGGTCGAACGGGTTAAGCAGCGCCTGCAACTGACCGACAATGGCCGCCAATACGTGCAGGAAATCAGCCTGCTGCTGGACCAGATCGAAGCGGCGACCCATCAGGTACGAAGTAGTCACGCCGGGCATCTTCGGATCGGTGCCGAGCCCTCCTTCACCACCCGCTGGTTATTACCCAAGCTCAAGGACTACGCACGCCTGCACCCGGAAATCGATTTAGAAATAATGAATGACCTGCGCCGCTTATATGACGGACATGAAGGTTATGACGTGGGGATTCTCTATGGAGACGGTAACTGGCCAGAATTTGATTCACAGTTTTTGATGCACGGTGAGATGGTTGCAGTCTGCACACCCGAGTTGCTCGAACAGCATGGCGAGATCATCCACAGACGCGACATTCTGCGTTATCCGCTTTTACATCACGCCGCTCACTCGCCGCAGTTCAGGTCATCCACCCAGTTGTGGCTGGATGACGCCGGGCTTAGCCATAAAGAAATCGAAATATTGCCAGGACAGCGCCTGGAGCACTTCCAGTTTGTCCTCGATGGCGCGCTTCATGGCTTAGGCGCAACGGTATTGCCACGCCTGTTCGTCAGCCAAGACATTGAAGCCGGGCGGCTGGCAATTGCCTGCCAAACCCCGCTTAACTGTGGGGAATATTACGTTGTCACCCCCAAACTGAATCGCGACCCCAAAGTTAATCACTTCGCCCAATGGCTGCTGCAGTGGCGCGAGCAAGACCCAGCAACCGCGGATTTATCCCCGAGCAGTTGATTCGCGGGCGATCAGCTCACAGCCCACATCAATTTGGCGTACACCAAGGTCGTCACCCTTGATCATTTGCGTCAGCAGCTCAACCGTCGAGTTAGCCACCTGCTCTGCAGGAATACGGACGCTGGTCAGCGTTGGCGTGGCTACACGGGCAATGGGCAAGTCACCAAAGCCACAGATACCCAGTTCACCTGGCACATCAATACCTTTACGCTGGCAACTGAACAGGGCACCAATGGCAGGCATGTCATTGGTAAAAAACGCCCCGTCAAACTCAAGCTCACCGCGGGCGTAGCGCTCAATCACATCAACACCGTCATCGATATGCGGAATGGCCGACGTATTGAAGCGTAGTGGCTCAAACCCCAGCCCATGCATAACCGCGTGGCGAAACCCTTGCCAGCGCAGATTCTCGCGGGCATCGTCAAAACCAAAGAATGCGGGGCGCTGATAGCCTGCGTCGACAAGATGACGACCCGCTGCCGCGCCTGCTTCCCAGTTTGAAAACCCTACCACCTGCCCCACAGGCTGACGCGGATTGTCGCCTTCAGGCAAATCCCAGAGCTCAATCACCGGAATTCGCGCCGCCGCCAACAGCTCGTAGGTTTCCGGCGTGTGATAACCGTATGCCAAGATCAACCCATCCAACTGACGTCCCAGAAATGCCCGGAGCATTTTGGTTTCTTCTTCAGGAGAAAAGCGGGTCTCACCAATGAGCATATGCAAGCCTGCCTTGCTCAGGCCCTGCTGCAAAATTTCAATGGTGGTCGCCAATATCGGGTTGGTGATAGTGGTGATCAGCGCCCCAACCACACCGCTACGGCGCGTGACCAAAGCACTGGCGGCAAGATTGGGCACATAACCCAGTTCACGCACCGCCAGATCAATTCGCTCACGGGTGGCCTGGGAGACCAACTCGGGCTTACTTAATGCCCGTGACACAGTCATGCCGGACACACCGGCTAACCGCGCGACATCCTGTACAGTGGGTTTATTGTGGGTCACGCTTAAAGCCTCTGGTGCTTGCCTCGTTCAGGCGTGCCGATTTTTCATTGCAGGCGCACGGCTGGCCGCGAATGCGTCACGACCCGCCAGCCTGACTACTCAGGCAGACAAAAATGCGGCGCTTTCCTGAATTTCAATCACCGTTGGCCGGTCGGCCTTAGCTGCACTCAAGAGCAATTCACGCAGTTGCTCAAAGCTCTCGGCACGCGCGGCATGGCAACCAAAGCCTTTGGCCAGCGTGAGGAAGTCCGGGGTGTAGATATCAACGCCAATGGTCGGGATATCCCGATTTTGCATGTAGCGCTTAATCTCACCGTAGCCACTGTTGTTCCACAGCAGCACGATAACCGGTGCATTGGCTTCAACTGCCGAGGCCAATTCTGGCAAGGTGAACTGAATGCCGCCATCCCCGATCAGCGAGACGACTGGCCGCTCGGGCGCGGCTAACTTTGCGCCAATCGCAGCAGGCAAGCCATAACCCAAAGTGCCGTAGCCGGTTGAAGAGTTAAACCAGGTGCGCGGCGCATTGGCTTCAAACAGGTGGTTGCCGGAGTAAACAATTTGCGTCGAGTCGCCCGCGAAAATCATATCCGGCAAGGTTTCCTGCAGCACATCAAGCACCCGCTTTTGTGCGATCCACGGTTCAGGAATCAAGGCCTCAAGCTGGCCACGAACCTGGGCAGCCAATTTAGAACCCGGACTATCCGGACCAAACCCCGCGCCTTCACCTAAACCCGCAACGAGTGCATTAATCGCCATGCGCGAATCGCTGAGAATGGCGATATCCGCTGGATAATTGCGATTTAACTGCTCGGCATCGATGTCGATACGAATTAACTGGCCGTCGATGCGGAAATTGCCATCAAATACTGCGTCGTAGTCGGTCTCGCCCAACTCAGTACCAATGGCCAGGACCACATCGGACTGCAACACCAGCTCACGCACTGGAACCAACGACTGATTCGAGCCCAAGGCCAATGGATGGCCTTTAGGCAGTACGCCTTTGGCATTTACCGTATAGGCCGTTGGCGCGTCCAATGCTTCAATCAGATGCACGGCCTCAGCACTGGCGCTGGCAGTGCCGCCACCAAGCAGCACCAACGGACGCTTAGCCGACTTGAGCAACTGCAACGCACGGGCGATGGCATCCGGGCATGGCGCCGGGCGGCTTGGTACAGCCCCCAACTTGCGCTTTACATGGTCGGCTGAAGCGGTAATCACGTTGATCGGTATTTCGATATGCACCGGGCGCGGGCGTGCGCTGTTAAACACGGCAAATGCTCGTGAAAGGACATCAGGCAATTCATCTGGGCGCATCAGGGTGTGGCTGAAGGCTGCAACGCCAGAGACCAAATTGCTTTGCGATGGCAGCTCATGCAGACGGCCACCGCCCATGGCCAGTTGCTCAGTATTATTGACGCTGGAGATCACCAGCATCGGAACCGAATCCGCATAGGCTTGGCCCATGGCCGTGGTGATATTGGTCATGCCCGGTCCGGTGATGATAAAGCACACACCCGGTTTGCCGCTGACCCGCGCATAGCCGTCAGCCATAAAGCCTGCGCCCTGCTCATGACGAGGGGTAATGTGCGTGATCTTGGTCGCTGGCAAACCGCGATAAAGCTCAACTGTGTGCACACCGGGGATACCAAAAACGGTATCAACACCGCAGTCTTCCAACATCTCAACCAACAATTCGCCACAGGTCAACACGGCCAGTACTCCAAAGCAAAATAACAGTGGGCCACACTCTAACAGCAAAATGTTATCGATAACATAGCTAAGAATGACAAGCGCCAAACCAGGTGGATAGCACTTTGCTATCCACCCATTTCAACCACAAGCATTCGGTGTATTTGAACCAACCACGGCGGGCAAGCTTCGCGTTGTCCGCTCAACCGCCTTAAAGGCGGCTAGACAACATTGGGCTCTATCTCAAGCTCAATCGAAAAACGTTGTTTGATATCAGCCTGAATGCGCTTGGCGAGGTTGAGTAATTGCTCGCCGGTAGCACTGCCGTAATTGACCAAGACCAAGGCTTGCAGCTTGTGTACGCCAGCATCGCCCTCGCGAAAACCTTTCCAACCTGCGCGTTCAATCAACCAGCCTGCCGCCACCTTGAACTGCCCCGGCTCCTGAGCATAGGCGACCAGATCAGCATGTTGCTCGCGCAAATGCTCAACGACTTCAGCCGCCACAAGGGGGTTTTTAAAAAAGCTGCCGGCATTGCCCAAGACGGCAGGGTCTGGGAGTTTTTCACTGCGAATGGCGCAGATCGCGCGGCTGACATCCTGAGCTGTCGGGTTATCGATGCCCTGCTCGCTCAGGCGCTGCTTAACCGGGCCATAGGCCAGGTTCAACTGGGCATCACGACTCAAGACGAAGCGCACGCGCAAGATGATCCAGCGCCCAGCTTGACGCTTAAAAATACTGTCGCGATAACCGAACTGGCAGTCTTGCAGGTTGAACTCACGAACCTCGCCAGTCTGCCGGTCAAGGGCGCTGAGCCCGGCAAACACATCTTTGATCTCAACCCCGTAAGCACCGATGTTCTGCATGGGCGCAGCCCCAACAGTGCCCGGAATCAGGCTGAGGTTTTCCAAACCAGCCAAACCCTCGGCAAGGGTCCATTGTACAAACGGATGCCAAGGCTCGCCTGCTTCTGCTTCGATCACCACAGACCCGGCACTATCGCTGAGAATACGAATACCCCGACCACTCATGCGCAGCACCAGCCCCGGCACAGCCGCAGTCAGCAAGAGGTTGCTACCACCGCCGAGCAGCATCAACGGCAATTTTTGCGCATCGGCGTAGGCAAGTGCGGCTCGCACCTCGTCATCGGTGTGGGCCTGAGCAAACTGCGCTGCACTCACCTCAATGCCAAAGCTGTTATAGGCTTTGAGCGAAACATCGCGCTCAACATGCAGGCTCATAACCGTCCCTTTACTTCAATAAGCAAGGCATCGCTGGCTTGCTCGATCAGGTCGAGCACATGTTCAAAACCATGGTCGCCACCGTAATAAGGGTCCGGCACTTCATCAACCTCAAGCTGATAGCGACGCAGAAACAAATCCAGTTCAGCGCCAGAGTTACTGGGGCGCATACGGGCGAGATTGCTCAGGTTGCTGTTATCCATGGCCAGCATCAGATCAAAGCGCTGGAAGTCAGCCGCTTCAAACTGACGACCACGTAACGCTGACATATCGTAGCCACGCTGTTGCGCAGCATGGCGGGCACGGGTATCTGCCGGTTTGCCGACATGCCAGTCACCGGTACCCGCCGAATCGACCTGCACTTGATCGGCCAACCCGGCCTTGACCAGTTTGCTACGAAACACCGCTTCAGCCGTTGGCGAGCGGCAAATATTGCCTAAGCAGACGAACAGGACGCGCATCAACGGCTCAGCAACTGACGAACGCGGTCGAGGTCTTCCTGGGTATCAACCCCAGCAGGTGGCGCTTCAAGTGCATCGGCAACATGAATACGTACGCCGTACCAGAGCGCACGAAGCTGCTCTAGGCATTCGGTATTCTCCAACCAACACGGCCCCCACGCGACGAAGTCATGGAGAAACTGCGCGCGATAGGCGTAGATCCCAATATGACGGCGATACGGCACGTTGGCGGGCAACTGGTCACGGTTGCGGGCGAAATCATCTCTGGCCCAAGGCAAAGGCGCGCGGCTAAATGTCAGCGCCAAGCCGGTCACGTCGGTTGCAACCTTGACTACATTGGGGTTGAACAAGGCATCCACATCTTCAATCGGCTCAGCCAAGGTCGCGATCGCTGCTTGCGGATTGGCGGCCAGATTGGCAGCCACCTGGTTGATGATCGACGGCGGAATTAACGGCTCATCACCCTGCACATTGACCACGATCGCGTCGGGCTCAAGCCCCATTGCTGTGGCGACTTCGGCCAAGCGATCGGTGCCTGAGTTATGGTCAACCCGGGTGAGCACCACCTCTGCACCAAAAGCCTTGCAGGCCTCTAAAATGCGCTCATCATCGGTGGCGACAACCACACGTTGGGCGTCGCTCTTACAGGCTTGCTCCCAGACATGCTGGACCATTGGCTTGCCCGCGATATCCTGCAAGGGCTTGCCCGGTAGACGCGTCGAGGCAAAACGCGCCGGAATCACAACGCTGAATGCTTGGCTCATTTACTTGTCCAGGCGCTCGTCGACATTGAGGGTCCGTGCTTCGCTTTCAAGCATCACCGGGATGCCATCACGCACAGGAAATGCCAAGGCATCGGCCTTACACACCAGCTCGGTTTTATCGCTGACCAGCTTCAACGGGCCTTTGCACAGCGGGCAGGCCAAGATATCGAGTAATTTCGGGTCCATGGGTGATCCTTGAGGTAAAACGGTAGTTGCGACGCCGCCAGTATAAAACTAGCGAGCCTGCAATAGAGCGCTCAATTGTGCATCAAACCAGTGCGCGAATGCCTGCGAAGGCTGCGCATCGACAGCTAGATACCACCAATCATCCGCCGCAAAAGCACGGCACTTCACCGCATCTTTTTCGGTCATGATCACCGGCAAGTCAGGGCTGAAATTCAGCAACTCGCGACTGTAGGGCGCGTGATCGGCAAAAGCGTGCGCATTTACCTGCCAGTGTAGCGCCTCAAGCGTGTTGAAGAAACGCTGCGGATTGCCGATGCCCGCGACTGCATGCACGGCCTGCCCCGCAGGAAAGTGATTGAGCGGATGGGCTTCGCCGCTGCATAGATTGATCAGTTGCGTAGGCTGCAAGGTGAAGGCGTAGGCACCTTCCGGGTCGCTGGTGGCACCGTTGTACAGCAGCGCATCGACACTTTGCAGGCGCTCCATTGGCTCGCGCAACGGCCCTGCTGGCAGGCAGCGCTGATTTCCAAAGCCACGAGCAGCATCAACCAGCACCAGCTCCAGATCCCGGGCCAACCGATAATGCTGAAGGCCGTCGTCACTGAGAATCAAGTCCAGCGGCTCTGCCTCAAGCAAGGCTTGTACCGCACGACCGCGATCAGGATCAATCATCAAGGGCACGCCGCTGCGCTGAACAATCAGCAACGGCTCATCGCCAGCAACTGCCGCACTTTGTTCAGCCGCAACACGCCAGGGCAATGACGGCGGCGTAGCGCCATAACCACGACTGACCACGCCGACCTTAAGACCACGCTTTTGACACTGCTCAATAAGCCAGAGAATCATCGGCGTCTTGCCGGTACCGCCGACGGTGATATTGCCGACCACGATAACCGGCACCGCTGCACGGTAGATCTCGCCTTCGCCCGCGACAAAACGCTGGCGCTTGCGCTGCACCACCCGGCGATACAAAGCCTCCAGCGGAGTCAGCAGACTCAGCGCGGGATGCCCGTCATACCAGGCCTTGATCAGCCGATCAGACAATGCCATCAGCAATCTCCATCAAGGCGCTGGTTGCGCCTCGACCGTGGTCATGCGCAAGTGAGCAAAGCCCAGCTTGCCAGCGGCATCCATCGCGGTAATAACCGACTGGTGGGCCGTTTTACCGTCTGCGCTAATGGTCAACGGCTGGCTGTAGTCACCCGCCGCTTCTTTTTCCAGCGCAGCGATCAGGCTTTGCAGATCACTCTTGAGCAGGGCCTTGCCATTGATTGAAAAACTACCGTCGGCAGCAATCAAGATCTCCAGCGGTTTAGTCTGGGCATCCTCTAACGGAGCCCCCGTAACCGCCTCGGGCAGATCGACCTTCATCTGGGTTTCGCGGGTGAACGTCGTGGTTACCACGAAAAACAACAGCAGGATAAACACCACATCAATCAGCGGCGCCAGATTGATATCGACGTTTTCCCGCGCTTTACGCCGGAACTTCACGCCTTATCTCCCCCCAGATCAACGTCGCGGTCGCCCTGCACCACCTCAACCAGCTTGATTGCTTCTTGCTCCATGCCCACCACCAACTCATCCACCCGGCGCTGCAGGTAACGGTGGAAGAACAGTGCAGGGATTGCCACGATCAAACCTGCCGCAGTGGTAATCAATGCTTTGGCGATACCACCCGCAAGCACCGGCGCATTGGCCATACCGGCGCCCATAAATGAACTGAAAATTTCGATCATCCCCAGCACAGTGCCGAGCAAACCGAGCAGCGGCGCAATACCCGCGATAGTGCCGAGGGCGTTGAGATAACGCTCCATATCGTGCACGACCCGAGCTGCGGCCTCTTCAATACACTCCTTCATGATCTCGCGACCATGCTTGGAGTTGGCCAGACCCGCAGCCAAAATCTCACCGAGCGGCGAATTAGCCCGCAGTTCTTTGAGTTTTTGGTTATTGAGTTTTTTATCTTTGATCCATTGCCAGACCTGACTCAACAAGTTTGGCGGGGTGACACGGCTAGGCCGCAACGTCCATAAGCGCTCCGCCACAATTGCAGCGGCAACGATAGAACACATGATGATCGGCAGCATGATCCAGCCGCCAGCTTTAACCAATTCCCACACGGTGGCGTATCCCCTCAACAAAATTGGCGTCACTCTAGCATAGGGCTGTGACCTCGCCGACCGTTGCTGTTCTCATTTTTCTCGCCAAAATCGCGGTATTTTGCGCATTCCTTGCGCTGGCACAAAAGAACCCAGCTCAATCATCACTGCGCCCTGCTCTACGGTATCGTAGAGCCTTGCACCGGAGAGTTGGTAACGCTGCACAACTGTTGGATGTGGGTGGCCATAGGCATTGTGCTTGCCACGACCTATCAACACCGAATGAGCTGCCACCGCATCGACAAACAATTGCGATGAAGAACTACGACTGCCGTGGTGCGGTGCCAACAACCACTGCGCCTGAACCTCCAGCCCACTGCGCACCAAGGCCTGTTCAGCCGCAGCGTCAATATCACCGGTAAGCAATAGCCGCTCACCCGCGGCCTCGACCATCAACACACAGGATGATGCATTGGACTGGGTTGCCTGCTGCCACTGCCATGTACGAAAACGCACCTGATCCCACTGCCAACTGGCGCTTACGCAGGGCTCAGCATCAAGTGATAGTGGCAACTGCGCGGACTGGCCGCTGATCACTTGCCCAACCGAGATGCCTTGCTGTATCGCCAACGCGCCACCGCTGTGGTCATTATCGGCATGGCTAATGAGCAGCCTATCCAACCGATCCAGCCCCAGCGTGCGCAGCGATGGCAACACCACTCGCTCACCAATATCAAAACCCGGCGAGCGCGCGCCCGTGTCGTAAAGCAGCGCATGCTCACGGGTTTGCACCACTATTGAGGAGCCCTGCCCTACATCAAACATGATGACCTGTGCGCGCCCTTCGGGCGGCCGCGGCCGCTCAGTAAACAATGCCGGCAGCACTAACAACCAAGCCAGACTTCGGCCAGGAATGCCCCGTGGCAATAACAGCAACAACAGCGCAATTGCCAGCAGCAACCAAGCCCACAACGGCAAACCAGAAGGTAGCCAAGCGGGTAACGCTGTAGCTGCAAACGTCAGAGAACGAAACAGCAGTTCAAGTAAGCCACCCGCCACACTCAGCAGCGTTGCGCCCAGCCAGGGTATCGGCAACAACACAGTACCTAGCAGTGCTAGCGGCACAATCACCAACCCCACCAGCGGCACAGCAAACAAATTGATCACAGGGCCGCTCATGCTCACCGGCAAGCCCAGCCCAAGCAAAAGCGGCAATAACCCCAGGGTCATCGCCCACTGAACGCGGGTTAACGATCGCCACCCGCTCAACCTGCCAAGACGCCCACCAAACACCAACATCAGCAAACCAGCGGCTCCGAATGACAGCCAAAAGCCAGGCTGCAAGCTAGCCAGTGGCTGCCACACCAGTATCAACAACATCGCCGACAGCAGCGGCATCAGCAAGCCAATATGCCGAAAGCGCCAGCGCCACAACAGCATAAAGCCCACCATCACACAGGCGCGCTGTACAGGAATATCAAAGCCTGCAAGTGCACCGTAGGTAACAGCCCCGGTAAAACTCAGCAAGCAGGCACATGGCAGCCAAGGCAACGCTCTTGGCCAGTAGCCACGCCGTGCCAAAGCGGCGACCAAGCCATAAAGCAGCGCGGCCAGCAGACCAATGTGCTGGCCTGAGATAACCATTAGATGAACAGTTCCGGTGTGCTGCAGCGTTCGCCAATCCTCACGGCTCATGCCTGAGCCATCGCCCAATACCAAGGCAACTATGGCACCCTCACGACCATAAGCGGGACTCGCCAAAATGCGCTGACGAAGCCGCTGCCGCCACGTCGCAACCCCTTCACCCGCACGGATTCGCTCACCTGCCTTGATGGTGCCGGTGCCGCCAATGCCCTGAGCCAGTAGCCACACTTCATAGTCAAATGACTGGGGGTTAACCAGGGCGTGGGGTCTTTTCAGGCGTACCGCCATGCGCCAGGTTTCGCCTGCGGCAAGCGGCGGGCCACCGAACCAGGACAACCGCAGTAATCTGGGCAATGTCGCCCGACGTGAAACAGCATTGGCCAGTTGAAAGCGCACAACCTTGCCGTCTTGCTCAGGCAAGCCCACCACGTCCCCTTGCAGCCACAGGGTATGCCCGTCCAATGCTGGGTTCAGGCGGTCATCAAGCGCCCACTGCGCGCAAACGCAGGCCCAAACGAAACCCAGCAAAAACAACGCGAGTAGCAACCGCTGACGCAGCACCAGCAGCCATGCACATAACAAACAAACGGCCAAAAACCATGGCGCAGGTAATTGCGGTATAAACCTTAACGTGAGTAGGCCCGCAATCAGCGCTATCATCGGTATGAGCATCATTGCCTGCCTTTGGATTTCTTCCGTGAAACCCGGCTTAATTGGTCGCGTTACAGACGGTCTTACAATCTGAAGCGGCAGTTTGTAATGAATATGTGCATAATATCGCCGCTTAAGCCTGCCAGAGAACCTTCATGCCGCGTCGTTTATTTAAGCGCTACATGCCTAACCCAGACCGAATTAAGGGCAATAAATCCCTGCGTTTTCTGGGAACGCTGATGCATGACCCCAACCTATGGCACCTCAATCGCCATTCAGTTTCACGGGCAATGGCAATTGGCCTTTTCTGGGCCATGATTCCAATGCCCATGCAGATGCTGGCAGCTGCGCTCACGGCTATTCCGGCACGCGCCAACATGCCAATATCCGTTGGTTTGGTCTGGCTGACCAACCCCCTGACCATGCCGCCGGTGTTTTATTGCAGCTATAAATTTGGTGCCTGGCTAACCGATACACCAACGCTGCACATTCCCGAACACGTAACCCTGGCCTGGGTTGGCCAGGTTCTGCAAACCCACTGGCAGCCCCTGTTTCTGGGCTCATTCACACTGGGTGCGATCCTTGCTGTTATCGGTTATTTCGCCACGAACGCCTACTGGCATTGGTGGGTAAAACACGCGTGGCGTAAACGCCAGGAGCGCCGCCGGGCCAAGAAGTCCAACTGATAGAAAAAGCCGCTCGTATGAGCGGCTTTTAGGTTGCGTGTAGCGCGATTACTCGTAACGTAACGCCTCAGCAGGTTGAATACGCGAGGCTCGCCACGACGGGTACAGCGTGGCCAGAAAGCTTAAGCCAAATGCTGCCGAACATATGAGCACTACATCAGTGAGCTGCAATTGCGACGGCAGATTGCTGATGAAGTACACATCAGAGCTGAACACATGCTGGCCGCTAACACGCTCAATCCAGCCAACCAACTCACTGACGTTGAGGGCGGCAATCACCCCAAGCACGCAACCAATCAAAGTCCCCACGGTGCCGATTACAGTACCTTGCACAATAAAGATGCCCATGATTTGCCGAGGCGTTGCGCCAATAGTGCGCAAGATGGCGATGTCCGCACCTTTATCTGCAACTACCATGATCAAGGTGGCGATGATGTTGAATGCCGCAACCGCAACAATCAGCAGCAGCAATAAACCAATCATGGTTTTTTCCATTTTCATCGCACTAAACAGACTGCCTTGGGTCTGTGTCCAGTCAGTGGCTCGATAATCAGCACCCAGACTGGCTGCAACCTGCGCAGAAACCTGTGGCGCGGCATAGAGGTCTTTCACTTTCAGGCGAACGCTCTGCACCTGTCCTGGCTTGTAGCGCTGTATATCCGCCGCATCGGCAACGTTAATCAGCGCTAAAGAGCTGTCGAGTTCGGCACCGACCTTAAAGATGCCAACCACATTCAAACGCTTCATGCGTGGGGTAATCCCCCCCGGCACAGAGCTGATTTCCGGGACAATCAGCGCCAGTTTGTCACCTATGTTCAAACGAAAACGGCGTGCGGTGATTTCACCGATAACCACACCGTATTCACCTGGTTTCAGGTCAGCCAATCGTCCTTTAACCATATGATCGCCGATGATCGAAACCTTAGGTTCTAGCTCTGGGTCGATCCCTTGCAGTTGAATGGGTTGCATGGCACCGCGAAACGACAACATACCCTCCAGTTCAGCAAAGGGCACGGCAGCTATCACCTTCGGATTTTTTTGCGCAGCATCCGCGACTGCCTTCCAGTCATCCAGCGGCGTAACGGCTGAGATGCTGGCGTGCGGAACCATGCCCAAAATCCGCGAACTCATCTCTCGCTGGAAGCCGTTCATTACTGACAGCACCACAATCATGGCCAACACACCGAGCGCCAGGCCAATCATCGACGTGAGCGAGATAAACGAAATAAAATGATTGCGGCGCTTGGCTCGCGTGTAGCGGGCGCCGATAAAGATACTCAGTGGGCGAAACATCAGTTAGCCACCAACTTGCCATCTTCAAGACGCAGGATACGGTCCATCTGTTGGGCCAACTCCAGGTCATGGGTCACCACCAGAAAGGCGGTTTGCGAAGAAATGCTCAGTTCGCGCATCAACTCCTGGATGCCTTCTGCGGTGTGGTGATCGAGGTTACCGGTCGGTTCGTCAAGCAACACCAACCCAGGCCGGTTAACCAGTGCGCGGGCGATGGCCACACGCTGACGCTCACCGCCCGACAGTTCCGCAGGTTTGTGCGACAGTCGATGGCCCAGCCCCACACGCTCAAGCAGGGCTGTAGCGCGCTGACGCGACTCACTGATGGAGGTACGCCCGATCAGCAGCGGCATGCACACGTTTTCCAGCGCAGTGAACTCAGGCAACAGATGGTGAAACTGATAAACAAACCCGAGCGCACGATTACGCAGCAAGCCGCGCTGTTTCTCGTTTAGGGCCGAGAGTTCTTCACCTGCCAACCAAACGCTGCCACTACTTGGCGTATCAAGGCCGCCAAGCATATTGAGCAAGGTACTTTTACCCGAGCCTGAGCTACCGACGATGGCTACGCGCTCGCCAGGAAACAACTCAAGCTGCAAATCATCCAGCACCACGACCGACTGCGGGCCTTCCTCGTAACGCTTGCTGAGGTTACGGCAACTTAGAACGGCCTGATCCTGCATAACGTGCTCACCCTTAATCTGATTACTCATAGCGCAACGCCTCTGCTGGCTGGGTGCGCGCAGCACGCCAAGCCGGGTACAAGGTGGCGAGGAAACTCAAGACCAACGCAGCCGCACAGACCTGAATTACATCTGCCGGCAATAATTGCGAAGGTAAATAGTCGATGAAATAGACGTCGGCATTAAGAAATTTAATGCCCAGTAAATGCTCGAGGCCAGCAATTGCGGCACTGACGTTAAGCGCAGCAAAGATGCCCAGCACCGCGCCAATCGCAGTGCCAAATACGCCAATTACAGTACCCTGCACCATAAATATGCGCATGATCTGCCCTGGCGTCGCGCCGAGGGTACGCAGAATCGCGATGTCGCCCTTTTTATCATTCACCACCATCACCAAAGTGGAGATGATATTGAAGGCGGCGACTGCAACAATCAGCAGCAGCAACAGGCCGATCATGGCTTTTTCCATGCGGATCGCCTGATACAGATTACCGTGAGTGCGCGTCCAATCGCGGGCGTAATACTCACCATCCCCCAGATGTTGCGATATCTGCCAAGCCGTGCGTGGCGCCTGGAACAAGTCAGCAAACTTCAAGCGAATACCTTGCACCTGCCCTGACTTCCAGCGCTGCAAGCGCGCCAGATCATCGATATGGGTCATGGCCACATAGCCATCAATCTCGCCGGCACCCACATGGAAGATACCCACCACAGTGAAGCGCTTGAGCCGAGGAAACATCCCGGCGGGCGTGACCGTCATCTCAGGTGAGACAAAGGTAATTTTTTCGCCAATACCGACCCCGAGCTTTTTCGCAGCGTTATCACCGATAACAATGCCAAACTCACCGGAGGCCAACGCCTGCAAGCTACCCTGTTTAAAGAAGTTGCCAATAATCGAAACATTGGCCTCTTGCTTTGGGTCGATGGCGTTAATCAGAATTTTTTGCACTTTGCCGTCATGGGTCAGCAACCCTTGCATCTGACTAAAGGGGGCAACCGCCAAGACTTGCGGATTTTCCTTAGCCTTTTCAGCCAGGCTGCGCCAATCATCAATTGGCGTCGGGCTTTCAATTGTGGCGTGGGGCACCATGCCCAGCACCCGTGAGCGCATCTCATGATCGAAGCCGTTCATCACCGACAAGACCACAATCATCACCAGCACACCCAGTGCCAGTCCGATCATGGAGGTCAGAGAAATAAACGAAACAAAATGATTGCGACGTTTGGCGCGGGTGTATCGCGTACCGATAAATACGAACAGGGGTTTGAACATTTTTGAGGGCTTGTTCGAAGAAAAGAGAAACGTCCATGTGGCGAGGTTGGGTCAGCAGCCTTACACTCAGACAACCACTGCAGCCACGGGTTCGCCATGTCGACTCAAGATGATCAAGATCGCCGTGAATACTATCGTATCGAAGATACCATAGCACTGGAATTTAGCCGCCTTTCTGAGAGTGAAGCGCTGGCAACTGAAGCACTGCATGACAGCTCACCCTTGTTCAATCTGCTCAGTGAGCTGCATATTCTCGACTTTGAATCCCAGCATCTGCTGCGCCATATCACTGAGCGAGACCGCACCCTAGCCAGCTATTTAAAGGTGATGAACAAGCGAATCGACATGCTTGGGCAAACCGTAGCACAGAGCCTGCTGGGCGATATTGGCCCGCCGCAAAAAGTGACTATTTCCGAAGGTGGGATCAATTTCAATAGTGCCCAAGCGGTTGAGACAGGGACACACCTTGCAATTAAATTAGTGCTCATGCCACAAGCATTGGGACTGCTACTGCGCGCCAAAGTCATTCATTGCCTGACGTCCAACGATGGCCTCTATGAAATCGGCACTGAGTTCGAATCGTTGACCGACGCACAGCGCCAGTTACTCGCAAGGCATATCCTTCAACGCCAAGCTTTCGAGCGCCGCCAAGCCCTTGAACAGCCCGATACCGATCCAACCTGAGGTATTCACGTGAAGACTGTGCCTGTGCCGCGCCTGTTAGTCGTGCTGAGCCTGATGCTGCCCTTGAGCAGCTTCGCGCAAACCCTGACTATCCCAATTGGCCAACAAGGTGACGCAAACCAGACGCAACCATTGCCCAAACGCGGTGAGTCACGCAGCGCGGTGCTTGATCGCTATGGACTGGCCGACGAAGAACACAAACCGGTTGGCCAGCCACCGATCACCCGCTGGGACTACCGTGAGTTCAGCGTGTATTTCGAGTACGACCACGTAGTTGACAGCGTACGGCACTTGCCCGTGCATCCCGTGCAGTAGCGCACCCCCCGCTTGACCGGCGATGAATCTGGCTTTATCAATAGGGCATCGCTGACACTGTTTTCAGCTGCTAGCTGCAGAACTCAACCATTGTGGCGATCTGCGCCTAACCTGACGAGATTCTACGCGGCAACGCGACTCGCGACGAAACGGGAACAAAGGAGCAACTGTGACGCTGATCTATGGACACCGCGGCGCAAAAGGCGAAGCACCAGAAAACACCCTAACCAGCTTCCAGCGCTGCTTGGAGCATGGCGTCAATCGCTGCGAACTTGACCTGCACTTATCACGTGACGGCGAGCTAATGGTCATTCACGACCCGACCCTAAAACGCACCACAGGACATCGTGGCAAGGTGGTCGAGCACGATGCAGATGAACTGGTTAACTATGACGCCCGCAAAGGTGGGCCGGGCTGGGTCAAACCCTGCCCCATTCCACGGTTGAGCGAACTCTTCGACAAATGCGCCTTCGAGCACTGGCAGTTGGAAGTCAAAAGCGCCTCAAAAGTCCGTGCGGCACGTACAGTTGAAGCCATCGCCAAACTGGCTGAACAGTTCGGCATTAGCGATAAGGTCACGGTCACTTCAAGCTCACGGGAAGTGCTTAGCGCGCTCAAACGCCTCGCCCCACAGCTTTCACGGGGGCTGGTAGCAGAGTATTCCTGGCTCGACCCGATCAAGGTTGCTCAACATTATGGCTGCGAATACCTGGCGCTTAACTGGACATTGTGCACCCCCGAACGCTTGGCTAAAGCTCAAAAAGCTGGTTTGCACGTCTCCGTCTGGACGGTAAACGAACCCGCACTGATGCGCCGACTCGCTGACTTTGGTGTCGACAGCATCATCACCGACTTTCCCGGTGTCGCCGTCAAGAGCCTCAAGGACTTGAACCCGGCAACGCGCTAAAACCCTGACCTGCTCGCATGCCGAGCAGGTCCATTACAAAGCACGCTGCGTTAACGCCAGTACAGGTGCATGAACATCCATTTTTATGTTACGTTATAACCTATCTTATATTTAATTTCGTCAGCCAACGGAATCCATATGAACACCATTGCTCACCCCGCACACTCCTGCCTGACAGAGGAGCAGCTGCTCAAACAACCCGCCGATGCCTATATGAATCAAGCCCAGCAAGCATTCTTTGAGGCCCTGCTAAGAAACCAGCGCTCAGAACTGCAAGTGCAAATCGAAGCAGAAATACAGGTGCTGCGTGAGCAGGAACCCAATAGCGACCCGATGGATATCGGTAGCGCAGAAGAACAACGGCAGTGGCAATTGCGCCTGCTTGAGCGCGAGAAAAAGCTGCTCAACAAGATCGATCAAGCACTTGAGCGTCTTGCTCGCGCCGAATACGGCTGGTGCAGAGAAACGGGCGAACCCATTGGTCTCAAACGCTTACTTTTTCGGCCTACAGCCTCGCTCAGCGTTGAGGCAAAAGAGCGACAAGAGCTGAAAGAAAGACACCTGCGCGAAGCATAAACCAGTCCCTCACCCCAAGCGCTATGCAGATAGACTCAATGAACAATCAGGCCACTATCTCCCAGAACCTGAATCCCCAGACCATGCCGGACATCGCAGCGCAACCGACTCCCGCGGCCCAAACGCTGGACTGGGTGGGCATGTGCAATATCGATATTCCATTATTTTTTGATGGGCAACGTACAGCTGCCAAAGTAAACGCCGGAGTGAGCCTGGATGATGAAACGACTCGCGGCATTCATATGTCACGCCTGTATTTAGCGTTACAAAGGCTGACACATCAACCGCTTGCACCGGCGTTGCTTGAAAGCATTTTAGGCGACTTTCTACTTAGCCACAGCGGACTATCGCAGCATGCTTCACTGAGCATAAGCCTTGACTGGATGACTCAGCGCGCCGCACTGGTCAGTGATTTATCCGGGTGGAGATCCTACCCGGTTACCATTGACGCCACGCTTGACGCTAACGGCCTGCGCCTTGAGCTTGGACTGACCCTTACCTACTCCTCAACCTGCCCCTGCTCGGCAGCACTTGCACGACAGTTGATACAGCAACGCTTTGCTGAAGACTTCAGCGCAACGCCCATCGATTATGAGCGAATCCATGACTGGCTCGGCAGCACTAACGGCATCGTTGCCACGCCGCACAGCCAGCGCAGCACCGCCCACATACAACTGCGCTTGCAGCAACACATCACGGATTTTACTGTGCAGGCGGTAATTGACTGCGCAGAAAAAGCATTGGAAACGGCCGTACAAACTGCCGTCAAACGCGCAGATGAACAAGCATTCGCCCTCGCCAACGGCCAAAATTTGATGTTTTGCGAGGACGCGGCACGACGCCTTAGCCGGGTCTTACACGAATACCCAGGCACTGCTGGTTTCAAGCTCAAGGTCATTCACGCAGAAAGTTTGCATGCCCATGATGCCGTCGCTGAAAGCAGTTGGCGCTGGGCTTAATCACGCACCTAGCGGACATTCGCCAGTCATTGAGAACCCGACCAGTTATTAGATCAGCCGGGCATAATCTTAAGTCATCATACAACAATATTTAATTAATTAATTTAAATCATATGTTTACGATTATAAAATTTACAAAACGCGCCATATACCTTTAAGTCATCGTACATCTTGTATTCTTGTCTCTACCGCACACCATTACTGCGGGCTAACAAAAACAAAAGGGACACCCAATGAACGATAAGCAACTCATCGGCAACTCTCGTCGCCAGTTCCTCAAGCAATCCCTCGCCTGCTCCGCTGCCGCAGTCAGCATTGGTTCTTTATTGCCACAATTAGCACGCGCAGCAGAACCGCTAAGCGCACGCTACCCAGACCCGGCAGTAACAGCACTGGATGACAGCTTTCTCGACTTGCGCCTGTTCAATGCTAGCGTCGAGAAACTCGCAACCGGATTGCGTTGGGCGGAAGGCCCAGTTTGGTTTGGCGCGGGTCGCTACCTGCTGCTCAGTGACATTCCCAACAACCGCATCATGCGCTGGGATGAAATCAGCCAATCACTGGGTGTTTACAGAGACCAATCAAACTTCTCCAACGGCCTGACCTGTGACAACCAAGGTCGCTTGATCGCCTGTGAAGGCTCGACCACCCATGAGCTTGGACGCCGCGTGACTCGCACCGAGCACGACGGCAGCATCACTGTGTTGGCCGACAATTTTGAAGGTAAACGCTTTAACTCACCCAATGACATCGTGGTTAAGCGTGATGGCTCAGTCTGGTTCACCGACCCACCGTTTCAGTCCGGCAATGAATATGAGGGCCACAAGATCCAGACTGAATTGCCCCATGGGGTTTACCGCATTGATGGCGAAACGCTGAAAATAACCCGGGTGATCGACGACCTGGCCGGGCCCAATGGCTTGTGCTTCTCGCCTGATGAGAAGGCACTCTATATCGTCGAAGGTCGGGCCAAGCCGAACCGCCTGGTTTGGGCCTACCCAGTCAATGCCGACGGCACACTTGGCACCCGCAGCAAACACATAGAAGCCAGCGCCTATGGTGCCCTCGACGGTATCAAATGTGACGAAGCAGGAAACCTGTGGTGCGGTTGGGGCAGTAACGGTTCACCGCAAGGCAAGCCAGAAGAGCTTGATGGTGTGCGGGTATTCAACCCACAGGGCAAAGCCATAGGCCATATATCCCTGCCGGAACGCTGCGCAAACCTGTGTTTCGGGGGGCCACAAGGCAACCGTTTATTTATGGCCAGCAGTCACTCGATCTACTCGGTTTTCGTCAATACTCGCGGTGCCACCTTGGTTAAATAAACTTGAGGCCACGACCCGCAAGTCGTGGCCTTTCCGACCGAGAACAGCAGCGGCAATGGGCTCAAACATACAGCCCACCGCCCAGAGGCTCAGCGCATCCAGTTGCCCTGCGCGCGCCTAGATACCACTAAACCAGTTGTAACCTTGATCTTCCCAATACCCGCCCGGATTATCATTGCTGACAAATATTTCAACGATGTGTTTGGGGTTTTTGAAGCCTAGCTTGGTCGGCACGCGAACCCGTAGCGGATAGCCATACTCGGGCGGCAAGGCGACTTCAGCGTAATCCAGTGCCAGCAGGGTTTGGGGGTGTAAAGCAGTCGGCATATCGAGACTTGAGTAATACCGATCAGCACACTTGAAACCAACAAACTTGGCGGTAATATCAGCACCGACATGCTCAAGAAACGTCCTTAAGGGCACCCCGCCCCACTGCCCGATTGCGCTCCAGCCTTCAACGCAGATCAAACGTGTGATATCAGTTCTTTGCGGCAGATGACGCAAGCCTTGAAGGGTCCACGGCTTCTTGTCGCGCACCAAACCGGATACGGCAAGCCTGTAATCAGATAGATCCAGCTCAGGTATATCGTCTTCGCCATAGAATGCATTGAATGGAAATGGCGTAGTCATTTGCGCCTTGCTGTATGTCGGTGCCAGTTTCTGCCCGCTGAACAACCAGGCTTGAACTCGATCATTCCAGCGCGACATTGCCCACAGCACCTTGTCCACTTGGTCGCCATCCTGCAGGTTGCAACCCGTCAGCATCGCCATCGCACCGACGGTCAAACCACCCCGCAGGAAATTACGGCGCTGTAGGCTTTGCAACTGAAGTTGCTGGGCGGGCTCAAGCTTAATGCGCTCAATCGCGCGTTTTTTGGGCTCAATCATGGCAGACTCTCCCCACCTTTTATGGGCTTTGAACCGCCGGTGACCATAGCCAACAGGGTCTTCGGTACGAGCAACACCAATGTCAAATGGACAACGACAAAGCCGCCAATAACCGCCATTGCAGCGAAATGTACGTAGCGTGCTACGTCATAACCCCCCAACAGCGTCACCAATTCTTGAAGTTGAATAGGCTTCCAGATCGCCAGCCCGGAGAGCACGACCAACACACCGGCCGCCAACACCAACCAATACATCAGCCGCTGCACCGCGTTGTAGACACCCTTCTCGTGCACCAACCGCAAACGCAACGCATCGGTCAGATCATGCTTAACCGCCTGCACGCTGATGGGCAAGAAATCATGTTTGAAATGACGGCTGATCAGACCGTAAAGCACGTAGATCAGACCGTTGATAAACAGCAACCACATAAATGCAAAGTGCCAGGCCAGTGCACCGCCAAGCCAGCCACCCACCGTCAATTGGGCCGGAAATCTGAATGCAAATAACGGCGCGGCGTTATAAATCGCCCAACCGCTCATAAACATACAGACCATGCAGACGGCGTTGATCCAATGCGTCAAGCGAACTGGCCAGGCATGGATTGGTTTTTTAGTCATGGTTTTCCCTGCCGAAGAAATGATGTAAAAGCTGGAGCGCTCCCCAAGGAGCCGCTCCACTATTCACAGCCGATCACATAGGCGGCTGGAAACCATTTTTACCAACGGCAACACCGCGTGCGGTTTTGCCATCTTCAGCCGGGAATACAACAATTTTCGCGCCCTTGGTCAGCTCATCGACGCTGCCTGGCTCTACATACGCGATGGGTACGTCATTGGGCACCACCAACTGCTTCTCGCCGCCCTTGTAATTGACGGTCAAGGTACGGCCGTTGGCTTTGGACAGTTTTCCGACAGTGCCATTGGTCATGGTCCCGGTGCTGCCATCCGCATTCTCCCAACCGTAATGGCCTTCGCCACTGCCTTTGAGACTTGCCTCGAACACCGTGACTTCTAACGCCTTCAGCGTACCGTCAGCCTGAGGGATGGCTGCAGAACCGACGAAGCTGTCGGCTTTGATCGAATCAATATCAGCCTTTGATACCCGCTTAAAGCCGGTCTTGTCAGTCAAGCCGATGGTCTTTTGCGCGCCGGAACGGTTGGTGAAGGTCAAAGTATGGTTGCTGACACTTTCAACAGTGCCGCGCAGTGGCTTGACTACCGGCATATCAGCCGCTGTAGCCATGACTGCGGCACTGAGCATCAGTACACCGAAGGTAGTGGACAGAGCAGTATTGAGCTTCATTACGATGATTCCTCATGGGTTTAAGTGCCTCCATCCTCTGCCGCAGACCGGGCCACCACGATGACCGCCGGATGACATTTTTGTCATTCACGGAGACCTCCAAGCAAATGACAAAAATGTCACCAACAGCAGGCGCGCATATCGTTACACTTCAACCGACGCCACGGGCTAAATCCCGTTACCGAGAGATTCGAGCGCCCCTGACGATGCATATTTTGCTGATCGAAGACGACACTAAAACCGGTGAGTACCTGAAAAAGGGGCTTGGCGAGTCTGGCTACAACGTAGACTGGACCCAGCACGGAGCAGATGGCCTGCATCTGGCGCTGCAAACCACTTATGACCTGATCGTGCTGGATGTGATGCTGCCCGGCATAGACGGTTTTCAGATCATCGAGTTACTGCGCGCCAAACAGGATGTACCCGTGCTGTTTCTAACGGCCCGTGATCAACTGCACGACCGCATCCGTGGGCTGGAGCTTGGGGCGGATGACTATCTGGTAAAGCCCTTCTCTTTCACCGAACTGCTGTTGCGCATTCGCACCATCTTGCGGCGTGGCGTAGTCCGTGAAGCCGACCACTTCCATCTCGCCGATTTGGAGCTGGACCTGGTGCGCAGACGCGTCACTCGTCAGCAACAGGTGATAGCGCTGACCAACAAAGAGTTCGCGCTATTGCACCTGTTTCTACGCCGTGAAGGTGATGTGCTGTCTCGGGCGCAGATTGCCTCAGAAGTCTGGGATATGAATTTCGACAGTGATACCAATGTCGTTGATGTAGCAGTCAAGCGTCTGCGCAGCAAGATCGATCAGCCCTACCCGATCAAGCTGATCCATACCATCCGCGGCATCGGTTATGTATGCGAGGTGCGCTCATGCGAGCCCGACGCCAGCCCTCTCTAACACTGCGCTCTACCTTGGCATTTGCGTTGGTGGCGATGCTAACGGTGGGCGCGGCGGGGCTTTATTTATACGAGTCGATGAAAGCCTCGGTGCTGATGAGAAGCGATCACGCGGTACTCGCACGCCTGGATCATTTTCGCAAATTGCTGCATTACGAATTACCTGTTGAGAAATTGCGCGAGAACCCGCAGATACTCAAAAACATGCTCTACAGCGAAGACGATATCTTCATCATTGGTGAGCCTGATCAACAGCCGGTCATCAGGGTCAACCCGCTGAACGCTACGCTACCGGACTTTCCAGAAACCAATACTGGAGCAACGCTGAGCGTCGATGACCTGCGCAGTGGCGTGACGGCATCGGGAGCACCTTTGCGCGCCGCGACCCTGATAACCACCTCAGGTGGCCGCGAAGTACGCCTCACTGCCGCCCATGTGATGTCCAGAGAAATGGCGATGCTCGAGTCATTTCGCCAGCGTATTTACCTCGCCGTAAGCCTGGCCTTTCTGCTGACCGCGTTACTCGGCTACATACTCCTGCGGCGCGGCTTGCGGCCATTACGTGAAATGGCAGAGCATGCGGCAAACATCACGCCTCAACGGCTCGACAGCAGAATGGACAGCGCAGAAACGCCGATTGAACTGCAACAACTAAGCGACGCCTACAACGCCATGCTCGATCGCCTCGCCAACGGCTATCAGCGTCTCACACAGTTTTCCGCTGACTTGGCACACGAGATACGCACGCCGGTTGGCTCATTGATGGGACACTGCCAAGTCGCACTGCGCCAGAGTCGCAGCGAAGACGAATACCAGGCCTTGCTGGCCTCAAATCTCGAAGAGCTGGAACGCATTTCACGCATAGTCGAGAGCATATTGTTCCTCGCCCGCGCTGACGAAGCCCAATCTGTCGTCAAACGCGAACCGCTGTCTCTACATGACGAGCTACAGCGCATCGCCGGTTATTTTGAAGGCCTCGCCGAAGAGCGGCAAATGACCCTGCAAACCTCCGGTGACGGCACCCTTAAAGCGGACCCACTGCTATTGCGCCGAGCCCTGAGCAATTTGGTCGCCAACGCTATTCGCTACGCCAACGAAGGCAGCGAGATTCTGATGCGCGTCGTTGCAGCCGACGGCGGCTGGCAGATCGATGTTGAGAATCAGGGCCCAGTGCTAAGCGACGAAACATTGCGCAAGGTGTTCGACCGATTCTATCGCGGCGACGCCTCACGCCATCAAGGCTCCGACTCATATGGCTTGGGCCTGACTATTGTCGTGGCGATCATGCAACTGCATGGCGGCGAAGCCAGCGTGATACAGCCCAAGCCAGGCACTATCCGCTTCTCGCTGTTTTTCCCCACAGCCTGAACGCCCAAAGAACTGGCTTGGTCACTGGTCTATATGCTCAGGACACAGAAGCCTTAGCACTCACCCCCGTTGCGCAAACAAATAACTCACGCCATATAAGAGTGTCGTACAGGGAGGGAAACGACCTACCAAGTCGTGGTAAAAGCTTGTACAAATCTAGGTTGTCGACTTGTGATGACGGTGTGCCCCAAGAAAAAGCCGCCTTTCGGCGGCTGGCATGCACTTAAGCAAGCTGACTAAAAGACATTTGCGTATCGGCATAATCGCTTGAACCTGAACCTACTTGCTGAGCCATCCATGGGTTGGATTTCTGCCCATCATTACCACCACTGATTGCCACTTCGGATCGCTCTTTTATGCGCTGCACGATCTTTTCTTCGACAGCGGTCTGCTGCTCAGGGGGCATGGCATCCAGTTCTTCCTCGGTCAGCCCTAACTCTTTGAGGATGCTATCGCGCATCTTCTCGGCTGGGGTCATGTCCATGTACTTCTTGAACTCATCGAGCGCTGCGCTACCACTCCCGCTCGAGCTTTCTGTAAGCAGACTGCTCTCGGCCGTGCCAATGCCTAGGTTCTGCATGCCTAACCGAAGCTTGGCAAACCCATCATCAACCGCTTGCGCGGCTTGGTAAGACTCAACGTTATCCTCACGCGGGAGCTTGGATGCAATAGCCGCGTTGGCCTTAGGAAGGGAAAACAGCGCGTCCTCACGAAAAGCACTTTGGCCCTTCGTACCCACGGACGACAACCCGCTATAACCTCCCAGAGTACCGATGCCTCCGATCGTACTCATTCTCGCCTCCTTCATTGAATGCGCACTGTGCGCAACTACCTTAGGGAACCTCTGAATACTACTGTGCTACCTTTTCAGAGACTCTATAGAGCAAAACCCGCACCAACCCCAAAAAGCGTATTATTTTCAATTGGTTAATTTACAAATGCGTGAGTCATCGTAAACTGGGTGGCAATGCGTAGCCGGTCTGGGGCAAGTGTGTGCCGCCATCTCAACTTCAACCCCAAGTAACCGTTGAGGAAGTACTGCGCTAGGTATTACCGAGGCAGCCCGTGAGGCGTTAAAAACTGCTCACAGTCTCTGGCTGAACGCACTTTGGTGTGGCACCCATTGGTGTGGCAGCCATTGCTGTGGAAGCCATTGCGTGGCAGCCATTGCTCCAGCCCCAAAGGGGTGAACTATGCGAGTCAAATGCTCATTTAGAACACCTAAAGTCGAGCGCGACCCCGGGCGTTTTCACACTTTTTGATTCACTGGCGCTCGCCCTTCGGTCCAGCCTTTGGCTGTGACTCGCGCTGGTCGTTGCCCCTTGTCCTCCCCTCGCTCTCTACCTTTTCAGAGGCGCCCTAGTTTAAAATCACGTTCGTGTTGTTTCTGCACCACCGAACAGCGTATTCCATAACTCCTTTACACTGTCGGTCATGTTGTCAGTACTGACAGGTAATAGCTCACTCCTGTCTTTGTAGTGCTTCGCATATATAACTTCATTAATATGCATAACGGTGCCGTCAACTTTTTCCCGGTCGGAGAACGGTAATATCCCAACCGGTTTAAATCCATCACGTTCCAGCATTGCCTGCATGCCCTTAGATTTAAGAGTCACAAATGAATAGGCCATGGCAACCCCTAAATATTCAGCCAATGCATCCATGATATAGCCAGCAAATATAGACGCGCCCGAACGCCTGTGTTCAGGCGCGCACACCCCGTACTTACCCATTAACGTACAATTGTCATCATTCTTTTCAATACAGATGGCCGAGATAATACGCCCATCGTAACGCCCCACGTAGACAATAATATCCCTTTCACGCTCCCCCTTGAGATAGACGCGGTCTTGATAAAACGACGCATCGCTATAATACCTACCAATACCCACCACCAAGTCCGGGAACCACTGTTTGATACCCGCGACCAACTCTGGAATGTCTGACCTTGCCAGTTGATCGTAAACGTAATCAATGGGCGTCCCGGTGTCAGCTGGCAAATGACTTAATAAGGGCCACGTTTTCTTTAACATCGTTATCACTCACTCGTTACATTAAACTTTCGTGACGCTCGGCACGGACGCATTAGACAGGCGCGCAATCCCGTGAGCGTGCATTGAAATCGATGTCTTTATTTAAATTAAAAAAGCACACTCACAGGCGTCACAACACAACCTTATTCCTGTTACATGGAATGCCTGGCTCAAACAGATAAATGATTAATCACCTTGCTGCATGTTGCATTGAAGGTGCGATATTCAATGGTTGCGCGGCTGAGTCACCGTATTCAACAACGGCATTCCTGCCCTTAAGCGGTTGATGTTTTCGGCAACGCCTTGGGCTATTTCGGCTAACGAGTCAGTGGTGATGCCTGCGATGTGTGGCGTAGCAATGACGTTATCCATCTGCAGCAAAGGATGCGCTGTGTCTAGGGGTTCTTGCCAGTACACATCCAGGCCCGCGCCACCCAATCGCCCTGTACGTAACCCTTCCACAATCGCCTGCTCATTTACCAGCCCTCCTCGTGCCACATTGATCAACAATGCCTGATTGGGCAGACAGGCTATTTCTTTAGCGCCGATAAAATCCCGGGTTTCATCAGTAAGCCGGGCGCACAGGACTAGAATGTCAGTCTGCCGCAAGCACTGTTCTTTTTGATCCAGTGTGAACAATTTATGCAGTTGGTATTTTGCAACTTTATCGGCATCCGCCTCGCGAGATAGGCCAATTAATTTCACCCCAAATGCGTGAAGCCTTGTTGCTATCGGTAACGCAATTGCCCCCAACCCGAACAGGCACACTGTACGACCTGCAAGCATTCGCCCTGACGGGGCTCCGAGCACACCCGTGCGTGTATTATGCTGAGCACTGGCTAATTGACGAAGCAATGCCAATATCATCAGAACTGCATGTTCCGCAACAGAGTCAGCATTCCCACCCGAGGCGGGTACATAGGCCACAGATACACCCAGTTTTTCTGCGGCATCAATGTCGACGCCTTCCAAACCGACGCCCCATTGTTGAACTAACTGACACTTACTAGCGGCCATTAAATGTTCATCAATGCGAAACATCTTTGGAATAAGAACATCGATCTCAGCCGGCAGCGTATCTAAATTATCCCCAGGCCAAACTATGACTTCGTCATCAGCATCAAGGGGAAGTGCTTTACGCAAGGCATCCGCTGTATCCACAAATGTATTACCACATAAAACAATGCGCATGACCTACTCCTGCCGCACACTAACCGTGATCAAGATAATGGCTGGCCTTCAGGCACATATACCTGACGAGCAAAGGTATGTACTCGCGTGCCAGCAACCTGCTAGTAAAAAGGCCAAGCACTTGCTTACTTCGTGACAATTCTGACATTCAGTTAAGGTCGCACTAGCAAATCACCCTAATGTATCGATGATATTTCAAAATGCTTTCGCCTTGTAATTTAGTGTATCCACTGCCTGTTTCTAGGCGCTACCTTTTTCAGAAGATCCCGAAGCGTTACACCTGTACATTCAACCGTCTTATTGCCTGCACGTGAAGTTATTAACACTGCCCAATACGGGGCCGAGAGCCAAAAACTTTTAGGGAACCTCTGAAAAACTACTGCGCTAGGTATTACTGCGTTAAAAAATTGCTCAAAATGCTCATTTAGAACACCTAAACTGCGCTTTTTCACACTTTTTTGCCTTGTCCTCCCGTCGCTCGCTACCTTTTTCAGAGGTTACTTAGGGAACCTCTGAAAAGCGCAGTGGTTTTTCAAAAACAGCCTTAGGCTGTATCCATCGCATTAGTTTGAGGCGACAGTCTTCGCTTCAAGGAAAGACTCCAAGCCAAAGACTCCAAACTCTCTGCCAAGGCCGGACTGTTTGACGCCTCCGAACGGGGCGAGAAGATCAGGAATGATTCTGTTGATCAGCACTGTGCCTGCTTCCAACTCAGAGGCCACACGCTGGGCACGCTCTTGCGAGCGTGAAAACAGGTACGCCTGCAATCCGTAAACCGTGGCGTTTGCAAGTTCTATGGCCTGTGCTTCATTGTCATATGTCAGGATTGATAGGACCGGCCCAAAAATTTCTTCGCGTGCGATGTCCATATCTTGACTGACATTGGCAAATACCGTGGGCTGCACAAAATAGCCTTTCTCCAGGCCGGCAGGCTTGCCCTCTCCCCCGACAATGATAGAGGCACCCTGCTCCTGCCCGCGCCGGATGAAGTGTTGTATACGCTCGTATTGAGCCTCGCTGGCTAATGGACCGATAACGGTGGCTGGATTATGGGGATTGCCGACGACTATCCCGTCAACAAAAGCCTTCACCTGTTCAACCACTTCCCTTAATCGTGAGCGAGGCACCAATAGGCGCGTGCCAGCAACGCATGCCTGGCCGTTGTTCATGAACGCGGCATTCAATGCCAGGGGCAACGCGACACCAAAATCTGCGTCATCGAGCACGATTGAGGCCGACTTACCTGTGAGTGACAGGCTCACTCGCTTCATCGTATCGATACCCGCATGAGCAATGAGCTTGCCGGTTTGCGTTGAACCCGTGAATGAAATCTTGGCGATATGTGGACTCGTACTGATTTCATCACCCACATCGTGGCCTCGTCCAAGCACGATATTAAAAACTCCGCGCGGCAGGTTCGCTCGATCGAGGGCCTGAGCGAGCACTTGTGCTTGAAGCGCGCTCAACTCACTTGGCTTAATGACCGAGGCGCAACCCGCTGCGATAGCTGAGGCAAGCTTGCTGCAAATTGTGCCGGCAGCGCTGTTCCATGGCGCGATCAAGCCCGCGACACCGACGGGCTCCATGCGTACTCTGGCCTCACCGATGGAGCGCTCCAATTCATAGTCAGCCAGGGTTTGGGCGGCATTGGCGAAACACTGCGAGGCATACTGGCTGACCCATTGGGCTCGTGCTAAAGGTGCTCCATACTCTTCAATAGCGCTGTCACGTAATTGCTCGGTACTGGCCAAGACAGCCGCCTGAAGGCGTTTGAGCATAGCAACTCGCTCTACCTTGGTGGTTCGAGCCATAATCACTTGCGCACGCTTCGCGGCGGCAATGGCATCTATTGCATCCTCACGATTGGCCAACGTAACAGTACCAACCACCGCTTCTGTCGCCGGGTTAACCCGCTCTACAGTTTCATGCCCCTGCACGGTAACAAAGCGGCCGTCGATATAAGCCTGATTAATGTTACGCATCCTGAGTACCTCAGTAATGTGGATGGATAGCCACAATTTAAGGCGTCAATACTGTTTTGATAATATGCTTAAACATGGATAATTTATTTCGGAAATCAGGACTATGTATAAAAGCGGCCTGACTGAACTTGAGGTCGTTCTGGCGGTTGCCAGACGCAGCGGTTTTCGTGCCGCGGCAGTGGAGTTGGACATGTCAACAACGGCTGTCAGCAATGCTGTAGCCAAACTGGAAGCCAGGCTCGGTGTGCGACTGTTCCATCGCACCACCCGTAGCGTCTCGCTGACCGAGGCTGGGCAAAAATTCACAGCCCGCATCGCGCCTTCGGTCCTCAATATTCAAGATGCGATGACCTCTATCCTGGAACACAACGCAATGCCAGCCGGCACTCTGCGTATCAATAGTTCGCTGGGAGCCGCACTGATGATTTTCCAGCCTATCTTGCTGGAGTTCCTTCGACGCTATCCCAGGATGGTAGTTGACATTGCGACCGACGGCCGGATGGTGGACATTGTTGCCGAGGGCTTCGATGCTGGCTTGCGAGTGAGTTCGGGTGTCCCGCAGGACATGATCCGTGTCCCGATCAGCGAAGAAATCCCGATAGTAGTGGTTGCTTCGGCCGATTACCTCAATACACATCCAGCGCCCGGCAGCATTGAAGATCTTACGCTACACCCCTGTATATGTGCGCGACTGCCCAGTGGCATTGCATCGCCCTGGGAGTTTATGCGCAACGGAAAACAACTGAAGATTGATGTGAAGGGTCCATTGGTTCTCGATGCCCCGTTGATGATGCTGGAATCGGTGAAGCAAGGACTGGGCTTGGCACAACTCCCTGAGTGGTATGTCAGAGATGGATTGGCCAGCGGGGAATTGGTCAAGGTATTAGAACAATGGTCAATCCCTGCACCTGGGCTGTCCCTTTACTATTCAGGCCATCGACACCTGCCAGCCGGATTGCGAGCACTTATAGACGTGATTCATGAAGTCGGTGATATCAACCAATCTGTGAGGGGTCTTGAATAAATCACGGCCCTATTTTTCAGCCGTGGACACTCCCACTCAAGGCCGGCCCAACAAGTAAGGTACTTTTTAACCTTTACGCTATTGGACTCTGAAGCGTTGGAAAAATCTGAATACAGTTATTGACCGATCGTTCCAGTATAAATATTATCCTGCACATGGCCAGACCAAAAGAATTTGAGATTGATGTCGCCCTCGACGCTGCAGTCGAGGTATTTCGCGAGCATGGCTTTGCGGGTACCTCTGCGCAGATGCTGACGGCCGCAATGAAGATCGGAAAGCAAAGCCTTTACGACACCTTCGGCGGCAAATGGCAGTTGTATTGCGCGGCACTGAAGAGATACAGCACCACAGAAACCGCGGCGCACCTCGCCATGCTGCGAGGGAGCCCGGAGGCGATTATCGGTATTGAGCAAATGCTCGAACGCGTGGTACTGGAGGCACACCGCCCATGCCTCGGAATAAGTTCGATCAGCGAGTTTAGCGGCGACCATGAAGAGTTGGTCAGTATTCGAGAATCCGCAGGCCAAACCCTTCGCACCGCCTTATTGAGCAACATCGGCAAGGCTATAGTCGCGCAGGATCTCGCAGTCGACCTTGACCCGGAAACAGCAGTCTCTTTTCTGCTCGCAAATGTTGCAGCAATCAGGATTGCAGCACGAGGCGGTGCAAGCCAGGAAGAACTGTCGGCACTGGCGCACCTATCCCTAAAGGCACTTCGGTAGCCTTTTTTTAACCAGTTCTGGAACGATCATTCAATAACAGGATTAAAAAATGAAAGCCATTGTCATGACCCAAGCAGGTGGTTGCGAAGTCATAAAATATCTAGACCTCCCTGAGCAAACCCCGGGCGCAGGCGAAGCGTTGATAGAGGTTAGCGCTGCCGGAGTCAACTTTATGGATATCGGTGTCAGGCAAGGTAGCGCTTGGCAGGAGGTTGCCAATCCTAAGACCCTCGGCGTTGAAGGTGCTGGTCGAGTATTGGCTATCGGAGAAGGTGTTCAAGGTTTATCTCCGGGGCAGCGTGTTGCTTGGGTTTATGCACCCGGCAGCTATGCGCAGAGAATTGTTATTCCGACCTCTGCACTTGTACCGATACCGGATGAAATCGATGACCTGACGGCCGCATCAGTGATGATGCAAGGACTGACAGCCAGTCATTTCACATCCGACTTCTACCCTGTGCAACCAGACGACATTGCGCTGATCCATGCGGCCGCAGGGGGACTAGGCTTACTGCTCACGCAAATGATCAAGCTAAGAGGAGGACGTGTCATAGGACGGGTCTCTTCTGCAGATAAAGTCGCTGCTGCGCAACAAGCGGGGGCCGATCATGTCATTGTCGACACAGAGGGCAATTTTGCCGAAGAGGTTATTCGTCTCTCTGGAGGTAAAGGCGTAGATGTCGTCTATGACGGCTCTGGCCCAAAGACCTTTCAGGGCTCACTCGACTCACTGCGCATATCGGGGACCTTTTGCTGGTACGGTCCAGTCCTTGGTGGGCCTGAACCCATCGACATTATGAGCCTACCCAGAAGTATCAAGATTGGTTACGCGGTCTTTATGCACCATGTGCTTACCGCGCAGTTACTGCGCTCCCGCTCGGCCAAGCTCTTCGACATGATTGTTGCGGGCCAACTCAATATAAAAGTAGCTACACAGTATCCGTTGGCAGACGCCGCAAAAGCGCATCTAGCGATGGAAAGCAGAAGAACCACAGGAAAATTGCTGTTGATCCCTTGATCATCGCCACTCAAAGAAGGCAGGTGGGCACTGCAGTCCGCTGCTCACCGACTTAACTCAGGTCTTATAAAGCCAAGGCATGGTGGGAAGTGTCAGGCTGGCAGCCTGAGCTCTGCACAGAGCCCACCCTCCTCGCGATTGCTCAGTATCAAGCGGCCACCAATGGCCATGGCCAATTGCTGAGCAATCGCCAGGCCTAATCCAGTCCCCCCGGTGCTACGGTTGCGCGAGTTCTCAACGCGGTAGAAAGGCTGCATGACTCGCTCCAGCTCAGCATCGGCAATGCCTGGGCCACGGTCCATAATTTTTAATGACAAACTGCCATCGGCGCTCTTCCCCACCCACAACTCAGCCGCACTGGCAAACTTCAAAGCGTTATCAGTCAGATTGACCAATACCCGGCGTAGCGCATGAGGACGCGTGTCTATAACCGCAGAGCATTTGCCGCTGAGTTGAACGCTTTTGCCCATGTCTTGGTAGTCGAACACCAGACTGTCGAGGAAGGAATCCAGGTTGATTCGCCGACTTTCCTCAGTGGCCCCATGAATGCTTCGAGCATAGGCCACACCCTCGCGCACCAGATGTTCCATTTCTCCCAGATCACTGCAGAGTTTTTCTTTTTCGTTGGAGTCATTCATAAACTCGGCACGCAATTTCATCCGCGTGATGGGAGTTTGCAGGTCATGGGAGATAGCAGCCAGCAACTGCATGCGCTCTTTGAGGTAGGCAGCGATACGCGCTTGCATCGCATTAAAGGCCTTGGCGGCATGGGCGACTTCCGTCGGACCTTTTTCATCTAATTGCACCGGATGGGTGTTGGGGTCCAGGGTCCCGACGGCATCAGAAAGTCGCGTAAGCGGGCGAATGGCAACACGAACCGCCAGCAAGGTGCAGATCAACATCAGCATCAGTTGGCCAATCAGCACAGCAGGCAGCCAAGCTGACAACGGCGCCATCGATGGCCGTACATCAATTGTCAGGGGGCTGCCATCCGCCAGGTTCAAATGCACCTGAAAGTGCTTTATCGGCCCGGGAATGTCAGTGAAGGTCATTGGATAGTCATGACCGATGGCGTCCTTGATCGAAGCAATGGCGATAGGAGTGTCAGGCAGGCCCATTTCGATGGGGGTGCCGGGTGAGCCTTCATCGAGCTGATACTTATAGTGAGGCCGTTCAAGTTGCCTCAGCCAGCTGGCACGTTCTGCAGCGGGTAACCGATCAAGAATAGCGATGGAGGTTGAAACGTCAGTTTCGAGGTTGCCGAGCATGGTGCCCTTGGCCGATTCATAACGCTCGTAGTACTGCGCACCGAATGACAGCGCATGGCCCAGTATCAGGCCGACGAGGAAGATCAAGGATAACCGTGAAGCGAGGGTGCGCGGCCAGCGCATGGCGAATGTCATACCTGGTCACCGAGGATTTCCACCGGCAGGGAAAATACATAACCCTCACTGCGCACGGTCTTGATATAGCCCGGCTCGCGGGCATCGTCCAACAAGCGCTGACGCAGGCGACTGACAAGTAAATCGATTGAGCGATCAAACAGGTCCGCATCTCGTCCCTGAGTCAGGTTCAGCAGTTGATCACGACTCAGAACCCGTTGTGGATGGTCAAGAAAGACCCGCAGCAATCGATATTCCGCGCCGCTCAGTGCAACCATGGTGCCGTCTTCGTCGAGCAGGTGACGGGCTGAAGTATCCAAGCGCCAGCGGCCAAAGGCCAACAAACGACCACTTTCAGTGACGATCAAGTTCGGCGGCAGCATGCGCGTGCGGCGCAATACAGCATTGATCCGAGCAAGGAGTTCACGGGCGGCGAACGGCTTGACCAGGTAATCATCGGCCCCCATTTCCAATCCAAGAATGCGGTCTGTTTCATCATTGCGTGCAGTGAGCATCAGCACCGGCGTGGCTTTGTGCTTCCCAGCGCGCAACTCGCGGCAGAGCATCAAACCATCATCCCCAGGCATCATTATGTCGAGCACGATCAAGTCCACTTTTGTGGTTTCCAGAAACGCCCTCATTTGCCGCCCCTCCGCAACGACGGTGGTACGCAGGCCGTTTTTCTTCAGGTAGTTACCCACCAGTTCACGGATCTCGCGGTCATCGTCAACGATAAGGATGTGATCGACGTGTTCCATTGCACTTGCCTCTGAAAGGTGGGGGATGTCGCACAGTCTATCGGGCCTTTGCCGAACTCGGCTTTATCCCTTTGTATTGCAGTGTATCTGGCCGTACGGGGGATACACAGAAAGGCAAAACTCGCCTTTTTGCGCAGTGTTGTATCGCTGTGTATCTACAGCCAGCACAGATACGTAGCGATTTATCCAGGCTGATTCCTGACACAGACGAGATATCTCGTGGGTTTTAAATAGGTTCCATCGAGGCCAACTCAAGCGGCCCGAGCCAATCAACGATTGACCTAACTAAACCCTGAGGAACCGCCATGAACCGTAAAGTAATTTTCGCTGCCAGCCTGTTTGCCGCGCTGAACATCTGCACCTTGTCTGCACACGCTGAGGCCAAAAGCGCTCCGCAAACTTATACCTACTCCACCCAGTTGGACGTTAGCAAGGTGCTGTCGCTGACCGAGGACAGTGCGCCGGAATGTGGTGTGGTCAATGCCCAGATGACTTATCTGGACTCACAGCACAAAACGCACGTCCTGGACTATCGCAAAATTTCCGAAAACTGCACATCCGATAACTGAGTGTTGCGCTTAATCCTTTCAGCTAAACAGGACAGCCCCATGAACAACCTGACCCGCTATTTGACTGCTGTTGCCTTCTCTTTCGCTGGCGTAGCCAGTCATGCGCAGGCTGAAGCCAAGGCTACTGCCTGTGGCAGTAGCACTTGCTTTCAACTGACACCACTGGCCAAGGATGTTGGCAATAACGTCCTTGCAGAGGACGGTTCAAGCCTTACACCTCAAGGCAGGATGGTTGCCGAGAATGGCTACAGCCGCACACCACAAGAGCATCTTCGAGAAAGCAAAACAGTCTGATATCGCCCCCCGGCTTTAGCATTCAGGCAAAGCTGGGGGCGGCTCAAAATTCGCTCAATTTCTTGGTGACCCTATGTTACTCATCGCTTTTCTGGGCGGCATTTTGACCGTCCTCAGCCCATGTATTTTACCGGTCGTGCCCTTCCTGTTTGCCGGGGCAGACCGAACGCGCTCATCGATCCTGTTAAGCCTTGTGGGTATGGCCCTGACATTTGCCTTGATCTCCAGTTTGGCCGTAGTCAGCAGCACCTGGGTGGTACAAGCTAACAATACCGGGCGCTATGTCGCGCTGATTGTGATGGCCTTGTTCGCGCTGTCGCTAATTTCTGCTCGGGCTGGTGAGTGGCTAGCGCGACCGTTCGTTTTACTTGGCAACCGCCTCGACCCTGACACTCGGAAACTGTCTGGGCCGCTGCCATCAATCATGCTCGGGGTCGCCACGGGCCTGCTTTGGGCACCTTGTGCCGGCCCCATTCTTGGAGTGATCCTCACCAGCGCCATGCTGCAAGGGGCGAATGCAGGTACCAGCTTACTGTTACTGGCTTACGGTTTAGGCAGTGCCTTCTCCCTGGGCATGCTGATTTTCGCCGGGCGCGGCTTAGTTAATCGCTTGAAACCCTCGATACCGGTAACTGGCTGGCTGCGCAAAGGTGTAGGCGTCACGGTGCTGGCCGGGGCTGCCGTGATAGCGACTGGCGCCGATAACATCGTGCTGGCAAACACATCATCAGAAGGCGTTGGCAAAGTCGAAAACAGCGTGCTGCAAACGGTGCCTAAAATTGTTGATTACCTGGTGAGCAAGGTCAAAGCAGGTAACCTAAGTGACCAACCCAAAGGCCCCATGCCGTCGATAAAGGGAGCCGTGCAGTGGCTCAATTCCCCGCCACTGAGCAACGAGGATTTGAAAGGCAAAGTGGTGTTGGTGGATTTCTGGACCTTCGACTGTATCAACTGCCGGCACACCTTGCCCTACGTGAAGGAGTGGGCGCAAAAATACAGCAAGGATGGGCTGGTTGTGATCGGTGTACACACCCCGGAATACGGCTTCGAACGTATCATCGACAACGTCAAAGCCAAGGTTAAGGAATACGGCATAACCTACCCGGTAGCCATCGACAATGACTATGCGATTTGGCGCAACTTCGACAATCAATACTGGCCGGCCCACTACCTAATCGATGCCAAGGGGCAGGTGCGTTACACCCATTTTGGCGAAGGCAGTTACGACACCCAGGAAGAAATAATTCAGCAGTTGCTCAAGGAGGCTAAATCCTCATCTCAAGCAGCCTAGAGCTGATGTAACGCGCCCGTTGCATTGCATCGGGCGTTTGCCTTTGGCGCAGTCGCTTGCTTCGAGTCACCGTTGTGTTTGCCCTCTTCCCTACTCCGACGCCTCTTAAAGACCAATAAAAACGCCCGATTATCCGGGCGTTTTTATGGGGTGCACGCGGCGGCTATTTCAGCCCGGTGTAGGCTCTTCGCTGAAAGCGTTGACTGCGTGCACGAGGCTGCGTGCAGCCATCATCACAAGTTGCCCACCCTTTTCCGGGCTCGCAAGAGATGGATCCGAGCCCATACGCCCATCTGGATGACGCGCGCGAAAATCGAGCGCTTCGCGAATGGGGCCCCAATTAGCAATCTGCGGCGAGAAATCAGCGGATTTAATTGAATCAGGATAAGCCCATTGAGTCACTGCAATTTCGGATGGCGTCGCATGAATGCCATGGCCCACAGGAAACTGTTCATTTGCCAATTCGGCTATCCCTTCGAGGTCCCACCAGTTGCATAACTTCAAAGCAAAACCGGCTTTACGTCGAGCAAAACTGGCTTCAGCGTAGATTTCAGAGAAGGCCGCTTCAATTGAAGCAACGTTGCCACCGTGGCCATTGAGAAAAAAGATTTTCTCAAACCCGTGGGCGGCCAATGAACGCACCCAGTCCTGGATGGCCGCAATAAACGTTGAGGGCCGCAGAGAGATGGTTCCGGGGAACCCAAGATGGTGCTGGGCCATGCCAATGTTGAACGTCGGCGCAATTAGAATATCCCCGGCGTTGTGCGCCTCACACGCGATGATTTCAGGGCACATCCAGTCAGTGCCTAAAAGGCCTGTAGGGCCGTGTTGTTCATTAGACCCAATCGGAATGACGACAGTACGGCTACGTTGTAGAAAGGCTTCAATTTCCAGCCAAGTTGATTTATATAAAAGCATTTGAGTTCTCTCTTTAAAAGGGTTCCAAGGGGAACACCGATGATTGGAAGTTCAAGACGCCTTAACACCTATGCTGTTGTCGGGACGCATCTACGTTCGTAATGCCTAACAGCAAAATGCCAGGGCGCGTACCTCCGGTTAAGGTTTTGAGCCGAAAAACTCCATAACCACGGGACCTGCGGGGAAAACCCGTGTGGTAAAACAAGACGCTGCCTTGCGCCTCCCTCTCCAATGAGCACCGCTGGGCTGGAGCATCATCGTCAAACAGGTTTCAGGTCCAGATACCCACCGTCAACAGTCAGGCTCGCTCCCGTCACAAACGAAGCATCGTCACTTGCAAGGTAAGCGGCCATACCGGCGATCTCATCCGCCGTGCCCAAGCGCCCTAAAGGCACCAAAGCGATTACGTGCTCCAGATAAGGCGCATCTGGCGGATTCATGTCAGTTGCAGTTGGCCCAGGCTGAATGTTGTTGACGGTAATACCACGCGGGGCAAAATCCAGAGCAAGCCCCCGGACTAGACCGACGAGTGCAGATTTGCTCATTGAGTAAGCACTGGAACCAGGGAAGCCTGTGCGCGCACCCGCAACACTGCCGATCATGATGATCCGGTCGCCGCGATTCATGACTTTCGAGCATGCTTGGGCTGCAACATAGGCAGCCCGCACGTTTATCACGTACATGTTGTCGAGCTGCTCGACGCTATAGTCATCGACCGATCCCAGCCCAAGAATCCCGGCGCTGTTGACCAGAATATTCAAGCCGCCAAATTGCTCTACGGTTATGGCAACGGCGTGCTCGATTTCCCCGGCATGGCGACTGTCGGCCTTGATTGCCAGCGCCTTTCCACCTTCAGATTGAATGCGGCTAACAAGCGAGTCGGCTTTGGACTTAGATGATGAGTAGGTGAATACAACTGCAGCGCCTTCCTTGGCTAAGCGAAAGACAATCGCGGCACCGATTCCACGTGAGCCTCCCGTTACGAGTGCAATTTTTCCGGTGAAACGCTGTGCTGGGCTAGACATTTGCTTAGTCCTCGATCGGTTGATTGGCCAACAGCACCCTTTCGCAGGGCGCTGCAGATCACTTCGACTCAGCTGCTTTTTCAATCAGGCGAGCGACCGGTCCCGGGTTTGAAACCATCACCACATGGGAAGCCCCCTTAACCTCAACCTCACCTTTGGCATTGGCTCGCTTGGCCATAAACATCATGGTTTGCGCAGGGATGTTCTTGTCCTTATCGCCATAAATGAACCAAGACGGAATATGCTTCCAGGCGGCTACACCGGATTTCTCGTTAAGTGCGGCATCGGTAACCGGCCGTTGCTCCGCCGCCATGAGTGCCGCCTGTGCAGCGGGAACATCAGCAGCGAATTGATCACGGAACTTGCTTTGCTGGATATATAAATCCTTGCCACCCTCTGCTAGCGCAACAGGTTCGGCCAGCGTTGGCCCAAGGGTGCTTCCCGGAAATTTACCGGCCAGCTCAGCTGCAGTTTCACCTGTGTCTGGGGCAAATGCGCTGACATAGACCAACGCTTTCACATTAGCGTGGTCATTGGCCGCTTCGGTGATGACGTTGCCCCCGTAAGAATGCCCAACCAAAACCACTGGCGTTTTGATACTCGTCAGCAACGCAGATACAGACGCACCGTCACTTTTAACACTGCGCAAAGGGTTGGCCGCAGCAATGACGGGATAACCGTCTTTTTCGAGTATTTTCACCACCCCGTTCCAGCTGGATGAGTCAGCGAATGCACCATGTACCAGCACTACGGTGGGCTTGTCAGTCTGGGCAAACACACTAGTCGTCATGGCCAGACTGGCAGCAAGAGCAAAAGCAGCAGATATTCTTTTCATGTGAGACTCCTTCAGTAAGGGAATTACGGCGCGTAACGGGTGAATACGAAGTCGTGATCTTTCACCAGTGCCTGATGGCAGGCGAAGCAGGTTTTGTGCTGGGCCTCATCAGCGGGCTTACCATTGATGAAACGGCCAAACCCCCAGCCCCCGGTAGACGCGTACTTCTTTGCGTCCTTGACCATGACCTGCACGGTGGTGGCAGCCCCCGGAATCGAGGCGGGCTCGAACTCGGGAGACTGGGTGTGTTTCCAGGCCAGCTTGACCAAGACGGTACCGTCTGGAAACGGCAGGGTTTTAACGGCGTAGGCCTTGATTGCAACCTCATTGCCGAGCACTGCGCGCAATTCATTGAGCGGCGCAGCTTCCTGAGCAGGCGCGATAAGGGGCCATTGCCGATAGCCGTCAGGTAGCGTCACACCATAGATGGGTGACGCCTCACTGCTAACGGACTCAGCCTCGGCGAGCCCGCTGAGGCTGAGCGCAACCGCTGCAGCACCAGATAGCGAAATCGCCAGTTGCATGAGTTTCATGGTTGGCGCCTCCCTCAAAGGTGATCGGCATCAACCACCGCTTGAGCGAAGGCCTGTGGGGCTTCTTGCGGCAGGTTGTGACCCACACCGCCACCAATCAGGCGATACTCGTATTTACCGGTGTAGCGTTTGGCATAGGCTTCGGCGGGTGGATGAGGCGCTCCATTGGCCTCGCCTTCCATGGTGATGGTCGGCACATGAATAGCGGGACCAGCAGCCAGCTTTTTCTCAATTTCATCGTATTTGGCTTCGCCTTTGATCAGCCCTTGGCGCCAGCGATAATTGAAAATCGTGATGGCGACATGATCTGGGTTGTCTAGTGAAGCAGCGCTACGGTCAAAGGTGGCATCGTCGAATTTCCACTGTGGCGAGGCCAACTTCCAGATCAGCTTGGCGAAGTCATGGGTGTTTTTCTGGTAACCCAACTCGCCGCGCGGTGTCGCAAAGTAAAACTGATACCACCACTGCAACTCGGCTGCAGGTGGCAATGGCGCTTTACCTGCTTCCTGCCCCCCGATCAGATAACCACTGACAGCTACCAGTGCCTTGACCCGCTCGGGCCACAATGCCGCGACGATATCTGCCGTGCGCGCACCCCAGTCATAACCACCAAGCACGGCCTTCTTTACTTTCAGGGCATCCATAAAATCAATTACATCAGTGGCCAACGCGGCGGGCTGACCATTACGCAACGTCTTGGCAGACAAGAAGTGGGTGTCACCGTAACCACGGGCAGCAGGGATCAGTACCCGGTAGCCCTTCTCAGCCAGAGCCGGTGCTACATCGGCGTAGCTGTGAATGTCGTAGGGCCAGCCGTGCAGCAGAATCACCACCGGGCCATCGGCAGGCCCCACTTCAGCGTAAGAAACATCCAGCAGGCCTGCTTTAATATGTTTCAGCTCACCGAGCGAGGTGTGACTGCCTGGGGTGATCGGCCCGACTGTGGTTTCAGGAGTGGCGGCGACAGCTTGGCTTCCGACCAATCCCAAAGCGCCGAACTGCATCAGGGCGACAGCAAGGAGCGAGGGTGCGAGCAGGCGACGACGTGGTTTGGTCAGCGGATTCATCAATGTCATGTTCATGGCAATTCTCCGATGTAAACAATTAACGAGTTGTTAGTGAGGTGCGTCTCGGACGGCCTACGGGTCAGTTTTGGCGCTTAGGGTGTTGGTTGATGCGCGCAACGGCTGGAATGCCTTGCGCAACTCTTCAGAGAACAGCTGCGGCTGTTCCCAGGCGGCAAAGTGGCCCCCTTTGCTGGCTTCGCTGAAGTAGGAAAGCGATGGGTAGGCACGTTCTGCCCAGCTCTTCGGCGCGCGATAAATCTCGTGCGGGAACACCGTGATTGCCACCGGAATCTTGATGTCCGAGGTCCGCTGTGCGGCGGCGCTGAAGTTATTGTTGTTGTTTTCCCAATAGAACCGGGAAGACGATGCACCCGTGTTGGTTAACCAGTACAGGCTGATGTCATCGAGCATTTCATCGCGGGTCAATACACGTTCTGGTTTACCGTCACTGTCAGTCCAAGCGGCAAACTTCTCGTACATCCAGGCTGCAGTACCAGCAGGAGAATCGGCCAGTAAGTAACCGATGGTCTGTGGGCGGGTCACCATCATTGCGCCGTAGGCAGCGTTACGACCAAAGAAGGTGCTCAATGAGTCAAATGCCGCGTGTTCCGATGCAGTCAGCCCAGACGGTGCAGGTTTTCCGCTATTGATCGAATCGACCAATTCTGGCGGTACAGTCGCTGGCATATTCAGGTGGATTCCCAGCAGGCCTTTGGGTGCCAGACGGCCAAGGGCATCGGAAATCACCGAACCATGGTCACCGCCCTGTGAGACATAATGGCTGTAACCAAGACGTTTCATCAGCACGTCCCACGCCTTAGCAACGCGGTCAGGATTCCAACCCAGTTCAGTAGGTTTACCGGAGAAGCCGTGCCCAGGAATCGATGGAATCACGACATCAAAGGAATCCTCCACACGCCCGCCGTATGCAGTCGGATCGGTCAGAGGACCGATGGTTTTAAGAAACTCGAATTGCGAACCGGGCCAGCCATGAGTGAGGATCAACGGCATTGCATTGGGGTTACGCGAGCGGACATGAATGAACTGGATATCGACACCGTCGATACTGGTGACAAACTCAGGCAGGGCGTTCAGTTTGGCCTCTGCCTTACGCCAGTCATAATCAGTTCCCCAGTAGTGCACCAACGCCTGTACCGAGGCCAACTGCACGCCTTGAGAGGTATCATTGACTGTTTCTTTGTCGGGCCAGCGAGTCGCCGCGATTCGTTTACGCAGGTCAGTCAGTTGCGCTTCATCAACGTGAACGTGATAAGGCCGGATTGCATCTGAGCCAGTGACATTGGTTGCGGCCCATGCCCCCTCGCTGACACCAAGCAATACGCAACTTATTGCGCTGACTCTGGCGGTAGATGCCAGCCAACGGTGCCACTGAGGGGCGGACAAAACTGCAAGCATGATGTATCTCCTTGATAATAATTGCTGGCCTGCTCAAGCGCCGATGCCGAGCGGATCACTCACAGTCACGATGAATGTTTAGGGCAAACATCTGGCGACACCCTGACGATCAAACCACCCTGTTTTTTTACTGACGATTACACGATGGTGTTGGTCGATACTTAGGTATTACAGCCGGCCTAAGCCGCTGCTTACGCATTAGTGCGACCTGTTGAGCCGCTCAACTGCAGCTGAAATAGCTAAAGTGATACTGATCAAGGCCTGTATCTGAGGTGTGTCAGCAACTGCGCTGAGTGAGTGCCTATGTAGCTCGCAAAGGGCTAGATACAGTGGCTTACAGAACCGCTGATGGTGCCGCCCCGTTCAGCGCATTTAGTGGGCTGTTTTCGCTGCGCTTTAAACAGGCAATCGCTGTACTGGCCGACCTTGGAATCACACGCCAGGCTTGCCGTGATTTAGCACATGGCTGATTCGACCAGCGCCCACTTTGTGGTTCAGAACTTGGCCAAAAACTGCTAGGGCAAGACATTTTGCCCTGCCCTGTCGATACGGTCATGGTTGTGCCAGTCATTGCCCCATGGCATAGCGGCTATGGTCTTTATTTACTCTAAGCGACACCAAAGTATGATGGGCGAACATCGACGATAAGGCGCATTCTCATAGAGAGACGCCTGCAGAAAAAATGAGAACCGATATGTCCAATGAACTCGATCGCATCCTTGATGCGTTGCCGGGTGTGGCATTCACCGCACGAGCCGATGGCGGCGTCGATTTTGTAGGTTCAGGCTGGTGTAACTATACCGGCATAAGCCGCCACGAGGCCTTGGGTTCTGGCTGGCAATCTTGCGTACACCCCGACGACCTCAACCAGTTGCTTGAGAACTGGCAGGTTATTGTAAGAACCAGCGAGTCAGCGCGTATGCAGGCTCGACTTCGGCGGTTCGATGGGGCTTATCGTTGCTTCGTCCTGCAGGTCAGTCGTTTGGATGATAGCCACGGCAGCGTGAGCAGGTGGTGCTGCATCGGGACCGATATCGAAGATTATCGAAGTGCCAACAGAGCCGACCAGCCCGTTGATGCCAGCTCTATCATCGACAGCATTCCCTCGATGGTTGCTTTTATGAAGCCAGACGGCGAGCTGGAGTTGGTCAACCGTCAGATCGAAGACTACCTCGGCTCAACGTTTGAGGAACTTAGGCACTGGGCCGCATCCGACACCGTTCATTGCGATGACCTACCAGCGGTCATCTCCGCCTGGACGCACTCGATACAGACGGGCGAACCTTACGACATCGAACATCGGATTCGTCGTGCCGACGGTGTTTACCAATGGTTTCATGTTCGCGGCTTGCCCATTCGAGATGTCAAAGGACAAATCACTCGTTGGTGTGTATTACAGGTCAATATCGATGAGCGAAAACGCGATAAGAGATTGATCGACGAAGCCTTGGCTGATGTCAGCGCTTCAGAGGACAACTTGAGCAAGATCATCAATGCTGTGCCTGGCTTTCTCTGGAGCACAGCGTCGGACGGCAATGTCATTTTCATCAATCAGCGCTGGTGTGATTACACCGGAATATCCCCTGAAGATGCACGTGGCATTGGCTGGACAGCATCCCTCCACCCTGATGATGCTGGCGCACTGGGCACCTACTGGCAGGCACTTATAGCATCAGGCCAGCCAGGCGAGTTCGAGGCACGAATCAAACGCGTCGACGGAACGTACCGCTGGTTCATGATCAGAGCGATGCCACAATTTGACGAGAATGGAACACTGGTGCGCTGGTACGGCGAAAACACTGATATCGACGATCGTAAACGTGCGCAAATGCTACTTGCTGGCGAAAAACAGCTGTTCGGGATGATGGCTGAAGGTTCATCTTTGCCGACTGTTCTGGGGGCCCTGTGCGAGTTGGTTGAAACAATGCTCGAGGGTAGTTTGTGCAGCATTGTGTTGATTGATCTCAAGCAACCCTCTATTTCGCAAGCAGCGGCACTCCGGCTGCAAACGAGCGTAGGTCCAAACATGCCAGAGAGCCTGATGCCACGGGCCGACGGTAGGATTATGGACGCGCAAACGTGCCCGATCGCTATGGCAACCCTTTGTAATAGGCCGATGATAATCAGCGACCTGAACAAAGAGACAGGCTGGCCAGCATGGCGTACTGCAGCATTACGCGAAGGGCTGCAGGCTAACTGGTCGAGCCCAATCACCTCCATCGGAAACAAAGTAATGGGGGTTCTCTCGGTGCTATATCGCGAGCCAAAACAGCCGTCCGTGGAAGAGCAAAATCTAATCGCGCAACTTAACTACCTTGCCAGTATCGTAATCAACCGCACCCGGGCCGATGCGGCACTGAAGCAGAGCGAAGCATTTCTGGCGAAGGGCCAGCGTTTGAGTTCCACAGGCACTTTTTCCTGGCAAGTCAGCAGTGACACCATCACTTGGTCCGAAGAGCTATACCGCATATTCGATCTGCACCCAAGTGTGACGCCCAGCTTCGATTTGATTTACAACCGTACCCACCCGGACGATATCGCTCTGCTTAAAGCGATGGTCAAGCGCCAGCGCAGTGATGGCCATGATTTTGAGCATGAGCATCGACTGCTGCTGCCCAATGGCACCGTGAAGTATCTGCATTTGGTCGCGCACGCCATTCGGGATGAGGAAGGTGGGCTTGAATACATCGCGGCATTGCAAGACATCACCAGCCGCAGACTTTCTGAGGAAGCCTTGGGAAAGATCCGCTCAGAACTGGCGCACCTTGCCCGAGTGGCGAGCCTGGGTACGGTAACGGCTTCGATTGCCCACGAGGTCAATCAACCCCTTGCGGGCATTATCACCAATGCCAGTACCTGCCTGCGCATGCTGAGTGCGGAGCCGCCGAACGTGGTGGGCGCTCTGGAAACCGCGCGCCGCACAATCCGCGATGGCAACCGTGCCTCCGATGTTATCAAGCGCTTGCGCGCATTATTCTCCAATCAAAACATCAGATTCGAAAGCGTCAATATCAGTGCGGCGGCGCGAGAGGTCGTTGCAATGCTCGCCGGTGAATTGAAACGCAATGGCGTGATGCTGCAAACCCAGTTTGCCGAGCCGCTGCCGCAGGTCAAAGGGGATCGTGTGCAACTGCAACAAGTTATCCTTAACCTGATCATGAATGCCATTGAAGCACTGAACACGATCAACAGCCGCCCACGGCACCTACTTGTCAGTACCACAGCAGCGGCGGACCGAAGCGTCCACTTAGCGGTACAGGACAATGGCAGTGGTTTCGAATCAGAGGACGCAGAACGTATTTTCAATGCGTTCTACACCACAAAAAGCACAGGCATGGGGATTGGGCTTGCCATCAGCCGCTCCATCATCGAACAACATGAGGGACGGCTGTGGGCGACTGTCAACGAGGGACCGGGAGCGACACTGCGTTTTTCTATTGCGCAACAGGTTGATGACAACGCAACAGCACAAAACGACAACAAGCCCTTAAGCCAGGATGCTAACTCTAATCACGCCAAGGAGGATTTGTGATGAAAATGCCGTTATTGGTCTCGGTAGTGGACGACGACGAGTCTGTCCGTGAGTCACTGCCCGACTTACTCAAAGAATTTGGTTTCGCGGTTCAAGCCTTCAGTTCAGCCCAGGACTTTTTGGCTTCGACATACATCGACCAAACGCGTTGCCTGATTCTGGATATATCCATGCCCGGCATGTCGGGGCCCGAGTTGCAAAGTGAACTCAAACAGCGCGGCTATAGCATCCCCATCATTTTCATCACCGCACATGATGCTGCAGCAGATCGAGCGCGATGGATAAACCGAGGCGCCGTGGATTGTCTGCTGAAACCCTTTAGCGAGGCACAGTTGCTCAAGGCGCTGAGTGCTGCGCTACCGGTCAATTAAGTGTTGAGCACATCAAACAGGAGGTGACACTTGAATGCGAATAATAGGTTTGATCTTAAGCACGACACAGCCCTGGACAATAAGCGACCAATTGTCTTCGTCGTGGACGACGACGTTTCTGTGCGCGAGTCACTGGAGCTGTTGATTAACTTTGCCGAGTGCCAACCGATCCTATTTGAGTCAGCTCAAGACTTTCTTAGCCAACCTCGCCCACGCGTGCCAAGTTGCCTGGTGCTGGATATCAATCTGCCGGGCCTTAATGGCCTGGATCTGCAAACCTCAATCGCCAATGATCGGCCGGGGATGCCGATCATTTTTATTACTGGCTACGGAGACATACCCCGTTCGGTGCGGGCGATGAAAGCGGGTGCGGTTGAGTTCCTGACCAAGCCGTTCGACGATACGGTATTGCTCAAAGCCATCGCTGATGCGCATGAAAGTAGTCGTGTGGCGCTGGAACGGGAGGAATGCCTTCGCTCAGTGCGAGACAAATACGCCAGCCTTACCCCTCGTGAGCAAGAAGTAATGGCAATGGTCGTTGCCGGCCTCATGAACAAGGTCATCGCGGCAGACCTCGACATCAGCGAGATCACAGTCAAAGCCCACCGGGGTAAAGCCATGCGCAAGATGAAAGCCCGCTCACTGGCTGACCTGGTAAGAATGGCAGAGCAACTCAGTGTGGAGCTGAACTGAATCCAACCCAGGGTTCTTGTGGATTCACAGTGGCGCCAGCAGCGGCGTATAACTGCGTGTGTAGAGCCTGTTGCCAAGTAATCGGAGAATGGCGTTACGTACAAGGGGTGACAGCGCACGCATCTTGTCGCGTGCTACACATTGCTTTTGGACCCAATCCACCCTGGGTCTACGCCTGGCAACATAAGCGTGCAGTGCGGCATCAACTCGTTCGCTTGTTTTTATACATTCAGCCAGCACCAGCGCGTCCTCAATTGCCATTCCGGCACCTTCAGCCATGCTGGGTGACGAGGCATGTGCGGCATCACCGATCAGTACCACACGGTCTAGATACCAAGCATCCATAACCACCTGTTCAATGCTGCCAAAATGCACCGGCGTGTCTTTTGGCACGTTGGCAATTAGCGAGAATACCGGCGCGGCAAAATCATTGAACAAGCCTTCGAGCGGTGTTGTTTTGATGTCCTCTTTTGCCTCACCGTCGACGAGCGTTAGGTCGGCATAGACGTAGACGTGCTCAGCGCTCACAGGTATCGCCAGCAATGTACGCCCCTGGCCCAGCATGGCAGTCCAGCCGTTAATCCCTGTGGTATTTGGCGTGATAAAGCGCCAGCAAACAGTGCCTACACTTGTAGGCACTGCACCTGGGAATATCAAGCTGCGAACTGTCGAGTCGACTCCGTCAGCACCGATGACCAGATCATAGGTGGCTGTCGTGTCGTCAGAAAACGCTACTTCGCAGCTCTGGGTTGCCTGACGAATTTTCGTTACCGAGACCCCAAAACGCGCATGAGTGTGTCGCAATGAGCCACGAAGAATAGCCTGGAGCGCATTGCGTGGTAGAGAAAGACAGGGTCCACAATCGCCCCACAGCGCTTGAGTCTGAGTCACACTCAATGGTTGGCCGCGATGGTCAAGTATGCTTTGGGTCAAAATAGGGGCTGCCATATCGCGCACCGCCTCCAGCACGCCAAGTTGAGCGAGGGCTCGGGCAACGTTTCCTGGCATATACAACCCCATGCCACCGGGAGCATCTTCCAGTCGGCGCTCAACCAAATCGGGGGCAAACCCCTTGAGTTCAAGGGCTCGGGCCACGGCGAAGCCGGCGATGCCCCCACCCACTACCAATATCTTCATGTAAATAACCTTCAGCGTTAAATCAGTAACGTCCTGCAACGCGAAGCTGTGGTAACGCGTGGTTTATCCTGCAAACACCAACCTGTCCCTTTCACGCACACCGCTTTCACCTAGCGTTTACAGCACAAACACTTAAGCCTGCGAGGATTAACCCTGCTCGCGAGTGCTCATTGGAAATGGACCTTTCTTGAAATGCTAGAATCAGCAACGACTGGTTAGCCATTTATAATCGTGAAGAAATGCATCCAGACTCCATATTGCACGGCGTTTGTATCCGCAATATTTCTCCAGAGTCGATGCTTGTATGGATAGGTAGCCTGAACTCACCGCCGAGGGACATACACAAGGCTACCTGCTGATTGAGGTCAGGCAGCCATGTGAGCACTGGAGGGTTCATCTGCTCAGCCGTCAAACCAGATTGAGTACAACGTCGATATTGCCACTAACGGCTTTCGAGTATGGACAGGTTGAGTGCGCAGTCTCTATTAAGCGCTGGGCCAGTTCGCGCTCGATACCAGGTAGGCTGATGTTCAATCGGGCTTGCAAGAAATAAGCACCCTCTTGCGCACAGAGATCAACCTCTGCATCAATAGCAACTTCAGCCGGCAGTGTGATTTTGAATTTACGTGCAGCAAGGCCTAAAGCACCGTCAAAGCATGCCGACCAACCGGCAGCAAAGAGCTGCTCCGGATTGGTTCCACCACCGCTACTACCCGGTAGTGAATGCTGGATATCAAGACGGCCATCATCACTGCGGGATGTGCCTCCGTCACGAGCACCTTCGGTGTGAACCTTGGCTGTATACAGCGTACTTTTTGCGGTCATTTTCAAGCTCCTGATTACATGGGCAAACGCATGCCAGATGCGGTTGCTGAATCAGAACAGAACCGGTGCAAGTCATCGATTACACCTAGGTATTGCAGACCAGCCTATTGGGTGGACGGTTAAATCAGAGGGCTCTCACCTTTGGCCTGTTGCCAGAGCGTTTCCAGCCGTTTGACATCAAGCGAATCGTAGCCCTCACAGACCCATTCTCGACAGTTGGACAGACTCTCAACGGCCTGCGCCTTAGCGCCTTCCCCCAAAGATAACAGCGCAAGGTCCATCGTCGTCCGCAACGTCCAGGCGCGAGCCCCTTGCTTCTGACTCAAAGCCAATGACTCCTCCAGCAAAGCGTGTGTGGCTGCACTATTTTCAGGGTTGATAGCGTGGCAAATACCCGCCTTAAGCCGCAACAATTCCGGCAGGGCAAAGGCATCTCCGCTCTTGCGGCAATGCAGGATTGTGCGCTCCACTATCGGCAGTGCCTTTAGGTACTCACTGTTGAGTATCAATCCTTCGACTAAAGCGATTTCGAAAGAAGTGGTGAGTAATTCATAGCGCATAGCCTGCAGCTGCGCGAGGCTTTCCTCAAGACACTCAACAGCCCCGAAAGGCTGCCCAGCGCGTATCGCTATCGCGGCCTTGAAGCCTTTACAGGCCGCCATATAAGGGCCAAATGCATTCTCTTCAGCAACCTTGGCAAAACTCTCTAGACTGGCGGTGGCTTCGTCCAGATCACCGGTCCAGATGTAAATACACATGGTCCAGATAAGCGCGATGCAATAGGTAACTGAATGCTCCAGTGTCGCGGCTTCAGCTTCTACCTTTGTCGCCCAGTGTCGGGCCTGATCGGGAAACCCTTGTAGCCACAGCGTGCGGGCTAATGCTAAGCCGGTGCGATTACGATGATCGAAACCATAGTAAATCGTGCTACTTCGCTGAGAAGGAGCACTATTACGCAGTGAGGCTTCCAGTTCTTGTCGCGCCAGCACTTGATCTCCCAACAAGTGATGCGACACCCCTGCCAGTGACGCGGCCACTGCAAAAGCCTCAGGTTCGCCAATGGCATGACCGACCTCCACCGCCTTCTCAGCCCATGCAAGCGACGAAGCAAAATCACCCGTACGCTCATAAAAAATCTGCAGTCGACCGAGCAGTCTAAGCTGTGACCAATAATCGCTTAACGAAACGGCAATCTCCAATGCTCTGATGAGTGACGTTTCTGCTGCTTTGCTATTGCCCCGGGTGAACATCAGCACCAGCCCAAGCGCAGCCTGCAGCTCCATCTCGACAGGGGTTCCAAAAAAGCCCAGCTCAAGCAACTCTGTTGCCCGCGAACACCAGGCCCTGCATTCAACCAGCAACGAAAAGTGGAGAAATACCTGAGCACTTGCAGCCGCCAACGGCAAGGCTAATCCCGGGCTCCCCTGGGGACCAAAACTCCATTCCAATGCGCTGCGAATATTGCCCAGTTGGCTGGCAAGGCGCGTCGCACTGGCGAAAATCTCACTGGGCGTATTACCAAGCTTGCCAAGCAGCTGCGTATAAAACGCTGCATGCCGAAACGCCAAGCCATTAACCTCTCGCTCCCCTCTTATCGCCAGCTTTTCTCTGGTAAAGGCGCGGGTCATTTCCAGCAAGCGATAGGCCGCAAACGTACTGGAGTGGTCAACACTCACCAATCCTTTAGAGGCCAGTTCATCGAGGATGGCTACCACTTTGATCAACTCGATTTGCTCGTCAGTGATAATTTGGGCTGCGGCGTCCTGAGAGAACGGACCGACGAACACCGATAGCCGCTCGAACACTAACTGCTCAAGCGGCGTAAGCAGTTCGTAACTCCAGTCCAGCATTGCGCGCAGTGTCTGATGCCGAGGCATGGCTGTTCGCCGGCCGGACCAACCCAAAGAAAAAAGCTCGCCCATTAATGCATGCGTAGCACTTAACCCATGACTTGCAACACGCACGGCGGCCAACTCGATAGGCAGAGCCATACCCTCAAGCCGTCGGCACATGTCCGCCACCAACAGGGCATCGCTCGCCTCTAACACCAACGCAGTGTTGCCTGAAGACGCGCGTTCGACGAAGAGCTTAATAGCCGGATACGCGAGCAGTTCTTCGACGCAAAGATCTTGTGGTTGCTGGGGAAAAGCCAGCGGGTTCAGCCAATGCACATATTCATCACGAACGCGCAAAGGCTCCCGGCTTGTCGCCAACAAACCCACATGCGGTGCTGCATACCGGATCTGCTCCACGACAGCCGAAACCGCGTCAATTAGGTGCTCGCAATTATCAATCACCATAAGCAGCTTGTGTGCGCGCAGGTGAGCAAGCAGCACTAGCATTGGGTCTTCAGCTTGAGCCGGAATATCCAAGGCACCTGCCAGAGCAGAAACCACGAGGTCAGCATCCTCAACCTGGGCCAAATCTACAAAACGAACGCGATCATAGATTTGGGTGCTGATCTGATAGGCGACTTCAACGGCGAGACTGGTCTTACCCACGCCTCCAGCGCCGACGATGGTAAACAGCTTGGGCTGGACTAGATGACCGACAACCAGTTGAACGTCGGTCTCGCGGCCGATTAAATTTAACCGCGGAGGCAGGCTGCCAACCCCTGTGATGAAGCGTTTATTATCAATGACATCGCGGGTGAGCTCGGCAACCTTTGACTGCGCTGAAGGGGACTTTACTTTTTCCAGTGGTGCAACAAACGCATAACCCACGCCGACTTGGGTTGCGATATACCGCGCACCGTCCTCGCCGTCACCGAGGATTCGGCGCAAGCCGGTCATATGAAACCGCAGGCTCCCTTCTTCAACGATGGTGTCTGGCCAGACCATGTTGATCAACTCACGCTTGGACAGCACCGTACCGGGACGCTCTAACAGCGCGATCAATAAATCCAATGCCCGCCCGCCAATTTCAACAGCAATGCCATCTTTGGTGAGCAACCGCTTTGCCGCGACGACACAAAAAGGACCAAACACAAATTGCAGGCTGGATGATTCGTCTCTGACGGGTGTGGAAGGCTCCATAAGGGCCAGTCTCTCGAAATGAAGGGGCGCAAGGCACAACTAGGCGCGCATTCATGTGCACCTTTAGATCTGCACATAATTGGTCAAATAGAACGAGAGTACAAGATCCTCGTAACAGAAGATGTCAGGAGGTGCAGTGTTTATGAAAGGAGAGGATTAAACGAGCTTGAGCGTGACGTCGATATTGCCTTGAGTGGCTTTTGAGTATGGACAGTTAAGATAAGCCGCGTTCATCAGTTGCTCAGCAAGATCGAGCTCCAGCTCAGGTAAAAATACGCCCAAACGCGCCTGAAGAAAAAATCCTTGCTCCCCATAGCCAAAGTCAACTTGGGCGTCTACCGAAGTATTCACCGGAAAACCGATCTTGCGGGCGTTACAGGCGTGGCGCAAGGCACCAATGAAACTGGCTGACCAGGCAATGGCGAACAACTGCTCCGGGTTGCTGCCGCTTCCCGGCGCACCCGGTGGGGTTAGTTTTACATGAAGTCGCCCATCGCTGCTTCGCCCTTCGCCCTCACGCCCACCCGTCGTTAGGGTATGACCGGTATAGAGAGTCTGAACGATGTTGTTCATGATAAATCCTTGATCCATAGCAATAACGCTGCACGGCTGCTAACTCAATTCGCCCGTGCAATTTCGCAACGTCTTGATGAAGGGGACCAACTGCCGCTCGCTCGGCTGCGACGACTGGCCAAGTACTCCACAAACTGGCTGTGGGCGATTTCCACCAACCATGCCCGCACCGGACGGTTTGAGTCGTAACTGGAACACTTCCAGCAAAGAGCGACGAACGCCGACTGAATGAGTCCGTCAAGATGCTCATTCTTAGCCCTTCCCGCTTGTACCTGGCCTTCGAAATAAGCACTCAATAAAGGCGACACCGCGACGTATAACGGGTCTGCTGCGTCCTTCCCACGCATAACCACCTCGGCGACTAAAGCACCGAGTTGTTCATTGCTTGGTCGATCGACCCCGAAAACGCAGTTATTGCGATAACAGTCAGTCATGATCAAGTTCCTTGCAGCCTGTAACCCACTGGTTCGTGGAATCTGCTGTCGTGTTGCAATAGTTTTTCTTATAACGAAGTTGAAGGATTAAGGATATGGACGCCTTTAGCCAGTTATGCGCTGTTAGTTCTTGTTAGTTGCTCCTCTCACATGAGCGACTTCACTGCGTACCAAAGTGTGTCTACCCGCCATTGGGATACATAGGCTTTAGCTTGTTCGGCAAACCAGAAACAACCCAGATACGAAACCGAGTTCAACTAGCACCTTGATCTTAATTGCAAGACGAGGTTTAAGCGTCCTGCCTTTGTTCCATTCAACGTTGAAATAGGTCCGCGATGAACGCTCAGCCTCAGAGTTCGACTGGCCACGCTGTTGCTGCCATTACCGGGTTATTGGTTCTCTCAATAGCCTTACGCCCGGCGATAGTTTCAATCGGCCCCGTGTTGCTGCAGATCCAACAAGAGTTTCGGCTCAGCTATGCTCAAGCAGCGCTGCTGACTTCGATTCCAGATGTGTGCATGGCAGTGTTTGCGTTATTAGCCCCGAAAATGGCTAAGCGCTTAGGCGCTGATCAAACGGTTATTGCTGCGCTGGTACTCTTGGGTGTGGCGACCGTATTACGTGCACTGTCGCAGTCCACTTTTTCGTTACTCTTCAGCACTGTTCTTGTCGGTGTAGGCATTGCCATAGGCGGCGCCTTGATTGGGGGTTGGATTAAAACCCACTTTGCCAACCGTGCTTCGTTTTACATGGGTATTTATGCTGCCGGACTCAGTGTCGGAGCCACAGTCGCAGCCGTCAGCACCGAGTCGATTACACATCTTAGTGGTTCATGGCGAATCGGGGCCGGTATCTGGGCGATATTGTGTATGGGTGCGGTTATCAGTTGGTGGTGGCTGGCACGTAAGTTTGCACATCACTCGCAAGCCCCAGCTAACTCTAAACCCGCGACTTTGCCTTGGCATAACGCCCAAGCTTGGCGTGTTGCACTGTACTTCGGCGGCAGCCAATTCATTGTTTACGCTCTGTTTGCCTGGCTGGCACCTGCGGCAACAGAATGGCACACAAGCCCATTAACACCTGGCGCGCTGCTCGGGGTTTTCACTTCAGTGTTTGCCGTGTCTAGCTTCGTTATGGGCGTTATGGCCGGCCCATCAAAAAACAGAACCGGTTGGTTATTCACTGCCAGTGCAATCACCGCTTTGGGTGCAGCCGGGCTCTACTTTGCTGCGCAAATGCCGGTAATTCTCTCCGTGATAGCTATCGCCGTAGGCTTGGGCATGACATTCACGCTGGCGATGACACTGCCATTGGACAACGTACATACAGCGGCTGATGCCAACGCATGGACAGTGTTTATGCTGTTTGTTGGCTACTTAATAGCCGCGCTAGGGCCAATCGCCTTTGGTTATCTGCGAGAGCACTCAAGCGACTATCGCCTATCCTTTGTAATGCTGCTGGTGGTGAGTCTAGCGCTGCTGTGCATGACCCCATTGCTCAAGCCAGATGAAACTCAAGCACCTGAGTTGTATGCCACCTAGCAACAAGGGTAATTAAATGCGCTGACTGTCGATGTGATTACTTACACTGCTCAAAGCCTGTTCACGCACAACGTCGGCGGTCAAGAAACTGCGACATCTACCCCTTCAATCCGGAGTCCCGCAACATCATATGCAACCCATTTGGTACCGTTCCTTAGACAAAGACAATCGCCGCTCCTTCTGGACCGTTTTCTGCGGTTTTAGCGTGGACTCGCTGGATATTCAGCTATATGCCTTTGTGCTCCCGGTGTTACTGACATTTTGGGGGCTCAGCCACTCAGAGGCTGGATTACTAGGGGCGGCAACGCTCGTTTCATCTGCATTAGGCGGCTGGATTGCGGGGATTTTGGCGGACAGGTACGGTCGCCTTAAAGTGTTGAAGCTAACCATTTTGTGGTTTGCGATTTCCACTTGCCTCTGTGGTCTTGCCGCTGATTTTCATCAATTGCTGATAGCACGAATCCTCCAGGGGCTAGGCTTCGGCGGTGAACTTGCAGTGGGGGCGGTGTTTATCGCGGAGGCTGCCGCGGCGCAGTTCCGAGGAAGAATGGTGGGCATGGCCCAAAGCGGTTGGGCCGTAGGCTGGGGATTGGCGGCGATCATCTCGGCAATGACATTAACGCTGCTTCCCACTGAGTTCGGGTGGCGAGTTACCTTCATAGTAGGTGTGCTGCCAGCCATTGTTATATTCATCTACCGCCTGAGACTGAATGAATCCAAGGCATTTATCCGCTCGAGCGGGAAGCCTTCGTGGCGGGCGATACTTTCCGGTCCTTATCTGAAATCAACCATCTTGGGCAGCCTGCTCGCCGCTGGAATGCACAGTGGTTATTGGGCAATTGCAACTTGGTGGCCTGCGATGCTTGAGTCCGAACATGGCCTATCAACCTTAGAGAGCAGGCTGTATCTGGCGGTGTTGGTGATTGGTTCATTCTTCGGTTATGTGGCGGGCTCTTGGCTTGGCGACAAAGTCGGGCGAAAGGCGACCCTGATAGCTTTCGCACTGGCGGGTATTGGGGTCGTACTTCCCTACTCAGGTTTAGCCCTGTTCTCAACAGCGTTATTGCTCATCAGCTTCCCACTTGGCTTTGTGGCTACCGGCATGTTTGGCGTTATCAGCTCTGTGCTAACCGAAATATTCCCAACCGAGTTGCGCGCATCAGGTCTGGGCTTTTGCTATAACTTTGGCCGCGGCTTAGCAGGGTTGGCACCCGCAGCGGTTGGTGCAATGGCAGACAATTTGGGCATTACAGCGGCTATCGTCGCCTATGTAATCTGTGCCTACGGTTTGGTCATGTTGGTGGCCTTGTTTTTACCTGAAACCAAAGGACTGGAACTGAAAAGCCTTTCCGAGCCATGAAATTGAAAGCCTGAGGCTTTACTGTCAGGCGAACCGAGTCAGTGCTAACGACTCCAGCGACATATCTCCCCTCACAAACCTGTACCTGATACAGGTCATGATGCTTTGGTATCGCCCGACACCATAGTGCAATCGATGCGACCTCCTCCCTATGTTTTGATCGAAAACCTCCAGTGCTTGGGACCCTGCTCTTAGCACTTTTGGTTCAATTCAGAGGAATCGTTCATGACTGCAGAACTATATTCGCACCCAGTCGACGCTATAAATTGGCGCAGTAACCTCTGCTCTGCCAACAACCAATCCAAGCCTTCAAATTCCTTGAAAAACCTAAACCGACTGCCTACGGCAATCGCGCTTGCCGCTTGCCTTCTGAGTTCTGGCTTGGCGGCGGCAGCCGAGCCCAACCATCCTTACCCCGCGATAAGTGACGCCTCCGGAAACCTGCACCTACCCTCCAATTACCGCGATACATACCAGTTTCTAGGCACTTGGGCGGTGGCTGCGGATAAGGGCCAGGGTGCAAAACAGATGCATGCCGTATATGCCTCTGCCGGGGCCGCCGCAACGTATAAGAAGCTGGGACATTTCCCCGACGGAACAGTGCTGGTCAAGGAAGTATTCGACACCAGCACTGCGGGCATGACCACCGGAACAGTCAGCCATGCCACTGGGCTCAAAGGCTGGTTTGTAATGGTTAAAGACAGCAAACACGCCTACCCACAGTCGAAACTATGGGGCGATGGTTGGGGCTGGTCATGGTTTGACGCGAGCAATCCTAACGTGACCACCACCAAGGACCATAACGAGTGCCTGGGTTGTCACCAACCGGCACGGTCGAGCGACCTCATCTATGTACAGGGCTATCCAATCCTATCGAAATAACCTCTCATTTTAAGCTAATGGAGCAACGACATGCCTTTCCAAGCCATCCATACCGAACACGCCCCCGCAGCTATCGGCCCCTACAGCCAGGCAATCAAGTGCGGCAAAACCCTGTATTTGTCGGGCCAGCTGCCAATAAACCCGCAGACCCAGAAACCCAGTAATGCCAGTGTGGATGAACAGATTCATCAGGTATTCGCCAATCTGCGCGCAGTGGCCGAAGCCGGGGGTGGAGATCTGGCTCACGTAGCCAAGCTCAACATTTACCTCACCGACCTGGCCGACGCACCGAAGGTCAACCAGATCATGGCCGAATACTTCAGTAAACCCTATCCCGCCCGGGCCGCCGTCGGGATTGCCAGTCTGCCGAATAATTTCTGCATAGAAGCCGAAGCCATTGTGGTGCTGGATTGACTTACACCTAGCAGCGTACCCACAAAGTATTCAGGTCACAGAACCACCATTGAGGAGCTTAATCATGCCCAAGACCGTTGCCGAACAATTCGTGGAAACCTTGGTCACCGCAGGCGTCAAACGCATCTACGGCGTGGTCGGAGACAGCCTCAACGGACTTACTGACGTGGTGCAGCGCCGGGGCGATATTGAGTGGGTGCATGTACGTCATGAAGAAGTCGCGGCTTTCGCTGCCGGCGCAGAAGCCCACCTCACGGGTTCGCTGGCTGTCTGTGCAGGTAGTTGCGGGCCGGGCAATTTGCATCTGGTCAACGGCCTATTCGATGCGCACCGCTCACGCGTACCGGTGCTGGCCATTGCTGCGCAGATTCCATCCGCTGAAATCGGCTCGGGCTATTTTCAGGAGACGCATCCACACACCTATTTCAGTGAATGCAGTCACTACTGCGAACTGATATCCAGCAATGCACAAATGCCACGTACGCTTGAGATCGCTATTCGCGAAGCAATCGGTAAACGTGGTGTCTCGGTTGTTGTCATGCCCGGCGACGTCGCTATGCAAAGAGCTGAGGATGCCCCATTGGCGGATATCGGCAATCTGTTACCGGCATTGCCTAAGGTGACGCCAACGTCGAAATCACTGCAGCAATTGGCCACGTTGCTCAATAGTGGCCGACGTATCACCTTGCTCTGCGGCGCGGGTTGCGCTGGCGCTCACGCGCAAATTCTCGCACTGGCCGAACGCCTGCAAGCACCTGTGGTACATACGCTGCGCGGCAAAGAGTATGTGGCGTATGACAATGCTTATAGTGTCGGGATGACTGGCCTGATCGGAGTGTCCTCCGGTTACTACGCAATGCTTGATTGCGATGTGCTACTGATGCTCGGTACTGACTTCCCCTACCGCCAGTTCTACCCTCACGGCAAAAGCGTGCGTATCGCACAGATCGATATCCGAGTCGAAAACCTTGGTCGGCGCGCTCACCTCGAACTCGGTTTGGTTGGCGATGTGCGCGCCACGGTTGATACTTTACTGCCACTGCTTACTCGCAACCACGACACCACACACCTCAAACGCGCCCGTGAACACCATGATCGCAACGAGCGATCGCTGGCCGAGCAAGCTGCGATCACCCCACGCAGCAGACGCGTTCACCCGCAGCAAATTGTCGACATCCTCAGTGAGTTGGCCAGCGTCGATGCTGTGTTCAGCTGCGATGTGGGTTTGCCTACTGTGTGGGCTGCGCGTCACCTAGCCATGAACGGCCATCGCCGGCTAATGGGCTCGTTCGTGCACGGCTCAATGGCCAACGCGATGGCCCAAGCTATAGGTGCTCAAGCAAGCCACCGTGATCGACAGGTCATCTCGCTGTCCGGCGATGGCGGATTCGCCATGCTTATGGGTGACTTCCTGACCTTGGCCCAGCTCAAGTTGCCAGTGAAGGTGGTGGTGTTTAACAACGGCGCGCTGGGTTTTGTGGAGCTGGAGCAGAAATCTTCTGGCATTCTCAGCGTCGGAACTGACCTCGCTAACCCTGACTTCGCCGCCATGGCCCGCGCCATTGGCATCCATGGGATTCGCCTGGAACACCCGGAGGAAATCCGCGACGGCATAGCCGAAGCACTCGCCCACGACGGACCGGTATTGATTGATGCTGTAGTCAGCCGCACGGAACTGGCAATGCCGCCCACCATTACGACACAGATGGCAAAAGGATTTTCACTGTACATGCTGCGCGCAGTGATGAACGGGCGCGCGGATGAAATTTTGGATCTAGCGAAGGGGAACCTGTGGCGATGAGTAACTATCGCCCATTTTAAGGGAGGCCGATCTCTGCTAATCCTACTCAGCATTCATTATTAAAATGCCTTGAACCAGACGGATTGCCACTGACTGCATAAAACGATCAAGTTGTGCCTGCTCATAGTATTCGCGATTTTGTTACAGGTTTTTGGGTGATGTTTGCTGAGTGCTTAAGAGGCCATTTCAAGACAAATTACGGGCACCTACCCTACACATTTGCTACTGCACTGGCGGGTCAAAAACCACTCCAGGCAATAAATCCGGCTCGTAGGTAACGGAGGCAGCCAGCAAAACATAGCCGCTGCCTCACTCCGACATTCAGACCTGATACATCGAGGCCTTTGCGTGTAGCCAGTCACTTTGCGAGGTATGACTGGAGCCATCTTCCGCAATCATTTGCAGATTTCGGCCTAGAGGTGTGCGACTAAAGCCGTTCTCAGCCAGGTTCTGCAACTCGCCTTTGGCAGCAAGGGGCGCAGACTGCATACAAGCACCTGCATCACAGTGCTGAATCCCGCTGGCAGCATTGGCATGGACGGCTACCCCGGCGAGAGAAATGGCGATTGCAACCAGTAGATTCTTGGCACTTTTCATGGTGTCTTCCTCATCAAATGTTAAATGTGCTTTTAAGGTTGCAGCGAACTCAACCACCCTGGCTGCAGACTTGAGCAAGTTTGCTGTAGTCGAGTACTTGGCTGCGTCCCTGCGAGTCCAAGTAAGTCATGTGGGCATCAACTACCCCGCAGTTCTGAGTTGGCTCTTCAGTCAGAGATACCACCTGGGCGACATCGAGGTGAGTGCCATAACTATAACTTTGCTGAGGCTGCGCAGCATGGGCCATGGCAGGGATCATCCCCAGGCTCAACGTGGTGAAAAGACATGCTGCGCTGATGGCTTTAACGTTCATGGTTCATTCCTCTGGATCAATGGGTAATGGGTTGTCCGAGATGAGTGTTGTCGTCTCAGTGGTACCCATTTAATGCCCGCGAGGTATCCGGGATGTGTCCAGCAAGGTGGGTTATCAAATCCCTACGTATCCCCACTCCGCTCAGATACAGAGGCTTACATTTTTAGACAAACACTCCGAAATAGATGCTTGGCAGCCGCGCACCTCGACACGACCAAGCCGCCCCAGTACGCCTCCAATCAAGACGCCCAGCTAAAGACGCAACGCAAAACGCGCCAAATTACTCAACTCGACATGATCAACACCGAGGTGCGAATCGACACCAATGTGCAATGTTTTCGACCGCTGCAATCTGCTGATATGAGTGGTGTGGAAAAGCCGCACGTGGGCCATGCCAATCAGATGTTCATACCCTCGCGCCACTGAAGCAGCACGAACGAACAAGCACCGCCAACACCGCACACTTTTAACCAGAACAGGCGGCTGGTTGCAGTGACCGTGAACAGGAGCAGCACCATGAACCGCTTTGAACACACAGGACTAACGCACAGGAAAACTTCAAACGGGGATAAGTCACTGGAGATAGGTGGCGTTCGTTCACTGAATTTTCGATTGTTCAGCCTTTTCTCAATCAGCCTGGTCGTCGGCCACGGCCTTTTGTGGGAAGTCCATGAGAACCTCAATAGATTCGAGCTACATGGCTCAAGCCCGTCTTTAGTTCTCGGCCTGCTGATCAGCATTTTGCTGATAATTGGATGCGCTTGGCTAACGATCCGAATAGGCACGCAGCCGCTGCGCACTATTACCGATGCGCTGCAAGCACTGGACCCTGCAAACCCGAATTACAGGGTGGAAAAAGGAACGGCCGAAATGGTTGAGGTCATAACCGCATTCAATGCCATGCAAAAGCGTGTCGCCGAGTACATGCAGCAACGGGTCCAAGTGCTTGGCTCTATCTCTCATGACTTACAAGCCCCTATCACGCGCATGAGGCTCCGAGCAGAATGCATGGATGACTCGGTTTATCGCACAAAACTGTGCAAAGACTTATCGGAGGTCGAACACCTGGTACGAGAAGGTATCGACTATGCCCGCAGTGTTCATCTCATCGAGGAAAGCAACTGTTGCATCGACGTAGATGCGTTTATTGGAAGTATTATTTTTGACTACCAAGACACGGCACAGCGTGTGTACCTCGCAGGCACCAGTGAGGCGTTGGTCGATGCAAAGCCCATCGCGTTGCGCAGGGTCCTAACTAACCTCATAGACAATTCCTTGAAATATGCCGGGGCAGCCGCCGTCACGGTAGCGGTTACGCAAGATTCGATGCTTTCGATCAAAGTCCAAGACCGGGGCCCCGGGATTGCAGAGCAGGAATTGGCTGAAGTGCTTAAACCCTTTTATCGGGCCGAAGACAATGGCAACAAGCGCATAAGGGGCAATGGTTTGGGCTTGGCTATAGCGCAACAGTTGATGAGCAACATGGGTGGCTCAATCAAACTATGCAACCGTCAGGGTGGTGGGCTATGTGTTGAGTTGCGGCTGCAGTGTCGCACTGAAGCGTAATAATGCTCTAAATTACCCTCAACGTGGTCTCGAAACAACTAAGGTTCTTGTGTCCCGAGACCGTTCTGGTGTGCTCGCAAAACACATTATCTTCAGATCGGTAATTTTGCGACGACTAGGACGTTCTAAGAAATACGAACGTGTGCCCACCGAAGTCGACCAACGAAAATCCAGCCCGTATTATGTTCGAGATTACCTTGGCAGACTCCGTAGTCCCGATTGATGGTGTATGCACCTCTATCAGTAACATGCTGATTGCTGCCAAACACGACGTCTGCGCGAATAACACCATCTCATAACCCTCTATATCTACACACAAGGTATCAGCACCGGTTTCAGCAATTAACTCGACCAACCGCCGCGCCTTGACTTGTTTTGGCGCTGCACCATGCTCGCGATACAAGCTGCTCCACCAATAATCCTTGCCGATATGCAAGGTAACGCATTCGCCGAACTCATCGTCAGCAACCACGGCGGCATTAATCAGATTCAATCGCTCCCCATTAGCAGCAAACGTGCGTTCGATCCAAGGATGCAACGCGCTATTAGGTTCGCAGACGTTGACAACGTTACCGCTCATTCGCCCAAGAAGGCTTCCGGTCAAACCGACGCCTCCACCAAGCTCCAATACTCGACTTCCGGGCTTGATATAGCGCCGGATTAGCTGCATATCGTGTTCTTCGTAATCTCCCACAAGAAAGTAATAAAGTATATTGGCCGGGAATGACCTATCTACCGGCAATACAAGTCCAGTTGTCGGACCGTCATAAAGCTCAAGTCCTGGCAGTGCGGCAATCTCCTCCGCCAACAGGGCTTGACGCTCTGTATCTAGACCGCTGTCTACCGGAAAACTCAATAATCCGCGTTGGTTGATCTCACGCTGTTTAGCACTGCAATACGCACCCAAACGGTTGCTGTAGCGCATAATGGTTACCTTGCTGTTGTAAAGTGGTACGGAGCGTAAGACCGTCAGTTGCAGGCGTAGGTGTTGACCTCACATGCGGCCATGAGGATCAATCGTGCCCGGCCGAGCAAGTCCGCGACGGGCGTATAGCTGGAGCACACTAAATGCAAGGCGCCATTGACCGTAAGTGCCGCTATGTTTTGCTCGCCCTCCATACCCATGAAAGTAGATGGGCCCCACATCGACTCCAAGTGCAAGCCACCCACCTGCGAAGCGAATGACAACTCCCCTAGGTTGGAAACCATCATGTCGATCGAACCGGCGCTTAATAGAAATTCAGTTGCAGCAGCTGCGTCTGATCGATCACCAAACAGCGACCTTAATCCTGCGGCAAATTTTGTGACTGTTTCAACGGATCGAGCCGCTCCTACTTCAGCCGATAGACTTCTCGCCAATTCCCAAAAGGTAATGTGCTCACGATCCTCGATCCGGCTCTCGGCCGATACGATTGATAATGCGCATTCATCAGTGCGTCCCAGCAATCCCCTGACGTTGACTGGGGACTTGATCCGCACGGGGCGGTTTGTCCAAGCTGCCCCAAGCTGGTCTCCAGCTTTTACCAAGGCAACTATCAGCGCGCCGTGCAACGTCGCATCTGCTTGCCGTGCTCGCAATCGCAGAGTCTCGCTGGAGCTGACGTCCATGCGAAGACTCTGTACCGATGGGGTTTTAGAGTTCCGATCAAGCAGTTGCGCTCTGACAGGTCTTTGCGGATTACCTTGGTTTCTTGGTACCGACTCCGGGAATACCACCAACTCCTCCTGAGCTAGCGGGATCGGGTACTCGAGCATTTTCACGCCGGTCATGGCCTGCATCAAGTCGCGCACTATAAACGCTAACGCTAGGCCATCAGCAATGGCATGGTGTGCACTGAGAATCAGGACAACGCCTTGCTCGGAATGAAGTAACGTAGCCCTAAGCAGTATCTCGGAAGATGCGCAGAAAGGCGTAGACAGTTCACTAGAGACCAGATCCGCCCAATGATTCTGGGTCGTGCTAATCACTTTGAGCGCTATTTGCGCGTTAATCATTTTTTTGAAATAAGGTTGGCTCTCAGTATTAACTGCAATGCCGACCTGAAGCAGAGGATGGCGACTTTGAACAGCATCCAACGCCTTGCGCCAATCGGTAACACGGGTTTCTCCTGATATCTGCGCCACAATCGTAAAATGCTTGGCGCTTTGCTGATCACTTGACCAAAAAAAGCGCTCGAAAGGCCCGAGGTATCGAACTGGAAGCTCATGTGCGACAGGGCTGCTCATATTCCTGGTCTCGACTAAAAGTTGGGAAGACGAGGCGCAACAATCAATTAACCGCGTGAGCTAAATACCAAAGCACAGGAGCGAATTGACCGTATTCAAAAACAGCTTTTAAGAGCCGTCCTGCCTCCACAACCACCCTAACACCGTGATTTAAGCGCGCTTTCATAAACGTCTCAGGTTGACTGATACGTGCTATTTGATTCGACGGAAATCCTTTGGCGAAATGCCGAAGCGGGCTTGAAAGGCTCGCGTCATGTGCGAGTGGCTAGAAAAACCGGTCGCGTTCGCGATCTCAGCCAGATTTGAACGACTATTCAGTAGCTCATGACGAACACGCTCCAGCCGGACTTCCAGCAAGTAGGCATGAGGAGATCGGCCAGTTGCGGCACCGAACATTCGAATGAAGTGCGCCCGACTGTACCCGCTCTCAATCGCCATGTCGGCTAGACTCAAGTCCTCGCTGTATTCGCTGCCAATTTTGTCCAGAACACGGTGCAAAAGGTGTGTGGGCAGCGCCGTTTGCTTGCGTGTGCGAACGCCCTTCTGGCTAGCAACCAAAACAAAACGTGCGATGATCGCCAAAGCGATAGACTCGCCATACAATCGGCCGGATGCCCCACCCTCGAGGACTTCCTGCGCGGCGAGCTGAACCAGATAAGTAAGTGGTTTATCGGCTATCCCTAGGTGTTCGTGAAAGCTAATACTATTACCCCACTCTGAGTCCTGCGTAACCTGATCAGTCACCTGCGGGTCGATCACAAACGCTACCACATCATAGGCAGAGCGAGCATGAACCGCCGGCAAGATGCCCGCTGCGCCCAATGACAGCGTGCCAGGCTGTTTGATTACACGGGTAAAACGATTGTTTCGATATGCGCGCTCCGCCACGGTCGGCTGACCACACCACAAAAGACCGTAGTGCTGATCAAGTGTCTCCTCGACACGAAAGTGCGGTGCGGCAAATCGCCGTTCCAGAGTCAGCCCTTCCCATCCCAACTCGATACTAGATTTCCCACTCAGAGAAGAGCCACGGATCAAAACATCGATGTTCGAGTCTTGCATGTTTCCCCTTCACAGAAATAACAACACCTGTCAGAACACGCCGACTGATGTAGCCGATGCGAATAGCAATGGCCTCAGTATCGATTCAAGTGCATATGTGCCTTGCGGCCATTTGAACCTCAGGAGTGGGAGCTGATGCCAACCGTTGGGCTAAGTTGAGCGCTTGGGTGTATCTGAGATGTGTGCATGATCCCCGTATAATAATTTTTTTCGTATCAGCGTGCGGTTCTTATACAAACGGATACAAAGGCCTTCCAAGTTGATGGTTTTAGACTAAATCGCCCGAGGTTTTGTAAACGCCTAAATGAGTGTCCGGTTTCATTAGATCACTACAATTAGCCCCCTACACACACATGGCATGCACATGAGAAACCCAATGCACGAACATTGGGTTATTCATTTATTTATAGGGAGGCACGCCTTGATTTGAACACTTGCACCATAGAGTTTCACTGCCCTGCATGCATTTCACTGGAGCTAAAAAAACCACAGCAGTATCACCTTTCAGGCCGTCGAACTCGCACGACAAACTTTCCGCAAACTACTTCAGTCTTCAATCCAAAGCTCCCTGTACGCCCCTCACAGAAATGCACAGGCAACGTGCAGTGTTGGCAGTGGCATCGCCATTCTGAGCCTCCCACACTAAGTCATAGGCATCAGCCAGCGCCTAGTCGCTGCGTTTACGTCTTCCCACTGACTTACTGAGGAGTTGCATCATGTCGGATAAATTTACTAACCAGGTCGCTGTGGTTACTGGCGCTTCGACCGGAATAGGCTTTGCCATCGCCAAGGCGCTGATTGCTGCCGGGGCAAAGCGTGTGTACCTGACTGGCCGATCAGCCTCAACATTGAATGCGGCAGTCAGCGCCTTGGGCGATAAGGCTGTAGCGGTGGTATCCGATGTCGCCAATCAATCTGAGCTTGATGCATTAAAGGCTTTGATTGAGCAGCAGGATAACCAGTTGGACGCGGTATTTGCCAACGCCGGGATATGCGAGAAAAATCAATTTGGCGAAACCCCTGAGGCCGCCTACTTCAAAATGTTCGACATCAACGTTAAAGGGGTGTTTTTCAGTGTTCAGACCCTGCTGCCGTTGATGAAGGATGGCGGGTCAATCGTTTTGACAGCCTCAATCTGTTCAAGTAATGGCATGGAAGGTTTAAGCCTCTACAACGCGTCAAAAGCAGCGGTTCGCTCGTTTGCCCGCACTTGGGCGAATGATCTTAAGGGTCGAAAAATCCGCGTTAATGCATTGAGCCCAGGCTTCACCAGAACCCCGTTGATGGATAACAGCCTGAAGATGGACGAAAACCAGATTCAGGTGCTTAGAAACCACGTCGAACAAATCACACCCTTGGGCTATATGGCCGAACCTGAAGAAATCGCCACTGCCGCGCTTTTCCTCGCATCGTCCGACGCAAAATATGTCAATGGTGTTGAGCTTATGGTCGACGGTGGCTTGTCGCAGGTGGCAGGCTAGACGCATTACGGCAATGAATTATCCACTCAGTACATTGACTGCTGAGTGTGAAACAAGGGCACTCGGCAATCACTCGCAAAAGCGGGTGGTTGCCGTGAATATGGACAAGTCAAAACGCGCCATAAGTGCCCAGCGTTTAGGCGCTAGGTTTTGCAAACTCAGCGCCCATTTTTTGCACGAGGCGACGAAGCATATACCGCGAGCAGGGCTGCAATAATCAGTGATAGTGCAATGCACAGCATCGTCACACTCAATGCAGCGGCTAACGAAGCAGGACTATGCTCAGGGTCCGCCAAGCCAAAGAAAAACCCACCCAGAATAGCAATACCCAGGGCGCAGCTAATCTGCAATGCAGAGCCAACCACACCTGAAATCATCCCTGAACCGCCAGGCGGTGCGCGATCTATAAGCGAGCGCACAAGTGTGGGCAACGCCCATCCCTGACCGAATCCGATTAATCCTAAAGCAACAACTATGACCCCAAGCTCAGGGGTCACGCCTGGCGGTGTCTGGGCTATGCAGATGCTCAGCAACAGGCAACCAATAACCTCCAACATCATCCCCATCGCCGGGACAAAGCGTCCGAATAATTTTATGGCAAGCGGCGTGGTTAGCGGGCCAATAAAAAAACCAACGCCGCAGGGTATGAACATCAGGCCTGCCACTAATGCACTGAGACCTAACGCATCCTGTAGGTACACCGAGAAGGTGAGAAAGAAAGCGGATATGACATAAAAGAACAGAACACCCAACAAACCCACCAGCAAACCTGGGGACTGGCTCAGTTCAGGACTGATAAGCGGCATGCCCCCGCAAGCCGCCAAGGCCACTTCGTAGCGCCAGAAGCTGATAGCTACAAACGGTGAGGCAATCAACATCAGCCATATCCACCAAGGCCATCCCATTTCCCGCCCTTCGACTAATGGCACCACCAACAAACCAAGTGCGAGCGCGCAGAGCACCACGCCTAACTTATCCAGTGGAAATGGATTCTTGCCCCGTGTATCGGGGAGAAAAGGTATCCCTACTATTAAAACAGCGACTACAACCGGAAGGTTGATCAGGAAAATCACACGCCACGCCAAATGAAAGATATCCGCGGCGATCAACACGCCACCGATCGCCTGGGCAGTCGTCGCGGCAAGGCCAATCGTTGCACCGTAGACGCCTAAGGCCCGTGATCTTTCATGCACAGGAAACAGTGTGTCTATTGAGGCAATGCACTGTGGCGCCATGGCTGCCGCGCTCAAACCTTGCAGCACGCGCCCGACGATCAGCATCAAAGGTGATGAAGCAAGGCCACATATCGCTGAAGATGCACCGAAGCCTGCAATCCCCAGCAAAAATACATTGCGCTGGCCATAGAGATCGCCCAGACGCCCACCCGTGATCAGAAACACGGCATACGCGACCGCATAGGCAGATATCACCAGCTCAACCTCGGCAGTCGTAATTCTCAGGTCGCTTCGAATAGAGGGCAACGCCAGGTTAACAATGAAAAAATCCAGGGGTGGAAGAAATGCCCCAACGAGCAGCACAGCAAAAGCAACCCACCTGTGGGCGGTGGGCTTGATCGCTAACGAGTCTTTCATGGTCATATCCATAGTTCCTAAGGCCCGGCGTATAGAGCCGGGACGATTTCACTTGAGTGAATTCTGGAACGTTGGGATGTGGCTGAGCACTGCCATTGCTGCAGACGTCCCGTTCATTTTTGTACGGGCTGAGCAGTGATTCTGGCTAGCGTCTCGGGTTTTATTCTGCGCGGGGCTGGGGCCCCCGCTTATAGGCGGTGTTGTCCATCCTGAATGAAATCAATCCGACCCAATCATATCGGCCGCAAGATCGGCAAGCGCACGCAATCTATCCATTTGCCGCATATCCTGGTGATAGCCCATCCATATATCTCGACCGGGTGGCGGCTCTCCTGCGTCAAGCAGCCTGAGCGCCGGTAACTGGTCGCCAAGCGCACGCGGCAGCACGGCGACACCAAGTCCTTTCGCACACATTTGCGCCTGAACTGTTCGGCTACTGCTGGTAAATACCGTCCGGGCCAGCGGATACAACTGCTGAAGCCAGATCACGTCGGGATAATGGGCTTGGGCTATGTTCATGGTGATCAAGCCAAGCCCCTCGCCATTTGCCTGTGGCGAGGGGATTTCAACCCCGGCGTAGAGTCCGTAGCTCATGGTAGTTAGCCGACGCTGAACGATGTCAGGCTCGGTAAAAGGCACAATCCGAAAGGCAATGTCGGCGTCCCTACGGGAAAGGTCAAATAGCCTATGTCCCGCTATCACTTCAGGGACAATCAAAGGATAGCGTCGTGTCAGTTCACTCAGCACCGGGGATAACACATAACTGGCGAACCAATCTGCTGATGAGATTCGCAGTACCCCTTCGGGCTGGTCATTATCACCGGCCAGACGGCGCTCGATGGCCAGCGCACTGCGCTCCATCTCCTCAGCCAGACCGAGAATCCTCTCTCCACTGTCCGTCAGTATCAGGCCCTGTGCAGTACGACGGAAAAACACCTGGCCGCTGACTTGCTCAAGCACATGTAAGCGTCTACCGACCGTGGGGTGGCTTACGCCCAGGTGTTTCGCCGCAGCGCCCAATGAGCCGCAGCGGGCAATCGCCAGAAAGACACGCATGTCGCCCCAGTCCATGACTCACCCCAAACAAAAATGAACAACAAGGTTGCAGCAATGACACTCCTGTAGCAATCCCCTGCCGCGCAAACTAAGCCCCTGCACCCTCGCCCACCCATCAAAACGGGAACAAATGATGAACATTGGATTTATCGGCACTGGAAGCATGGGGCGGGCCATCATCCCTGTGCTCATAAAGGCCGGCCATCGCGTCGCGGTGTGGAATCGAAGTCCCGATGCATTGACCGGGTTAACAGGGGTGCCTGTGCTCGACTCTCCTGCCGCCGCGTTTCAACAAGACGTAGTCATCAGCATGCTTGCAGATGACCGCGCCGTAGATGAAGTGCTGCTTTCCTCCAAGGCCGTCGAGGGTGCGCGAACGGACTGTGTTCATGTTGTGATGTCGACGCTTTCGCCTAGCCTGATTATGCAGTTGCAAAAGCACCACCATGAGCTAGGAATCCCATTGGTTGCGGCCCCGGTTTTTGGTGTGCCTGCAGTGGCCGCCAGAGTCGAAATGAATATCTTGGTAGCCGGGCCGGCTGAAGCAATCTCAAGGGTTCAGCCACTCTTTGACGTGTTAGGCAAAAGGACCTGGCGGCTAGGTGATAAACCCGTACAGGCCTGTATCGCAAAGATTGCAGGCAACATGATGATCACCCAAGCCATCCAATCGCTCGCCGAAGCCAGTGGGCTTGCCGAATGCTATGGGTTGAGCCCAGAGACATTTATAGAAGTCGTGACCCAAACACTGTTCGCCTGCCCCAGCTACCAACGCTACGGGCAGCACATTGTGAACGGCACCTATGTGCCGGGGTTCAAGCTTTCTCTGGGGCTAAAGGACATAAATCTGGCGATTGATGCTGCCACTGCTACCGACATGCCAGTACCAGCGGCTGAAGTCGTGCGATCAAAGATGCGCGCCGCAGTAGATCAAGGCCTGGGTAAAGAGGATTGGTCGGCGTTCGCCACCCTGACGACAAAGCCCCGGCCAACAAGACACCTCTTCCCTCTTAACCCAATACCCACGAAGGGATCATCGTGATAGCACTGATGAACGAGTAGAACTGCTTGTAACGAGGATATTTAATGAAAACGATCGATATCAACACTCAGCTTTCAGCCTTTCGCCACTCAATCGACAACATCGATGCAGCGCTTATTCATATGCTCGCTGAACGCTTTCACTGTACTGATCAGGTCGGTGCTCTGAAGGCCGAGCATCATTTACCTGCGGTCGATAAGGATAGAGAGCAACACCAGTACGATCGACTCACAAAACTTGCTGAGGATGCCAATCTCGATCCAGCTTTCGTCGAGGGATTGATGCAATTCATCATCAGTGAGGTGGTACAGCGGCACAAACGAATCGCCTTTGCCCATGAAGCCGAAAACTCATTGCACGCACCGACAATGAGCGATTCGTAGTGGAATAACACAACGTTCTCCAGTCACTGCACACAGGCAATAATTGCTGAGCCTCATCCCAGGCTGAGGTTGTCAGCATACCCTTGGGCCTCCCAGCCTATGCATTGCGCTTCTGAGGAAGACTATGAGCCCCAGCAATTAAACCCAGATTCACCCTTCCTAAATGCCTGGCGCTATCTCGGGTGCACAGTAACTGCAATACGAAGGTTATTCCCAAATGGATGACCTAGCTCAATCACTGGGCAGTTTTGAGCTTGATGACATCGCCGGAAATATTAGTGGTGTAACCACTCAGAACCCATGCCCAGAACCAGTTTTCCTGAACTTGGGTGTTGATCATCGCGTCACCGCCCTTGGCCCTAATCGCTGCATTCTGGGCGCGGACAAATCGATCGTTTTGGCGGATGGGAATGAAACCGAACAACATGATTCCAGTAGCACTCGCTTCACTGTGACCCAAGACGGTGTACTGGCTGCTGTCATATTGTTGTGACTTCATTGGGGTACCAGTACATCCTGCCAGCACCAATCCAAAAACTACCCAGGCTACAAACTTACTAAGATGATTCACTGTAAAACTCCATGGCTACACCCGAGATCCAGTTCTCGGGCGCGACACTCTAACCATGCAGCCCCAAGTTTTAAACCAACCATCGTAGAGTTTGTGGACTGGTTATGATGCTTGGTCCTGCCAACTCAAGATTTGCTTCCGCGCCGCCATGACTTCTAACCTGTTCATGTGCCCCAAATCCCTATTCTTATTTCAACGAAGCTGCATACGTTTGCATCAGTTGGCCAGCGTATTAATGCTGCCGTGATCTGCAGAAACAGTCGCTTGATCAACCAGTGCACCTCGTGAACTGACTGCGGCTTTTGCAGTTAGGACGGAATGCGTGCAAGTCATCTGTTACATCCATGCCTCACACAGTGTCTCAGCCTGCGCCAAGATCATTTGCGTCGCATCCTCCTGCTGGTCCGGCGGGTATTTGTATTTACGCAGAATGCGCTTAACCATCAACCGTAACTTGGCACGCACGCTGTCGCGACTGCTCCAGTCAACGGATACATTCTGGCGAAGGTTGTCAGTTAATTCATGGGCGATCTTGGCGAGTATCTCATCGCCCAGCTCTCGCACCGATGCCTCGTTATTAGCCAAGGCATCATAAAACGCCAGCTCATCATCATTCAGCCCGAGGGTTTCGCCACGCTTGCTGGCTGCAGCAAACTTTTTGGCCATCTCGATTAGCTCTTCGATCACCTGAGCAGTTTCGATAGAACGGTTCTGGTAACGCTTGATCACGCTATCCAGCAGCTCAGAAAACTTCTTCTCTTGAGCCAGATTGCTGGAAAACTTGCTCTTGATCTCCCCTTCCAGCAGACGCTCAAGCAGCTCTACTGCTAAGTTCTTCTCCGGCAGGTTGCGCACTTCACTTAAGAAGTCATCATCCAATAACCCGATATTAGGTTTGTCCAAACCTACGGCTTGGAACACATCAACGACTTCACCCGAAACCACGGCATTACCGATAATCTGACGTATAGCCAGCTCGCGCTCTTCATCTGTCTTTTTTTGCGCGCTGACTTCACGCTTGATCAGCATCACCTTGATTGCCTGGAAGAAAGCAACTTCTTCACGCACGGCCTTAGCTTCATCCAAGGTGCAGCAGAGGGTGAAGGCTTTGGTCATGGCGAGGGCATTGTCGGCAAAGCGCTTTTTACCGTCTTTTTCACCCAGTACATGGTTCGCAGCGCCAGCCAGTAAACGATGTCCACCCTTGAGGTAACCGCTGTAATCAAAGCCATGCAGCAGACTGCGCAGCACATCGAGCTTCTCCTCCAGCACCGAATAGGCCTCATGGGCATCGACAGTGGGACGCCCCCGGCCTTTGCTCGCGGTGTACTCCTTGAGCGCAGCTTTCAATTCGTTGGCGATGCCAATGTAATCAACAACCAGACCGCCTTGCTTATCCTTGAACACGCGATTTACACGCGCGATAGCTTGCATCAGGTTATGGCCCTTCATCGGCTTGTCTACATACAAGGTGTGTACGCATGGCGCGTCGAATCCCGTCAGCCACATGTCACGCACAATCACCAGCTTGAGCGGATCAGCCGGGTCTTTGAAGCGCTTTTCTAGGCGTTTTTTTACCTGATTTGGGTAAATGTGCGGGCGCAGCAACGCTTTGTCCGAGGCACTCCCCGTCATGACGATTTTGATTGCACCCTTCTCTGGGTCTTCGTCATGCCACTCAGGACGAAGAGCAATAATTTCGTTGTATAAGTGCACACAAATCTCGCGGCTCATGGCAACCACCATGGCTTTGCCGCTTTGTGCTTGGCTGCGTTCTTCAAAGTGCTTGATCAGGTCTGCCGCCACACTCCGAATACGCGGCTCGGCACCCACCACTTTTTCCAGTGCCGCCCAACGACTTTTCAGCCTCGATTGCTGATCTTCTTCCTCGTCTTCAGCCAGCTCATCGACCTCTTCGTCGATATGCGCCAGCTCACTGTCTTTGAGTGACAACTTAGCCAATCGCGACTCGTAGTAGATGGCTACGGTAGCGCCATCTTCCTTAGCCTGCTGCATGTCATAAACATGGATGTAGTCGCCAAATACCGAGCGCGTATCACGATCTTCGCTGGACACCGGCGTGCCGGTAAAGGCTACAAAAGTGGCATTGGGCAAAGCATCCCGCAAATGCTGGGCATAGCCCACTTGATATCGCGCACTGGTCTCCGCGGCCTGCAATGTCGAAGGCGCTTTCAGTTCAGCGGAAAAACCGTACTGCGTGCGGTGCGCTTCGTCAGCGATCACCACAATGTTCGAACGATCCGACAGTACCGGGAAGCTGTCTTCGTCCTCGCCCGGCATGAATTTTTGAATGGTCGCGAAGACGATACCTCCGCTCGGCCGATTAGCCAGTTTGGCGCGCAGATCGCCTCGGGTTTCCACCTGTACTGGCTGTTCACGTAACAAGTCTTGCGACAGCGAGAAGACGCCAAACAACTGACCATCCAGATCGTTGCGATCGGTGATGACCACGATAGTTGGGTTTTCCATCGCGGCGTCCTGCATGACCCGTGCTGCGAAGCAAGTCATGGTGATACTTTTACCCGAACCTTGTGTGTGCCAAACCACCCCGCCCTTATGCGTACCACCGGGACGGGATGCCTTGACCACCTGGGCAATCGCTGCACGCACCGCATGAAACTGATGATAACCGGCAATTTTCTTAACCAATCTGCCGTCATCTTCAAACAGTACAAAATAACGCAGGTAATCGAGCAGAAGTTCCGGAGCCAGGGCTCCGCGCACCATGGTTTCCAGCTCGTTAAATTCACCCAAAGGGTCGAGTGTTACCCCGTCGATGGTACGCCAATTCATGAAGCGCTCAGAATCGGCAGACAGCGACCCCATGCGCGCCTCACTGCCATCGGAGATCAACAGAATCTGGTTGTATTGGAATACATCAGGAATCTGCTCTTTATAGGTCTGGATTTGGTCAAAGGCTTTCCAGATATCAGCATGTAGATCAGCCGAGTTTTTCAGCTCCAGCAACACCAGCGGCAAACCGTTCACGAACAAGATGATGTCCGGACGTCGAGTATGTTTCGGACCCTGAATGCTGAACTGATTAATCGCCGCCCAATCATTACCTGCTACATTGGTCCAATCGATCAGCCGCACAAAGTCGCCACGGGTTTCACCGTCCAACTGATACTGCACCGGCACACCACCGCAAAGCAGGCGATGGAACAAACGGTTAGCCGACAACTGCACTGGCACGCCCAGTTCGATTACCTGCTTGAGTGCATCCTCACGCGCGGCCAGCGGCACCTTGGGGTTGAGCTTGGCAATGGCACTGCGCAAGCGATCGACTAATACAACCTGACGATAATTATCGCGCTCTGAGTGGTCACCATCAGGCCCAATATCGGGTCCAAACACATGGCGATAACCCAGCTCAGCGAGCCAGCCGAGTGTTTCCCTTTCAAGCTGATCTTCGGTCATTGTCCCTTACGCCTTAGTCGCCACTGCCTGGCCTCGCTGAGTCAGCCGGTATTTTTGCACCGGACTGCGCGGCGAAGCTGGATCGGTCATTTCAAGTAACCCAGCAGCCAATGCTGGGTTCAAATAGTTATTACGAAAAGTCGGCCGATGGGCCAAACCCAGTTGCTGCATTAATTCGCCCGCTCTTAATGCTGGGCTTCGTTTAAGCAGGGCCAACAGCCTTGCTACTTGGTCGCTTACTTGATCGCCTACTTGATCGCTTTGCGCACTCTCTGCCAACGCCTGCTGCAAGGCCTGCAACATAAACTCAACAAACAGAGTCGCTTCGCCGGCTTGATCAGCCGCTAAGAGCGCGCCGTAATAGTCGTCCTGCTGCTCGCGAATAACCGTTTCCACAGGCAGATAAGCCAAAACTGGTCGCCATTGGCTGAGTATGAGTGTTTGCCACAGCCGGCCCATGCGGCCATTACCATCGGCAAAGGGATGGATAAACTCAAATTCGTAATGGAATACACAGCTGGCGATCAACGGATGCAAGTCTGTACGACCCAACCAGCCGAGCAATTCATCAACTAGCTGTCCGACACGGCTGGCTGGTGGGGCCATATGCAGTAAACGCTCACCCCGGTAGATACCAACACCACCGCTTCGATAAACACCGGCATAATCAATAAGCCCCTGCATTAGCAGCGCATGGGCACGCAACAAATCATCACGCACCGCAGGCTTCCAACCCGGCATCGCCTCGTAAGTCGCGAAGGCATTACGTACCTCCAGAATCTCACGCGGCAAGCCCAAAACCTGCTTACCCTCCAACACCGCCGTCACCTGCTCGACGTTCAAGGTGTTGTTCTCAATCGCCAGCGACGCCTGAATAGTACGAATGCGATTACCCCTACGCAGTTGTGGCGTCATCGCGGCATCGCGCAAAGCGGACAACCGTCCTACTTGCTCGCTGATATCGGCGACCAACGCCAGCATGCGTGGGCTTAGGGTCACAGGCGGTTGATACTGGCTCACGCACTTATCCGCTTGGTTATAATTTTCGCAGGCTGCAGTTGTATAGGAATACTGGCAGCCTCAGCATCCTTTAACAGGTCGCGATCCAAATCAAAGGGTAGCACCCACAAACTCATCCCATCCCCATAATCAAAAACGGGTAGCGCTTTTTCAAGCCCTGACCAATACGGATAAATCAGCACCAGCTTCGGCACGCCCGTGCCGTTACGATACTTATGGCCATAGGCAAACAGCTGGTAGAAATCACTCTGACTCAAGTCGTAATTCTGTTCAGGCCTGCGGGCATCCAAGCGCTTCCACTTGGTGTCCAATATCCAGCGCTGCTCTGCTGTATCGATTAACAAGTCCGGCTTCAGAGAGAACATTCGTCCATCATCATGACTGCACAGACTCTCGTGATTGGTTTGCGTCTTCAAATCTGCGGCTGGCACTAGCTTCTGCTTTAGCCAACCTGCCACGTACTTCTCAAACAGCCTCTCCATTGGAAACAGCAGACTTATACCCCGCCATTCGCCACTTACAGCAATCGGCATCTGCTGGTTGAGGATCAACTCGCACCACGGTTTGATCGTTTGGTAGTGCGCCATTAGACGATCCGTACTCCAAGCCCGGAGATCCGCCTGTATCTGACGACTGGCGGGCACCTCGGCCAGTCGTGAGCGCAGTTCATTGGCTAAGCGCCAGTTAGCAGCATCCTGAGTGGCATCGGCCACCTGCTCCAGCGCCAGCTTTAATAAACGATTCTCAGCGCGGTCCGGCAAGAACACATCGTGACGAATCTGAAAGTGATGCTGTCGCCCCGGCGGCTGACGCATCTGCGCCACCACATTCAATTGTCCGCGCAGGAAGCGTTGCTCCTCTTCAACACGCTGATAGTCGAAGCGAATGCCACGCTTAATCAAATGATCAAGCTCATTGAGAAACTGCCCCATCACCCATTCGCTGAGTGGCGCGTCGAACAGTTCCAGTCCAGCCACCGAGACTTGACGCGGTTTAAGCGATAATGCCGCCTGAATTAACTTGCGCAGCAAGGTACGGCTCTGCTTGATGCAATCACCGTGTTCAAAATGTTTGGGAAGAATTTCTAAGCGAGTGCCACAGGGCGTTTCCAGTACACCGACATAGCTGTCCCACTTCAGGGAACGACGACCCTCTATCTGCAACAGCGTTGCACCGCTGCGATTGAAACGAGCGCTCAGCTCACACAACCACTCAAAGGCTGATTTGGAAATGCACACGCAATCCAAATCATCCTCTGGCACCTGGCTAGTGGTCAGCCGAGCGTACTCGCGAATGGTGACAGTGGTGGTCAACCCTCAGACTCCGCAATGGCGTCATTTTCAGCCTCAACTATGTGCAATTCGGGTTTGACTGCAATGATCCCTGAATAGGCGCTTACTCGCGTGAATGCATCCGTCATTACCCGCCAAACTCCCCCCTGCACACCCGTTACTGAACTACCAAACAAGCTATTCAAGTCAGGTTGTGCGTGCTCAACAAAACGATCAGCTTTTGGCTTGCGATGGTCGTTTAACACCCACTGAATGCGCTGCCAATCCTCGAAGAAATACTCCTGTAACAGCGGCAGGATTTGATTACGGAAGATAGATTCCAGGCGTACCAAAGGATCACTGCTCTTGAGCGACATAAAATAGGCGTGGCCCAAACAATGGTCACGATCCAGTAAAACCTCAATGCGCTGGTTGATCACCTGTAGAAGCTGGCCAATGTTAATGCCCTCCACAACCACATCATCGAGCAGGTCATATCTGGGCGGCATCTCCTTGAAAGTAAAGCGCCGTCGTAATGCAATATCCAAACCCGCCAACGAACGGTCAGCGGTGTTCATGGTGCCCAACAGATAGACATTCGCAGGAACACTGAACGGGTCCTTTGAATACGGCAGAGCGGCTGATAGTGCCTCTGGCGCGCCTTCGCGCTTTGAGTCCTCGATAAGGCTGATCAGTTCGCCGAAGATGCGCGAAACGTTGCCGCGATTGATCTCATCGATAATCAGCAGATAAGGTTCCCGGTTCGCAGGCTGATCATGCCCCGGTTCCACCTGTAGCTTCGTCTTGAGGTAGTCGGCAATGCCCCGCACATAACTTTCACAATAGACCGAACTAGGCTTCTCGCTGCGCATAAACAAGCGCACGTGATCAATATTTGCCGGCAACTCCAGTCCTGTCTCAGAAGCCTTGGGGATACAGGTAAAGGTGGTGTTTCCGGGTTTGTATCTGACGTCAAAAGCTTTACCGCGTATCGTATTCAAGGTGACTGGAACCTCTGCCACCTCTTCAAGAAACTGGTTGAGCACATCCTCAGGAGAAACGATACCGACATCTCGCCGCGCCTCGTCACAAAGCAACTTGAATACACCCGCCTCAACTTTGTACTGCAACTGCCCATTCGTTGTAACTGCTCGCAGGCCTTCGACAAAGTCCTCGTAGCTGAAGCTTTGATGGAAGGTCACAAAACGAATACGTCTGGCTTTGACCAACTCATCAAAACGCGCCTTCAACCGCTGGCGAGATGACACATCGCTGCTGGAATGTGTGGCCATAAAAGTAGGATCAAGGATCTGCAACGCATGATCGATGGTCGCATAGGTTTTGCCAGTACCTGGTGGGCCGTACAGAATTTGATTTAAGGACTGTGGCCGAGCTTCAACCGCCGACATTTCCTCCGGTTCATCGGACTCGAACATCATTTGTGAGGGCGCTTCAGCCACAGGCTGATTGCTAAGCAACTGGCGGTACTCCACAAGCATATTCGCTAAATCTTGTTTTACTTGCTGCTCAAAAGAGCCACTTTCAACCAATTCCGATATGCGAGGGTATTCGGCGCCCACATACGAATCACCGTATCGCTTAGCAAGAAAGCCATGTTCTTTCATACGCGAAGCTATAACCGGAGCAGCGGACACAAGTGGCCCCCAACCGAATGGCGGAGCTTCTGTTTCGCTGACACCGTAGGCCAAAATGAGGTGATCATCTGCTTTGAAGTACAGAAAAACGGGATAGATACCGCACGAAACTCTTTGACCAGCCCCCAACACTGCAACCCATGGAATACCCGAAACATTACCCTGCCCGAAGCTAACCTCCAGCTTGAAGACTCCTATCTGAGCAGGATAGAGCCCCTTTGTTTTCAAATTACCACTGCGCGTTTGCTGCAAGAACTGGCGGATAACAGCAGCAATATCAACGCGGCCAAAAAGATCATGATCGGCGTAATTCATGCCAATACATCCTATAAATGAGCTTCGGCCTCCGGCAACCTTAGTTGACCGGAGATTAGGCGGGGTAAGAGGGTGTCACGGAGTTGGGTGAGGGTTTGGGCCATGCCATTCCCCCTGGAGATACGCTCATCAAGGGAGTTTGTTGCTTGGTCAAATGCAGACAGCACTTCATCATTTGGAAGCACAACGGGAACAGCAGACAGAATTCCGGTGTTCAAGTTTGGCATTGTTGCCCCAACTGCATGCTGGGTCAGCCACTGCTTTATATGGGAAAGATCCAACGAGCGAGAGAGATAACTCGATAAGTTTCGTCGTGAACCTGGACGCACAAGAAGGCAACCTGTACCACAAAGCCAACCATTCTCTAACTCGCCAATAAGCGCGTGCTTTTCTACATCTCCGCGCCGACTAAACACAATGTCGCCATCGCAAAGTTCATGCCTTGAGAGCCGCAGAGCATCTTCAATACGAACTTTTGCAGCACTGCTTGCATCAACTCGTCGGTTTGATATGTCCTTAGGCATCACTACCGGCACACCATCCTGAACATAATCGGAAGCGTGGAGCTGACTGCCAAACGGCCCGGTTTGAATCACCCCACCGTTAGATTTGCAAACCGCACCTAGGGTGCACATAGTCCACGACTTCGGCACCAAACCCTGCTCGGACTCTTCGAAGCTGTCGGGGAAAAGAGCGGCGGTGGTGGCGTCCATGCCTTCCGGCTGACGGCCTTCTGCCTTGGCGCGCACGGGGTCGAAATCGACGAACCAAGATTTGAACAGCGCTTGGGCGATGGCTTCTAGGGTGGCGTTGGTTTCACGTAGCAGGGTGATGTGATCGTCGAGGGACTGGAGAATATCTGCAATTTTTCTTTGTTGCTCAATCTGCGGAAGCAGCACATGAAAAGCTTTGGCTTCTGGAAAGTAGATTGTCTGGTGAGTAGTGCCGCTCGCAAAGCGCAACATACTTTCATGCTCGCTAAGCAAAATGTATTTGAGATAGCGATGGTCTAATTGCTCCGAGCACACCCAGTTCACAAAGTCTTGGCTAGTCGCCATTGGGCAGCCCATCGCTACCACATACCCAACTGATGCAGTTCTAGATAGGCATACGGTGTTCTTTGGTAAAACTCGCGCTGAAGAATTCGCTATACCCAGTGCATTTGTGTATTGCTGGGTGCTGTACAGCGTGCCTCCATGATTTCCTGTCGCATCTTTGATCCCGATCCATGGAACATCTCCACCCCAATATTCGGGATGTTTTCTACTCGGTGTATGACCAGACTCAAGCCGAGCTACGCTTGAAAGCAGTGTCCATTTGAAGCCCTCGGTATCTGGCCAATTAGCTGGCATCCCGACAGAGAGCGCATTTCGCCCAGTAATCACGCCAGAAGAGGCAGGTCGCCCTCCCGTCCGTGTTGTAGTCAGACCTTGGGGATCAAAACTCATACCCCAGCCCTCCAAGCTTCTGCCGGATCAGCTGATCGAGCTCCGCACCCTTCTGCATCTGCTCGCCGAGTTTTTCGGTGAGTTTTTGCATCTTGTCGGCAAAGGCTTCGTCGTCATCTTCCACGGCCTCGGCACCGACATAACGACCCGGCGTCAGCACGTGGCCGTGTTCGGCGATTTCGCTGAGTTTTACGCTGCGACAGAAACCGACGATGTCTTGGTAGTCGGCAATCTCGCCGCCGACATCTAGCGGCTCACCGCGCCAGTTGGCTACAGTTTGCGCGATGCGTTCTATATCGGCATCAGTCAGCTCAATCTGCACGCGACTTACACGGGTGCCGAGCTTGCGCGCATCAATAAACAGCACTTCGCCGGGGCGAGCGGTTTTCTGTTTAGTCAGAAACCACAAGCAGGCGGGGATCTGGGTGTTGAAGAACAGTTGGCCGGGCAGCGCCACCATCACTTCCACGACGTCAGCCTCGACCATGGCTTGGCGAATATCGCCTTCGCTGTTCTGGCTGGAGCTCATCGAACCATTGGCCAGCACGATACCGGCGCGACCGTCCGGCTTGAGGTGATAAAGCATGTGCTGCAGCCAAGCGTAGTTGGCGTTGCCTTGCGGCGGTGTGCCATATACCCAGCGCGGGTCACCTTCCAGGCTGCCGTGCCACCAGTCGCTGATATTGAACGGCGGATTGGCCAATACAAAGTCAGCACGCAAATCTGCGTGCTGATTGCGAACAAAGGTGTCGGCCGGCTCTTTACCTAGGTTGAAATCGATACCACGAATCGCCAAGTTCATCGCCGCCAAGCGCCACGTAGTCGGGTTGGCTTCCTGACCGTAGATGGACACATCACCGATCTTGCCGCCGTGGGCTTCGATAAATTTCTCGGACTGGACAAACATGCCGCCACTGCCACAGCATGGGTCGTACACTTTGCCATGGTGTGGGTTTAGCACTGCGACCAGGGTTTTGACGATGCTGGCTGGCGTATAGAACTGCCCGCCCCGCTTGCCTTCAGCGCTGGCAAACTGGCCGAGGAAGTATTCATACACCTGCCCAAGCAAATCCCGGGCTTTGCTGGCATCGCTGCCAAAGCCGACGGTGGAGATTAAATCAACCAACTCGCCAAGCTTGCCGTCGGGTAGTTGAGCACGGGCGTAGCGTTTGTCGAGGATGTTTTTTAGCTTGGGGTTTTCGACTTCGATGGCGCTCAGGGCGTCATCAATCTGCTTACCAATATCGACCTGTTTGGCAGCTGCACGAATCGCCTCCCAACGTGCGACTTCCGGCACCCAGAACACACTGACTTCGCGGTAGTAGTCACGGTCTTCCAGCTCGGCGTTAAGCGTTTCTACATCGGTCTCACCCAAGTAGTAGTCGTCATGCTCGTCGGTGAGTTTGCTTTCAAGCTCGGCACGACGACCGGCAAAGCTATCGGAAATGTACTTAAGGAAGATCAGCCCGAGCACGATGTGCTTGTACTCGGCGGCGTCCATATTGGCGCGCAGCTTGTCAGCGGTGGCCCAGAGGGTTTTTTCCATGGCCTCAATGCTGGTAGCAGCCTGTGCTTTCGCTGGTTTGGCTTTGCTCACCGCTTTTGCAGCGTCAACTAAATAGCCGGCTGATACCTCTTCGACAACGGCGGGTGCCAAGCGCGCACGCGCTTTGTTTAATACCTGATCGGCAAGGCTTGTGCTTATCGATTGTGCGCGCGACACAGAACCACCACGGCCACGGCCCTTGAGCAGCACCCCCTGCTCGATCAAAACATCACGGGCAGCCCTAAGTTGTTCTTCGTCGAGATCCGGCAATTGCGCTTTTAACTGATCAAACAACGCTTGATTACTAATACTGCTGCCATCTGTAGGTACAGCAGCCAGCAAGGTTTCGCCTAGTTGGGCCAAACCACTCATACAAACTCCTCAACTGCTTTACACAAAAATAAAGGCAGTGCCATCTCAATTGGGGACTACAGCAGGAGCTCGATATCGAGGGGGACTTACAGCGAGTACCGCCTACCGGCGAATACCGTTGGAGCGCCATCCCTGAAATGCCACAGCCTGCAGTGTTTAGATGCCATCACATTACCCACTGGCCATGAAGAGGTAAAGCAACCTAGGATGCCTTTCTGCCAGTATCGTTTATGAGTAGCACTTATTACGGCTGTGGAGCATCCAAAGCAGGCTTCGAGCTAACACGCAGAGCATGTTACGCGGCGTGCAATGATGGAGCGCCACTCGGGTGCAATGAAACCCGCGTCTCCCCTGCGTCTCTACAAGAAGATTGAAAAGAACAGACAGCGAATTGACGGGCACGCTAGCGCAGGTGCGGTCTCAACCTATCCGCGGAGCCTGCAGAAGCGAGCTGACGAAACACTGACGTAATTGTCAGGTTGGGCAGCTTCGCTGGCCATGATTGAGGTCTTGTTTGTAATTGTGGCTGAGCAGGGTTGCCTTACCGTCGTGCCAGGTTAGGGTCAGGACATAGAGCGAGTCATAATCTTCACCATCCCAGTCATTGATAAGCACTTGTTTTTTACCCACGGCATCACTGGCCACAGTATTGATCAGCTCGGGCAGATAGCCACTTGACCACGCGGTGTAGACGGTGGCGTTGCGGTATTTATCTTGCTGCAATTCGTCAGCCAAATCGCCGGTGTCGTTGGCTCCGAAATCGATGTTTACCGGCAGTCCAAGTTTGATGGCGCTTGGGCTGATGGTCATAAGCGGCCTGATGTAGCTGTAGGCGTCGCCTTTGCTCCCTTCTTCGACGTGCCGCGAAGGGTTGGCCGCAAATACATAATCAGCTTTGCCGAATTTTTCCGGCAGCAAGACTGACAAATCCAAAGCACGATTTAAACCCTGGCAATTGAGCTGCCCAAGGCCTTCCCCAGGTTTTTCAGCATGGCGCAGAAACACCAAGGTCTGGGTCCCATCGACTGGCGCGGCGCGGCCATCGAAAGCCACAGCCCCCAGCAGTGCGACACCACCGAGCAGCGCTAGCGAATAAATGGCACGGCTGTGGCGTTTGAACAGAGTAGACAAGGTCATTAAACGGGCTCATTACGGGAAAATGGTACCCGACCCGCCTCGCACTGTATTTATCTACGAGGCCGTATCGAGACCGGACCGTGTTTGAGTGCCCCAAACTCAGTTCGGTTCCCTGAGGAAGCTCTGCGGTCTAGCAGACTCACCGTCCCATTTTGCCGAACGCATGGCTTCGTATACGGCAACCAGTCGGCAAAGCTTGCAAGGCCCGAGCCTACTTCAACAAGAGCTCAAAAAGCCCAGTAACGGCCGTACTCAAGTGGAAAATAGAGAGAAGCCCCGCAAATCTGACGCGCATGAGCCTTTCGATGTAAAACTCTGCTTCGCCTGAAGTAAGTATGGTGGCAGCAGGTCACCTGAAAAGCGCCTGGCGAGCTGAAAATCTCTGTGAGTACAAGAATCAAATTATGTTTCGGCCATCAAATTTTCTTCAAATTGTCCCTCAGAAAGTCAATGAAAATTTGAGTTTTAGCTGGAAGTAAGCGAGTTTCAGTTATCGCATAAACAGGGATTGGTGTCGCCTGCCACTCAGGCAAAACTCGTAGCAATCGCCCACTAGCCAAGTCATTGACAACAATATCTTTAGCCAAGATAGCAATGCCCATATGCAAGGCCGCCAAACGCTGAATCATACTGACACTATTGAGCAACAACCGGCCTACAACCTTGACCTTCCTACTCTCGCTTCCTTTATGTAAGAACCAGGTTTCAGATTGAGCTGTTTTCAAACGAAGACATTGGTGATTGACCAAGTCACTCGGATGATTGAGCTCGCCAGCTCTGGCTAAATATTCTGGTGAGGCATAGAGGTGCCGTTGAAGACGAGCTAACGGGCGGGCGATTAAGTTTGAGTCCGGCGGTTCCCCCATACGAATTGCAACATCAACGGGTTCTGTAATGAGGTCAACAGACCTAGGTGTCATATCCAGCTCAAAGTCAATTCCAGGATATTGATGGGCAAATTCGGCGATCAAGGGTGCAAGGAAAATGATGCCAAAGCCCTCTGGCATTGAAACGCGTAATACTCCACTGGGACTAACCAGCATTTCACCCAGTTGTTCGTGCGCAAGGCTAGCCTCAGCAACAATGCGCTTACAACGTTCAAAATAAATTGAACCAGCCTCTGTAAGTTCAATTTTGCGCGTCGTTCTATGCAGTAGACGCAATCCAATTGCCTTTTCCAGAGCGCTAACTCGCCGCGAGAGCGTCGAGTTTGGCACGCCTGTAGCTTCAGCAGCGCCTCTAAAGCTCATGGCTTTGACCACTTCCACGAACAGTGCCATATCATTCAGTTGTTTCATTTATTGCGCCAAAAATGGATCAATTAATTGCAATTTAACGTATTTATCCTGAATCCGCAGCAGGTGATTATATGCACAAGCATTTCTCAAGCATATAAGGAGGATTGATGAACGTACTTGGCGGACCAATAACAGCCAAATTAAAACCGATGAATCTGAGTAAAGACTTCCGGGCGTTCTCGCTGCGCGGCGGCCTAGCTGCAGAGCCCATTGATCCATTTCTAGGGGTCGATCATGCATGGATTAGCGCACCTACTTTTCCTGCCCATCCGCATGCCGGCTTTAGTGCAGTGTCTTACTTGTTTGTTGACTCGGAAACGGGCATCGATAATCGCGACTCATTAGGCAATCACAATGTCATCGATCCAGGTGGACTGCATTGGACGACTGCTGCGCGTGGCGTAATCCACGAAGAGTTTCCTGTCGAGAACGGCAAGACAGTTCACATGCTGCAGATATTCGTCAACCTAGCCACCGCTAAACAGAACGACAAACCAAGTTCGCTAAGCTTGAAATCTGAGGATGTTCCGCTGGTCGAGTTACCGGGTGTAACCATCCGCGTACCGCTTGGTAACTACTTCGAAACACATTCTCCGTTAGTGCCTCCAACAGCAGTTTCACTACTCGATATTTCACTCGAAGAAGGCGCTGAATTAGTGTTGCCTATTGCGCCAGGTCAAATCGCTTTTGTCATGCCCATTGAGGGTGTCTTGACAGTCAATGGCCAAGACTACCAGCACAATACATTTACCTTGCCTGCCTTCACGACTCAAACGGTGCAGCACACAATTACGCTGACAGCGCCTCAGGGTCGCGCTAAGGGAGTGGTTTTCACCGGAACACCTTTGAATCAACCGGTTTACTGGAAAGGACCTATGGCCCTAGCCTCCCCTCACGCGCTGGAAGGAGCAATCGCAGCGTACCAAAAGGGTGAATTCGGCACATTGCATTCGCCAATTCCCTAGTAGAAACACACTAAACCGCAAATAGCGGTGTTTATCATTCCCGAGGACAAATCACTATGACTTTTCAGCGATTCACAGGCGAAAATGCAGCCCTGCTACTAATTGATCACCAAGTCGGAACTATGGGCTGGGTGACATCCACTACATTTGAAGAAATGAAACGCAACGCTCTGATCTTGGCCAAAGCGGCGAAAATTCTGAAATTACCCACAGTGCTAACTTCCAGCATGGAAGACGCGGCTCAAGGTCCATTGCTTAGCGAGCTCGAAACTATTTTGCCATCGGAATTTGCTGCGCGCATTCAACGTGTCGGCATTGTCAATGCGATGGACGATGAGCAGTTTGCCTCAGCGGTTCAAGCAACTGGGCGTAAGCGTCTGATCTTGGCCGGCGTTACGAATGATGTATGCACCGTCTACCCTGCTCTGAGTTTGGTTAGCCAAGGATATGAAGTCCAGGTCGTAGCAGATGCAGGAGGCTCACCGACGAAAATGGCTGACGATATTGCACTGCGTCGCATGGAGCGTGCTGGTGTGACGCTGACAACAACTAATCAACTGGTTGCTGAACTCGCCGGTAGCTGGTCCACCCCAGAGGGTGGCCAACTGGTAGAGGTCTTAATGGGATAAACGCTATGCCACGGGGATCTGTTTGAGCCGACTAAAACGGTCCCCAATATTAAGTGCTGGCTGCGTCCAATTTCCGCCGAGCGATCTGATTCCACGGCATTTTAAAAAACACTAGACGACTGGTCAGTTTGTGATTACGATAGCTAAATGAAGAAACCAGCAAACGAGACACGCCAGCACATCTTATCGGTGGCTAGGGCATTAATGACCCAGAAAGGCTATACCGCTGTCGGCTTAGCCGAGATAGTGGCAGCTGCGGGTGTGCCCAAAGGCTCGTTTTACTATTACTTCAAATCGAAGGATGATTTCGGTCAAGCACTTTTAGATGAGTACTTTGCTGACTATCTATCCACTGTAGATGCTTTGCTATCCGCAAAAGGCCCTGCCGCCGAGCGCTTACTTGGATATTTCCAGTATTGGTCTCAATCACAAGCGAACGAGGTACTTGATAATAAGTGCCTTGTGGTAAAGCTTGGTCCGGAGGTTTGCGACCTTTCCGAAGATATGCGTCATTTACTGAAAGGTGGCACGGATAAGATCATCAAGCGACTTGTTCGCTGTGTAGAACAAGGCACCGCAGATGGCTCGATTACCACAGCCGTTGCCCCTCAGGTGCTGGCTGAATCCCTTTACGAACTTTGGTTAGGTGCTTCATTGCTTGCCAAACTCAATAAATCTACCGGTCCATTCGAGCGCGCCGTAGAAACATCTAAGCGGCTACTCGAGTGAGTTTTTTTATCCAAACACTAGACGACCGGTCAACTTTAACAGGTACTTACATACATGACTGACAATAGCACTCGCACAGACTTGTTCACGCCCACCTTGATGGGTTCAATCAACCTAGCAAATCGCATCGTTATGGCTCCGGTTACTCGTAGCCGTTATGCAGAAGACGGAATACCCAACGAGCTACACGCTACTTACTACGCGCAGCGTGCAAGTGCGGGACTTATCGTTGCAGAGGCTACCAATATCTCGGCCCAAGGCCGTGGCTATGCAGCGACCCCAGGCATTTGGAGTGAAGATCAGGTCACTGGCTGGAAGAAAGTAACTGACGCCGTGCATAACGCTGGTGGAAAAATTGTCAGCCAACTTTGGCATGTGGGCCGATTCTCTAGTGTTGACTTGCAGCCAAACGGCGAAGCACCGGTCGCTCCCTCCGCAATCAAAGCAGAAGGCAATACCTATACAGTTGACGGTTTCGTGCCTGTATCTATGCCGCGTGCATTAGAAACAGATGAAATTCCAGGGATAATCGAGCAGTACAAAGTCGCTGCCGAAAATGCTAAGCGCGCCGGTTTCGATGGCGTGGAAGTGCACTCGGCCAATAGTTATCTCCTTGATCAGTTTTTGCGTGACTCTACGAACCAACGCACCGATCAGTACGGTGGTTCGATTGAAAACCGTGCACGCCTGACTCTGGAAGTGACCGAAGCCATTGTAAAAATCTGGGGTAACGACAAAGTAGGAATCCGACTTTCACCCGTGACACCAGATGCTGGCAACACACCGCCTGACAGCAATGTAATGGCGATGTATGGCTACCTCATACAACAACTCAATCGCTTTGACTTGGCCTACTTACACTTTGTTGAAGGGGCAACGGCTACCTCGCGGGCGGTTCCTGAAGGTATTGACCTTGATGCGCTGAGCACACAGTTCAGCGGGCCATTTATCGGCAACAACAACTACGACTTGGAAATGGCAATTGAGCGCCGTGACCAAGGCAAAATTGATGCCGTGGCTTTTGGCAGATTGTTTATCTCAAACCCCGACCTCGTAGACCGTCTGCGCCATGGCGCCGAGCTGACAATTGCACCCCATGAAACCTATTACGGTGGCGGAGCTAAGGGCTATACCGACTGGCCGAAAGGAACCTATTGAGTAACAAAGCACTGCTTACGGCTCTGCTCTTGTTGCCAAAAATAGCGCCTCGCATACATCTGGAGCGAGGCTATTTATGAGGAATTTAATATGAACCATTTACACAGCAAAACGGCAATTGTTACCGGCGCCTCGTCTGGCATTGGCGCTGCAACCACGCGTGCATTAATAGCACAGGGCGTACGTGTAATTGCCGTCTCAAGGGATGAAGAAGAAGTTGAGACATTTGTAGCAAGCTTGCGCAAAAACGGGGCGCAGATCGAAGCGTACACAGCGGATGTGACTTGCCCTGAACAGATGAATGCAATGGCGCTATTTGCCTTACAAACATACGCTAGCATCGACATCCTGGTTAACAACGCCGGCCTGATGCTTTTTTCGAATTGGTCCGATCTGGCAACCACCGACTGGAACAATATGATCGATGTAAACATCAAGGGTTATCTCAACGCGATAGCGGCGGTTTTGCCGTTTATGCTGGAGAAAAAATCCGGTCAAATCTTGAATATGGACTCGGTTGCGGGTCATCAAGTTGGGCCCGGCGCAGGTGTGTATAGCGCTACAAAATTCTTCGTGCAGGCCATGACCGAATCCATGCGCAAGGAGCTAGGTGTAAATCACGGGTTGCGCATCAGCACCATCAGCCCTGGGGTTATAAATACTGGCTGGGCGGACAAAGTCACCGACCCTGCGGGTCGCAAGGCCGCACATGAACTCAACAAACTAGCAATTGCGCCAAGTGATATCGCTGACGCGGTTATTTACTCCCTAAATCAACCCGCGAACGTGACGGTTAACGATTTGATCATCTCGCCGACACGTCAAGACTGGTGAGTTCAATCTTCACTGATTTCCAGATCGCCCCCCCCGTATAACTGACGAATTAGACTCAGGAGTTCCACCATGAACCACCCTACATATGTTCAAGATTACAACGCCATTGTTGAAGTGCTTAATCAATACAGCGAAGGCGGCAAGCAGGCCAAAAGCAGCATCATGAAGCCGGCATTCAATGAGCTGGCCACCATCTTCGGTGTCGATGCGGACAACAAATTAACCGGGGGGCCGATCGAAGGATTGTTTGAGATTATCGACTCTGCGTTTAGCCCCTCACCGAATGCGCAAGCAGCTATCGCAAGGATTGATATTGTGGGCACGGCTGCCAGTGCACGAGTTGATACCAATGACATATCAGGATTTTGCTTTACTGACTTCTTCAACCTGTTGAAAGTCGACGGCAAATGGACTGTGGTCAGCAAGATTTATCACACCCACCCAAGCGCCTAAGATTAGCAATAGACCTTGTTGATTACTCACAGGGTAAGGTTGGCGTTCGGAAAATTGTTGAGCGCCACAAGGCTCACCTAAAAGGAGATACTGATGAACAAAGTATTCATCGTTGGCGGGGCAGGCAGTGTTGGTCGCCGACTAACACAACAACTTGTCATGCGGGGGCATAAAGCCTATCCATTGCATCGAACACCCGATCAGTCAGAATCCCTTAAGGCGTTAGGCGCGACACCGGTACGGGGTAACTTGCTTGAACTAGATGTTAACGCATTAGCCAAACTAATGGCGGACTGCGATTCGGTGGTTTTTTCCGCTGGTGCCGGAGGCAAAGGTGGCCAGTCGATGACGACAGCTATTGATGGAAAGGGTTTAGAGTTGACAGTTGCAGCAGCGCAGCAGGCTGGAATAAAGAGATTTTTGCTAGTTTCGGCCTTTCCTGAAGCGTCTAGAGGTAAAGAAGTTTCCCCGACTTTCGAAAATTACATGGCCGTCAAAAAGCAGGCTGATGTACACCTTGCCGAGACTGAATTGGACTGGGTCATTTTGCGTCCAGGAACGTTACTCGACGGCTCAGGTACTGGCAAAGTTCGAGCGGGGCTGGCCATTCCTTATGGAGATGTCCCTCGTGACGACGTTGCTGCCACGCTAGTTGAAATCATTGAACAACCCTCGGTTAACCGTACCATTATAGAGTTAACCCAGGGTGAAACCGCAGTCGGTGAAGCTGTTCAGAGGCTTGCGAGAACCTGAGGAGCCTACATTTTAGGGTGGAGCAAGTTCATCGGTATAGCTGGGGGAAACTCTTCGTTATAGGCGCTGAATCGTTTTCATAAAAAGCCGCGACACACTTAAATCAAGTCTGTCGCGCTAGCTGCTTTAAAGCAGAGCCGTCTAACACTGGACCTTCTACTCCCCAACGCTATACCGCTCGTGACGGTATGGTATGTATTGGAGGCAACATGTACCCGAGCAACTACTCGGTCTTTAAAGACTAAGCCGGCCGCTTGAAGAACCAATTCCAAGGGTGAAAAACAGCCCACTTCGCCATGGCAGCATTGGTTTGATAAACCATACGGTCGTTTATCAGCACTATTGTTAAGCCCTCTGGTTTCACCAATGCTTACTACTGATTAGCCCCCCTACATTCGGCAAAACCAATCAAGGGGCATCTATATCCACCCAAAAGAGCTGATTAAGATCGGTGAGTTTCAGCGCCGTCGCTGGGACACAAATGACCTCCTCCTTGCTCATAGGCTATTCGGAATTACATTCGCAGCGGCGATGCGCCAGGCGAGCAGATTGGGAAATATGTGGTATGTAGATTGGTCTGCATACCAAGCAAGCCAGAAAACGAGTTGGTATCCATGGTGTCGAAAGGGGCAGCCTGATGGTTCATGACCGAGAAACAATGCAAACACAGGCTTGCCGCTCACGCTCGGCATGGCACGTACCGCTATCGCCGCCCTAAAGGGCATTCAAAGAGGTCAGGGATGACGTGAAATGTTACACAGGCTGGAGGGAGGCAGAAATGCCGGGCTTCCATGAGGTGCGGGCACGCTCACTACACCTTTACAAGAAAACCGGTAAGGACGGGCAGAAAATCGCCGGCCACGCAACCGAGGGGATGACCAAAAACTACCAGAAAGACCATGCTGAAATCGTTTGGTCTGATGCAGTCCCCGACCTGAATATCAGTGAAATCGCCGGATAGTTTTGCGCGCATTTTGCGCCAGCTTTGCGCGAGCCTAAAACGAAAAAAGGAACCAAGCCGCTAAGTGCTTGATTCCTTTATGTAATATGGTCGGGACGGAGTGATTCGAACACTCGACCCCTTGCACCCCATGCAAGTGCGCTACCAAGCTGCGCTACGCCCCGACTAGGCGTGGTTAGGTTTTGGCCTAACCTCGAAACTGTCGAGAATCATACAATAAGGCCCTGAATTATGGAACCTTTTGCCTTTGATTCTCTAGTGACGAAGAACGTGTAAGACGTCTTCCAACTCAGTAATAGTTTGCTTAATAAGCTGCTTGTACTGAGTGGTATCGTCTTTGGCTTCATCACCTGACAAACGCTGCCGGGCACCGCCAATGGTAAAGCCTTGGTCGTAAAGGAGCGCACGAATCTGACGGATCATCAGCACGTCTTGACGCTGATAATACCGGCGATTGCCGCGCCTTTTGACCGGATTGAGTTGTGGAAACTCCTGCTCCCAATACCGCAACACATGCGGTTTGACTGCACAGAGTTCGCTAACCTCGCCGATCGTGAAATACCGTTTGCCTGGTATGACAGGTAATTCGTCGTTATGACTTGGTTCCAACATAAGCCTCAACCCTGGCTTTAAGTTTTTGGCCGGGACGGAAAGTCACTACACGGCGAGCCGTGATCGGAATTTCCTCCCCCGTTTTTGGGTTACGACCGGGACGCTGACGCTTATCGCGCAGGTCAAAGTTACCGAATCCTGAAAGCTTGACCTGTTCGTTGAGCTCCAGCGCTTGCCGGATCTCTTCGAAAAACAGTTCAACCAACTCCTTGGCTTCCCGTTTATTCAGGCCTAGCTCTTCATACAGACGTTCGGCCATTTCAGCTTTCGTCAGAGCCCCCATACGCTACTTCCTTAACGTGGCGTTGAACCTTTGTTCTAGGGAGGTGAGGATATTCTGTGTAGTCGTACTCACCTCATCGTCATTAAGAGTGCGCGATGGATGCTGCCAGGTCAAGCCAACTGCAAGACTTTTTCTATGCGGATCAATGCCTTTACCGTGATACACGTCAAATAGCTTGAGGTCTGTTAGCCATTCCCCTGCTGTTTCACGTATTCCATCGAGCAATGCAGCCGCCGGAACCTCGCGATCAACCACCAAAGCAAAGTCGCGGCGCACTTCTGGGAAGCGCGATAATTCGGCAAATGCCGGCATACGACCTTGAGCAATCTCACTCAAAAGCAGCTCAAACATAAATACGCTTTGATCAAGGCCAAGCTTCTTAGCCAGCTCAGGGTGAATAGCCCCAACATAACCGACCAAGTTGCCATCGCGCTCAATGCGAGCAGTTTGACCCGGATGCAACGCTGGATGCTCACCTGGCACAAAGCTGAATGAATCGGCTGCACCGGCGCTAGCCAGCAAGGCCTCTACATCGGCTTTGATGTCATAGAAATCAACATCATCACGGCCATGGGCCCAGCCCTCAGGCAGACGGCGGCCGGTAATAACACCTGCCAACATTGCTTCCTGCTTGAGCCCTTCCAGCTGACCAACAAAGCGTAGACCGCTTTCAAACAAACGCACACGCGCCTGCTGACGATTAAGGTTGTGCTCCACAGCCTTGATCAAACCTGGCCACAAGGACGAACGCATTGCCGCCATATCAGCCGAGATCGGGTTTGCCAACATCAGCGGCTCAACGCCCGGCGTGAACAGTTCGAACATTTTTGGATCAATGAAGCTGTAGGTAATCGCTTCTTGATAACCACGGGCAACCAGCAAACGGCGCAGCGCTGGCAACTCAACAGCCGCCTCAGCCTTGGTTTGTGGAGCCAGGCGCGCTTGCGGATAACGAACCGGCAAGCGGTTGTAGCCATACAGGCGCGCCAGCTCTTCGATCAAATCAACTTCAAGGCTGATATCGAAACGATGACTCGGCACTGCAACTTGCCACTGCCCTGCACCGTCAGCACTAACGCCAAGGCCTAGACCCGCCAGCAGGCCGACTACTTCGGTATCTTCCATCTTTAAGCCGAGCATTTGCTCGATACGCTCGGCGCGCAGGGTCACAGGCGCAACATTTGGCAGATCAGCTTGGCTGGCCACTTCGATAATCGGGCCCGGCTCGCCGCCGACTATCTCCAGCAGCAACGCCGTGGCGCGCTCCATGGCTTGACGGGCAAGCTGCGAATCAACGCCGCGCTCAAAGCGGTGCGATGAGTCAGTGTGCAGGCCGTATGAGCGGGCTTTACCGGCAATGGCGATGGTGTCGAAGAAAGCAGCTTCGAGGAACAGGTCACGAGTGCTGTCAGCCACGCCGCTGTGCTCGCCGCCCATCACCCCGGCGATGGCCAGAGCGCGCTGGCGGTCTGCGATAACCAGCGTATCGCTGCGCAAGGTCACTTCCTGACCATCGAGCAGGACCAGCTTTTCACCCTCTTCAGCCATACGCACGCGAATGCCACCATTGATCTGATCCAGATCGAAGGCATGCATGGGCTGACCGAGTTCGATCATCACATAGTTGGTCACGTCGACCACGGCATCAATGCTGCGGATATCGGAGCGACGCAGACGCTCAACCATCCACAGTGGCGTAGGCTTGGACAGATCGACATTACGCAGCACACGCCCCAAATAACGCGGGCAGGCTTGCGGTGCCAATACGTCAACCGGGCGCACCTGATCATTTACAGCGCTAACGGCGCTGATTTCAGGACGGCTTACCGGCGCAGCATAGAGCGCACCGACTTCACGGGCCAAGCCAGCAAGTGACAAGCAGTCGCCGCGGTTTGGAGTGAGGTCAACCTCGATGCTGGCATCGTTCAGGTTCAGGTATTCACGAACGTCCTGACCCACTGGCGCATCGGCCGGCAGCTCTAACAGACCGTCGTTTTCTTCGCTGATCTGCAACTCGGCCGCAGAGCACAACATACCGTTGGACTCTACGCCACGGAGCTTGGCCTTCTTGATCTTGAAGTCGCCCGGCAACACAGCACCAATCATGGCGAATGGAATCTTCAGGCCCGGGCGCACATTCGGCGCGCCACAGACGATCTGAAAGCTCTCAGCGCCATTGCTGACCTGACACACACGCAATTTGTCGGCATCGGGATGCTGTTCGGTGCTTAACACTTCACCTACAACAATGCCGCTGAAGTCACCTGCTGCAGCGCTAACGCTATCGACTTCCAAGCCAGCCATTGACAGGCGAGCGACTAAATCATCACGGCTGACCTGCGGGTTCACCCAGCTGCGCAGCCACTGTTCACTGAATTTCATCCTGCTTTCCTCATCAATTCGATTAACCTTCAGTCGAAACTTCTAGCGAAATTGCGCCAGGAATCGCAGGTCGTTATCGAAGAACAGGCGCAAGTCATTAACGCCATAACGCAGCATGGCCAGACGCTCAACACCCATGCCGAAAGCAAAGCCGGAGTATTTCTCCGGGTCGATGCCACTCATGCGCAGAACGTTCGGGTGCACCATGCCGCAGCCCATAACCTCTAGCCAGCCAGTCTGTTTGCACACGCGGCAACCTTTACCACTGCACATTACGCACTGCATATCGACTTCAGCCGACGGCTCGGTGAACGGGAAGAAAGATGGGCGGAAACGCACACCCAGAGGTTTCTCGAAGAACACCCGAAGAAACTCTTCAATGGTGCCTTTGAGGTCGGCAAAGCTAATGCCTTCATCGACCAGCAACCCTTCAACCTGATGGAACATCGGTGAATGGGTAATATCAGAGTCGCAGCGATAGACTCGACCCGGGCAAACGATGCGGATCGGTGGCTGTTGCGACTCCATGGTGCGGACCTGTACCGGCGAGGTATGGGTGCGCAACAGCATGTTCGCGTTGAAATAGAAGGTGTCATGCATTGCCCGCGCCGGGTGATGGCCGGGAATGTTGAGCGCCTCAAAGTTGTGGTAGTCGTTCTCGACCTCGGGGCCTTCAGCAATGCCGTAGCCTATCCGAGTGAAGAACTGCTCTACCCGCTCCAAGGTGCGCGTAACCGGATGCAAGCCGCCAGAAGTCTGGCCACGGCCGGGCAAGGTTACGTCAATACGCTCCGCTGCGAGCTTGGCACTCAGCGCGGCGTTTTCGAGAATATCTTTACGGCTGCTCAGGGCTTCCTGAACACGCTCTTTGGCCGCATTGATCAGAGCACCAGCTTGCGGACGCTCTTCAGCAGACAGGTTACCCAAGGTCTTCATCACCTGAGTCAACTCGCCCTTTTTGCCCAAATAGTGAACCCGCAGTTGCTCCAGGGCATTCACATCATCGGTGTTGCGCACGGCCTCAAGCGCTTGCGAGACCAGCACATCCAGATTTTCCATTTACAGACTCCAGATACGAAATAGGGGAAGAGCTCAAGCTCTTCCCCTATCGGTGACGTTTCGAACAAGTTCAAGGGCTACTGCGCTTGATCATGCCATGTTGGAATCCGGCTCGGACTGCTCATTTACAGCTGTAAACTCCGCGTCCTCGCCTTCTTCCGTCTTGCCTGATCTTCGCTCGAAACGACCTTGATCCCGTTCTTGCACCGGGCAAGCCCGGTGATTGTCGGGGACTTAAGCCAGTTCGGCTTTCGCTTTCTCGACAATCGCAGCAAACGCCGCTTTTTCGTTCACTGCCAGATCAGCCAATACCTTACGGTCGATCTCGATGGCCGCTTTTTTCAGGCCAGCAATGAAACGGCTGTAAGACAGACCGTTTACACGTGCGCCAGCGTTGATACGAGCGATCCAAAGGGCACGGAACTGACGCTTCCGCTGACGGCGGTCGCGGTAGGCGTATTGGCCTGCCTTGATCACAGCCTGCTTGGCAACACGGAATACGCGTGAGCGTGCGCCGTAGTAGCCTTTAGCCAGTTTCAGAATTTTTTTGTGACGCTTACGAGCAATTACGCCGCGCTTAACACGAGCCATGAGTTATTTCCTCTACCTAACCGAATTAACGAACGCGCAGCATGCGCGCCACTTTTGCCACGTCAGACGGATGCACCATGGTGCTACCGCGCAGATGACGCTTACGCTTAGTGGACATTTTGGTCAGGATGTGGCTTTTGAAAGCGTGCTTGTGCTTGAAGCCTGAAGCTGTCTTCAGAAAGCGCTTCGCTGCACCGCTCTTGGTTTTCATTTTTGGCATGTTCGGATACTCCGCATTCAGTTAATAAATATAATCGCAAGGCCTGCCGTGCCCTGTTGATTACTTCTTCTTTTTGGGGGCGATGACCATAATAAGCTGGCGTCCTTCCATCTTAGGGTGTTGTTCAACGGTGCCGTATTCAAGCAAGTCACCTTCAACTCGCTTCAACAGCTCCATGCCCAACTCTTGGTGCGCCATCTCACGACCACGGAATCGTAATGAAACCTTGGCCCTGTCCCCCTCACTAAGGAAACGTACCAGGTTGCGTAGTTTTACCTGGTAATCCCCTTCTTCCGTCCCTGGGCGAAACTTGATTTCTTTGATCTGAACTTGTTTCTGGTTCTTCTTCGCCGCTGCTACCTGTTTTTTCTTTTCGAACAGGTGCTTGCCGTAGTCCATGATGCGACATACGGGGGGCAAAGCGTCAGCAGAAATCTCAACCAGATCCAGCTTAGCTTCTTCAGCTATGCGTAGCGCTTCATCAATAGAGACGATGCCAATCTGCTCGCCTTCAGCGCCAATTAACCGAACCTCGCGTGCCGAGATATTCTCATTGATCGGCGCTTTCGGTGCAGCTCGTTTATCTTGTCTCATTTCACGCTTAATAATGATTACTCCAAATCTTGGCGACCACGCCGGGAAACCGCCTGCGTAACGAAATCAGCGAATTGGGATAGGGACATTGAGCCCAGATCAGTGCCTTCACGGGTACGCACGGCGACAGTTTGCGTTTCAACCTCTCTATCTCCAATAACCAAGAGATAGGGAACCTTGAGCAAAGTATGCTCGCGGATTTTAAAGCCTATTTTTTCATTTCTCAAGTCAGACTTGGCACGAAAACCGCTTTGATTGAGAGTTTTTTCAACTTCAAGGGCAAAATCGGCCTGTTTATCGGTGATATTCATCACCACAGCCTGAACTGGAGCAAGCCACGCCGGGAATGCACCAGCATATTGCTCGATCAACATTCCGACAAAGCGTTCGAACGAACCCAAAATTGCGCGGTGCAACATAACTGGACGACGACGGCTATTATCTTCAGCGATATAGCTGGCATCCAAACGCTCAGGCAAGTTCGGATCGTACTGCAAAGTACCGCACTGCCAGTTACGACCCAGACAGTCTTTAAGGGTGAATTCAATTTTAGGACCGTAGAAAGCACCCTCGCCCGGCTGGTATTCCCACTCCAGGCCCGACTCATTCAAGGCATCAGCCAGCGCACCCTCTGCACGATCCCACAATTCTTCAGCGCCTACACGCTTGGCTGGGCGGGTCGACAGCTTCATGGCGACATCAGTGAAGCCGAAGTCTGCATAGACCTGCAGCGTCAGCTTAATAAAGTCAGCCGCTTCCTGCTTGACCTGCTCTTCGGTGCAGAAAATGTGCGCATCGTCTTGAGTGAAGCCACGCACACGCATGATGCCGTGTAGAGCGCCCGACGGCTCATTACGGTGGCACGCACCAAACTCAGCCAGACGCAGCGGCAGATCACGGTAAGACTTGAGACCCTGATTGAACACCTGCACGTGGCAAGGGCAGTTCATCGGTTTGATCGCGTAATCGCGGCTCTCCGACTCAGTGGTGAACATGTTTTCGGCGTAGTTAGTCCAGTGCCCGGACTTCTCCCACAGAATACGGTCCACGACCTGCGGGGTTTTGATCTCTTGGTAGCCGTGCTCGCGCTGCACCTGGCGCATGTACTGCTCGATCACCTGATACAAGGTCCAGCCATTGGCATGCCAGAACACCATGCCCGGCGCTTCTTCTTGCAGGTGGAACAGATCAAGCTGCTTACCAATGCGGCGGTGATCGCGCTTTTCAGCTTCTTCAATACGCTGAATATAAGCCGCCAGCTGCTTTTTATCGGCCCAAGCGGTGCCATAAACGCGCTGCAACTGCTCGTTTTTGGCATCGCCACGCCAGTATGCGCCTGACAACTTGGTCAGCTTGAAGGCTTTTAGGAAGCGCGTGTTCGGCACGTGCGGACCACGGCACATGTCGACGTATTCTTCGTGGAAGTACAAACCCATTGCCTGCTCATCTGGCATTTCTTCAACCAGACGCAGCTTGTAGTCTTCACCACGGGACTTAAACAGGTCGATTACTTCAGCGCGCGGAGTGACCTTCTTGATTACGTCGTAATCTTTCTCGATCAACTGCTGCATGCGCTTTTCAATTGCAGCGACGTCTTCCAGAGTAAACGGACGTGGCGAAGCAATATCGTAGTAAAAACCGTCATCAATGACCGGACCGATCACCATCTTGGCTTCAGGGAACAACTGCTTGACCGCATGACCAATCAAATGCGCGCAAGAGTGGCGGATAATCTCAACGCCCTCTTGATCTTTTGGCGTGATGATTTGCAGGGTCGCGTCGTGATCAATCAGATCACAAGCATCAACCAGCTTACCGTCTACCTTACCGGCAACAGTGGCCTTAGCCAGACCTGCACCAATAGATTGCGCCACCTCAAGTACGGATACCGGGTGATCGAATGGACGTTGACTGCCGTCGGGAAGAGTAATGATGGGCATGGCGCCTCCTCTCCTAGTGGTGACCTCTACCAAAGGCCACATGGGTTGGGATGAGCCAGTAAGCGATTCGGCGGAATCTCTGCCTTACTATGGCAGGAGCATTAAGCCAACCAAACCGAACCGCAGTCACTGGAGGTTTACGTAAATGACACTTAAACATGCAGCACAAAAAACGGCCGCCTAGGCGACCATTTTTAGCAATTGTTTTATAGATATACCGGCTGACGCGCTTTAAAACAACGACCCAATATAGCTAAGCGATTGAAATACAAAGGAAAACAAAGTAAACCGATTTCAATCAAGGCCGCACTATAGCACATAAGAACCAACCGCTTAGCCCAGTTTTTGGATTATCTGGCCCTGCCCGCTTGGCACTAACCCTACCGAACAGCTAAATGCAAACACTCAACTAGCTTCTACTCAGCAAAACCAAGCGCGCCGACAACCCAAACATGACAGTTGCGACAAGATAACGTCCCATTCGGTTTTGCCCGGAACGCGCACCACGCAAATAACGTAGCCGGCTCGAACACATCGCCAGCAGCATATGAAACAGCAATGCCACCACCGAAAGCACTGCACCAAGCAGCATTAGCTGCAAGGGCACATTGCCATTCTGGACACTGACAAACTGCGGCAAAAACACCATGAAGAACAGCAATGCCTTTGGGTTAAGTAAACTATTCAATGTGGCTCGCACAAACACAGAATATAACGAAGCGGCCTCCTCCACCGATGCACCAGCAACAGCCTTGATTTTTAACGCCTGCCATCCCAGATATAACAAATATGCAGCGCCAACCTAACGGATCAACTCGAATGCTGGTGCCCAACTCATTATCAGCCCCCCTAAGCCAGCACCAACCATCAAGGTCATTATCACGTCAGCGAAGGAAATGCCAAGCGCAGCAGCAAAACCGCCACGCCAACCATCAGTAAGCGAGTGGGTAATAACAAACACCATATTCGGCCCAGGCACCAGCAACAATACAATCACAGCCACACTGAAAACTGACAACGTCGCGAAATCAAACACATCACTCTCCCTAACTGAAGAGCCTTAGACCAAAGCCCAGCTCAGGCACATTAAATCTAGACCTAGAACCAGAGCTACATACTTTATGTGTGTCCAAGGCAGAACTGGAAAAAAAGAGCATCAATCAATGGGTTACCGAAGTACTCAGTCGTGAGGCGCATGCGTAGAACTGCAAATTATCAGACGGGTCATGATCAGAAAGGAGTGGAATACTTGCGGGTCGGGGCTGATCTGAAGTTATGAGAAGCCACTTCGTTTTCCCAAAATATTCCCAAACAAAAAAGGCGATCTTTTCAGATCGCCTTCTAAGCCCCGTGCAGAGCGGGTTTGTTTGGTAGGCACGATTGGATTCGAACCAACGACCCCCACCATGTCAAGGTGGTGCTCTAACCAACTGAGCTACGTGCCTGCAATGGGTGCGCATTCTACGTCGGAGCGCAAAACTGTCAATACTTTTTTCGCTAAGCGACTGAATAAAAGCATTTTTTAGCCTTTCAACGCTTATTCAAGATTTGTTAAAGACCACTAGCCGGGCATTTTCAACTCGGGTAGCATCAGGCTATTCGTAAAAAATAAACAACAGAGGTTGCAAAATGGCGCACACGGAATATCCACAATCCTATTACGCGGCATCCGCGAACCCCGTCCCTGCCCGCCCCGAACTTAATGGCGACGTCGAAACCGACGTATGCATTGTTGGCGCTGGCTACACGGGGTTATCAACGGCAATCTCGCTACTCGAAAACGGCTTCAAGGTGTGCATCGTTGAAGCCGCCAAGGTGGGCTTCGGTGCATCGGGGCGCAACGGTGGTCAGATTGTTAACAGTTACAGCCGCGACATTGACGTTATCGAACGCACGGTTGGCCCGAAACAAGCTCAATTGCTTGGCCAGATGGCATTTGAGGGCGGTCGCATCATCCGTGAGCGCGTAGCCAAGTACAACATTCAGTGCGACCTCAAAGACGGCGGCGTCTTTGCAGCCAACACCAGTAAACACATGACCCACCTTGAATCACAAAAGAAGCTGTGGGAACGCTATGGCCACACTCAGCTTGAACTGATGGACGCCAAACGCATCCGCGAAGTGGTTGCCACTGACAATTATGTGGGTGGCATGCTGGACATGAGCGGCGGCCACATTCATCCGCTCAATCTGGCACTGGGCGAGGCTGCAGCAGTTGAATCATTGGGCGGCGTAATTTATGAACAGTCCCCGGCCACGAAGATTGAACGCGGTGCAAATCCTGTGGTTCACACGCCCAAAGGCCGCGTGAAGGCAAAGTTTGTCGTGGTCGCCGGTAATGCTTACCTCGGCGATTTAATGCCTGAGTTGAGCGCTAAATCCATGCCATGCGGCACCCAAGTGATTGCCACTGAACCGCTGTCAGATGAAATGGCCAAAAGCATTCTGCCGCAGGATTACTGCGTTGAAGATTGTAATTACCTGCTTGATTACTACCGCCTGACTGGCGACAAGCGCTTGGTATTTGGCGGCGGCGTGGTTTACGGCGCACGCGACCCGGCGAACATCGAGTCGATCATCCGCCCGAACATGATCAAAACCTTTCCGCAACTTAAAGACGTGAAGATCGACTATGCGTGGACCGGCAACTTCCTGCTGACCCTTTCGCGCTTGCCGCAAGTGGGCCGTATTGGCGATAACATTTATTACTCGCAAGGTTGCAGTGGCCACGGCGTTACCTACACCCACCTCGCCGGTCGTGTTCTGGGTGAAGCATTGCGCGGCCAAGCCGAGCGTTTTGATGCCTTTGCGGGTCTCCCGCATTACCCATTCCCAGGCGGTCGCTTGATGCGCGTACCCTTCACAGCAATGGGCGCCTGGTATTACAGCCTGCGTGATAAGTTCGGCTTCTAAACACGAAGCTAACTGCATATAAAAACGGCGCCTTATCAGACTGTGTGAAAACTACTGCACTCGACAATACAGCGTTATAAACAGACGAAAAATGCTCATTTAGAACACCTAAAGTCGAACGCGACCCCGGTGTCTTTTCGCCTGTTAAAGCCTTGTCTTGCCTTCGCTCGTGACGTTTTCACACACCCTGCTTATGGCGCCGTTTTTATGTTTTCGATTTCAAGGGTGGACGACGCTTTTCCGTCCACCATCAAACGCCGCAGATATCCAGATATTGGCTGAGACGTTGGTCGACATGCTTCGCTTGTCGCACCCTACTTTGCCATCGCATTACTCACCGCTGAACAAGCGGGCAATACCGAACACTGCCCGGTAGCTTGCGTGGCCACATTAAGTGGCGAGCTAAAACGTTCATCCTTAGGCGCCAGCTGCTTAGCACATGCCTGAGCCTGAGCAGCCTGTTGCCCACAGCCGCGCTCAGCTAACACTTGCGATAAGTTAAACCAGCCGGCAGCAAAGTCAGGCTTATGCTGCACACTTTTGCGCAGATCCGCCTCAGCACCTGCGACATCGCCACTGGCGTGTCGGCTGTTAGCCATGGCAAACCACGTCAGGGACTCATCAGGCCACTGCCGTGTAGCTGTGCGGTAAGCACTTTGAGCCGCTTGTTTACGACCTGTTTCCTCTAGATCATTTGCCGCCTTGAGCCAGGTTTGCAGCTCGGGTTGAGCCGGTAACTTGTTCGGCGGCATGGTAACCACTGCCCAGCGATTAGCCCGCGCCCAGCTTTCATCAAAGCCTGCAAAATCAGTCACCCAGCGACGCGTCGTGCCAGAACGTAAAATCAAGGTTTTGGCCCGCGTATCAAAGCCAACGACCACCGCAAAATGCCACTGCGGATACCAGTCAAACGCCTGATTCTGCAACACCAATACCGGGTTACCTGCGGCCACCTGAGTCAGGACTGACTCCAGTTTGGGTTGCAATGGATACACCAGCATCTCGTGTGAGCGCGCGGCTGCAACCATCTCAATCTGCAAGCTGCCTTCACGCCCCGGAATATAGACCTGATCTTTAAGCACACCGGGGCTGGTCGCGATACCACGCTGAGTGAGCATGGTGGATAGCGCCGCCGGGCCACATTGGTACTCGGTCTGAGCAAAGAAAGGCACATCACTGAGTTCTACACGTTCAGGCAACTGCGCAATCTGCGGTGATAACACCGGAGACTGCGCACAGGCTGAAAGCAAAATAGTGAGTACCAGAGGAACAATTAATCTGCTGCTTATCGATTTATACATTTCACAAAACTGAAGATGTCGGTAGCACAGAGCATATCGGTAACGATGAAGATCACAAAGAACAACACAATAATACCAATCACACCGCTGCCTGCAGGTGCCTGGTCGAGCTGTTGGTTAAACTGCGCCAGCTCAGCATTGGTCAGGCTGTTAATTCGCTTTTCGACAGTGTCGCGGTCAACCCCAAGGTTGTGCAGCTTGTCCTCAACACCCTGCTCATCGAGCATGCCCAGTAACTGCTGGCGATCAACCTGCTGCTGATGCTCAGAAAGCACTTCAGAGGTGCCGATCATCGACGACGCATTGGCCAGCGGAACTTGGGCGATCATCAGTACGTGAAATACAGCTAGCATTGCTGCCAGTCGACGAAACATTGGGCTTGTGCTCATGACGCTTACCTCTTGATTTATTTCACTTTATGACTTGCTCCCGAAGTAAGGGTTCACTATGCCTAAGCCTTTCTATGTATTAGCGAATCGAAAAGGTGGAGTTCTTCCAGAGGTATCCAGACACCCCATGCTTATGCTGAAACCAAAAGCCGGATGTTTACTCATTCATTAGCCGATCCGCGACTTCACTGATTTGCTCAATCAGTGCTTGCTGAGCCCGGGGATACTCTTCACCGACACGGCGCAAGTGATACAACCCCACCACCAGATTCGGCTCCACCACACGGACCTGAGCGCCACCCAGCGCGGCGACTCTAGCCGTCAGCGGGTCAACCAGCGCCATGCCTTGCCCGGCCGCAACCAAGGCGCCAGCCAGTTGATAGGTTTGCACCCAGGTATTTATTTGCGCGGGAGGTTGCAGGGCTCGCAAATGCTCGCCAATCAAACCGCCCAAGGCATCACGCGTGTCTAAACCAATCAGCGGCGCCCCGGCCAAGTCCTGCAGGTAAATCGGCTCATTGCACTGATCCTTACTCCAGCAACCTGCAGGCGCTATTAATTGCATGCAGCCCTGGGCCAGCAATTCACAGGCTAACCCCGGGTGTTCAACCAGTTGCAGGGTCAAGCCAATATCAGCTTCACGCAGGAGTAAACGCTGAATCATTTCTGCGGAATGTTGGGTCGCCAGATCACAGGTGACATCTGCATATTTTGCCCGCCACTGACTCAGCGCCAGGGGTAATAGCTGCTGAGCCAAGGCCGGAGTAGAGACCAGTCGCAGCGTATCCTCAACCCCTCGCTTAAGATTGCCTGCCAGGCGACGCAAGCTTTGTAAATCAGCCGATAAGCTTTCGGTTTTGTTACGCAAAATCCGTGCTTCGACTGTCGGTTCTAACTTGCCCCTCACGCGGTTGAATAAATTAAACCCTAACTGTTGCTCCGCATGTTTCAGCGCCTTGCTGGCTGCCGGCTGAGAAATATTTAACAAATCGGCGGCGGCCGTAACGCTGCCCGTTTGCAAAATTGCCTGAAACACTTCGATATGACGCAAGTGCATGCCTTTCTCCTTCTGCGGACCGCCAAAATCAAGGGCCTAGCATAACCTTTGGTTATGACCTCCCTGCAATCTTTCATTGGTTTCAAGTGAGTGCAATTACATAACCTGAACCCACAACTAAGTATGAGGTGGATGAATGCGCGTTGCGGTTATTGGAGGAGGCGTCATTGGCTTAACAACGGCCTACGCCTTAATACGCCAAGGTCATGAAGTCGACCTGATTGAGCGACGTGACGAGGTCGGACTTGAGACCAGTTTCGCCAATGGCGGCCAGCTTAGCTATCGCTATGTCTCCCCTCTTGCCGATGCGGGTGTGCCACTAGAAGCGCTCAGCTGGATGCTCCGCAGTGATGCGCCCCTGCGCTTTAAGCCACAATTTAATCTCCAACAATGGCGTTGGTGCCTACAGTTTTTAGCCGCGTGCAGACGCTCGGTTAATCAGCGCAACACCGCGCACTTACTGCGTTTAGCCTTGCATAGTCAAAGCATACTTCACACTTGGCGCGAGCAAGACCTGCTCGATGACTTTGCTTGGCGTTCAAATGGCAAGCTGGTGGTTTACCGCGAAAACACCAGTTGGGAAAAAGCTCGCAAGGCACCTGAAGATGCGAACCGGCGGTTACTCAATCGCGAGCAATGCTTGGATATTGAGCCCGCACTTGCAGGCATCGCCAGTGAGTTGTGCGGAGGGGTTTATGCCCCCGGAGACGAAGTCGGTGATTGCTATCGGTTCTGTCAGCAGTTACTCAAAAGGCTACGCACGAACCCCAGATTTCAGCTGCATGCCAATTACCAGGTTGAAAGCTTGAGTGTGAGTAACGGTAGCGTCCAAGCCTTGCGGCTGCACTCAGGTGATGAGCACCGAGTGGATCATGTTGTCGTCGCGGCAGGCGTTCACAGCCTGAAGTTACTCAAGCCACTGGGGATTGATGTGCCGCTCTATCCACTTAAGGGCTATAGCCTCAGCTTGCAGCTCACCCCACACAATAGCGATGCCTATCAAGCTGTACCTGAAACCAACGTGACCGACTACGACAATAAAGTGGTGTATGCCCGTCTAGACGACCAGTTACGGGTGGCCGCCATGGTCGATGTAGGCGGTTGGGATAGCAGCCTCGATGCCACTCGAGTCGACCAGCTACGCAAATTGGCCACACTTAGCTTTCCTGGCGCGGGCAACTTTGCCGATGCCTCGGCCTGGGCGGGATTACGTCCGGCAACGCCCGAAGGCACGCCATGGCTGGGTGCAAGTGGCATCAAAAATCTCTGGCTAAACCTGGGTCACGGCAGCCTTGGCTTCACGCTTGCCTGTGGCAGCGCCGATGTACTGGCACACCTGATCGACGCCGCGCCAGCCCCAATCAGCTTAGACGGCCTCACGCGTAGATAAGCGCTCAAACACATCAATCACTCTGAATCAGGAAAATTTATGACTATCCAGCGCATGCAAACCAATGATCGCTTATCCGGGGCCGTAAGCTTCGGCGAACTGGTGTTCTTGTCTGGCCAAGTGCCCAGCAATCGCTCGCTTGATGTAGCGGGTCAAACCATTGAAGTGTTGGCCAAAATTGACACCTTGTTGGCAGCTGCTGGCTCGGATAGTAGCCAAATGCTAAGTGCACAAATATGGTTAAAAGACATCGAACACGATTTTTCAGCAATGAATCAAGAGTGGATTAAGTGGTTACCTGATGGCTGCGCCCCAGCCAGGGCAACAGTTGAAGCACGCTTGGCTTCAGACGATGTATTGGTTGAAATCATGGTAATTGCCGCACGCAAAAGCTAAGCCCGCATGGCCTGCAGAGCGAATCAAGGTTGCAGGCTGAGCGAACAGATCGCTCCTTTAAACCAGGCGCACCTCAATAGCTAAACCGAGCATTAAAAAACGCTGTTAACACAATTATAAATAGAGGACATACCGATGAAAAATAACAAATCCCGGTTACTTGTCAGCGCGTTAGCCGGACTATTTCTGGCCACACCAACCCTTGCAGCAGAACGTTATGTGACCATCGGTACAGGTGGTCAAACTGGGGTGTATTACACCGGTGGCCAATCCATCTGCAGGTTTCTCAACCGTGCAGAGGTTGAACCGGTAATCAAGTGCAACGCCACTTCAACGGCGGGCAGTGTTAGTAATATCGTTGCACTCAACGGCGGTGAATATGACTTTGGTTTTATCCAATCAGACCACCAATACAAGGCCCAGAAAGGCCTACCTCCTTTTGAAAAGCTAGGCCCACAAACCAAACTTCGCGCACTGTTCTCTTTACAGAGTGAAATTTTGACCGTGGTCGCCCGGAAAGACAGTGACATCAAGACCATCGAGGATCTCAAGGGCAAGCGAGTGAACATTGGCGTGCCCGGCTCAGGCAGCCGAGACACAGTCGATGAGGTGATGGCAGCTGAAGGCTGGACCAATGCGAGCTTCACTCTGGCGGCGGAGCTAAAGCCTGCAGAAATGGCTGCAGCGCTAGGCGACAACAATCTGGACGCCATCACCTACGTGGTCGGCCATCCTAGCGGCGCAATCCAAGAAGCCCTGGTCAATGTCGATGCTCAAATTATCCCCGTCACCGGGCCTGCAATCGACAAGCTATTGAGCAAGGCACCCTACTTCAGCAAAGAGAGCATTCCGGCTGGCATCTACCCTGGGGTCGATAAACCCATTCCATCTATTGGCGGCAAAGCGGTGCTGGCGACCATGTCGACTACCGACCCTGAGCTCGTGTATCAACTGGTTAAATCGGTGTTCGACAACCTTGATCGCTTTAAGCGCTTACACCCCGCGTTTAAAGACCTCAATGCGAAAGACATGATCAAGACTGGCCTGACCGCCCCTCTGCACGAAGGCGCAGTGCGCTACTACAAAGAACAAGGCTGGATGTAACCCCTACGCCCCCGGATGGGTTTGATTGCTGCGCGCTTTGCAATCAAACCCATAACCGCAGGTGCTTAGGACCCAAAGAAGCCGCTATCAGCCTGAAGCACTCATACACAGCCAGCGGCTTTTGAATCATTCCAGGCAGGACAACTGCACATCGACATCAACCCTGCGCATGCCCCGCCGATTCGAGTTTCTGCTCGACATCTTTCAAGCCCTGTGTTGCCTGGTTAGAACCCAGTCTTCGCGCTTCGAGAAACCAGCTATGGGCATATTCAAGCGCCGAAACGTTCTGGGTGTCCTCAATGGCCCTCGCTAAATGGCACTGACCGGCAGCGAAGGCAATATCTGCCGTTATCACGGTGTCATCCAGTTCATTGGTTATACAAACGGCATAGGGTTCAGCATTCACTGTTCCGGCGATAAGAAGGGCTGCAGCAGCCATGAGCGGCTTGATCATAAGAATTGCCTCGGTAGATAGGTTTCATAATAGAACCTTGCGAAACTCAAAGTAGGTGCTATCATGAAACCTGTCAACAGATTTTTGCTGCTCGTCGTCCAACGGCCACAACACTAGGAGCCCTTCACAGTGGAAAGAGTCAGCTTCGTGGACCGCAATTGTAATATCGCCCGCTCAGCAGACGTGCTGGGAGACTGGTGGAACCTGCTGATTGTTCGCGAGTTACTCTGGGGGACGACTAAGTTCGATGAGTTCCAGCGCAACTTGGAGATATCCAAGGGCATTTTGTCGAAGCGACTCAAAATGCTTCAGGACCATGAGATTCTGGTGAAAACCAGCGTTGGCACAGGTACTGAATATTCCCTGACAAAAAAGGGTCGTGCACTGCATGTCATCATTATTGCCATGATGCAATGGGGTGATAAGTGGAACCCGCTACCGAACGGTCCTCCTGTCGAGTTGATAAATGCTCAAAGCGGTGCAGCGATCGCTCCCGTCAACTTGACGGACATCAACGGAGAACCCGTGAGCCTACGGGACTTACGACTACGCCCTGGTCCTGGCAGCGACACTGAGATTCGAGACAGGCTGGACAGGCTCTATACAGCGCGTGAAGAAGGCGCAGCCAAAAGCGATTAGATGCCCCGCTCCCGGCACAATACCAATCGTGGACAGGCAAGCGTTCGGTTCACAGACACTCAGCCCCCACAAAGCTGAAATAACCTGCAACTTCGATCATAAGCCATCATCGAAAATGAGTGGACGCAGAGTGAATTATGCTCCGCATCCTTTCAACGCTTACGCCCCTTTTAGTGCTGCTTCAATCGTTGCGATATCGATCTTTTGCATGCCCATCATGGCGTCGAATGCACGCTTGGCCGCTGCTTGATCTGGATGGGTAATCGCAGCGCTCAATACCCGGGGAGTGATCTGCCACGACAAGCCCCATTTGTCTTTGCACCAACCGCATGCGCTTTCCTCACCGTCGTTACCGACAATCGCATTCCACAGGCGGTCTGTTTCGGCCTGATCGTCAGTGGCAATTTGAAATGAGAACGCCTCAGTGTGCTTGAACGCATCGCCTCCGTTGAGCCCCATGCAGGGAATGCCCATCACAGTGAATTCAACCGTCAGAACATCGCCCTGCTTGCCCGCAGGGTAGTCTCCCGGGGCGCGATTTACAGCACCCACCGCGCTGTCTGGAAATGTCTCGGCATAGAAGGTCGCCGCATCCAACGCCGTGCCGTCATACCAAAGACAGAGGGTGTTTTTGTTGATCATCTTGGCTCTCCAGGTTTGTGACTAACCTAAGAATTTTAGTCGCCCTATTGCCTATCAAGACCTTATCTGACGGAACGCCGCAAAGCCATATGACCAGCAAACCTATGGCCTCAGCTTGATCGTCTATTCAGGGGCTTTATGTTTAGCTAGCGGACAATCAGACCGCATTTTGCAGACTGATCAAAAGCGAGGTTGAGCATTCACGCGAGTGGGCTTAGGAACATACACACCCGTTCAAGCACAGCATCCGGGTACTGACGATGCGGAACATGGCCGCAATCAGCAAGCACATGCAGACTGACCGGGGCTTTGACCTGCTCGGCTATGCGCTCCAGGTGATGGGTTGTGCCAAATTCATCACTGTCACCATGCAAAGCCAGTACCGGGCAGCTAACTTGCCGCAGTTGCTCATCCAGACGCCAATCACTGAATTCATCCGAGAGCCAGGTATCGGTCCAGGCATGCAACACCCATTGGGCTTTATCGCCGTGGTATTTCTCCAGCCGCTGCATTTGACCCGCCTCAGTAAAGGTCTGCTTGGCCTGACGTATACCGTCAAGGGTCAGCGCTTCAACAAATGCCTGCGCCGACTCAGTAATCACCCCTTGGCAATTTGCATGTGCGCCCGCACAACCGATTGCCATACCAGCGCCCACACTGTGGCCAAAAACAACAAAGCTGTGCAGCTTGAAGAACTGGCAGACTGCCTGAAAATCGCCCTTTGCTTCATCCTCAACAAAGCTTAGGGACAGCGTGCCCGAATGCCTTGCCGAGCGCCCAAACCCCAGCCGGTCATAGGCAATCACCTTGCGACCAGTGGCTTGCGCTAAACGTTCGGGAAAGTCACGCCACAGCGCCACACACCCCAGCGAATCATGCAGCAACACAACGGGCGCGCCCTGCCCTTGCTCAACATCCCAGCTCTGCGCAAACAGCGTACCCTCAGGTGTCTCAATCCAGTGTTGTTGGACTTGCATTAACGCGCTCCACAGCCAAATAACCGACTGGAACGTTAAGCGCAGCGCGGTCACAAAGCAATGCGGGTGTTTTTAACGCGTATAGCCCGTGCTGCATGCACACTCAGCGCAGCCTTGATTGCTATCGAATCATCCAAAGCTGATCAATACGTGTGGTATAGCTTGGGCTCATCAGTTCGCGGCGCATTGCCCAGTCAGGCGCAGCCGGTACACCCCCCGGCCGCACAGTGCCCTTGCCCCACTTGGCATTGATCGAGTCGAGCACCTGCATCACCTTCTCTGCCGCGACAGACTGGGTGACAGCAAACATATCGTCGGTAAATTCACCACGCTGACGCAGATCAAGCAGTAATACCTCGGCCTTGCTGAACGCATAGCCTTTTTTGAATACCTGCCCGAGGCCATCAACCACAGCCTTGGTGATTTGCCGCGTGTCATCCGTTGGGTATGGCAGCTCGCATACAACGCCTCGGGCGAACTTTGGCTCATCCGGGTTGAACATCCCTGTGCGTATACTTACCCGGACTTTTTTGCATAATGAGCCTTGGGCTCTTAACTTTTCGCATGCTCGCGCGGCATATGTCGCTACGGCTTCGCGAATCGGAGCGATGTCATGCAAGCGCATGCCAAACATTCGCGAACAACAAATCGCCTGCTTAGGGGGTGCTAGCTGCTCTAACTCAAGGCAAGGCACCCCACGCAACTCCCGGGCGGTTTTCTCAACAATCACGCTGAACTGCTTACGCAGGGTCCAGGCGTCGGCCTGAGCCAAATCCCAAGCCGTGCGAATATTCATGTTGTTGAGGTGCTCCGTCATGCGCCGGCCCACCCCCCAAACATCGCTGACGTCCAGCACTTTGAGCAGCTTGTCGCGCCGAACGGCATCACGGATATCCACCACGCCCCCGGTTTGCTGCACCCACTTCTTGGCCGCATGATTGGCCAGCTTAGCCAGCGTTTTAGTGCCCGCAATGCCCACACCGGTCGGGATACCCGTTGAGCGCAGCACCTGAGCACGAATCTCCCGGCCCAGCGTTTCAACTCGGCCATCAGCGATACCGCTGAGGTCGGCAAAAGCCTCGTCGATGGAATAGACCTCCAGCGCCGGAACCAACGACTCAATAACCGTCATAACCCGCTGGCTCATGTCGCCATACAAGGCATAGTTGCTGCTGAACGCGACGATGCCGTGCTGACGCAGTTTGGTTTTGATTTGAAAGTACGGCTCGCCCATTTTTATAAAGGGCTTGGCGTCCGCCGAACGTGCGATCACACACCCATCGTTGTTGGATAACACCACAATGGGCGTACGCAACAAATCTGGCCTGAATACACGCTCGCAACTGGCGTAAAAGCTGTTGCAATCGATCAGTGCGAATATAGGGTCAGCCATGCTGGTCAAGACTGCGTACGCAATAGCGCACGACACCCCAAATTAGCAGTTCATCGCCCTCTAAAATGTAGCGCGGTGAATACAGCGGGTTTTCCGAGAGCAAAACGATTTGCTTGCCGAGCATGCCTAAGCGCTTGACCATGGGTTCCGCATTGACAGCCGCAATCACGATATCACCGGTCCTGGCTTCCTTTGCGCGGTCCACAATCAGCAAATCCCCGCTGAAAATGCCAACGCCACTCATACTGTCGCCACAGGTTCGCGCCAAATAGATATGCGGCGCGCCAAGCTCCAGAAGCTCATCAAGGGAAATTTCTTGCTCAAGGTGATCACTGGCCGGGCTTGGAAAGCCGGCCGGTATCTTGAAGGAGAAATGTGGGAGCAGCGCAACCGATGGCGAGAGCGGCGCAATGAATGTAAGTGTCATAAGAAAGCCCGAATACTGTGTTTATATACAGTACATCTAGATCTGGACACCCACAACGACATTTCATACAGCAGCAGACTAATGGCATTCACAGCTCATTAAAGCGCTTGATTCTGACCTGCCCATCACGGCGTTCTTTACTCGCAGACATTTGAAATGCACGGCGTAGCTCGATAAAGTCGCGCCCCGACGGGTGCCGGTTATGGTTGAAGGGGTTGCAGTTGAGCGAACAGACATTGTCCATCCGCCTGGAGCGCGTTGCAGCGCATGTGCCGCTAGGTGCGCGTCTGGCTGATATCGGTTCGGATCACGGCTACCTGCCGGTGGCGCTGGTGCGTCGTGGTGCGATTGAGATGGCGGTGGCCGGAGAGTTAGCACTGAAGCCGCTGCGCTCGGCCGAACGCAATGTGCACGAAAACGGTTTAGAACAATGGATCACCGTGCGCCTGGCCGATGGGTTGGAGGCGATCCAGTCAACGGACGGAATCACCGCGATCAGTATCTGTGGCATGGGCGGCGAAACCATCCGCGATATTCTCGAAAGTGGCAAGTCGCACCTGAACGGCCAGGAGCGCTTAATCCTGCAGCCGAACCGCGGCGAGCAGCCACTGCGCCAATGGTTGATGGAAAATGGCTACCGCATTCTTTGCGAAGAGGTGCTGCGGGAAAACCGCTTCGACTACGAAATCATCATCGCCGAGCGCGCCGAGCCTGCGACATACAGTGCCGAGGAGTTGTACTTCGGTCCTCTGCTGATGCGCGAGCGCAGCCCAGCTTTTCTTGCGAAATGGCGCCGAATGCTGCACCAAAAACAACGCACCTTGGCCAACCTCGCACACGCGCTGCAGAATATTCCCGAAAGAAGAATTCAGGAGACCCACCAGCAGATTCGCTGGATCGATGAACTGCTGCGTTAGTCCAATCCAAGATCCTGCACCAACAGCGCTGCAAGGTGCAGTCGCCGTCCCGTCATAGCCCTGCTCGGCGATACTTTTTTGCGCCCAACTGAATAATTAAGCCTCAATACATCAAGGCAAAATAAACCGCTCCGCGAAATCAGTTGCAGTCATCGGCCGGCCGTATAAGTAGCCCTGCCCCTCATCGCAAGCATAATGGCGCATCAATTGTTCCTGTTCGCGAGTTTCAATGCCCTCAGCCGTCACTTGAAGGTTAAAGCCAGCGGCCAGCGTTGAGACGGCCTCGATTATCACTTCATCTTTCTTGCTACGCTCCACACCGCTGACAAAGGAACGATCAATCTTTAATCGGCTTACGGGGTAGTCCTTCAACAAGCTCAAGGAGGCGAAACCTGTGCCGAAGTCATCGAATGCAACGCCGACCCCCAAAGCACGAAGGTGATGCAAGGGCTGCATGATGCGTTGCTCATTGCGCAGGATGATGTTCTCGGTGATTTCCAACTCAAGCGCGCTGGCAGGCAGGCAAAAATCCTTCAACGCCGTTTCGACAACATCAGCAAAGTCTGGCGTACGAAATTGCGCAGCAAATAGGTTGACGCCGATTCTGAAACCATCACAACCTTCACGACGCCATTGAGCAGCCTGCTGGCAGGCCTGACGCAAGATCCACTCCCCCACGGGCACCGCAAGCAACCCAGCCTCAAGTACAGGCAAGAAAGCAGCAGGTGGCTGCACACCAAGCGTCGGATGGTTCCAGCGTATAAGCGCTTCAGCGCCGGAAATACTGCCATCTATCAAGCGAACCTGAGGCTGATAATAAAGCTCAAACTCTTTACGCTCCCAAGCCCGACGGATTGATGAACTCATCGCCCCTTTCTTTGTGGCCTTCTGACGAAGCTCAGGGGTAAACACCCGCACCAGATTGCGACCGTCGGCCTTGGCTTGATAGAGGGCAAGATCCGCATTAGCGATCATTTGCTCTACATCAGCGCTAGTCCCTGCCCTTACCGACACGCCAATACTGGCGCCGATATGAATCGAGCTGTCTTCAAATTCGATTGGTGACTCAACCAACGCAATCAGCGCTAAGCCAAGCTCAACGGCTTCATTAGGATCTGTCGTCCCAGGCATAAATACGACAAACTCATCACCTCCCAGCCGGGCGACCATATGCTGCTCAGGCACGCACTTACGCAGCCGCTCAGCTGTAATCTTCAGGACAAAATCACCTGCGTAGTGCCCTAAGGTATCGTTGACATCCTTAAAGCCGTCCAGATCAATCAGCAGAATGGCTGCAGACACCTGAGCATCGCAGGCTTGCTGAATGTGCTGCTTCAAGCTTGAGCGATTCGCCAACCCGGTTAGGTGATCATACTCAGCGGCATGCTTAAGCTGCTTGACCGCTTCTACACGCTGGGTGATATCACGAATAATGCCGCCAAAGTGCAGTTCACCGGCATCCGTCCATTGTGAAAGGGAAAGCTCAATGGGGAACTCAGTGCCATTTCGATGGACCGCCGTTACATTGACCGAGGTTCCGAGTATCCGCGGAGTTCCGCCTGATACGACGCGCGTAAAGCCCGCGTGATGACTCGAGCGCATTGCGTTAGGAACAATAATATCCAGAGAGCGGCCGATTGCCTCTGTGGCTGAATAACCAAACAATGCCTCTGCCGCGGCATTCCATGAGGTGATGCTGTTTTTACTGTTCGCACAAATAATCGCATCAGGTGAAGTCGATGTGATGTTGGTAAAACGCCGGCGGCTTTCCAGACTCACACGCTCCGACTGACGCAGCTCCATGCGTTCGACCACCATTTGCGCCAAATCCTGAAGCACCACGCAGTCTCGCGGTGAGAATGTGCTGCGGGGTTGGTTATCGATCACACATAAACTGCCCAGCGCATGGCCGGATGCAGTTATAAGCGGCGCCCCTGCGTAGAAACGGATATTGGGGTAGCCCGTGACCAAGTCGTTGGATTGAAAGCGCTCATCCTCAGTTGCATCGCCAACAATAAAAACGTCCTTACCCATGATCGAAAACGTACAGAAAGACACATCACGGCCTGTTTCGCCTACGTCCAGACCCACACGTGCCTTAAAAAACTGACGGTGACGATGCACCAAAGAAACCAACACGATGGGTGCATCAAAAATCCGCGACGCCAGCTGTACGATATGGTCGTACTCACGCTCAGGCGAAGAATCCATGAGTGCGAAGGCGTCCAGGACCTCAAGGCGCTCTTCATCATATTCAGGCACGGGGTAACGACTCATCTACTATTCCCTGATGCAAATACTCGGTCTAAGGGAGTTGCCTCGCAAATGCGTTTATTGCACTTATTTACTGTTAGCCCCTGCAACAAATGACTCGCCCCTGACGCCCCATATAATTAATGACAACACCCATGCCTGCTGGGCGGAGTTGGCGATGCTTTGAAGAATAGTAGTGAAGCCCGCTCGACGCGGCAGCATCCCATACAACACCAGCAGTAAGGCCAGCCCCGTTTTTAATTTTATCGGCCGGGGTCTAGAAAAGTTGAAAGGCAAAGGCATAAATCGGGTTTGAGTTACTAGCCGCATCACCATGGCCATTCAACCCGTGGCTCTGTACCAGACAACGGAACGAGTAGCGATCAGCGCGTCTAAACTTAAAGAATAACCTTCAGTTTTAAAGGAGTAGCTTATGCGTAGGACTGATGCTTGGATTGCAGCTGTAACATGTTTAGCACTAGCCTTTAGTTCAGCCAGTGCATTCGCCGACCCAGGCAAAGGTAATGGCAAGGGTAATTCGCCAAACAGCCAAGGCTATGACAAACACAATGGCTATAAAAACCATGACAACCACGACTGGGATAGAGGGCCAAATATCAATCACAGTAGCGTTATGGGCATTATTGGCGGCTATCGGGACTACTGGAACCCTGGGCCTGCGTTACCGCCGGGTATTCAAAAGAATCTCGCTCGGGGCAAGCCACTTCCACCTGGAATAGCCAAAAAGCTGGACGGTCGCTTGCTCGGCAGATTGCCTCATTATGAGGGCTACGAATGGCAACAGGCGGGCACTGACCTGATACTGGTCGCGCTAGCCTCCGGGCTTATCTATGAGGTGCTTAACGGCGCTTTTGATTAACTCAACTGCGCTTTCCAGAGGACCAAGACCACAGCGATGCAATCCTTAGGCGCTTATGGCTCTAACCCAAAGCAAAATGACAGGCCTTCGATGTTCTCGCCACAAAGGACTGACAGGTTAAGCGTTAGCTGGCTGCAACTCGAGCAGTCAGCGACCTTGGCCAAGGTCCAGCCGCCACCTATTTCCCAAGCGTTATCAAACCCAAGCACATCGCAATTGCTGCTCACCAACGTGGAAAACCCACTACATCAGGGGGCGGCCATTGAACGGATATTGAGTGGTCCTGTGGCTTGTTGGCCAATGCCTAAAGCGCCGTTTAGTCAAGGCCGTCTGATCTTTATCAAACGGCCCTCAGTTCATTTCACTATTTGACTTGCACAGCAGCGGGTGGCGTCCACTTGCCACTGAGCACCTCAGGCTTTGGCCAGTAGGTGCGGATGGTCATCTCGAACTCGCTCTTAGGTGCTGGCAACCAGTTAGCTTCCTTGTCCTTACCGGGTGAGTCATGCTGGATGTAAATGGTCAGTGAACCATCGGCGTTGGTCTTCATGTTCTTCACGTTTTTGGTGCCGACCGAGTAGCGTTCCATGTCGTTAGCCGCGAAGAAATGCTGTGGGTCGTACATGGTCAGCGACCAGAACCCATCAACCGGTGGTGTCTGCCCTTTAGCGAAGGTCACGGTGTAATTGTTATCACCATTGAGGCGCTGGTTCTGGCTATCGACCTCAAGGAAGAAATAACGCGTTTCTTCAGGCTGATTGGTGTACATGTTCGACTTTGCAGTGGCCAATCGTGTCAGGTAATCATTTCCCCAGCGCGCCACATTGGTTGGCGAGTTCCAGCCATTAGGCAGCGCAGAACCGTTGGTCCGGAAGCTAAACAGCGGGGCAATAACCTTCTCTTCAGTTTCGGTTACCGCCTTGACCATTGCCTCTTTTACAGCAGGATCCTTGGACGCTTCCAGCAAGGCTTTCATCATCGCATAGCGACTTTCTTCACCGGCCAATGGAGGTACTTTTGCCAGTACTTCAGGGAGCTGATCGAAGAACTTGGCCGGGTCAACCCAGCGCGTTTCAGTAGAGGTTTTCGCTCCCGCCGGGAAGTGCGGCAAGTTTTTCCAATCCATCTTTTTGATCTTGCCGTCATAGGTGCTCAGCGGATAAATCGACATGCCATTGAGTACCGTTTGTACGGCTTCGCGATCTGCACTGCTGTCATCCATAAACACCCGTGGGCCCATTGCCACAAGCTCAGTCGGTGCCTTGATTACCTCGGTGATGCCGTCCGGCACCTTACCTTTCCAATTGGGCCCAACCAGTAAATAGTTACCAGGCTTGGTGCCGTATTGCTTACCAATCTGCGAGAACTCTTCGCTGCGCGCATCGTAGAGTGCATAAACCCAAAAACGATCGCCAAAATCTGGTACTTGCAGAACCACCGGATCATCATCCACGGCGGCATAACCAAAGCCATACACCACGTCTTGATTCGGGTGCGCCACCCAGCGCTGCTCCGGGGAAATGTAGTTACTTAACATCGCCACATAACCGGTAGGTGCTGTTGGCAAAATGCCACCAACCAAACCTGGCTTAGGCGCAGAAGCAAAAGATGCCCTGCGATTAAAAGCGTTCACAAGTGGCCAGCCCCACAGATAGGTATCCTGGGCGATAACCGCCGCACTTTCCGGGGTGATCACAGTACCGGCTGGAATGCCTGCTACCTCCGTTGCAGCCTTCCCGGCAGAATTCTCTGCCGCATGGCTGACCCCAGCTAGCGCTGCGCTGAGTGCTAAGGCAAGCAAGGTGTAGCTAACGCTGTGCTTCATCGATTTCAAACTCCGTTTGTGTGGTCACAGGCAATTTTTGCCGGGCTTATTACCGTTAACTTATGCGTATCACGCCAACCCCTGAAGAACCGGGCCCGAAATCAGTCTGACTTTCTATTTAAGCGCAAAAAACCACCGACCTTGAGCACACCGAGCTTATTCCACTAACCAGGCGCACTAAAGCCAACGGTTGCACAACAATGGTAGCCCAAGCTCAGACTTATGACACCGCGGTAGTGTTTTTCAGCCCTCAAATACTTGTCTATATGCACGCCAAAACCAGAGATGAATAAACTAGAAGTATTACGATAAAGGCAACTGCTGCTGGGTAGCCGAGGTGATCATGCACGTTGTCTTCGCTGAGCCGAACAACCACACCGAAGGTATGACCTTGACGCGAGAAACACTTAACGGCGTGATGCGCAAGCAAACCACGCTGAAAGATGCGGAAAGTTCGGGAGACATTAAAGTCAAGGGTGACAAAGGCAAGCCACCGGATGTATTCGGTGGCTTGCTTTTTTATGGTGTACAAAAACCAAGAGATGCTCAGGTGCAGCAACGCCTTAACTGATCAGTCAAAACCCCGTAAGCCTGGCACTGGGAACTCCATAGTAAAAGTCGTTATATTTTGCCTTGAGCTGCACCAAATTTTGCCTTTATGGGCCTCCACAATAGAACGTGTGATTGCTAACCCTAGTCCTGCATTGCTCGCCCCACCTTCCCGTCTCGCTGGATCAACACGGTAAAAGCGGTCAAACAGTTTATTTAAATAATCTTGCCTGATGGTCTCACCAGGGTTTTCAACAGTAAGCATTACGCGGCTGGTGTCGGATGTAATCGCCAGCGATATCACTTTGTTTGGCTCGGTGTAACGCAATGCATTTGAAATCAGGTTTGAGATGGCTCGGTCGAGCATAAGCCTATCGCCCAACACTTGCCCGTGGCCGGTCACATTGAGTTGAACGCACTGTTCATCGGCAAGCAGACTGTAGTACTCAATCAATTTGCTGATCAGTGCATGCAGCTCAATGGGTTCTTGCTTGGGGATAATCAGGCCGTTGTCTGACTTGGCCAAAAACAGCATGTCGTCGATCATGCGCGACATTTTGTTGAGCTCTTCAAGGTTTGAGTACAGGTTCTCCTGGTAGGACTCAATGTTTCGCTGCTGACTCAGTACCACTTCGGTGTGGGTGACAAGGTTGCTAACAGGCGTTCTCAGCTCGTGAGCGATGTCTGCAGAAAAGTTGGACAGTCGAGTGAATGAATCATCGAGACGCGAAAGCATTTCATTGAATGAACTCACCAACTCCTGCAGCTCTTGCGGCACAGGCCCCAGTGGAATTCGATCATTAAGGGAGCGTACTGATATTGCTCTGGCTGTTTGTGTTACGTGGCGCAGCGGTTCTAGGCCAGTGCGGGCAACCAAATAGCCGAGCCCAGCGCTCATCAATGCACTCAGCACCAGGCCCAACCAGAACCAGCGTTGCAGCATTTCAAAAAAGTGTTGGTGGGTCGTGACATCAATAATCAATAGCACCGTTTGTGCAACGGACTGGTTCTCTTCAGGGACGTCAGCCGACAGGCCTCTGTACAGGTGACCTCCGGCTTCCCACTCAAACATTCTTTGGCGTGTTGGGCCCAGGTATTCAGCTGGGAGCTTGAATGACTCAGGTGCTGAGAAGATCACCTCCCCGCCCTTATCGAGGATAAAAGCAGCGAGATCCTCGTGCGCCCCCAGCAGTGCATTCAGTTGTGGTTCAGCATTGTTAAATTGCTGCTTATTTTGTATGCCACTCAGAATATGCTGGGCAGAGGCAACCTTTTCATTCAGGGTTTGTTGATCGAGCATCTTGAAATGGTGCTTGGCTAGCGCGTGAAAGCTTAAGCCCGCCACAACCAGAACGGTGATGACGCCAAGCATGAACATCATGCTCATCCGAGTTGTGAGTGAGTAACGCCTCATGGCGTATCTGGGCCGTCGAGCATGTAGCCCATGCCACGAGCGGTATGGATCAGTTTCAGCTCAAAGTCATCGTCAATCTTGGCGCGCAATCGGCGGATGGCAACTTCAATGACGTTAGTGTCGCTGTCAAAATTCATGTCCCACACTTGCGAAGCAATAAGTGCCTTCGATAAGACTTCGCCGCGGCGCCGCATGAGCAATTCGAGTAACGCAAACTCTTTGGCGGTGAGATCGATTCGTGTGCCATTACGTAAAGCTCGACGCTTCATCAGGTCGACCTGTAAGTCAGCGATTTTCAGGCTGGTGAGCGTCGGCGCACTGCTCCCACGACGCAATAATGTTCGGACCCGAGCCAACAACTCAGTGAAGGCGAAGGGTTTGATCAAATAATCGTCAGCGCCGAGTTCTAACCCTTTCACACGATCATCGACACCATCTCTCGCCGTGAGAAACAATACAGGCACAGCGTTATCCGTGGTCCGGAGCCTGCGCAACACCTCCCAACCGTCCATGCCGGGCATCATCACATCAAGAATCAATAAGTCGAAAGGTTCGCTCAACGCAGCCTGCAGAGCATCAATGCCTGTCATCACGCGTGTCACGTTAAACCCGGCCTCAGTGAGACCTTGCTGAAGGTACATACCTACTTTAGGTTCATCTTCTGCGACTAAAAGCTTCATAGTGGAATCCAATGACGGTGTGTTGTTAGTGTGCAACCAAACCCGTGTATTAACCATAAGCTTACAAAAATGTAATTTCGAGACTCAGCGCCAACAGGTATCTAACATACGAGCTCCATACCGTCCCATTTAACTCTCGCTAGAAATACACATCCTACAAGCACCTCTCCATCCGCCGGCATTCTCAATGCTTTAAACGCTCACTGTAAGCGACGTGGTAAATGGAGTAGGTATCACCTAGCCTAAGGCTAGGTTCAGCGCACAATTATCTTGCCTACCATACCAGACTGATAATGACCCGGGATGTTGCAGGCGAACTCTAGATTGGTTGCATTGGAAAAAGTCCAAATCAACTCTTCACTGGAACCGGGTTTAACTAACACACTGTTTGGGTCATTATGGGCCATGTTAACCGTTTCATTCCCTACAGAAGAGTGCGCCTTACTGTTAACGCCTTGCTCGCCGTTCATGGATAGGGTGCCGCGCTGAAACATAGCAATCATTTCCTTTTGGTGTTGCGCATGAGACTCAGCGCTGCCCAGGTTAAACTCATGCAATAAAGCACCCTCATTCTTTAGCACGAACCGAACAGTTTCCCCACGCTTAATATCCAGCGTTTTCATATCGAAAAAAATGTCACCCATGTTTACTTGAATTGTGCGGTCAACCTGCTGACGCACCTCGAACTTATCAGTACCGGCCTCTTCATGCCGTGGGGATGCGTACACTGAAGCCGTACCAAACAATGTAACAATAGCCGTTATCAAAATATTCACAGATGCACCTCAACTCATAATAAAAAGAAGTTTATGTTCCATAACAGCACATGCTTTAAGGCCCATCAGCCAAAACATAAAATAGGATGATGAAACATCACGGCACCCAAGGGTGCCGCTGGAAAAACAATTTACAATGCCTCGAACACCACTTATGGGTGGCACTCTTTGTCGGCCATCATCAGTTTATGCTCTCTGATCATTTGATTTAGAACATCGTCTACAACTTTATCGTGTGCCTCCATCCATATCAGGTGTTCTGCGGCTGAAATATTCGGTTCAGGGTGAGTGTCATGGAGTTCACTCATGATTTCCTCAAGCATCGCCATGTGTTGTTTCATATGAACATGCCGTTCATTAGCGGGGGCTGTTTCTGCCTTAATTAATACAGCCTCTGCTCTATTACTCATTTCCTGCATTCGCTTGAAGGTGCGATCACCTCCCCCCTCAGCCAATACCACAGATGCCAACACCAGAGCGCCAACAAAGACAAATGATTTAAGGAGCTTCATATAAGTACCCTCTCGAAAACGGTATATTTCTGCGTTAGAACACCCGGTCAATTGCAAAATCAGTGTTCATGGATCAACCTTAAACAAACGCAACTGTCAGTACCCTTAAGCCAAGATTACAGTTATGTAATGTTTGCCAATTCAAGCCATAAAACATCTCACCCGCACGCACGGGGCCATTAGCCCCCTATAAAAAATAGTGCGTATCAGTGCCACTGATTATTTTACAGGGAAGCAATTAACATCAATAAATTACAAAGATGTAATGTTTAGTTAAGCATTACGTCAGCCGACCAAATCTATACTTTCATCACACACAAGAGGTGATGAACATGAAAACCATAAACCTAATTATTGCTGCATCAATCCTAACTTCTTCTGGCATTGCGGTTGCTGAGGGTGTAACAGATCGGACTTACGGTCGAATGATTCAGTCTAACGAACAGGCAATGCGTGACTACGCTATTTCAAAAGGAAAGCCTGTTCCTGAAGTAGTTCATTATAGATACGGCATGGACCTCGACATCGACACTATCATTAGCCTTACCCCTACTGACGCGGGATGCGATGTGATGCCTGCCCAAATAACGTATGAAGACTCGAGTGGAAAACTAAATATTTTGGAGTACCGTGTTAATGGCACAGGGTGCACAAGTCAAAATTAATGCGCATTTACATAACGCTTACTAAAACTCGACTTACACCTAATCCGGATATCCGGTTGCATGCATCAGTCAGCCTAAGTGCGCTGACTGATGCGGGGTTAATCAACCTTAATACCTTGGGGATCGTTCGAGGTTTCCATACTGTTTAGGGACTGCGGCTAACCGGGATGTCCAGTTCACTTCCCCCTCTTGTTCTTTGTGTTTAAACAACACAGCTCTGCGTATTGATCATCCTCTTGCGCTCGTGGGTCTTGAGGGTGCTGCAGCGCTTCTCCCGAACATAGGCCGTTGACCGACATGCTTATCCTCACGAAAGGCATTCCACGTTCGGTCACTTGCTTGATCGCTTCGACTCGGGATTATTCAGGGTTTGAACACGGCACCACCCAGAGCCCCTCCGCTTAAGGCATGCAGCTGTCCACGAAAAACCTAGGGCAATCCAGCTTGACCTGTTCTGAACCTGACAAAACTGTAATGTTGAGCTCAGTTTTTTGACAGGCAGTGACCGTTAAAGTGATCTCGAGCTTAAGGCTCAGCGCATGAACGCCAATGAGTTCATCGCCTAATAAATCGAGGTAACTGAAATGAAAATGCTCAGCGCTTTATTAATCACTGCCGCCGTAAGTCTTTCATCTCTGGCCATGGCCGAAGGGGGTGGAGACCGGACGTTTGCACGTATGCAAGCAGCAATTGAAAGCTCCACACAAACCACTCAACTGGCGCTGCAACAACAGCCAAGAACAATCGTGATGCCTGCTGATGAAACACACAGCCACGCCAATTGTTAACCCCTGAAACTGACACAAACCTCATCAAGGGGCAGGAAGAAATGTGGCACTTTTTGAATAGTCGGTCTGGCAGCGGAACCTAGCAATCCGTAGTCGCAGCACATGCCAGGCTGACCTGTTCAACAGAGCTATTACTTGGCTGAATGGACTTATCAATATGCACAGTAAAACATCGAGACGAACCTTTGTTAAAGGCTTGGGCTGCGCCGGAATTATCGGTGGCCTTGGTTTATGGCGCACGCCGGTATGGGCGCTCACCAGCCCAGGTCAACCCAATGTGCTTAGCGGCACCGAGTTCGATTTATTCATTGGCGAGACCCCCGTCAACATCACGGGTAAAGCGCGTCTTGCCAAGACAATAAACGGCTCAATGCCGGGGCCTATTTTGCGTTGGCGAGAAGGCGATACAGTTACGCTGAGGGTTAAAAATCGCCTTAAGGAAGACACCTCTATTCACTGGCACGGCATTATCTTGCCGGCGAATATGGATGGCGTTCCCGGATTTAGTTTTGCCGGTATTGCCCCCGACGGCATGTATGAATACAGATTCAAACTCAATCAAAACGGTACCTACTGGTATCACAGCCACTCTGGCTTACAGGAGCAGGTTGGTGTTTACGGCCCACTCGTGATTGATGCCAAAGAGCCGGAGCCTTTCACCTACGATCGCGATTATGTGGTGATGCTCACTGACTGGACAGATGAAGAGCCTGCTGCAGTTCTTAACAAACTTAAAAAACAATCTGATTACTACAACACCAATAAGCGCACTGTCGGTGATTTCATCGATGACGTCAGCGAGAAGGGTTGGTCTGCCACACTTGAAGATCGAAAAATGTGGGCCGAAATGAAGATGAGCCCTACTGATCTTGCTGACGTCAGCGCCTTTACTTACACCTATTTAATGAATGGCCACGCCCCAGATGGAAACTGGACTGGCATTGTCAAACCGGGTGAAAAAATTCGCCTGCGCTTTATCAATGGCTCAGCCATGAGCTATTTCGACGTGAGAATTCCTGGTTTGAAAATGACTGTCGTTGCATCTGACGGTCTGCATGTTCAACCAGTGAGCGTCGATGAACTGCGCGTTGCGGTCGCTGAAACCTATGACGTGATTGTTGAAGTGGCAGACAAAGAGGCCTACACCATCTTTGCTCAATCAATGGACCGCACCGGATATGCGCGTGGCACCTTGGCGGTTCGTGAGGGTTTGAGTGCCCCCGTACCTGAGACAGACCCTCGACCGTTGATTTCCATGAGCGATATGGGCATGGACCATGGAAGCATGGGCGGTATGGACCACAGCAAAATGTCAGGTATGGATCACTCCCAAATGGGGGGCATGGGCGCCGGCATGCAAGCTCATCCGGCATCAGAAAATGACAACCCGCTCGTCGACATGCAAACCATGATGCCAACCCCTAAGTTGGATGACCCGGGGATTGGCTTACGTGATAACGGCCGCCGAGTACTGACTTACGCCGATTTAAAAAGCACGTTTGAAGACCCTGATGGCCGCGAACCAAGCCGCACGATTGAATTGCATCTCACCGGGCATATGGAGAAGTTCTCCTGGTCGTTCGATGGGATTCCGTTCGCGGACGCAGAACCTGTTCGCCTCATATATGGCGAGCGCGTCAGAATCACCTTGGTTAACGACACCATGATGACGCACCCCATCCATCTTCATGGCATGTGGAGCGACCTGGAGGATGAGAACGGTAATTTCAAAGTTCGTAAACACACCATCGATATGCCGCCCGGGACCAGGCGCAGTTACCGCGTAACTGCAGATGCGTTAGGCCGTTGGGCTTATCACTGCCATCTGTTGTTGCATATGGACATGGGAATGTTCCGCGAAGTACGTGTGGAAGAGCAGAGGACTTAATAAATGAGCCTAACAATGCAACGCAAAACACTTATTAGCGGCGCTGTTTCTATTGCGCTGAGCGCCCTGCTCGCCCCTTCCAATGTGCTTGCGGATGAAACGCCAACTGGCGCTTCAACGCAGCATGCTGTGCAGGCAAAGAAACCATCGGCTATGGACCATGCCGCGATGGGGCATGATTCGATGCCGGGCATGGATCACAGTAAAATGGGTGATGCTCAGACCGTGACTCCGACGACTACCAGCAGGACGCCAATCCCTGTATTGACGGACGCGGATAGAAAAGCGGCTTTTTCAGGATTGCCAGAACACAGCAATATGCACGAGAGCGGGATAAACAGCTTTTTTCTGCTTGATGAGTTCGAATATCAAGATGCCGACGACGGCAGCACCTTGTCATGGGATGCATCGGGTTGGGTTGGCGGTGATATCAACCGACTATGGTTCCGCTCTGAAGGTGAGCGCACCAATGGCGTGACTGAAGAAGCAGAAGTCCATGCCTTATTCGGTCATTCGATTGGCCCCTGGTGGGATGCTGTAGCAGGTGTTCGTCAGGATTTTGAGCCAGGTGATCCTCAGACTTGGGCCGCGCTGGGTATTCAAGGCATGGCGCTCTACGCCTTCGAAGCGGAAGCAACAGCCTACATTGGTGAGGGCGGTCAAACAGCTGCCAGGCTCGAAGGCGATTACGACATCTTACTGACCAATCGCTTAATTCTTCAGCCGACTGCCGAGATTAACTTCTACGGTAAGAATGACCCGGAGCGTGGCGTAGGTTCAGGGCTTTCCAACACAGAGATAGAGCTGCGCTTGCGTTATGAGATCGTTCCTCAGTTCGCCCCTTACATTGGTGTTTCTTGGAATCGCACATACGGCAATACCTCCGACTATGCGCGCGAAGAAGGAGGTGACGTTGACGAGGCTCGCTTCGTTGCAGGTATCCGGATGTGGTTTTGAGAGCTGATTATGAAAAAAACAATTCGAACACTCATTGCAGCAAGCATCGTCACAGGTATCACAGTTTCGGCTGTTGCCTACTTCGGCATTATTAACGTGGGCGCTGATGCTCCTCACTCCAAAATTGTTTATTCATTTTTAACCATGGCCCGCGAGCGCTCTATCGAAGTTAGAGCCAGGGATATCGAGGTACCCAATCTTGATGACCCTGCAATGATCAAGAGCGGCGCGGGTAACTACAACTCGATGTGCGTTGGCTGTCATTTGGCACCTGGAATTCCACAAACAGAGCTCAGCCAAGCGCTGTATCCAGCCCCACCCAATCTAGCTAAAACAGGTATAGGTGAAAGCCCGGCTGCTGCATTTTGGGTGATTAAGCATGGGATAAAAGCCAGCGGCATGCCCGCGTGGGGCAAGAGCATGGCAGACTCTTATATCTGGGGTATGGTGGCTTTTTTACAACAACTGCCAGGTATGGATAAAGACCAGTACCTAGCGCTGGTAGCGTCAAGCGCAGGTCACCAGCATGGCGGCGGCGAGTCTAAAATGCACAATCATGAAGGCCAGCACGGTACAACCAATGGACAGACTTCGCCTGATCATCATGCATCTGGCGATGCAGCACCTGAGGGCGCTGGCCATCACACAAATGCGGATACTGAATCTGCTGAAAAAAGCGGCACCAGCAGCGTGCCTGTAGCCCCAGCACCGAGTACGAATACACACACCCATGCCGACGGAAAGGAGCATAAGCATGAAGGTTAAACCAAAAAAATTTTCCGGGTTGCTACTGGCCACAATGTTGATGTCATCGATTGCCCAAGCAAGCGATGCCTTGACCATTGATGTACACCGCGATGCAAACTGTGGTTGCTGTAAGAAATGGATCGCCCACCTTGAGGCCAATGGTTTCACGGTGGTTGATCATGTCGAAAAAAACATGAGCGCCGTCAAACAAGAGTTAGGCATACCGCCACGGCTGGCGGCATGCCACACCGGAGTTATAAAGGGTAAATTTGTCGAAGGCCACGTACCCGCTGAGCAAGTGGCGAAACTGGCCAGTCGTGATGATTTAGTGGGGATCGCCGTACCGGGAATGCCCGCCGGATCACCCGGGATGGAAATGGGCGGCAAGCAGCAAGCTTATGAGGTTATTGGCCTGAAGCCCGATGGCACTGAACAAATAGTTGCCGAATACCCTCAGAAGTAATTCGTAGCAATGGCGGTGGCGTTCATCACCCCGCTCAGCAACACGCTGAGCGGCGATTATGGCAGCGGGCAGTCCTCGCTCGGTCACTTGCTTGACCGCTTCAATTTTGAATTCTTCGGGATAACGTTGCTTGCTCATGGCACCTCATAGTGGGCCGTATTATGAGGCTTGGAGGTGTCTACGAAACTAGGGGCGATTCACCCCTTTTGGAAGTGATCACTACAAAAAGCCAATGGATGTGATGCCAATTGGGTTTCTGTTGCCCGTGTGTTTGGACTATCTGCACCAAACGCAATACCACCAGAACCCTAAAATGTTGGCTCACAGATAACAATAGCTCCAGTCCCAACCTGAACTGCGGGAAGGGAGGCTTAGGATCGCATCAACTATTTACCAGATGGTTATATGCACCTGACTTAATTAGCCAAACTCACTGGAAGCCTGAACAATGACTATTTTGAATATCAGCACCGCTATCATGCCGAATAAAATCTCACTCGGTGCCCGCATCACAGCATTCGGCACCTACGGTATATACTTCTCACTCGCGGTTATTTATTTCTGGTTCGGCGGTATGAAGTTCACCCACTATGAAGCTGAAGGACTAGTGCCGCTGGTGAGCAATAGTCCGCTCCTGGGATGGGTGTATCAGATTTTCGATGCAGATTTGTTTTCCGCCTTGCTTGGTGTCCTGGAAGTCTCTATTGGCTTGCTGATTGCCGGTCGCCTGCTGTCACCGAAATTGTCGTTAATTGGTGGGGCGTTGTCCGCAGGATTGTTCGTGACGACACTGAGCTTCATGTTCTCGACCCCGGGCGTGATTGAACCTAGCCTCGGCTTTCCTGCCATCTCTGTAGCCCCAGGCCAATTTCTCCTCAAGGACATTGGATTACTGGCTGCCTCTATTTTCGTGGCGGGCCACTCCCTGACTAGGCTGGAAGCGTATTGATCTAACAAGCTCACAGTGAAGGTGGTCTGAAATAACTGAATGTTTTCAGACCATTTTCATTTTCGCTTTGCCCTCTCACCTTCAACGGACTTCATCCAGTCTCGAGGACTGCAACCTGTCTTGCGACGAAACGCACGAGCAAGCGCGGAAGGGTTTTTATACCCGACCTCGTCAGCAATTAGCGTAATTGATCGCCCTTCACTCAGGAACTTCTGCGTCAGACTGATCCGCCAGCTCAGTAAATAATCGGCAGGTGTCTGCCCTAGAATAGAGCGAAAATTTACCGCATAGGCTGCACGGGACATGTTTGATTCTTTGGCTAGCTCTGCCACTGACCAGTCCCGTTGAGGTGCGTTGTGCATCTGGACCAGCGAACGAGAAAGCCTTGCATCGGCCATCCCTGCCATCATTCCCGTGCTTATCTGATTGTGGTCGAGTAAATGCCTGAATAGCAGGATGATCAGCAGATCGAACAAACGATTAAGCACGGCCTCTCTGCCGCAATGCGCACCTGCGGCTTCACTGAACAGCCACCTCAGCGTATCGGACAACAATGGCAGCTCATCAAGGGGTACAACCAGAAGATCTGGAAGCGAAACAGAGATAGGGTTACTGATACCGCCGTCGAATGTCAGTGACGCGCACAGCAGTTGGGCACCTTGAGATTCATCGCCGATCAATTGATGTCGGCTGGGGTGCGGCATAAAAATCAGACTGGGCCGGGTAATCAGCAAATCGCTGTTGCCTGGGACTTTCAGAGTGACACTTCCAGCTTGCAACAAGTGAATATGACCGCGCTGGTCAGCACCATCGTATGACACCATTCCACAAAGCTTATCGCTGTAAAACAGGTTCGCACTGACGCCAAACTGAGAAAGTAAAGTTGAAAGGCGGTCCATGGGTAACCTTGGGTTCTGATATAGATGCTTAACATCATATCCTCTCGTCCAAGGTTTTCAGCAACTTGTAGTGACCCAATGAAACCGGACACCCATATAAGCGAAAGAGATTATGGGTAAGCCACAATTACCCATCGTGAACTTAATCCCAGCCCGCGCAACCACAGCCCTGCCCGTTCTTCATTTCCTGATAAACTACCCGCCCTGCCGCGACCGTTGCTGCGCGGTGTAACCCGTTTTCTGGATTTGCTTTTGCCGCTACGCATGCCCAATCTGCAAATCTATATAGATAGAACACTGACCATGCTTAGCGATACAGCCGTAACCAACGCCTCCACCAGCCCTGCTATATCCCGTCGCTTCAGCGTTGCGCCGATGATGGATTGGACTGACCGTCACTGCCGGTACTTTCTGCGGCAGTTGTCGGCGCATACCTTGCTCTATACCGAGATGGTTACCACCGGTGCCTTGTTGCATGGGGATACCCAGCGTTTCTTGCGCCATGATGTGGCCGAGTACCCGTTGGCGTTGCAGCTTGGTGGCAGTAATGCGGCTGATCTAGCAGCCTGCGCCAAGTTGGCTGAGGACGCAGGCTACAACGAGGTGAATCTCAATGTTGGCTGCCCCAGTGACCGGGTGCAGAACAACATGATCGGTGCATGCCTGATGGCGCATCCACAGTTGGTGGCCGATTGCGTGAAGGCAATGATTGATGCAGTTGAAATTCCGGTCACCGTCAAGCACCGCATCGGCATTGATGGCCGCGATAGCTATGCCGAGCTGTGTGATTTTGTCGGCACGGTTCGCGATGCTGGCTGCAAGAGTTTTACTGTGCATGCGCGAATTGCAATCCTGTCAGGCTTGTCCCCTAAGGAAAACCGCGAAGTGCCGCCGCTGCGCTATGACGTAGCCGCGCAACTCAAGCAGGATTTCCCCGACCTTGAGCTGATCCTCAACGGTGGTATCAAAACCCTTGAAGACTGCAGAACCCATCTTGAAACCTTCGATGGCGTGATGCTTGGCCGCGAGGCTTACCACAACCCTTACCTGTTGGCCCAAGTGGACCAAGCGCTGTTTGGTAGCACTGCGCCCGTGATTAGTCGGTTTGATGCGATGATGAGCATGCGTGATTATATTGCCCGGCACTTGCTCGAAGACCGTGCAGCCATGCATCACGTAACCCGCCATATGCTGGGTCTGGCTCAGGGTTTTAAGGGTGCTCGGCGTTTCCGCCAGCTGCTTTCGGTAGACATTCACAAGGCCAGTGATCCGTTGGAATTGTTCGATCAAGCAGCTCAATTGCTCAAAGGACATTGAGCCTGGATGCACCCTCGGGTAATGTCAGCGAACCTGTAACCATAAGGTTTCGTCATGACCACCAAGCTCGATCAACTGAAGCAGTTCACTACAGTAGTCGCTGACACTGGCGACTTAGATGCTATTGCCCGCTTAAAGCCGGTCGATGCAACCACCAACCCTTCTCTGCTGCTCAAAGCCGCCGCGATGCCGCGTTATGCCGAGCTCCTTAAAAGCTCGGTTGAGGGCTGCAACGGCGACCTTAATCTGGCCTGTGACCGTTTTGGCGTCGCCGTTGGCCAAGAGATCCTGAAAATCATTCCGGGCCGTATCTCCACCGAGGTGGATGCACGTCTGTCGTTTGATACCGAGGCAACACTGCGCCGCGCTGAGCGCCTGGTTGAGTTGTATGAGCAAGCCGGTATTGGACGCGAACGTATCCTGATCAAAATTGCCTCCACCTGGGAAGGTATTCAGGCTGCCGAGCAGCTTGAGAAAGCCGGCGTGCAAACCAACCTGACCCTGCTTTTCTCCTTTGCTCAAGCTCAGGCCTGTGCAGACGCCGGGGTGTTTCTGATTTCGCCCTTTGTCGGCCGCATCTACGACTGGTTCAAAAAAGCCGAGGGTTGCGATTTTGTCGGCATGGCCGACCCGGGCGTGCAATCGGTCACTCGTATCTACAACTATTACAAAGCCAATGGCTACAACACCGTGGTCATGGGTGCCAGTTTCCGCAATCTCGGTCAGATCGAGCACCTGGCCGGCTGTGATCGCCTGACCATCAGCCCGGACCTGTTGCAACAATTGGCAGACGACCAGGGCAGCCTTGAGCGCAAGCTCAACCCAGGCGCGGCAAGCGAAGCCAAGCAAACGCTGAACGAGGCCGCATTCCGCTGGGCAATGAACGAAGACCCAATGGCCACTGAAAAGCTCGCAGAAGGCATTCGCTTGTTCGCCAAGGACCAGCAGAAACTTGAGCTGTTATTGAGCAAATAAATACATAGAGTGGGCAACGCTTTTCTGCCCACCGCCGCAATCCGCCAGGGGGTATTGAGTGCACACCTTGGCTGGCTGTTACACCTACAAAAAACGGGGCATTAAGCCCCGTTTTTTTGTCTGGATGCAGTATTAACTATGCTCTAGCGCATTGACCAAGTCGTGAAAGGCTTCGCGATTGGAATCATTCAAGCCCATAAGAATTCGGTGAGCTTCCAGCACTTTAGCCTTGACGACTTCTTCGGTTTGATCTTGCGAAGGCAGGTCGTCTAAGGCTTCAGGGCACGGAATCGGTCGATCCACAATGTTGAAAACCTGATCAAAGCCCATCGACTGTAAAAGCCGGGTAATGTCTGGATGAGTGGTGACTACAGTCGGCAGCAAACCAATTTTTTGCCGCGACAAGATAGACAGCTTCGCCAGCAGACCCAAGGTGGTGCTGTCGATGCTGCGCGTCTCGGTGAGGTCAATAACAATCGCGGAAAAATTCATCGAGGTGAAGATTTTTTCGATCGTATTGTCGAGCGCTGAGCACAGGGTCAGGCGTACTTCACCTATGAACTTGAGGACGAACGTTCCGTCCTGCTCTGCGAATTGGATTCGACCAGGGCCTATCCCAGGGTTCATGCAAGATTCCTGCTTAACACCAGCAATGCAATATCATCCGGCATCTCTGCCAAGTCGGCTAAACCAAACACATCATGCAGACCTTCAAGTGTGCCGCCCGCTTGAGTGACCAACTGCGGCAGCACCGTTTCTTTGTCTTTCAAGGTATCACCTGGCAACAAGTCGAGAATACCGTCCGACAACAGCGTCAGACTAAAGCTTTTCGGTAGCTGCATACTTTGGTCACTGTACTCCGCCTCTTCAAACAAACCAACCGGCAGACCACGACCTTCGATGTAACGGGCCTGGCCGTCACTGAACATCACTGGCAGAGGTAAATGCCCACCAATGCTGTAAATCAGGGTATCCGTTTCTTCATCAATGACGCCGCCAAGCATGGTGACATGCTTGCCTAGCTTGCAGTTAATCAGCCCACGGTTGATGTGCCCCAGCACCTCAGAAGGCTTGAACTCAGGTAAACGCCCTGCTCGCTTCGACTCATAGAGCAAGCGTGTGGTCATAAACTTGAGCAGCACCGTTACGAAGGCAGATGAGGCACCATGCCCGGAAACATCGGCCAGATAAAAGGCAATTCGCCGGTCATCCACGCGAAAGTAATCAACAAAATCGCCTGACAAGTACAGTGAAGGGATTATCTGATGCGCAAAATGCACACCATTACTCTCCCACGGAGTTTCAGGCAGCATATTCATTTGCACTTGGCGACCGGCATTCTGGTCTTCCTGCAACAGGTGCAAACTGGCTTCAAGCTGTTCAGCGTAGTGCTTGTTTTCCAGACGCAGCCTGACGCGGTCAAGTGCGCGGTTGATCGAGTGTTCAAGCACGGCGAGATCTTCAAGCGGCTTGATCAGGTAATCAGCAGCGCCGAGGCGTAGCGCCTCAACCACGTCGGTCATTACGCCAGCACCGGAAACCACAATAATTGGCGTCTCGGAACCCAAGGCGTTAATGCGGCGAATCAGCTCCAACCCATCAACTTGCGGCATGCGCAGATCGCAAACCACCAAATCCGGCTTTTTCTGCTCAAAGACTTCCAGCCCCAGCAAGCCATTAGAAGCCTGCAAGACAATAAAGCCGCTGTCTTCCAGATATGCAGCAAGACTGGCGCGGACGACTTCGTCGTCATCAATGATCAGCAGTGTGGAACTGGTTTTCTGCATGGGGTATCCAGGCAAACAGCGTCGCGGTTGGTTGACCTACACGTCAAGCCAAAACCGGCACGCGCGCACTCGGTTCAGATTAAGGCGCAGACGGTACTCCCATCCGTACCTCGATTCAAGCACCCCGGGGTGGCAAGAAGCTACTTTACACCCTAAACATTGGGGAGCTATAAACCCTAAGAACAAGTCCCAGTAACAAGAGGATAGTCGGTATGAGCCAAACCAATCACGATTACAGTGAAAAACGCGAGTACATCCGCATGCAGGTAGAAACCCCTGCTACCTTGCACCATGCTGGCCAAGCCATCCCAGCGTTGTGCCGCGACCTCTCTGCCACGGGCATGCAACTCGAAGCCGCTTGCGATCTGAAGGTGGGCGACCAGGTCAAAATCAGCATTGAGTCTGACCACCCACAACTCAAAGGCCTTGTTGCAGAAGCTGAAGTTGTACGCATAAACAGCACTGAAACCGATAAACACATCATCGGCGTGAACGTTCTATCAATGCGCTGAACTTCAACCGAAATATTTTCAAACAGTTTTAAAAGCAAAAGGCGCCATGAAGGCGCCCTTTATGACTCGACCTTCAGGCCCTAAAAGTCGTCTTCAACCGCACCGTCATTGATTTTGAACTCGCGGTTTTGCAAGTACGCGTTCCGTACAAAAGTATAGCGATCACCCACAATTAAACGCTCTGCCGGAAACAGGCTGGCACGTGTATCGACGAGGTTAACGCCGTACACCACGTTACGTGTAGGTACGTGATCGATAAACAAGCCGGTTGCCAGCAGGCCGTCGGGCACGCGAGCGGCAGCGTCACGCACAGTACTTGGGCCAAACAGTGGCAACACCACATAAGGGCCACTCGGCACACCCCAGACAGCCAAGGTTTGACCGACGTCTTCGTCATTGCGCGACAAGCCCATGCGCGTGGCGACATCGACAAAGCCCAACAAACCAATGGTGGTGTTGAAAATGAAGCGGCTGGTATCGATACCGGCGTCGTAGACCTTGCCCTGCAACAGGTTGTTGGTCAGGTTGCCGACCTCACCGATGTTGTTGAAAAAGTTATGCACGCCATCTTCTAAGAACTGTGGCGTTATCGCCTGATAGCCCTTAGCCAATGGTTTGAGGGTGTAGGTATCAACCGTGTCGTTGATGTTGAACATCACCCGGTTGTAGCCAATCCAGGGATCCTCTTCTTCCGCGGCCTGTACGGCTGCCGAGAGTAGCGCCATGCTCACACAGGCAGCCCACACGCTCAGGCGCTCCAACCAGCGTTGTCTGGTCACTCGCATTAATCATTCCCCTTGAAAATTAAGCGCCGCTGTCGGAGCCAAGCTATTGAGCCGCGCAGTATAATGCCTATCACCTTATTTGTGGCAGCATAGCGACCTTTCGAAATGGCCGAAAACAAGCAATCTCATCACACGGCGTTAATCCCAGTCCGCTGGGGCGACATGGACAGCTACGGTCACGTCAAGACGTGACTTATGGATTACCTAGATTGTAATCTAGCCCTAATGACCACAGGGCCACACCATGAAAAAAGCATACCCCTATTCCCGCTGGAGTAGCGACCGGCAATCAGCGGGTGACTCGCACACACGCCAAGCAGCCACGGCCCAGCGATGGCTGGAAATGCACCCAGAGTATGAGCTTGCAGACGCCTTATCTGACAAAGGTGTCAGTGCCTTTAAAGGAAAGAACTTTGCTGAAGGTTCTGCATTGGGCGGATTCATCGCAGCCGTGAAAGCTGGGGAGATTCCAACCGGGAGCGTGTTGCTGATTGATAGCTGGGATAGATTCAGCCGCCAACGGTTCCAAGACTCACAATCTGAAATGGCGGAAATTCTGAAGCATGGCGTTGATATCGCCGTGTGTTCATCCGGGCAAACCATCACCCAGAATTACACACCAGCAGATTTGTTTGTTGCCACCAGCGAACTTGACCGGGCACACCGTGAGTCAAAAGAGCGTGGCCGTAAGATTAAGGCTGCACGAGACTCTTACACAGAGTTGGCTTTGTCAGGTGTTAAACGTAGCCCAAGAAATCCGAGACTAAATCTCTTTGCTCGTGTCACTGAAAGGTGGCTCCACTGGGACGCAGACAAAGGGGACTTCTTTCTGAATCACAATGCTCCAGCGTATCGCCGTTGCTTTGAATTATCAGCTCAAGGCCACGGATCAATCGCAACTGCTCAGGTTGTGAATACCGAGTTTGCTGGAAAAATCAGTTTCACGGTTAAGGGCGTCGAATACACCGAACTGCAAATAAGCACGGTTCAATCGGTGCTTAGAAACCGAACAGCGCACGGGCGTTTCACTGCGCCAGACGGGCGCTACAAAGATGGGTACTACCCTGCCCTTGTTAGCAAGGAACTGTTCGAGCAAAGCCTTGCAGCTCTGGCCAACAGGGACAAGCGAAAAACAGGCATCAGTAAAAAGGGGAGCCACAAAGCTGAGGCGGCTTTCAACTGGTTAGCTGGAGCGGCTATATGCGGTGGGTGCAGCTCCAAGCTGTATCTACAAGTCAACAAGCGAACGTACGACTTTCAGAGCGTTTATTACTGTTTTGGCAAAAAGAAACAAAGCCCAGACGCCAAGCACTTGTGCAAAATGACACCGATTGAAGCAAACATCTTGCAGAGTGTTTGCTGGCAATGGCTGGAGGATAACCGCCACCTGATCACTGAGCACAATCACGACCAAGAGGCACGGACTACACAACTGATTATTGACCTTGAAGCTGCCAAGGCGGACTTCGAAGCTAAAGCTCATGACTTGGAGAGCAACTACAGCACGCCGCTATCAGTTCTGGTGGCCAAGGCGGAACAAAAAGTAACAGCGCTCCAGAAAGAAATCAGTCTGGCTCACACCACAAAAGAGGCTATGCCGGACAACTGGCAATCTGAGTTGGCTAAAACCCAATTAGCTAACATCGTCAGCCGGAATGGGATCACCTTCACCGTAACCCCGCCCTTGTACAACCGGCCATTAGACACCCTACGTTATAGGCTTGAGGTGTTCGGCCAGTTACCCGGCAAAGAGCCTGTAAGAGTGTTTGTCATGCCACCAAATGATGATCAACATGAGCCACACCACAAGACGAAATTAGGGACACTTGAGAATTCCTGAGGGCATCGGTCTTCTCAAGTCAAAGCGCGCACCACACGTCCTATCCTTCTCAGCGCACGCACAACACGGTTTAGTGTGTAGGCATTTCATTTCAAACTCTCACCGCCCTGCTTTGATTTTTACTCTCCCGCCAGTGCAGACAGTACGTTAGTAACCACGCACTGATAAGACCATGCAGATACCTTATGAGTGGTAATCCCCCCTATTCGCCCTGCGTATTTATCTTTAGCATTCGATTTGTTCTTTATGGAGAGCGCTTCGGCTCGAATGTTTGAGTCGGAAAAACCACGTTCGAACAGACCGCTTGTGCAAAAAACTACAATGCAATCAGGGTTTCCAATAGCTTGGAGACACACAGCAATAATCTTCCAATATTAGCCCTACACAAAGGGCAGCTACCTAGCACTGAGACGATAGATTGGTTCCTTTAATTTAATCGGATGATTTCAGTGCACTAAAGGGCCTGAGAATGGAAAAAGACGGATTTAAGTTTGATTTGCAGACACAACGCTTCTTGGTTAACCGGTGGGATACGGAGTCTGGCGCAGGTGTGCGAGAGCTAATACTGAAAGGTCTGAAAAACTCTGTCGATCTCAGGTCGATCCTTGATGACTACGTGCTAGACCATAAGGACAACATAGAACCATACGGCTATCCATTCTATCCACCAGATAAGATGAGCGCGGACGAGTTCTGGGTACTTACGCACGATGACCTGCGTGGAATCAGGTTTTACAACGAAGACATATCCCATACAACATCCTTTCAGAGTAAGGCCCTTAGCTACGCCTCGTTCTACAATTGTAATCTTGCGGGATCAAGCCTAGAGAGAACCGATCTGTCGTATGCGCGAATCGAAAATTGCGATCTCAGAGGCACCGCCATAACAGCTTCTGGAGGATTCTGCGTCAGGATTATGAACTGCAACGCAGCCGATGCTTGCTTATGGCAATCCGGCTTTCGTGAGTGCGACTTCACAGGAACCGACCTTCGCGGAGCCTACTTCGAAAGTACGGTGATCGAAGACTTGAAGGTTAATTACCTCACTCAATTCGACCTACCGCTCCAGCACCGATGGAACAACCGAACCATCCCAAATAAACACATGCCAGACTTACTACGCAGCATTCGATTGGCATACGAACGAGCTGAACTCTGGTCTCACGTGGACAATTACTTCTATCGTGAGAAGACAGCACAGAGGAAACATATCCTCTGGCCATACCTTAAGCAGCGCCGCTCCATCTCTGTGTTTGTGATGTGGTTCTTAAGCCTCGCGTCCGCCATCCTATCTGGCTATGCAACGAAACCAATCCGCGTACTACTTTGGGGGGCAATCCTCTCTTTCAGTTTCTCGGGCTTGTACTTTTGGCTAGGCATACCCAGCGCCAATGGACCAGCTCAAACCACGTACTTTGAGTCAATCTATCTATCGCTAACGACCTTTTCGACTCTTGGATTTGGCGATGTGACGTACGAAGCTGCGAGACCTTGGCTTCGAATATTGACCACAGTAGAGGCTTTAGTTGGTGCTGTATGGACTTCACTTTTTGTTGTTGTACTCGCGAAGAAACTATTTCGATAGCCACGCGAATACTTAGAATCAAACTCTGTGGCCTGGCGTGCTGACCTCCGGTAACTTTCGCTTTTCCAGCGTTAGCAGGCGACAACTCTGACATGCAGCATCCCAAACTCTGGAATGAATGATTGTGTGACGGCGTTAGTAAAATATCTGTGTGTCTTACCAACAACCTTAGCCGGGGGTTGCCTGTTTCCAGTGATTCTGGAATATCTATGGGGGGTGATGATGGAGGCGCCTGCCATCATTTTTGTTGATAACAGAAACGCAAAAAGGAACCTCGAAAGGTTTCTTGTGTGTTGTCGTTGCTGGCGCTGGGTGTAGCGTGGCGTTATTTCTGCTCAGCAATCCACCTGTACAAACTTGCTCTTGAGACTTTCAACTCTGAAGCAATGGCAGAGGCTGACAACTTCTCTGCTTTGAGTGCTGCGTAGTGATCTGGGTTGATGGTCTTAGCTGGGCGTCCAAGGTGTTTGCCAGCCTTCTTAGCAGCGGCGATGCCTTCAAGTTGGCGTTCTCGAATCAATGATCTTTCCATCTTTGCTACAGCACCGAGGATGCCTAACAAGCCTTCTTGTGCAGCCGTAAGACTGGCGTTAAAGGTCATACCCTCCTTGGAGAAGGACACCCCAACACCACGAGCTATCAGGGCTTTGACAAGCTCCACGGCGTCACTGGCTCCAGAACGACACACCCGGTCTAATGAGTGGATGTGCAACATGTCGCCTTCTCTCAAGTAGGCCAAGCACTGATTGAAGATAGGACGATTAAGAGTGCTGGCGCTGGCCTTCTCTTCAAACACTCGGTCAAGGGCCAAGCCTTCAAGCTGACGTGCTGTGTTTTGGTCTGCCGATGAAACCCTGATGTACCCGACCTGTGCCATGTTGACCCCTTAACCGTCTCAAAACCTCTAGGAGATTTGATAATACAGTCTCAGAAAGGCTATTGCAACCTTTTGCGACTGTGTTTTGAGGGGTTTTCGAGGTGTCCCGAAAGCTATACTTTTGAGACGCTAAAACCAAAGCTTTGTAACTATTACCCCAGCAACCGCTCCAGCCGCCGCCGTCAGTATTCCAATCAGAGTGGTGAACAACCACCGCAAAAAACTGCCTAAAAAGCGACTCAGCAAAGCGACAGCGTTAATAGGTAGTGCGCGCCAAAAGCTTGATCGACGCAAGATGAACTTACTCCCATCTTTGAAGCTGGCGAGTTGATCCCGGCCACGGTCTGTAAGGCGTACATTTACAAGTTGAGGGCTAGTTAGTGTCCCAGACGGCGTACCTTGAACATGACCTGATGCTAGTAAGCCCATCAAAGCATCGGACTGTGGAGCATTAGAGTAAGGCCTAAGGGTGGCAACGTGTGCCAGAGCTTCATACTGTGCTCTTTCTGTCTTGGTCATGTTGGCGCTCTCTTAGTTGGTGACGTAATTATGATCCTTTTTACAATCCACCGTAAGTCTTGGCACACTGTTTGCTTGGTAGTATAATCGCGACCACTGTCAAGACATCGGCTCACGCCGATAACGCTAACGCTCCGATCATCATTTGTTGAGCAATACGCCTAACGACAATCCAGCTAGAACACCAAGCATCAGGCCAAAGGCCATGCACCCGACCACCAAGCTTGTGAGGCTGATTGCGGCGACAGAGACGACCATTAATGCACCGCCGTGTTTGTGTGCAACGGTGTTGTGAACAAGGCGCTGAAGGCGTCTAACACGTCCTGAACAAACACCTGTGTGAGGGCGCTTTCATGCTTAAAGCCTGTGGCTTGTAAAGCCAGCATGTTTATGGCCACTGCCTTGCTCACTGCTACTGATAGGCCAGTTTTTAAACCACCGTCTAGCAGTGGCTTGGCAATGCGTCTGAAGTAGGCATCGGCTCCCTGTTCGTTGCCAGTCACGAGGACGGCTAATTCGTAAAGCTCATCAACGACTTGAATTAGGTGTGTCACTCTGTTTAAGCGTTGGCGGATTGAAACTTGTTTCATTTAGCACCGCCTGTAACTTGTGTCAAATACCAACTTGCAATGCTAGCCTCTAGCTGTTCACGTTTGCTTTTTTCATGGCCGATTAGTTCACCCACTAACAAGTATTCAGGTGGGAGCTGATTTAGCTGGGCTAACGCTGGCGCTGCAATGTCAACCAAGTGTTGAACAGCTTCAGGCTTGGAGCCTTCATATTCACTCTTGATGCGGTTTGCTTCGGCTGTGCCTAAGGCACTCTGAATGACAGCGTAGTCCTGTGGGCTCATTGTCTTGTTAGCACTGGCTGTTCTTGGCTGAACGGCTGGCTTAATTGGCTTTGCTTTAGCTGGCTTACTTGCTGGTGTCGCTTTCGCTGGTGCTGGTTTCTTGAATAGAAAATCTTTTTGCATTGGTATTAGTTGGTCACTCCTAAAATTTGTTTGGCTTGAGCAATTGCATCTAGTGTGGCTTGCTCTTCTAGCGTGGCTTGTTCTTTAGCTTGTTTGTCTCGGGCTTCACCCAGAAGGCGAGCTGTCATCTTTTCAACTGCAAGTTGTTGTTCAGTTTCCAGTTCTTGGCGGTATTCACTTTCCACCTTGACGGCGATAGCGGCTAATTCAGATTTGATCAACTTAGCTGGCTTGAGCATTAACCATTGGAAATCAATCATTCCAACAAGTGGAAGAGCTAAGGGCGTGGAGCCTTTAAGGTCTAACTTCCAGCCTGCGGCTGTCAGAGATTCAATCTGTTTTAAAGCGTCTGCAAATGAATTTGATTGAAAATCCTTGCTTGGGGCTAGTCGTGCTTGTTTTGCTTTAACACGTTGGTCTAGTTCTTCTTGGTTAAATGTTGCTGGGATGAATGTGTTGTATTTCATTGTCATTGATTGTGTTCTCCTATTGAACATGGTGTTTTGGGTGAAACTAGGCGAGCAAAACCCGAAATCCGGGTTTACAGGCCCCGTATTCATTGGGCTGTAGAGGTGCAAAAACTACCACCCTGTAGGGTAGCCAAGGTTGGCACTTTTAAGGGGTCTACAGCCCAGTAAAATGGTTATTAGCGTGAGCGTGGTTTCTGTATTGAAGTTGTGCCTGATTTGCCGTCTGTCACTACATCGTGAACATAATCAGAGGCCAACATTAGATGGCCTAGTTCAACTGCTCGATCTGGGGATTTAGCCTTTAGCTTAAAGAATGCGTCTAGCACCTTTTCGCTGGCTAAGATAAATCTTCGTGAGGGTGTTTCTTTTGGCGTCTTACTTGAAGCGACAACGCCTGTCACTGTATTAGTTACTTTGTGAATTACGAGGTAGTTCATTGTTCATGTTGCCTGTTTCCTGCTTCTTTGTTGCTTGTCGTATTGTTTCTTCTGGTTGTTCTGGTTACTGGTGGTTCTGGTTGTTCTGGTACTGTTTGTCTGTTAGAAACGCTTATGAATATTCTAAGAGTCTCTCACCTCATGCTGAATGTATTCAAAGACTGGTTTCGTCTTCGTAACTTCGTTACTTCATACGCCCCCTTGCTCGCTCCCCGCTCGCTCATCCTGCGGATGTGACACCCACACTCAGCTTCGCTCGTGTAAACACGTTGGACTATCGTCCTGCCGTGCTGAATGCCTGAGCTAAACTTGAGCCGTGAGGAAGACTATCTTTCAGGGAAAAAGAACCGGGTGGTGGCCCACCCAAACCAGAACACCTACAAGAGCACCTACTGGCGATCCATAAACTTAATGTCTTTGAAGTGGTAACGGATGAGTCTTAGGTAAAGACACTTTGTTAAACAGTCTACAACCTGTATACCCCACCCTAGACCACTTCACACAATTCCTATACCAAAAATGTACCATTGTATATTGCGACAAGGAAAGTCTATTTTCTTTCATAGACTAAAAATGTCCTTTTAAGGAAAGTCTATTTTTGTCTGTTCATGGGTGTCTGTTTCAGAGTGTCCTAAAGTGTCTTCTTATACATGCGGCCGTTATTCAGAAGCCGCCCCGTACTCGGTGAAAGTTCGTAAATCGTAATGCAGCTTTGCCAGCTCGTCAGGGCTTGGTGCTGCTAGGGTGTCTTCCCACTCGCTTGTCGGCTCCGTGACTATGTTCGTGCCATCCAGTTCGTGCCTCAATGATTTCGGGATGCACTTCAACATGTAGGGAATTGCTAACTCAGCAGCCTTCACATACCGACGAGCGTGACGCTCTCCAAGATTAAGAAGTGTTCTTACTTCGTTTGTAGTGATCTCTGGAAGCTGGTCAAGAATCAGAACTATCCGGCTGACACTCAGTGGCTTTGAAACCCCACCCTGACCAATTCCCCTGTCATGCCAGTCAAGTCGGGCAATGCCTTCGATGATGTCCATAGCAAAAAATGGGTATGTTTGCCCGCCAATATCAATGCTAGTCAAATGGCCTGCAAATGGGTTTACAACAACTTTAGGAGGGCGACGTTTAGCTGTCTTGATTGGATCTTTTTTTAGCGTCGGTGTTTTAAGTTTCTTTTCAAGCCATTGTTCAGCTTTAGTGCCTACTTTCAAACTAAGTGCATCAAGTTCTTGTATTGTTAAAAGTTCCTTCTGTGTCATGTGTCCTCATGTTAATTACTGGGAGCCGTTAGGCTGTTTCTTTGCATCTTACGAGGGAGTTCCCTCGTGAACATTCAGCAAGCCTATCAGGCTGATTGTTTGTTGGTGTCACTCAAGCGGGTGTCATTCTTAGTCTTTGCCCTGTGGTGTCTCACTTGGCAAGCACTGTTGAAGTACACACGTTTTGGATTGGTAGTGGTGAACCCTTGTCCACATCCACATGGGCAAGTTCGTTTATTCATGTAAGCCATCGGGACTCCTATGTTTGAATGAATGGGTGTTCGTCCTGAGCAAACAAAAACCCCAAACACCGTTAAGCGAGTGGGGCTTGTTTTGTAGCTACAAGTTTCAGGAGAACACAACCATGAAGTTGTAATGTTTCAATGTTCAGCAATTGGCTAAACACTTGAATGGGGCGACACACTTGTCAGCGTGTCTGTGTGATGCTGCTTTGCCGGTAGCATCACGTTACATCGCCGGAGACGACGGTGCTCTTTAAAATTCGGTGTTTGGGGTGTCTTGGGTGTTGACAGCAGAGCTGGGAAAGGGGACTATTCGTTCACGGGCTTTACAGCGCGGGAAATAATTCGTCTTTTTTTTGTCTGACCACGCTATAAGTGTATCACACTTTTACGAAAAGTCAAGTGATAATCTATTATTTTGAAAAAATAATTTGCAATCCCCTTCGAATTGTGAGCGAAAAAACAGCCCTAAACCACAGAACACAGTGGATACAGAGGAAAATACCGTTCATCGGTTAATTTGTAACAAAGAGTTAGAAGCCCTGTTCACCATCCTTACTAGGCTCCCGGCCTGTCACCTCTCCCTGAAAGACACTCTGTCTCTGACACTGAAAGCAGTCAGAATGCCTCTCGACCTATGAGAACCTCTGTAAGCCTCTGTAGCGATCCACCCCTAGCACTGGTATTGTTTTAAGCTTATCGACGCTCAGGCGAGCTTACAGAGCCTTATATCAATTGGGAATGCTTCTCGCAATGGGAGAATGTGTGTGGGAAACGGGGCGACCTGACAAAACAGGATTGTATACACGCCACTCAAGGGTTACAGACGTGCTACAGATTCAGAGGGGTGATTTAACTTGTGTAATTACTTGACCTAATGGTCAGAAAAAGAGATTAAAACGCCTGTTTAATTGGTGTTTCCTATCGGTTGTTTTTTGATCAGTCTAAAACGGGGCAGCATTGCCGCCCCGCCCGTGTCAGCTAGAAATCAAACTCAAACTGATATGGCTCTTCGTCACGGTGGCCGACCTTAGCCGGGTCTAAGGGATGCAGTTCAGTTTCATGCTCAAGCATGGGTATGAATCCTATGAAGCACCGTGCCGCTTAGGAGGAAAAGTAAAGAGTCCACACCCACGATATTGCAACACCGTAGCGTGTATTCCATACTCCCCCTAAGTCGGTTACGGCTTAGCTGTAGTTAAACCCTTGGGTATCGGTCTCGACAACTACACCCAAGAGCAGTTTGAAAAGCCTAGGGCCGCAAGGCTCTGGGCTTTTTTATGCCCGCAAGAATCACGAACAAAACAGTTTTTAGCGATCTTCCAATTCTTGGTCAAGATTAAGACGATCAACTGTAGTGGTTAAGGCTAGCTCAACTCTCAGGATGTCAAGGAAGCTCCCCACGCCCTGCAAATAGATCATAACTGCAATCATCAACCAGAAGCGCAGCCATCTCTGCACAACTGTTGAAGGCACTTTTCAATAATAGGTAAACCATTGTTCACATTAATAACACGCTCTATTTACAATACCTGGAAGAAGCCAGGGTGGCCTGGTTCAAATGCGTCGGCATTAGCCTCGATAGCGCCGCGATTGCGCCCGTCGTTTTGCAAACATTACACACTTACCTGAAGCCGGTCACCCACCCCGCCACTGTCAAAATTGAGCTTTTTATAGGGGCCATTGGCCGCAGCAGCTTAGTTCTGGAACATCGTCTATCGACGCTGGAAGACCCTGAAACCCTCTACGGCGAAGGTCATTGCAAGCTGGTTTGGGTTGATCACTCGAGCAACACATCCGTGCCGCTGCCCGATCACTTACGCAGCCAACTCGATACGGCACGACAGCACAGCAATTGATTTGATTCTGTCATCTCGCGTTCATTTCTTCGTCATTTTGACGCCTTATGCTCTGGACTAGACCATTTCAAGGATGACGAAATGAACGCGCCAGCAATTTCTGGGCAATTCACAGCAGTATTGTTTGGGCTAAGCGGATGCTTGGTCGATTTTGGTGCCTGCGCAAAACCCTCCAGTAAAAGCACCCGCACACCCACTGACAGCGCCCCGGGCAGTCACGCTGAGCTCGCGCCTGGCGCGCTTGAGCTACTCGGCCATCTGCACCAGAACAAAGTCCCCTGTGCCTGGGTTGATGAGTTGCCCGAACACGCCAGCGCTCACTTGAGTAGCAAGCTGCCCACGTGGGTAAAAGCGTCTGCTCGCCCTGCCCGCTCGTGGCCGGCCCCAGATGCATGCTGGCAAGCCTTGATGGCTCTTAATGTCAACCAACTCGATGGCTGCGTACTCATCAGTAGCGAACCGCGCTTGCTTCAAGCCGGCCTCAATGCAGGTTTATGGACCATTGGCTTGGCGGCTTGCGGACAACTCTGCGGCAAAGCCTTGGACGATTGGCAACGTCTTGAACCAACGGAGCGCGAGCAGCTGCGGGCGCAAGCGACCTTGACGCTTTATCGCCTCGGCGTGCACGCAGTCACCGACCAACTGACAGAGTTAGGCCCCTGCTTAAGTGACTTGAGCCTTCGCCGCTTAAAAGGAGAAAGGCCATGAGCCTGTGCCTCACCCAATTTACCAAACAGCTCAACGCGATGTTCCTCGGCCGCGGCAACCTGCCCTACGGCGAAGATATAAGCCAGACGCAACATGCGCTGCAATGCGCGACGTTCGCCGAACGCTCTGGCTGCAGTAACAGTTTGATCATCGCGGCTTTACTGCATGATGTCGGTCACTTACTCGACGACCCTGAAAGCGGCGCAAGCGAAGATATGCGCCATGAAGAACGCGGTGCTGAGCTGTTGCGCGCGCTGTTTGCCGACTCGGTCTGGCAACCGATTCGCCTGCATGTAGCCGCCAAACGCTATTTATGCGCGGTGGACCCGCTGTATCACGCCGGCCTGTCAAAAGCTTCACGCGATAGCCTGCACCTGCAAGGTGGCCCCTTCAATGACCGCGAGATAGAAGCGTTTTTGCGTGCACCCTACGCACAAGATGCGCTTACCCTGCGGCGGTTGGACGACCTGGGCAAAGACCCGCAAATGAAAACCCCAAACCTTGAGTATTTTTACCCGCACCTTGAGCAAGCCATACTCGCGGCCAACTGAAGACACAGCCGCTCAATACCCGCATAAATTGTGACAAAGCTTGAACCCAAACGCCCGCAGGTGGATTATTCTAAAACTAATGGCATGGATCTTTCGCCGCCAGGCAAGGTCTATGTTTTATCTATTAGAAAAGGGAGCACCACATGCCTGCTAGCCGTTTGCAGCAGCAACTCGATGAACTGCGCGAGCAGTTGTCCCAAGATTCACCTCTGAGCGAGGAAGAGCGCGCTGAGCTTTATGTTCTGTCTCAGGACATCGAACTGCAACTGGCGCGTGAAGCTGCGGCTGGGCCTGACGCCACCTTGGTGGATGGTGTCAATCTGGCAGTTGAACGCTTTGAAGTAAGCCACCCAACTCTGGCCGGCACCCTGCGCAATATTGTGCAAAGCCTTGCCAACATGGGCATCTAAACTCGGCCCCTCACAGTCGGGACTAAACGCATCCTATCCACCAGAGCACGGCAATTTATATGAACAACTGCCGTGTTATTGGTGGATAAAAGGCGTCAACCAACCAGATTTACTGACGTACCAGTCGACGATTATCTGGATTAATCGGCGCTGTGCTGCGGTAGGGATTGATGTCCAGCCCGCCCCGGCGAACATAACGCGCATACACGGTCAGCGACTCAGGCTTGAGCAAGCGCTGAATGTCCAGAAAGATCCGCTCAACGCACTGTTCGTGGAAATCGGCGTGTTGGCGGAAGCTCACCAGATAAGTCAGCAAACTGCCCTGATCCAACGCCGGACCGCAATACTCAATCACTACCGTGCCCCAATCCGGCTGACCAGTTACCGGACAATTGGACTTGAGCAAATGGCTGTACAGGATCTCACTGACCCTTGTCTGCTCATCGCAGCGCAGCAACTCAGGTTGCGGTTGCTCATAGTTGCTGATGCTGATGTCGGCATCATCAATGCACAGGCCCGGCAATGACGCCACGCCGTCAGCCGCCACATCATCAAGGCTGCGCACCTTGACCGAAACTGGCTTCCCAGCAGCGGCAGACAGATCCGCAGTCATCACCTCGACCAGCTCAGCAGCGCTAGCAAAGACGGTCTGGTTGAGCGAGTTGAGATAGAGCTTGAATGACTTCGACTCAATGATATTCGGTGAGTCCGCAGGAATCGCAAACTCCGCAATCGCCACCACCGGCTTACCCGAAGGCTGCAACCAAGACAACTCAAAGCAGTTCCAAAAATCCACACCTTGATAAGGCAGCGTTTCGGCGCTCAGCCCAAGCTCAGCCCACTTTGGCGCACGCGGGATTGGAAACAGCAACGATGGCGTATAGGTGGCGATGTATTCGCTGGATTTGCCCAGCGGTGAATTTTCAGCAGCAGGATGCATATCAATTACCTGTCAAATATGCAGCGAATTAAGACAGTTCGGCAACAACGTCAATGAGCGCCTGCGCAGGATTAGCTGCCTGGCTGATGGGCCGACCGATAACCAGATAGTCAGAGCCCGCTGTCATGGCCTGGCTTGGGGTAAGAATCCGGCGCTGGTCATCTTGGGCACTGCCCGCAGGACGAATGCCTGGCGTGACCAGTTGCAGTTGGGCGAAGCGCTGCTTGAGGATTTGCGCCTCTTGCGCCGAACACACCAAACCATCCATGCCCGCTTGCTGTGCCAGGCCGGCCAGCCTGAGCACCTGCTCTTGCGGCGCAACATCAAGACCGAGGCCGGCCAGATCCTGTTGCTCCATGCTGGTCAGCACGGTGACACCGATCAGCAATGGCTTAGCACCGCTCAGGGCGTCTAAGGTTTCGCGGCAGGCACTCATCATGCGCAAGCCGCCAGAGCAATGCACATTGACCATCCACACACCCATTTCTGCTGCAGCCTTTACAGCCATCGCCGTGGTGTTGGGAATATCGTGGAATTTCAGGTCGAGGAACACCTCAAAGCCTTTATCACCCAGCGCAGAGACAATTTCAGGCCCGCAGCGGGTGAACAGTTCTTTGCCGACCTTGACCCGGCACAGCTTGGGATCGAGCTGATCAGCCAGCGCCAAGGCGGCATCACGGGTCGGGAAATCCAAAGCAACAATGATTGGAGTCTGGCAGTCGGACATGGTCGGGCTCTCGTGGACAATTTCGCCGCGCATTGTAGCCCAAGCGTGCGCCAGTTACCGCCTGATTCATCGGACACCTCGACCTAGAGGCCCATAATCTGCAGTTGCGTCCGCAACCGCAGCGCCTCAGGCCGCGGGCAATTGACGTCTACCGAAGACAATCCGAGCCACGCTGCCATGTTCTGCAGTTGCTCAGCCATGGCTAAAATCGCGCCTTCATCCAGCCCGCCGGGCTCACTGTGCAGTCCATGCAAAACCAGGCTACTGGCGGATCGCACGGCGCGTAGATCGAGCCGGGCAAGCAACTGCTCATTGTGCAAAAACGGCAACACGTAATAGCCATACACCCGCTTGTGCTGCGGCGTGTAAATTTCCAAGCGGTAGCGAAAGTCGAATAAGCGCTCGGTGCGTTGACGCTGCCAAACCAATGAATCAAACGGCGACAACAGTGCACTGGCCGTCACCTTGCGCGGTATTTTCAGCTCGGTATCCGCCACATAGGCCTCCTTGTCCCAGCCTTGTACAGACACCTTGATGAGCTCGCCGGACTCAAGCAGCTCATTGATTCGCAACTTGCTGTCACGCGCATCCAAACGAAAGTAGTCACGCAGGTCAACCTCTGTGGCAACGCCAAGTGCACAGGCTGAATGCATCAGCAACTGGCGCTGGGCACTGGCCTCTTCAACTGGCTCCTGGTTGAACACCTCGCTGGGCAGCACCCGCTCAGGCAAATCGTATAAGCGCTCAAAGCCGTTGCGCCCGGCAACTGTGACATGCCCCGCGGCGAACAACCATTCCAGCGCATGCTTTTCATTGCTCCAGCCCCACCAGGGCCCTGTCGATTTAGTACCCACCGTCAAACTGCCAGCGCCCAAGGCACCACGCTCCTTGACTGACTGCAAGATTGAACCAATCAAAGGCTGCTGTTCGCGGCCAAATTTGGCAAGTTGCTGATAAATACCTTCACCGCGCTGCGCACGCTGCATGCGCCAACGCAGTAACGGATACATCGACAGCGGTAACAGCGAGGCTTCATGGCCCCAATATTCAAACAATCTGCGCTGGCGACCCGAACTCCAAGCGGCCTGCTCAAGCAACGATTGCGGATAATGACCAAGACGCGAGAACAGCGGCAGATAGTGCGACCGCACAAGGGCATTGACCGAGTCAATTTGCACCACGCCAAGACGTTCAATGGCAGCACTGAGATGAACAGCTTTTACCGTTTTGGGTTGTCGGGCAGTGAAGCCCTGAGCGGCCAACACCAAGCGACGAGCCTGCTTCAGCGTAAGGGATTGGGTGTCGCGCATGGGGTACTCCTGAACTGTACCAAGCGCCTTACCCTAGAGGATTGAAACAAAACTGAACAGACGCATCTGTGGTTAAAGTCAGTGCGCCTGTTCAGGCTTACTCACACTCATTTTAAATGGTGTTTGAACGGATCATCCCAGAATCGCCGCTCGCTCTCTTGCATCACATCGGCGCGGCTTAGGCCGATGTCTTTGAGCGCATTATCACCTAACGCAGCCAGTTGATGACGCTCCTTAGCCAGTTGATTCCAGCGCTTGAGTTGTGCCCAGATCAGCCCAGCATAACCGCGTACCGAAAAGCCTTTTACTGACCATACAGCTGCTACTGCATAACCTTTTTGAGCTTTCATTTTGTCGCCCTCCTTTAGGGATAGCGACAGTCTCTAACTTGGCTTATGATCAATCCAACGAATGTTTCTTATGCAATACATCTCTGAGATTGATCAATGGCCAACTACCCCAGCATCGACAGCGAACTGCTGCGCACCTTTGTCGCGATTGCCGACTACGGCGGCTTTACCCGTGCTGCCGAGGTGGTTAATCGCACCCAGTCAGCGGTAAGCATGCAAATGAAACGCCTTGAAGACGATGTGATGCAGCGCCCGCTGTTTCAGCGTGATGGCCGTCAACTCAGCTTGACCGCAGAGGGTCAAGTGCTGCTGGGTTATGCCCGGCGCATTTTGAAGCTGCATGGTGAAGTGATGACCACCTTGCGCGAGCCACACATGGTGGGCTCAGTGCGCATCGGCACGCCGGACGATTACGTCATGCGCTTTATGCCAGGAATACTCTCACGCTTTGCTCAGGCCTACCCGCTGGTTCAAGTAGAACTGCACTGCGAGCCATCGTTCCAGTTGCTGCAACGCCAAGACCTCGACTTGACCATTGTGACCCGCGAACCCGGCACAGAAATCGGTCAACTCCTGCGCCAAGAGCATATCGTCTGGGCCGAGGCTGTTGGTTTCAGCCCACACGAGCAAAGCCCACTGCCATTGGCGATGTTCAATACGGATTGTTTTTGCCGCTCTTGGGCCTGCAATGCACTGGATGCAAGTGAACGCGAGTACCGGGTGGCCTACACCAGCCCGAGCCTATCGGCGATCATGGCTGTGGTCAGCGCGGGGCTGGCGGTCACCGCTCAGCTACAGAGTTTAATCACCCCAGATATGCGTGTTCTCGGCGAAGAACAGGGTTTACCGGCAATGCCAATGGCGAGCATCGTGTTATTGCGCAATAACCGTAGTCAGTCGCCGGTAACCGAAACACTGGCGGAGCACATCATCGATGGCTTCAAACTTTAAACGCCAGCAACACGGCGCAAACCACCAAGAAGCCCGCAAACAATGCTCGCAGCACGCGCTCGGGCAGCGCGTGAGCAAGCTTGACACCCCAACTAATGCTCAGCAGGCCGCCAATCGCCAGCGGTAAGCCCATCATCCAATCGACATGCCCGTGCAAGGCGTAGGTCACCAAGGTTACGCCGGTACTCGGCGCAGCCAATGCCAAGGATAAACCTTGGGCAACCACCTGGGTGGTGCCGAACACACTGGTCAACACGGGCGTAGCCACAACCGCCCCGCCCACCCCAAGCAAGCCCCCCAGCAAACCGGCAGTACCGCCTAAGCCCCCCAGCCATGGCCATGGATGACGCAGTTCGGTACTGCCCGGTACTGGACGGTAAAACAAGCGCGAAATGTTGTACGCCGCCAGCACCAGCAAAAACACGATAAAGCCAACACGCATGCGATCCGCATCTATGTTTACAGCCCAACCCGCACCGAGCAATGCAAAACAAAAACTGCTGCCCGCCAGCATCAAGGCATGACGAATATCGATACGGTTGCGCTGATGGTAGCGCCACAATGCCAGTAATACGTTTGGCACAACCATGACCAGCCCTGTGCCTTGGGCTAATTGCTGATCCAAGCCAAACAAGATGCCCAGCGCTGGGATGGCAATCAACCCGCCGCCAATACCGAATAAACCGCCCAGCGAGCCGAGCATGGCACCTAATACGACGTTAATTGCGAAATCAATCAGGCTCATAAATCACTGCATTCTGGCGATGGATGCAGTGCATGCTAAAGCTTTAGCACTAGTCTGGAAACGCACAGCAGCGCACAATGGCTTTGCATAATTCGCACAAGCAGGCTCCAGCGCAGCCGTTAACGAAACGGGAATAGACTCTACGATGAACCCTGACGCCCTGACCCATCAGTTAATGGTGTTTCTTGATGTCCTTGAAACTGGCAGCTTCTCGGCTGCAGCAAGACGCCATCCACTGACACCTTCAGCAGTTGCCCGGCGAATTGATGCTCTGGAACGCTCCCTGGGCAGCAGCCTGTTCAGCCGCACCACCCATGCGGTACGGGTAACGCCAGCCGGTATCGCGTTTGCAGAGCGGGCAAAACGTATTCTCAATGAATTGAACCTAGCCCGTGCCGAAGCGGTTTCACTGAGCAACGAGCCTGAAGGTCTGATTCGCATTGATGCGCCCTCACCCTTTGGTCGTCGTCATCTAGCACCGGCAATTGCCGACTTTCTATTGGCCTACCCCGGGTTGGATGTGCAACTGCGTTTGATCGACAGCTTTGTTGACCTGCACGGCGCGCATTTGGGAGAGGTGGATGTGGTATTGCGCATCGGTCCTTTGCAGGACACCCGCCTAGTTGCCACGGCGCTATCGCCATTGGTCCGGATTGTATGCGCCAGCCCGGATTACCTTGCGCAACGGGGGATTCCGCGCAAACCCAGCGAGCTTGTCGAACACGATGGTCTCGACTGGGAAAGCCTAGCGCCACCCTATGCCTGGCGTTTCGAGCAAGATGGCAAACTCAATATATTCAAGCCACAGCGCATGCGCATGACCGCTAACAATGCCGAGACTTTGTTGTGCAGCGCTCTGGGAGGCCTTGGCATTGCCCATTTGCCAACCTGGCTCATTAGCGAACATTTGCTACGTGGTGAACTCGTCCCACTGTTCTGTGATGACGGCCTGCCATCTCCGGAACCCAGCGGCATTTACGCCCTGCGGCTTGACCGCGAAACGGGATCACGCAGCCGCCTGTTGCTGGAATTTCTCAAATCGCGCTTTGGCCCTGTTCCGCCGTGGGATACAGCGTTGCAAAGCGGCTTGAATCATCATTGAAATATCGATGCGCTGCGCGCATCGATATTCTGAGTGGCACTCAGGCTTAAGCCGCAGCGCCTGCATCTGCCTGTAAACCGGCCGACTCAACAGCGCCGACCGCGCATTGCTCATCGATATCCGAAGTGTCACCGGTAATCCCGATAGCGCCAAGGATTTCACCGCCACTGCTGCGTATCAACACGCCACCTGGCGCAGGCACCAGATTGCCATCTGCCAGGTTATTCACCGAACCGATGAATGCCGGGCGCTGCTGTGCATCAGCAGCAATGGCTCGCGACCCTTTACCGAGTGCCAGCGCTCCCCAAGCCTTCGCCACCGCAATCTGCGGGCGCAGCAAACTGGCTCCATCCTCACGTTGCAAGCTTATTAAGTGGCCGCCTGCATCCAACACGGCAACCGTTAAGGGTGCAGTGTTGATCTCACGGGCGATAGAAAGCGCCCGCTGGCTAATGGTTGTAGCGATATCCAGCGTCAAGTTGTGCATGGCAAGGCCATCCTTATAAGCGATAAAAATCGAGAAACACCCAGCGCGCAAGCATTGCGAGCCAGGCAATCCAAAAGTCCTCTCAACTATCGCACCAGATACAAAAAATTCAACACTAAAATACAATTTATTTTATTTTTGTATACATTTTATAAGCAAGCTAACAAACGCTACAGATAAAGCCCTTTAAAACATCTGTTTTAAAAGAGATTCAGCTTAAAACCGCTATCGAATCAAAAATAGTTGACCAGAAAGTCATGTCATGAATAGAATCAGCCACAGCAATTTGTATACAATTTAACAATAAAAGAGGCACAAGAAATGGCCAGAATGAGAGCAATCGAGGCAGCCGTACTGGTAATGCGCCGCGAAGGTGTTGACACCGCGTTTGGCATCCCCGGCGCCGCCATCAACCCACTGTACGCAGCACTGAACAAAGTTGGCGGCATTGACCACGTCCTGGCCCGTCACGTTGAAGGCGCTTCGCACATGGCCGAAGGCTATACCCGCACCAACGCTGGCAACATCGGCGTGTGCATCGGTACGTCTGGCCCGGCAGGCACCGACATGGTGACTGGCTTGTATTCCGCCAGCGCTGACTCCATCCCGATCCTGTGCATCACCGGTCAAGCACCGCGTGCACGTATGCACAAAGAAGACTTCCAAGCCGTTGATATCACCAGCATCGTCAAGCCTGTCACCAAGTGGGCGACCACTGTGATGGAGCCCGGCCAGGTGCCACGCGCTTTCCAGAAAGCCTTCTATGAAATGCGTTCGGGCCGCCCTGGTCCTGTGCTGATCGACCTGCCATTCGATGTGCAAATGGCTGAGATTGAATTCGACATCGACGCTTATGAGCCGTTGCCACTGGCCAAGCCTGCCGCCACTCGCGTGCAAGCTGAGAAAGCCTTGGCCATGCTCAACGAATCCGAGCGCCCATTGCTGGTCGCCGGCGGCGGTATTTTCAACGCGGACGCGGCTGACAAACTGGTTGAGTTCGCCGAGCTGACAGGCGTTCCTGTTATTCCGACCTTGATGGGCTGGGGCTCAATCCCGGACGACCACAAGTTGATGGTCGGCATGGTCGGTCTGCAAACCTCACACCGCTACGGCAACGCCACCCTGCTGGAATCGGACTTGGTGTTCGGTATCGGTAACCGTTGGGCCAACCGCCACACCGGGACTGTCGAGGTGTACACCGAAGGCCGCAAGTTCATCCACGTTGATATCGAACCGACACAAATCGGCCGCGTATTCAACCCGGACCTGGGCATCGTGTCTGATGCAGGCGCAGCGCTTGATGCGTTCCTTGAAGTAGCCCGCGAGTGGAAAACAGCTGGCAAACTCAAAGACCGCAGCACTTGGGTTGATGCCTGCCGTGAGCGCAAGCGCACCTTGCAGCGCAAGACTCACTTCGAAAACGTGCCGGTTAAACCGCAGCGCGTGTACGAAGAAATGAACGAGTTCTTCGGTAAAGACACCTGCTACGTCAGCACCATTGGTCTGTCGCAGATCGCTGGCGCGCAGTTCTTGCACGTTTACAAGCCGCGCCACTGGATCAACTGTGGTCAAGCCGGCCCATTGGGCTGGACAGTTCCAGCTGCACTGGGTGTGGCCAAGGCCGACCCAAGCCGCAACATCGTTGCGCTGTCTGGCGACTATGACTTCCAGTTCATGATTGAAGAATTGGCCGTGGGCGCACAGTTCAACCTGCCCTACATCCACGTGGTTGTGAACAACTCCTACCTGGGCTTGATTCGTCAGGCGCAGCGCGGTTTTGAGATGGATTACTGCGTACAGCTGGCGTTCGAGAACATCAACGCGCCAGAGCTCAATGGTTACGGCGTCGACCACGTAGCAGTGGTTGAAGGCTTGGGCTGTAAAGCCATCCGTGTGTTTGAACCAAACGACCTACAAGCGGCGTTTGCCAAGGCCAAAGCGCTGATGGAAGAGCACCGCGTACCGGTTGTGGTCGAAGTGATTCTGGAGCGTGTAACCAACATCTCCATGGGCACTGAAATCAACGCAGTCAACGAGTTTGAAGAATTGGCGGCTCGCGGTGCTGATGCGCCGACCGCTATCTCCATGCTCGACTAATTTACCTCCCTCTCCCACCCGAGAGGGAGCCAAACCTGAGGAGCAATTTATGCCTCGTTTCGCTGCCAATCTGTCCATGCTGTTCACTGAAGTGGATTTCATGGAGCGCTTCGCTGCTGCCGCCGATGCGGGTTTCAGTGGCGTTGAGTACCTGTTCCCTTATGACTTCGCTGCGGGCGATATCAAGGTCGAACTCGACAACAACAAACTTGAGCAGGTGCTGTTCAACCTGCCAGCCGGCGACTGGGCCAAAGGTGAGCGCGGTATTGCCTGCCACCCGGACCGCGTAGAAGAATTCCGCGCTGGCGTCGACACGGCGATTGCCTACGCCAAAGTCCTTGGCAACAGCCAGATCAACTGCCTGGCGGGTATTCGTCCACAGGGCTACGACTGCGCAACCGTCGAACAAACCTTTGTCGACAACCTAAAGTTCGCGGCACAAAAACTCGCTGACGCCGGCATCAAGTTGGTCATGGAAATGATCAACACCCGCGACATTCCGGGCTTTTACCTGAACACCACGGCGCAAGCCCTAGCGATCCGCGACAAAGTTGCCAACAGCAATCTTTACCTGCAGTACGACATTTATCACATGCAAATCATGGAAGGTGATCTGGCCCGCTCCCTGAGCGACAACCTTGCAGTGATCAACCACGTACAGCTGGCCGACAACCCGGGCCGCAATGAGCCGGGCACTGGCGAAATCAATTACCGCTTCATGTTCGAACACCTGGACCGCATTGGTTACCAGGGTTGGATTGGCTGTGAGTACAAGCCAGCCACCACCACCGCTGCCGGCCTCGGCTGGATGAAAGCCCACAACGCGATTTAAGGAGCACTGTCATGGCTAAAATCGGATTTCTCGGTACTGGCATCATGGGCAAGCCCATGGCTGAGAACCTGCAAAAAGCAGGTCACCAACTGTTTATTTCAACCCACCACGATCAGGCACCTGCTGACTTGGTAGCCGCAGGCGCTATTGCCTTGGCTAACCCTAAAGAAGTAGCGCAAGAGTCTGAGTTCATCATCGTCATGGTGCCGGATACCCCACACGTTGAAGACGTGCTGTTCCGCGAAGATGGCGTTGTTGATGGCGTGGGTCCAAACAAAGTCGTGATCGACATGAGTTCGATCTCACCAAGCGCGACCAAAACCTTCGCAGAAAAAATCAAGGCAACTGGCGCTGCTTACCTCGACGCCCCAGTGTCCGGTGGTGAAGTCGGCGCTAAAGCAGCCACTTTGTCGATCATGGTTGGCGGCTGTGAAAAGGCCTTTGAACGCGCCCTGCCACTGTTCCAGTCAATGGGTAAAAACATCACCCGCGTTGGCGGCAATGGTGACGGTCAGACGGCCAAAGTGGCCAACCAAATCATCGTCGCGCTGAACATTCAGGCCGTTGCTGAAGCCTTGCTGTTTGCTGCCAAAAACGGCGCAGATCCAGCCAAGGTGCGTGAAGCACTGATGGGCGGTTTTGCCGGCTCGAAAATTCTTGAAGTGCACGGCGAGCGCATGATCAAAGGCACTTTTGATCCGGGCTTCCGTATCAGCCTGCACCAGAAAGACCTCAACCTGGCCTTGGCTGGCGCACGGGAGTTGGGCCTTAACCTGCCAAACACCGCCAATGCTCAGCAAGTGTTCAGCACCTGTGCAGCCATCGGTGGCAGCAACTGGGACCACTCTGCACTGGTTAAAGGCTTAGAGCACATGGCCAACTTCTCGATTCGCGATAAGTAAGGCTTCGTGGGGTGAGATAACGCAAAGCTTGTCCACCAGACCTTGGGCAACACGAATATTGGTTCGTCCAACTGGTGGGTGAAAAAAACGTTACTCACCCTACGAAAGCGATAAGCGCCCGTATCGGGTGCCGTAACAGAGCAACAAATCAGGTGATGCGTCCAAGGTAGGTTGGACAAATCACCTGACCCCTTCGACCTCCCCGAGGCGCGGTGTCACGGCCTGCAAATCGGGAAGGTCGATTCCAGTCCAGAGTCGTTATGCGTAACGCCTGCGGACTGCAATCGACCGAACTGCACGGGCAAAGCACCGTGCAAACTGTCATGCACCTGCAACACCCACCTGCCCCAGAATAAGAGAGTCTGCCATGTCATTCGATCCGCAAACCCTGCTGCGTGACCTCTTCAACACCGCGATTGATGCAGCTCATCCGCGTCACGTGTTGGCCGATCATTTACCTGCTGACCGCAGCGGCCGCGTCATTGTCATCGGCGCGGGTAAAGCAGCCGCCGCCATGGCAGAAGTGATCGAACGCGAGTGGCAAGGCGAGGTTTCTGGCTTGGTGGTGACACGTTACGGGCATGGTGCCGACTGTAAAAAAATCGAAGTCGTCGAGGCCGCGCACCCCGTTCCAGATGATGCTGGCGAACGTGTCGCCAAGCGGGTGCTGGAGATGGTCAGCAACCTAAGCGAAGACGACCGGGTGATTTTCCTGCTGTCTGGCGGTGGCTCTTCCCTGCTTGCCCTGCCTGCAGAAGGGATTAGCCTACAAGACAAGCAAGCAATCAACAAGGCCCTGCTGAAATCCGGCGCAACCATTGGCGAAATGAACTGTGTGCGCAAGCACCTCTCCGCCATCAAAGGTGGCCGTTTGGCCAAAGCCAGCTGGCCTGCCACAGTCAACACCTATGCAATCTCCGATGTTCCTGGCGATGAAGCTACAGTCATTGCCTCCGGGCCAACCGTTGCCGACCCCAGCACTTCAGCCGAGGCATTGGCAATCCTGGCGCGCTACAGCATCGAGATACCGACCAATGTTCGCCAATGGCTAGAGGACCCGCGTTCGGAAACCGTTAAGCCGGGCGACCCATGCTTGGCGCGCAGTCATTTCCAGTTGATAGCCACACCCCAACAATCCCTTGATGCTGCCGCCGCCAAAGCCGAAGCCGCCGGTTTTCCGGTCCTGATCTTGGGCGACCTTGAAGGCGAGTCACGGGAAGTGGCCAAGGTCCATGCTGGAATCGCCAAGCAGATACGCTTGCACGGCCAGCCGATTAAAGCACCCTGCATCATTTTGTCCGGTGGCGAAACCACGGTCACAGTGCGCGGCAACGGCCGTGGAGGACGCAATGCCGAGTTCCTCCTGAGCCTGACTGACAGCCTCAAAGGCATGGATGACATCTATGCAATCGCGGGTGATACCGATGGCATCGACGGCTCTGAAGACAACGCCGGAGCCATCATGACCCCCTTCAGCTATGCCCGCGCAGGCTTACAAAACCTCAGCGCCAGTGACGAGTTGGATAACAACAACGGTTACGGCTACTTCGCGGCGCTCGATGAGCTGATTATGACCGGCCCAACCCGAACCAATGTTAACGACTTTCGCGCCATTTTGATTCTTGAGAGCAATGACTAATGACACCTGACAAGAAAGTAAAAATCCTCGCAACGCTGGGCCCGGCCATCAAAGGCATCGACGATATTCGTCAACTGGTCGAGTCAGGGGTCAACCTGTTCCGTCTAAACTTCAGCCACGGCGAGCATGCCGATCATGCCGAACGTTTCAACTGGGTGCGTGAAGTCGAGAAGCAACTGAATTACCCAATTGGCATTCTGATGGACCTGCAAGGTCCGAAATTGCGTGTCGGGCGCTTCGCTGAAGGCAAAGTCATGCTGCAACGTGGCGACAGCTTGCGCCTGGATTTGGACGCAACCCCCGGCACAGCCGAGCGGGTCAACCTGCCACACCCGGAAATCATTGAAGCGCTGCAGCCCGGCATGAGTTTGTTACTCGATGATGGCCGTCTACGCCTGGAAGTAACCGCCAAACACGCCGATGCAGTGGACACAAAAGTCATCGCCGGTGGCGAATTAAGCGACCGCAAAGGGGTTAACGTTCCCGAAGCAGTGCTGCAGTTGAGCCCACTGACCGAGAAGGACCGTCGCGACCTGAGCTTCGGTCTTGAACTGGGTGTTGACTGGGTAGCGCTTTCTTTCGTGCAACGTCCCGAAGACATTATCGAAGCCCGTGAGCTGATCCAGGGCAAAGCCTTCTTGATGGCCAAGATCGAAAAACCATCAGCGGTTGAGCACCTCGAAGAAATCGCCAGCTTGTGCGACGCGATCATGGTTGCACGCGGTGACTTGGGCGTAGAAGTACCGGCTGAAAATGTCCCGCGCATTCAGAAAGACATCATCCGCACCTGCCGCCAATTGGGTCGCCCAGTGGTGGTGGCCACGCAGATGCTTGAATCCATGCGTTTCTCACCTGCCCCAACCCGCGCAGAAGTCACTGACGTGGCCAATGCCGTGGCCGAAGGTGCGGATGCGGTGATGCTTTCGGCTGAAACAGCCTCGGGCGACTACCCGATGGAAGCGGTCAGCATGATGAGCAAAATAATCCGCCAGGTTGAAAATGGCCCAGACTTCCAAGCTCAGCTGGATGTCAGTCGCCCACAGGCCGAAGCCACCGCTTCAGACGCCATAAGCTGCGCGATTCGACGCATCAACGCCATATTGCCGGTTGCCACGTTGGTCAACTACACCGAATCAGGCGCATCGAGTCTACGGGCCTCCCGTGAGCGACCAAAGTCCCCCATTCTAAGCCTCACCCCGAGTCTCAACACTGCACGACGCTTGACCGTTGCATGGGGTATCTACTCGGTGGTCAATGAGCGCTTGCACAAGGTCGAAGAAGTCACCACTACAGCGCTTGAAATCGCTCAGGCGCAAGGCATGGCTGAGCGCGGTGATACCGTGGTGATTACGGCTGGCGTGCCATTTGGCCAGCCTGGAAGCACCAATAGCCTGCGCATCGAAACCCTGCAATAAAGCTGCTTTTGCGTTACGGCGCGTTGAGGGATGGACACCTTAACGCGCCACCGGACAAGGATGTCCACCTTTGTTGTGCCCACATAAGCGGTTTCCAGCATGCACATCCAGCCATCCCCGAGTCCGGTTCTGCGCGGTTTCAGAGCGATCCTCAGCGGCTTTAGTCAGATATTCCTGCAAAACGACCCAGGCTGCGGCCTGCTCATTCTGCTTGGCATCGCCGTCGGTGCACCAGAGTTGCTTGGTGGAGCACTACTTGGCGGCTTAAGCAGCATGCTCACAGCCCAACGCCGAGGCTACGCCAGCGCCGATATCGAGCAGGGTTTGTATGGCTACAACGGGATTCTGCTGGGCATGCTCATCAGCGTGCAATTCCAATGGTCAGCCAGTGTACCTTTGCTGATTATAGCCAGCGCGGGCCTGTCGAGCCTGATGCTTGCCCCCTGGATGAAACGGATGCGTAACCGCCAGTGGTTACCGGCCTTTACCTTTCCATTTGTGCTGCTCAGTTGGTTGCTGCTGGGATTGGCGGAATCTTTACAGCTACAACCACACCCGAGTACAGCCGTAGCGGTTGAGCCGTTTGGTTGGGTAAACAGCCTGGCGGCAATGGCCCGCGGTCTTGGCCAGGTGATTTTTATTGAGCGTCCATTGTCTGGTTTTTGCCTCTTGCTCGGGCTGTTCGTGGCCGATACCCGCGCCGCTATCTGGGGGTTAATCGGTTCGGCGCTCGGCCTTGGTTTTGCGCTTTATCAAGGCTGGGAACAGCACAGCGCACTCGCCGGTTTGTATGGCTACAACGCTGTTCTCGCGGCGATTGCCGTTAGCCAGGTTAGCCGCAAAGTCTGGCTGCCATTAGTGGCGATCATTCTCGCGCTGGGCTTGCAGCCTGGCTTTAGTGCTATCGGGCTACCCGCACTGACTATGCCCTTTATTCTCGCCTGCTGGCTTATCAGCTCAAGTCAGCGCACATTCAAACTAGGCGTCGACTACACAGACCCGCGCCACACCAAGCCTTAGCCAACTCGACTCAAGCGTTGCGGCAACACCAGTTGCAACATGCAGGCTAAACTCCCTAGGCTGACAGCCTCGTTTCGTAGCGCATTCAAATTGCGCGGAATTATCAGGGAGCACCTGTGCAACACATGGATAAAACAGAAAGCTTACGCCGTCGGATTTACCGGATCATTTTCTTTACCGACACGCCTGCCGGGCAGCGCTTCGACAATATTTTGCTGGTGACTATTCTGGCCAGCCTTGTCGTGGTGATGCTCGATAGCATTCAAGTAATTCACAGCCAATACCGTGCCTGGATGTCTGGCCTGGAGTGGACATTTACTGCACTGTTTGCGGTCGAATACCTGGTACGAATCTACTGCTCACCCAAACCGCTGCGCTATATTTTCAGCTTCTATGGCCTGATCGACCTACTGGCCATTCTGCCCGGCTTACTGACGCTGTTTTTCCCAAGTGCGCAGTACCTGCTAATCGTTCGAGTGATCCGCATGATGCGGGTCTTCAGGGTGCTCAAACTGAGCCCTTACCTGCGCCAAGCCAACTTCTTGATGAAGGCGCTGCACGGCAGCAAGCAGAAGATCATCGTGTTCTTCTCCTGCATCGCCATATTAGTCACGGTGTTCGGCACCCTGATGTACGTGATTGAAGGCCCTGAGCATGGCTTCACAAGTATTCCCAAAGGCATTTACTGGGCCGTGGTGACCCTCACAACTGTCGGCTTTGGCGATATTGTGCCGAAGACGGTCGTGGGCCAGTTTCTTTCGACCCTGGTGATGATTACGGGTTATTCAATTATTGCCGTACCGACCGGAATTTTTACCGCGGAACTGGCCAGCGCCATGAATGGCGGCGAGTTACTCGAACGCGAATGTCCAAGCTGCAAGAAAGATGTACACGAACCCCATGCTGCCTTCTGTAATCGCTGCGGCAACCCGTTATACCCACGCGATGGCGATCAGGTTAAAGAGGCAACCGAATAAGATCAGGCGCTCAGCAATGCGCTGTAATAGTCGAGACGATGGATACTTACGCAATACAATAATGCAGGCTGCACAGCGGTGAAGCCTGCATGTATCACGTGGTAATGCTTAGGCGATGCTTACGCCGTGAGCTTCAGCCAACGGCTTCAAGCCACCGGCAAAACCCTGACCAATTGCCTTGAATTTGAAGTCTTCGCCAGCACGATACACTTCGCCGAAGATCATTGCGGTTTCGGTCGATGCGTCTTCGCTCAGGTCGTAGCGAGCCAGCTCTTTACCGTCAGCCTTGTTTACAACACGAATGTAGGCGTTGGCCACTTGACCGAAGCTCTGCTTGCGTTCAGCAGCATCGTGGATGGTCACGGCGAACACCAATTTCTTAACAACGGCCGCCAGGCCACTGAGCTTAACGGTGACTTGTTCATCGTCACCCTCACCTTCGCCCGATTGGTTGTCGCCCATGTGCTCAACAGAACCATCGGCAGACTTTTTGTTGTTGTAGAAAATGAAGCTCGCGTCATCGAGAACTTTGCCATTTTCGCCAACGATGAAAACCGAAGCGTCGAGGTCGAATTTCGAGCCGTCCGTCACCCGCGGATCCCAACCCAGACCCACCACTACTTCCGTCAGGCCCGGCGCTTCTTTGGACAGAGAGACGTTGCCGCCTTTAGACAGGGTTACAGCCATGTTCAGATTCCTTAAGGATGTTTCACACGCACAAGCCCGCTAACAGCGCCTTCGCGCGCCAGCGGGTCATAGTGCTGAAAGGTTTAGAAGTTCATGCCATAGGAGTTAGCCAGGGCCTTCAAGCCACCTGCGAAACCTTGGCCAACGGCGCGGAATTTCCACTCACCGTTGTTACGATACAGCTCAGCGAAAACCATCGCGGTTTCTGTCGAGGCATCTTCGGCCAGGTCGTAGCGAACAACCTCAGCACCGGTTACTTCATTGACGATACGGATGAATGAGCCACCCACTTGACCGAAGTTTTGCTTGCGCGTATCGGCATCGTGAATGGTCACGACAAAGGCAATTTTATCGACATCAGCCGCCACGGTATTGAGGTCAACTTTCAACACTTCGTCGTCGCCATCACCCGCGCCAGTGCGGTTGTCGCCTGTGTGCTCAACCGAGCCATCCTGGCTCTTCAACTGGTTGTAGAAGATAAAGTCAGCGTCACCGCGAACTTTGCCGTTTGCACCCAACAGGAAGGCGCTTGCGTCCAAATCGAAATCCGCACCATCAGTGGCGCGTGGATCCCAACCCAGACCGATCAGCAGCTTGGTCAAGCTTGCGTCGGTTTTGGTGAGTGACAGGTTGCCGCCTTTTTGAAGAGTCAGTGCCATGGGGTAATGCTCCTTTAATGGATGGTTTAATCTGTTGCTCAGTTGTTTTCGGGCTGGCTGTCTTCTTCCTTACCGGGGAAGATCCAGCTCGCGACGACGCCGATGACCAAGACAATCATAACGATCATCAAACTGGTGTTGGCGTCAATGGTGTAACCGTGATGAAACATGTGATCGGTTGCGTTCAAGCCGAGTTTGACTGCAATAAAGAACAGCAGTGCAATAACGGCTTTTTCCAAATGGACCAGGTAGCGTTTTAGTGCCTCTAGTACAAAGTACATGGTGCGCAAACCGAGGATTGCAAACAGCATGGCCGAATAAACGATCAACGGTTCACGGCTGACAGCGATGACGGCAGGGACCGAGTCGAATGCAAACAACACATCAGAAACTTCGGCCACGACCAGGCACAGGAACAGAGGCGTAGCGAAAATGGTGCCTTTGGCCGCCAGTGTCATGCCTGCGTTTTCGGGCTTCTGAACCTCAACTTCAAGCTTTTTGCGCGAGACAAAGAAGTTATGGCCATACAGCTTTGGCCACACCGGAAACAGCTTCTGGGCGAAGCGATAAGCCATGTGTTTGGAGTAGTCTTCTTCCTCTTCATCATCGCCCCCGGCGCGCAGCATCATCACCGCAGTCCAGGCAACGATAATCGCAAAGATCACCTCGACCCATGGACCAAATGCGAGCAGCCCGGTGCCGATTGCAACGAAGATTCCGCGGAACACAATCGCGCCAATGATGCCCCAGTAAAGTACCCGGTGACGTAGGCCGTCCGGCACTTTGAACCAAGCAAAAATCGCCATAAAGACGAAAAGGTTATCCACGCTCAGGACTTTTTCAAGGGCGTAGCCGGTGACGAACAGACTGGCAACTTCTGGACCGTGCTGGACGTACAAGAACCCAGCAAACGCCAGCGATATGGCGATCCAGAACACCGACCAAACAGATGCCTTGGTCAGCGAAATTGGCTTGTCACCACGGTGAGTAATCATGTCGAGGAGCAGCGCACCGACGGCGATCCCCACAAAGACCGCCATGGTCAGCGGTGGGAATCCAATATGTGTATCCACTTGTAGAGTTCCTTAAAGATCAAAGTCTGCTGGGTTGAGGTCAAGCTCAAGGCAAATCAAGCGGCAAACCGCTTTTTCGTCGTCATCGAAATTGCCATCCGATGCACCGACAGCCGAAACCACGCGGACCAGCAAACGGGCCGCGCCATCATTGCCTTTGAGCTTGCTAACGACCTTCAGCGCCTCAGCGCGACCAATTTGTTGGTCGAACTCGAATTTCGCGCAATGGTCATTGAATGAGTTGATAACATCCTTGAGGTCGAAGACTTTCAGTTCAGGGGAGTTAGTGATAAACCCGACCATCTTCGATTTTTCAGCCGAGGAAATATCACCATCAGCGGCCGCGACCAAAGCGCAGCCTGCAGTAGTGGCGTCCATAAACTTCTGGTTACGAAACTTGCCAACCTCTGAGGTCAGTTTGTCGCGCGCCGCTGTTGCGTTTGTTTTTAGCCATTCAAGCATTTGAGTTCTCCTCAATAGGCACAGGCAAATGACTGCGCCATGGTTTCTATTTTGAACCTGCTGTCCAGCGCATGCCCCAGCCATAAGCCTTATCCATCACCGCATGACCGCGATGGAAATCAACTTGGCGGGTGACTTTTACGGCACCGTTTACGTTTTCCAGCAAAGCGATAGCGCACACCCCTTCACGACCACCCTCCTCGTTGAGGCGTACCTCGATGTCGGGTTGGCCTGGGATGTAAATGGTCACAACGCCGTCCGTTTCCTTCCAGTTAGGAACCCCTTCGTAAATAAAGGCGAAGAACAAAATACGGCGCACCTCACTCCACTTCGCACCGTTGATATGCAACCACTCACCACCAGCGACCGAGCCGGTTCGGTCGTCGCCCATCAACTGAATGTAAGGCTCACGGGTCAAGCTGCCGAAGGCTTTACCCAGCGCTTGAACCACACCCTTCTGGCCATTTTCAAGCTCATACAAACAGCCAACATCAAGGTCGATTGAAGTACTGCGAGAAAAGAAACCACCGCCTTTTGCGGGCCGTTGATTCCAGTTCAGGTTGACCTTGATCTCGCCGAAGCCAGACGCGGTTTTTTCCAGGCTGATGGATTTGCGAGTCTTGTCCAGCGTGACTTTGCTTAAGCTGACCGAAGACTTCACCGCTTCAGCTGGAGGCGGGGTCGGCGTAGGTGGAGGTGTCGGAGCAGGCGCTGCTGAAGGCGCAGGTGCCGCCACCTCAACACCAAAATGCTTGGCCAAAGGCTCAAGCCCACCAGCAAAGCCCTGAGCAACACAACGGAACTTCCACTCACCCTGACGGCGATAAAACTCGCCAAGGATCAGCGCTGTTTCCTGCATGCCCTTGGTCTCAAGCTGAGCGTCTATACCGCCCGAGATGGCCAGCGAAAGCTGCGAAACACGATCGAAACTGGCTTTGTTCTCGTAGATAGTGGCGGTCAATGCCACTTTCTCAACCACAGGTTCAAGCCGGCTCAGGTCAAGGGTAAACACAGCGCGTCCGGCAGACGACTCGGTCATCTGCACGACGCCGCCCAAGACACTGGTCTGGCCGTAAAAGCACATATCGCTATCGCCGCGGACTTTACCGGCAGCGTTTAAGATAAAAGCCGAGACATCAATATCCGCCCCAGTAATAGGCGAATAGTTGATCTCAACACTGAGTTGACCGGTGGCGACCGGTGCATTACCACCCGGTACGAGCGTGGCCATTAACGCACCGCCTGCACAGCCAGAGAAACCAGGTCATCAACCGTGCGACCATTGGTGTTGACGCCGACTGCTTTGAATTCCCAGCCTGAGCTACCACGCGACAGGCTCGCCATAACGATGCCGGTGTGACCGCCACGCTCAGACAGATTGAAACGGGCTAGCTCGGTCTTATTGCTGGCGTTGACGATACGGCAATAGGCATTTTCAACTTTTTCAAAGGTCTGGCCAGTGAAGCTATTAACCGTGAACACCAGGTGCTTGACCGACTCAGGCAGGCGTTGAAGGTCAACGTTGATGGTTTCGTCATCGCCGTCACCTTCACCGGTGCGGTTGTCGCCTGAGTGCTGGATCGAACCGTCGTTGGACTTAAGTTGACGGAACCAAACCAGGTCGATTGGCTTCAGCTCGCTGTCGAGCAGGATGCAAGACGCATCAAGATCGATCTCGCCGCCGCTGCCCAGCAATTTGCCAAAAAAGCCGCTTTTAGCCGCATCCCAGCCAAGGCCCAGGCTGATTTTGCTCAAGCCGCTGCCCGCGGTTTTTTCCAGTGAGATCGTCTGGTTTTTACTTAGAGTAAGTGCCATGGTTACGCTCCTTGTTTATCGTCAGTGTTCGCTTGTTGTTCGGACTTGAGCCGAATAGCGCTCGCGTTTTGAATTCGTGCTTTGACTCGGCGCATGCGGCCACGCCGCCATGCCGAATGAAAATGACGCCAGTGCGCATCTTGCGCAGCGGCTAGCAGCTCAAGGTCACCACGGGTGTCACCCCATGCCCTTAGCCGGTACTGGTCGAGCCGTCCATAAACCGCTTCAAGCCTGAGTACCTTGTTCTCGCAGCGACAGTTATTGCCGCTGATGAGGCCGGTCAAAACACCGTCGACCACTTCAAGTTCAGTGGCAATCAATTTGATCCCAAGGCGCTTGGCGAATGGGCCGAGCACCAGTGCCGGAGACGCTGAACACAGGGTCACTTCGGCCCCCGCCTCGATTTCAGAGGCGACAGAAAGCAAACCCGAAGGCCGCATCAACTGGGTCCAATAGCGTTCGCAGAATTTCAGCGCTTGCTGCTCTACCCACTGAGCCTGTACACCGGTCAAAAACTTGGCGATCAGACGGGCTTTTAGCTCGTCACGGTTCATACGCCTAAACAGGAAATGCAAACTGGGCAGTGCGAGGGTAAAGATCCGGCGAATGAATTCACGTTTGCCAAAAGCAAATCTAAGAAAGGGGACAAAACTGTCACGCCGAGTCAAGGTTCCGTCAAAGTCAAAGACCGACAGCATCTGTTTGTCTTGCGTTTCAGCCGTAAGAATTTCGTGCATTATCTAGCTGCTCCAGCCAGCAGGACCGGCGTTTCGCCGTTGCCAGTCTCAGTTTGTTTAACACCCAGCCAGCGAGCACGTTCAAGCGTTCGCATCGCCCACTTGTAGTGGGTCGCAGGTTCGCACATTACATCGTTGTGCTTGAATACCGCCGGTGCCAGATCACTGACGATCAGCTTGGCACTGTTCAAATCTTCGAGACTCACCCGCAGCGCGTCTTGTATGACACTGACCTGACTTGGATGTATCGCCGTCTTGCCGACCAAGCCGTGGGCAATATCCAGTTCGAGTTCCGCATTCAGCAAGTCGGGATTTGCGAGCTGCTCAAACACCGGCGCGGTCAAGGCAAAGCCTTGTGAACCCATGACCCCAGCCAGCATCGGAATAACATAGGACATCGGCGTGCTATAGAGGGTGGTAGTCGGTGTACGGCGCAGGCCCAAGCAGCCCATCAAATCATTACCGCCAATACGTAACGCGATAACCCTTTCGAATAGACTTGCCTTGAGCGCCTGACCCAATTCGACCATGGCATTTGGATTGAAGACGTCGGGCGTCTCCAAGGTCGGCATCAGGTATAGATCAGGGTTAGTGACGGCTTTTTCCCATGCAGCCAAATTGCTTAGCGTCAATTTTGGCACCACGAACCCATCAACATGACGCATGAGTGGCCAGTCATTAAGCACCGCGGCCATCTCGGCGTCCCGTGGGCGGACGAATAACAGTGGTGCGCCAACCGGGCGTCCACCACGGGCAGCAATCGAACCGAGCAAGTCACTGAGATTTTGCAGCGCGCTGCAAACATCCGTCTCTGCCACTGCATCTTCCAGGCACACCACCAATGAGCGCAACTCGGGCAGCTTGGTGGCGAAAACAACATCCAGCAGATCACTGCGCATCGCGGGCATGTAAAGCGTGGCCCCGAGGGCGTACGGCGACACTTTATTCATCAGCTCAGACTCCGAATGATGGTCACCGCTCTGTAAGGGCCAAGCTCATTGCCGACTTCTTCCACCGGAACGCCAACAGCCTCGGTGAGATGCAGCAGCAACTGAACATCGCCATCATTGCGGTCACGAACCAACACGTGGTCAGGAACCCGGCGCAGCACTGCGCGGGTCGCCTCAGCAATACCCGGTTTTATCCGGTTTAGATTGCTGATATCAAAACGTGCAGCTAAGGATTCGACTACCTTTATGGCCGCCGTCTGCAGTGCCGCACGCTGATCGAAAGTCCACGGCTCAGCCGGGATAACTGGCCCCAGAGCACGGCGCTGCACTTCGATCTGTTCAATGAAGTCGCAGGTCACATCGTGTTCGGTCAAATGATCGTAGACAATGCAGCCGTGCAACCCACCGTTTGCTGGCCAGATGGAGCGCGAAACCAAGCCGGAAACCGTGGCACCTAAAATGCCTGAGGGAATAATCCAATCCTCCGCTGAAGCCGATAACCAAGCCCGCCCGCAAGGATCTGCAAGCACAACCAAACGGGGATCGACCGGGAATCGGGGGTCACCATTGAGGCTACGCCTAATTTCAGCGGAAATGGCACCTTTACCCGTCCATCCATCGACAAATACGATGTTCTGCGCCCCGTGCGCTTGAATAATGGCTTCCAAGGCAAGGTTATCGATGCCACGGTCACGGACAATACTGATTCCATAATGTTGGCAATCACGGCCCATATCGATTAGTGCGCGACGCAGCAGCACACCCAAAGGCAAACCGGCACGTACAAAGGACACCAATACAATCGACGGCCCTACATAGGCTTGGTTCAATGCCAGCGCCAACGCTTGAACATCTGTAGCCATGCGCTTGCCATTTTGCTCCAGCGCACGTTCGTATAAGGCTTTGTGCACTGAGGTCGGCGCGTGTTCCTGGCTGATCATCTCCGAGTAGTGCTTTTGCTTGGTTTGAATCAAGCGCTCCTTTTGCGCAACATCGGTGACTTCAATCTGCACCGGTTGCAGCAAAAAGTGCACATCGTCAGCCGCATAACTGCCGCTGCCAACGGTGTGCAGATTGCCAAGAGAAAGCGTCATAGACTGCGCTCCACCAGCTTGGCCAATTGGCTGCGCGCAGGGGTTGCCCACATGTGGCACACATCCATAAACCCTAGGTCGGTGATGCTGTCACCAAAACCCAGAACCGGTCGCTCGCCATTGATCTCACGGTCACGGCGTAACCACTCCTCAACCGCCACACGCTTGGACAGCCCTTCAGGCAGGAACGCCAGATTGTTGCTGTTGCCGTGAATATGCATGCCATTAAGCAAGCCCTGCGCCTGGACCTCCGCCAGCACGGTGCTGAGCACTTCATCGCTGGACTCATTATGTTTGGTGACCACGTAATGCTGTAAGCCGTGCTCCTCAACCACCCAACCCCGCAGTGAAATACCAAGCGCCTTGCCGATCTCGAGCGTGGCTGCGCTCAGGCCCCGAAGGCGCTCCTGGTAACCTGCAAGCACCTCAGTCATGTGCGCTTGCCAATGTTGATCAAGGGTTCTGCTAGGTTCAAGCATCACCCCGCCGTGCGCACAGATTGCGCCATGGCTGAACGGCAGTTGCACCCGACTGTATGCTTCAATGCTGCGCGCTGTTACGGGCACAACATCGGCGCTCGCCAGCAGCCACTCGACCAGGGATTTCTGCACGGGGCTCATATAGCCGTTTGGCTGGCCTTGAATGTCGAGTGTTGCGGTATAACGAGGTGTACCCTCGACCATCTTGCGCGCGGTTTGAAACAGGGTGTCGTCCAGATCAATCAGTACCAACGGGCGATTACTGTTCATCGACAATCACCTCGGCATTGAGGGCGTCTAGCAACTGAGCGGAAACTGCCGCCACCGGCGTTTCCGAGCAAATCAACACACGATCAAACTGACCGGGGCTGACGTTGTAGAGGAAGTTGGGAATGCCAAGACCATAATTGTCAGAAAACGACAGTGCATGCTCAATGGCATGACCAAGCGCAATGGGCGAACGACTTGTCGAGCTGAAGTGAACATCAGCACCGGCTCGCTCAAGGCGTTCAGCGAGCAGAAATGGACGCCAGACAAACTCGCTGGTGCCAACCACCAAGACACGCTCTCCCGGCTTGACCTGCAAGCCTGTGGCCAAGGTGTCTGCCACATGCCGAACGCCCAAGCGGCCCCAGTCATTGCGCGGTGACAACGGCCAGTCTCCGGCTGCGACAGTCCCCACAGCAGGCATCACCGGCAGCGGCGCGTCCATATCCTCGTTAAAACGATAAGAGCCTTGTAACAGAGATACCTGATCAGTCGGCTGATCAATGCTGTCACGAACCGCACTGCCAGACCAATCAGTCAAAACGCAGGTAACCACACGCTGAAGCTGGCGCAAACCCGCATCAACCAAGGCGCGATGCAGGTTGATAAAGGTCTTGCCGGTTGAAGCCTCATCGTCGACCAACACCAGCGAACGGGCATTTAGCATCATTTCTCGCACGTCGGCATCGACCGGCATATGAATCAAATGGGCGCTGGCGTGGCTGTGCTCTTCTTCAAATCGAGCAAACAAATCAGTGCCGGTCGGGTGCCGGGTACTGACCAAATAAACCGTGTCAGATCGCTTGCGGCTGTAAGCGCGATGAACCCCCGCACCCAAACCAACGGCCGTCTCCGCCATGCCGATAACCAGAACAGGCCCGGGCAGGTCGGCCGGAATTTTTGCGGCCAGATGTTCAAAGCTTTTATCCATCACCGATGGACGCACAGGGATGTGCCGCCCCAACACTTTGGAGACGAACAGAAATGCACGCTTAGGATTGTGGCGCTCGGCGAAACCAAACAATGCTTCAGGTGCGCCTACAGAGCCTTCGACTTTAACTTCGAGAAGGCCGCGCATCAGTTGCGCGCTAAGCGTATGTGTAGCAGTGTCACGATCCATTAACAACGTTCCTAGTTTTGCGTGCGGTAAAGACCTGACGCCGCGTCCATGGGCTCCAGTCGCTTTAGGGTTACAGATTTCGCGCCTCGATACGCCACAATGACGGCTGGGCTTCACGCGCCAACTCAGCAGTGTTCAGCGCTCTTGAGCTTGGCGTTTTGTCTGCGCCGATACGGCATGCTTCGAGAAAAGACAGGACCAAAGCACCCTTTACAGCGAAATTCATGTTCTGCGCGTCTGGGCAGGTTGAGGTCACCATTGCCACCACCGCGCCGCTTGAATCAAATAGAGGACTGCCGCTCGAGCCTGGCTGAATCGGTGCCGTGAACTGCAACAGACTGGAGTCGTTATGCAGACCAAACAAGGCCGACACGCCACCTTGAGTGACATGCATACCGCCACCGGCCAGACCGGCGAGCGGAAAACCCAAGGCGACCACGGGCTCGCCCAGATCACAACCAGCGCCATCCTTGAACACAACAGCCTTCAGGCCAGGGCTTTCCAGCACCCTTAGCAGTGCGAAATCATTGCCACGGTCGACCACCACAGGCTCCGCCCGGTAGCGCCCCTCAAAAGAGGCGATGTGTATTTCCTGCATGCCTTCAATAACGTGGGCACAGGTCAATATGTGATTGGTGGAAACGGCAAAGCCAGTTCCCGTAGCACCTGTACTTGTTTGACCCGATTCCGAGGGCATCGTGCGGCCCTTGGGATGGGCATCATCAATATCGAGCCCAATTCGACGGCCCAGCGCCGACAAACCGTAAGCAGAGCCTTCCGCCAGGGCGCGAAATTTCCATAGGTCATTACGGTTGTAGTACTCACCGATGATAAGTGCAGACTCACCGGTCTCGCCGAGGTCGAGCCTGCACTCGATTTGGTTGTCCACCTGCAAGTGCAAGGTTTTAAGTGCGCTAAGCGGGCCTGCTGCCCCATAGCTATAGACCACCATGAGCAGCCGGTCAGCTCCCTGCGGCAGCTTTGCCAAATTGACACTGCAGCCGATTTTTTCCGGCCCGCCGCTCCACTCCATCCACTCGCGCTCAATATGAAACAGCGCGGCTGGACCTTTGTGCTGGCGCTTTTCATCAACCGGCAGTAATGCAACGGCAGCAAACTCCCCAAACGCACTTGAGCCGCTGGACTGCAACGTCCACTCGCTCTGGGGGCTGGGTATTGCCGCGTTAGCACCAGGGATCAATCGCATCATGGTTTACACCCACCCTGACCGGTCATGCTCTCTTCCTGAGATTGACGGGTAAGATCCGCAGCAATGTTTGGCTGAATCGAGCCTTGGTTAGTCATCGAAGGTCAAACCGTCACAGGCACAGCAACAGTGACAGCCTTGACCCGAACATCACCTTGCCAAACGCTGACGGGCTCCTTGAAGCCCAAGCGACGCGCCGCAAAGATGCCCGGCAAGTTGACACCCGCAGCACGGGTATAACCGATCCCACCCGAGTAACGCGGGTTTATTTCCAGCAGATGGGGTTTGCCGTCCGCATCATCACGGGTCTGAACGTTGACAATGCCATCGCAGCCAAAATGCTCGGCTGCCTGTAGCGCTAACTGAACAGCGGCACCTTCACGCTCAAAGCTTTGGTAAAGCCCCGCCTTGCGACGGCCTACAAATGCAACTGCATGGCCCGCCTCGCAAACGATGTCCACCGAGCACTCGCTGCCTTCCATATAGGGCATCACCAGCATCGCCGGCCGATCCTCAGCCGCAGAGTAGGCCTGCAGATAGGTCTCAAAATTGACTTCGCGCACAGCCGTCTTGGCAAAACAACGGAAAGGGTCTGCATCCTGCTTGAAACGCCAGAAGCCCTCACCATAAATGCCAACAACCGGCTTGATGCAAACTTCACCCTGACTCGCGAGCGTGGCATAGGCGGCCGTCAGTTGCTGTGCATTGCTAACGGTGATTGCAGGCACACAGTCCAAGCCTGCGCGCTCAGCTTCAGCGGTGAACAGGCTCTTGTCATCGACTGTATTGAAGGTTTCGATCGATAACCCACCGGTTATCAAGGTCAGGCCTGCCGCTGCAAACGCTGGGCGCGCAAGCTCAATCAAACGGCCCTCGCGACCCGCTACTATGACCTTGATGCCGTTGTCTTCGGCAGTTCGCAATACCCACTCGATGCGCGCTTTGGTATCCGTCGGCTCAATAAAACTAATGTCAGCCAGGCCAGTAATTTCTGGACGAACCTGGCGATGGGAGGCGAAAATTTTCGCATCGGCAGGCAATGCTTCGCGCGCACCAACAATGATGTCACGCTGACTGGATTGCCCTTCGAGAAACCAAATCATCTGGAGCTCCTATCAACGTGCACGAGCGAAACAGCTAACCTGTTCAGGGTTGCTGCGGCTGATCTCAAAGAGGAAAAGGAGGTTCTATCATCAGGGTAGAGGCTCACCTGCATGATTTAATTGTTGAACCCGCAAAAAGCCCCTTCAGGCTCTGACTTAGGAGCTGTGCTTGATAAGCCAGAGAACAGAGATATCGACTGCCCGTACATAGGTGTCCGTTTGGTTATTGTAAGCGCCAATAATATCAGCTTGCCTGTTGCCGAAAACGACCGGCAAAACTTTGTATCAATTGACTGTTACAGCGAGTAAATCAGTGAAACCCGTGCGCAAAAACACCTTGCATCAGCGGCCTGACACTTGCCAATGGGGCCAATTGACGCGCCTGAACTTTTTACCGGCTCACCTGCAGCGGAGTAAAGTTGTTTCATCCAATGTCTATTGAGCTAGATCAGGCCTATTTGCAACTGAACATCTGAACCTTGGCCGGAGAAATCAGGCAATATTCGCTTAATTACCAATGGAGTCTGTACATGAAGTGGTTAAAAGGGCTGATACTGGGCGCGCTCATTCTGGTTGTCGGCGCTAGCGCGCTAGGACTGTTTTACATACTGCCCCAGCATAAGGTGGTGCTGGTCACTGGCGTCGAAGTTAAACGTGTCGACCATGACGGCGTAATCAATGCTGAGAACCCGGCAGATGGGCCAACCCGAGACGTTTATTTTATTAACACCGAGGATCCAGACAGCAAAAAAGTCGTTGTTTATCGCAACGAAGATACTGGCTGGAGCTTCCCGTGGTACTTCAAGTTTGACTCTGCTGATGAACAGGCCCGCGCCCAAGGCTATTCACGTGACACCCAGCAGCTGGCGCTGATCCGCTATTACGGCTGGCGGATTCAGATACTCTCCGTCTTCCCCAATATCACCCACATAGAAGCAACGGACAGCCGCAGCGAACCCTTCCCCTGGTTCAATACGATTTTCTTCAGCGTGCTGCTGATCCTGATCGTTGCTATAGCTCTCAACATCAAGCGCCGCAAGAAACGTCGCGATGAGGTCGTGGTCAGCTAGGGATCCAAAGGCGCAGGCATTGCTCCCGCGCCTTATCAGCCGCGCTCAATTGGCGTCGAAGTCAGCTCGAATGGGCTGTTACTCCGGCGCTGATTGCGGTCTTCACGGGGGGTGGCACCAAAGAAGTTGCGGTATGCGCTGGAGAAATGCGGGCCTGAAGAGAAGCCGCATGACAAACCAATCTGAATGATCGACTTACTGGTTTGCATCAGTAACTGGCGAGCCTTGTTCAGACGCAACTCAAGGTAATACTGACTCGGGACGCGATTGAGGTATTGCTTGAAAATACGCTCCAGCTGCCTGCGCGACACGCACACGTGCTGAGCAATTTCATCAGTGGTCAGCGGCTCTTCGATATTGGCTTCCATCAACAGCACCGCCTGGGTCAGTTTTGGATGACTTGAACCCAAACGATTCTGCAGCGGAATACGCTGACGCTCGCCACCTTCACGAATACGCTCAACCACCATCTCTTCACTGACCGCACCGGCAAGCTCCGCGCCGTGGTCGCGCGCCAACAAGGCCAGCATCAAATCCATCACTGCCATGCCGCCACAGGCCGTCAAACGATCACGGTCCCAATCAAACAGGTGGCTGGTCGCAATGACCTTGGGAAAACGCTCTGCGAAGTCATCCTGCCAGCGCCAATGCACAGAGGCTCGATAACCATCGAGCAAGCCTATCTGCGCCAACGGATAAACCCCTGCGGCGATTGCACCAATCACACAACCACTGCGCACAAGCTGCTTAACCGCGCTCGACAGACCCAGCGCAATGTTTGCTGGCGGCTCATCCGCCAGCAAAAACAAACGCTGCAGCCCCTCTAACTTGCCCGTCCAAGGCTCACCCGGAAGCGACCAACCAGCCGTTGTCGCTTCGGCCTGAGGCTCAGCTTGCAAGAAGCTAAGCTCATAGACCACTTCGGGGTGGACACGCTGGGCGACGCGCAACGCTTCCTCAGCCATTGCCAGGGTAAGCGGCTTGGTTGAGGGCCAGATCAGGAAGCCAATTCGGTGGGCATTCATTCGGGGCAGTTTAACTCTGTTATGAGGTCATTGAGCAAGGTTCGCCAATGACCCCACGCAATTAAGGTGCTTATTTTAGGCTACCGGAGAGAAACTGCTTCAGGCGGTCCGATTGCGGGTTCGCCAACACTTCACGTGGGCAGCCGCGCTCTTCAACAACACCTTTATGCAGGAACACCAATTGGTTCGACACTTCACGCGCAAACCCCATCTCGTGAGTGACCACCACCATGGTGCGCCCCTCTTGAGCGAGGTCTTGCATCACTTTAAGCACTTCACCCACAAGCTCTGGGTCCAAAGCTGAAGTAGGTTCATCGAACAGCATGACTTCAGGCTCCATCGCCAACGCGCGAGCAATGGCAACTCGTTGCTGCTCGCCGCCAGACATATGCGCTGGATACGCCTCTTTGCGATGGGCCACACCGACTTTATTCAAGTAGTGCTCCGCTTTCTCAAGGGCTTCTTTCTTCGACACGCCAAGCACATGGATCGGCGCTTCAATGACGTTTTCCAAGGCACTCATATGTGACCACAGGTTAAAGTGCTGGAACACCATCGCCAGTCGCGAGCGCATGCGCTGCAACTGTTTTGGGTCTGCGGCCTTCAGCGCGCCGTCTTTACTGGCAACCAACTTCAGCTCTTCATTGTTGAGCAAAATCTTGCCGCCATGAGGCTGCTCAAGCATGTTGATGCAACGCAAGAAGGTGCTTTTACCAGAACCGCTGGAACCAATAATACTGATCACATCCCCGGCTTTCGCAGACAGCGAAACACCTTTAAGCACTTCGTGGGTGCCGTAGCGCTTGTGCAAGTCCTGGACTTCAAGTTTGTACATGGTGTCGACTCTCGAATGCAGTGAAATCAGTCGCTAAGTAAGCGGCCCTGACGTATAGATTGATGTCCGGCCACCTTGGCCAACCAGCGTCCCGGCTGAGCAAAGCGCATGCGCTCAATCGCAAAAATCACACCTGATGTACCTGCACAAACCACACTGCGCTGGTCGTCGAGCGGATCAATCACCTCAAATACCGGTGTCCCTGCCTCAACATATGCACCCGCAGGCTGGAGGAAACTCACCACACCTGAATGCGGAGGATAGAGCATTTCAGTTCCGGCAAAGGGCACAGCATCACAGCACTCATCAGGCGCTGCTGGCCACTCACCCCGGATGAAACCCTGCTCTGCAAGAAACGCCAGAATCGACTCAGCATCGGCCGCCGCCTGATCGCGCTCTGTACGCTCCATCCCACCCAGTTCAATGGTCGAGGCTACGCAAACTGGTTCAATTGCCGCATCGGCAAAACGCTGAGCCAGACGCAACCAAGGACCTGAACAGGCCTCATCAAAAGATGAACCACCCGAGTCTTCGGCGAGCAGCGCCGTGCCCGCTTGCAGTCGAGCCGCTAGCGAACGCAAGACTGGCCAGTGCTGGGGAATTGCATAAAGGTGAACGGCCGCTTCAAAATCACAGTGCAGGTCAAGCACCACATCTGCATTGCAAGCGTGCTGCAACAGCAACCGCTGCATAGCTTCGAGCTGCGACTGGGCAGGCGCCAACCCCGCAAGCACCTCAGCCATAGCCGCGCGAATCAGCTGCGTATTGGCCACCACATCAGCGCCCAACCGACCTTCAAGCTCAGGTGCGACGGCTGCAGCCAGATCAACAAAGTCGCGGTTGAAATTATGCCCGCTGCACAGTTCATAGCGACCTTGATGCTGACCTTGAACCATTTGTCCAAGCCCGATGGGGTTGGCAACGGGCACCAACTCGATCACCGCATTGAGCTGGCCTTGTTGCTCCAACTCAAGCAAACGGCGCTTGAGTTCAACAGCAACGCGCATACCCGGCAACTCATCGGCATGCAGGGAGGCTTGAATATAAACCTTGCGCTCACCGCTACCAAAACGGAACACCGAGAGGCGACGCTCGGTGCCGGGCGTGCTCCAGGGCAATAGATGATCAATACGCTGCATCAATCTCTCCTCAGTGCTTGCGCGGGGCCAGGTAGGCCAACCAGCGGCGTTCGGCCAGCTTGAACAGGCGCACCAAAATAAAGGTCAGGCACAGGTAGAAGACACCTGCGGTGATGAATGCTTCAAAGGGTAAGTAGTACTGCGAGCTGACCGTGCGCGCAGCACCGGTAATATCGATTAGTGTGACGATCGAAGCCAGACTGGTGGTGTGCAGCATCATGATTACTTCGTTGCTGTATTGCGGCAACGCCCGGCGAATAGCCGACGGCAGTAAAATACGCCGGTAAAGCTTAACCCGCGACATACCCATGGCCTTGGCTGCTTCAATCTCGCCATGGGGGGTAGCCTTGAGGCTGCCCGCCAGAATTTCAGCCGTGTAGGCACTGGTATTAATCGCAAATGCCACACAGGCGCAGAAGGATGCATTGGAGAAATAGGGCCACAGCACGCTTTCACGCACCGCCTCAAACTGCGCCAAACCGTAGTAGATCAAGAACAGTTGCACCAGCATCGGCGTACCACGAATGACATAGGTATAGAGCCATGCGGGGAAGTTGATAACTGCCGACTTCGAAACGCGCATCAAAGCCAGCGGAATCGCCAGCATCAAGCCAATCAACAAGGAGATCAGCAGCAGTTTAAGGGTGACCAGTACACCACTGAAGTACAGCGGCAGGCTGTCCCAGATAATGTTGTAATCAAAAATCATCGGTGCGCTCCCCTACTCACAGATCAGCGGCTTTAGTGCCGACCGAGTAACGTTTCTCGAGATAACGCAGAGCCAGCAATGACACGCTGGTCAGCACCAGATAGAGCGCGGCGACGGCAAGGTAAAAGGTAAAAGGCTCGCGCGTTGCATCAGCAGCACTCTTGGCCTTGAACATCATGTCTTGCAGGCCCACGACTGAAATCAGCGCCGTGGCCTTGGTCAGCACCAACCAGTTGTTGGTGAAACCTGGAATCGCGAAGCGAATCATTTGCGGCACAAGGATGCGAAAGAACACCTTGATATTGCCCATACCATAAGCAGCGCCCGCCTCCGCCTGGCCTTTAGGGATCGCCATAAAAGCGCCACGGAAGGTTTCGGACAAGTACGCGCCGAAGATAAAGCCCATGGTAAACACCCCCGCAACAAAGGGGTTGATGTCGATGTAGTCGTCATAGCCGAGCATCGGTGCAAGGCGATTAACCATGTCCTGACCGCCATAAAAAATCAGCAGGATCAGCACCAAATCGGGAATACCGCGCACTACAGTGGCGTAGGTTTCGCCCAATATTGCCAGCCACTTAATAGGTGACAGGCGAAAAGCTGCGCACAACAAGCCGAGAATAGTCGCCACTGCCATTGAAGTCAGGGCCAGAATCACGGTTAGCCAAGCACCTTCAAGAATGGTCGAGCCATAGCCATTGAGCATGCTCTAATTTCCTCATGCAGGCGCCGGATGGCGCTTGAGAGTGCATCGAAAAGTGGCGCCGACCGTGCAATGCCAGAACCCTGCACGGCGTACGTTCACCAACGGATTGATAGCTGCACAAGATCCGTGTGCGCCACTTTCAGTAGCAGCGATTACTCGCCGTAGACGTTAAAGTCGAAGTACTTATCCTGAACTTCTTTGTATTTACCGTTAGCACGGATGTCTTCAATCGCAGTGCTGATTTTGTTTGCGAGCTCAGTATCGCCTTTACGGACAGCGATACCTGCGCCTTCACCGAAGTACTTCTGATCGTTAAAGTCTGGACCAACCAATGCATAGCCTTTGCCAGCGTCGGTTTTGAGGAAGCCATCGTCGATGTTGACTGCATCAGCCAAGGTTGCATCAACGCGGCCTGCTGTCAGATCAAGGAAGATTTCGTTCTGCGAGCTGTAACGTACAACTTCAACACCGGCAGGTGCCAAGACGTCGGTTGCGTAACGGTCGTAGATCGAGGCGCGCTGAACGCCAACCTTCTTACCCTTGAGGTCAACCAGTGGATCATTGATCACAGTACCCGCCTTCATGCCGAGCTTGGCCGGGGTGTGGTAGTACTTCTTGGAGAAATCCACCGACTTCAGACGGTCTGCAGTAATAGTCATGGAAGACAGTACCGCGTCGAACTTGCGAACTTTCAGGGCTGGGATCAGACCATCGAATTCTTGCTCGATCCAAACACATTTAACCTGCATCTGCTCGCACAGGGCATTACCGATATCGTAGTCAAAACCAGTGATTTGACCTTCTGGAGTCTTGTAAGCAAACGGCGGGAATGCAGCTTCAATCCCTATCCGCAGTGGCTTTGCATCATCAGCCATGGTCAGCGGCGACAGAACGGATAGCGCCAGTGCGCCGAGAAGTGCAATCTTCTTCATCTTGTGACTCCTTCGAGTGGGAATGGCAACGGATGGCAGTGTTAGGTGCAAACGCATTCAGCTATGCATGAATTATAGTTAACTCGCCATCAAACTACGCAGTGCGCAGGCAATGTACGGCTTCGGCTGAGTGAGCGGCATTCTAGCGAGAGGCAGAAACTGTATATTTCTTCAATGCGACAACTAGTTACAGATGCACCTAAAGCGCTAGCTAGGCGATTGACATCTCAAGCAGAAAATGCATGAGAAGAATAGAAGTTTAACCTTTTAACAAAGCAATATCGACGCCAACTTTAAAAGGCCTCCATTCTATGGGCCTCGGCGATCAATTTTATTTCAAAACCCAATTATTTTCAGCCCATAAACAGCGCAAAGTGTTCCCCTGCGCCCCAGCCAGGTGCAGCAATGTTACCCGGTGCAGCCCTTTTAGCACGCCCATCTGTTAATTCGTATCAACCTGCAGCCGAGTAAAATGCGCACAAAAAAACGCCCAACTCAGAGAGCCGGGCGTTTAAATGACCGCAATCACCCTTTAGCCAAGCATCAACTCAGGCACAGGCGCTTTGCATTGCCTTGTGCGTGTCGATTAGATGCTGTACCACGCCTGGGTCTGCCAGGGTCGAGATATCGCCCAGACCCTCATATTCAGCCGTGGCAATTTTGCGCAGAATGCGGCGCATGATCTTGCCTGAGCGGGTTTTCGGCAGTCCTGGTGCCCACTGAATCACATCAGGCGATGCAATTGGGCCGATCTCTTTACGTACCCAGTTTTTCAATTCCTGGCGCAGTTGCTCAGAGCTTTCCACGCCACCGGTCAAGGTCACATAAACGTAAATGCCCTGCCCTTTGATATCGTGAGGGACCCCCACAACAGCCGCTTCAGCCACTTTCGGGTGGGCTACCATGGCGCTTTCAATCTCAGCGGTCCCCATACGGTGACCAGAGACGTTCAGCACGTCATCCACCCGACCTGTAATCCAGAAGTAACCGTCTTCGTCGCGGCGGGCACCGTCTCCGGTGAAATACATGCCACGGAAGGTTTTGAAATAGGTATCAACAAAACGGTCGTGATCGCCATACAGGGTCCGCGCCTGACCTGGCCATGAGTCGATAATCACCAGGTTGCCCTCAACCGCTCCCTCAAGCAGGTTACCGAGGTTATCCACCAATGCCGGCTGAACGCCAAAGAACGGACGCGTCGCCGACCCCGGTTTCAATGCAGTTGCACCCGGCAATGGGCTAATCAAGATGCCCCCAGTCTCGGTTTGCCACCAGGTATCGACAATCGGGCATTTTTCTTTGCCGATGGTCTTGTAGTACCAGTTCCAGGCTTCCGGGTTGATCGGCTCGCCGACCGAACCCAACAGGCGCAAGCTGGAGCCATCAGCATCTTTAATTGCCGCCTCACCTTCAGCCATCATGGCGCGGATAGCGGTCGGGGCGGTGTAGAGGATATTGACTTTATGCTTGTCGATGATCTTCGACACACGGGTAATATCCGGATAGTTCGGCACACCTTCAAACAGCAAGGTGGTCGCGCCATTGGCCAGCGGCCCGTAAACAATGTAGCTGTGCCCCGTCACCCAACCCACGTCAGCGGTGCACCAGTAGATATCACCCGGCTTGTAGTCAAACACGCGCTCATGGGTCAAGGCGGCGTAGAGCAAGTAACCACCGGTGGTGTGCTGCACGCCCTTTGGCTTGCCGGTCGAGCCCGAGGTATAGAGGATAAACAGGGCTTCTTCAGCGCCCATTTCTTTGGGGGCACAGTGGCTGCCCGCAACCTTCATCAGGTCTTCGTACCAAACGTCGCGATGCTGGTTCCACTTGATGTTACCGCCGGTGCGTTTGCAGACGATGATTTTCTGCACGCTGGCGGTTTCTGGATTGGTCAGGGCGTCATCCACGTTGGCTTTCAGCGCAATACGCTTACCGCCGCGCAGGCCTTCGTCAGCCGTGATAACCACTTTGGAGTTGCAGTCGATAATCCGCCCGGCCAAAGCCTCTGGGGAGAAGCCACCAAACACCACTGAGTGAATCGCGCCAATGCGGGTACACGCCAGCATGGCAACTACGGCTTCAGGAATCATTGGCATGTAGATGGTCACTACATCGCCGCGATGGATATCCTGACCGCGCAAAGCGTTGGCGAACTTGCAAACGTCTTCGTGCAGTTCGCGGTAGGTAATATTGCGCTGCTCTGAAGGGTCATCGCCTTCCCAGATAATCGCAACCTGATCGCCACGCTCTTCAAGGTGACGGTCCAGACAGTTGTAGGAAACATTGAGGGTGCCGTCTGCAAACCATTTGATATCGACATGATGGTCGTCGAATGAGGTTTGTTTGACCTTGGTGAACGGCTTGATCCAGTCAAGGCGTTGCGCTTGCTCACGCCAGAAACCGTCCGGGTTAACCACGGACTGCTGGTACATGGCCTTGTAGGTAGCTTCATCAGTAAGCGACTTAGCCGCAGCCTCGGGGCTAACGGGATACAGATTCGCAGCACTCATCAACAACTCCTCAAATACAGAAGGATTGGTTATTTTTATATTCCCCATTGTGTGACCAGCACCCCTATCGCAGACCATTCGACCATGGTCTTAGCAGGGTTATACCTTGGTCGGGAGCAGTACTTTAGACAGGGTGAGTGAGGAAGGCGTGTCACGCCTGAGCACAGCGGATGCATTGAGTGAAGCCAATAAACCCGGCGATTTGAACCTTGTGCAGGCTGGCGCGAACCAGCCTCCCACAGATTACAAAGCCCTTTGGCGCTGGCAATCAGCTAAAAGAAACGGGCTTGCGGTTAGGATTTTAACTGATTAGCGAACTGGCCAACGGCGCTCACCACATGCTGCGCACCGTCTTGAATATCGACAATTACCACGCCAGCTTCATTGGCTAAATCAAGGCCCTGCTCCGCCAGCTGTCGGCTGCTTGCCATGCTATTGACGGCGGTCTGGGCCAGGGTTTGGTTTTTCTGCACCACCCCGACAATCTCCTCAGCTGCCTGGCTGGTGCGCCCTGCCAGTTGCCGCACTTCATCGGCAACCACCGCAAAACCACGCCCCTGTTCACCCGCACGGGCAGCCTCGATGGCAGCGTTGAGCGCCAGCAGATTGGTTTGGTCTGCAATACCGCTGATAGTCTTGATGATTGAGCTAATCAATTGCGACTGTTTATCCAGCGCCTCAATCCCTTGCGCAGCTTCTTGCACTTGCTCGGCAATGCGGTGCATCACTTCAACCGTCTGGCTGACCACCGAAGCACCCTTTTTCGCCGTAGCGTCGGTCTGCTGAGAGGTGCTGTAAGCGATATTGGCCGCCTCAGCGACTTCATCCTCACGATTAACCTGATCGGTGATTACAGTGGCAAACTTGACCACTTTATAAAGCACATCATGAGCATCATGCACGGGGTTGTAGGAGGCTTCGAGCCATACGACTCGCCCATGGGCATCAACCCGTTTGAAACGATCAGCGATAAATTTTCCGCGATTGAGCTGCTCCCAAAACTCCTGATAAGCCTTTGAGTTGTACTCCTCTGGCTCACAGAAAGTGCGGTGATGCTTGCCTTTGATCTGCTCAAGACGATAACCCATGGCACCGAGAAAACGCTCGTTGGCGGTGAGCACTTCACCCTTTAGATTGAACTCGATAACCGCTGTAGAACGCAGCAGAGCATTGATTAAACCCTCATGCTCCTTGGCTGTTTCGATGGTGCGCGTCAGGTTATTCGCACACATGGTGAAGCCTTCCATCTGGCCCTGACTGTTGCGCAATGGCTGCCAGATCGAGCGCAACCAGGCATCCTCACCATTGCCGCACAGCAAGCGATAAGCGCCACTGATATGCTCGCCTTGGGCCATGGCTTTTTTCAAACTTTGGTAATTGCTATCCGATCGGAAGAACTCTGGGATCAGCTGCTCAAAATTGCGCCCGATCAGGTCTTCACGGCGATACAGCATCTCCTCAAGAAACAAGTCGCTGACAAACAGAATGCGACCCTGGGCATCAAGCTCAAGCACCAGCATCTCTTCATAAATCGACTCTTTGATCTGCTGGGTCCGAGAGTACGCTTCGCGCAGCTCTGCCAATTCCTGCTTCAGCTTCTTATTGAACATTGCGGCGCTACTCACTCAAGTGGACGATGCATGACTAGGTAGTCGGCACCGCCGTTTTTTTCTTAAGTGCAGCCAGAAAATATAAACGGGCGATCTGTATTAACCCGTTGCCCACGATAGAGATAACCGCTAACGACGCCCTTGCTGCCATGCAGCAGCCAAGCCGCTCATGCAAATAATCACAATACCGACCAGAGTGCTGAGGTCGGGTACGTGGGAAAACACCAAGAACCCGAGCAAACCGGCAAAGACAATCTGGCAATAACCAAATGGCGCCAGCAATGCAGGCGGTGCACTGCGAAACGCCTGAGTCAAAAACAGATGTGCAGACATACCGCATGTCCCCAGCGCGAGCATTAACAGGCCATGAGTAAAGCTTGGAACCGACCAGAAAAACGGCACCAGCGCACTGACCAGCAGTGAGTTGAACAATCCAGCAAAGAAATTACTAGTGGCAGGCGAATCGAATTCGCTCAATTTGCGGGTCAATATCTGGTAACAGCTGAAGCACATGGCAGAGCAGAACGGCAAGATAATCGCCGGGGTAAACATTTCACCGCCAGGGTGAACGATCACCATCACCCCGACAAAACCTACCAGCACCGCAGCCCACTGACGCCGGCTGACTGACTCACCTAATAGCGGAACAGAAAGCGCCGTCACCAACAGCGGTGCCAAAAAGTTAACCGCTGTTGCCTCGGCCAAAGGAATATACAGCAGGCTGCTGGTAAAAAACAGACTGGTGCCCAGCAAGCACGATGCCCGCAGCGCCTGAAGACCGGGCCGCTTGGTGCGCAGAACCCGTAAACCCGACTGCGGCAAGAAAATTCCGGCCATAAGCAAGGTGTGCACCACGTAGCGCGCCCACACCACCATCACCACCGGGTAGAAACCAGACAGGTACTTAGACAGCGCGTCATGGCTGGCAAACAAAAATGTTGCCAGCAAGATCAGCAAAATCCCCTTGATGGGGTGACTAGGGTTCGACAGCCTTGCGCTGCTGGTACTCATGCAGGTCTCGTCAATAAGTGCAGGTTAGCGCCCACAGAAGATAAATAGGCTGCTAACTATAGTTCACCGCAACCAGCTGACCAAGTGCATAAGCCCAAAAAACCTAACGACTGTCGTTGCCCATAAATTCAACGATTTTGGCTCGCAGCCAACGTTCGGCACAATCGTTGTCCTGAGCGCTGCTCCAAACCATCGACAGCTTTGATTGAGATATATCAAAAGGCGCAGGCTCTGCTCGCAAGCCACCACCAGATATGAGCTCCGCAGCGGCGTAATCAGGCACCGTGGCCAGTAACTCCGAACCAGCCAACAGTGAGCGCAAGCCGTTAAATTGCGGCACAGCCAACACCACATTGCGCGTGCGGCCAATGCGCTCGAAGTCGCGATCAATATTGCCATTGAGGTCGCCGGAAAACGACACCAGCGCATGTGGGCGACAGCAGTATTCATCCAGCGTCAGCAGCCCCGGCCGGTCATCGGCGCGCAGTACCATGGTATCGATCAATCTCAAGGTTCTGCATTTTGCATTGGCCGGTAAATCCATGACATAACCGACTCCCACTGAGATTTCCCCTGACTCAAGCTGACTGGGCATCAATAGAAAGTTGGTGCGACGAATGACAATCACTAGATTCGGCGCTTCTTGGCGCAAGTTATTAAGCAGTGGCGGCAGCAATCCACACTCGACATCATCAGAAAGCCCAATGCGCAAGGTCAGCTTACTGGTCGCCGGGTTGAACTCCTGCGCATAACTCAATGCATTGGACATGGCGTCCAACGCCGGACGTAGTTGCTCGAATATTTCCAGCGCGCGCTTGGTTGGCTCCATGGTGCGGCCGGTTCGAATCAGTAGTTGATCGTTGAAAAAATCGCGCAGTCGCGACAAGGCATGACTAATCGCTGGCTGCCCCAGAAACAATTTCTCTGCAGCGCGGGTCAGGTTGCGTTCGAGCATCAAGACTTCAAATATGATTAGCAGGTGCAAGTCGACCTTGCGCATGTCATTGCGATTCATCACCTACCCCCCCTGCAGACATTCAAGAAAGGTGGCGCCAACCCGCAGGTTGACGCCCGAACCTTATTTGCTCAGTGCTGAGTAGCTGTTCATCAAGTTGCGATAGTTGGGAATGCGCTCAGAAAGCAGATTGCCCAAACCTTCAATGTCATTACGCCAATCGCGATGCAACTCACAGGCTACGGCGAACCAGTTCATCATCTGTGCGCCCGCTGCACTCATGCGGTTCCAGGCGGCTTGTTGCACGGTTTCGTTGAAGGTCCCGGATGCATCTGTCACCACAAACACCTCGAACCCTTCAGCCAGTGCCGACAACGTTGGGAAGGCAACACAAACATCGGTGACCACACCAGCGATGATCAACTGCTTGCGCCCGGTCGCTTTGATCGCCTTGACGAAATCTTCGTTATCCCAAGCATTGATCTGCCCTGGACGCGGGATGTAGGGCGCATCCGGAAACATGGCTTTCAGCTCAGGAACCATAGGACCATTTGGCCCTTGCTCAAAACTGGTGGTCAGAATAGTAGGTAGCTCAAAGAACTTGGCCAAATCAGCCAGGGCCAATACGTTGTTCTTGAACTCATTAGGCGAGAAATCCTGAACCAGTGAGATCAAGCCGGTTTGGTGGTCGACTAACAGTACAACTGCGTCGTCTTTATTGAGGCGCGAATAAGGCATTACTGTACTCATGGGTGATTCTCCTTGGGTGGCTGGATGGGGGTGTATCTACTGGCGAGCGTTCCAGCACGAATCAGTCTCACCAGTACCTGAATAATCATTTTGGGTGCATCTGCCCGGCCAGCAGATGGCGTATGTGCACCGGCACACCCTCGACTTGCAGGCGCCGGGCGTTTGCTTCAATTCGTTGTTCAGCGCGGGTCACTCGATTGTGGTGGCGCAGGTGCTCAAGCCAGGACTCATCAAAAAACACTTCAAGCCAGCACTGCAGGTTCTCGGTGTCCTGAACCAACCCCCAGGAGAACGCACCGTTGCGCCGACGCATGCGCCGCACATCATTCATCGCCTGCTGAAACGCAGGCCAATTCTCGGGGGCAATTTGATACTCAACAGTAACCATCACCGGACCGCGATCAGGGTTTTGTTCGTCCAGCAGCACCGGTACTGGCCAGTGCAACGACGGCGCCAAATCCTCGGCATCGGTCACTGGCAACTTGAAATACACGGTCGCACTGATACCCAAGAGCAAGGCCGTTGCTGCAAAACACAGGGCGTAGGTGATCGAGCTGTGGCTGGCGACAAAACCCCATAACAGGCCGCCACAGGCCATGCTGCCGAAAAACACCAGGATATAAACCGACAATGCCCGTGCCCGAACCCAGCTGGGCACAGCTGTTTGCGCGGCCACTTGCAGGCTTGAGAGCACAGCGATCCAGGCAGCACCGCTAACAAACATGACCGGAATCAACACGCGCAAATCACGTACAAAAGCCAAGGCAACAATCACCAGCGCATAGAGCAGACTCGCACCCGCAACCAGGCCATCGGCGCTGATCTTTTCCCGTATCTTTGGTAATAGCATTGCCCCCGTCACTGCACCGACGCCGACACTGCCAAGCAGCAATCCATAGTCTGCAGCGCTGCCTTGCAGCTCCTGACGGACAATCAATGGCAGCAACGACATGCCACCGCTGGCACCGAGAAAGAAAGCGACAGCTCTTACCATCACCGCCTGTAATGGCTTTGACGCACGGCTGTAACGCCAACCGGCGCGAATGGCACCCCACAGACGCTCAGCCGGTAACACCGCTGGTGTAACCTCGCGCCGCCACAGCCACAACACGCTAATGACCGCAAAAAACGACAGTGCATTGAGGGCGAAGGTCGACCAAGGCCCACTCATGCTAACCAGAACACCTGCAATGGCTGGGCCGATTGCACGCGCAACGTTTACCCCGACACTGGACAGCGCAATAGCTGCAGGCAGGTCGGCTTTATCCACCAACTCTGGGGTCAGGGCCGACCACGCGGGCATCATTAATGCGGTGCCGACCCCCATGCCAAGCGTCAGTAGCAACAGCAGGGTCACATTCATCTGGCCAGTAAGGGTCAGCAACGCCAGGGCCATGGCCACGCAGGCCATCCACAACTGAACACTGAGCAAATAACGCCGTCGATCAACGATATCGGCCATCGCCCCTGCCGGCAGCGCCAAGAAGAACATCGGTGCTGAGCCTGCCACCTGAACCAGTGCCACATTCATTGGACTGGCTGACAGCGATGTCATTAACCAGCCTGCGCCAACCTCATGCATCCAAGTGCCGATGTTCGAAGCAATACTGGCCACCCACAGCCAGCGGAAGGTTTTGTAACCCAGCGGGCTCCAGGCCGATGACTTCACCACGGCTTCAGAAGGCAAAACAAGAACACCCGAACGCACCCCAGAAGCCCTGAAAATCACTCACAGGGACCTTGGATAAACGCGCTCGTTCATGGCTGTGGGCATGCACTGAACAGGCACCCACACATTGGTGCACCTGCTTTGCCATCGGGGCATTCGCCCGCCAATGCCCGGGCACATTAACCACTGGCGACCAATCCGGCATAACAGGTACTGACGGCGGCGATAAGCTATCGAACCCCCCGCTGCCATACACCACTTTGCCACCGACGACCGTCAACACCGACTCAATCCACTTGATGGCCTCTTCATCAACCGAGAAGAAATCAGCCGACAGGGCAATCAGGTCAGCCAGTTGACCCACTTTGATTTGGCCTTTCTTGCCCTGTTCCGAGGAGAACCAAGCGCTGCCGTGGGTGAATAGCTGCAACGCCGTCTCACGAGACAGACCTTGCGGATACAAGGCCAAGCCACCTACGGTTTTGCCGCTAACCAACCAATACATGGAGGTCCAGGGGTTATAACTCGAAACCCTTGTCGCATCGGTGCCTGCTCCGACAGGAACGCCCTCAGCGAGCATGCGCTGAATAGGCGGTGTTTCTTCTGCCGCCTGCTTACCGTAGCGATCAACAAAATACTCGCCCTGAAACGCCATGCGATCCTGAATCGCAATGCCACCGCCCAGCGCACGCACCCGTTCAATGTTCTGCGGGGTGATGGTTTCGGCATGATCGAAAAACCAGGGCAAGCCATTGAAGGGGATATCGCGATTGACCTTCTCGAAGACATCAAGCATGCGCGAGATAGACTCGTCATAGGTGGCATGCAAGCGGAACGGCCAGCGCTGTTCGACCAAGTGGCGCACAACCGGCTCCAATTCATCCTCCATGCTGGCAGGAAGGTCTGGACGCGGCTCGACGAAATCCTCGAAATCAGCAGCAGAGAACACCAGCATCTCCCCCGCGCCATTGTGCCGTAGGAAATCATCGCCTTGATGCAACTTCACCGAACCTGTCCAGTTCTTGAAGTCTGTCAGTTCTTCCTTGGGCCGCTGGGTAAACAGGTTGTACGCAATGCGCACGGTGAGCTGACTGGCCTTGGCCAACTCTTCGATTACCGCATAATCATCGGGATAATTCTGGAAACCACCGCCTGCATCAATTGCACTGGTCACACCAAGACGGTTGAGCTCACGCATAAACTGGCGGGTTGAGTTGACTTGATACTCCAGCGGCAGCTTTGGCCCCTTGGCCAGCGTCGCATAGAGAATCATCGCATTAGGCTTGGCCACCAACATGCCGGTGGGTTCACCATTGGCATCACGCTGGATCTCGCCACCCGGCGGATTCGGCGTGTTGCGGTCGTAACCCACCACGCGCAAGGCAGCGCGGTTTAGCAGCGCACGGTCGTACAAATGCAGGACAAATACTGGCGTGTCTGGCGCCGCTTGATTGAGCTCATCAAGGCTCGGCATACGCTTCTCGGCAAACTGGAACTCATTCCAGCCACCCACGACCCGCACCCACTGTGGCGCAGGGGTAATATCTGCTTGCGCCTTGAGCATGCGCAAAGCATCCGCCAATGACGGCACACCTTCCCACCGCAGCTCCAGATTGTAATTGAGACCGCCGCGAATCAGGTGCAGGTGAGAGTCATTAAGGCCTGGCACCACTGTGCGGCGCTGTAGGTCAACCACCTGCGTCTCAGTGCTGCGCATGGCCATAGCGTCGGCATCACTGCCAACTGCTACAAAGCGTCCGTCTTTGATGGCGACCGCAGTGGCCTGCGGATTTTCGCGATCCACAGTATGTAAACGACCATTGAACAGAATCAGATCAGCGCTCATCGCACTCCCCTTTGAGTTGTTGAGTGAAACGCCCGTATCCATGGCGCTTGATTAGGTTGCTGCTTACCTGCATAGCTCAATGGGAGCTCAACCAATGGGCGAACAAAGCCGTCACCCGCGGCATAAATAAATAAACCACCAATAGAACGATGCTCAGGGTGATCAACACATTGCTGACGAAATAACCGCCCAATACCGGTAACGTGGCGAACAAGGGTTGCCACAGCAGCGGAACCAGCAAGCTGAGGGGCAATATCACCAGAAAGGTGATGCAGGCCTGCTTCCAACGCGGCGCAGGCTGAGCATTCGCCGGGGTAAACCAAAACTCGCGGTTGGTCTCTACCTGGGTCTGATCACCTTCGTCCAACAGCGGTGCAACTTCCTCGATCAAGTGGCGGCGCTCACTCGAATCCAACCAATGCTGCAACTCAGCGGTGCCCGCGAACCGCAGCACGCAAACAAACTGCTCAGCATCACGCATCACGTTGACCCCCAAATGCCCGGGGTAAGTGCTGGCAATCTGCGTGGTTCGGCGCAACCATTTCTCGTAGGCTGGCTGCTGCGCCGTTTTAACCCGGTGACGCACAATCAGAGTGACGATATCGAGCTCTTCCATTGCATCTCCTGAAAACAGCACGAGCCTAATGGCTCCACTGCAAGCTGTTTTGCCAAGCAAAGACACTGCGACCCGCCGCAATTCGCCCACCACCGGCAATTGTCAGCGCAGTGAATAGAATCAATAGCAACCAGGCGAATTGGCCTTCTTCCAAGCTCCACTGCGGATGCACCAGCAACAACGAAACCAGTAACAAGACGATCACCGGCAAACAGGCCAGGCGGGTAAATACGCCAAAGATGATCAGCAGCGGGCACAGTACTTCAGCAAATACTGCCAAACTCACCGTCATTGCTCCACCTAAACCAAAGGGGTCTTCAATCACCTGCACCTGCTGACTGAAATGCAGCAGCTTCGGCAGGCCATGAACCTTCAACAGCAGCAGCGATACACTCACCCGCATGAACAACAGCGCCCAATCAACGGTATTTAGCATGTTTGAACCTCATGACCGGACGCTGGAGAATCGTCTTTACTGGGCCGTTCAAGACTGAATGAATGCCAGCAAATCAGCGTTCAATTGGTCCTTGTGAGTGTCTGTCAGGCCATGCGGTGCACCGGGATACACCACCAGTTTTGCATCGGCCACCAACTTGGCCGAGGCTTGACCGCCGGTGCCGATCGGCACGACTTGGTCGTCATCACCATGGATCACCAGGGTCGGCACATCGAACTTCTTCAAGTCCTCGGTAAAGTCTGTGGCCGAGAACGCGGCAATGCAGTCATAGGTGCTCTTGTGTCCACCGAGCATGCCCTGCATCCAGAACCAGTCGACCATGCCCTGAGACGCAGTAGCTCCCGGCCGGTTGAAACCGAAGAAAGGTCCGTTCGCCAGGTCTTTATAGAGCTGCGAGCGATTAGCGATAGAGCCTGCGCGGATATCATCGAACACCCCAACCGGCACACCCTCTGGATTGTTCGGGGTCTGCAGCATCAAGGGTGGAACAGCAGAAATAAGCCCCAATTTGGCCACCCGCCCGGTACCGTGACGACCGACATAGCGGGCGACTTCGCCACCGCCGGTTGAAAACCCGAGCAGCACAGCATCTTTGAGGTCAAGCGTCTCGATCAACTCAGCCAGATCGTCAGCGTAATGATCCATATCATTACCCTCCCACGGTTGGCTGGAACGCCCATGACCGCGACGGTCGTGGGCTATAACCCGGTAACCATTGTCGGCCAGAAACAGCATCTGCGACTCCCAACTGTCAGCAGTCAGCGGCCAACCATGACTAAATACAATGGGCTGGCCACTGCCCCAATCCTTGTAATAGATCTCGACGCCGTCACGCGTAGTAATGGTGCTCATCTGAAAACCCTCTGCAAATAAGTGGGAACGCTTACTTCAGGTACTTGGTTAGTTCAGTGCTGGCCCAGAACATGGCTGACGACTCACCGACTAAGCGCGCAGGCCGTAGGTTGCCTGCGTGATTACATGTTCATCCCCCGCCTCGGATTACGCGAGTTAAGGGATGTTAATTGTCGTTAGCCTGATCGGGACTGCATTTGTGGGGGCATCAAGGGGGCGAAGCTGGCGCACGCAGATTCACTCAAGTCAGTTCGACGCGAGACAGCGTCGCGAAGGGCTTAATCATTTAGGCGGAAAAGCCAATGGCAGGCAGACCGATGCAGTTAACCCAGGGGTATCGTCTCGCACGAACGGAGCATTTTCAGGTGCTGGGTGTACTGCAATTGGACGGTTGGGAAGTCATCACTTTGCCTGAACTTCTCCCATGCATAGATTCGGGTAAAGCTGAGTAATCGGTAGTGCACAACATCATCACCCATCTCGACCTGCAGCAATGATTTGGCAGCCAACTGCACAACCGCTTCAAAAATGGCCGACTCACCAACGACTTTGCAGCTGATGATTTTTATCGCCTGCTCAAGCGTCACGGCCTCATTGAATACCGCAAAACGCAGCAATATCATCTGTTCGAGCGGCGTCAAAAGCCCGTAGCTCCAGTCCAGTGAGGCTTGCAACGAGTGCTGCCGGGCCAAGGCCGTTCGCGTGCCTTGCATGGCTAACATAAAACGACCACCCAGTTGCGCCCGAACACCCTTCAAGCCAAAGACATTGACGCACGCCGCTGCCAGCTCGATGGCCAAGGGCGAACCCTCAAGCTGTCGGCAAATGTCCACAACAACTGACACATCAGGCGGCGCCAAGGCAAAGCTTTCCTGATGAGCTGTTAGCCGATAAACAAAGAGCTGTATCGCGCTGTACGCCATGGCATCGGCAACACTCAGTTGTGATGAACCGACTGGAAAAGTTAATGCAGGCAAGCGCAGGACTGTCTCTACCGCAGCCAACAATGGCTCGCGACTGGTTGCTAAAATCGATAGGCGCGGCGCACTTTTGAGCAGTTCCTCTGCCAGTGACGCACAGCTATTAATCAGGTGTTCACAGTTATCCAGCAACAACAGGACGTGACGCTTGCGCAAGTATTCACGCAAACACTCCAGCGGCTGTTGCTCCTCAATACGCAGGCCCAATGCGCAACAAAGCTGTGCGGGTAATAACGAGGGATGGATGACCGCTGCCAGATCAACAAAGATCACTCCATCCTGATAATACTCAAGCAGTAATTCGGCTACGCGTATGGCCACTGCAGTCTTACCCATGCCGCCATCGGCAACAAGGGTCATCAACCGCCGGCCAGGCAGTTGCCTGACCAACCGATCAATGACTGCGTCACGCCCCATGATTGGAGTCAGCAGTGCGGGCAGCCTGGCCTGCGGGGGTTCAAGCTGTCGCGCCAAGGGCGCTGCGATATTCCCTTCCGAAGTCTGTACATCGGCCACAAAACTGTATCCGCGCTGCGGGATATTGACGATATAACGCTGACCATTGAGGCCGTCACCCAGCGCCCGACGCAAAGCGGCAATATGCACACGCAAATTAATGTCTTCGACCACAGTACTTGGCCAGACACGGGCAATAATCGCGTCTTTGCTAACCACTGCGCCTGCATGCTCAATTAACAGCTGTAAGATTTCGAGCGCTTTGCTACCGACCTTGAGCGTGCGATCACCTTCCAAAACAACACGGCGTTGTACATAGAAACTAAAAGGGCCGAATCGACGTATCTCGTCCAAACACAGATTGCTGAATGTAGTCATGTGCTGCAAGCGCTCTACCGCCCGACCTCTTGCGAAGTGGCCAGCGCTCCTCCTGTCGAGGGGTGTCTATCTATTCTGGCAAAGATTTAAGACAAGCAAGCGTGCACAAGGGTACGGATACGGCCAATGAGATGCCCATTACGGACACCTCGCACAAGGGCTAACTGAACTGTCGACGATATTGGCTAGGCGGTAGCCCAAGCTTTTCTACAAACAGATGGCGCATATGCCGTGCACTGCCAAACCCACTGCGAAAGGCCACTGTTTTCAGGGGCAAACTGCTGGTTTCCAGAAGGCGCCTGGCGCTATCAATGCGCGCACTTTGAACAAACTCCATGGGTGTCATATTCAGCTCACGGGTGAATGTTCTGGCAAAGTGACGCGCACTCATCGCCGCCAATCCGGCCATACGTTCCACGCTGAATTCCTCTGCGACATTTTCCAGCACGTAATTTCGCACCCTGAAAATAGGCGAGTCATCCTTGGCCACATCCGCCACCAGAGGGCTGAATTGCATCTGCCCGCCTTGACGCTGCATGACCACCAAAAGCACCTTGGCCACGGATAAGGCAATGGCTTTACAGTGGTCCTCAGCAATGATCGACAACGCCAAATCAATGCCCGTTGTCACGCCACCAGAGGTCAGTAGATTGTCATCCCTTACAAATATCTGATCGGTTTCAACATTAGCCTGAGGAAACTGCTCTGCCAGCCTTTCGGTGTAATTCCAATGCGTGGTGACCCGTCGCCCGTCCAACAGGCCTGCTTTACCCAGAATAAATGCGCCCGTGCAAATGGAGGCCAGCAACAGAACCTGGCTACTGGCTTTACGGAGCCAGCACTGCAGTGCTGGATATTGCTGGTTATAGGCACCAGGCCCGCCGGGAACAATCAGCACGTCGTAAGTGCCGTCGGCTTGATCAATATGGATGTCTGCCGTGAGCTTTACTCCATTCGACGCACGAACAGACAAGCTCTCAGCAGAAATGGTCAAAATCTCATAGTGGTTGTGCGGCTCAAGATAGCGATTGGCAATCGAAAATACCTCTAGCGGCCCGGCTATATCGAGCAAAAGTAAATCGGGAAAAAGTACGACTGCGACCGTTTTCATCAACTATGACCAACTGCAATGGAAAAATCAGAACCTGCACCAGAACTGGCTAGCGAGCCGATGCAAACGTAGTGTGGCGTTTTATAAACACCCATTAATTACCTGCCAACCACCGCCCAACGCACTTAAACCGAGTCATTCAGCCTCCATTGAGCTACTTTCAGCGCAGTAGGTTTGCGGATAATCCCGAATGCTTGGTCGGTGCCCTGATACAGATGCAAAAGCTTTATTGTGCCTGGAGTTTGCCTAAATCAAACGTCAGCCTACACAGCGCTGCATAGCAAACTATAGTCAAATCGCCATGACGACGTGCACTCGTTCGGATAGGCCAATCTTGGTGCCTGTCCTTTCTGCCTACGCAACGCGACCTTTAATGGAGTAAAGCATGAAGCGTTTTCTACTAATCTGCGGCTTCGCTATAGCCACGACCACCTTGGCTGGCTGCTCTAGCAAAATGGTCTCCTCAGATGAATACTCCGGATTCCTGCCGGACTACAGCAAGCTGGTGGAAGGCGAGTCACCCTCTGGGGCACCCACCATGCACTGGATAGACCCTGCATTGGACCTCAATCAGTACACCAGTATTTATCTTGAAAGAAGTCAGTTCTACCCACGGCCCAAGCCTACCGCCAGGGTTTCTCAAGACACCCTAGACCGCATCACCCGCTATTATGACCAAGCCCTCAAACGTGAGATGAGCAAGTCGCTGCCTGTGGTTGATACGCCTTTAGCCGGCTCGATTATCGTAAAGCCTGCAATCACTGCAGTCTCGGCCTCAGACAAAGATCTGGCCGTCTATGAAGTGATTCCGATTGCCTTGGTTGCTGCTGCAGTGAGCAGCGCTTCCGGCATTCGTGACCAGAACGTCACGCTTGCCACCGAAGCGATGCTGATTGACGCAAACAATAACAAGGTCATCGCCGAGGTGGTACGCAAAGGCGAAGGCAAGGTGCTGGAAAACGACTCCCAGCCAATCACAGCTGATGACGTCAAGTTGGTAATTGACCACCTCGCCGAGGACTTGCACAACTCGTATTTGACCTTGAAAAAATAATCACCTAATTGTCGCCAGCGGCCTATCCAGCTACTTAATCAGCGGGTTAGCAATTGGCGACGATACGCCCCGGGCGTCATGCCGAACCAGCGCTTGCAAGCACGGTTAAACACACTTTGCTCGCTGTAACCAAGCAGTCCCGCGACTTGTGACATGGGCATATGCCGCTCACTCAAATAATGCTCGGCGCGGTTACGTCGGACCTGCTCAACCAATTCGTCAAAGCGACAGCCGTCTTCGGCCAAACGACGTTGCAACAGCCGTGGATGCACGCCAAGCTGCGCAGCAATGATCACAAGGCGACAACGATTGGTCGGCAATAATCGGAAAATCAGTCGCTCAACCTGCTGAACCAAGCTAACCGGGGTTTCGCTTCCAAGATTACTCAGATACTGGACCATGGCCCGATGCAAGCCGGGGTCTTGCTGTTCAATCCGCCGACGCAGTTGTTCATCCGTGAGGACAAACGCATTGGCGGGCTGAGCGTCATACACTGAGGTTTTGAAATAGCGACGGTAGCGCGCTTGAGGCAGCGGGCTTATGCCGCTGAGCAAGACTGTCTGGGCCGCAAAAGTGCTGCCGAACAGCAAGCTCATAATGTTATGCGCCACGCCCATTGCCAGCTCAATCATTTGCCGCTGCATATGCACACCCGGCAAGCGAATATCCACTGACAGCCGAGGCGCTCCGGCAATGCTCAAGTCCAAATCCAGCTCAATGCCGGGACTGTGATAACCAATAAACCGTACCAACTCGGCCAAGGCTTGCCCTGCCGTGGCTGAGCTGCGCGCAATAATTGCCACAGGCCCAAGGATGTGGATGTCTTGATATTCAGCCATGCGCAGCCCGAAGTCGGGACAATCCAGCGCTTGCGCTGCGTATTCAAGCAACTCGATGAGGGTGCGCAAGGGCACCGAAGCGTCTTCCTCGTCAAGCAGGTGCCCAGGCAGACGAAATCTAGCCAGGTAATCCTGAGGATCACCGCCTAATTGAGTAACCAACTCGCGAAAGCCGGTGAATGAGGTTGTTCTGATGAGGGCTGTCATGTCGTCTAAAATCAATTAAAAGTCATCAAAGATCAATAATTTTAGGAGACAGAGGCGAACAATTACCTGGTAAATGATTGCATTGCCTGCCTTGCAGTGCGCCCACAACAAATACAAATGGGACCTATCATGGAATTTGACTACATCATCATTGGTGCAGGCTCCGCCGGTTGCGTCTTGGCCAACCGATTAAGCGCTGACCCGAAAATTTCAGTTTGCCTGCTTGAAGCGGGTCCAGAAGACACTTCGCCGCTGATTCACACCCCTGTTGGTGTAGCTGCCATTATTCCAACCCACCACGTTAACTGGGCGTTCAACACAACCGAACAGCGTGGACTAAACAACAAGTTAGGTTATCAACCCAGAGGCAAAGCCTTGGGTGGCAGCAGCTCAATTAACGGCATGATTTATATTCGCGGGCACCACAGCGATTATGAAGACTGGAAGAACTTGGGTAACCAAGGCTGGGGCTACGAAGATGTACTGCCCTACTTCCGCAAAAGCGAGTCCTACTACGGCGGCGCCAATCAATATCACGGCGCTGAAGGCGAATTATTTGTAAACCGCCAGCCTTCTCATCCGATCACTCAAGCCTTTATCGACGCTGGCATCAGCGCCGGACACAGCCATAACCAAGACTTCAACGGCGAAGAACAGGAAGGCGTCGGTGCCTATGATGTGACCATTCACAAAGGCAAGCGCTGGAGCACTGCAAGTGCATTTCTGAAACCTATTCGCGAGCAGCGCAGCAACCTCAAGGTGATCACCGGTGCGTTGGCCGAGCGGATTATTCTGGACGGCAAAAAAGCCGTTGGTGTGTCCATTCGCCAGAAGGGCAAAAGCCGACAGCTTAAAGCGCGCAAAGAAGTGCTATTGAGTGCAGGTGCTTTCGGCAGCCCGCATCTGTTAATGCTGTCCGGCATCGGCCCCACAGAAGAGTTGGCACCACAGGGCATTGCTGTATTGCATGAATTGAGTGGCGTTGGCCAGCATTTGCAGGACCATCCGGATGTGGTGATTTCCTACCGCAGCCCGGACACATCATTGCTGGGCGTATCTGTCAGCGGGTCAGCGAAAATAGGCGCAACACTTTGGCAGTATCTGCGGCACAAAACAGGCTCCTATGCCAGTAACTGCGCCGAAGGCGGTGCCTTCTTGAAGACCGACCCAAGCCTTGACCGCCCTGATATTCAGCTGCACTCGGTCATTGCCCTGCTTGATGATCACAACCGCAAACTGCGTTGGGGTCACGGCTTTAGCTGCCATATTTGCGTACTCAGACCGAAAAGCGTTGGCAGTGTCGGCCTGAGTTCCAGTGACCCGGCTGTAGCCCCCAGGATTGACCCCAATCTGCTGGGCCAGGAAGAAGACCTGCAAACCCTGCTTAAAGGCTATCGAATGGCGCTGGAGATCATCAAACAAGCGCCAATGGCTAAATATCAGTTGCAAGATCTCTACAGCGCAAACGCGCAGACAGACGAGCAATTAAAGGACGTGATTCGCGCCCGGGCAGACAGCATTTATCACCCGATTGGCACGTGCAAAATGGGGAGTGATGACGATGCGGTGGTTGATCAGCAGTTGCGCGTGCGGGGTATCGACAACCTGCGCGTGGTCGATGCATCTATAATGCCTACACTCGTGGGCGGCAACACTAACGCCGGCACCATCATGATTGCCGAACGCGCTGCCGAGTGGATCATACAAGATCAGACAACGGCCTGAGCACAATCTGCAGCCAAAGAAAAACCGGCTATTAGCCGGTTTTTCTATTTAAGCCTAATCAGTAACTTTCCCGATTGGGCCACTGCCAATCCTTTGAGTTACTGAAGGGGTCATCCCCAACCGGCTCAGGCCACCGGTCGGAGCCGCTCAAAAAAGCCGGTTAAGGCCATCGAACGCTGCAACCCGATAGGCTTCAGCCATGGTTGGGTAGTTGAACGTGGTGTTGACGAAATACTTCAAGGTATTGGCTTCGCCCTTTTGATTCATGATCGCCTGACCGATGTGGACAATCTCCGAGGCTTGATACCCAAAGCAATGCACACCGAGCACCTCAAGGGTTTCGCGGTGGAACAAGATTTTCAGCATGCCTACAGGCTCGCTGGAAATCTGCGCACGGGCCATGCCTTTGAAAAACGCCTTGCCCACTTCGTAAGGGACTTTATCCTGGGTCAACTCACGCTCGTTCTTACCGATCGAGCTGATTTCAGGAATGGTGTAAATCCCGGTTGGCACGTCATTGACGAAACGCCAGCTGTCGTTCTCAACGATGCTGCCAGAGGCTGAGCGGCCTTGGTCAAATGCAGCACTGGCTAGGCTTGGCCAACCAATTACATCACCCGCCGCGTAAATGTTCGGCACGGGCGTGCGGTAATGCTCATCGACATCCAGCTGGCCACGGCCGTTGGCTTTAAGGCCGACGTTTTCCAGTGCCAGTTTGTCAGTGTTACCGGTGCGGCCATTGCACCAGAGCAAAGCATCTGCCTTGATCTTTTTGCCAGACTTGAGGTGCAGGACAACGCCGTTATCAAAGCCTTCGATACGGTCATATTCTTCGTTATGACGAATCAAAACGTTGGTGTTGCGCAGGTGATAACTCAAGGCATCGGAGATTTCAGCATCAAGGAAGCTGAGCAACTGGTCACGGTTGTCGATCAGGTCAACCAATACCCCAAGACCGCTGAAGATCGATGCATATTCGCAACCAATCACCCCTGCCCCGTAAATGATCAGGCGTCGTGGCGTGTGGCTCAAGGTCAGGATAGTGTCGCTGTCGTAAACCCGCGGGTGCCCGAAATCAACACCGTCTGGGCGGTATGGGCGCGAGCCGGTGGCGATCACAATATCTTTGGCGATCAGTTTTTCAACCGCGCCATTTGCGCACACCACTTCGATCGTGTGCTCATCGGCAAAGCTTGCAGTGCCGTGGAACACATCAATACGGTTGCGCGCGTAGTAACCCGTGCGCGAAGAAACCTGTTTAGAGATGACCCGCTCAGCACTCTTCAGCACGTCTGGGAAAGAGAACCAACGCGGCTCGCCAATCTGGCGGAACATCGGGTTAGTGTTGAACTGCATGATCTGACGAACCGAGTGACGCAAGGCCTTGGATGGCACCGTGCCCAAGTGAGTGCTGTTACCCCCTACTTCACGGCGACTGTCGATCACAGCAACTTTGCGACCGGCTTTAACCGCATTCATCGCTGCGCCTTCACCCGCAGGGCCGGAACCCAATACCACTACATCGTAGTTGTAGACCGCCATGTTTACTCCTCAGATCACACCGCAGCGCTTTACATGCACTTGCGGCAGGGCCGGTGCCGCCATTGCAGCACCGGCAATCAATTTCTATACGGCTATTACCGCTTGCTGGCGTCATACGCCAAAGCAGTTTGCTTGGCTGGATCAACGCTGTTTACTTCTTCGCACTTCTCACGGCTACCGCCACAAATCGAGCACTCTTTTTCGATGCCCAGATTAGCGATACCACCGCACGAACCCGCGATGGGTTTACGGCCCATGATGACACCAACGGCCATCATCGAAACCACCAACAACATCACCATAAATACGATTACAAAGGTCATTGCTCTTCTCCTGCAGCAAAAAGCTGCTCGAATGCAGGGCTACTGCTTGTGACGAAGGCTTTGCCTTCACGGGTCACGAAAAATGCAGCGATGCCTGCCTGCTTAGCGTAAGCCATACCACGCTCTGGCCCAAGCACCATAAGCAGGGTCGACAAACCATCAGCCATTAAGGTTGAACGATTTGCCACTGTTACCGATGCCAACTTGTGGGTAATCGGCGCGCCCGTTTGCGGATCAATGGTGTGCGAGTAACGCACGCCATTCTCTTCAAAATAATTGCGGTAATCACCCGAGGTGGAAATACCGTAGCCGTCGAGCTCCAGAACCCGCTGAGAGACCCGCTCATCATCACGCGGAGCCTCAATGGCGATGCGCCAAGGCTGGCCGTCTGGTTTCTTGCCCGCCGCCTTTAGCTCGCCGGTTGCTTCAACTAAATAGCTGGTGATACCCAGTTCGTTGAGCCGCTTGATAATCTTATCGACCGTATAACCTGCTGCAATGCTGTTGAAGTCGAGCTGAATGCCGACATCTTTACACAGTGATTGCCCGTCGATATGCAGGTGCTGATGCCCAATCAGCTTGCGTGCCGCGGCTACCTGCTCAGGGCTTGGGACTTTTTCAACCCGCGCCTTAGGGCCAAAACCCCAGAGATTGAGCAAGGGTTCGAGGGTCATATCAAATGCCCCATAACTTTGCTCAGACAGCTCACTGCCAACTTTTACCAACTCAAGCATGCCTTGAGGGAGCGGCATGCAGCTCCCCGCCGGGGCGTCATTGAACTTGGAGACCAGCGAGTCATCGCGGTAGGTCGACATTTGCTCATCGACCTCAGCCAAAATAGCCTCAGTTTGCGCTTTGACTTCAGCCACATCAGGTGCGGCATCAGTATGGACGTACTTGATACTGTAGCTGCTGCCCATGGTTGGGCCGCCAAACTCTTCTACCCGGTCCGAAAACCAGCAGCCCGTTAGGGCTGCCGCCAAGGCGACAGCAATAACGGGCTGAAGTACAGCATGTTTCATGATCAACCGCCGAAGTCGTCGAGGAGGATATTTTCCTGCTCTACACCTAAGTCGACCAGCATTTTGATCACTGCGGCGTTCATCATTGGCGGGCCGCACATGTAGAACTCGCAATCCTCAGGTGCCGGATGGTCCTTGAGGTAGTTCTCATACAACACGTTATGGATGAAGCCTTTGAGACCAGTCCAGTTGTCTTCCGGCTGCGGATCAGACAATGCCAAATGCCACTGGAAGTTCGGGTTTTCGGCCTGCAACTGATCATATTCTTCGTTGTAGAACGCTTCACGCATGGAGCGTGCGCCATACCAGAAGCTGATCTTGCGGGTCGACTTCAAACGCTTGAGCTGGTCGAAGATGTGCGAGCGCATTGGCGCCATGCCCGCACCACCACCGATAAAAATCATTTCAGCATCGGTTTCTTTGGCGAAGAACTCACCAAAAGGTCCGTACACACTGATTTTATCGCCCGGCTTGAGGCTGAACACATACGAAGACATCTGACCTGGCGGCAAATGATCCTTGCCCGGCGGCGGTGATGCGATACGAATGTTGAACTTCACCAGACCGACTTCTTCTGGGTAGTTAGCCATCGAATAGGCACGAATCACCGTCTCTTCAACCTTGGACACGTACTTCCACTGGTTGAATTTGTCCCAGTCACCACGATATTCCTCTTGAATATCGAAGTCTTTGTAATGCACTTCGTGCGGCGGGCACTCAAGCTGTACGTAACCACCAGCGCGGAAGTCGACGTTCTCGCCTTCAGGCAGTTTGAGCGTCAGCTCCTTGATGAAGGTGGCAACGTTAGGGTTGGATTCAACCGTGCACTCCCACTTCTTCACGCCGAAGACTTCTTCCGGCACTTCGATCTTCATGTCCTGCTTAACCGCAGCCTGACACGACAAACGCCAGCCTTCTTTGGCTTCACGGCGCGTGAAGTGTGACTCTTCGGTGGACAGCATTTCACCGCCGCCAGAGGTAATCACACACTTGCACTGGGCGCAGGTACCGCCACCGCCACATGCCGATGACAAGAACACATTGTTAGCCGCCAAGGTTTGCAGCAACTTGCCGCCCGCCGGGACCACGATGGTCTTTTCACCGTTGATTTCGATGCTTACGTCGCCACTGGAAACCAGCTTGGCGCGCGCCATCAGGATGATCACTACCAGCGCCAGAACGATGGCGGTGAACATGCCTATTGCGAGAAAAATTTCATAATTCATCTGTTCATTCCGTCCTTACAACTGCACGCCAGAGAAGGACATGAAGCCCAGAGACATCAAACCGATGGTGATGAAGGTAATGCCCAAACCCTGCAAACCCGCCGGTACGTCACTGTACTTGAGCTTCTCACGAATCCCTGCCAGAGCGGCAATCGCCAGCGCCCAAGACAAGCCCGAGCCGAAACCGTAAACGGTACTCTCACCCAGGTTGTAATCACGCTGCACCATGAACAAAGTACCGCCCATGATGGCGCAGTTCACTGTGATCAGTGGCAAGAACACACCCAAAGCGTTGTACAGCGCAGGCACGTACTTATCCAAAAGCATTTCTAGGATCTGTACGATTGCCGCGATGACGCCGATGTAGCTGAGCAGACCGAGGAAGCTCAGGTCTACGTCAGGCAGCCCAGCCCAGGCCAATGCGCCGTCTTTCAGCAAGTAGGTGTAGATCAGGTTGTTGGCTGGAACAGTGATGACCTGCACCACGATAACAGCGATACCCAGACCAATTGCCGTCTCGACTTTCTTCGAGATGGCGATAAAGGTGCACATCCCGAGGAAGAAGGCCAAGGCCATGTTCTCAACGAACACCGCTTTAGCCAGAAGGCTCAGATAATGTTCCATTAGTAAGCCTCCTTATTCGAGACCTGAGGCGCCATTTTGAAGCTTGGCTTCTCAATTTGATCGCGCTTCCAGCTACGGATAGCCCAGATGAACAGACCAATCAGGAAGAACGCCGAAGGTGGCAGCAACAACAAGCCGTTTGGCTGATACCAGCCGCCATCATTGATTACCGGCAGGATTTCGAAGCCCAGCAGTTTGCCAGCACCGAACAGCTCGCGAACGATGCCCAATGCAATCAGCATGGCGCTATAGCCCAGACCGTTGCCAATACCGTCGAAGAACGACAGCACTGGCGGGTTCTGCATGGCAAAGGCCTCAGCACGGCCCATCACGATACAGTTGGTGATGATTAAGCCAATAAATACCGACAGCTGTTTCGACAGGCTAAAGGCATAAGCCTTGAGCACCTGGTCAACCACAATAACCAGGGAGGCAATGATCACCATTTGCACGATCATACGAATCGAGCTGGGGATCTGACTGCGAATCATCGAGATAAACAGGTTGGAGAACCCGGTTACCAGGGTCAAAGCGATCGACATGACCAACGCAGTCTTCAGGTTCGAGGTCACCGCCAAAGCGGAACAGATACCCAGAATCTGCAAACCAATTGGGTTGTTGTTGAAGATCGGATTGAGCAGGACTTCTTTAATAGTCGGCTGCGACATGATCAAGCCTCCCCTGCGCGCAATTTAGTGAGAAACGGACCGAAACCTTGTTCACCCATCCAGAACTTGAGCAGGTGATCAACGCCATTACTGGTCAGTGTGGCCCCTGCAAGTGCGTCAACCTGATGCACGGCTTTCGGGCTTTTAGGGTCAACACCGCCTTTAACTACACTGATAGCCACTTTGCCATCTTCGGAGTAAATGGTTTTGCCAGGCCATAGGGCCTTCCACTTCGGGTTATCCACCTCGCCGCCCAGACCTGGGGTCTCAGCGTGCTGATAGAAACCAAAGCCACTCACAGTGTCGAGGTCAGCTTGCAGCGCGACAAAGCCATAGAGGGTCGACCACAGACCTTGACCACGGATCGGCAATACCACTTTATCCAGCTTACCGTCAGTTTCAACCAGATAAACGATGGTGTAGCGCTCACGGCGCTTGAGCTTGGCAAGGTCTTGCTCAGGCTCAATCACAGTCGACTCGTTCGGGTCTTTAGCGCCGACCAGTGGCTCGTACTTGAGCGGGTCTTTGGCGTCACTGAACGTACCGGTTTGTAGATCAACAATCTTTGCGGTGATGCGCTCGTCGAACAAGGCCTTGACTTCTTTACCGCTCATGCCTGGATTACCCAGACTGGCGATAGCCAAGATGCTGCGCTGCTTATCCAGCAGGCGGTTGTCTTGCTGCGTTGGCTTCAACGCAATGGCGGCACCGGCAACGAATACCGAGCACACCAAACAAACCAACAGGGCCACCAGCAACGTACGTGAGGTGGATTCTTTTTGACTAGACATTGCGTGCCAGCCTCCGCTTGATATTGGCTTGAACGACGAAGTGGTCGATCAGCGGTGCAAACAGGTTGGCGAACAGAATCGCCAGCATCATGCCTTCTGGGAACGCCGGGTTGACCACGCGGATCAACACCACCATAAAGCCGATCAGAGCACCGAAAATCCACTTGCCGGTGTTGGTCATGGACGCCGACACCGGGTCGGTGGCCATGAAGAACATACCGAAGGCGAAGCCGCCCACCACCAAATGCCAGTACCACGGCATGGCAAACAATGGGTTGGTATCAGAGCCAATTGCATTGAACAGCATGCTCAGGCCGATCATGCCGAGCATGACGCCCGCAACGATGCGCCATGAAGCGATTTTGGTCATCAGCAAGATGCCGCCACCGATCATCAGGGCCAGGGTGCTGGTTTCACCGATAGAACCGTTGATAGTACCGACAAAGGCATCCATCCAGCTGATACCGTTGCCGATTACGTTCTCAACGCCGCCAGCAGCTGCCAGACCTAAGGATGTTGCACCCGCGAAGCCGTCGACCGAGGTCCAGACCGCATCACCGGACATGTGTGCCGGATAAGCGAAGAACAAAAATGCACGGCCAGCCAGAGCTGGGTTGAGGAAGTTCTTGCCCGTACCGCCGAATACTTCCTTGCCGATAACCACACCGAAGCTGATCCCCAGCGCCACTTCCCACAATGGGATGCTTGGCGGCAGGATCAAGGCAAACAGCACCGAGGTCACGAAGAAACCTTCGTTGACTTCATGTTTACGGATCGAGGCAAACAGCACTTCCCAGAAACCGCCAACAATAAAGGCAGTCGCATAGATAGGCAGGAAGTACGCCGCGCCTTGGATAAAGTTATCCCAGAGGCTGGTCGGATCGAAACCTGCCAAAGAGCTGATCAACGCGAAGCGCCAGCCCTCTTGAGCAGCCAGCAGATCGGGGCTTGCACTGTAGATCAGGTTGGCTTGATAGCCCGTGTTCCACATGCCGAAGAACATCGCCGGGAAAGTACACATCCAGACGGTGATCATCATGCGCTTGAGGTCGATGCCATCACGCACGTGCGCTGTGGTCTTGGTTACGCTGCCCGGACGGTAGAAAAAGGTGTCGACAGCCTCATACAAGGCGTACCACTTTTCGTACTTACCACCAGACTCAAAGTTGTGCTCGATTTTATCGAGGAATGCACGGATACCCACGATTAACCCTCCTTCTCGATGCTTGCGAGGTTATCGCGCAGGATCGGGCCATATTCATACTTACCGGCACAGACATAAGTGCACAACGCCAGGTCTTCTTCGTCGAGCTCCAGGCAACCCAGTTTCTGGGCCATCTCAGTGTCGCTAACGATCAGGTAACGCAACAGCTGGGTCGGCAGGATATCCAGCGGCATCACCGCCTCGTAATTACCGACTGGGACCATCGCCCGCGGGCTGCCATTGGTGGTGGTCGAAAAAGCAAACTTCTTCGCCGCGGCCAACTTGGATACGAAAATATTCAGTACCGAGTGTTTATTCACCCCAGCGCGCAGGTAATGCAGCATCTCGCGGTCATTACCCTCAGCCAAGCAAGATACCTGCTGGTGGTAGCGCCCCAAGAAAGCAAAAGCCCCATGTGCAGTACGACCGCCAAGCAGAGAGCCGGAAACCACACGGTTCTCACCTGGCTGCAACTCACCGGCAGTGATTTCTTCAAGGCTTGCACCCAGACGGGTACGTAGCAGGCGCGGGTTTTCAACCACAGGACCGGCCAGCGAAACGACACGCTCAGTCCACAGTTGGCCGCTGGTAAACAGCTTGCCGACTGCAATCACATCCTGATAACCAATCGACCACACGCTTTTGGTTGCGGTAACCGGGTCAAGAAAGTGAATGTGGGTGCCAGCCAAACCTGCAGGATGGGGACCAGCAAAGGCTTCGGACTGAACCTTATTGAGTTGCTCGCCAGGAAGACTAGCGCCTTCGGCTTTGCATAGGAATACCTTGCCCAGGGTGCTGAGCACTTGCAAACCCTGTTCAAATTCAGTGGCGTATTCGGCGATCACAACCGCCGGATCGGCAGCCAGTGGATGGGTATCAATTGCGGTCACGAAGATAGAGCTAGGCACTGCATCGATTGCAGGCACCTTACTAAAAGGACGCGTGCGCAAGGCAGTCCACAGACCCGACTGCTGCAGGTTTTCGCGGACTTTTTCGTGACTCAGTCCCGCCAGATCACTGGCCGGATACTGAGCGAAAGTCACTTGATCATCACCTTCAAGGTCGATAACCACTGACTGCAGCACGCGTCGTTCACCGCGATGAATCGCGCTGATAACACCTGCACCAGGAGCGGTGTAGACCACGCCAGGGGTTTTCTTGTCAGCGAACAACACTTGCCCGAGCTTGACCCGATCCCCCACCTGGACTTCCATCGTAGGCTTCATACCATGATAGTCGTAGCCTATGACGGCAACGCTGCGTACTGGCCTTGCGGCCTCAATACGCTGCGCCGGCGCGCCAGTTATGGGCAAATCGAGCCCATTCTTAATTTTGATCATAGGTTTGCCTAACCACTGATTTTAGAAATCTTCTTAGAAAACGGACGACGCCTTTCAGCCAATAGGCAAGCACACACTGCGGTTAATCAGCATGATGGACGGCGTCGGTCGCGGGTAAAAAATCCGTTTGATTATAAAGACGGCCCTTGCCACTGACCACCCAAGCCTCGGCTTTTTTTGGGCGATACGTAACAAGAGGCAACAACGCGATAGTTTGGATTAATCCAAAGGCGCCGTGAATACGACTAAAAGCACCTATACACAGACAACTGCCACGCTCATATCAAAACACAATCCGCCCATTATCCCCCAAATGAGTAAATTTCGCGACCAAGCAGTCAGAGAAGCACCGAGTATACCGGGCAAAATCAATGCATAAAAAAACGGGAGCCAAGGCCCCCGTTCTTTTATAGCTAATGCGTCTTAGCTAGGAAACGCTGGCGGGTTAACCCCAACCATGTCTTCCATCACGCGGACAACCTGGCAGCTGTAACCAAATTCGTTGTCGTACCATACGTACAATACAACGCGGTTATCGTTGCTGATGGTCGCTTCAGCATCAACCACACCCGCATGACGCGAGCCGACGAAGTCAGTCGAAACCACTTCTTCCGAGTTAACGTAATCGATCTGCTTGTGCAGGTCAGAGTGCAGCGCCATGTAGCGCAGGTACTCGTTAATCTCTTCACGGGTGGTGGATTTCTCAAGGTTGAGGTTGAGAATCGCCATCGACACGTTCGGCGTCGGCACACGAATGGCGTTGCCGGTCAGCTTGCCCTTCAACACTGGCAATGCCTTGGCCGCAGCAGTTGCAGCGCCCGTCTCGGTGATAACCATGTTCAGCGCTGCCGAACGACCACGACGACTGCCTTTATGGAAGTTATCGATCAGGTTCTGGTCGTTGGTGTAGGAGTGAACGGTTTCAACGTGACCGTTAACAATGCCGTACTTGTCATCAACTGCTTTAAGCACCGGCACGATAGCGTTGGTGGTGCAAGACGCAGCAGAGATGATTTTGTCATCAGCAGTGATTTGCGAATGGTTGATGCCGTGAACGATGTTCTTCAGCTCACCTTTACCTGGCGCCGTCAAAACTACACGGTCAATACCCGGGCACTTGAGGTGCTGACCCAGGCCTTCAGCATCACGCCACTTACCGGTGTTATCTACCAGCAGCGCGTTTTCGATGCCATAAGCGGTGTAGTCGATAGACGCTGGGTCATTCGAGTAAATGACCTGAATCAGGTTACCGTTGGCGCTCAGGGTGTTATTGGCTTCATCAACAGTAATGGTGCCATTGAACGGACCGTGCACCGAGTCGCGGCGCAACAGGCTGGCACGCTTGGCCAAGTCATTGTCAGCACCTTTACGCACAACAATGGCACGCAGGCGCAGGCCGTCGCCACCACCGGTTTTTTCGATCAGGATGCGCGCCAACAGACGGCCGATACGACCAAAGCCGTAAAGCACAACGTCTGTGCCTTTACGGGCCGAGACATTCTGTTGACCAGCAACCGCTTCAAGCTCTTCACGGACAAATTGCTCAAGGCTACGGCCGTTAGCTTCCTTACCGAACTTGGCCATCATGCGACCGAGGTCGACCGATGCGGAGCCCAGCTTAAGCTCGCCCATGGTTTTAAGAACCTGGAACGTGTCGTGCACCGACAGCTCGACATCACCATCAAGACGGTGGCGAGCATAACGGTGAGCTTTAAGTATCTGAATAACAGAGCGATTGATCAGGCTACGACCATAGATCGATGTGACCACGTTGTTATTGCGATAGAGCTGGCCGATCATCGGAATCATCGCTTCCGCAAGGGCTTCTCGATCGATCCACTCACCAAGACACTGGTCGGGCTTCTGATTCACAGGCAGTACCTTCCACATATGTAGGGGCTGAAAAAAGGGGCTACATTATGCCGATACCCGCGCTCGGGGGCAATGTCGCCTGTCGAAACTGACAGCAGGCACGTTCGCCCGCTACAATCTGCGACCTTGTGTTCTGACCGTGAGCCGCCTGTGTCCGTACTGCGCCTACCGTCCCTGCCCGCTGCTGCCGGCAAACAACATTGGGGTAATCTCCCCGGTGCTGCGCTAAGCCTAGCCATTGCTGAGGCTGCAAGCGCTGCAAATCGATTCACTTTACTCCTGACCGCCGACAGCCAGAGCGCTGAACGCCTCGAACAGGAACTGAGTTTTTTTGCCCCAGATTTGCCGGTATTGCACTTTCCGGACTGGGAAACCCTGCCGTATGATCTTTTTTCGCCACATCAAGACATCATTTCCCAGCGTATATCTGCACTTTATCGCCTCCCAGAACTAAAACATGGCGTTTTGGTAGTGCCGATAACCACCGCCCTACATCGTTTGGCACCAACGCGCTTCCTGCTGGGCAGTAGCCTGGTCCTGGATGTTGGCCAAACACTCGATGTAAACGAGATGCGCAGCCGCCTGGAAGCCACGGGGTATCGCTGTGTTGACACTGTATATGAGCATGGCGAATTTGCTGTACGTGGCGCACTGATTGATTTATTTCCGATGGGCAGTAAGCAACCCTACAGGATTGACTTGTTCGATGATGAAATCGAGACCCTGCGGACCTTTGACCCAGAAACCCAGCGCTCGGTAGATAAAGTCGAATCGATCAAGCTGCTGCCTGCGCGCGAGTTTCCACTGGAAAAGAAGGCCGTCACCGATTTCCGCGGCCGCTTTCGCGAGCGCTTTGACGTTGATTTCCGCCGCTGCCCTATCTACCAGGACCTCTCCACAGGCATCACTCCGGCCGGTATCGAGTATTACATTCCGTTGTTTTTCGAAGAAACAGCAACCCTATTCGACTACCTCCCCCAAGACACCCAGGTATTTTCGCTACCCGGCATCGAAAAAGCCGCAGAACAGTTCTGGAATGACGCCCGTAACCGTTATGAAGAACGCCGAGTGGACCCTGAACGCCCACTGCTGCCACCAGCCGATATCTTTTTACCGGTCGAAGACTGCTTTGCACGCCTGAAAAATTGGCCGCGCGTGGTGGTCAGCCAAGATGACATCGAGGACGGCGTAGGCCGCCTGCGTTTTAACGCACAAGCGCTGCCCGACTTGGCGATTCAAGCCAAGGCCAGCGAGCCATTAGCGGCTCTTAGACGCTTTATCGAAGAGTACCAGGGCCGAATTCTATTCTGCGCGGAGTCTGCCGGACGCCGCGAAGTGCTGCTCGAATTGCTCGCACGCCTCAAGCTCAAACCCAAGGAGGTTGAAGGCTGGCCGCAATTTATCGCCGGCAAAGAGCGCCTTGGCATCACCATCGCCCCGCTGGACAATGGGTTGCAGCTTGAAACAGTAGCGCTGATTGCCGAAAGCCCGCTATTCGGCCAACGCGTGATGCAACGTCGGCGTCGGGAAAAAACCCGCGACGCTGGCGAAAACGTCATCAAAAACCTCACCGAACTGCGCGAAGGTGCACCGGTGGTGCACATCGATCATGGCGTGGGTCGCTATCAAGGCTTGATTACCTTAGAGATCGACGGCCAGAACGCTGAGTTTTTGTCGTTGCAGTACGCCGAAGAAGCCAAGCTGTATGTGCCGGTTGCCAGCCTGCATCTGATCGCCCGCTACACTGGCAGCGACGACGCCCTGGCCCCGCTACACCGCCTAGGTTCGGAAATCTGGCAAAAAGCAAAACGCAAAGCCGCCGAGCAAGTACGCGATGTTGCTGCAGAATTGCTGGATATCTACGCACGCCGCGCTGCACGTGAAGGCTACGCCTTTGCCGACCCTCAGGTTGATTACGCCACCTTCAGCGCAGGCTTCCCCTTTGAGGAAACACCCGATCAACAGACCGCAATTGATGCGGTACGCGATGACATGCTCGCACCCAAGCCAATGGACCGTCTGGTCTGCGGTGATGTGGGCTTCGGTAAAACTGAAGTGGCCATGCGCGCCGCATTCATCGCGGTACACGGCGGCAAACAAGTGGCGATCCTGGTGCCAACGACCCTGCTGGCCCAGCAGCATTACAACAGCTTTCGCGACCGCTTCGCCGACTGGCCGGTAAAAGTCGAGGTCATGAGCCGCTTCAAAAGCGCTAAAGAAGTCAGCGAGGCCATGCAGCAGCTCGCCGCGGGCAAAGTCGATATCGTCATCGGCACCCACAAGCTGCTGCAGGACGACGTCACCTTTAACAACCTGGGCTTGGTCATCATCGACGAAGAGCACCGTTTTGGCGTGCGCCAGAAAGAACAGCTCAAAGCGCTGCGCAGCGAAGTCGATATCCTCACCCTCACCGCCACCCCAATCCCGCGCACGCTGAACATGGCCGTTGCGGGCATGCGCGACCTGTCGATTATTGCCACACCGCCCGCACGGCGCTTGTCGGTACGCACCTTCGTCATGGAACAGCAAAACACCGTGATCAAAGAGGCATTGCTGCGTGAGCTTTTGCGCGGTGGCCAGGTGTATTACCTGCATAACGATGTTAAAACCATCGAAAAATGCGCGGCTGACCTTGCTGAACTGGTGCCAGAAGCCCGCATCGGTATCGGCCACGGGCAGATGCGCGAACGCGAACTCGAACAGGTAATGGGTGATTTCTACCACAAGCGCTTCAACGTGCTGATCGCCTCGACCATCATCGAAACCGGTATTGACGTGCCGAGCGCCAACACTATCATCATCGAGCGCGCTGACAAGTTCGGCCTGGCCCAACTGCACCAATTGCGCGGCCGGGTTGGTCGCAGCCACCACCAAGCCTATGCTTATCTGTTGACGCCACCGCGCAAGCAACTCAGCGACGACGCACAGAAACGCCTTGAAGCCATTGCCAACGCGCAAGACCTTGGAGCGGGCTTTGTGCTTGCCACCCACGACCTTGAAATCCGTGGTGCAGGCGAGTTGCTTGGCGACGGCCAGAGCGGGCAAATTCAGGCGGTCGGCTTCACCCTGTACATGGAAATGCTCGAACGCGCAGTCAAAGCCATCCGTAAGGGCGAACAACCCAACCTTGAGCAACCCTTAGGTGGTGGCCCGGAAATCAACCTGCGCGTCGCTGCGCTGATTCCCGACGACTACCTGCCCGATGTGCATGCTCGTCTGATTCTGTATAAACGCATTGCCTCTGCGGCTGATGAAGATGGCTTGAAGGAATTGCAGGTGGAAATGATCGACCGTTTTGGACTGCTCCCTGAGCCGACCAAAAATCTGGTGCGCCTCACCTTACTCAAGCTGCAAGCTGAAACCCTGGGCATTAAAAAGGTCGACGCTGGCCCACAAGGCGGCCGCATCGAGTTTGCTGCAGACACCTGCGTTGACCCACTGACTTTGATCAAATTAATTCAGGGCCAGCCCAACCGTTATAAGTTCGAAGGCGCTACGCTGTTCAAATTCCAAGTCCCGATGGAACGGCCAGAAGAACGATTCAACATACTTGAAGCGCTGTTTGAGCGCCTGACACCCTCATCTTGAAGGACCAATAGTGAATATGCGTGCACTTCGCAGCCTTGCCCTGCTGCCTTTACTGGCGATAAGCGTCTTAAGCCAGACGGCAGTGGCCGCCGACAACTATCAAATTGAACTCATTGTATTCCGCCAGCCCGGCGAAACCCTGATTTCCGGCAAGCGAGCACCGGATGACTGGAGAAAGGGTGCACGCTTGATTGACACCAGCCAAGAGCATGCGACAGCCTTAAATGATGAAGCTGAAAAACTCAATGATGGCGGTGACTATCAGGTATTGCTGCACAAGGCCTGGACACAAGCGAGTGACGAAACCGTGGCACTTGGTACCGGTGATGAGCGCTTAGGGCATATGCCAATTGAAGGCACCCTGAGCCTCAAGCAAGACCGCTCGCTGGAAGCCAAAGTGGATTTGTGGATCAACCAGTTTGAGCCCGGCGGTCTGGTGGCACGCAGTGAGCGCTTGCAACAATCGAGCAGCCTGCAAATTCGCAAGCTCAACTATATCGACCATAGCAATCTGGGCATGCTGATTCGGGTTCGCCCGCAATAAACCTGAACAGATGAGCGGATAAGGCTTTTTATCCGCCGCTGGGTGGCTGACGCTGTTTTCAGCCACCATTACTGCCCGGAGTCAGTCGCTCAGCACACGCGCCAATACCGCCTTGACCTTGTCCATGCCATCAACGAGTGCCTGCTCGATTTGCGCCATGGTAATCAGCTCATTGCTCTTGCCAGCCGCGGGGTTAACCACCAACGACAAGCAGGCGTAAGGCAGATCCAACTCTCGAGCCAACACGGCTTCAGGCATGCCGGTCATACCGACAATATCGCAGCCATCACGCTCCATACGGGCAATCTCAGCCACAGTTTCAAGGCGCGGCCCTTGAGTGGCACCATAAACACCATGACTACTGAACTCACAGTGCTCAGCCATTAACGCAGCGCAAAACTTGTCACGCAACGCCTCGTCGTAGGGATGGCTGAAATCAACATGGGTGACATGATCCAACTCACCCGCAAAATAGGTGTGTTCACGCCCACTGGTGTAATCAATCACCTGATGCGGCACGCAGAAATGGCCGGTGCCCATGGCCATATGGATACCACCCACCGCGTTGACCGCAAGAATGGCCTGCGCACCCGCCTCCTTCAACGCCCATAGATTGGCGCGGTAGTTAACCTGATGTGGAGGAATACGATGCGGGTGACCATGACGCGCTAAAAACAGCACTTCACGGCCAGCGTACTCACCGCGCAGGACTGCTGCTGATGGTGCGCCAAACGGGGTGTCGATATTGAGCGCAGCGGTGATCGTCAGGCCTTCGAGTTGCGTCAGGCCGGTGCCGCCGATAATTGCGTAGACAGTCATGCTTATTCCTATTCAATCAACTGAGCTGCGCGCAAGGCGCGTGTTGCTTCAAGCCAACGCGGGCTCTGGCGATATTCAATGCCGGGAAAAGCTTGACGACGCATTCGCGCCAAACCATCCGGGGCCACCACCGCCAGGCGCTGCGCAGCACTCAGCGCCAGTTCAGCCGCAGCCCTGTCATTGCACACCAACCCCATGTCACAACCGGCGCTCAAGGCGGCTTCTATCCGGCACGCCGCATCCCCCACCACATGAGCGCCTGCCATGGACAGGTCGTCACTGAAAATCACACCTTTGAAGCCCAGCTCGCCGCGCAGGATGTCTTGCAGCCAACGCCGCGAGAACCCGGCAGGCTGATCATCAACTTGCGAATAAATTACGTGCGCCGGCATCACCGCAGCCAACTGATTACCCAACCGGGCAAACGGCTGCATGTCTTGCGCCCGGATCTGCTCGAGGCTGCGCTCATCGACCGGAATCGCAACATGGGAGTCGGCCTCCGCCCACCCATGACCGGGGAAATGCTTACCTGTTGCCGCCATGCCAGCTTGATTCATGCCGCGAATAAATGCGCCCGCCAATTGCGTCGCGCGTTGAGCATCACCCTCAAACGAACGACTGCCAACCACTGCGCTGCGCTGGTGATCAAGATCCAGCACCGGTGCAAAACTTAGGTCCAAGCCGACCGCCAAGACCTCAATGGCCATAATCCAGCCGCAATGTTCAGCCAACTGTTCAGCGTTGGGATTGTCGGCCAATGCACGCATGGCAGGTAGGCGGACAAAGCCTTGGCGCAGACGCTGAACCCGACCGCCCTCCTGGTCAACAGCGAGCAATAAGTCCGGACGAATTTGCCGAATAGCTGTGCTCAATTCACGGACTTGGCGCGGGTCTTCAATGTTGCGCGCAAACAGAATCAAACCGCCAACTTCAGGTTGACGCAAAATTTGTCGGTCTTCAGCCGTTAGCCAAGTGCCGTCAATGTCGAGCATCAACGAGCCTTGCAAAGATGAACTCACAAGAAATCCTTAATCAAGAGGTAGAGCGGCCCAGTCAGGACACGGCGCTTCGTCAATCATCACCGCACAGTTGACCGGTACCTGTTCGAACAGTTGCAGCACATCCGAGTTGCGCATGCGCACGCAGCCATGGGAAAGCGCTACGCCCATGGGCTCAGTGTCTGGCGTGCCATGCAGATAAACATAGCGGCGGAAGGTATCAACATTTCCCAAGCGGTTGCGCCCAGGCTCACACCCGCTAAGCCAGAGAATCCGAGACAAAATCCAGTCGCGTCCCGGTGCGGCTTCGGCCAGTTCAGCTGACCAGACTTCACCCGTCCAGCGCCGTCCACGCAGCACAGCACCGAGGGGCAAGCCAGCGCCAATCTTCCCCCGCACCAGATGCCGGCCTCGGGGGGTGCAGCCAGAGCCATTCTGCTCGCCCACACCATTGAGCGCCGTGGAAACTGGCAGGCGCAGCAACAGCCGATTATCAGCAAAACCATAGAGGCACTGATCGGCAATGGAGATATGTAATAAATCGAGAGTAGCCATGGCGGCTAGCTTAGCGGATCAACCCTCAAACGCCCACCCATTGTGCGTTAAACCTTGGCGGCAAGCGGCTGACTTTTAACCCGCGGGCGCAATTTCGCAGCCGCTAAAGCTGGATCACTCACACCTGACTCGGAGCGCATACCGGCCGCCAAGAAAGGCACCATCAAGCGCATCACTTGTTCAATCGAAGTATTCACCCCGAAATCAGTCTCAGACATAGCGCGCAATGCCTTGATACCCGACATGCTGAATGCAGCGGCGCCCAGCATAAAGTGCACACGCCAAAATAACTCAAGGGGTGGAATACGCGGAGCAGCTTCATGAACCAGCATCATGTAGCGGCGAAACACCTTGCCGTAGACCTCTTCTAGGTACTTACGCAAGTGCCCTTGGCTTTGACTGAAAGCCAAGCCAAGCAAACGCATGAAAATTGACAAGTCATTGCCACTACGGGGTTTAACCGCAAGAGCATGCTCGACCAATAACTCAAGGAGTTCTTCAAGCGACATCGCAGTGTCTGGCTTGGCCTGACGGCGGTCCAGTTCACGTTCAAGGCTGGCACAGAAAGGCCCCAAAAAACGCGAGAAAACAGCTTGGATCAGGGCTTTTTTCGAGCCGAAATGATAGTTCACAGCTGCGAGATTGACCCCAGCCTTGCTGGTAATCAAACGCAGAGAGGTTTCTGCGAAACCTTTCTCGGCAAACAGTTGCTCTGCAGCATCCAGAATGCGTTCAACAGTTTCCGACTGAGCCATTAGCTATCACCTGACAAACACTTGTTTGAAACATACGTTTCGGCTCTATGCATTGTCAAGCATTGCGATGCCGTCTTTTACCGCAGACTTTGATGCTGGCCCATTAATAAAACAAGACGCTCACCAAACCAGCTAAGTAACACCGCGCCAGAACAAAATAGCACGATTAAATCAAACCAATTGCAAATGGATGATTGCCAAGCACGATTCACTGTATATAATCCCAGTCACTGTATATAAAAACAGAGCTGACCCAATGATAAAGCTGACGCCACGCCAAGCCGAGATTCTTGACTTCATCAAGCAATGCCTTGAAGGCAATGGCTTTCCGCCTACTCGCGCGGAGATTGCGCAAAAGCTTGGCTTCAAGTCTCCGAACGCAGCTGAAGAGCATCTCAAAGCCCTTGCCCGCAAGGGCGCAATAGAGATGACACCCGGCGCATCGCGCGGGATTCGTATTCCAGGCTTCGAGCCTAATGCAGAAGAGGACGGCTTACCTGTTATTGGCCGTGTTGCCGCTGGCGAACCGATTCTGGCGCAACAGCATATCGAGGACTCTTGCCGGATCAACCCCGAGTTCTTCCATCCCAAAGCGGATTACTTGTTGCGTGTGCGCGGCATGAGCATGAAGGACATCGGCATACTTGATGGCGATCTATTAGCCGTGCACACCACCCGCGAGGTCCGCAATGGCCAGGTAGTAGTGGCGCGCATTGACGATGAAGTCACGGTAAAACGCTTTAAGCGCGAAGGCAGTAAAGTCTGGCTGATTGCCGAAAACCCTGAGTTTGCCCCAATCGAAGTCAATCTCGAAGAGCAGGAACTTGTCATTGAAGGCTTAAGTGTCGGTGTAATTCGCCGCTAACGGAGTATTTATGCAGCTGTCTCAACCGCTCAATCAGACACAACTTCCACTGTTCGAGGCTTTCATGGCTGTCAGCGCTCCTGCACTGCCGCAAGAAGCACTCAACGATGCTTGGCAGGATCAACCCCAAGCATTCAGCGAATTGTCGCTTCGAGGCGCCGCGAGACACTGCCTAACGCTATTGGCACCCATCCTTCGCGAACTGAGCGAAAATGACAACGAGCGCTGGCTGACACTTATTGCCCCACCGAGCAACCTGACTCAAAGCTGGCTGCGCGACGCAGGCTTAAACCGTGAGCGCATCCTGTTACTGCACCCTCGCGGCGAGCAAAGCGCACTGCAACTGGCAGAAGATGCCTTGAAGCTAGGCCGCAGCCACACGGTAGTTAGCTGGCTTCACCCGCTTGAACGCACTGCACGTCAAACCCTCGAAAATGCAGCTCGCGAAGGTGGCGCACAGAGCTTGAATATTAGCCTGGGCTGAACTGAAGAAAGGCTTATTGCGATTAGTCGCCATCGACTCAATGGATGCTACATCCGGCCCGCGGACTTGTCAGAACCGGCAAGGTGGACGACGTTTTTCCGTCCACTATTCAAACCCTAGCTATTGAGCGGCGCGGGGTAAGTGTCGCCTTAGACGTAGGCAGGCAGGATTAATGAAGAACCCGCGCTTCGCCTTCATGCTGAAAGTCGTTCTCGGCGAGGCGCCCGGCCATCTGCACCCCTACATTGAGCATGGCTTTGGCCACTTCAACATGCTGCCCTTGCAGGAATGACTTCGCGTCCGAGGAGAAATCCAGCACTACAAGCGCCTCCTCATCGTCTGCGCGGCGCAAGGCGATACGGCCATCAGGTAGTTCTACGATTTCTAAAAACGAAGTAGGCATTGATTTGAGTCTCCACGTTAGCCGCCCATTGTAACAGCCGACTAGAGCCACGCCCTAGCCCGCTGATCAATAATGGCTCACCACTCACTCAGCGACTCGCGAAAGCGTCGCGCCAGAGCGGTTATTTGTTTGCGCCAAGCTTCTAAGGTTTCACGCTCAAGCAACTCTGGCTGCTGATCAATGCTAATCGCCTCAATCAAAGGCGTAGTTGGATCAACCTTGGTTTTTTGCTGCATCTGGGGCGGTTTGTGCAGGGCCTTGTAAGCCTCCAACAATTGCGCCAACCAGGTTTCAGCATTGCCTTTAAGCTCAACCAACTCGGAGAACTCCGGGCTTGGCGCGGACTCCAGCATCGACCGGTCTAACAAAACCTCAACCTGAGGCGACTGGCTGTTGGGCAAGCGATAGTAGCCTGCAATCTCATGGCATAGGCCAAGCACAGAGCCATACAGGTGAAACAGCGCAGCCTCACGCTCAGCCTGGATCAAGCCTTGCACATTCATTGCCTGCGACGCTTCAGCCTTACGCCATGACTCCAACGACAAGCCAGCGTAAAAGATTTTTTGATTGGTGCGGGTGTACAACTCGTTAGCCATGGCCAACCACTCCTCAACAGGTCATTGATCAAGGCCTCACGTAGGCCGAGCCGGTTGACTCAGTGAATTCTGGTGGAAAGATTAAACGTCCGCTTGCGCAGGCCAGCGGCCTGCGCAAGGGCTGCAATCAACGTTTTTTGTCTTCGACCTTCCACTTACCGCCGTCAAAGAATGCTTTCCAGCCTGTGGGTTTACCTTCAACCTCAGTCTGTACATATTGCTCTTTGGTTTTGCGGCTGTAACGAATAACCGCCGGACGGCCTTCGGGATCTTTCTGCGGCGCGCTAAACAGGAATTCGTACTTCGGATCGATCTCATCTTTGTGCGGCAGAATCTCGATCACCAGCGGTGCGCGGGTTTCACGATTCTTCGGAAACTGACTGGCGGCCAAGAACAGACCCGATGCACCATCACGCAGCACATAGGTGTCATTAACTTTTTCGCATTTCAGTTCAGGCATTTTCACCGCATCCATTTTCGGTGGCGCCGGCTCACCACTGCGGAGCAATTTGCGGGTGTTCTTACACTCGCTATTGGTGCAACCAAAGAACTTGCCAAATCGGCCGGTCTTCAGTTGCATCTCGCTGCCGCATTTATCGCACTCAAGGCTCGGGCCTTCGTAGCCCTTGATGCGGTATTGCCCGGTTTCAATCTCGTAACCCGCACAATCCGGGTTGTTACCGCAGATATGCAGCTTGCGCGTTTCATCCAGCAAATAGGCATCCATCGCTGTGTCGCAAATCTTGCAACGGTGCTTACCCAGCAGCACCAGGGACTCCGACTCACCTTCATCGTCCGCCGCGATTTCATCACCTGGTACCAGGTTAATGGTCGACTTGCAGCGTTCTTTGGGCGGCAGGCTATAACCTGAGCAACCCAGGAAAACACCAGTAGACGCCGTGCGAATCATCATCGGGCGACCACATTCGCGGCAGGCGATATCCGTCAGCGTCGGTGTATTGGCACGCATGCCAGTGTCGCCATCGGCGGCCACTTCAAGTTTTTTCTTGAAGTCACCGTAGAACTCGTCGAGCACGTTCTTCCACTCGCGCTCGCCCTGTGCAACGTCATCGAGATTCTCTTCCATGCCGGCGGTAAAGCCGTAATCCATCAGATTGGAGAAACTTTCAGACAGACGCTCAGTGACAATGTCGCCCATCTTTTCCGAGTAGAAACGACGGTTATGCAAGGCCACATAACCGCGATCCTGAATGGTCGAAATGATGGCGGCATATGTCGATGGACGACCGATACCACGCTTTTCCATCTCTTTAACCAGGCTGGCTTCGGAGTAGCGCGCAGGCGGCTTGGTGAAGTGCTGGCTTGGGTCGAGCTTGACCAGCTTCAGCGCTTCGCCCTGCTTCATCTCAGGCAGTACAGCGTCATCGCCAGGCTTGCTCACTTGCGGCAAGGCACGGGTGTAACCATCAAACTTGAGAATACGGCCCTTGGCGCGTAATTCGAACTGCGACGCCTCGACCGTCACGGTGGTCGACAAATATTGTGCTGGCGGCATCTGGCAGGCCACAAACTGACGCCAGATCAAGTCGTAGAGACGCTCAGCATCGCGCTCCATACCACTGAGCTGAGTTGGCTTGGTGTTGACATCGGAAGGACGAATCGCTTCGTGAGCCTCCTGTGCGCCCTCTTTGCTGCTGTAGGTGTTCGGTGTTTCCGGCAGGTACTTTTTGCCGAATTCATCCTCGATAAAACTGCGCACCATGGTCACAGCGTCAGCCGACAGGTTGGTCGAGTCGGTACGCATATAGGTGATGTAACCGGCCTCATACAGACGCTGGGCCATCATCATGGTCTTTTTCACGCCAAAGCCCAGGCGATTGCTCGCAGCCTGTTGCAACGTCGAGGTGATAAAAGGCGCAGAAGGCTTGCTGCTGGTCGGCTTGTCTTCACGCTTGGCGACGCTGTAGCTGGACGACTTGAGGGTCTCCAGCGCAGCCATGGCCTGAGTTTCGTTGAGCGGTTTGAATGCAGCGCCATTTTCACGGGCAACTTCAAAACGCACAGTGTCTTTTTTGCCGGTGGCCAGATCAGCGTGGACTTCCCAATACTCTTCTGGAACGAAGGCGCGGATCTCTTTCTCGCGCTCAACCACCAATTTGACCGCTACCGACTGCACGCGACCGGCAGACAGGCCACGGGCAATCTTGGCCCATAGCAGCGGCGAAACCATGTAACCCACTACACGGTCGAGAAACCGTCGGGCCTGCTGCGCATTAACCCGATTGATATCGAGTTCGCCCGGCTTGGAGAACGCCTCTTGAATGGCCTTCTTGGTGATCTCGTTGAACACCACGCGCTTATAACGGCTGTCATCACCACCAATGGATTCGCGCAGGTGCCAGGCAATGGCTTCCCCCTCGCGATCCAAGTCGGTTGCGAGATAGATGGTGTCAGCGTCTTTGGCTAAGCGTCGCAGTTCATCAACGACTTTTTCTTTGCCCGGAAGGATCTCGTACTTAGCTTTCCAGCCATGCTCGGGGTCAACCCCCATGCGCGCCACTAATTGGCGTTTGGCTTTTTCCTTTGGCGACAGAGCCGGAGCCTCGCCTGCAGCAGCTTTTCCGCGCTTGGCCGGTTCTTTGGCCGCGCTTGCCGAACCACTGGTGGGCAGGTCACGGATGTGGCCGATGCTCGACTTCACCACGTACTCGTTGCCCAAGTACTTGTTGATTGTCTTGGCCTTGGCCGGGGATTCCACGATGACCAGCGATTTACCCATGGATCAGAAAATTCCTGAATGTGAAGAAAAGAAAAGGCAGCAGACGCCTTGTCTGGCACCGCTATATATAGTGGCGCTTAAGGCAAGGTCAAGTTTAGGTGTTCTGCAGAGTGCTTCAAGGTTGGCCAAAAAGCGGCGTTTCAGCTTCGACTAGAGCAAAGCGCGGAACGCTTTCACCGTCAACATCAACACGCTCGCAAAACATACCGAGCGGACGCACCCAAAGCCCATAATCCCCGTACAGCGCCTGATAAACAACGACCTGCTGCTCAGTTTCGGAGTGTTGAGCAACGCCAAAAACACGGTATTCAGGGCCTTTGTAATGGCGGTAAAGACCGGGTTTTATCTGCATTTCTCAATTCCTAATAAAAAATTCGCACAATACGGCTGAAAAATGCAGTGCATTCATTTTCAGCAATAGTCAAACAAACAAAAACCGGGGCACATGGCCCCGGTTTCACATCTTGGAACGGTTAAACGCGTTCGAAGACAGTGGTGATGCCCTGACCGAGGCCCACGCACATAGTCGCAACACCCAAGGTGCCGTTGTTTTGCTTCATTACGTTCAGCAGGGTACCGGAGATACGTGCACCGGAACAACCGAACGGGTGACCCAAAGCAATCGCACCACCGTGCAGATTGACCATTTGATCCATCTTATCGAGCACTTTGAGGTCCTTCAGCACAGGCAATGCCTGAGCGGCGAAGGCTTCGTTGAGCTCCATAAAATTGATGTCAGCCATGGTCAGACCAGCACGCTTCAAGGCTTTCTGAGTCGACGGTACTGGGCCGTAACCCATGATCGCCGGATCAACCCCAGCAACGGCCATCGCGCGCACCACAGCCATAGGCTGGATACCTAGATCCTGAGCACGCTGAGCGGACATCACAATCATGCACGAAGCGCCGTCAGTGATCTGCGAGGAAGTACCTGCAGTCACGGTGCCGCCTTTAGGATTAAACGCTGGACGCAAAGCAGCCAAGCTCTCAAGCGTAGTTTCCGGACGAATGGTCTCGTCGTAATCGAAAACCTTGAGGAAGCCATTCTCGTCGTAGCCTTCCATCGGGATGATTTCATCCTTGAAATTGCCTTCAACGGTCGCCTTCTGCGCCAAACGGTGCGAACGCTCACCAAACGCATCTTGCTGCTCACGGCTGATGCCATGCATTTTGCCGAGCATTTCAGCCGTCAGGCCCATCATCCCCGATGCTTTGGCAGCGTACAGCGACAGGTGCGGGTTTGGATCTACGCCGTGCATCATGCCAACGTGGCCCATGTGCTCAACGCCGCCAACCACGAATACATCGCCGTTACCGGTTTGAATCGCCTGTACAGCGGTGTGCAGTGCGCTCATTGAAGAACCGCACAGACGGCTTACAGTCTGACCTGCACTGGTGTGCGGGATCTGGGTCATCAACGACGCCATGCGCGCGATGTTCCAGCCCTGCTCCAGCGTCTGGTTTACACAACCCCAGATCACATCTTCGACTTCAGCCGGATCGATCTTCGAGTTACGGTCTAGGACGCCGCGAATCAGGTTGGCCGACATAGTCTCGGCACGGGTGTTACGGTGCATGCCGCCTTTGGAGCGCCCCATCGGGGTGCGACCGAAGTCGACAATCACTGCATCTCTTGGGTTCAAGCTCATCATTTTACCCTCGCTAAATCGTTGCGCGATTAACCGAAAAACTTCTGGCCGTTCTTGGCCATTTCACGCAGCTTTTCAGTTGGCTGGTACAACGCGCCCAGATCGGCGTACTTATCGGCCAGGGCTACAAATTCCGCTACACCGATGCTGTCGATGTAACGCAGTGCACCACCACGGAACGGCGGGAAGCCAATACCGTAGATCAGGCCCATATCGGCCTCTGCAGCGGTTTCAACGATGCCATCTTCGAGGCAGCGAACGGTTTCCATGCACAGCGGGATCATCATGAAGTTGATGATGTCTTCATCAGTCAACTCACGCTCTTCGCGCACGATTTCCTTGAGCAGCTCGTAAGCTTTCGGGTCAACGACCTTCTTCGGCTTGCCGCGCTTGTCAGTCTCGTAGGCATAGAAGCCTTTGCCATTTTTCTGGCCCAGACGATCAGCGTCGTACATCACGTCAACAGCGGTACGGCCTTCAACAGCCATGCGATCCGGGAAGCCTTCAGCCATTACGTCACGGCCGTGGTGGCCTGTGTCGATGCCGACAACGTCAGACAAGTACGCCGGGCCCATCGGCCAGCCGAACTTCTCCATCACTTTGTCGATTCGGGTGAAGTCAACGCCGAACTCAAGCAGCTTGGAGAAACCACCGAAGTAAGGGAACAGCACGCGGTTGACTAAGAAACCCGGGCAGTCATTTACTACGACCGGGGTTTTACCCATCTTCTTGGCGTAAGCGACGGTTGTCGCAATGGCGGTTTCGCCAGACTTCTCACCACGAATGACTTCCACCAGCGGCATCATGTGCACCGGATTGAAGAAGTGCATGCCGCAGAAGTTTTCCGGGCGCTTCAAGGCTTTAGCCAGCAGGCTGATGGAAATGGTCGAGGTGTTGGAGGTCAGAATCGCGTCTTCACGGACCACGCCTTCAACTTCAGCCAGTACAGCTTGCTTGACCTTAGGGTTCTCAACGACCGCTTCAACAACGATATCAACGTGACCGAAGTCGCCGTAAGACATGGTTGGGCGGATTGCGTTGAGTGCCTCAGCCATTTTAGCCGGGGTCAGACGACCTTTTTCGACGCGCTTGCCGAGCAGCTTGGAGGCCTCGTTCAAACCCATCTGGATACCCTCTTCACGGATATCTTTCATCATGATCGGCGTGCCTTTGACAGCCGACTGATAGGCAATACCGCCGCCCATGATGCCTGCGCCGAGCACGGCAGCCAGCTTCACGTCTTTGGCGATTTCGTCGTATTGCTTAGCTTTTTTCTTCAGCTCTTGGTCGTTCAAGAACAGACCAATCAGGCTTTCAGCCACTGGCGTCTTGGCCAGTTTTACGAAGCCTGCAGCTTCAACTTCCAGCGCTTTATCGCGGCCGAAGTTTGCAGCTTTCTGAATGCTTTTGATGGCTTCAACAGGCGCTGGATAGTTCGGGCCTGCTTGACCGGCCACGAAGCCTTTAGCGGTTTCAAAGCACATCATCTGCTCAATGGCGTTGAGCTTAAGCTTTTCCAGCTTAGGTTGACGCTTGGCCTTGTAGTCCAGCTCGCCACTGATGGCACGCTTGATCAGGTCCAGTGCCGCTGCCTTCAGCTTGTCAGCATCTACAACAACGTCGACAGCACCCATTTTAAGGGCGTCTTCAGCACGGTTTTCTTTACCTGCGGCAATCCACTCGACAGCGTTGTCGGTACCGATCAAACGCGGCAAACGAACGGTGCCACCAAAACCTGGGTAGATACCCAATTTAACTTCTGGCAGGCCGACTTTAGCGCTGCTGGCCATAACGCGGTAATCCGCGGCCAAGCACATTTCGAAGCCACCACCCAACGCGATGCCATTGATAACGGCGACGGTTGGAACAGCAAGGTCTTCAAAATCGCTGAAGATTTTGTTGGCTTCAAGGTTGCCTGCGACCAACTCTTCGTCGGGCAGTTTGAAGTTCTCAACGAATTCGGTGATATCGGCGCCGACGATGAATACGTCTTTGCCGCTGGTAACAATCACGCCCTTGATCGAACCATCGGCCTTGATTGCATCTACTGACTGACGCAATTCGTTCAGGGTAAGACGGTTGAACTTGTTGACGGATTCACCCTTGAGGTCGAAGTTTAATTCGACAATGCCACTTTCAAGAGCTTTAACCGTGATGGCTTTACCTTCGTAAATCATCAACTGATCTCCACGATATGGAAGCTAATACAGTACACACCAGAGCCAACCAGCAGCTGCTCCGCGGCTGAGCCGTCAAGAGTAGCGTTAAAACGCCTGGCACACCCACTGATGCGATATTCGAGCAGTAAAGGCGTCGTTTATGACAAACAAACACTCAATTCATACGCCCGTTTGATTTGGGTCGGCACACATTCAGGGAAAAGCCGCAGCTTGTCAATTGTCGATATATGAGCAAAGCCGTCAGAAAACCGCCAGCACAGGGGTAAAACCCAATAACTGCGCGGCTTCGAAAGGATAATCAGCTAATCTTTTATCACGTAATTCAGCAATAACCAGCCAACCACCCAGACTAATATCCTGCTAGCAAATCAGTGCGCAGCCCGGTACATTTATAGACAGATGGCGCGCGAAGACTCGCCACTACTGCTAACCAAAACAACAACGAACCCTCGCAAAGGGTCTATGGAGCGCTGTATGACAAGCCGAATGCTTGCCATTTCTCTACGTACTTTTTCACTGTTATCTCTGCTCCTGATCAGCACGCTCAGCCTGGCGGCGACGGCCCCGGCAGATAGCCTGCTGAAACTTCACAAAATGCGCCTGGACACCCAGAAAAGCCTCAGTAGCTTCTACATGTATAACAACATGGAAGGCGATCAGCGCTATGCGCGAATGATAACTGAGTCGCTCAGCGAGGCCGATCAAGCACTGACAGCCCTGCAAGACCTCAATGGCGACAGCTCAAAGGCCCTCAGCAGCCAACTAATGGAGCTTTGGAGCGGCTATCAAGACAACTTGAAATTGCTGGTCATGACCCTTAAGACCCAGGGCTACACTGACTTGCAGCCAGTGGCTGATCTTGCCGAACACAATCAGAAAATCATGGCATTAAGCCAAGAGCTGTACAGCAAGATTGAGCAAGAAAGTGGCTATAGCGTCCCGCCACTGATTCAGCAAACCCGTAAGCAGAGCTTGTTGATGCAAGCGATCGCGGTTGATTACTCATCGCGCAGTGCATCGGTAGGTGCAACCTTTATGGGCGGCGGTGACAGCCGTAGCATGGAAGATCTGGTTAATGACTTTGCCAGCACCCTTGCGCAACTCAACCAAGCCCCGGAAAACACGGTTCAGACCAGCAAAACGCTGAACAACCTGAGCACAAAATGGCGCTACATTGAAAAATCATTGAAAAATTACAATGAAAACAGTGTACCCTTCTTGGTTAGCAAGTACTCAGACAGCATCATTGAGGAGCTAGAACAGCTATCCTCACAATATGCAGCTGCATCGACCTAAGCGCACAGCAATAATGCTAATGAGCCATGTCGAGATGTACGCACAGAATTTACCGGCCTGCCTGGCCAACCTTCCAGCCCGGTGCTTGCATCGGGCTTTTCTTTATCGGCTAATGACCGCCCCGCTAAAAATAGCCCTTAAGAAAATCGCGAATAGCTTCCACACTCTGCTCGTTGCCGCCCTCCCCCCAGCACACCGCAACCATGTTTGGACTCAACTCGGCCTTGTAGACATCCCCCGGCAAGCTGGCCAAACGCTGAGCAAGCACTGTGTCCGCACAAGGCTCGCGCCATTGATTGCACCACTGCCCCGGCTCTACCTGCCAGTAGCACCAGCTGTCCTGATGCCCACGGCGGCGCGCCAGATGATACTGAGGGCACGCTTCAGGCTGGCCGCGCTGCAACCAGTGCGGCCATTGCTGACGCGATATGTTCATGGCCAGCCCGAATTGCCTGGCCTGCATGCGCACATCCATACGCCCGCGCAAACGCCGGGAAGGCATCAACATCGCCAAGGGGCTCAGCACACAAAACAGCAACGCCAATACAATCCAAGTGGTCATAAGTTATATCTCTGCTTTAAAAGCCTGCCGCAAGCGCTCATTAACGTTCATACTTAGAATCATCGACTATCCATTTAAGGAGTCTCTCATGTCCTACCAACATATCTTGGTCGCCGTAGACCTAACCGAAGAATGCGACCCGGTCATGAGCCGCGCGCAAATCCTGGCACGCAACAACCAAGCGAAGCTATCGGTTGTGCATGTGGTTGAACCGATGGCCATGGCCTTTGGCGGCGACGTGCCAATGGATTTGTCGATGTTGCAACAGCAGCAGTTTGATCAGGCCCGTGAACGCCTTGACGCATTCGCTGTGAAATACAACGAACTGGCCACTGACCAACGCCACTTGACCTATGGCCAACCGCGCCAAGAAATCCACCGCCTAGCCGAAGAGCAAGGCTGTGATCTGGTCATCGTAGGGAGTCATGGTCGTCACGGCCTCGCCCTGCTACTTGGCTCAACGGCCAACGATGTTCTCCATGGTGCGCCATGCGATGTACTGGCAGTGCGCTTGAAAAAGCCCGAGTAAAGATCACAGCACCGACTGAGTCTGCCCTGCGTGGCAGACTCAGGCTGCACCTTTGAAACAAGCTTACTCAGGGCTGTCCCCTGCACTCATCACCATCGGCCGAATTTTCTGCAACTGTGTCTCCAATGAATAAGTCATGCTTGAAGACATGGAAAAGAAGGTCAAAAACGCCTTCAGGTTAGAGTCGCCTTTACAGGTATCGTGAATACGCTGCCAAAACGCCTGATTGACCAGCTGCAATTGCTGAAACATCCGCACCAGCCCTTTCAATTCCCAGTCAGCATGGCGTCCCTCTCGCGCATTAAAATATTGGCGCGACAAATAAAGAGAAAAGGCACGCAGGATAAACTCCTGATTGCTGGCGAACGGCAGATGGTTCTGCGCCATCGGTTTTAATTTGCCCAGCACCGGACAAGCACTGGTCGCCATTATCACCCCGAGCAAAGCGCGTAGCCCTTCTTCAAGCCCAGCATGCTTGGTGTACTCACGCTCAGGCGTGCGCACCCAGACCATGGCCTTGGTGAATGCGGGCAACCCTTGAAAGTCCTCAATAACACGGTGTAAATCAACCGCAGCAGGGCAGTGGCTAAAACTGTTATTGCTCAACGGGCAGTTACTGCACTGCTGATTACTCAGCCGCGTCCAAGCCGGAGCACTGCTTGCCTCCACGGGATCGTATTCTCGGTCCAACTCAATGCGGTAATTAAACTGATGACTGTCGTCGAGAGTAATGCGGTACTCGATAGACATTAGATTCTCCGGCAGGCGCAGACGACTGCATAAACGCCCAAGCCCTAGAACGAGGGCTTGGACCTTATATTTAGACTGCTCAGGTTACCGCAGAACTAGCCTTCCAGCTCGGCCCAACGTTCCAGCAAGTGATCCAGTTCCTCTTGCAGCAGCGGCAATTTCGCTAACACTTCAGCAGTGGTTTCTGCCGGCTGTTGGTAAAAGCCAGGATCACTGATTTGCGCCTGAACCTCCGCCATCTTTTTCTCGACTGCATCTATCTGCGCTGGCAAGGCTTCCAACTCACGCTGCAGCTTGTAGCTAAGCTTTTTCTTGGCAGGAGCATTCTGCTCGACCACTGGCGTGGCAGCAGGCTCGGGCGCCGCCACGACTGCTGAAGCCAATTCAGGCTTGCCGGCTTTGCTTTCACCGACGCCGAGCAACCGCGCTGAGCCCCCTTGACGGATCCAGTCCTGATAGCCGCCGACGTACTCACGGACGCGGCCCTCACCTTCGAACACCAGCGTGCTGGTCACCACGTTGTCGAGGAATGCCCGGTCATGGCTAACCATCAAAACTGTACCCGGGAAGGTCAATAGAACCTCTTCGAGCAGCTCAAGGGTTTCAACATCGAGGTCGTTGGTCGGCTCGTCGAGTACCAACAAGTTTGCTGGCTTGCTAAATAGCTTGGCCAGCAGCAGGCGCGCACGCTCCCCCCCAGACAATGCTTTAACTGGCGTGCGTGCACGCTGTGGACTGAACAGGAAGTCGCCCAGATAGCTGAGAACGTGACGATTCTGGCCGTCGATCTCGATAAAATCACGGCCTTCAGCCACGTTATCGATAACGGTTTTTTCCAGATCAAGCTGATGACGCAGCTGATCAAAATAAGCCACGTCAATGCGCGTGCCTTCGGCGACACTGCCACTGGTTGGCTGCAGGCCACCGAGCATCAGCTTGAGCAACGTGGTCTTACCGGTACCGTTGGCGCCCAGCAGACCAATACGATCGCCACGCTGCAAGACCATGGAGAAGTCTTTAACCAACATCGGGCCATCGGGATGGGCAAAGCTGACGTTTTCCAGAACCATCACTTGCTTGCCAGATTTCTCAGCAGTTTCCAGCTGAATATTGGCTTTGCCGGTGCGTTCACGGCGCTCACTGCGCTCAACACGTAATGCCTTGAGCGCTCGAACACGGCCTTCGTTACGGGTACGACGGGCTTTGATACCTTGACGAATCCACACTTCCTCTTGCGCCAAGCGCTTATCGAACAGTGCGTTGGCGGTTTCTTCCGCGGCCAGCGTGGCTTCTTTGTGCACCAAAAAGCTTGCGTAATCGCCATTCCAGTCAATTAGGCCGCCACGGTCCAGCTCAAGAATACGAGTGGCCAGATTCTGCAGGAATGAACGGTCGTGGGTAATAAAGAGTACAGCGCCCTGAAAACCAACCAGCGCCTCTTCCAACCAGGCAATAGCACCGATATCCAAGTGGTTGGTTGGCTCGTCCAGCAGCAACAGGTCTGGCTCAGACACCAAAGCCTGGGCCAGCAGCACACGGCGACGCCAGCCACCGGAAAGCTCGGCCAGGGTTTTGTCGGCAGGCAACTGCAAACGGCTCAAGGTGCTGTCGACCAATTGCTGCAAACGCCAGCCATCGCGCGCTTCAAGGTCTTGCTGAACGTGCATCAGCTTATCAAGGTCGGCATCGCTGTGAATGTTCTGACTCAGGTGATGGTATTCAGCGAGCAATGCACCGACACCATCCAGGCCTTCAGCCACCACATCAAACACAGTCCGACCATCGGCCAGGGGCAGCTCTTGCGGTAACTCGCCAATTTTTAGTCCGGGGGCGCGCCACACAGCACCGTCATCCGGTCGTTGGTCGCCCTTGACCAACTTAAGCATGCTTGATTTGCCTGTGCCGTTACGGCCAATAATGCAAACGCGCTCGCCTCTGGCAATCTGCCAAGACACCTTGTCCAGCAGCGGCATGGCGCCGTACGCCAGGGAAACATCGGTGAACTTAAGCAGGGTCATGGTACGCCTCAACATTTATACAGCGGCTGCACTGGCAATATTTTGCGCACAACCCCAGAGGTCACTGACCAACCTGGGGCAAACGCTTTAAATACAGTGCTCGCATCGCGAAACTTGATTAGCGGAGCCTAGTGCTCCGATAAAAAACTGGGGGCGCATTCTAACCGAGTTGAGCCCAGGTATTGCGGGCATTTTTCATTATTAACGCATGCAAGCGACCAGCCGACTTTCGCCCACCCCAAGCAAACAGCTAAGCTAGGCCCATCAAGCGCCCAGAAGCACAGCGCTCAATCTGCTCACACACCCGGAAGTGTCATGTCCCGCCGACTGTTAAAACTGTTTTCTTGCTTAATTATCTCGGCCACTGCTCTGTCCACGGCGCAGGCCGCCAGCTTGAGCCAACAGCGTCAGTATTACGATGAGGCTAAACGCGCCCTTGATAAAGGCGACACAGGCCCTTATCGGCGCTATGCCAACGCCCTGAAGGATTACCCGTTAGAGCCTTATCTGGCGTATACCGAGCTGACTGCACGCTTAAAATCGGCCAGCAACGCCGAAATTGAGCGGTTTCTTGCTGATCACGGCGACTTGCCGCAAACCAGCTGGATGAAACTGCGCTGGCTGCGCTGGCTGGCTGAACGCGGCGACTGGGCAACCTTTGCAAAATATTACGACCCCGGACTGAACTTCACCGAGCTTGACTGCCTCAATGGCCGCTATCAGCTGGGTCACGGTAAAGTTGCTGAAGGCTATGCCACTGCAGAAAAACTCTGGCTGGTGGGTAAATCACAACCTGAGGCCTGCGACCGCTTATTCGACGAGTGGGCAGCAGCCGGCCAGTTGACCGAGAGCAAACGCTGGCAGCGTGCAAAACTGGCCGCCGAAGTCCGCAACTACGGCCTTGCCAGTTTCCTGACCAAAAATTCACCGACACTCAGTGAAGAAGGCAAGTTACTGATTGAGGTTGCGCAAAAGCCACAACTGCTCAGCAATCCTGCGCGCTTCGCCCCAGTCAATGAACCAATGGCCGACATCGTCGGATTGGGCCTGCGCCGCTTGGCTCGCCAGGACCCAGAAAAGACCCTGAGCCTGCTTGATAGTTATGCCCAGCGTATGCATTTCTCTGACGCAGAAAAACTCTCAATTGCCCGTGAAGTCGGCTTATCACTGGCCAAAAACTTTGACCCCCGCGCACTGGCGGTCATGGCCAAGTACGACCCTAAACTGCAAAACGACACCGTCAGCGAATGGCGCGCACGCCTGCTGATGCGTCTGGGGCGCTGGGATGAAGCCTATAAGCTGACTCAGCAAATGCCTGCTGAATTGGCACACACCAGCCGCTGGCGTTACTGGACAGCTCGTAGCTTGCAGCTGTCAAAACCTGACAGCGTGCAACCGGCAAAGCTCTATCGCAGCCTGGCGGCTGAACGTGACTTCTACGGTTTTATGGCCGCCGACCAGGTCAAGGTGCCGTACAAGTTCAATAACCAGCCGCTGGTACTCGACCCCAATGTCGTTAAAAAAGTGCGCAATACACCGGGTATCCGTCGCGCACTGGAGTTCCACGAACGCGGCCAGATTGTTGATGGCCGCCGCGAGTGGTACCACGTCAGCCGCCGGTTCAACCGTGACGAACTCGTGGCTCAGGCACGCCTTGGTTATGAGTTGAAATGGTACTTCCCGGCAATTCGTACAATCAGTCTGGCCAAGTACTGGGATGATCTCGATGTTCGCTTCCCGGTCACCCATCGCTCGTCACTGAACAATGAGGCTAAAAAACGTGGCATTCATTCCAGCTGGGTATTCGCAATTACTCGTCAGGAAAGTGCATTTATGGAGGATGCTAAATCCCCAGCCGGTGCCATGGGCTTGATGCAGTTGATGCCCGCCACGGCCAAGGAAACCGCGCGACGCTATGATATTCCACTGAGCAACCCAAATAATGTGCTGATTCCTTCAGTCAATATTCAACTGGGTGCGGCATACCTGAGCCAGATTTACGCGCAGTTCAATGGCAATCGAGTGCTTGCCACTGCAGCGTATAACGCCGGGCCGGGCCGTGTGCGCCAGTGGCTGCGGGGCGCTGATCACCTGCCGTATGATGTTTGGGTTGAAAACATCCCCTACGACGAGACCCGTCAATACGTGCAAAACGTATTGTCATACGCGGTCATCTACGGCGAAAAACTTAATGCACCTCAGCCACTAATCGCCTGGCATGAGCGTTATTTTGATGATCAGTAAATCTTGAGCTGAGACGCAAAAGGGGCCTTAAGGCCCCTTTTGCTTGTGCCCTTAGCCTTTACTCAAGCACTTCAACCGGCATGCCGAGCTCAAGAGCGCCCGAAGACAATGCAATAAGATTTTGTCCGAAGAACACATCACCTTCTATCTGACGATAGGTTTTCAGTGTGGTCAATGGCTCACGATCGACACTGCGCTCCCCAGTGGCCGGATCAAGGGTGGTCATGATGCAGCGCGAACAGCCCTTGGCGACCTTGAATTCGATGCCGCCAATAGCGATCCGTTTCCAGCTGTCTTCCGCGTATGCCTCACTTCCCTCTACCACCAGATTGGGACGAAAGCGCAGCATTTCTAAATCACGCCCCACCCGCTGAGATAAATCATCAAGCGAGGCCTGACCGATCAGCAACAGAGGAAAGCCGTCGGGGAATGCGACCTTCTGCCCGATCTCAGCGTACACGGGGTCAATCTGCCGAGCACGCTCAGAGGCAACATGCACCAGCCGGCAACTGCGCCCTAAAAACTGGCTCAACCATTGCGCAGCATCATCGCCTGCATCCGGTACCCGCAAGCTGTCATGCCAAATATGCACGCCGCGCAAATTATCACGGGTATCCGGCACTGCAACGGTTAAATCCGCCATATTGGGCGCACTTAACTGCAACTGATCGGGTCCCAACCAAAAGGCCTGTATTTGGCTCATTTGGCCAAGCAGTCGTTGCGTAATGAAGCGTCCGCTCTGCGTATCAACTACCATCCAACGACGGTCACCTTGCACACCCAAAGCGTCCAGCTGGGTATTTTGCAGTAATTCGCCAGCGCCAGACTTAAGTGGATAACGATACAAACCAGAGAGACGAAACATGAGCAATCACTCCAAAACTCAAAACGCTGTTATACGAGCATGCGCCAATGCTCACAAGCCTATTGGCCCCATATTACTGCTTGCACTTGTAGCATGCAGCGCCAGCCCACCAACAACACTTGGGACCCACGCAGGCCGGTTTGAGCCCTGCCCGAGCTCGCCAAACTGCGTGAACAGTCAGGCAACTGACAGCGAACACAAAATCGCCCCACTGGCACTCAATGGCACGCCCGATGAAACCCACGCCCGACTATTAAGGGTTATTGCCCGACAGCCCGGAGCGGAGTTGATCAAGGCCGAGGGGACTTACCTGCATGTGGAGTTCACCAGCTCAGTGATGCGCTTCGTCGATGACGTCGAGTTTTTGGTGGGCAGCCAAAGGGTTGAGGTGCGCTCAGCCTCGCGTTTGGGCGATTCTGATATGGGCGTCAATAGGCAACGAATCGAAACCATCCGCGAGGCGCTGGCCAAGGAGCCCTGAGCGGCCGACCAACGCCTTAATCGTCCAGCTCAAGGCGTTGGCGCACCACGTCAACCAATTTGTCGGGCTGAAATTTCGACAAGAAATTGTCGCAGCCAACCTTTTTCACCATCGCATCGTTAAAGCTACCCGACAGCGAGGTGTGCAGGACCACATAGAGATTAGCCAAGCGCGGGTCTTGGCGGATTTCAGTGGTGAGCCGATAACCGTCCATCTCTGGCATTTCGGCATCGGTGAAGACCATCAGTAATTTATCGGTGAGCACTGCACCTGCATCCGCCCAGCTTTTAAGCATGTTCAAGGCTTTGAGCCCATCGCTGGCAACGTGCATTTTTACACCAAGCTGACCTAGCGTTTCACGCAGCTGAGACAACGCCACACTGGAGTCATCGACCAGCAGCACCTCTCGCCCATAGGCGTTGCGCAACAGCGGATCGTTTAGACGGTCATTAGAAATCTTGGCGCTATAAGGCACGATTTCAGCCAAGACCATCTCAACATCGATAATTTCAACCAGCTGCTCTTCGACTTTGGTAATCGCGGTCAAGTAATGCTGCCGTCCCGCTCCACCCGGTGGCGGCAGCACAGCATCCCAATTCAGGTTAATGATGCGCTCGACGCCGCCCACCAAAAACGCCTGAATTGAGCGATTATATTCGGTGACGATGATGGTGCTTTGCTCCGTTGGCACAATCGGTCGCATGCCAATCGCTTGTGACAGATCGATCACTGGCAAGGTTTTGCCACGCAGATTGATCACCCCACACACGCACTTATGGCGATTGGGCATCAGGGTTAATTTGGGCATGTGCAGAACTTCCTGCACTTTGAAAACGTTGATCGCAAACAGCTGACGCCCGTTTAAACGGAACATCAGGATTTCCAGACGATTTTCACCCACCAACTGTGTGCGTTGGTCTACCGAATCGAGAATTCCGGCCACTGCGAGCTCCTGTTATGTAGGCATCTACACCGACTACATCTGCTGTATCGGCAAGCATTTACATAACTGGAGCGGCCCCAAACACAATGATGGGTAATTAGTGGTTCAGTAGCGGTGAATATTCCGGCAAATGGACACGCAAGGCGTTCTCACGCGTCTTGAAACTTAACTTAGTGGCGCTCATCGGCTCGCCATCAAGATTGAGGTCAAGCCCTTCTGGTGCTTCAACCTCTAGCCAAGCAACCCGCGTCATCTGCGACACGCTTTCAACACCATTCATTGAGCCCGACAACATTGTCCCAAGGGTGCTGACCATGTCTGGCGCAGCGGGTACGATGCAGACATCGAGCAAACCATCATTAATCCGCGCGTTTGGGCACAACGCATGGCCGCCACCAGCTTGCGTACCGTTACCGATACCCAGCGCTAGAAAGTCGCCCTCCCAGCTAAAGTCTGGCCCCTTAAAACGCCCGAACGAGGTGCGTACCTCAGCAAATCGGCTCAAGCCAGTTAGAAAATAGGCTGCGCCTCCAAGGACTTTCTTTAAATCCTCAGGCGTATTGGTCGTAACACTGGTCCCGAAGCCACCCGTGGCCATGTTCAAGAATAACTGGCCATTGACCTCACCCAGATCGATTGGCGTTGGTTCCAGGTCAAGCAAACCCAGTGCTTCATGCAGGTCCACAGGAACACCGGCCGCCGTGGCGAAATCATTGGCGGTGCCCAAGCCAAGTAAAACCAAACTGGCATCGCTGCCAGACATGGCGATCGCTTCTGCAACCGCCCGCAAGGTGCCATCGCCACCACCCGCAATCAGCGTCGGGTAGCCATCAGCAAGCGCTTCACTGACGATACGCTGAGCATCACCGGCTTCCCAGGTGACCCTCACGGCAATATCCCAGCCCTGATCGCGCTTGGCGTAGATAGCCGTTCGCAATTCCTGATTCAGCGCCTGCTTGCCATGCAATATCAACAGCGCTCTGCGCTTACTCATTGATCGCTCCTTGGATAACCTAAAACCTGGCAGATAATTTTGCTCTCACTAACAGACCACAGCGCAGCGCATTTGTCTCTTACTGACTAAAACCAAGGCTCACATCAGCAATTATCCCTGAGCGGAAGCTGCCCCCCCCCAAGCACAAAGAATCAATTAAATCGATATATTCAATCCATATAAAGCGCTATTAACAACAATTAAACTGATAGAAAATGACCTCCTTGAAACTTGATAGCACCTGCAAATCATCAGGGTGCGCATCACTAACTGAGGATATCGAAATGATTGAAGTTCGCGCTTTTGCAGACCTCGGCGGCGCCGAGCATGGTTGGTTGAATGCACGCCACCATTTCTCATTTGCTGAGTATTATGATCCGCAACGCATGGCGTGGGGCGACCTGAGGGTGTGGAACGATGATGAAATCGCTGCGCATTCGGGCTTTCCACCGCACCCACACCGTGACATGGAAATCATCACCTACGTTCGCCAAGGCGCGATCACCCACAAAGATAACTTGGGCAATCATGGCCGTACAGAAGCGGGCGATGTGCAAGTGATGAGCGCCGGGACCGGTATAGCTCACAGCGAGTACAACCTGGAAGACACCACAACTAAAATCTTCCAGATTTGGATTACGCCCAACCAGTTTGACTCACCACCATCCTGGGGTGCCAAACCCTTCCCGAAAGGCGATCGTGCTGGCAGTTTTGTGACGTTGGCCAGCGGCACCAGTGATGATCAAGACGCACTGGCGATCCGGGCAAATGCACGTGTTGCCGCCGCAACCTTGAAGGCTGGGCAAACCACTGAGTACATTCTCGGTGCTGATCGAAAAGCCTATTTGGTAGCATCCTCAGGTGCGTTTGAGGTCAACGGCGTCGCAGCTAAGACCCGCGACGGGGTGGCTATTCGAGACGTTGAGGTCCTGCGTGTCACGGCGAGCGAAGACAGTGAAATCGTCTTGGTTGACGTTGCCTAACCACGGGCTGTAAGGCTCACTAAAAGCCCCCGACTTAGATCAAGTCGGGGGCTTTTTTATCCGTTGCGGATAAGCCTCTCGCTGTCACACCCAGCCGCATTGCATTTGCTTATACTTGTCAGGATTGGCTAACCAACTCTAAGAACAACATGAACAGTCTTGGCTACACGGCCGCACCCGCCCTGCTCAAATACCTGCGTCATGCAGAATTTTTAGGCCTTGATGCTGACCAGGCATTGCAGGCTGCAAACTTGTCACGCGAAGATCTGAGTGACAACGCCAGGCGCATCCCCAGCATCAGCCATGAGCGCTTGCTCAGTTATTTGCTCCAGCACTGCGACGACCCGTTATTTGGCCTCAACAGTGCGCGCTATGTGCAGCCTGGATCATGGAGCGTACTGGGTTATATCACCCTTAATTGCGCCACCTTGGGTGAGGCTATCAGTCGAATCGTGCCCTACGAAAAACTGGTCGGTGACATGGGCGTCAGCCGGGTTGAATCCAACACCGAACACACCCGGCTGATCTGGAGCTGTCGACACGATCAGCCACTTATACGCCGGCATATGGTTGAAAATGTTCTGGCCTCTTGGCTGCTGTATGCTCGCTGGATCGCCGACACACCGCACTCGCCCTCCGCAGTATTGTTTGAGCATAACCGCCCCGATGGAGTGCCTGACCAGACCTACCAAGACGTATTTGGTTGTCCCGTACTGTTTGAGCAACCCTGCAATGCCTTGATTATCCCCAATCACCTACTGGCAATCGAGTTGCGCCAAGCTGACTCGAACCTGCTGCGCACACTTGAAGAACATGCACTGACGCTAATGGCCAAGTTTGATGATGACCAGCCGCTCGCGGCGCGAGTTAAGAGCGCCTTACGCTTGTTACTCAAGGATGGGCTGCCACGTAAAGAACGGGTGGCCGAGCGTTTCGACATGACCGTGCGCACCCTGCAACGGCATTTGCAACAAGCAGGCACCAGCTATCAATCGATACTCGATGAGTTGCGCCAAGAACTGGCTGAGCATTATTTACTGCGCAGCGATCTACCGGTGCAAGATATTGCCAGCTACCTTGGTTTCAGTGAGTCGCGCTCGTTTCATCGCAGCTTCAAACTCTGGACAGGGCAAACGCCGGGCGACTATCGGCATAGCCATCGCCCAAACGTATGACCCAAGACAAAACCTAGCCTAGAATTTCACTCATGGGGATAAACCGCAGGCTATCGCCCTCCGCCAAGGCCTTGCCTTCAAGTACCTCAGCCAATCCTTCGGCCCATGCCGCACTGCGCAATACGCCCGAGCTTTGATTCGGATGCATCACCACCCGGCCATTTTCAATCCGCGCACGTACGTACTCACGGCGATTACCCACCTTGGTCCAAGCGAACCCCGACGGCATCGCAAAGCCCAATGGCTCAACCTTGGTGACCCCCATGCGTCGCAACAGGTAAGGACGTGCAAGCAGGCCAAAGGTCACCAACGTCGAAGCCGGGTTACCCGGTAAACCCAATACGGGCACACCCCGGAAGGCTCCAAACGTCAGCGGCTTACCGGGCTTGATCGCAAGCTTCCACAAAGCCAACTCGCCCTCCTCACGCAATGCCGCGCCGAGAAAGTCAGCCTCACCCACCGATACACCGCCGGTTGAAAGAATCAGATCAACATGGTTAAGCGCCGCCAGTGCATCCCGGGTCTGCTGCAGGTCATCGGCGAGAATTCCGCCGTCAACCACCTCACAACCCAAACGCTGCAACCAGGTACAGAGCAAGCGCCGGTTACTGTTGTAGATCTGGCCAGGCCCAAGGGCTTGCCCGGGTTCGATCAACTCATCCCCAGTGGACAACACTGCAACCCGAGCACGCTTGTAGACCTGCAAAATGCCGGCCCCAAGAGAGGCGGCCAAACCCAGTTCAATCGGCCCCAGCCGTGTACCGGCTGGCAACACACTGTCGCCTACTTTGGTTTCTTGGCCCTGCGCACGAACATTCTGGCCGAAGCGCATGTTCTGACTGAAGCTGACACGTTGATCGTCGCCAACCTGCACGTCTTCTTGCATCTCCACCACGTCCGCGCCAAGTGGCAATGGCGCGCCGGTAAATATCCGCGCGCAAGTCCCTGGCTCAAGAGGTTGCGGCAATGTACCGGCAAGTATGCGCTGACTAACAGCCAAGGGCTCACCCTGCCAGTCAGCCAAACGCAGGGCATAGCCATCCATTGCGCTGTTGTCCCACGGTGGCAAATCCAGCGATGACACGAGCGCTTCAGCCAGCACCCGGCCGTCTGCCTCAGCCAGAGTAACGGGCTCAGTCAAGCCAATCGGAGCTGCATCTGCTAGCGCGAGCAAGCGCTCTAAAGCAGCCTCTACCGGCAACAACCCAGGTTGATCACAACTGCTCATCCACGACTCTCGCACGCTACAGCTTGTTTTAGATGCGGTGCAAAATTGCAGGGCCGGTGACTGGCATCCAGTTGCTCAGCAAGAATCCCATCCCACGCGGTACGGCAAGCATTTGTAGAACCCGGCAAACAACACACAAGTGTGCCGTTGGCCAACCCCGCCAAAGCTCTGGACTGGATAGTCGAGGTGCCAATATCCGCCACCGAAATCTGCCGGAATAACTCACCAAAACCATCAACCTGCTTATCCAGCAAGCAGCTCACCGCTTCTGGTGTACTGTCACGCCCGGTGAAACCTGTGCCACCGGTGATCAGCACCACCTGCACGATATCTTCAGCAATCCAGGTCGCGACCTGTGCGCGAATTTTGTACAAATCGTCCTTGAGCAGCACCCGCGCAGCCAAGTTATGGCCAGCAGCTTCAAGGCGGTCAACCAAGGTCTGACCCGAGGTATCGGTGTCCAGGCTGCGCGTGTCGCTAACGGTCAGTACTGCGATATTCAGCGGTACAAATGCGGTATCAGATTTGTGGCCCATAACAGAGTTCCGGTTGTTCAAATAATTGCCCAATGTTATATCACAGGCTCACTTTGAGAGACTGCGTGATGTCAATTCAGCCCCCATTGAAACAGTGCTCGATCTTGCTCCTTGCAGGGGGCCGTGGCCAACGCATGGGCGGCCAGGACAAAGGATTGATGTTGTGGCGTGATAGACCATTGATTGCTTGGCTGCACGATCTGGCGCGCCCCCTCAGCGATGACCTAATCATCTCGTGTAATCGCAACAGCACCGACTACGCACACTATGCCGACCAACTGGTTGCCGACGACGACACTGATTTTCAGGGGCCGTTAGCAGGCATTCGTGCAGGGCTTAAAGTTGCCCGTCACGAGCAGGTATTGGTATTGCCCTGTGATGCGCCGATGCTTGAACAGACGCTGCTGCTCGACCTGCTAAAACTGGCTGGAGAGGTACCCGCGGTGATTCGTCAGGGCGAATATCTGGAGCCCTTATTCAGCGTGATCCCACGCCAACTTAGCAATGCGTTGGAGAGTGCCTGGCTGGCCGGTGAGCGCAGTCCTCAACGCTGGTTGCGCAGCCTTGCCCCAAGGACCCTCGACTGTGCTGAACATGATCCTAGGTTGGCTAACATGAACACTCCAGAGCTGCTCGGGGCGAGAAAATGTGAGCAGTATCAAGGAAATTGACTGAACTTTGCCTTCAGTAGCCGATCCTAAGTTTGGAACCTAATTTCATCCATGAGGAGAAACACCATGAGCCAACGGACAATCGCAGCATTATTTCTGACTCTGGGCCTTGCGACTCTGGCAGGCTGCGCTTCACCGACGGTAATCACCCTCAACGACGGTCGTGAAATCCAGACTGTTGATGAGCCAGACTTTGATGATGACACTGGCTTCTACGAATTCGAGCAACTTGATGGTAAGCGCGCCCGCGTCAACAAAGACGAAGTTCGCACCGTTAAAGAGCTGTAATAACAAACTGTCCCTGAGTGCTGTCAATGCATCACTCAGGGACAGTGCTTTACCACCGCCGCTCAGCATTTCGCAGCAAATGCTTACTCGACCTAATTAGCCGCGAAAACGCACCCGACTTAATCGCGTACTGAAATATCGCACCTGTTGTCGCCTACTCCAGCGCTTGAAAAGCCCTGACCAGCGCTTTGCTCAAGTCCACCGTCGAGAACTTGGTCAACATATCGTTAGCCCCAACAGAACGTGCTTTCTCAGTGTTCATGGTGCTGTCGAGCGAGGTGTGGAGCAGGACGTAGGTATGGCTGATATCTGCTGTATTGCGAATTTCCCGCACCAGGCTGTAGCCATCCATCTCCGGCATTTCAATATCTGAAACCAATACTTCAACGGGCTGGCCCGCCTGATATTGCTCTTGTAAGACCGCGAATGCACTCGCAGCGCTGCGCACTGATGTGCAGTCAAGCCCGAGCTTGCGCAAGGTATTGACCGTCTGCTGAAGTGCAACATGGGAATCATCGACCACCAGCACGCGCCGCCCCTCAAGCATTTGCAGATCGGCCATTGAAATCAGCGAATCATCCAGCTCTTGCACCTCCGCCGGGGCAATGTCATGCAGTACTTTTTCAATATCGAGCACCTGCACTATTGCCCCATCGATCTGGGTCACACCGGTGATAAAGGCACGGCTGCCTGAACCTGACGGCGGAGGCTTAACGTCACGGGACGAGCACTGCACGATGCGTTCAACAGCCTGAACATGCAGCCCCTGACGCGAACGACTTAGCTCAGTGACAATCAAGCAACCTTCTTGAGTATTGTTGTTACCGCGTTCACCTATTGCTCGCGCCAGATCAATCACGGTCAATGCAGCGCCTCGCAAACTGGCAATACCAAGCACATGAGGGTGCCGGTTAGGCAACTTGGTCAACGCCGGGCAAGGAATAATCTCGTTAACCTTAAGCAGGTTAATTCCCAATAAACGACCACTGTGAAGACGAAACAACAGCAGCGACAAGGAATCTCCTAAAACTGCACTCACCGCACCACTCCCCTTCGTATAAGTATTGTTAAGCGATTGTGTTATCAACTCAGAAAGGTCACTACTTGATCAGCTTCAAATGGCCAATTCAATTCAGCCCCAGTGTCACAACGACGCAGCACTGGAATGCGTAAACCGTAGCGCTCGACCCATGTTTCGTCTTCCGCAATATCAACTAACTCAACCAGCAGACCGTGCTCAACAAAAGGCATTAACAGGGCTTCAGCCACGTCACACAGATGACAACCTAAGGTGCCGAACAGTTGGCATTCGGGCAGCATTGAGCCACTCCTGTTTCAATTTAGACGTTGAAGCGAGCAGTTTAGCACCCTGTCTAACCCCAGCCTCCGAACAAAGAGAGTTGCTGCGTTCAGCACCCATCCAAAGACCGATATGTGTAGCAACCTATCAAGTGTTGACGGCCGCGCCAGAAAAAACTTTAACGACAAATTACCCACGCTTTTTAGACGATCCGACGAACTGCTAAGTGCTTGCTAATGCCCTACTGGCAAGGCTTCAGCTTCAGACAATACCCCCGCATACTAAAGTCTATAAGCAAAACCCTGAACCTCGTGCTTTATTTCACAGCGCCATACTAGATCCACCCGCACCCACACGAGGAGACAACAATAATGATTCAGACTCCCCTTGCCCGTGCTGTGGCTATTGCCACGCTAGGCGCTTGCTGCGCATTGCCGACGGTAGCCCACGCTGAGTTTTTCAAGGACAGCAAAGCCACCATTGAGACCCGCAACTTTTACTTCAACCGTGACTTGCGTGACACCACATCCGCCCAGCAATCAAAACGTGAAGAATGGGCACAGGGATTTATCGTTAAAGCCGAATCCGGCTTTACAGAAGGGACTGTTGGCTTTGGCCTTGATGCCTATGGCGGGCTGGGCTTAAAGCTTGATTCATCACCCGACCGTACCGGCACCGGCCTGCTACCCGGTAGCTTTGGAAATGAAGCACCAGACGACTACTCAGAAGCCACCGCAACCGCCAAAGTCAGAATCTCCAAGACGATCGGCAAGATCGGCGGTTTAACGCCCAAACTGCCCACCATATCGGCAAATGATTCGCGCCTGTTGCCACAGACCTTCCTCGGTGGGCATGTCAACTCGCAAGAGATTGCTGGCCTGAACATTGATGGCGGTGTGATCAAAGAGCAGAACCAGCGCGACTCATCCAACTTTGAAGACTTGAGCATCAATGGCGGCGGTAAACGCAATTTTGATCTTGGCGGCAGCGAAGCCGATGATTTCAACTTTGCCGGGATTTCCTACAAATGGACCGACAACCTCACCACTGGCTACAACTACGGTGAACTGGAAGAAATCTATAAACAGCACATCGTCAACCTGATCCACGTGTTACCCATTGGAGATAAGCAAAGCTTCAAGACCGATCTGCGCTATGCACGCTCCACCGACGATGGCAACACCAACGTCGACAACAATGCATTCGGTGCCATGTTCACCTACGCCTTAGGCTCTAGCAGCTTTGGCCTCGGCTATCAGTCGATGAGCGGAGACACCGGCTATGCCTATATCAATAGCACTGACCCGTTTCTGGTCAACTATGTGCAAATCGGCGACTTTGCCAACAAAGATGAGAAATCATGGCAAGCACGCTTTGACTACAACTTTGCTGGCCTGGGCATTCCTGGCCTGACTTTCATGACGCGCTACTTGAGCGGTGACAATATCGACCAGTTGAGCGCAGCAACCAATGAAGATGGCAAAGAATGGGAGCGCAACACCGACATTGGCTATGTCTTCCAAGACGGCCCTCTGAAGGACCTAGGGGTCAAATGGCGTAACGCGACTGTACGCAACAACTTCGCTAACGACCTGGATGAAAACCGTCTGATCATCAGCTACACCCTCGCCTTGCAATAAACTACGACAGGCAATATAAACCCGGCAAATCCGGGTTTATATTGCCTGTACTTATCAATCTGGGCTCACTGCCCCGATCTTGTGAATCGACAAATCTGCACCCTGGTATTCCTGCTCCTGACTCAAGCGAATGCCCATGCTGGCTTTGAGTACACCGTAGACGAGAAAGCCGCCTAGCAGCGCCACAACGACGCCCAAGCCCGTGCCGACCAACTGGCTGAACATACTCACACCGCCCAGCCCGCCTAATGCTTGCTGACCGAATATTCCGCACGCAATCCCGCCCCAAACGCCGCACAATCCATGCAAAGGCCAGACCCCCAACACATCATCAATCTTCCAGTTAGCCTGCGCTGCGGTGAACGCCCAGACAAATATCGCCCCTGCAATAGCACCTGTTGCCAAAGCGCCTACGGGGTGCATCAAATCGGAACCGGCACACACCGCGACCAAACCAGCGAGCGGGCCGTTATGCAAAAAACCCGGGTCATTACGCCCAACGAATAACGCCGAAACCGTGCCGCCAACCAGCGCCATCAAGGTATTTACTGCAACCAAACCACTGACGCTGCCGAGGGTTTGAGCGCTCATCACGTTAAAGCCAAACCAGCCGATAATCAGAATCCACGAGCCCAACGCCAAAAAGGGAATATTTGACGGTGCGAAAGCAACCAAACGACCGTCACGATATCGCCCATCACGACGCCCTAACAAAATCACGGCACCAAAGGCCAGCCAGCCGCCCATTGCATGCACGACGACCGATCCCGCGAAGTCGTGAAATGGAGCCCCAAACTGCCCCTCAAGCCAGGTTTGAAAACCAAAGTTGCCATTCCAGATCAAGCCTTCAAAGAAGGGATAGACAAAGGCAACAATCAACACCGTGGCACAGAGTTGCGGCCCGAACCTTGCCCGCTCCGCGATACCACCGGAAATAATTGCCGGGATTGCCGCAGCAAAGGTTAAGAGAAAGAAGAATTTAACCAAGGCGTAGCCATTGCCTTCAGTCAGTACTTCGGCGGGCTGAAAAAATGTCACACCATAGGCGATCCAATAACCTATAAAGAAATAGGCCAATGCAGAAACCGCAAAGTCTGAAAGGATCTTCGATAGCGCATTGACTTGGTTTTTCTGGCGTACCGTGCCCACCTCTAGAAAGGCAAACCCGGCATGCATGGCTAAAACCATCACAGCACCCAACAAAATAAACAGGGTGTTGGAACCATGAATCAGCGTTTCTACAGCACTGTTGATGTTTTCCATCGGCAAGTGACACTCCGCACATGGACTAAGAGCACCAATTCGGATCTTTTTATCAATGCACGCACCAACAATCAGCACTGAAACCCACCTGCCAAACACACTCACCTTGGCAAACGCTCTAATTGGGTGCTGCCCGAATTTAGTAAAACTGAACTTAGTCGTTATTTATTAATGGTTTAGCTTTGCACCAAAGCACTTAACAGAGCGGCATTAAAGCCCCAACTAAGCGCACAGACACAAAGACTTGCACCACATGGATGCAAGCGCTGTACCAAGCACAGGATGTTGGAGTCCCGTGATATCAGATTGAACCCTTCTAATAAATGTCACTCGAAGTACACAGGCGTTCTAAACATCAAGGAGAGTTGAAATGGCACGTAAAAAATCATCCGCGTCGAATCAAGATGAACTGCTCAGCGAGTTTCAAGCACTGGTGCGTGACACCGAGAACCTGCTTCAACAATCTGCGGGTCTTGCCGGTGATCAAGGCGAAGAACTGCGCGATCAAATCCGCAACAGCTTGAGCCGTGCACGCTCAACCCTGGTCTCAGCCGAAGAGGCTGTGATTGAGCGAGGTAAAGCAGCTGTAGATGCCACAGAAGGTTATGTCCAAACTCACCCTTGGCAGTCTATTAGTATTGCTGCAGGTGTTGGTATGCTACTGGGCATGTTGATAACCAAACGCTAACGGACTCAGTCATACATGGAAGCCAGACCACAGCCCGGTTCCGGGAATAGTCCCTCACCTCGCAGATTTGCAGGAGCCCTGCTTGGGCTCCTGCACGGTCATATTGCCCTGTTTGGAGAGGAGCTCAAGGAGCAGCAGACCCATGCAGTTCGCCTTCTGCTGCTGACCAGCTTGAGTTTGGTTTTTGGCTTACTGCTGGTAATAGGATTATCAGCCGCACTGCTGATCTGCTTCTGGGATGACTACCGCATCCCAGTCATCATTGGCTTGTGTGTCTTTTATTCTGTGGCGCTCATCGTCAGCCTGGTGACGCTAATCAATTATCTGCGCAATGTCCCGGGTCCTTTTAGTGCAAGCCTTGAAGAGCTTGCAAGAGACCGTGAGCAATTGATGCCATGAAGCCAACTGAATTGCCGCAACTGCCCATTAATCCTTCGCGACGCGAGTTGCGTAAAGCCATGTTGCGCATGCGCTTGGAAATGCATCGCCAAGAGTTACGCCACGAAACGCTGGTGATGTTAGAACCTCTGCGTAAAGCCAAAAGCGTTGGAAGCCAGTTAAGTGGTGGCGGCGCATCCATGTGGATTACTGGCGGTGCAATACTGCTGGCGGGCTTGGGCTTGAAAAAAAGCAACTGGCAACGCTGGATCAGAATCGCGCTGATCACCCTTCCCCTACTGCGCCGCACGCCCCCTAAGCGCGAACCCCCGATGACCAGCCCCATCAAACGCTGAAAACCCTGATAGCCATGTTGTCCAGGGTTGGCCACGTTCTTGCTTTAACTCCTGGGTGCCCGATTATTTTATCAGCTAAACGCTCGCGGCATTATTGTTAAGTCTCTTAACTAAGGATGCCTGCGTGTTCGACGGCCAACCAACTGTTGTGTTTCAACCCTTTATCGATACTGCCACTGGGCAGATTGCAGGTGTTGAGGCGCTTGCACGGTTGCGTGACAGCAACGGACAGCTGCACTCAGCTGGCCCACTTTTCAGCGACCCGAAGACACCTCTCCCCGGCTTGCGCAGGCTTGACCGTACCATCCGCCAACAAGCCCTGGAGCGCTTCCATCAAGCACCTGCCGAATGGTTTTTAAGCCTGAATATCTCGCCACGCTGGGTAAGCCGTCTGCGCATTGGCCAACCCCTGCCCAGCCTCAAACAAGTGCGTCACAGCGGCATTGCAGCTGAGCGTGTGGTTTTTGAAATCACCGAATTAGGCGGTGCCAGTCAACGCTTACCCGCTGTGGTAGCGGCTTACCGAAAAGCGGGCGCACGGGTTGCGATTGATGACTTTGGCGCTGGCTATTCACAACTTGACCGAGTACTGGCTTTGCAGCCCGATATTCTCAAGTTGGACATGCGCTTGTTCAAAGCCGCTGCACGCGGCGGCCCAAGCGAGCAAATTGTGAAGGCGCTGGCTCAAATGGCTGAACGTACGGGGTGCTGGATCATCGCGGAGGGCGTTGAAACCGAGGCCGAGCTCAACTTCGCACTGGAGTGCGGGGCGCGTTACGTTCAAGGCTATTTGTTTGCCAAGCCAGAGGTAGAGTTCTTTGCCACCGATGCGTTTGTCGAGCGTTTTGCGCAACTGCGCAATCACTACGTTAAACAGAAATTGCATGAGCGGGCACAACTCATGCAACTGCGTGAACAGCTCGCCTTACTGATGAAAGAACTCAACGAATGGGCCCACAAAGGCGCACGCCCTGAGCAATTGCCTGCGCCCGATGCTTACCCGTGGTTATTGCGCGTATTTATCTGCGACAGCCAAGGCACACAACTGTCACCTAACCATGAGTGGCGTAATGCAGGTTGGCAGATCGACGATCGATACGTCGGCCACAACTGGTCGTGGCGGCCCTATTTCTACCAGCTCCTGGCCGAAGGCTGGGATGAGCGCCGTCTGATTGTTTCGTCAACCTACCGCGACGCCACCAGCAACCAATACTGTTTAACGGCAGGTAAATTTGTCGATAACAACCTGCTCATTCTGGTCGACATAGATGCCGCTGGCTTTTAGATGAGCAGTTAGGCAGTACTTTCTCCACCTCCCCCCTTGCAGGCGGGCGCTCTAACCCTGAAGCTAGGGATATTAGCCACGTAACGGCGAGGAGCAGCCTTGGACTGGCAGACACTTTTAAATCGCGAGCGACTGGGAAAACCTTCCCACAGCGCTGAAGAGCTGGGCCGCAGCCCGTTCCATAAAGATCACGATCGAATTATTTTTTCAGGCGCGTTTCGCCGTCTTGGTCGAAAAACCCAGGTCCATCCGGTTTCCAGCAACGATCATATTCACACACGCCTGACCCACTCACTGGAAGTCAGCTGTGTTGGCCGTTCCTTGGGGATGCGGGTGGCAGAGATGATCCGCGACAAATTGCCGGACTGGTGCGAGCCCAGCGATTTAGGCATGGTCGTTCAATCCGCCTGCTTGGCGCATGACATCGGTAACCCGCCGTTTGGGCACTCGGGTGAAGACGCCATTCGTCATTGGTTTCAACAAGCAGCAGGACGCGGTTGGCTTGACTCAATGAGTGAGGTAGAGCGCAGCGACTTCCTGAGCTTTGAAGGCAATGCGCAAGGTTTCAGGGTGCTCACCCAGCTCGAATACCATCAGTTCGACGGCGGTACCCGACTGACCTATGCAACCCTGGGTACTTATTTGAAGTACCCGTGGACGGCACGACACGCCGAAGCGCAGGGCTACAAGAAACATAAGTTCGGCTGCTACCAGAGCGAATTGCCAATACTCGAACAAATCGCCAGCAAACTCGGGCTACCACAACTTGAAGAGCAACGTTGGGCGCGTCATCCACTGGTGTATCTGATGGAAGCTGCAGATGACATCTGCTATGGCTTGATTGACCTTGAAGATGGCCTGGAAATGGAGTTGCTTGAATACAGCGAAGTTGAAGCGGTGTTACTTGATCTGGTTGGCGATGACCTACCGCAGACTTACCGACAACTTGGCCCAAACGACTCACGTCGGCGCAAATTAGCGATTCTGCGTGGCAAAGCTATCGAACACCTTACAAATGCCGCCGCACATGCCTTTGTGGAACAACATGACGCACTACTTGCGGGCACCTTGCAGGGCGACCTTGTCGAGCATATGCATGGTCCGGCCAAACGCTGCGTGCAGAGTGCAAAAAACATGGCGCGCAAAAAAATCTTTCAGGACAAACGCAAAACCCTGCATGAAATCGGCGCTTACACCACACTCGAAATCCTGCTCAATGCCTTTTGTGGTGCGGCTCTGGAACAACACGGAGGACGCACACCCTCATTCAAGCATCGACGCATCCTCGATTTGCTTGGCAACAACGCACCTGACCCGAATGGACCGCTGTATCTATCCTTTTTACGCATGATCGACTTTATCGGCGGCATGACTGACAGCTATGCTACTGAAATGGCCCGTGAGATGACGGGTCGCTCAAGCCCGGTGTAATGCATGGATAATCAACACAGATCAGCCTACCTGAGGCTTACAGGGCCACCCACCATAGGGCCTGCGATAATCGCAGGGATTGGCTGTGCACTGCCTCTGTTACTGGGGTTATTTAGCGCCCATCCCGGATTCTTGTGGGCATCCGCGGGAGCCTTTCAGGCGGCGCAAATCAACCCGCTTCACCGCTTGGGTATGTTGCGCATGCTGTTGATCATTTTCCTGGGAGCGCTCTGTGCTGGCTGGGGATTTTGGGCAGCGGCTTATCCTGGGCTCAGTTTTGCCATGTTTGCCGCATTTGGTTTCATCCTGGCTTGGTTACAGCGCTTCGGCACTGAAGCAGGAAAACTCGGAGCGGGCCTGGCTGTGTGCATGTGCCTGGGCCAAGGTGAAACCGCGGGCAGCCACCTAAGCAATCCCTATGCAATCGCCATGTTATTTATTCTTGGCGGTCTGTGGGTCACCCTCCTCGCCTTTGGCCTGCGTGGGGTGCATGGTTTACGCATGTGGCCACAAGCACCACGTGTGGTGAGTATTTTCAAGGTACTCAAACGCTACGCCAAGCGCCTGCCAGAACAACGCTGGCGCCTGCATGCCCTGCGCTGCACACTCGCCTTTGGTCTCGCAGGTTTGCTGGTTAGCCTGGAAAATCTGCCCCATGGCTACTGGTTGACCATGATCGTTATTGGCACCTTGCCCCTTGAGTTATCAAGCAGCTTCAAGCGCTTGTTGATACCGCATATGATCAGCCTGGCGCTCGCAGCGGTGATGATTGCCATCGGCTACAGCCTGCAAGACCCGGTGGTTATGGTCGGAGGGACATTATCCTTAATTTTTATCTGCCGGACGTTCCAAGCTCACCACTATGGGCTGTATGTGCTGCAACTTCTGGTCTGCTTTATGGTGCTGGTTGAAAGCCTGTCGCTGGACTGGCAACTGGCCCCGCAACGGCTGTTCAATAGCTTGTTTGGAGTGGCTATTTCGCTAGGCGTGGCTATCCTGATTTACAGCCTGAACCAAGGCCTTATGAAGGTGAAAAACAAGACTGCAGCACATTTGCGAAAGTCTTGATAAATAACTACAGAATCTATTAGCGCATAGACGATAGTTCACTATGCTTTCAATCTGCCATCATTGCAGTTAAGGGAGCAACTCTGCATGACCGTCAGTGAACTAACCGGAAATAGACGCTTTCCACTCCACGTCCACATCAGTTTCTTATTTACCTTGTTACTGCTCAGTACCGGGATTGTGCTGGGCATTTTTAACTACCAGCAAACCAGCCGAATTATTCTTTCCAGCAGTCATCAATTGTTCGAGCGTATTAGCGACCAAGTTAATCGCGACCTCAAAGAAACCTACCTCCCTGTCGACAACCTACTCAACTTACTCGCGCTTGATGAGCGCAACATGGGTGAGACGCGAGACTCACGCCTGTCGATGTTGCCAGTCTTTGCACAAGCCCTGCGTGATCACCCAAAACTGGCATCACTCTACTTAGGTTATACCGACGGCGACTTCTTCATGGTGCGCCCGCTGCGCACTGAGAAACTCAAGAAAACATTTAATGCGCCAGCCAATGCCGCATTCCAAGTCTGGAGTATTGAGCGCAATACCGGCGATACAACCAAGGCCGAACACCTCTACTACGATGCCAAGCTTAATTACCTGGGCAGCAGCCCTATTACCGACGAATCCTACGATGCACGTACTCGCCAATGGTTCGAAGAAGCAATCAACAGCACTGCGCTGTATACCACCGAACCTTATGTGTTTTTCTCATCTGGCGATGTAGGCACCACCGTTTCGCGAGCCAGCATGAAGCGCAGCGTGCTCGGCGCTGACATCACCTTGGCTGACCTTTCGCAAACCTTAGCCAACCACAAGATAACGCCATCAACCGAAGTTGCTCTATACAGCCCCGACGGCTCGGCGGTGGCTTATCCAGACATCACAAAACTCATCATCGGCCATGACAATGCCCACTTGGCCAATGTTGCAGAGCTCAGTCCACTGCTGGCTCAACTCAGCAAGAAAGACCCCGACGGCTTACTCAAGGGGACCATTGCACTCAACGACCGCAGCTGGTTGGTCTCGCAAATCAAACTGGATATGGGGGGCCCCAAGGGTCTTCGCTTAGCCATTTTGGCACCCGAAGATGAACTCTTGGCCGACGCCTATAGAATGCGCTGGATCAGCGCAGTGATCACCCTGGGGATACTGTTGCTGTGCATCCCGCTCGGCTGGGCACTTTCACGCTTACTGGTCAAACCACTACGCGGATTGGTAAATGATGCAGAAGCGATCCGCCGTTTCGACTTTAAATACCCGGCCAGCGGCAGCTCGCCCGTACTCGAAATCGATCTACTGGCCGTGGCCATGGCCCGGATGAAAGAAACCATTTTCAGCTTTCTTGAAATCACTGCCAGCCTCTCGGCTGAAACCCGTTTTGAATCCCTGCTGGAGCGCGTACTTGAAGAAACTGCGGGAATCAGCCAGGCCCATGCAGGCTTAATCTACCTACTCGACGCCGACGGTCAGCGCCTCGAAGCCAAGGGCTTGTACCTGGATGGCCCAGCCGTGACCCTTGAAGATCTGCAAATCAATAGCTTTGCAATCGACGATGGGGCGATGCCAGTGTGGCTCAAACGACCGGTCAATGGCGGTGCCAGCAGCATTGCCTCGATCGGCTTTGACCAAGCGGGTGATTACCAAAACCTGCTACACGCCATGAACTCGCCACGGGCGCACATGGTTGCTACCGGACTGCATAATCGTCAGGGCGATACAGTAGGCGTATTGGTACTGCTGCATAAGGACAGCGGCACCGAAGCAGATACGCCCTTCCAAAGTCCTGCCCGTGTGGCGTTTGTCGAAGCCGTCTCGGGCGTTGCTGCGCTGTGCATTGAAAGCCAACGCCTGTTAAACCGACAAAAACAACTGCTCGATGCCTTTATTCAACTCATAGCCGGGGCAATCGACGCCAAGAGCCCTTATACGGGCGGCCACTGCCAACGTGTGCCAGAACTCACCATGATGCTGGCTAAAGCTGCAGCCAAAAACAAAGCACCGGCATTTCGCGATTACCAGCCCAACGAAGACGAATGGGAAGCCCTGCATATTGCTGCCTGGCTACATGACTGCGGTAAAGTTACCACCCCCGAGTATGTGGTTGATAAAGCCACCAAACTGGAAACCCTTTACGACCGCATCCATGAAATCCGAACCCGATTCGAGATTCTCAAGCGCGATGCATGGATCAACTATTGGCAAGCACGTGCACAGGGCGGTGACGATAACGCCCTGATAGCCATTCGCGACCGATTGCTGGCTGAACTTGATGATGACTTTGACTTTGTCGCTCGCACCAACCTAGGTGGCGAAGCAATGGCCGAAGCCGATATTGAGCGCCTGCAACGCATCGGCGAGCGTCAATGGTTGCGTACCTTGGACAACCGCCTCGGCCTCTCATGGGAAGAAGCCAAGCGCATGCAAAGCAGCCCTGCGCCAGAGTTGCCGGTGATGGAGAACTTGCTTGCGGACCAACCCCAGCACTTGGTCGAGCGTGCGGCCAGTGAATTGATCGCGCCAGACAATCGCTGGGGCTTCAAGCTGGAAGTACCGCACTACAAGTTCAACCGTGGCGAACTCCACAACCTGAGCATTACCCGCGGCACCTTGACGGCTGAAGAGCGCTACATCATCAACCACCATATCGTCCAAACCATTCTCATGCTTGACCACCTGCCTTTCCCAAGCCACCTGAAAAACGTCGCAGAAATCGCTGGCGGGCATCACGAAAAAATGGACGGTAGCGGCTACCCCAAACGTTTGCGTCGTGAAGAGATGAGCCTTCCGGCAAGAATGATGGCCATTGCAGATATTTTTGAAGCACTGACTGCCGTCGACCGCCCCTACAAAAAAGGCAAATCCCTGTCAGAGGCAGTGGGCATCATGGCTGGCATGTGCAAAGGGGCTCATATCGATCCCGACTTATTCGGCCTGTTTATCCACAGTCAGATATACAAACGCTATGCCGAGCGCTTTATGCTGCCTGAGCAAATCGATGAGGTGGATGAAGTACAGGTACTGACTAAAGCTGGCATTGCTGTTTAGGCGCTTCAGTTAAACGGCCGGGAGGCCGTCTAACTGACACGTACCGCAATCAACGGCTGACCACGCATTGCGCGTGATTAGCTAAAGGGCATTAGGCCTTGTTGATTGGGGTTTCCGGGTACCATACGTCGAGCAGTGGGCTGACGCTGAAATCAGTCAGCTCATCACGGCCTTTCAGCCATGCTTCAACCTTGGCACGCTGCTCTTCACTGACTGAGCCACGCTCATCAAGGCAAACCAGACCGTAGTCATCGCCGCCAACATAACCAAGCCCATTAGCTTCCATTGCCTGGCTAAGAAACTGATCGAGGAAAGCGTCAATGACTTCTTCGGTCAAATCGTCTTTCAAGTTCAGGTTGAGCTCAAAACCCAGCTCCTGAAATTCATCTACGCAGAGTTTTTTGCGCAGGCGGCGGGAACGATTAGTAGCCATGAAACAATCCTCAAAAGTGATATCGCCGCGCATTTTAGCAGTTTCAGGCCATTTATGCCCGAAACTCTGCAGCGCATTGAATACTAGGCTTACCTTAAACCATTATATTCGTGTGCTGACTCGATCACACATTTCGCACAAACCCAAGCATGCGGCATAATGTGTCATGCATGAAACATAGACCCTAGCGCTCTATCGCACATAAAAAGCCACCATTCAAGCTACGCCCAGGGGGCGTAAATCATGATCAAACAACTGCGCCAGTTAGCCATTGTCAGTTTGTTATTACCTCTTTCTTTACCACTCTATGCCGCCGTCAACGCCACTATTCCAGCCAAAGTTGAACAGGCGCTGAAAACCAACAAAGTCAGTACAAAGTCACTTTCATTAGTCACCATTCCGCTAAATGGCCCAGGCAACACCACTTATTACAACGCTGACGTCTCGGTCAATCCTGCCTCAACCATGAAGTTGATCACGACCTTTGCTGCCTTGGAACTGCTCGGCCCCAATTACCAATGGGCAACCAGTTTTTACACAGACGGCACCTTGAGCAACGGCGTGCTCAAGGGCAATTTATATTTCAAAGGCGGCGGTGACCCGAAGATGAACATGGAGAAGCTGTGGCTGCTTCTGCGTGATCTCCGGGCCAATGGCGTCACCCACATTACCGGCGACCTGGTACTGGACCGCAGCTATTTCATTCAGCCGCAACTGCCACAGTTCAACGATGATTCAGGCAATAGCTACAAGCCCTACCTGGTGGCACCAGATGCGCTGCTAATCAATTTCAAAGCACTGCGCTTCATCGCCCATTCTGAAAGCGGCCGGGTGCAGATCACCACTGAACCGCCGATTGCTAATGTGCGAGTAGAAAACCGCGTTACCGCCCTCAAGTCCGGCAAGTGCCCGTCATGGCGCGATGGCATTCACTTCATCCCCACCCCAAACGCAACAGGCTTCACGGTAACCGCCACCGGCAAGTTGGCTGACGGCTGCACCACCCAAAGCTACATCTCACTGCTCGACCAACCCAACTATGCAGCCGGAACAGTACGGGCACTGTGGAAGGAGCTCGGCGGCAGCATTGATGGCGTGGACCGCCAAGGGCCGGTACCCAGCAAAGCCCGACTGCTGAGCCGAGCCTACTCGCCTGATCTTGCAGAGATCATCCGTGATATCAACAAGTACAGTAACAACACCATGGCTCGCCAGTTGTTCCTGAGCATTGGCGCTAAATTTCGCACCAGCGCTGACCCTGATGATGCCAAAGCTGCGCAGCGGGTGATCCGTGCCTGGCTCGCCCGCAAAGGCATCACCGCGTCACAGTTGGTGATGGAGAACGGCTCCGGATTGTCCCGAGCTGAGCGCGTGAGCGCCCGTGAAATGGCGAGCATTTTACAAGCCGCCTGGAATAGCCCTTATGCCGCTGAGTTCATCAGTTCAATGCCACTGGCAGGCACAGACGGAACCATGCGCAAGCGCCTGCGTAATACGCCGATGGCCGGGCAAGCGCACATCAAGACCGGCACCTTGAACAACGTACGCGCAATTGCGGGCTTCAGCCGCGACAACAAAGGTAAAACCTGGGCAGTGGTGGCGATCATCAATGATCCAAAACCCTGGGGCGCCTCATCGGTGCTCGACCGTGTCTTGCTTGAGTTGCAAAAGCAGCCAGGGCGCTAAGCAGATCTAAACCCAAGGCTCGCTGACGCTGATGTCAGCGAGCAAAAACGCCGCAAATAACCAGGTTATTTGCGGCGTTTTTGCTTAACCGGCCTCGCAGTGGCTCAGCCGGTGATCAGGCTTACTTTAGCCGCGTGCCGTAATGCGCCAGGCCCGGTGGATCTTGCTATTGCGAGCAAAGTCCGGATCCAGGGTCGAGGCGGTTATTTCTTCAACGTTGTAGCGTGCAGTCAGCGTCTCATCGAGGACGAACTTACGGAAGTTATTGGAGAAATACAGCACGCCACCGCTGGCCAAACGGGCCATGGCCAAATCCAGCAAGGCTACATGATCGCGCTGAATATCAAAAATGCCTTCCATGCGCTTGGAGTTGGAGAATGTCGGCGGATCAATAAAGATCAGCTCATATTCATTGCGATCTTCCTCCAGCCAGGCCATGACATCGCCCTGCTCCAACTTGTTCTTGTCAGAGAAACCGTTGAGCGACAGGTTGCGCCGCGCCCAATCCAGATAAGTCTTCGACAAATCAACGCTGGTGGTGCTGCGTGCGCCACCTTTGGCAGCATGCACTGACGCCGTTGCGGTGTAGCAATACAGGTTCAGGAAACGCTTGCCGGCCGCCTCACGCTGAATGCGCAATCGCAATGGCCGGTGATCAAGAAACAAACCGGTGTCCAGATAATCTGTCAGGTTAACCAACAGCTTGACGTCGCCCTCGATCACTTCCATAAACTGACCTTGAGCATTCTGACGCTGGTACTGTTTGGTGCCGCTCTGACGCTCACGGCGCTTGATGATGACCTTGCTCTTGTCGACGTTCAGTGCCTGCGGGATCGCGGCCAAAGCATCAAAGAGTCGCGCCTGAGCCTTCTCAGGGTCGATAGAACGCGGCGCAGCATATTCCTGCACATGCACCCAATCACCATAGATATCGACGGCCAGCGCGTACTCAGGCATATCTGCATCGTACAAGCGATAGCACTCAACACCTTCCTTGCGCGCCCACTTACCCTGTTGCTTGAGGTTCTTCTGCAGGCGGTTAGCAAACATCTGCCCGCCCTCGCTTAAACGTGCCTGTTCTACAGGAGCCGGTGCCGGGGTCGCGGCCTTGGCGCTCTGCACAGGCGCAGCACTGCTGGCCAATTCGTTTTGCTCACGCTCGCGTTCGCGCTGCTCAGGGGTGCGTCGCTCCCCAGTGACAAACTGCTCGGGTTGCACTTTGATCAGCAACAACTTGCAGGGCAATGCGCCGTTCCAGAATGCATATTGCTTGTGGCTGCGAATACCCATGCGCTTGCCCAGATCAGGCGCGCCGGTGAATACCGCTGCTTCCCAGCCCATACAGGCTTGGCGCAAACGCTCGCCGAGATTCTGATAGAGATACAGCAAGCTGGCTTCGTCACCCAGACGCTCGCCATAAGGTGGGTTGCAGATGACCAAACCTTTCTGATTTTGATCAGGACGCGGCTCGAATGTCGCTACTTCGCCTTGATAAACCTTGATCCAGTGGCTTAAACCCGCACGATCGATGTTGTTCTTGGCTGGCTGAATCAAACGCGGATCGGCCTCGTAACCACGAATCCACAGGGGCGGCTTGGCCATCCCAATGTCCGCGCGCTCTTGCGCTTCAGCCTGCAATTTCTTCCAGATAGCCGGCACGTGGCCCAGCCACTGGCTAAAACCCCATTGCTCGCGAGTCAGGTTGGGTGCCACATCGGCCGCCATCATCGCCGCTTCAACGAGGAAAGTACCCACACCGCACATTGGGTCAGCGAGGGCACCGCCTTCGGCGGCAATGCGCGGCCAACCCGCACGGATCAACACCGCTGCGGCAAGGTTTTCCTTGAGCGGCGCAGCACCTTGCTGCAGACGATAACCGCGCTGATGCAAGCTGTGGCCCGACAGATCAAGCGACAAAATGGCTTCGCCGCGATCAAGACGCAGGTGAATACGCAGATCAGGATTGAGCTTATCAACCGACGGACGTGTACCGTCTTTTTGGCGCAGCTTGTCGACAATCGCATCCTTGACCTTGAGTGCGCCAAAGTGGGTGTTATCGATGCCTGAACCATTGCCACTGAACTCCACTGCCAGTGAGCCGCTGGGCTCCATGTGCTCGTACCAGTCAACCTCAAGCACGCCTTCGTACATGCTTTGGGCATCTTTGACGGGAAAGCGCTTAAGCACCAGCAACACCCGGTTAGCCAACCGAGACCACAAGCACAAACGGTATGCCGTCTCAATTTGAGCAAAACCGCGCACCGCAGACGTATGTTCACGCGCCTCTTCGAGGCCCAGTGTGCTGGCCTCTTCAAGGAGCAACCCTTCAAGACCTTTTGGGCATGTGAGGAAGAGTTCGTAACGATCCGACATGAGAATTTCCAGTGGCTAACGCCGTTAGTGGCAGGCAAGTAAATATGCACAACCAAAATAAGTGACAAAAAGTCTCAGCGCGACCCTTCGTCGGAATAGATAACAACTGCAATCGAGATTAGTTCGCGATGGCAAATTACCAGTAAAGCATCAGCAAAGCCCCGTACGGCCTGTGCTGAGTCAACACATAAATGGTTTGGCCGATAAGCCTTATGGCCATACCATCAAAACTGTTACGCCCTTATGACAAAACGATCATTCACATGGCTTCATGCATTGGTTAGAAATCTACCTAGGTTATCGCCGCAACGGCGACAACACAGGAGGCTCGCGACGCCGGCAGCGGACTCCATCGGCAGACCATTTCTGCCTGATCTCACCATGAGATCTTCAGGACATAACAGTCAACAAGTGAGGGCAACACCCTATGAGAAGACTTAAGCGTGATCCTTTAGAAAAAGCTTTTTTACGCGGCTATCAATACGGTATTCATGGTAAATCACGAGAGCTCTGTCCATTCACCCTTGCATCAGTTCGCCAAGCTTGGTTAAACGGCTGGCGAGAGGGCCGCGGAGACAACTGGGACGGTTTAACAGGCACTGCCGGTATCCATCGACTCAACGAACTTCATGCGGTTGGTTAACGCCAGGACATAACCGACTCACACAAGCACACCCTAATCGGGTGGCGGGCAATGCCCAAAGGGCTCCTTCAGGGAGCCCTTTTTAATGCTTCAGACTTTTTTCGGCAGGCCTGCAATTGCATCCACTGCCTCGCGAATCAATGCCGGGCCTTTGTAAATAAAGCCAGAGTAAATTTGTACCAAGCTGGCACCCGCCGCTATTTTTTCAGCAGCATGCTTGCCTTCGGTGATGCCACCAACGGCAATAATCGGCAAACGACCTGCCAACTCACTCGCCAGCACCTTAACGATATGCGTGCTTTGTTCGCGGACCGGCGCGCCAGACAGGCCGCCCATCTCATCAGCATGTTCAAGGCCTTTAACACCCTCACGTGAAAGTGTGGTGTTGGTTGCGATAACCGCATCCATGCCTGTCTCAATCAGTGCCTTGGCCACCTCTATGGTTTCTTCATCGGTCATGTCTGGGGCGATTTTGATCGCCAGTGGCACGCGCATGCCATGGACTTGGGCCAAGTCTTCCTGACGCTGGCGCAAGGCTTCAAGCAACTGCTTGAGCGAGTCACCGAACTGTAAACTGCGTAAACCAGGTGTATTAGGCGAGCTGACATTCACGGTGACGTAACTGGCGTGGCGGTAAACCTTATCCAAACAGATTAGATAATCATCAACCGCGCGCTCAACCGGGGTATCAAAGTTCTTGCCGATATTGATGCCAAGGACGCCTTTATACTTAGCGGCCTGCACGCGAGCCAGCAGGTGATCAACGCCATGGTTGTTGAAGCCCATGCGATTGATGATCCCTTCAGCCTTTGGCAGACGAAACAAACGCGGCTTTGGATTGCCCGGCTGTGGACGCGGCGTCACAGTGCCAATCTCAACAAAACCAAAACCCAGCTGGGCGAAGCCATCAATAGCATCGCCATTTTTATCCAGCCCGGCAGCCAACCCGACCGGGTTGGCAAACTGCAGCCCCATCACATTGACCGGCAAGCTAGTGGGTGCCTTGGTCACCAGGCCATTGAGACCCAAGCGGCCGCCTGAACCGATCAGGTCGATAGACAGTTCATGGGAGGTTTCAGCGGACAGCTTAAACAGCAGCTCGCGGGCCAAGTTATACATGGGCAGGCTCAGCTCGATTGGTCAGAGTTTGAAAGGCAGTGATTATACAGGCCATATGCACAGCTAGCGACCCAAAAACCTATGGCCCTGGCTGCGTGCCCGAGACCAGCAGACTGGGGCAGTCAGCTCAAACGACGTAAACTGAGTAACTTGCCGAGTTCATTGAATTCGATTTCAAATACACCATTAACCCCCAAGTGCGTAACAAAGGGGCGCAAGTGGTGAATCGGCAGATTTACGCTTCGCCCCTCACGGCTGATCAGCACCAAACGGCTCGCATCACCTTGGTAATACAACTGCAGCGATTGCCTGGATAATGCAATATCCAGTAGCAAGCTAGGCATGGAGGCTCCTTCTGATGGTTTTGACACCCACGCAGCGATGCGCACTTGAGCAGCAAATAAAAGCGAAAATTTTAGGCTGCAAACCCTGTGCAGCATGCTTGCCAGTCTGCCACACTGGCTTTGGCGCACACAGAGTATGTAATTGGCTATGAGCCCGCACGACCCAACCGGCACGATCAGCTCTCGCTTCACAGCCCTCGCTCAGCGATTGGGCTTGATCGGCCGTGGGCCACGACAAATTCTTGAGCGTGCCAGTGGCTTAAAACTTCCTTTTAGTGATATCCCCAAGCGCGAGTACACAATCAGCTGGGAGCAAGGTATTCCATGGCATTACCTGCTCGACCTGCCTAGAAGCGCCCTGTCGGGCCCTGTGCAAGAAGACAAAGCCCATGCTCGATCCATGTTACTCAAGGTGGTTAAAGTCGACCAGCAATCCCTAAGTGGATTCGACCTGCGCATGGTCGATGGCCTTGCGAACTGCCCGCCTAAACACGCCCTGCTAAAAAGCTTCGAAGAGTTAGCTGGCACTGATTACTGCCGCCAAGCGCGCATCATTAGCTACAAAGACTTCGTCAAAACCATCAGCCTCGCGCTGCCGCGCTTCCTCGCGGGCGAAACTATCAATCTGCAGCAAGCCAGTTGGCAGGGTGACCGCATATTCTGGGCCGACGACACCAATGGTGACGCATTTGCCAGCGCTATTGCCTATGCCAGACGCCGCGAACTGGAAGTCAATCTTCCTGCGCATATGACAAGCTATCGACTCAGCAGCGAAGGCGTGAGCGAACTGAACCAGCATTATCATACGCTGGCGATGCCCGCTGCGGCCTGGAGTGATCCAGCCTTTATGGCGCTGTTGCTCGAAATGCCCTATTCACGACTCGCCTTCAGTGGCCGATCTGGCGCGACCGAGATTCTTCTGCTCCCCAAGCAATCGCCTGAAGCCACCGCACTCGGCGAAGGCCTGCTGATCGCCGGCGCACCCAACGTTGCAGCTTACCTAAGCACGTTGAGCTCAAACGCATAGGCGCCCTATTTACCCCGAGCAACAGGTCTGCATATGAAGTTGCCCATAGCTATATTGACCTCATTAACGCTCTCAGCGGTTGCTCAAGCTTCAATCCCTGGACTCAACTACAGTTGCCCCGGCGCAATTGAAGTCCATGTGAACCAAGGCGGCTCGGTTTATATAAACGGCAAAGAGGCGGTACTGAAAACATTCAATGACAACTACTTCGAAGCCAAGGGTGGGGGCGTTACGATTTCGATATCGCGCACCCCCGATAACAGCATTGATGTCAGCTACACCGGCAACAAAGGGGTTAACGGCGTCTGCCAGCCCGCTGAAGCGCCATAGACTCACTAAGACTGCAGGAATAAAAAACCCCGCACGAAGCGGGGTTCCTTAATCACAGTTGCAAGCTTTAGTTGGTGTTACTGGTTTGCGCCAGATCCATCAACTCACGATTAGCCACTGCATACATGGCGTAATCGGTGGTCGTCGCGGCGCGCAATTCGGCCAACATAAACTTCCAACGCTCAACCATACGACGGTGCTCCTCGACCCAGACCTGTACCCGCGCCTCTATATCAGCAGGCGCCTCGGTCATTTGCAGCACCGATACAGTGATCGCACGCTGCTGCCAGTCGAGATCATCTCGAAAGGCTTCACGGGCCAGACCTTGCCAGTTATTTTCAACCGGCAAACCGTTAATTTGCTGCAAGTACCACGACAGCTCCAGGCTATCGCCAATGGCGAAATAAGCCTCGGCAACTCGAGCAGGATCTTGCCCGGTCACATCAGATGCCTCAATGATCGGCAACAAGGTGTAGAGCTGGCTAGTACCCGCAACCACACGCGCCAACACCTCTGGCACGCCTGCCTCAACATAAGCCTGGAAGCGAGCCAGCCATTGCTCACGCGCAGGCCCCTCAAGCAAGTCGTCCAAGCTCAGCGCCAAGGCTTCTACGCGCGGTGCAAAGTGGGCAACATCTCGGGCAGCATCTTGATCATTACGACGACTGCGCAGGAACCAGCGAGTCGCACGCCGGCCCAGACGCATCAGCTCATCCATCATCTGCAATTGCAATTCGGCCGGGACTTTGTGATCGAGCGCTTCGATCTGCTTCCACCAACGCGGCAGATGGAACACATCACGCACGATCACATAAGCGCCAGCCACATTGGCCGAGCTCATGCCAGTCGAGTCCTTCAAGCGCTGAACAAAGGTGATGCCCATGTGGTTGACCAAATCGTTGGCAAGCTGGGTGCTGACGATTTCGCGCTTGAGTCGGTGGCGACGCATGGACTCGCCAAACTTGTCGGCCAGCAACGCCGGGAATGCGCTCTCAATTTCGCGGGCCAGATAGTCGTCATCCGGCACTTTGGACAGCAACAGCGACTCGTTTAAGTCGATTTTGCTGTAGGAAATCAATACCGACAGTTCAGGACGCGTCAGCCCTAAGCCGTTGGCAGTACGCTCATTGAGCTCGTCATCAGACGGCAGGAACTCCAAGGCACGATCCAGCTTGCCGGCGGCTTCAAGCACCAACATCAAACGCTTGTACTCACCGACGTTTTCACGGGCGCGGCGCGCAGCCACAGACAGGGCTTGGGTCTGCTTGTAGTTGTTAGCCAACACCAGTGCACTTACAGCGTCGGTCATTTCGGCCAGCAGCTTGTTTCGCTGCTTGCCCGTCATGTCGCCTGCCATCACGGTTTCATTGAGCAAAATCTTGATATTCACTTCGTGGTCGGAACAATCCACCCCACCGGCGTTATCAATAAAGTCGGTATTGCTCGAACCGCCATGCAGACCAAACTCCACACGACCTAACTGAGTCATACCGAGGTTACCGCCCTCGCCTACGACCTGAGCGCGTAATTCGCGGCCATCCACACGCAGCACGTCGTTAGCTTTATCGCCAACATCCGCGTGGCTCTCTTTACTCGACTTGACGTATGTGCCGATACCGCCGTTCCAGATCAGATCAACTGGAGCCTTAAGCAATGCATTGAGCAGCTCAGTCGGCGCCAGCTTATCTTCGCTGATGTCGAAGCGCTCTTGCATCTCTGGGCTGATGGCGATGCTCTTGGCACTGCGCAGAAAAATGCCGCCGCCAGGCGAAATCAATGAGGTGTCGTAATCGGTCCAGCTTGAGCGCGGCAGGTCGAACATACGCCGGCGCTCAACGAAGCTTTTTGCAGTATCCGGGTTCGGGTCGATAAAGATATGCAGGTGGTTGAATGCCGCCACAACCTGCAACTTATCGGACAGCAACATGCCATTGCCGAATACGTCCCCGGCCATGTCACCAATACCAATCACAGTGGTTGGATCGGTCTGCACATCGATGCCGCGCTCACTAAAGTGACGCTGCACCGAAACCCATGCGCCTTTGGCGGTTATGCCCATGCCTTTATGGTCATACCCTGCCGAACCGCCCGAGGCAAAAGCGTCGCCCAGCCAGAAGTCATACTCGGCAGCGATGCCATTGGCGATATCAGAGAAGGTTGCGGTGCCTTTGTCGGCCGCAACAACCAGATACGGGTCATCCGGGTCATGGCGCACAACGTTAGCAGGCGGCACAACTTCGCCATCAATGAGGTTGTCGGTGATATCCAGCAAACCACTGATAAAGATGCGGTAGCAGGCAATGCCTTCGGCCTGTATGTCATCACGCGTACCATTGAGCGGCAGACGTCGCGGCACGAAACCACCTTTGGCACCGACCGGTACGATTACCGCATTCTTAACCTGCTGTGCCTTGACCAGGCCCAGCACTTCGGTGCGGTAGTCTTCCTCACGGTCGGACCAGCGCAGGCCTCCGCGCGCCACTTTGCCGACGCGCAGGTGAACACCTTCAACCCGTGGCGAATAGACGAAAATTTCAAACATTGGCACCGGCTTGGGAATTTCCGGCACAGCACGAGGATTGAGCTTAAAGCTGAAGTACGACTTGTTCTGACCGTTCGCGTCGGCCTGATAGAAGTTGGTGCGCAAGGTCGCCTTGATCAAATCAAGGTAGCGACGCAGGATACGGTCTTCGTTGAGCACCGCAACGTTGTCCAGCGCACCAATGATCGCCTGCTCAAGCTTTTGTTGCTTATCTTCTAGGTCATCAGCAGTGAGCTTGCGCGCCAAGTAGAAACGCGTACGGAACAGGCGCACCAACTCTTTGGCGATATCCGCGTGGTTGACCAGGGTTGCAGCTACATAGCTCAGCGAGAAGCCTAGACGTATCTGCTTTTGGTAGCGGGCATAGGCTCGCAGCAGCGCAACGTCACGCCATGGCATAGCCGCCGTCAATACCAGACGGTTGAATGCATCATTCTCGGCATTGCCGCTGACGATGTTGACGAAGGCATCTTGCAGGGTGTCGTTGAGCTGCTGGATATCAACATCCAGCCCCTCGGCATAGGTGAAGGCAAAGTCATGAATCCAGTACTCTTTGCCACCGTTTTGGAACAGGCGATACGGGAACTCACCAAGCACACGCAGGCCGAGATTTTCCAGAATCGGCAGCACATCAGAGAGCGGCAACGGCGTATCTGCATGGTAAAGCTTGCAGTGCAGCAGGTTGTCGCCCTGGGCCAGTGGCTGGTAGAAACTCATCACCAATGGACGCTCAGCACTCAAACTAAGCAGGTGCTGCATATCAACCACTGCAGAGTGCGGGGCAAAACGCTCGCGATAACCTGCGGGGAAGCCTTTAGGAAACTCGGCCAGCACGTTAGTGCCGTGCGCCTCGCCAAGGCTTTCAATCATCAAGCTGGCGTAATCGTCTTTCCATGAACGGCAGGCCTGAATCACTTCCTGCTCAAGCTGAGCCGGATCGATGGTTGATTTATTCTTCGGGTCGACCCGTAGAATAAACTGCACGCGCGCCAGTACCGACTCAGAGAAAAAGGTCCAGAATTCACAGTCAGTCGCGTTAAGACGCTCCATCAGCACTTGCTGAATTTTCAACCGAGTTTCGGTCGAGTACACATCCCGTGGCACATAGGCCAGGCAATAGCAGAAGCGGCCATAAGGATCACGGCGCAAAAATACGCGGATCTTGTTGCGCTCCTGGATCTGCACAATCGACATGGCTGTGCAAAACAGCTCGTCAACTGGCGTCTGGAACAGGTCATCACGCGGCAAGACTTCCAAAACCTGCGCCAGCTCTTTGCCTAAGTGCGCTTTACTGTCGAAGCCTGAGCGCCGTTCGATTTCGGTAATTTTGCGGCGAATATAGGGAATTTCCCACACGCTTTCGGAGTAGACCGCAGAGGTGTACAACCCCATAAAGCGATACTCTTTAACGACCTTGCCTTTGCTGTCCAACTCACGAATGGAGACAAAATCCGGGTACGCCGGACGGTGCACACGGCTTGGTACCGCCGCTTTCGCAAAGGACAGTAGCTTAGGCTCGCGCAAGTAGCTCACGGCCTCTTCTTCAATGTGCAATTCTTGGCTTTTCAGCCCCGTGCGCAAGCCCTTAGACAGGCCCAAGAGCGACTTCTCGTCGTACACTATCTGCCCGCCGCCTGGTACATCGGCAACGGTGAATTCCTCATAGCCAAGGAAGGTGAAGTTATTATCGAGCAGCCAGCTCATGAAGACTTTGATTTCTTCCAGCTCAGTTGGCTCAACCTTCAACTTGGTTTTACTCAACCAACCTAGGAGTTCCTGCGCCTTGGCTTTCATCGGCAAGAAGTCATCAACGCTGGCGCGAACTTCGGCAAATACTTCATGCAGTGATTTAGCCAGAGCCTGCATTTCTGCAGTGTTGGCACAACGGTCAATCTCCAGGAACATCAGTGCTTCTTGGGTGATATCAGAGCCGGTCGTGCCTTTGGGTACAATTTCCAGCAGCTCGCCCTTTTTATTGCGACGCACGTTGAACACGCTGTTCTGCAGGGTATGGATGTTATAGCCACGGCGGTTAAATTCCATGCGCACTGAGTCGACCAAAAATGGGATATCAGCGTGCAGAATTTCTACGGCGGTGTGGGTGGATTGCCAGCCGTGCTTTTCGTAGTCAGGGTTAAAGACACGAACCTGCGGCTGGCTGGGGTCAAAACGTTCAAGCAATCGCCAGGACGACAATGTGCAGCCGACCAGGTCAGACAATCGACGCTGGTTCAACTCATCAAGTGCGATAATTCCGAAAAATTGCTCAGCGAACAAGGCCATTTGTGGTAGCCCCTGCTCACCAACGTGCTGAGCCAACGCCGCTTGCAGTTGATGCTGAAAGTCGGCTTTGCTGGCCGCCGTAAAGAACGCCATGGCTTTTATGCTCCGTTTGGCTTGTAAAGTGACTAAGGCAGTATCAATAAAATTAAGTGCCCCAACTTAGTAACGTTAGTCTACGAAGTGCCTGTTGCATTACGGTGGCACCCCTTTATATCTGGCGACTGACGAGACTGGCGGGTCACATTTGCCACACCAGCTTACCGATGGAGCACCGCCAAGCGCTTGCCACGCTGCGACATTTTCTTTCACTAAGCCTGCGTGTTTTCCCATACAACGGTCACAAACAGCCCAACTGCAGGCCTTTTACGTATATTTCACACCACCATTGCTAGGCTGAGTGTGGACGCGCCCGACTTTGTCACTGCATATGTACCGGCAGGTAAGCTGCAATCAGCTTGAAGGGCGCGAATGCGGCGAAATGTCACTACACGCAAACGCAACTAGGGAGTAAAACTTTGACGCCCGCCATGAGCCCACGCGTGCAGCGCTATGGGCACAGTAAATTCACCGCTGAGCCTCGGCTTATCGTCTGGCAATCTCATAGGCGCTCAAATAGGCAAAACTTACTTCCGGTAACCGCTCGAATCACTCAAAATCAGCCGCTGTCGGCGAGCACACTTGTGCGATTATGCAGCCAGGGAGCGACCGTACTTTTAGCGGCCTCTACCAACTCGTTTTACGTGCGGTACGTTGAGCAAGCAGTGACACCTCAATTGGTACAGGATTGGTATTTTGGAAAACTCAGAAACCCCGAAAGGCCCGAATCACAGAGCTGCACTGAATGAACTGCGGCACTTTCTTTCCAGCCAGATCCTCGGCCAGGAAAAACTCGTTGAGCGTCTGCTGATTGCCCTCCTCGCCGATGGACACATGCTGGTTGAGGGCGCGCCTGGCTTGGCCAAGACCAAAGCCATTAAAGAACTCGCCGAAGGCATCGAGGCTGAGTTCCACCGTATTCAGTTCACCCCAGACCTGCTGCCTGCTGACATAACCGGCACCGAAATCTATCGACCGGAAACTGGCAGCTTTGTATTCCAGCAAGGGCCGATCTTCCACAATCTGGTCCTGGCTGACGAAATTAACCGCGCACCAGCCAAGGTCCAGTCGGCATTGCTTGAGGCCATGGCCGAACGCCAAGTCAGTGTGGGTCGCAGTACCTATGACTTATCGCCACTGTTTTTGGTAATGGCCACGCAGAACCCGATTGAGCAAGAAGGCACATACCCGCTGCCCGAGGCCCAGCTTGACCGTTTCCTGATGCACGTAAAAATTGGTTTTCCGGACGCAGCGGTTGAACGCAAGATTCTCCAACAGGCCCGCGGGGAAGCGCTTAACGGCGAGGCCAAACCCGAGCATCGCGTAAGCCAGCAGGCGATTTTCGCCGCACGCACCGAAATTCTCGGCCTGTATATGGCTGAAGCAGTAGAAGAATATCTGGTGCAATTGGTGATGGCGTCACGCACGCCAGGCAAATTTGACGCAGAACTGGCCGAGTGGATCGCTTACGGTGCCAGCCCGCGCGGCACCATTTCCCTTGATCGCTGTGCCCGTGCGCACGCTTGGCTGGCCGGTCGCGATTTCGTCAGCCCAGAGGATGTACAGGCTGTGCTGTTTGATGTGTTGCGCCACCGTATCATTCTGTCGTTTGAGGCAGAGGCGAGCGGTATTGATCAGGATCGCGTAATCCAGCGCATTCTCGATGTAGTGGCAGTCGCCTGACCCCTATGCAGGAGCTCCCGAACCAGCCCGGCATTCGCGTTGACCTTGCTGAATTGATCGAGATGCGCCATCGCGTGCATGAAGTCCGCCTGTTCTCATCGCCTTCCAGGCGCAGCCCTCTAATTGGCTTGCACCATTCCAAGTTGCGTGGGCGTGGGGTCGACTTTGATCAAGTTCGGGTTTATCAGGCTGGCGACGATGTCCGCACCATTGACTGGCGAGTAACGGCGCGTACACAAGAGCCACATACCAAGCTTTTCCATGAAGAGCGTGAACGGCCGATCTACATTCTGGTCGAGCAGAGTCAACGCTTGTTCTTCAGTTCCAAACTTATATTCAAGTCAGTATTGGCCGCACAGGTGGCCAGTTTGATCGGCTGGGCGGCACTGGACCACAACGACCGGGTTGGCGGCTTGGTATTTGGTGGTAACGAGCACCATGAAATCAAACCCCGGCGCAGCAAACAGAGCCTGTTGCAATTGCTCAGTCGCCTGGCTCGCGCCAATCAAGCCCTGCCCGGTAATATACAAAGCAATCGCGACGCCTTTGGGCTGGCCTTGCGCCGCGCACGCGAAGTCTTACGCCCAAGCAGCTTGGTTGTGGTGATTTGTGATGAACGCACATTAAATGACGCCAGCGAGCAACAGCTAACCCTGCTCGCTCGCCATAGCGAGATTTTATTGCTGCCGATCTCAGACCCTCTCGACCACGAACTGCCAGACGCAGGCCGGTTGCGCTTCGCACAATTGGGCGCGCAGTTGGAACTGGACAGCCACAACCGTGAACTGCGCAAGGCCTATAAAGCACAAAGTGAATCACGTGCGGCGCGTTGGCAGCGGCTTTCGCAAAAACTCGGCGTACCGCTGCTGCCGCTCAACACCGAGCGGGAAATGATTGATCAGTTGCGCGACCACCTCAATGGCCAGCGCGGCAGGAAGCAACCATGAATCCGCTCGACCAGCTTGAACCGTTAATCGAACCGCCGGCCATCAGTTGGTGGCCACCCGCACCGGGCTGGTGGCTACTGCTACTGGTTATCTTGGCGGCAGTAATTTGGGCCATACGGGCCTATAAACGCCGCCCGGATAAACCTAAAAAAGCGGGCAAAGATAGCGTATTAGAGCCTGCACGCAGCGCAGCGTTGACAGAGCTCAGTCAACTGCAAAAGCCCTATTACGGCGTGAGTGCCGGGCCTTGGCTGCAGCAGCTTAACGCCCTGCTCAAGCGCCTGTGTCGCCATCGCTACCCCGACAGTAACAGCCATGTGCTTAACGGGCGTGAGTGGCTGGCGTTTCTCGACAATCGCTGCCCGGCTGCCGGACTAACACGCTGGATGGTATTGGTTGAGGGCAACTACAAACCGAACTGCATACTCGACGATAAAGCTATTGAAGGCCTCAATAGCGCCGTAGAGACTTGGATTCGCAAGCATGTTTGAGTTCACCTGGGCCTGGATTTTCCTGCTGGCACCCCTGCCATGGGTGTTACGCGCCCTATTGCCAGCTGCCGACAGTGGCGAAGCCGCATTAAATGTCAGTTACTTGAATGAGCTCGAAGGCTTAAGCGGCCGCAAGGCTCGGGCAAACTTATCCAAATGGCGCCAGCAAGCACCCTTTGCCCTGCTTTGGATTTGTCTGCTCTGCGCAGCGGCTCGCCCGGAATGGGTCGGTGAACCTTTGCCATTGCCTGCAAGTGGTCGCGATCTGCTGGTTGCCGTGGATATTTCCGGTTCGATGGAATACGCCGACATGCAAATGGAGGGTAACGATGTCAGTCGCCTGACCCTAGTCAAACACCTGATGGGTGAGTTCATTGACGGCCGCGTGGGTGATCGCGTGGGGTTGATTCTGTTCGGAACCCAAGCTTATCTGCAAGCGCCATTGACCTTTGACCGGCAGACCGTACACACCTGGCTCGATGAAGCGGTGATAGGCATCGCCGGTAAAAATACGGCCATAGGTGACGCCATTGGCCTGGCGGTAAAGCGTTTGCGCGAACGTCCGGCAGACAGCCGGGTATTGGTATTGGTCACCGACGGAGCCAATACCGGCGGTGCAATCGAGCCTATTCAGGCAGCACGCCTGGCCGCCGAAGAAGGCGTAACTATTTATACGATCGGCATCGGTGCAGACCCGCAGCAAAGTGGGATCATGGGTATGTTTGGTTTAAACCCGGGATTAGATCTGGATGAACCCACCCTACAAAGCATTGCCGACCTCACCGGCGGGGAATACTTCCGTGCCCGCGATGCCGACGAGTTGCAAAGCATCGAAGCCACTCTTGATAAACTCGAGCCGGTGGAGCAAAAACCCACCCTGGCACGCCCTGCCAAAGCGCTTTATGCCTGGCCACTAAGCCTTGCCATGCTCATGAGCCTGATTCTGGTATTTCGCGAAGTCTGGCCGCAAGTTCAGCAAAGTTGCGCTCGACTGCTTAAACGCATGCGCCGGAGTTCGCTATGATCGAACTATTGCAACAGGCTTGGCCACACTGGATACGGCCTTACTGGTTATTACTGGCCCCCCTCCTATTTACCTTGTTGTGGCTGCTTTGGCACCGGGAAAAACGTGCCGGCAGCTGGCAAAAAATTCTGCCTCCAGCCTTCCACGCGGCATTGCTCAGTGGCGGTGACGGTCGCCGCAGTCGATGGCCATGGCTAATGCTCGCGTGCGCGTGGCTGCTGGCGTTGGTCGCATTAATCGGGCCAAGCTGGCAGCAAGTTGAACAGAACACCTTGAAGCCTGCTGATCCGCTTATCGTAATGCTTGAGCTGTCTCCACAAATGCTGGCGGCCGACGTTTCACCTGACAGGCTTGAACACGCCAAACGTAAGATTATCGACCTACTTGAAGCGCGCCGTGACGCACAGACGGCTATTGTGGTGTACGCAGGCAGCGCCCATACCGTAGTCCCCCTGTCGGATGACCTCGCCACCTCGCGCAATCTGCTCGAAGCACTTAAGCCGTCAATCATGCCTGAACCCGGCCATCGCGCCGACCTGGCAGTGGGTAAAGCTCTCGAACTGCTCAAGCAAGGCGGTCAAGGGCACGGCCGACTGCTACTTATTACCAGCGGTTTGAGCAGTCAGGAACAAGATGGAATCAATAGCACCCTGCGCGGCACCAGCAGCCACTTGAGCATCCTCGCCGTTGGCAGCCGACAAGGTGCACCCATCACTCAGGAAGACGGTAGTTTTCTCAAAGATGCCCAAGGCGCTATCCAGATACCACGCGTGGATACTCAAGGCCTCAGCCAATTTGCACATCAGGTTGGCGCAAGTTACCAACTGAGCAGTATCAGCGATAAGGACATTGACCGCCTGGGCTTACTCGATGGCCCAAGTGAGATGCGTGACAACGGCCAGCATACTCGTCTGCAGGCCTGGGCGGATCAAGGTCACTGGTTGCTATTACCTTTGTTACTGCTCGGTGCCTTTGCCGGGCGGCGCGGGTGGTTAATGTGCTTGCCCTTGTTGCTGCTGTGCATACCGCAGCCCAGCTATGCGTTTTCATTCGATGACTTATGGCTACGCCCCGACCAGCAGGGCCAACAACTGCTGCAGCAAAAGCAACCAGAACAAGCCGCTAAACACTTCAGTGACCCGCAATGGCAGGGCCAAGCACTGTATCAGGCAGGCAACTATCCCGGTGCTGCCGAACGCTTTGCAACCAGCGACAGTGCGGCTGCCCATTACAATCGCGGTAACGCCCTGGCCCGCAGTAATGAGTTAGAGGCCGCTCTTGAAGCCTATAACCAAGCACTTGAACTGCAACCGGACTTGGCTCAGGCACAGAAAAACAAAACCCTGATTGAGCAAATGCTCAAACAAAAACAGCAGCAACAAAAACAAAACAATCAGCAGAACCAGCAAAATCAGCAGAACCAAGATCAAGATCAACAGAACCAGAACCAGAACCAGAACCAGAACCAGAACCAACAGTCTGGCCAGCAGAAAGATCCCAGCCAGCAACAAAACAATCCAGCGCAGCAAGACTCCAAACCCAAAGAGGATGGCGCTGACTCAGATGAAGCCAAGCAACAAGCCGCTGACAAAGCAAAGTCTGAACAGGACAAACAGCAAAACGCAGAGGCAAAGGCCGCTGACAAAGCGGCAGACAAACAGGCTCAAGCAAAAGCGGCTGAAGAGTCAACCAGCCCGATGGACGCCGAGCGCCGTCAAGCAATGGAACAGTGGTTGCGGCAAATCCCCGATGACCCGGGTGAATTACTGCGCCGAAAATTTTGGTATGAACAGCAACAGCGTCAGGAAACCAAACGATGAAACGCCTGCTTTGCACTTTTCTCCTCTGCCTGCTGGCATTTACTGCTCATGCTGAGGGTTTTACTGCCAGTGTAGATCGCAGCCAGATTGATAGCGGAGAAATGGTTGAACTGACCTTGGAGTCAGATGACACCACATTGTTTGGCAAGCCCGACCTGAGCCCGCTTGATGATTTATTTGATGTCTATGGCACCCGCCAGGTCAACCGCCTAACCACCATTGACGGTGCATCGCACGCCACCACCAGCTGGATTGTGACAATCTCACCTAAACACAGTGGCTACGTAGTCATCCCGCCAATCACCCTGGATGATAAGACCACCGCCCCTATCACCCTGCACGTGCAAGAAGCCTCTGCCAAAGATCCAAAAGGTAAAATGGCACCGGTGTTTATTGACGCCAGCCTCGATAAGGAAAGCGTCTATGTACAAGCTCAGGCGATACTTACCCTGCGTATCTATCACTCGGTGTCACTGTACGATGACAGTAGCTTAACGGCGCTGGACATACCCGATGCCCGCGTAGAACAACTGGGTAAGCCACGAACCTACGAAAAGCAGATCAACGGTGTTCGCCACGGCGTAATTGAACTGCGCTACGCTATTTTTCCGCAAAAAAGTGGCACCTTAGACATTCCTGCACAAACCTTCAGCGCCACCACTGTTGGCCGCTCCAACCCGAATGATTTCAACCCCTTTGGACCACGTCCGGGCAAGGTTGCACGGGTTAAGTCATCAGTTATTCCATTAACCGTCAAAGCCAAGCCTGCAAGCTACCCAAGTGATGCACCTTGGTTGCCCGCCAGCGCGCTGAGCTTGGCTGAGTCATGGTCGCCTGAACCCGACAACGCCAAGGTCGGTGATTCATTAACGCGCACGGTGCTGCTCAAAGCCGAAGGCTTATCCAGTGCGCAACTGCCTGCTCTACCGCAAACTCAGCCCACAGGCTTTAAGCGCTATCCTGACCAACCACAATTGAGCAATGAAACCAGCGACCATGGCGTTATAGGCAGCCGTGAGGAACGTGAAGCCCTAGTTGCCAAGCAAACAGGCAAGGTTGAACTCCCCCCAGTTGAAGTGGTTTGGTGGAACACCGACAAAGACCAACTTGAACGCACCAGTGTGCCTGCACGTACCTTGAATATTGCAGCCAATAGCGAAATCAGCGCAGACCCCGTACCCGAAGCGGCCCTGCCCGCACCGACTTCAACCGGACAGCTTGTTTGGCCATGGCAACTGGCGTGTTTTATATTGAGCCTGACCACTTTTATTGGCCTGGCCCTTTGGTGGTATGCGCGCCATCAGCCAGCCATTTCACGGGTAGCCCCAACCGGACCCAGCCCGCGTACACTGCTAGATGACATCAAGCGTGCCTGCAGCGCCAACGACACCCAGGCCAGCCGCGCAGCACTCGATGCCTGGGCACGCCAACAGCCGGAAACCCTCGCAGACATGGCTGCACGTTATGAGCCTCTGTCTGCAGAGCTGCACAACCTCAATGGCGCGCTCTACAGCGAAACGGCCCAGCAATGGCAAGGTGATGCCTTATGGCAGGCGGTGCGTTCGTTGCCCGCACTGGCTCCCAGCGAGGCGACGCAAAGTCCTGAAAACAGCGTTTTGCCTGCGCTGTACCCTCGCTAGGCTTGCCCCCGGAACCTGTCCGCGTATTGCGAGTCTACTCCCTGCAATGTCCAAACCATGGATGGCATGTCAATCATTAGAGGAACGATCCCCATGTTTAAACCTTCGAAGTTGTTACTGCTTAGCCTGACCCTTGCGGCCGCCCCAGCGTTCGCCTTCAACTTCGGTGATGCAGTCAACAGTGTTTCTGGCGCAGCCGGGAACTCGCAAGCCACTGGCGAAACCGGTCAACTGCTCAGTGCTTTGTCCAGCCAGCTTGGCGTGACCCAGCCGCAAGCCACTGGCGGTACTGCGGCGTTGCTAGGCCTGGCCAAAAACAACCTTGATCCAAGCCAGTACTCAGAGTTGACCAAGTCCGTTCCAGGTCTGGAACAACTGACTCAGAACAGCGCTATGCTGGACCAAGCCAGCAAGCTCTTGGGCCAAGGTTCTGGCTCAGACTCCACCAGTATCAGCTCATTGCTGAACAACACCAAGGACATGGGTGATGTCACCAATGCCTTCAGCAACTTGGGCATGAACGCAGAAACCCTCAACAAGTTCGCACCTACCCTGCTCGACTACATGGGCAAGCAAGGCCTGAGTCAGCCGTTGATGAGCTCCCTGACCAGCCTTTGGGGCGTCTAACTTCGTTCTGCATAAACCACGGTGGGCAAGCTTCGCCTTGGTCACCCTACACAGCAATAAAAAAACGCGACCCTGAGGTCGCGTTTTTTATGCTTGCAAGACGGCTTATCCAGCCGGTTGCGCGTTTGCCTTGTTACGCAACTTTTCTGGATTGATCAGGAAGCGAGCCAGGGCTGGCAGCAGCCAGATCGCGCCGAACATGTTCCACAAGAACATGAAGGTCAGCATCAGCCCCATGTCCGCCTGGAATTTGATCGCCGAGAAAATCCAGGTCGCCACACCAATGGCCAGGCACACCCCAGTAAACAGCACCGCTTTACCGGTCGACTTGAGCGTCTCGAAGTACGCCTCCTGCAGGGATAAGCCTTGGCGCAGGTAAGTCTCCAATCGACTGTAAATATAGATGCCGTAGTCAACACCGATACCTACACCCAAAGCGATCACCGGCAAGGTGGCAACTTTCACACCGATGCCCATATAGGCCATCAAGGCGTTACCCAAGACCGAGGTCAGCACCAGCGGCAACATCACGCACAGCGTCGCTGCGATCGAACGGAAGGTGATCAGGCACATCAACCCCACTGCAGCATAAACAGCCAGCAGCATAGTGGTTTCGGACTGATCAATGACTTCGTTGGTTGCCGCTTCAATACCGGCGTTACCCGCAGCCAGGATAAACTCGAGGCCTTCTTTGTTGTTGTCCTTGATGAAGCCTTCAGCCACACCGACCACACGGTTGAGCGTTTCGGCCTTGTGATCATTAAGGAAAACCAACAACGGCGCTACTGAGCAATCAGCGTTGTACAGGCCATCTGCACGTGCGATCGAGTTATTCAGAACATCCTGGTTACGCGACAAGGTTTCCCACTTGAGGCTACCTTCGTTCATACCCTTGATGACCTGACGCGAGACAGTGACCATGGAGATAGCCGACTGCACGCCCGGTGTGTTCTCCATCGTCCAGGACAACTGATCCATGGCCGAAAGCGTCTGGTAAGTCGAGCAACCTTCAGGCGCTGTCTTGACCATGATCACCAATACATCGGAGCTGGTGGAGTAGTTGCGGATGACGAAGTCGTTATCCAGGTTGTAGCGTGAGTCAGGTCGCAGTTCAGGTGCGCCCTGGTCAAGGTCGCCGATCTTCAGGTTTTGACCGTACCAAACACCGCCAGCCAGCGCGATTATGGCGACCACCACCGAAATAGGCGCTACCACCGGGTGAGCGAAGTTGGAGATCAAACGCCAGAACGGATGATCACGCACTGCATCTTCACGGCTGATCTGTACCGCTTTTTTGCTGATACCGATATAAGAGATCATCACCGGCAGCAAGATCAGGTTTGTCAGAATGATCACCGCCACACCCATGGATGCACCGATGGCCAACTCGCGGATAACGCCGATATCAATCAGCAGCAAGGTGACAAAACCAACGGCGTCAGACAGCAGCGCCACCAACCCCGGGATAAACAACTGACGGAACGCCATACGCGCAGCGGACAGCGAGTCCGTTGCCTCACCGGATGCGATGGCAATGCCGTTGATCTTCTGTACGCCATGGGAAATACCGATGGCGAACACCAAAAACGGGACCAGCATTGAGTATGGATCGAGTCCAAAACCCAAGGTTTTCAGCAAGCCGAGCTGCCAGATCACCGCGATCAGCGTAGTGCAGACCACAGCCAACGTGCTTTTGAAGCAGCGGGTGAACCACAGCAGTAAAGCAAAAGTGATAGCGATAGCCACGGCGAAGAACAAGGCAACACCCAGCAAGCCATCGATCAAGTCGCCGACTTTCTTGGCGAAACCAATGATGTGAATTTTCACATTAGGGTTTTGCGCCTGGTATTTATCGCGGATCTTTTCTTCAAGCTCATGGGAGAACTTCTGGTAATCCAGCGGCAGCTGTTTACCTTGGTCCTTCGGATCAGGGTAAGACTCCAGCAGAGGAACATCGATGATGCTCGACTTGAAGTTATTACCTACCAAGCGACCAATCTGCCCGGACTTGAGCACGTTATCGCGCAGATCCTCAAGACTTGCAGGCGAGCCATCGTAGGTTTGCGGAATCACTTCACCGCCGCTAAAGCCCTGCTCCGTCACCTCGGTCCAGCGAACGCTTGGACTCCACAGCGACTTGAGACCGGAACGATCAACCCCTGAGATGTAGAACACCTCGTCGTTAATCTGGCGCAGCGTCTCCATATACTCTTTGCTGAAGATGTCCCCATCAACAGCTTCAACCGAGATACGCACCGTGTTGCCGAGGTTAGCGAGGTCGTTGCGATGCTCAAGCATCTTCTGGATATAAGGATGGCCCAGTGGAATCATTTTCTCAAAGCTGGTTTGCGGGCGAACCTGCGCAGCCTGGTAAAACAAAAAAGCACTGATCAAAACGCACAGCACGATCACGGCTGGACGATTATTAAAAATTAACCGCTCGAGAAAAGACGCAGGTTTTTGTTGATGCTTACTCATGCAAACGCTCCCGGCTTATTATTGTTGGCCCAGATCGGCGCCTGTTGGCGAAGCGACGTGTACGCCACCTTGCCCGACCAGAACCAGCTTGCCGTTATCAGTAGTTGCAGCACCGCTCAGAGAGACCCGATCAGCGCGATTTACAAGACTAAAGCTGCGGCCATCGTCGGTGCTTTTCAGCACAGTGCCGCCATGCCCAACCACCACAATGGAGCCGTCGGCAAGTAGCTCGCCATCAGCCAGACCGAACTCCAAAGGGCCGTTATTGGGGGTATTGATCTCGATTTGTTGCCATGTGGTACCAAAATCGGTGGTACGGAACAAATGACCGCGCAAACCATAAACCAGCAAGGTTGCCGGTTCTTTAGTGGCCACAGCGCCGAACAACGATCCGTCGTAAGGGCTTTGCAGCGTCTCCCAGGTCTGGCCCCAGTCGAGCGAACGGAACATAGCGCCCTGCTCACCTACAACGAACAAGCCAGAGTCTTTGACAGCGATGATCGCGTTGAGGTGGTACCCATCCTCATTGTCCATCCGGTCGCTAATGTCTTCCCAGTTAGCACCACCATCGGTTGTGGCTAATAAAGCACCATAGGCGCCTACCGCGAAACCGGTTTGGCTGTCTTTAAACCAAACATCCAGCAATGGCGCTTCACGTGACAGGTCTTCAAACTGCTTAGTCCATGTCTGACCGCCGTCGGTGGTCGCCAGGATTTGCGCATCGTGGCCAACCGCCCAGCCGTGCTTGTCATCGACAAAATACACAGCGGTTAGCAATTGGCGTGTAGGCACCTTGGCCTGAAGCCAGGAGGCACCATCGTCATCGGAATAAAGGATATGGCCACGGTCACCGACAGCGACCAAGCGCTTACCGGCTACGGTGATATCGAGCAACAGTGAGCTTTTTGCCCGAGGTGATTCAATTGAAGAGAGGCTGGCGGGCTCAACGGCGTGAACAGTCAGTGGCGCAATAGCCAAAGCTAAAACTGACAATAGACTGCACAGCGAGAGCGCTTTACCCAGCGGCGAATTGATGCGCGACACCGGTGTGCGACTAGACCTCGCAGAACCACCGGACAAGGTGCGCCGCATGACGGGCTCACTCATAAACCTTCCCCCTTTTATTTTTATAGTTCCTGCATTTAGCAGTAAGCCTATGCTACTTAGCTTTAGCAGGCCGTGACAATCGGCATGACGTTATGTTTTGTTAAAGCAAACCCGCGTGATTGACACTCTATTCGTTTCACCTATAGACAAAAGCCGCTAACAAGATAGCGGCTTTTGTGGAACCCTCAGGTTTTCTGAGACACCTTTGGGATTAATTAACGTGTACCACGACGACGCAAGGCTGCTGGTTTGAAATAACCATCGTCCGGAATCGGCTGGCTGAAGTCGATAGTGCTCGACTCTTCGTTATCCAGGTTCTGTACGTAGTAGCGACGCGCCTGCAGGTCGTGGAATACGTCCAATGCAGACCAGGTTGTCGGCAGCTCGTAAAAGTTCTTCAGGTAGGCGATTGATACGCGCCATAGCTCACCACGGCCGTCGTATTGATCAACCACCGCGGCCTGCCAGCTGTCTTCGTCGAGGTACAGGGTACGCTTGGAGTAAATGTGCCGTGCACTGCTCTTCAGTGTGCCTTCAACAACCCATACACGGTGCAACTCGTTGCGGGTGTAGGCCGGGTTGAGATGCCCCTCTTTGAGCAACTGGTCGTATTTCACCTCTGGGCTGGTGATTTTGTAGTTGTTGTAAGGAATGTAGATTTCCTTTTTACCCAACAACTTCCAATCGTAGCGATCAGGTGCGCCGTTAAACATATCGGTGTCATCAGCGGTGCGCAGACCATCAGCCGCCGCGATCGGGGTGTCATACGCAAGGTTTGGCGCGCGACGAACACGACGCTGGCCGGCGTTGTAACCCCAGGCTTGGCGCTGCTCTTTAACCTGATCCAGGGTTTCGTGTACCAATACCGCACCACCGGCTAAACGAGCAGGGCTTTTGGTGAACGACAGGTAGTAAAACATGATGTTGTTGAGGTCAGCGAACGAGCCTTTCGGGTCGTAGTACTTGAATAGAGCCTCTTGCTGCGAAGTCACCAGCGAGTAGCTGCCATTGCGCTGCACTGCCACTTCCGAGGCACGACGCACGATATAAGTGCCGCGGTAGCGGGCGATGTGGTTCCACAGTGCTTCAACCCCATTCTGCGGGATTGGAAACGGAATACCGCCGAAGGCGTCAGAGAAACCATTGCCACCATCGAGCAGCTTGGCGGTCGTCGCATTCTTGCGGGTATTGTCATATACCCACTGCGGTGCAGAACCCGAGCGACGCGTCTGGTAAACCGGCATCTGATAGGTGTCTGGATAGGTATTGAACAAGGCAATCTGACCCGGCGTCAGGTTGGCCTTGTACTGATCCAGATTGGCCTTGGTAATGGTGAACAACGGTTTGTCAGCTGCATATGGGTCTGGGTGGTGCTGACCTGGCGTCTTGTAATCTGCCGGTGCCTTAGTGATGCCACCCGTCCAAGCCGGGATCGTGCCTGCAGCGTTGCCCGCTTTTTCAGCGCCAAACGGGGTCAGTGTAGTGCCCAGCTTTGCGGCTTCTTCAGCGGAAACGGCTGCCAATGTGCTACCGGTAAACAACACCATTGCAATGGCTGCACCGATCAATGTGTGCTTGTTCAGCATCCTATCTCTCCATGGTAAGTCTTGACCGAGCGTTCTTGAGCGCTCGGTTCGGTTATCTGGGAGCCTGTTGACGCACGCTCGACAAGCGCTTGACGCAACAGGCTCAGGCATCAGAACGAATACTTAACGTTGAGGCCAATGTTGTCGCGGTCACGGGAAGAGTTGTTACCGCCAGCACCGTAGAACTCGGTGTAGGCAAGCTCCGCCTCAAGACTATTCAGGTAGTTAGCTTTGAGGCCCAAGGTGTATGCCTTGCGACCTTCGATGAAGTTTCCGGTCTGGTAAGAGTTACCTTCGAAGTCGTCACGGTATACCGCGTAAGGCGATAGGTTGACCCCGGCATAAACATCGTTCCAGGTACCGGAAAGGACCAGGGTATAACCGTAGGCGTTCTTGTTTACCTGATCATTACGGTCGTTTTCATCGATGTAAGCGCTGTTACCGCGGCCCGAGTAATAACGGTTCGAACCATCACGCGCGGTGTATTGCAGATCACTGCCACGCAGATGCTCAGAGGCCAGTTCAGCAACACCGAACAGCGAGTCGAAACCCAGCGATGGGCCGAAGTTATAAATGGTACCAAGGGAGGTATTGAAGGCTTCAACACGCTCGTAGTTGTGGATCTGATCTTCCAGACCGACTTGCTGACCCGCGATGTTGATTTTGCCCCCACTGGCCAATGGCGCGGCCTGCGTCAACAGATCACCGAGCAGGTCGTTAGTGGTAGAGATACCGATTGGCAGGTTGGGACGGTAAGACAACTCACCGAATACCGAAGCCAAACCCACAGTGGTGTTAAAGCTCATGCCGTACATGCGGATGTCTTCAACGTATTCGCGGCGGGCATTGACCTGATTGGCCACGTCAACCGCAGAGGCGCCATTGACCAAACCCAGAACTTGCCCAGCGGCAGCATTACCGCTGCCAGCAGCTGACAACAGGTCGTTGTAACTGGCGAAGCCACCCACATTGGCCAGGTCATCCAAGTCCAGACCAGCGTAGGTGCTGTTCACGTAAGCGTTAATCAGCGGCTCTTTGGAGTGATAATTAACAAAGTAGAAACCGAATTCGGTGCTGTTCAGATCTTCGGCAATGTAACGCAGCGCCGCACCGAACTGGCCGTCATCTTTTGCGTTGATGTCGGAGCCAATATTGGCCACTTTGATCACACCGTTCTGATCGAAGTAATCATTGCCCTGCAAACCGCCAACATTACCGGCGCTTAAGGCTTGATAAAGACCCCGTACCGGCGCCAAAGCTGATTGAGTGCTGTATGCGGTATTGCCGCCATCGGCGAACAAATCTGTCTCTGAGTAGAAGGTGCCTGCCGGATCAATGGCCGTTTCTTTCCAGTTGAACTGGTAGAAGGACTCCAGCGACAGGTTGTCAGTCAGGCCAACGCTGAAGTTCAGCGCCTCAACCGGCACCAGCACTTCTTTCAACTCAGCGCCAGGTAGACGGAATTTAGCCGCATCGACCGGGTTGGTGGTGTTGATACCGCCGCGGTAGAACAGGCCTTCACCCCAGTTGAACACCTGCTTACCCAGGCGCGCAGTTACTGGCATATCAGCTACATCCCAATCGCCATAGACGTACGCATCGAGAATTTGCGCGTCACGACCGGCCTTGTGCCGTGTCTCATAGGTAAAGCTATCGTCACGGGGGAAATTCTGGCTAGGTTGCGCAGGACCGCTGGCGTCGTAAAAATCGTTGCGCTTATCCATGATCTGGGTGTCATAGAACGCACTACCGCGGACAAATAAACCGTAATTCTTGTAGGTCGCACCCAAGTCAGAGGTGACTTTGTAAACCTCAGAAACCAGGCCAGTATCGAAGTTACGGTTGCCATCGTTACCGTTGATGTCGTCGTTGCTCTTGTCTTGGCCTTGTACACGCCACAACTGACCGTATGACACGGTAGTGTCGATGGAGCCATTGATTTCATTATCGGCAAAGCTGAATTCAACGGCCTGCGCTTGTGCAGCCACGAGCAGCGGTAAAATTCCAGCAAAAGCAAAACCAGCCTTCACCGGCGCAAAGCACACCCGTGGATGACGCGACTTGATATCCATCGAAACTACTCCTGGCAGATCATTATTTTTATTGCGCCCTGTACCGAGCGCGATTTAACCGTACGGGTGACGGTCTTTTTGAAAACTGGAAAAACGCAACGCCCCAACTTTTTCACGCCCACCAGTGAGAAAAAGTTCCGTTGCAGGCTAAATATTTACGAGCAGTGCAACCATGATGCCAATTCAAACGGTTGTATTATTTAAATGTACTTTTGGCTGTGTTTCGATTTGTGACTCTATAGCCACTTAATGAATCGTCAGATTTCAGTCGCCAAATTTAAGCCCTGTCCTACAATATGGCTCGACAAGTCATACAAGCACCGATCTAGACGCATATATTCAAAAACTCATGGACATTTTATAAAACTCAAGATCAAGGCTTTCCTTAGCTTAAGATCTAAAGGCGGGCACTTTCATTCCTTTGAGTAACAAAAAAGTGTTACCAGCTTGCGCCGGTAACACTTTTAAATGGGCTGATGCCATCCCGTTAGAATTGCTCTAACACGGGCTTTTGCCGCTTTTAAGCAAGGCTCTTGCTAACCACCTCATACACATCACTGGATAGCTCGCCGGAGGCAACAATACGCTCCAGCTCAGCCTTCATCAGTGCCTGCCGTGCTGGCGCATATTTGCGCCAGCGAGTCAGGGGCGCCAACAAGCGCGATGCGATCTGAGGATTAAGCGCATTGAGCGTAATGACTTGGTCAGCCAGGAAGCGATAACCGCTGCCATCGGCGTTGTGGAAATTGATCAGATTCTGGCCGGCAAATGCACCGATCAATGCACGGACCTTGTTCGGGTTTTTCAGGGTAAACGCTGGATGCTCCATCAGCGCTTTCACCCGCTCCAAGCCACCCGGCAACCCGCTGGCTGCCTGAACACTGAACCACTGATCCATGACCAACGCATTGTCTTTGAAGTGCTCAGCAAAGCTTGCCAATACCTGGCTACGCTCATTGCTGAATGGCGAGTTGACCAAGACCGCCAACGCGGTCAACTGCTCAGTCATATTGTCACTGTTTTCAAACTGATCCATACAGGCTGCCACAACTTCTGGCGTGGCATCGAGCATCAGGTAAGACAAGGCAATATTCTGCAAGCTACGACGAGCAAAATGCTCGGCTTCGGCAACATATTCACTGTTACGGGAAATATCCCGATTGGTTTGGTAACGCGCCCAAAGCGCATCATGAAGGGCTTCGGCTAGCTGGATGCGAGCAAACTCACGGGCTTGGTGAATCGCTTCTACATCGGCGACCTCGCTGATTTCAGTCAGATAGGCTTCACCCGGTAGCGAGAGCATTTCCGCAACCATGGCCTGATCCAACTGGTTATCGTCAAGAACCGTACGCAGGGCACTGACCAAACGCTGATCCATTACCAGTGCTTCGCCATTTTGCTGCTGACCTATCAGCTCTTGCAGCACTTGCACAGATAATTGCTGGCCGGCTTCCCAGCGATTGAAACCATCGCTGTCGTGCTGCATCAAGAACATCAGTTGATCGCGGCTATACGGGAAGCTCAATTTCACTGGCGCGGAGAAACCGCGCAACAGCGAGGGCAAAGGCTGCTCAGCGACATTGATAAACGTCAGGGTCTGCTCGGCCTGATCAATCGAGAACACACGGCTGAGGGAATCAGTTGCGCCCTGCTCACCTTCAAGCTGCAATGCCAATGGCTGGCCTTGCGCACCCAGCAGTCCCAACTCCACAGGGATGACAAAGGGTAGTTTTTCGGTTTGCCCAGGTGTAGCCGGGCAGCTTTGTTTAAAGCTCAGGCTGTAACGCTGGCTGGCAGCATCATAGGACTCGCTGACCGCCAAACGTGGTGTGCCTGCCTGGCTGTACCAGCGTTTGAACTGAGTCAGATCGATGCCACTGGCATCTTCCATCGCCTTGATAAAGTCGTCACAAGTCACCGCTTGCCCATCATGACGCTCAAAGTACAGATCGCTGCCTTTGCGGAAGCTCTCAGTCCCCAGCAGTGTGCGGATCATGCGCACCACTTCCGAACCTTTCTCGTAAACCGTCAGTGTGTAGAAGTTGGAAATTTCAATAAAGGCGTCCGGGCGCACCGAATGGGCCAGCGGACCCGCATCTTCGGCGAACTGGTGGGTACGCAGGTAAGCGACATCTTCAATGCGCTTGACCGTGGCTGAGTTCATATCGGCACTGAACTGCGAATCACGGAATACCGTAAAGCCTTCTTTCAATGACAGTTGGAACCAGTCACGACAGGTCACGCGGTTGCCTGACCAATTGTGGAAATATTCATGGGCAACAATCGCCTCAACCCGCTGGTGTGCAGCATCGGTTGCGGTTTCAGCGCGAGCCAAAACGGCGCTGGAGTTGAAGATATTCAGGCCCTTGTTTTCCATGGCACCCATATTGAAATCGTTGACCGCAACAATCATGAAGATGTCCAGATCGTATTCACGGCCGTAGGCTTCTTCATCCCAGCGCATGGACTTCTTCAGGCTGTTCATGGCGTGCTGACATTTGTCGACGTTTTCCGGCTCGACATAGATGCGCAGCGCCACTTCGCGCTGGCTCATGGTGGTAAAGGTATCTTCGATACACCAGAGGTCACCGGCCACCAAGGCAAACAGATAGGCAGGCTTCATAAACGGATCCTCCCAGGTTGCCCAGTGGCGGCCGTCTTCTTCGCTGCCACTGGCAATTGGGTTGCCGTTGGAGAGCAGCACTGGATAATCGTGCTGCTGAGCGCTCAGGGTAGTGGTGAATTTGCTCATCACGTCCGGGCGATCAAGGTAATAGGTGATCTTGCGAAAGCCTTCGGCTTCACATTGGGTGCAAAACATGCCGCTGGACTTATATAAGCCTTCAAGTGCGGTGTTGCTTTCTGGGTGAATTTTCACCGTGGTGTCGATGACAAAGTTAGGGCTATCGGGCTGCAGCGTCAGCGTCACGTCTGTCAGCTGATAATCGGCTGCCGTTAGCTGGCGGTCATTGAGCGCAATCGAGATCAACTCAAGCTCTTGCCCGTCCAGTTCAAGTGCAGGTAGATCGGCACTCAAGGCAGGATTACGCCGCATCACCAGTTGGGCATGAACCAAGCTGTGGTCATCAAACAGCTCGAAGGTCAGGTGCGTTTCATCGATTAAATAATCCGGCGCCTTATAGTCTTTCAGGTAGATCATCTTCGGTTGTTCGGTACGCATGGTCGCCTCTCTTGATTGAGCCGCTTGCAAAAATTAATTGTGCCCAGACCGGCGAGAATACAGCCAGCCCGGCACCACTTGAATCGACTTCGGTCTCAGTTACTGCTCACGGCCAACTGATACGCCGTGTACTTACGGATATTGATCACACCGGTATCAAACAACAGATACTGGCCCTTGACCCCAGTCAGGGTCCCTTCGGCAATTGGGTTTTTATCCAGATTAAAACTGCTGATCTTCGGCGGATAAGCGTCAATTGGGTAGGCGATTTCCAGCGCCTGCGCGTCAGTCACCGGCTGAATGGCTTGAATACCAAAGCGTTGTTGCAATTGCTGCATACCCGCGGCGCAGGCGCTGAGAATTTCATCACGCACGGCCTTGAGGTCAACCGGCACGGCATCGCCTTTGAGCAGTGCGCGCCAGTTAGTTTTATCCGCTACCTGACTGCGCAATAAGTCTTCAACGAAGCCCGACTGCTGGCGTGTTGCAACCCGCATGATCGGCAGCGCTTGTATGGCACCCTGATCGATCCAGCGGGTCGGTACCTGGGTGGCTCGGGTAATCCCGACTTTAACCCCGGACGAATTGGCCAGATAAACCACATGATCGGTCATACAGAACTGTTCGCCCCAGTTCGGCTCACGGCAAGTGCCTGCATCGTAATGGCAACGCTCTGGGCTCATGATGCAGATATCGCACTGGGCGAGTTTCTGCATGCAGGGATAACAATAGCCTTGGCTAAAACTGGTTTTGGTTTTACGACCGCAATGGCTGCAATGGATCGCACCCAAAAACTCCAAGCGCACCGTCTTGCCGATCAGCGGGTTGACCGCAATCTGCTGATCATCCAGACGAAAAGAATACTGCACCGGGCTTTCCAACCGCGCCGACATTTTGCTCAGCGCACCGCGCCCCAACTCATTCATTAACAACCGCCACTCTCAGATCAGTGCACTGTATCGGAAGATTTAAACAACAGGTTTGGCACCGGCTCGGACTTAGAGCTGCACTCTTGCGGCCCCATGTAACCGATACGTTCCTCTTCCGGTAGGTTTTTAATTTCCCAGGCTATCAGCGCCTGCAAGCTCAACTCTTTTTGCTCTTGAGTCAGCTTGCGACCATCTGGCCATTTACCAATCTCTACCGCCAGTTTCAGGCTTTGATAGATTTCGGGGGTTATGTTTTCGATCGTTTCCAAAAAAGACGACATATACCGCCTCCACAAATAGTTCGATATGTTAACAGGCAGTTAGCTGCGGGCGCGCTGCCACAACCCACCACACAGCCCAGTCAGGCAACCCGCAACCAAACCGCCAACATGCGCGGCGTTAGCGATGGAGCCAAATTGCAATAACTCAAATACACCTGTCATGCACACCAACAGCCAGACCAGCATCATTACCAGCACGCCGGGCGGCAGTCGGTATGACGGGTTGGGCGCGAGGCGCTGATAGATCCAACAATGGCCAAGCAAACCGTAAAGCACACCCGACAAGCCACCAAAGAGCGAAGGCCCTGCGAAACTGTATTGGGCCACGTTTGAAGCCAGACTGAAGACTAGCGTCAACCCCAGCAAGACAAGCGCACCCTGATAGGACTCGATGCGCCTGCCCAGCTCCCAATACCACAGGCTATTCATCGCCAGGTGCAAGAAGCCAAAGTGAATCAGCATGGGCGTAATTAACCGCCACCATTGCCCCCCCTGCAGGGTTTGTTCAGCCGAGCTGAAATAGATGTAATCGCCCTGAATTTTGAAGTCGACAAAGCTCAGCCAGCGAATCGCCGAAAAATTATCACCGAGCAAGGTGATCGCCGCGACCACAAAGGTCAGCAGCAATAACGCGCTGGTCAGTGGGTTATTTTTAATCTGCTGGACGAACCCAGGTCGCGTGGCGGTTGGCACGGCGGAGGTTTCTATCTGGGCTTCATTATTGCCTTCCGGGTACCGGCTATAAAGCTCGCGTACCTGCTCTGCCAATGATTCACCGGGCACCCACAACACTTGCTCACCGCCCTCTTCACTGACACGGTGTGGCACCTTCAAGCGCTGCAACAAAGCAACAAAACCAGTCAAATTGGTGTGCGTGGGTAAGCGTAAAACAGCGACGGGGCTCATTTTGGGGCCTCCGGTTTCTCCACTTCAACCCAGACAAATTTACTCGAATCCAAACGATGCTCCTGATCAAGACGGTATGCGACTAAACGGCCGTACATGACGGCGCTGTAGTCCAGGCACGCCAAGTTGGCGCGGATAGGTGCCGGTTTACCGCTGCGCCAGTAATGACCGACAAACAATAGAGGTTGGTCGGCGCCATACCTGAGCAGTTCGTTTTTTTGCATTTCTGACAAGGGCGTTTGCGCGGCTAACTCAGGCAAAGCGTCGGGCTGGAATACTATATCGCCGTATGTTTGTGGGTTTTCTTCCCAAAATTTAGTGCGGAAAAAAGAGCGAGTGAAACCGTCATCACTGGTCAGCGTCATGCCATGGGGCAAGCGCATGTCCGTACCACGCAGCAAACGGTTGAATGCGGTATTGGCGAAACTACCATGCTCGGCTGCCGCCTTCACGAACGCTTGATTAATGCGACCGTCAGGGAACTGCGCACGTAATGGAGTAATGAGTTCATCGTCCCAGCAGGCGTGCACAGCGCGAAACCGCCCCGCATCAATAAACAGCGGCAACTGATAGAACCACTCAAGACTTTCACGCCACTCGGCAGGATACGCAGCGTATTGCTGCAGGGTTTCCTCGATCATGCGGCCGTGCCGGGCGTTGTGCTCACGGACAAACTGACGAGCACTGCCTGGATGGGCAGGCGTGGTCCATGCCAATGCATTAAATTCATGGTTGCCCATGATGCACACCGCCGACCCAGCATCGACCATGGCGCGCACCAGGTTCACGGCTTCGCGTATCCGTGGGCCACGATCAACGATGTCGCCAAGGAAAATCGCCATACGCGTAGGGTGACGCCAAACGCCGCCCTCTAGCCGATAATCCAGCTTATCCAGCAAGCGTGCCAGTGTTCGGGCACAACCGTGGATATCACCGATCAGGTCGTAACTTCGCTCAGGGTCCAGGCGCATTTACTCGCCTCCACCACCAAGACGGCTGCCCCAACCTAACTTGGTGCGGCAGACTTCGTAATAGTTGTGATCGAGTGGATGAATCAAACACAACTTTTGCGGCTTCTTGCGAATGGTCACAGTATCGCCTGGGGCGCAGGTGAAGTGGTTTTGCCCGTCACATGAGACCTGCGGATAAATTTGCAGGTCTTTGGAAACGACAATTTTCAACTCACTATTGCCATCCACTACAATCGGCCGGCTCGACAAGGTGTGCGGATACATCGGCACGATCACAATTGCATCCAGCTTGGGATGCATAATCGGGCCACCGGCAGACAGCGCATAAGCCGTCGAGCCGGTTGGGGTTGAGACAATCAAACCGTCAGCTTTCTGGCTGCAAACAAACTGGCCGTCGATAAACAGTTCAAACTCGATCATCCGCGTCGACTTGCCCGGGTGCAGCACAACATCGTTGAGCGCATCACCCTGGCCGATGGCCTCAGCGTTGCGCCGTACTTCTGTTTCGAGCAAAAAGCGATTTTCAGTTAAATAGTTGCCGTCCAGCACTTCAGCGACTTTGACTTCAAGCTCATCAGGACGGATGTCCGTCAGAAACCCCAGGCTGCCACGGTTAACCCCAAGCACGGGGATCTTATGCCGGGCCAAGGCACGGGCAGCGCCGAGCAGACTGCCATCACCGCCGACGACGATCACCAAGTCACAGATTTCACCGAGATTCTTCCGCGAAGAGGTCTGCAGGCCGTGGCCGGGCAGGACTTCAGCAATCGAGTCCTCAAGAATCACATGGGTGTGCCGGTCGAGCAGGAACTTCTTCAGTCGACGAATAGTGTCGAGCACCTGCGTGCTGCCAAGGCGACCAATGATGCCGATATTCCGAAATTGCTCCATGGTGCTCCCGCAGGCTGAATCTTTAGAGAGTTAGATTATGGTCGAAAGCCTGCAAGCGCAGCAAACTTGAGCCTCTAAACCCGTCAAGCGGGTAGCCGCCAAATCAAGCATCCAGACTCCATAGATGGGTGCATTTGCGCCAATTACAAGCGCTTAAGAAGTCACAACCCTTACTTACTGACAGGTAAATAACGCTATGCTGGTGTAATGAATTTGTTTCGCTCACTCAACGATCTTCCGGCCCGCCTCCTGCAACCAGCTGTGCGCGACTTGGCGTGGGTAATACTTGCCCCACCGCTTTTAAGCGAGACACCCACCCGCCAACGTCACCCGTTAACAGCCAGCCGCTGGGCCCGTGAGCCGCAATTGCTGGCAGATTGGCTGCTAACCCTGGATAACGATTGCTCGAGCCTGACCCATTGGTTGGCCAAGCGCTCGGTGCGCCGCCTGGGCCTCTATTACGAGCGTCTGTGGCAGTTCGCCCTGAATGCAGCACCGGATGTAGAGATTCTCGCGGCAAACCTGCCGATTCGCCGCGAAGGGCACACCCTGGGTGAGCTGGACCTGATCCTGCAGGACGCGGAAGGCCTTCATCATCTTGAGTTGGCCATCAAACTTTACCTAGGCGAACAATTTTCCAGCGGCACTGCCAACCATCACTGGCTCGGCCCTGGCAGCCGTGACCGACTGGACTTGAAGCTGAGCCACATCACGGCGCATCAACTCCCGCTGTCGAAAACCGAGCAAGCCCTGTCCACGCTGGCCCGGGAAGGGATAAACAGCCAGTCGGTTCAAGCCTCGATGTGGGTTGCCGGCTATTTGTTTTACCCATGGCCAAAGGGTTGCCTACCCCCGACCGGGGCTCACCCTGAGCATTTACGCGGCAATTGGGTTCATCAGTGCGATTGGCCGAGGCTGCTGGCCGAACACCCAGGGGCGAGCTGGCAAATTCTGCCACGCCATGACTGGCTTGCTCCGGCACGAATCAGCCAAGCCAATCACTGGTCCAATGACCAGCTGCCCATATGGTTTGCCACCCTCGAAGCCAACACCAATGCGCAATTACTGGTTCGACTGGAACAAGGTCCGGAGGGCTATTGGCTGGAGCAGCAACGCGTGTTTCTAGTCAGTGACAGCTGGCCAGAAACACTTAAACCCTATCGATAAACCGTCCGGGTGTGGCTACGCGCAGCTTGCCCTCCGTGGCTCAGCCAAGTAGCCCGAATGTTTGCGACTGCAAATAATGGATAAAAAAGCATTATCCACCCCACCAAACAGATGCTTATTGTGCCTGCATCGCTTTAAGGATTTTCTTGCCAGCACGACCGTCATAGGGCTGCAAGCCTAGGCGCTTCTGCTCTTCAACGATGGCTTTACGGGTATTGGTGCCGATCAAACCATCAGCCTCGCCAATGTCATAGCCACGGGCAAGCAATAACTGCTGAAGTTGCTTGCGCTCGGCACGACTAAGCCCTGGATCATCTGTGGGCCACGGCGTCACGAGTTCACCGCCGCCGCGCAGGCGATCAGACAGATGAGCAATGGCCAACGCATAGCTTTCAGCCGCGTTATAGGAGTAAATCGCATCGAAGTTGCGCATGACAATAAATGCCGGCCCCTTAGCGCCTGCGGGCAGTAAAATACCAGCCGGCGTATCGCTTGGTGTGATGGCCGACCCATCGACCTTGACCACCCCGCGGGCGACCCAGTCTTTCAGCGGACGCTTGTTTTTACGCCCTGTTCCTGAGGTGTTGAATCCCGCTGGCAGCTTAACTTCGTACCCCCAAGGCTGGCCGGTACGCCAGCCAGAACGCTTGAGGTAGTTCGCGGTTGATGCCAACGCATCCGGGATGCTCGCCACCAGATCACGGCGACCATCACCGTCACCATCAACCGCAATACGCTGATAGGTAGAAGGCATGAACTGGGTGTGACCAAAAGCCCCCGCCCAGGAACCGTTCAATTCTTGAGCCTGGATATCCCCGGATTGCAGCAACTTCAAGGTGGCGAAAAACTCGCCCTGGAAGAACGCCTGGCGCCGCCCATAACACGACAATGTACTAAGCGAGGTCAGCAAAGGACGCTTGCCGAAGGTTTTACCGTAATCGCTTTCAACGCCCCAGACCGCAACCACAGTGGCTGCATCGACACCGTAGGTGCGCGATACTTTAGCCAGGGTATCGGCGTGCTCCTTGAGCATCTGCCTGCCTTCATCGACACGCTGCTGATCGACCAAAGCCGCGAGATAATCCCAGATTGGGGTGCTGAATTCTGGCTGGGAATCCAGCAGTTCGAGCACACTCATGTCAGGCTCAAGGGTTTGGGTGTAACGGTCGAAGGTCGCGCCAGAGACGCCCTTGGCCATAGCTTGACCACGCAAGCCACCCAGGCACTGCTGAAAAGAGGCGGCCTGGGCCTGGGTTGCAAAAGCGCCTGCACTGAGCAATATCGCGCCTATACCGGTGATAACGTTGTTCATCGCATAATCCCTGATACTTAAACCGGTCCATCAGGCCGAGCGAAAACGACTGCGCCAGTACGTTTCAGCAGGCCTGCCATAAAGCGGACAGTGTAGTGTTCAGAGAGGCGTTAGTCGCGCCAGTTCCGTTACCGGCTTTTTGCCAAGGCTGCTGCGCGCCCCTGCAAGCCCCCGGTATGGACAAAGATCAGTCTTGTTCCAGGTGGAAATGCACCCTGCTCGATCTGTTCGCGCAAGGCCAATAGAGCCTTGGCCGTGTACAGCGGCTCAAATTGCATATCGGCCTCGTTTTCACAGGCCTGCATAAAATCCAGCAGCTCTGGGTCAACCTTGGCAAAGCCACCGCGCGCCGCATCCAACAGCCGGTATCCCTGATCAGCCAGCAGTGCCTGACTCAGCAGGTCGGAAATCTGCTGCTCTGCACCATGCCTTGCCGGAACAGCTAAAGCGCCATAAACCGGGTGCGCGTTAGCCTCGGCCATGACCAGACCTGCCAAGGTGGTACCCGTTCCAACTGCCAGCCACCAGGCGTGATAATCCGGCCAGTTGATCTGCTTAAGTTGGCTGCGCACCAATGCCACCAAAGGCTGACAACCTTGTGCGCCCAGTAAGCCGCCACCGCCTTCAGGCACAGGCTGCAAATGAGGATAACGCAGTCGCCAAGGCTGCCAGAACCCAGGCAAATTGCGCGCGCGATAGCCACCGTAACCCAGCCAGTGCAGCTGCATGCCTAACTGTTCAAGCTCAAGGCTGGTAGGCGTCAGCTGTTGATTTCCGCGTAACAGACCGACAGTTTGAAAGCCAAAGCGCTGACCCGCAGCAGCCAATGCGTGCAAATGGTTTGAGTGGGCACCCCCTAAGCTGATAAGCCCCTGAGCACCTTGTTCGGCGGCAGCATTAAGGTGCGGTGCCAGCTTGAACCATTTGTTGCCGCTGACCTGCCGGTCAATCATGTCGAGACGCAGGACAGCCACCTCAACACCGGAATTTGCCAGCCAATGCAGGTTTAACAGTTGCAAAGGTGCTGTTGGCGTCCAGTCGATGAAGTTCAAGGCAAATCAACCCACGGTGCGCATGCGCGCGTCATCCTTGTGCCGGGCGCAACAGTTGGAGTCACCGGGTTTGAAACGACTAGGGGCATCGACTCGGTCAATCCGAATCGCACAACGCTGACCATTGGCCAGCAGTGCTTCGCAAGCGGGCTGCTGATAGTGCGCCAACCACTGAGTGTACTGCTCCTCAGAGACAAAGCATTTGGATGCAGCATAGGCAAAGGGATTTTCCTGATAACGGGCGATATCTTGCAGGGCGATGGTTAAGTGTCCGGCCCCAGGATGATAAACCACAAATACCATGCCCAAGTTGGACAAACGCTCAAGAATCTGACCATCACTTTGCCCAGCCAACTGCTCACGCTCGGCGCTCAGGCGCTCAACCTCCTGCTGCAGCTTGCCGTCCTGCTCCTGACGATACGCCAACTCGACATCACGAATGGCTATCTGCTCTTTAAACTCAACCACAGCCGAGGCAATTTTTGCCTGCATTTCACTGTCGAACTGCGTGCGCATCAGATCGATCTCGCTGCGCCCGTTGGTTTGTAACGTGCGCAGTTGTTCGGTCATTTTTTCGCGCGATGACTGAAAGCTTGCCGCTTGTTCTGCAAGCTGCTTTTTCAAGTCCGCATTCAGTGCTTGCTGCTGAAGCAAGGACTTCTGGATAAGGGCAATTTTTGCTTCGAGTAACTGGCTCTGTTGCGCGCTGGCCAATTTAAGCTTTGCCAGCTCTTCTTCGTGCTGAAGACTCAGGCTGCCGATACGCAAACGCTGCTGTTTGATCAACTGCGCAGCTTTTAGGCGTTGTTCCTGATTGAGTTTTTCCGCAACCTTTTCCGCTTCTTCAGTGGCAGGGTCAGCTGAGTACCACTTGTCATCTGAAACCATTTGCAAGCGTTCAGGCGCAACTGATTGCGTACTGTCATTTTCAACCAGCAGCCCCAGATGATTGGCCTTAACGATATCGCGCAAAATAACCAGGTCGTTCTGGCCCGGTGCCAGATTGGGGTCCCACAGGTGCATTTGGTGCCAAGACACAGGGCACTGGCTACGACACGCCAATCGAATCGGCCCCGCCCCCATGTCAGGCCCGCGCCCAGACTTTTCGGCCAGATGCTGCAGCGGGATATTCCAGCCGTTATCCGGTATGCCCTTCTCATCAAAGTCGAGGTAGAAGAACACCACTGAACGGATCATCAACCGTGGGTTGATCATCACATAGGCCGCCCGCACTTGTTGATCGGCGAACTCAGGCATATTGACCATGCCATCAAGCAGGGCCTCAAACTCAGTGAAGAACATTTGCTTGCAGACACCACCGTGTTCACTGAAGAACATTACGGCATCAACCATCTGCGGCTTGTTCTGCATGCTCATCCAATTCCCTCAAAACTAGATTGGCGGTGCCCGCTGAGCATCGCACATGGCTATGAGCCTGTAACCAAAGGATCCAAGCACTGTTGAGCGATGATAACGCCTAGAAGTACACATCATTAATTGACGCGCACCAGCAGTCAGGCGCAAGACGACCGTTTGAGCAAGTCTAGGGGAAAAGCCAATCCCAGCAATGTGACTGGGTTGGCAGTCGCCTCCCCACAATAGCGAGACGACCTAACTGCACAGCAAAAGTGTGATGGGATTGGTACAAACTGTCAGCATTCGACATTTTATGTCAGCTGCAGCGACATTAGCTGCAGCAATCAAGAGAGGGTCACAGTGCCCGATCAACTCAGGCACTGCTCAGAGCTAGACAGCGCCGCGCAGACGCTTACCCATTTCATCGCCCAAAGCCTGCAGGCCACTCATCGGCCGAATCATGACCTCAAAATCAACGATTTGGCCCTGCTCGTTAAAGCGCACCATATCGATGCCCTTTAGCTCACGATCCGCCACTTTGGCGCTGAACTCCAGCACCACATTTAACCCGTCTGCCGAGACCAGTTCGCGGTGGTAGGTGAAGTCTTCAAATACCTGAATAACGGTATTCAAGATCATCGCGACCATGCCCGCGCCCGCATAGGGCTTGAACGCCATCGGCGAGCGAAAGACGGCATCGGGATGGAGCAGTCCAGGCAGGCCGCTCAGGTCCTTGCTGGCAATCATTGCATGCCATTGCTCCATGGCTGGAGCAATGTTCGGCTTAACGGCTAACAGGGTCATCACTGCACCTCACTGTGGGTTTATTGATTAAATCTCAGCCGCCAATCGAGACCCTTGATTGATTGCCCGCTTGGCATCCAGTTCGGCAGCCACATCCGCGCCCCCAATCAGGTGCACGCTTTGGCCTGCGGCCTGCAAGCCGTCCTGCAGTTCACGCAGCGGATCCTGACCGGCGCAGACAATAATGGTGTCGACCGGCAACACCTGAGCTTCGGCATCGGCAATGCTGATATGCAAGCCGGCATCGTCAACCTTCAGGTACTGCACATTGTTGAGCATCTGCACCTGCTTATTCTTCAACCCGGCACGGTGAATCCAGCCAGTGGTCTTACCCAAGCCATCGCCCACCTTGGTCTTTTTGCGCTGCAACAGAAATACCTGCCGCGCAGGTGCATGAGGCTCAGCTGCGATACCGGCAACACCGCCTCGCGCTTCAAGCTGACCATCAATACCCCACTCTTTCCAAAACGCCTCGCGGTCAAGGCTGGTAGCCGTACCCGCATGGGTTATGAACTCAGAAACGTCAAAGCCGATACCACCTGCACCGATGACCGCAACCTTCTCACCGACAGGTTTACGCTGCAAAATTGCATCGAGATAGTTGATGACCTTAGCGTTATCGATACCCGGAATTTCCGGGGTACGCGGCGCAATACCGGTTGCCAAAATCACTTCATCAAAACCGCCAGCCACCAGCTCCTCGACATTAACCCGAGTATTCAGCCGCAGGTTGACCCCGGTGGTTTCCAGCTTGCGCTTGAAGTAACGCAGGGTTTCAAAGAATTCTTCTTTGCCCGGAACACGCTTGGCAACGTTGAACTGCCCGCCGATCTCGGCTGCGCTATCAAACAAGGTCACCTGATGGCCGCGCTCGGCGGCCACTGTCGCGGCGGCGAGGCCGGCAGGACCTGCGCCAACCACGGCGATGTTTTTAACCTGAGTGGCGGCGATGTAATTCAACTCGGTTTCATGGCAGGCACGGGGGTTAACCAGGCAACTGGTTAACTTACCGCCAAAGGTATGATCCAGACAGGCCTGGTTACAGCCGATGCAGGTGTTGATCTCGTCAGCACGGCCTTGCGCAGCTTTATTAACAAAGTCAGGGTCAGCCAAGAATGGACGCGCCATTGAAACCATATCAGCATCACCTTCAGCCAATACTTGCTCGGCAATTTCTGGTGTGTTGATGCGATTGGTGGTGATCAGCGGAATCGACACCGACCCGCGCAACTTTGCCGTCACCTTGGTAAAGGCTGCACGCGGGACTTTAGTGGCGATGGTTGGAATACGTGCTTCATGCCAGCCAATACCGGTGTTGATCAGCGTCGCACCGGCTTTCTCGATGGCCTGAGCCAACTGCACAATTTCTTCCCAGGTGCTGCCGCCTTCAACCAGGTCAAGCATCGACAGGCGATAAATAATAATGAAATTGGGACCCACGGCTTCGCGCACGCGGCTAACGATTTCAACTGGCAAACGCATACGGTTTTCGTAGCTTCCACCCCAACGGTCGGTGCGCTGGTTGGTGTGCGCAGCGAGAAACTGGTTAATGAAGTAACCTTCGGAACCCATGATTTCGACGCCATCGTACTCAGCCTGTTGCGCCAGCTCCGAGCACGTCACGAAATCCTGAATCTGTTTCTCAATGCCCTCTTCATCTAATTCAGTGGGCTTGAACGGGTTGATCGGCGCTTGAATCGCACTGGGGGCGACTGACTTAGGGCTGTAGGCATAACGACCTGCGTGAAGAATCTGCATGCAGATTTTGCCATCAGCCTCATGCACTGCGCGGGTGACGATCTTGTGCTGTTCGGCTTCTTCAACAGTGGTCAACTTAGCCGCGCCAGAATACACGCCACCTTCAACGTTGGGGCCAATGCCGCCTGTAACCATCAGGCCAACACCACCACGGGCACGCTCGGCGAAATAAGCGGCCATACGCTCAAAGCCACCTGCCTTCTCCTCCAGCCCGGTGTGCATTGAGCCCATCAGCGTGCGGTTTTTCAGGGTGGTAAAGCCAAGGTCCAACGGAGCTAGCAGATTCGGGTACAGAGCGCTCATGGAAGTCTCCACATCAAGCATTAACATTCACGGTATGCCGCAATTTCATTGGATACAGACGCCTCATCAGTGCACTGAAAAAAGCCAGTACGATGGGTTGGGTGCCTGCATGCGAATCACGATCGGTATGTAAACCAAGATAAATAGCCCAAGCGCACAGCTCAATGACCCTAACTAACAACTTATTGATCCAAATGCGCAGCAAGCGCTTGGCAACAGCTTCGCGCTCCCCTACCCTGAGAATCGAATTCTCAACGCTAAACGACCATGCGCCTATTTATTACTCTCAGCATTCTTATCCTCGTGCTCGGCAGCGCCGGTGGCTATGTCTATTGGGCGCAGCAACGCCCTGATGTCGGCATCATCCTCACCGACCTCAGCAGCGAAATCAGCGTTAACCAAGGTAGGCCCGGTGATCGCGGTAATCTGCTTGGTGTTCAGCCGCTACTGTTTGCCAGTGACTACCAGAGCCGCGAGACCTTGCACCTGAAGCTTGCTGCCTACCTTGAAAAGGCCCGCAGTGAGGGCCTGATAAGTGCCAAAACCATTGCCATTCTGCCCGAGCACATTGGCACTTGGTTGGTCGCCGCGGGCGAGAAGCCCGAGTTTTATAAAAGTGACAGCTTGCAAGAAGCGGTCAAATGGCTAGCCGCCAGTCATCCACTTGGCGTGCCGCAAGCCCTGCTCGGCACGCCAAGTAATAAAGATTTCAGCGATGCACTATTCCGCCTCAAAGCCGAACAAATGGCAGCTGATTACCAAACACTGTTCAGCGGTCTGGCCAAAGACTTTGGCATCACCTTGGTTGCCGGCTCGATCGTATTGCCTGAGCCCCGCAATGAAGACGGTACGCTGCGCATTGGCGATGGTCCGCTGTACAACATCAGCGTGGTTTATGGCGCAGACGGCAAAATCATCGGCCAGCCACAGCGCAAGATTTACCCATCAAGCCGCGAGCGCAGCATTATCGCCGCCGCGCCTATTGAGCAACTGCAAACATTCAACACCCCGGCCGGGCGTCTGGCGGTACTTATCGGCACCGACAGCTGGTATCCAGCCAGTTACGCCGCACTGGCCAAGCAGCATATTGAGCTTTTAGCAGTACCCGGCTTTGTTAAGGGCAAGACCCAGTGGAACAAGCCCTGGAAAGGCTACAAGCACGCCGCCAAGCCACAGACGCCAACCTTGGCTGATGACAGCGTCAGTGAAGGTGAAGCCTGGCAACAACTGGCGATACCCAATCACCTAAAAGACAGTGGCGCACGGGCCGGTGCCATGGTGTTTATGCGCGGGCAATTGTGGCGCATGGGGATTGATGGGCGCAGCGTTGTAAGCGACGGCCAGAACCATGCAATTGCTGGCGATAAGCGCGGCGCCCACCTCGTCAATCTATGGCTGTAAAAGGCCCGCGTATACGCCTTGGGGATCTGTCTGTAGGCTTTGTGGACAGCTTGACCGAGGCAATGCGCAGCTACGGTCAAAATCCATCCGCACTGCTTGAAGGGTACGGTCTTGACCCGGCACGCCTGGCAAGCCCACGTGCACGCATGTCCATACCGCGTTATATGCGCCTGGGCCACGCAGCGATTGAACAAACCCAGCAGCCCGGGCTTGGCCTGACCATGGGTAAACTCAGCCGCCTTAGCCAACTGGGGCTCGCCGGAGTAACCGCAGCCCAGGCACCAACAGTGCGAGAGGCGGCGCGCAGCCTGATTCGCTTCGAACCGCTGTACGCCTCAAACTATCGCGGCCACGCCAACTTTGTTGAAGACAACCAAGGTGCCTGGCTGCGCTTTTATTCGATCAGCCCGTACAACGCCTATAACCGCTTTGTAATTGACTCTGTGCTTGCCGGCTGGGCTCAGCAATTAGGACAGGTTGCTCAGCAACCAATCATTCCTGAACGCGCGCACATTGAGTTTCCGGCCCCCAGCTACAGCGGCGAATACGAAGCCGCACTGGGGTGCACCGTTGACTTTGCTGCGCAGCACAACCAACTGCGCCTGAGCCAGGCCATGCTCACCCTGCGCAACCCACAACACTGCCCCAGCACATGGCTGCACTTACTTGAGTTGTGCGAGCGAGAACTGGAGCAATTGACCCGCACGCGCAGCTTGCGCGAGCGCATTATTCAATTATTGGGGCCGCTACTACACGGTCGCGAACCCGACTTGCAGGAAGTGGCCACACGCCTACAAATGCCGACGTGGACATTGCGTCGCAAGCTGGCGGAGGAAGGGACTCAGTTTCGCGCAATCCTCAATGAGACACGCCATGATCTGGCAGTGGCTTACATACGCGATACCGAATTGGCATTTGGTGAGATTGCCTACTTGCTAGGCTTTGCCTCTGCCGAGGCCTTTCAGCGTGCATTTAAACGGTGGAACCAGCAAACCCCAGGCGAATTTCGCCGAGCACAGCGCCTTACGCTTTAGCCAGGCAGAATGGCTTGAGAGGCTGGATTAAAGCTCAGTGGCATCTTCCGTCAGCTCCGGTACATCCAACTCAACGGCGTGCGCTTCCAGCAACTCTTCTTGATAGTCTTCCATAGCATCACCTTTCTCTTGATTGATCGACGCGAGACCGCGCAGGTGCAGTTTAGAAAGCCAAGATGACGCTTGAATGACAGCAAATTGCAGGCAATAAAAAACCCTCAGATATTGCTATCTGAGGGTTTCGTATTTGGCGCAGCGGACGGGACTCGAACCCGCGACCCCCGGCGTGACAGGCCGGTATTCTAACCAACTGAACTACCGCTGCATGTTCGTTGGGCTTACACCCTAAAACACGTTACTTCATCTGGCAGTACAACCAAGTTGGCTTGTGCTTACCTCATGCCGAGTAAACTCGTCATGGAAAATATGGCGCAGCGGACGGGACTCGAACCCGCGACCCCCGGCGTGACAGGCCGGTATTCTAACCAACTGAACTACCGCTGCGCATTTTCTTGGACTTTCATCCAAATCACAAAGTGGTGGGTGATGACGGGATCGAACCGCCGACCCTCTGCTTGTAAGGCAGATGCTCTCCCAGCTGAGCTAATCACCCTTGCCTTTGCGAGGACGCGAAATTTACGCGTGGGCCGCACCTAAGTCAATACCCTGCTTAAAGTTTTTCTTAAAACAGGGTAAATAAATTGAATTAATGAGGTGGCCAATATGCGAGTGATCATTTGCTGATCAAGCCGATACAGAATAGCCCTGCGCAGTCGAATAAAAACCGGTTAGACGCAGAATGCGAGAATGTGAAGCTTGCCCAGCGAAGAGTCGATTAACAACTCCAATAGCTGCGCTGCAAATGGCGGAAGAAAAAATCGTCACCCGCCTACCGGGCACAGATACAGGTTGGCGAGTGATCTACTGGTAAATCATCTTCTTGGTCATGCCACCGTCAACCACAAACTCTTGCCCAGTGACAAAGCCGGCGCGACTCGACAGCAACCACGCCACCATCGCCGCTACATCCTGCACATTGCCCACACGCCCCGCTGGGTGCTGGGCATGATCCGAGGCCGTTAGAGGCTCAGCACGCTGCTCACTGAGGTCTCGCGTATCAATCCAGCCCGGACTTACGGCATTAACCCGGACATCTGGCCCCAGACTGATCGCCAGCGAGTGAGTCAGGGCCAGCAAACCACCCTTGCTCGCAGCATAGGCCTCAGTGCAGGCCTCGGATTGATGGGCGCGGGTTGAAGTCAGGTTGACGATAGCACCCCGGTGCGCGCGCAAATACGGCACGCAGTGCTTGGCCAGTAGCATCGGTCCGGTCAAGTTAATTGCCAGGGTCTTGTTCCAGCGCGCCAGATTGAGGCTTTCAAGATCAAGACTGTGCGGCTCAGACACCGCTGCATTGCAGACCAACGCATCAAGCCGACCAAATTGCCCGAGAACCTGCGCCACACCCGTTGCGACCTGCTCTTCATCAGCGACATCCATGGCCACGAACCAGGCGTTTTCACCCAGCGCTTTAGCAACCTTAGCGCCGCGAGCGCGATCCAAGTCGGCCAACACCACATGCCAACCCTCAGCAATCAACCACGCACTGATGCCCATACCGATGCCGCGCGCAGCACCGGTAACCAGCGCGACCTTGCCGGTGGCTGCAGGGCCGACATCGAGGGCCCAGTCGGCGTCAGCTTGATCGCTCAAAGCGCTGCCAGACCACGCGCCAGATCCGCCTGCAGATCCAACACATCTTCAAGACCGACAGCCACGCGAATCAGATTATCGCCAATCCCAGCGTTTGCGCGCTCTTGCGGTGACAGGCGACCGTGGGAAGTGGTTGCCGGATGGGCGATGGTGGTTTTGGTATCACCCAGGTTAGTGGTGATCGATATCACCCGCGTGGCATCGATAAAACGCCATGCTGCTTCTTTACCACCCGCAACCTCAAAGCTGAGCACCGCACCAAAGCCACTTTGCTGACGCTTGGCCAGCTCATGCTGTGGATGGCTTGGCAACCCGGCGTAATACACATGTTCAACCCCTGGCTGCTGCTCCAACCACTGCGCCAACTGCTGAGCGCGAGCGCAATGCGCCTGCATGCGCACACTGAGGGTTTCCAAGCCCTTGAGGAAGATCCATGCATTGAATGGACTCAGGGTGGGCCCAGCCGTGCGCAGGAAGCCAACGACTTCCTTCATCAACTCGCTACGACCCGCAACCACACCGCCCATACTGCGACCTTGACCATCGATGTACTTGGTCGCTGAGTGCATAACCACATCGGCACCCAGCGTCAGAGGACGCTGCAGTGCCGGGGTGCAGAAACAGTTATCGACGGCGAGCAATGCACCGTTACTGTGGGCGATCTCAGCCAAAGCCGCGATATCAACCAACTCGGCCAGAGGATTTGAGGGCGACTCAACAAACAACAGCTTGGTGTTTGGTTTGAATGCCGCAGACCAGGCGTTTAGATCAGACAGCGGCACATAATCGACTTCAACCCCAAAGCGCTTGAGATATTTTTCAAACAAGCTGATGGTCGAACCAAATACACTGCGCGAGACCAGCACATGGTCACCGCCAGAGCACAGACTCATGACAATCGACAGAATCGCAGACATCCCAGTGGAGGTCGCTACTGCCTGCTCAGCACCCTCCATCGCCGCAATACGCTCTTCGAAAGCACGCACGGTTGGGTTGGTGTAGCGCGAATAGACGTTACCGGGCACTTCACCGGCAAAGCGCGCAGCAGCATCAGCTGCGGTGCGAAATACATAGCTGGAGGTTGGGTACAGCGCTTCGCTGTGCTCCCCTTCGGGCGAGCGATGCTGACCGGCTCGAACCGCCAGGGTTTCAAAGCCAACACCTTCCAGGTCACTGTCCAGACGTCCGGCATCCCAGTCTTGAGACATCTTGCTTTCCTCTCTAACTAAAGCTCTGGCTAACTAAAGCAATGGGGCCGCATAAGCGGCCCCAAGGTATCAATTGTTGTACAAATCAATAATCGCACTGACAGCTTGCGATTTGATTTTGGTCGAGTCATTCCGCGCTTGCTCGATTTTGTTCAGATAGAACTCATCGACATCGCCGGTGATGTACTCACCGTTAAACACCGCGCAATCAAATTTATCGATTTTGATCTTGCCGCCACCAACGGCATCTATCAAGTCCTCAAGGTCTTGATAGACCAACCAATCAGCGCCGATCAACTCGGCAACTTGTTCAGTGGTGCGGTTGTGCGCGATCAGCTCATGGGCACTTGGCATGTCGATACCGTAAACATTCGGATAACGTACAGCCGGTGCTGCAGAACAGAAGTAAACATTCTTAGCCCCAGCTTCACGGGCCATCTGGATAATCTGCTTGCAGGTGGTGCCCCGCACGATCGAGTCATCGACCAGCATGACGTTCTTGCCGCGGAACTCAAGCTCAATGGCATTGAGTTTCTGGCGTACAGACTTCTTACGCGCTGCCTGGCCCGGCATGATGAAGGTACGGCCGATATAGCGGTTCTTAACAAAACCTTCGCGAAACTTCACACCCAGGTGGTTGGCCAACTCCAACGCCGCAGTGCGGCTGGTGTCTGGAATAGGAATAACCACATCGATATCGTGATCAGGACGCTCGCGGGCAATTTTCTCTGCCAGCTTCTCACCCATGCGCAGACGCCCTTTGTACACCGAAACGCCGTCCATGATTGAATCAGGACGCGCCAGGTAAACGTGCTCAAAGATGCACGGGGCATATTGCGGGTTAGTCGCACACTGGCGGGTAAACAACTTGCCATCTTCAGTGATATAGACCGCTTCGCCGGGGGCCAGATCACGGATCAGGGTAAAGCCGAGCACGTCCAGAGAAACGCTTTCCGAAGCGATCATGTATTCAACGCCTTCATCGGTGTGGCGCTGACCAAAGACGATTGGGCGAATACCGTGGGGATCGCGGAAACCGACAATACCGTAGCCCGTGATCATGGCAACTACGGCGTAACCGCCTACACAGCGCTCGTGAACCTCACTGACGGCGGCGAATACATCTTCTTCAGTCGGCTGCAACTTACCGCGCTGGGCCAACTCGTGGGCGAACACATTGAGCAGCACTTCGGAGTCCGAGTTGGTGTTGACGTGGCGCAGGTCAGATTCGTAAATCTCCTTGGCCAGCTGTTCAACGTTGGTCAGGTTACCGTTGTGCGCCAAGGTAATGCCGTATGGCGAGTTTACGTAAAAGGGTTGTGCTTCAGCCGAACTGGAACTGCCAGCCGTTGGGTAGCGCACATGGCCAATACCCATATGCCCGACCAGACGCTGCATATGGCGCTGCTGGAAGACATCACGCACCAGACCATTGTCTTTGCGCAAGAACAGGCGACCATCGTGACTGGTCACAATACCGGCAGCGTCCTGGCCGCGGTGCTGTAGAACGGTTAAACCGTCATACAGCGCCTGATTGACGTTCGATTTACCGACGATACCGACAATGCCGCACATGTGGCGCAACCCCTACGTAGAGAAACAGACTAAATCGCAATGCACTCATTGCAGCCCCAATTAAGGCTGCGTGAGAACCTGTTTAAACGGCAGCTCAGCCGGAGCACTGATGCCACTCGCAAGCCACTCACTGGACATTCCTAAAATAAGGTTCTTTGACCAGTCAGCAACCAATAAAAAATGCGGCACCAGCGTTGATTGCTGCCACCACGGATCCTCTTGTACCGGGGCCAGGCTCACCAGCCCGACCAGTAACACAACCAACAAACCACCCCGCGCAGCCCCAAAGACCATGCCGAGAAAACGATCGGTGCCCGATAAACCCGTCACCCGAATCAACTCGCCAAGCAGGTAATTGACCAGCGCACCGACCATCAGGGTGGCAATAAATAGCAAGGCACAGGCGGCGATGACTCGAGCCGACGGCGTTTGAATAAAGCCTTCTAAATGGTGCGACAGTGCGCCGCCAAACATCCAGGCAACAGCGCCCGCAATGATCCAAGTCAGCAACGATAAGGCTTCTTTGACGAAGCCACGGCTTAGACTGATCAAACTTGATACGCCAATGACGGCGATAATGGCCCAATCGACCCAGGTAAATACCACGGTTCAGGCTACCAACAGAAATGGCGCTGTATTTTAACAGAGCGAAGCGCTCCGAGTAAGCGGTCGATCAACTGCTTTCTGGTTTAAAACGAACAACAAATCCGTTTAGTTTCTGCTTTCGGTTCAACTGATCGCGCAGACGATCAGCCTCGGCACGCTCAACCAGAGGGCCAACAAAGACCCGATTCATGCCTTCAAAGGTGCGGATATAGGCATTGTAGCCTTGCGCACGCAGGGTCTTTTGCAGGTTTTCCGCACCACTGCGACTGGACAAACTGGCCAGTTGCACCGACCAGCTAACAGGCAAACTGTTAGCATCCAGGCGACTCACGGGCTTTTCTGCTTCAGCCACCGGCTGCTCAGCGCGGGCAGCAGCATCCACCTTGGCCTGCTCACGCGCTTCTGGCGGTGGCGTGGCCGGCACTGGATTAACCGGCTCATCACTGTTTTGCTCAATGATATCGGCAATAGGATCAGGGCCTTGATCTGCTTGCCCAGGCGCTTCCTCAATGATTTCGGGCTTAGGCACGGTGACCGGCTGCATTTCGATTTCAGGCATCACCGGTGCCTCCGGCATGCTAGGCGCATCGACCACAACACGCTGGGTTTCATCCTGCCGAGACAACAGCATGGGGATAAAAATAATTGCCAAGGCCAACAACACCAAAGCGCCAACAATACGTTGCAGCAAGTTTTTATCCAGCAAAGCCATCCTGACCTACTCCATTGGTATGGCCCGCCAGCCATTCCAAGGCCTCGGCCACACAATAAAACGACCCGAACAAAAGAATTTCATCTTCTGCCGAGGCTTTAGCGCATTGTGCGTCCAATGCACAACGCACATCATTAAAAACCGCAACCTGCGCCGCACAATCAGTTAAATACTCAGCAAGCTCCGCAGCCGGTCGCGTACGACTTGTCGGCAATGGTGCCACAGCCCAGTCAGCAATATGCGGCAATAATGGCGATACAACACCAGCAAGGTCTTTATCGGCCAGTAAAGCAAATACTGCCAAACGCTTCCCCACGACAGGCTTGAGTGCCAAGCGTCCAGCTAAATACTCGGCAGCATGGGGATTATGCCCAACATCGAGCAATAACGTCAGGGGCTTTCCATGCCAATCGAACTGACGACGATCAAGCCGACCCGTAACACGGGTGCTCAGCAATGCACGCTCAATCTGCCCGGATTGCCATGCAAGCCCAGTCAACGCATAAGCCTGCAATGCCAGCGCGGCATTTTCCATGGGTAAATCGAGTAATGGCAGGTTAATAAGTTCCAACGCACCACCTTGCACATCGACACCGCGCCATGTCCAGCCACTCTCGTTAACCTGCAGGTCGTAATTGCGACCACGCAGATAAAAAGGAGCTTGCAGCTCAGCCACACAATCAAGCAGCGGCTGCGGAGGATCTAAATCACCACACAATGCAGGCTTGCCCGCGCGGTAGATACCTGCCTTCTCAACGGATACGGACTCACGGCTGTCGCCTAGCCAGTCGACATGATCAACACCAATACTGGTCACCAGCGCGATATCTGCATCAATCAGGTTAACGGCATCAAGGCGACCGCCAAGGCCAACTTCAAGCACCACAGCATCAAGCTGCTGACGCTTAAACAGCCAGAACGCGGCTAGTGTGCCCATCTCGAAATAGGTCAGGGAAATATCGCCACGGGCCGCTTCAACTGCTGCGAATGCCTCGCAGAGCAGTTCATCACTGGCCTCTTTGCCAGCGATTTGCACCCGTTCGTTGTAGCGCAGCAAATGCGGTGAGCTATAGACCCCAACAGCCAAGCCTTGCTCTTCAAGCAGCGACGCAATAAAGGCGCAGGTTGAGCCTTTGCCGTTGGTGCCGGTAACGGTAATAGTCAATGGAGCCAGCTTGTCCAGCCCCATGCGCTGCGCAACCTGACGGGAACGCTCTAAGCCCATGTCTATGGCACTGGGATGCAGCTGCTCCAGATACGCCAACCAATCAGCTAAAGAGCGTTGGCTCATGCAGAAGCCGTCTCAACCGGAGCAGTGGCAGCGGCAGTGGTACGCGATGGTGTCGGCAGATGCTGCATTTGTGCAAGCAAACGCGCCAGACGTGGACGCAACTCGCTGCGCGAAATAATCATGTCGATAGCGCCGTGCTCAATCAGGAACTCACTGCGCTGGAAACCTTCAGGCAGCTTCTCGCGTACGGTTTGCTCGATCACTCGCGGCCCGGCAAAACCGATCAGCGCTTTAGGCTCAGCAACAATCACATCCCCGAGCATCGCCAGACTGGCTGAAACACCACCGTAGACCGGATCGGTAAGCACCGAGATGAATGGCAGACCTTCTTCACGCATACGCGCAAGCACGGCCGAGGTTTTAGCCATTTGCATCAACGAGATCAGCGCTTCCTGCATACGCGCACCGCCGGAGGCAGAGAAACACACCAACGGGCAGCGTTTTTCCAAGGCCACATTGGCCGCACGAACAAAGCGCTCACCTACCACGGCACCCATTGAGCCACCCATAAAAGAGAACTCAAAGGCACAGGTCGCAATCGGCATGCCTTCGAGCGTGCCGCTAATGGCGACCAATGCATCTTTTTCACCGGTTTGCTTCTGTGCACCGACGATACGGTCTTTGTATTTTTTGCTGTCGCGGAATTTCAGGCGATCAACAGGCTCAAGGTCAGCCCCGATTTCTTCACGGCCTTCTTTATCCAGAAAGATATCCAGGCGCGTGCGCGCATCGATACGCATGTGGTGGTTGCACTTGATGCACACATCCAGCGTCTTCTCGAGTTCTGGCTTATACAGAACCGCATCGCAAGACGGGCATTTGTGCCACAGGCCTTCTGGCACTGAGCTCTTCGCGGCCTCAGAACGCATGATCGACGGAATCAGCTTATCTACCAACCAGTTACTCATGCTCTTCTCTCCCAAGCTGTGGTTCTGAATATGTCAGCAGCGCTGCATATTCAAACAAATTCTTCAGTATGGCGCTTGCCTGGCCGAAGCCACCGGCATGCACTGCAGTACAGGCAATAGGTTTATGGACGGCCAAGCTCAACAAACCGTCACATCAGGCGCCACGAACTGCTTTGACAAAGGCTTGCACCTTGCTCGAATCCTTAAGGCCTTTACTCGCCTCGACCCCACCACTGACATCAACGGCGTAGGGTTTAACCTGCGAAATCGCAGCCATCACATTATCAGGCGTAAGCCCGCCCGCTAGAATAATCGGCATTTCCAGCCCTTGCGGCACTAATGTCCAGTCAAAGGCCTCCCCAGTTCCACCCGGCACACCGGCAACAAAGGTATCGAGCAATATGCCACTTGCCGACGCGTAAGGGGCAATCAGCTCGGCTACATCATCACCCGGTTTGACCCTCAAGGCTTTTATATAGGGCCGGCCAAAGCCTTCACATTGTTCAGGTGTTTCGTCGCCATGAAACTGCAATAGGTCCAGCGGCACTTGTTTAAGCAGCTGCTGCAATTGTTCACGAGGCATATCGACGAACAGGCCAACAGTCGTCACCAAAGGTGGCAACTCAGCAATAATCGCCCGAGCCTGCTCAATGGTCACGGCCCGCGGGCTTTTTGGATAAAACACAAAACCAATCGCATCGGCACCCGCTGCTATCGCAACGCGCGCATCTTCAAGCCGGGTAATTCCGCAAATTTTGCTTCGAACGACTGACAACGACTGATTTCCTTTATTCAACATGCTCAAGGGTCACCTTAATGGACAGCTTAACGCGCCATCTGCTGCATGCGCATCATAAACAGCCTCAAACCAACCCGACAAAAGTGCTGAGATACTGAGCCCTACTTTAATCCAACACTAGCTGTCGGCCATGACATCTGGCAAACCCGATAGAAAGTGCGGCCCCAAATAGCGCTTAGGTAGATCAAACTCCGCCGGGTAATCAACCTGAACCAAGTACAAGCCATAAGGATGCGCAGTGACTCCACCGGTGCGCCGCACGCATGTATCAAGGACTTCCTTGGCCCATTCCACCGGGCGCTCACCTGCACCGATGGTCATCAGAACACCCGCGATATTGCGCACCATATGATGCAAGAATGCGTTGGCACGAATATCCAGCACAATAAAACGCCCATGCTCAAGCAACTGCAGATGATGAACGGTCTTGATCGGTGACTTGGCCTGACACTGGCGCGCACGGAATGCACTGAAGTCGTGGGTACCGACGAAATACTCAGCCGCCGCCCGCATACGCTCAACATCCAATGGACGGTGGTTCCAGGTCACCTCCTCAGCCATGTGGGCCGGGCGAATCTGGTCGTTATAGATCACGTAGCGATAACGCCGGGCCTGCGCACAAAAGCGCGCATCAAAATGTTCAGGCATGCTTTTGGCCCAAGCCACACTGATGTCGCCGGGCAAGTTCATATTGGTGCCCATGATCCAGGCATGCATGCTGCGTTCAACAGTGGTGGTGAAATGCACCACCTGAGCGCTGGCATGAACCAGTGCATCGGTACGCCCCGCACAACTGAGGGTGATTGGCGCACCACCGGCTACTTTCGAAATGGCTCTTTCAAGCGATTCCTGAACGGAGGGCACACCGGCCTTCTGGCGCTGGAAGCCACGATAGCGGGAGCCTTTGTATTCAACGCCAAGGGCTATTTTGAAAACGCCAACGGCGGCCCTTTCGGCCGCCGTTGCAGGTAGAGCATCAGACATTTATCAAACCAGTTTATCGATCAACTCTTTGGCTTCTTTCTGTTGATCGTCATTACCTTCAGCAACCACTTCATCAAGGATGTCTCGTGCACCCTCGGAGTCGCCCATATCAATGTAGGCCCGAGCCAGATCCAGCTTGGTCGCCGTTTCATCAGTGCCAGACAGGAAGTCGAAATCATCTTCGTCTTCAAATGCCGCAACCGATGAAGCTTCCGTGAACTCAGGCATATCAAGTTCATCAGCCGCCTTCTGCTGCTCAAGGCTATCACTCAGTTGATCAAGCTCAGCCGTAACTTCGTCCAACTGGGCGGCAAAGTTATCAGGTTTTGCAGAGGGTGCAACATCCAGCTCATCACTTAACGACAGATCAAAATCGTCGGGCAAACCAAAATCGTCTACCAGTTCGTCTTTGGCCGCAGTTTCAGGCACAGGTTCAACAGCAGGTGGCAGATCATCATCCAGGCTCAGCAGGAAGTCATCGTCAGCCGATACAGTGCCAGGCTGTTCGGTAACCGGAGTGCTGTCCAGGTCAAAATTGAAGTCAGCCAGCTCGTCTTCTTTGCCGGCCTCTTCATCAAGGCTCAGCTCAAAACCCAGGTCATCATCTTGATCTGCAACTGGAGTGGTAACCGACTGCTCAAGCTCAGTATCAAGATCAAAGCTGCCCATGTCGTTGCTTGCAGTCGACTGCAGTTGGCTGTCCAACTCGGACTCAAGATCATCCAGGCTCAGGTCAAAGGAGTCATCACTATCAACAACATCAGCCCGCGGGTCAACCGGCTCAGCAGTTGAGTCGATATCATCCATGGTCAAGTCATCAAGACTAAAACTGTCGAGCTCGTTCTCGGCTGCTGCAGTTAAGGCAACACCACCCACCAGACCCGCCATCGCTGGATATTTAGCATTGAGCAGAGCAACTTCCTCAGTTGCACCGCCCATCGCACGTAACTCTTCTTGCTGACGCGCGTAACCATCACGGTCACCCATCTCGGCGTAGACTTCCATCAACTTGAGCTGCAGATCACTACGTTCTGGCTCGTCATTGATCGCGCCTTGCAACAACTCGGCCGCTTGATTAAAGCGCCCATAAGCGATGTAAATGTCGGCTTCGCCCAGCACATCAGTCGTTTGCGGGGTTGTCCGCGCCTCGCTTGCGAGATCAGCTTGATCACCGCCCAGATCCAAATCATCGTCCAGACCCGCAAAACTATCGTCTGGCAACTCGGCCTCAGCAGCGAAACCATTGTCTGGCTCAAGGCTGTCATCGACCTGTTCAGATTCTTTCTGCGCTTTACGGCGCGAGATGATCATCAGCAGTACCAGCAAAGCCAGCAAACCACCGGCCGCAACGATTCCAAGCAGCATTGGATTGGCTAACAGGTCGTCAACCATTGACGCTGGAGCAGGCTGAACGGCTGGAGCAACAGGCTTGGCTGGCTCTGGCTCTGGCGCAGGTGCAGGTGCAGGCGTTGGCTCAGGCGCAACTGCTTCAGCCGGAGCCGAGGCTTGCGGTGTTGCCGCTGGCTCTTCACTGTAATTGAAATCAGGTTCTTCAGTTTCGCCAGGCGCTGCTGTTTCAGGAACAGCTGCGGCTGACTCTGGCGCATCTGCCGGTGCATCTGTTCCAGCCGTCGGGGCTGGCGATGTATCGGCAGCCGGAGCAACAGGTTCAGACGTTGTCTCTGGTGCAGACTCTGGGCTGGCTTGGGCAGCGGCAGCCGTTGCTGCTGCACCACCCTGCTTGGCCAGATCGGCTTGCAACTTGGCCAACTGATCATCTTTAAGCTTGATCAAGCGCTGCAGCTTGTCGACCTGGCCTTGCAAGTCGCTCATGCGCCCTGAAAGTTCTTCGTTGGCACGACGTGTCGAATCAAGGCTTTCTTGAGTCACGGCCAGCTTGTTGCTGATCGCTTCACTGTCTGCTTGCCCCTTGTCGCTGCCCGCTGTCGCCTTGCCTGTCTCAGCAGAAACAAGCTTGAGCTTATCTTCTGACTTGGCTTGCGCAGGCGCAGAACCTGCAACTTCGCGCTTGGTGGCATCCAACTGACGCGCACCAGCGGCAACGCTGCGGCCTTCACGCCATGCCGCGTTCTGTTCATTAACCTGGGCCACGGCCTCAGCTTGTGAGCGCTTGCTGATGTCTGCCTGATCCGGCAGGCGCAGGACCTGGCCACGCTTCATGCGATTGATGTTGCCATCAATAAAGGCATCCGGATTGAGGTCCTGAATAGCCAACATCGCCTGCTGAACACTGCCGTTCTGACGAGAACGCTGAGCGATTTCCCACAAGTTGTCATTATTCTGCGTGCGGTACTGGTTGCTTCCCGGTGCGCTAGGCGCGCTGGTTTGAGCTGCAGCAGTATTAGCCGGGCGCGACGCTGAAGCAGAAGCAGCTGGACGCGGAGCAGGACGAGGAGCCGGGGCCACAGTCGTACGCGCAATCGGGGCAGTTACAGCGGCACGAGGCGCAGCAGCGGCTTGCGGCGAATAGAGAGGCGGGTCTAGCAATACCGTGTATTCGCGCAATAAACGGCCATTTGGCCAGAGCACTTCAACCAAAAAGTTTAGGTAAGGCTCGCGCACAGTCTTGGATGAGGTGATGCGAATAACGCTTTTACCATTCGGCTTGATCACCGGGGTAAATTTAAGATCAGTCAAAAAGAACTGGCGCTCTACCCCAGCCTTATTGAATTCTTCCGGGGTCGCCAGGCTCGGCAATACTTCGTTGGGAGCCAGATCTCTGGCTTCAACCAACTCAATTTCTGCCTCCAGCGGTTGATTCAGCGAGGATTTCAGAGTGATTTCACCCAGACCCAGCGCGTGCGCCATACCGGAGGACAGCGCCGAAGCAGCTGCCATTGCCAGCACCAGTTTGCGAACCCGAAGCATATTTTAATCCCTTGTTTTTTTCTTTTATCTCGGCGTACAAAACGGCCCAAAATGTGTCTGCCTGCATTCGCTAAACGCGATTCCCCAATCAGATACACTTTGAACCCGTAGTACCAAGCTCGAAAAATTCTTTAAATCACCAGCTAAGTATCTTTTACAGATAGTGTTTTATCAATAACTCAGCTAACTGCACAGCATTTATGGCAGCGCCTTTCCTCACATTATCAGACGCAATCCACAAATTAAGTTCTGCAGGGTCATCAAGACCCGCACGAACACGGCCGACGTAAACCACATCTTGGCCAACCGCATCACCGACAACCGTCGGATAATCTTCGAACTCTACACATTCCAGCGCCGGCGCACGCTGTAAAACATCACATACCTTAGCGATATCAACTGCTTTAGCGGTTTGCAGGGAAACGCTGAGGCTGTCGCCAAAAAACACCGGTGCCTGAATGCAATTTACCGATGCCTTTAATTTCGGCTCACCCAGCAATTCCTTTAGCTCAGCGGCAACGCGCTTCTCCAGCAGACCGTGCCCCTGCTCATCAGGCTGATCAACCTGAGCCAACATATTAAAAGCCATCTGTCGGCCAAACACCTGCGGTTCAAATGCCCGCCCATTGAGCAACTCAGCCGTCTGCCTGGCCAATTCATTGATGCCTTCACGGCCTCGACTTGACACCGCTAAGCAGGCAGTCAGATTAATCCTTTGGACACTCACCTCTTGGGCCAGCGCTGCGAGCACGCAACCCACAGCCACACTGATCGACGCTGGACTGGTCACCACATAAGGTGCTTTAAGATTTTCCAGCACCTGCGGATTGACCTCTGGAACGACCCGCGGCGCTTGCTCAGAAGGCAAGCCACCGGCCAGATCAATCACGGCACACCCTGCAGCCCGGGCCTTATCAATGTACTGCGCGGTCACACCCTGTCCCGCAGCAAAGAACACCAGTTGCACTGCGCTGAAATCAAACGCCTGCGTTTCACGCACACGTAGGTTTCGACCTTTATAGCTAACGGTTTGCCCGAGCGACTCTGCGCCAGCCAAGGCGTGCAAGGTAGCGACAGGGAACTTGCGCTCCTCCAGCACTTGCACCAGGGCTTCACCTACGCTGCCGGTGGCACCAATTACTGCAACATCATAGCTATCGGTCATGCTCTGCTCGAACTCTTGGCAATGAAAACCGACACTGTATAACGCAAATACGCTGGATCCGTGATGCAAATGTAAAAAAAGCGAGCCAGACAGCCATCGCTTGCGCGACAACTGTCTAAACTCGCTTTTTACTTCGCTATCAGCCCTGCGCCAAACGCGCAGACGATTAGCGTTCCAGCAGGATCCGCAACATACGACGCAACGGTTCAGCCGCACCCCACAACAGTTGGTCGCCGACGGTGAACGCGCCGAGATACTGCGACCCCATGTTGAGTTTACGCAAGCGCCCTACCGGCACGCTCAAGGTACCCGTTACCGCAGTCGGACTGAGGTCAGTGATGCTTTGCTCACGGTGATTGGGCACCAGCTTAACCCACGGATTGTGTTGACTGATCAGCCCTTCGATGTCCGAAATCGGCACATCCTTGTTCAGTTTGATCGTCAGCGCTTGGCTGTGGCAACGCATAGCGCCAATCCGCACACAGATACCGTCGACCGGAATTGCGCTCTTGAAGCGACCAAGAATCTTGTTGGTTTCAGCCTGCGCCTTCCACTCTTCACGGCTCTGGCCGTTTGGCAGCTCCTTGTCGATATAAGGAATCAGGCTGCCGGCCAACGGCACGCCAAAGTTATCCACTGGGAAGCCTTCACCGCGCATGCTTTCTGCCACGCGACGGTCGATATCCAAAATGGCACTTGCCGGGTCAGCCAATTGCTCAGCGACTGAACTGTTGATGGTGCCCATCTGCTTGATCAGCTCACGCATGTTCTGCGCACCAGCACCGCTCGCCGCCTGGTAGGTCATGGCACTCGCCCACTCAACCAAGCCAGCCTCGAACAAACCACCCAAGCCCATCAGCATCAAGCTGACGGTGCAGTTGCCGCCGATGTAGTTCTTGGTGCCTGCATCGAGTTGCTGATCGATCACCTTGCGGTTAACCGGATCAAGCACAATGACCGAGTCATCATTCATGCGCAGCGAAGACGCCGCGTCAATCCAGTAACCCTGCCAACCTGCTTCGCGCAGTTTTGGGAACACGTCATTGGTGTAGTCGCCACCCTGGCAGGTCAGAATTACATCCAGACCTTTCAGTTCATCAATGTTGTAGGCGTCTTTCAGTGGAGCAATATCTTTGCCCACTGCCGGGCCTTGGCCACCAACATTGGATGTGGTGAAGAATACCGGCTCGATCAAATCGAAATCCTGTTCTTCAAGCATGCGCTGCATCAGCACGGAACCAACCATGCCACGCCAGCCGATAAGACCTACACGTTTCATAACAACTACACCTATATAAATCGCGACTGAAGCGCTTCAGCCGCGCGAAAGATTACAGACTACGCAATGCTGCGACGACCGCATCACCCATGGCAGCAGTCCCAACTTTAGTGGTGCCCGCTGAGTGGATGTCACCCGTGCGCAAACCTTGGTCAAGCACATTACTCACAGCCTGCTCGATGGCGGCAGCGGCTTCAGCCTGGTTAAAGCTGTAGCGCAGCATCATAGACACCGACAAAATGGTCGCCAATGGGTTTGCAATGCCTTGGCCAGCGATATCCGGCGCAGAACCGTGGCATGGCTCATACATACCCTTGTTATTGGCATCCAGCGAAGCCGACGGCAGCATACCGATAGAACCGGTGAGCATCGAAGCTTCATCCGACAAAATGTCGCCAAACATATTGTCGGTGACCATCACGTCAAACTGCTTGGGCGCACGCACCAGCTGCATCGCTGCGTTATCGACATACATGTGCGACAACTCAATGTCCGGGTAGTCCTTAGCGACATCCTCAACCACTTCGCGCCACAACTGGCTGGAGGCCAGCACGTTGGCCTTGTCTACCGAGCAGAGTTTTTTGTCACGTACACGGGCCATATCAAACCCAACGCGGGCAATACGGCGGATTTCACTCTCGCTGTATGGCAGGGTGTCGTAGGCCTGACGCTCACCGTTTTCTAACTCACGGGTGCCGCGTGGCGCGCCAAAGTAAATACCGCCTGTGAGTTCACGAACGATAAGAATATCCAGGCCCGCAACCACTTCTGGCTTGAGCGATGAAGCATCAGCCAATTGCGGATACAAAATAGCCGGACGCAGGTTGGCGAACAGCCCCAACTGCGCACGGATTTTCAGCAGGCCACGCTCAGGGCGAATATCACGCTCAATCTTGTCCCACTTAGGGCCGCCAACTGCGCCCAGCAAAACAGCATCGGCGTTACGCGCACGCTCCAAGGTTTCATCGGCCAGCGGTACGCCATGCTTGTCGATGGCCGCGCCGCCGATAACGTCATGGTTTAGCTCAAAGCCCAGCTGAAATTTTTCATTCGCCAGTTCCAGCACCTTAATAGCTTCAGCCATGATTTCTGGGCCAATGCCATCACCAGGAAGAACCAGAATCTGTTTGCTCATGCTTTCCTCTCAAAACGGCGCCAAGCGCGCCAGCAAATTTTTAATGCGTATCTGTTTAAGGAGTATCTGAAAAAGGCCGTGCAGTCGATTTCCAGAAGTTCCTTAGCGTTCAGCCCAAAGCACCACAACATCTGTGCTAAACGAGCCATCATCGGCAATCTCAAAATACTCGCGAACTTCTTCGCCTACAGCCAGCTGCAAGGCTCGAATCGCCTGGCGAAACACCTCAGGGGTGCGCATGCGCTCGACCCAACTGGTGAACTCCAAACGCAAGCGTTGGCGGCTGCAACGGGTTTGCACCAATCCGGCTTCACCGACCAAGCGTGACCACTGCGACGGCGAATAGTCACGCACGTGGCTGGTATCACGCAGCAGCTCTACCGCCTGCAAATGACTGTCCAGCAATGGCAGCTCTGGCGCAGCGACATCAATGAATGCAGCCACCCCACCTGGCTTTAACACCCGGCGAACCTCACGCAATGCCTGGCCCACATCACGCCAGTGGTGCGCTGAATAGCGGCTGAAAACACAATCAAACTGCTCATCGGCAAAGGGCAGGCTTTCGGCCTTGCCACATTCAGTGCGCACATTATCCAAACCACGCTCAGCGGCGGCCGAAGCTACCACATCAAGCATTTGTTGGGATAGATCGTAAGCGATCACCTCAGCCGCATGGGGCGCGACCTGAAAGCTGACATGCCCCGCACCACAACCGACGTCGAGTACCCGCGCCTCTGGTCGCGCCGCCACACACTCACGCAGCAGAGCAAATTCTGCCCCCTGGGCATGAACGGCACTGCTCAGATAAGCATTGGCCTGCTCGCCAAACTGGCGTTCAACCACTTGATTGTGCTTACTCATCTCGCCCTCTGCATCTTCGGCTAAAGCTGCTGAAGGCCGAATCAAGCGCACTTCAGCAGCGTTACATCACTTAATAGCGCCAAACAACCAAGGTTGCTGCTGGCGATAACCACTTTCAAAAGCGCTGATGGCGTCGCTGTCCTGCAAGGTCAAACCGATGTCATCCAGACCATTGAGCAAACAATGTTTACGGAAAGCATCGACTTCAAAGCTGTACTGCTTACCATCGGGACGGGTCACTTTCTGCGCTTCAAGGTCAACGGTCAGTTGGTAGCCTTCAGTTGCTTCTGCCTGTTCAAACAGCTCATCCATCTCGCTTTCAGCCAAAATGATCGGCAGCAAGCCATTCTTAAAGCTGTTGTTGTAGAAGATGTCGGCAAAGCTTGAAGCCAAGATGGTGCGAAAACCATACTCTTCCAGCGCCCAGGGCGCGTGCTCACGGCTTGAACCGCAACCAAAGTTCTCACGCGCCAGCAAGACGCTGGTGCCTTGGTAGCGAGGGAAATTGAGCACGAAATCTTTGTTCACTGGACGTTTGGAGCTGTCTTGATTCGGCTGACCGACATCCAGATAGCGCCACTCATCGAACAAGTTAGGGCCAAAACCCGTGCGTTTGATCGACTTCAAGAACTGCTTGGGGATGATCTGGTCAGTGTCGACATTGGCACGATCCAACGGCGCAACAAGACCGGTGTGTTGGGTAAACGCTTTCATGGCGGTCTCCTCAGGCCTGAATCAATTCACGAACGTCAATAAAAGTCCCCGTCACAGCTGCAGCAGCAGCCATCGCCGGGCTCACCAAGTGAGTACGACCACCGGCACCCTGGCGACCTTCGAAGTTGCGGTTTGACGTCGATGCGCAATGCTCGCCACTGCCGAGTTTGTCTGGGTTCATCGCCAGACACATCGAGCAGCCAGGCTCGCGCCATTCAAAACCGGCTTCGATAAAAATCTTGTCCAAGCCTTCTTTTTCAGCCTGCTGCTTCACCAAACCTGAGCCCGGCACAACCATAGCCTGCTTGATGGTTGCAGCAACTTTGCGGCCCTTGGCCACTTCGGCTGCAGCACGTAAGTCTTCGATACGCGAGTTGGTGCATGAACCAATGAATACGCGATCAAGCTGGATATCGGTGATCGCCTGATTGGCGGTCAAACCCATGTATTTCAACGCACGGGTAATAGAGTCACGCTTAACCAAGTCGGTTTCTGCTGCCGGGTCCGGGACCTTTTGATCAACTGCCAAGACCATTTCCGGCGAAGTACCCCAGCTCACCTGCGGTTTGATATCTTCAGCGCGCAGCTCAACCACAGTATCAAAATGCGCATCGGCATCAGATACCAGGCCACGCCACTGAGCCACAGCTTGATCCCACTGCTCGCCCTTAGGGGAGAAAGGACGATTGGCGACGTACTCGATGGTTTTCTCATCGACAGCAACCATACCCACGCGAGCACCTGCCTCGATCGACATGTTGCAGATGGTCATGCGCCCTTCAAGCGACAGATCACGAATGGCGCTACCGGCAAACTCCAACGCGTGACCATTACCGCCAGCGGTGCCGATTTTGCCGATCACCGCCAGAACGATGTCCTTGGCCGTAACACCAAAAGGCAGCTTGCCCTCAACGCGAACTTGCATGTTCTTCATTTTCTTGGCGACCAAGCACTGTGTGGCGAGCACATGCTCAACCTCGGAAGTACCGATGCCGTGCGCCAAGGCTCCAAAAGCGCCATGGGTTGAAGTGTGCGAGTCGCCACATACCACAGTCATGCCCGGCAAGGTTGCACCCTGCTCCGGCCCCACCACATGGACGATACCCTGACGCACATCGTTCATCTTAAATTCAAGAATGCCGAAAGCGTCGCAGTTCTCGTCCAAGGTTTGCACCTGAATACGTGAGACTTCGTCACTGATCGCTTCCAAACCACCTTGGCGCTCGGCCTTGGTGGTCGGCACGTTATGATCCGGAGTTGCGATGTTCGCATCAATGCGCCATGGCTTACGCTGGGCCAGACGCAAACCCTCGAAAGCCTGCGGAGAGGTCACTTCGTGGAGGATATGCCGGTCGATGTAGATCAGCGACGAACCATCGTCACGGCGCTTAACCTCGTGCATTTCCCAGAGTTTGTCGTAAAGCGTCTTGCCGGCCATCAGCGTTTTCCTCATCAACATTTTTCTGTGCTTCAGGAGTATCCCTTTAGCTTATGTGGCAATTTTATGGGTTTGCTTTAAATTACTCAAATTCATATTTTTCATCTATTGGATAACCTTCAGGAATACATCATGGACCTGGCAACCCTTAATGCATTTATCGCAATCGCTGAGCTCGGCAGCTTCTCTGACGCAGCCGAACGCCTGTTCTTAACTCAACCTGCTGTGAGCAAACGGATCGCCAGCCTCGAGCAACAACTCAACGTACGCCTGTTTGATCGATTGGGCCGTGAAGTCAGCCTGACTGAAGCTGGCCGAGCCCTGCTGCCCAGGGCTTACCAGATTCTCAATGTACTGGATGACACACGTCGTGCCCTGACCAATTTAAGTGGCGAGATCAGCGGTAGGCTGACGCTGGCGACCAGCCACCATATTGGCCTGCATCGCTTGCCTCCCCTATTACGCGCCTTCACCCGCGCGCATCCACAAGTGGCGCTGGACATACAATTTCTTGACTCCGAGGTTGCCTACGAAGAAGTGCTGCATGGCCGCGCTGAACTTGCTGTCATCACCCTCGCACCCGAAACCCGCGAGCCTGTGAGCGCAGTAGCGGTTTGGGATGACCCGCTGGATTTTGTAGTTGCACCGGAACATCCACTGGCCCATTACCCCGATGTCAGCCTCGCCGACATTGCGGGCCAGTCCGCCGTATTTCCAGGCGGCAACACCTTCACCCACCACATTGTGCAGCGCTTGTTCGAGGCTCAGGGCTTAACCCCTAATATAGCCATGAGCACCAACTACCTTGAGACGATCAAGATGATGGTTTCGATTGGCTTGGCCTGGAGCGTACTGCCGCGCACCATGCTCGATGAGCAAGTCTCTCGCCTGGCCTTGCCGGGCATCCAACTCAGCCGTCAGCTAGGCTATATCTCACACAGTGAACGAACACTTTCAAATGCGGCGCGGGCCTTTATGCAATTACTCGATGCTCAGCGCGACGACCTTGCACGTGCCACGTGAATGCAGCTAACGTGAAGCTATAATAATTAATGTCGGCACTCGCCATTGGCCGCTGGCAACCTGAATCAACCATAGAGCCACCAATGGCGAAAAATCATGACCGCACGGTAGCCTTGCCCCATATCCCTGCCCTTGATCCAGCCGCATTCGAACAGGCATGGGATGACACACCGCGCCTACTGGCGGCGCTCAACGGGGCTAAACTGGGCGCTTGGCTCTGGGACATAGAAAGCGGGCAAATCAGTTGGTCAAGGGGCGCTCAAGCACTTTATGGTCTTGATGCGAGCCGACCATTGAGCCAGCGCGTTGACTATCTGGATCTGGTTCCACCTGAAGACCATGAACACGTATTGGCTTTGTTCCGCAAGATTATTGATGGCACTCCAGAAATGCGCCCTATGCGCCATCGAATTGTCTGGCCAGATGGCAGCCTGCATTGGATTGAAGTCAATGGCAGCCTAAACGCTGACAGCCAAAACCGACCGCGCATGTACGGTGTAGTCCGCGATTACACCGTACAGAAGCAACGCTCTGAAGCCCTGGTTAACTCCGAACAGCGTTTTGCCAGCCTGTTCCAGCTCAACCCCGATATTGTCATGTTGGTTCGCCTGGCGGATGACTGCATGGTTGAAGTCAATCAGCATTTTGAACATAGCTTTGGCTGGACCGCAGCAGAAGCGATCGGCAAAAGCTGTGATGAACTGAATATCTGGATTCATGAAGCTGAACAGCAATACCTTAAGCGCGCCCTGGTCGATATTCGTGAGCCAATTGTCCAGCAAGTTCAGTTACGCACCCGCACCGGGGTCATTCTTGATGGCGTGCTTTCCAGCCAATACCTAGAGCTGGAGAACCAGCCATTTATGCTCAGTTCATTCACCGATACCAGCCAACAGAAGCGCGCTGAAGAAGCATTGCGCAGCAGCGAAGAGAAATTCTCCCAAGCCTTTCAATACAGCCCAGATGCGGTGGTCATTACCGACCTGAGCTCAGGCCGCTTTATCGAGGTAAACCCCAGCTTTGAGCGTCAATTTGGCTGGAGTAAAGCCGAGGCTGTGGGGCGCACATCTGTCGCCCTCGGAATCTGGGCGGATTTAGATGATCGCCTGCGGATGCTCAATGCAGTAAAACGCAATCAACTCAACGAGCTTGAGGTTCGGCTGCACAGCCGCGACGGCAGCATCAGCACTAATTTACTCTTTGGTGGCGAGATCACCCTCGAAGGACGTGCCTGCCTGATCATCAGCGTGCGTGATGTTTCAAAGCAGCGTGCCCAGGCACTGATACTCAATGAGAGCCAGGAGCGGCTGAACCTGGCTCTCGACTCCGCTGACCTGGGCACCTGGGACTGGCATGTCCCCAGCAACCTGCTGCATGGCTCAGCGCGTACCTCGCTGCTGCATGGCTTGCCAGCAACGCCATACCACGGTGACCTTGAAACACTTCTCAGCACTGTGCCGCAGGAAGATCAGCGCATGCTGCTCAAAGCCTATAAGGAATTGCTGGCGGGAACGCGCAAGACGTTTCAGGTGATCTACCGCTCACACCGTACCCATGGTGTTACGCACTACATAGAGAGCACCGCAAAGCTTTATCTTGACGCTGACGGCGCACCCCTACGCATGACCGGCATACTGGTCAACATCACCGAGCGCGTACATAGAGAGCAGCGCCTGGCCGCCTCAGAAGAAAAATTCGCCACATTATTTCAGGCCAACCCCGATCCTATCTGTGTCACACGCGTCAGTGACGGGGTATTTCTTAATGTAAACCCAAAATTCACCAAGACCTTTGGCTGGGAAGATGCCGACATTGTCAATCGCAGCAGCCTGGATATCTGCTTTTGGAAAGACCAGAGTGATCGTGAACGGCTCTATCAAAAGCTCAACCGCGAGCAATTTCTGGATGAAGAAGTTGCCAGCTTTTACCACCGTTCAGGGGCGCTGCTGACCTGCGTAATTTCGACCCGATTTATCCGCGTTGACCGCCGTTTGTGCATCACCACCACCTTCCGCGACATTACCGAGCGCGAACTGTCGGAAGCTGCGCTACGTGCCAGCCAAGAGAAATTTGCCAAAGCGTTCCACTCAAGCCCTGACGCCATCACTATTACTGAGCGCGACAGTGGGCGATACATCGAAGTCAACGAAGGCTTTTGCAAACTCACAGGCTATAGCGCTGAAGAAGTTATCGGCAAAACGGCTTACGAGATCAACATCTGGGCCAATGCCGAAGAGCGCCAGCACATGCTCGAAACGCTTGCGCACAAGGGCCACGTGCATCACTTGGAAATGCGCGGCAAGCATCGCGACGGCACGCCAAAAATTGTCGAAGTCTCTGTTGAAAACATTGAGCTTAATGAAACCCCCTGCTTACTGTTAACGGCACGCGACGTCAGTGAGCTAAAAAATGCTCAAGCTCAAGTTCAGCACATGGCCTATCACGACCCACTGACCAACCTGCCCAACCGCAGCCTGTTGATGGACCGCCTCACCCAGCAGATAGCCCTGCTCAAACGCCACGACTTACGTGGCGCACTGCTGTTTATCGACCTGGATCACTTCAAGCATATTAACGACTCACTCGGCCACCCAGTTGGCGACAACGTGCTGCGGTTGATTACTGCACGCCTTGAAGCCAGCGTACGCCAGGAGGACACCGTAGCCCGTTTGGGCGGCGATGAATTTGTCATCTTGATTTCAGGCTTAGAGGGCAGCACGGAGGATGTCACCTTACAAGTCAGTGAAATTTCCAACCAACTGCGCAAATTACTGGCAGAACCCATGCTGCTTGACGGCCAGCGCCTGCAAGTAACCCCGAGCATTGGGATTGCCCTGATCCCGGATCACGGCGACACCCCCGCAGACCTGCTCAAACGCGCCGACATAGCCCTGTACCGTGCAAAAGATTCGGGGCGCAATACCATCCAGCTGTTCCGCAACTCCATGCAGGAGGCCGCCAGCGAGCGCCTGCGCTTGGAAAATGACTTGCGCCTGGCCTATGCCCGGGGCGAGTTCGAACTGTATTTCCAGCCCCAAGTCGATGCACGGAGCAACCAAATAGTCGGCGCTGAGGCGCTTTTACGCTGGGAACATCCGACCCTCGGGGCGCAATCGCCCGGACTGTTCATTCACGTTCTCGAAGAAAGCGCGTTAATCCTGGAAGTGGGTGGCTGGGTACTTGCAGAAGCGTGCCGGGTCTACTCGCAACTCTTGAGCGAGGGGCTATTGGTAAATGATGATTTCAGCCTTTGTGTAAACATCAGCCCACGCCAGTTCCGCCAGGAGGATTTTGTTGATCTGGTAAAAAACTGCATGCACGCAAAAAACCTGCCGCGCCTGAAGCTGGAAGTAACCGAGAGCATCATCATCCAGAACATTGATGACACCATCAAGAAAATGAACCAATTGCGGGACATGGGTGTGAGCTTCGCCATGGATGACTTCGGCACGGGCTACAGCTCCCTGACCTACCTCAAGCGCCTACCGGTTGATGTGCTGAAAATCGACCAATCCTTTATCCACGACGCAACAACTGATCCCAACGATGCTGAAATCATCCGCGCTATCGTGGCCATGGCCAACAGCCTCGCCTTGACCGTGATTGCCGAAGGCGTTGAACAACAAGAACAACTCGACTTCTTGGCTAGCCAAGGCTGCTTCCTCTACCAAGGCTACCTATTCAGCAAGCCCGTTCCGCTCAATGAGTTCAAGGCGCTGCTGCTATCCTCGCCAGAACAGCAACGACGCAGCTAAACCGACAAACACAGGAGATTTTATGCGCAAAGTCATGCTTATCACCGGCGGCAGCCGTGGCATCGGCGCAGCCACCGCACGCCTCGCTATCGCCGAAGGCTACGCGGTGTGCATTAACTATCACCAGCAAAGCGCTTCGGCCGAAGCACTGGTTGCCGAGATTAAAATAGCCGGCGGTGAGGCCATTGCATTGCAAGCCAATATTGCCGTTGATAGCGAGGTTGAACAGCTGTTCTTAGCAATAGACCGCTACTTTGGCCGACTCGATGTATTGGTCAATAACGCCGGCATGCTTGAACCGCAGATGCGCTTGGAGCAAATGGACAGCGCTCGCTTGCAACGGGTGTTTGCCACCAATGTGTTTGGCAGCTTTGCCTGCGCCCGCGAGGCCGTGAAACGAATGTCGAAAGATAACGGCGGCCAAGGCGGGGTTATCATCAACCTATCCTCAATTGCCGCCAAACTTGGCGCCCCCGGTGAGTACATCGATTATGCCGCGGCCAAAGGTGCGATCGACAGCATGACTGTGGGCCTAGCCAAAGAAGTCGCCAGCCAGGGTATCCGTGTCAATGCGGTACGCCCCGGCGTGATTGATACCGAGATTCATGCCAGTGGCGGCGAACCCGACCGCGTTGCCAGAGTCAGCCCCAGTGTACCCATGGGCCGGGGCGGTGACGCCGAAGAAGTGGCGCAGGCGATTATCTGGCTGGCCAGTGACAAAGCCTCCTATGCCAGCGGCGCGCTGCTTGATATCAGCGGCGGGCGATGATCATCTAGGGCGCGGCATGCGCAGTTTGATCATCAATACCACCGCCAATGGCGGCCGTGTCAACGCGAAGCTTGGCTGCGCAGATTCTCGAAGACCTGGGGCACCCCATGATGGCCGAAAAGAGCATCGACCACCCAAGACGGCTGTGTATGTACGCCAGCGTTAGGCAACAGTCCTCTAATCGATGATGCCTAGCCGACCAGTTCCGCATTAATGGGTAATGTAACGCCGAGCATGGCATCAATGCGCAGGCAATCACTCTCGCGGCGAATCTGATTGAATAGCACTGTTGCCTCAGGGTAATTACGCGTCAGCAGTGCCAGCCACTGCTTGAGGCGACCGGGCGCGAAACGTGGCGAAAGCTTTTTACGCGCCTGCAGCCAGAATTCACGCAGCATCGGTTGAAGCTCCAGCCACGTCATGGCAACCACAGGCTCACCCGCCTTGACCATGGCGATCTGTCGCGCCAGGTCGGGGCGACTGACCAATCCTCGACCAATCATCACATCATCAACACCACTGACTTCACGACAGCGCTGCCAGTCTTCGACGCACCAGACATCACCATTGGCAAATACCGGAACGTCCACCGCGTCCTTGATCAGCGCCACCCACTCCCAATGCGCAGGCGGCTTGTAGCCTTCGACCTTGGTCCGCGCATGGACCACGATCTGCTGCGCACCGCCTTCGGCCAATGCTTGCGCGCATTCAATGGCACCGCCTTTATCATCAAAACCCAGGCGCATCTTCGCAGTTACCGGGATAGCAGCCGGAACAGTACGACGTACTTCACAAAGGATCTGGTGCAATAACTCAGGCTCTTTCAACAGCACAGCACCACCGCGCGATTTATTCACGGTTTTCGCCGGACAGCCAAAATTCAAATCGATGACTGGCGCGCCTAAGGTGCAAGCGAATGCAGCATTATCGGCCAAACACTGAGGATCAGAGCCGAGCAACTGCACGCGCAACTGCGTACCCGCAAGGGTCTGGGCAGCCGTAAATAACTCTGGGGCCAACTTGCGATAGGCAGAAGCAGGCAGCACACGCTCAGTGACGCGAATAAACTCCGTCACGCACCAATCAATGCCCCCAATACGGGTCAGCACATCACGAAGAATGTGATCGACCAAACCCTCCATGGGCGCCAAAGCGATTTGCATAGCCTTACTCTCGGAAAAAACGTTGCGCAGTGTACGCAGCTAGACGTCTAAGTTGAAATAGTGCCGATCAAACGCGTTTTAAGCCTGCGTGAGAAGGTCGCGAACAAAGGCAAAATACCGGGGTCGCGCTCAAGTACAAGGGAGCTAAATGAGCATTTTCGCCTAATTATTAGGCTGCATTGTCGAGCGCAGTAGTTTTCGCACAGTCTGTTTATTCGGCCTTTTGGTTACACTGCAAGCAAACCAGTCAGATGACACGAAAATCAAGGATCAAGATGGGACGCCAACTTTTGCTATGCGCCGGCATACTGAGCAGCTTCATGTGCCAGGCTTCGCAACAGGTAGAACGGACTCAAATTCATTTTGAAAAAGTCCCCGAATATGCAGCAACAGTCATCATCAGCCGAGATCGCGATGCGCCGACCGCTTGTGATGTTGAGCTACTGATCCCAGGCCAAGCGCCGCTGGCATTGCCCCTCGGCGAATCGGTTGAGTTGAATATTCCAGCAGGCAACTTCAATGTTGAACTCGCACTTTCACCCGCAGGCTATTGCGGCTCCATCAACCTGCACAGTCGACAGTCAATGCTGGTTAAACCCGGAGCGACCCGCTACTTTCAAGTCAGGGTTAGCCAGGACACTATCTTCCTTTCTCCCAGCGCAGCGCCGGGGCAGGAGCCAAACATTCAGTAGCGCGCGTTCGCGGCGCTATAGCTCCATCGGGAACACTGGTTGCAGCGCCTGACCGTAGCCATTAATAAATTCTGCCGGCATGCGCTTGGGTTTGCCGGTTGAAAGCTCGATGCAAACGAAGGTGGTCTTGGCACGCAACAAGGTCACGCCATCTTCCGGTCGGATCAACTGAAAACGCCGGTCCATCTTCAAACGCTGATCAGACTCAACAATCCAGGTTGCCATCTGCAACTCTTGGTCTTCATAAGCGCTGGCCAGGTAGTCAATCTCATGACGCGTCACCGCCATCGCCCGATCCAAGCGGCGGTACTCAACCAAATCCAGTCCCAGAAACTGCGAGTGACGCCAGGCGCAACGCTCCAACCAGCTGACATAGACCGCGTTATTAGCATGCCCAAGTCCGTCGATGTCATCTGCACCCACAATAATGTCGATTACAAATGGATTGGCCATTTCCCAGTTCATCTAGATAGCTCCCCGCGTAAAGCTTGCACACTGCCAGAGCCTAGCAGTTGAAACAACCGCAGGGTGGGACAACCCAAAGCTCGCCCGCCAAATCAGTGCAATTGGCCCACCATTCGCGGCGCAAATGGTGGACACAAAGGTGTTGCCCACCCTGCCATGAACCACATACGTCAGGCATCAAATCGCAGGCAAACAAAAGGGCCATTCTTTGCAGAATGGCCCTTTTAAAACCCGACAAGCGGGTAAAATGGCGTCCCCTAGGGGACTCGAACCCCTGTTACCGCCGTGAAAGGGCGGTGTCCTAGGCCACTAGACGAAGGGGACGAATCCTTCGAAAAACAAGGCCAGCAAAGAGCTGGCCCGTGGCAGATTTAAAACACAAACGTGCTACTGCAAAATTGGTGGAGATAAACGGGATCGAACCGTTGACCTCTTGCATGCCATGCAAGCGCTCTCCCAGCTGAGCTATACCCCCGGATTTATCGCCTCTCGGCTCACAGTACAAAGTACTGCTTTTTAAATAGTGGCGTCCCCTAGGGGACTCGAACCCCTGTTACCGCCGTGAAAGGGCGGTGTCCTAGGCCACTAGACGAAGGGGACGCAAAACCCTTCTAACAACTCGACTCGTTCAATGAACCAGCCGTGGCAAGCCTTTCGGCTTTAAAGAGATTGGTGGAGCTAGACGGGATCGAACCGTCGACCTCTTGCATGCCATGCAAGCGCTCTCCCAGCTGAGCTATAGCCCCATCTCAAGGACGGGGCGCATATTAAGTGCGGCCCTGCCCCCTGTCAACAACATTCTACCCATACAGGCATTCTTTATGCTGACATAACAACCACTTACCCTTCCCCATCAGCATTTAACAAAATGCCTGAAGGTGACGAAGTAATTACTTGATTGAGTTAAACAGCTTTTCCCACTCTTTGTTTTCTTTTTTCGACACTCCGCCCAGCAACTCGATCGCCTGACGCAGGCGGAAACGGGTGAGATCAGGGCCTATGATTTCCATGGCATCGAGTACCGAAACCGAGCTGGCTTGACCGGCAATCGCAGCAAACATCAACGGCATCGCATCACGCAGCTTAAGCTCCATATGCTCAACAACAGCCTGGATACAACCGGTGATATTGTCCTTTTGCCACTGACGCAAGGCTTCAAGCTTCCACAAAATCAACTGCATGACCTGGCGCACTTGATCAGGCGAGAGTTTTTTGTGCTCAAACAAGGCTGCATCCGGATTAACCCCACCGGCGAAGAAAAACCCCGCCAGCGGCGCGATTTGGCTGAACGTTTCAACCCGGCCTTGCACATGAGGCGCGATCTGCTTGATGTAGTCACTATTGAACGCCCACTGCTGCGCACCCGCAATAAAGTCTTCGACGCTCAGCTCACGCATCCACTGACCATTGAGCCAGGACAGTTTCTCCAGATCAAAAATCGGCCCACCCAAGGACACACGCTTGATGTCGAAGTGTTCAACCATCTCATCGAGGGTGAATTTTTCGCGCTCATCAGGCATTGACCAACCCATGCGGCCCAAATAGTTGAGCATGGCTTGCGGCAAGTAGCCCATGCGCTCATAAAAGGTGATGGACGTCGGATTCTTACGCTTCGACAGCTTGCTCTTGTCCGGGTTACGTAACAGCGGCATGTAACACAGCTCGGGCTGCTCCCAGCCAAAATACTCATAGAGCAAAATCAGTTTTGGCGCTGACGGCAGCCACTCTTCGCCACGCAGCACGTGAGTAATGCCCATCAAGTGATCATCGACCACGTTGGCCAAGAAGTAGGTTGGCAGACCATCGGTCTTCATCAACACCTGCATGTCCATGCGATCCCACGGGATCTCAACATCGCCGCGAAGCATATCCGGCACCACACAAACGCCTTCAGTTGGCACTTTCATGCGCACAACATTAGGCTCGCCGGCCGCCAGCCGCTGCTTGACTTCATCGGCGGGCAAATTCATGCACAGGCCGTCGTAACGCGGCGTTTGCTTGGCTTCCATTTGCTCAGCGCGCAACGTGTCCAGCCGCTCAGAGGTGCAGAAGCAATGGAATGCATGGTCTTTATCGACCAGTTCCTGGGTGTACTTCTTATAGATGTCTCCCCGTTCACTCTGCCGGTACGGGCCATGTGGGCCGCCAACGTCTGGGCCTTCGCTCCACTCAATACCCAACCAGCGCAGCGCGTCGAAAATCTGCTGTTCGGATTCACGTGTAGAGCGCAGTTGGTCGGTGTCTTCAATACGCAGAATGAATTCACCGCCATGCTGGCGAGCAAAACACATGTTGAACAAAGCGATATAAGCGGTGCCTACGTGCGGATCGCCGGTAGGCGACGGCGCGATACGGGTACGAACAGTTTTCATGGTTGCTCTCATGCAAGCGGTGCGAGACGCAATGGAACCTGCTGCATCAGGGCGCAGGTTCTTCAAGCGATGATCAGGTTGCCAATATTAGCAGGCCAGCCATGGCTGGCTCCAGTTCGCGTGTCTGCTGCTCAGCCAGACTGCGCATTAAAAAGTCGAGAAAGGTCTTCACTTTCATGGCCTGAAAGCGTCGTGACGGATAGATCGCGTAAACCTCTACAATCGGCAAAGCCGCTTCGGGAAGCAACTCAACCAGTCGGCCTTCGCGGATTGCCAGCTCACAAATCATATTCGGCAAGGCCGCAATCCCAGCGCCCGCCAATGCAGCTTCGCGGGCAAAGGTAATGTTGTTGCACGACAGCACCCGCTCACAGGCAATATTGACATCCAACAGTGGCCAATACCGTGAGCCTTCACCGTGAACGATAATTGCCCGGTGCCTGGTCAATTCCTCACGACTGCCCGGCACCCCATGCAGGGCCAGGTAGTCCGGACTTGCACAGAGCCGGCAACGCGCATCAAACAATTTACGCGCCACCAATGTTGAATCCTGCGGCTGGCCGACCAGAATGACAATATCGACCCCCTCCTCGACCGGATCAACATGGCGTGAAGTCAGCTCAACCTCGGCACTGATGCCTGGGTACTGGCGCATAAACTCCCCAAGTACGCGCCCGAGAAATTGCTGACCAAACTCAACCGAAGAGGTAATGCGCAATAAACCCGAGGGCTCCTGCTGCAACTGCATAACTGCCTGCTCAGCCTCTGCAAAGTCGAGCATGATCTGCCGGCAACGCTCGTAATAAGCCGCACCGACTTCCGTCAGGCGCAATTTGCGGGTGGTGCGGTTAAGCAATCGCACGCCCAAGCGCTCTTCAAGCAAGGCAATGCGCCTGCTCACGGTCGATTTCTGCATGCCCAGGCTGTTGGCGGCCTGGGTAAAGCTGTGGTGCTCGACCACCCGGGTAAAGATCAGCGCGTCATCTAGCCCCATGATTGTTCCTTATAAGCAACAAAGTTTATGAAGTCTAACGGCTAGAGACCGATAAGGAACACTGTTAGATTCGCAGGCATTATTGTCGACGCTTTGAGTCAGCTGCCATGCCCGCCCAATTAAAACGCCGTTTGTTTGTCTTTTTAGCCATTCTTGCGGTCATTGCTGCTGCATTTTTTGCCCACTGGTGGCTGATCGGTCGCTTCCACGAGGAAACTGACAACGCTTATGTCCAAGGCGAGATCACTCGCGTTTCCAGCCAGCTCAGCGCCCGCGTGGAAAAGGTCCTGGTGCAGGACAATCAGCATGTAGACCAAGGCGAGTTGCTGGTCGAGCTGGAAAATAGCGACTTCAAACTGGCCCTGCAGCGCGCCGAGGCAACCTTGGCAACTCGCGAAGCACAGCTCGCCCAGACGCAAAGCACACTGAGTCAGCAAGACAGCATGATCGCGGCCAGCAAGGCCGATGTTGCCGCCAGCGAAGCGACGCTGAGCCGCGCAAAAATCGATATGGAGCGAGCCAAAACCCTGCGAAAGTCGGGCTATATCTCGGAAGAGCGCGTCACCACCCTTGATGCCGACAGCAGTGTTGCCCGCTCACAGGTTGCAAAAGCCGAGGCGGATTTACAGGCACAAAAACAACAAATCGATACCCTTCAAGCTGAAACCAAAAGCCTTAATGCACAAATAGCCAGCGCTCGCGCCGACATCGAACAAGCCAAGCTCAACATCAGCCGCACTGAAATCCGCGCCCCTATCAGCGGTTTTGTCGGCCAGCGCGCGGCACGCAATGGTCAATACGTACAAACCGGGGCCTATTTGATGTCGTTGGTACCCGATCAGGACATCTGGGTTCAGGCCAACTTCAAAGAAACCCAAATTGGCCACATGCGCGCAGGCCAAAGCGCCGAACTGACCTTCGACAGCTTCCCTGACACGCCGATTAAAGGTCAGGTCGACAGCCTGTTTGCGGCTTCCGGAGCACAGTTCAGCTTGCTGCCCCCGGATAATGCCACGGGTAACTTCACCAAGGTGGTGCAGCGCATTCCGGTCAAATTGATGTTTGCCAAAGACAACCCGCTACACGGCCTGATTCGTCCGGGCATGTCGGTTGAAGTCGTGGTCGACATCAGTGATGACCAAAGCCATGGCGGGTGATCAACTTGTCCGGCCCGATGGCGAACCAAGTCGGCGGGACTGGATTGCAGTAATGAGTGTAATGCTGGGTGCCTTTATGGCGGTGCTCGACATTCAAATCACCAACTCATCACTCAAGGATATTCAGGGCGCACTTTCAGCGACACTTGAGGAAGGCTCGTGGATATCCACCTCTTACCTTGTCGCTGAAATCATCATGATTCCACTCACCGCCTGGCTGGTGCAGCTATTGTCTGCCCGGCGCTTAGCGGTTTGGGTATCGATCGGCTTCTTGATTTCTTCACTGCTCTGCTCGATGGCCTGGAGCCTCGACAGCATGATTGTGTTCCGCGCCATGCAGGGCTTCACCGGCGGCGCTCTGATTCCCCTGGCGTTCACCCTGACCCTGATCAAGCTGCCGGAACACCACCGAGCAAAAGGCATGGCACTGTTTGCCATGACCGCCACCTTTGCCCCCTCGATCGGCCCCACGCTGGGCGGATGGCTGACTGAGAATTTTGGCTGGGAATATATTTTCTATATCAATATCCCGCCTGGGCTATTGATGATCGCAGGCTTGCTCTATGGCCTGGAAAAGAAAGCGCCGCACTGGGAATTACTGAAAAGTACCGACTACGCCGGGATTGTCACCCTAGGCGTTGGCCTTGGCTGCCTGCAGGTATTTCTTGAGGAAGGCCATCGCAAAGACTGGCTGGAATCTAACCTGATTGCCGGACTCGGCAGCATTGCCAGTATCAGCTTGATTTTGTTTGTTATTTTGCAATTTTCGCGCAGTAACCCATTGATTAACCTACGGATTCTTGGCGAACGCAACTTTGGCCTGTCCAGTATTTCCAGTGTCGGCCTGGGCATGGGCCTTTACGGCTCGATCTACGTGTTGCCGCTTTATCTGGCGCAAATTCAGGGTTACAACTCCCTGCAAATCGGCGAAGTGATTATGTGGATGGGGGTGCCCCAGCTCTTCCTGATTCCACTGGTTCCGCTGATGATGAAGGTCATCTCACCCAAATGGCTGTGCGCCTTGGGCTTTGGCCTGTTTGGTGCGGCAAGTATTTTATCCGGGGTACTTAACCCGGATTTCGCCGGGGAACAGTTCAACCACATTCAGATTATTCGAGCGCTGGGCCAGCCAATGGTGATGGTTACTGTGTCACTGATCGCCACCTCTTACATCATGCCGCAAGATGCGGGCTCAGCGTCCAGCCTGTTCAATATCTTGCGTAACCTCGGCGGTGCTATTGGCATTGCCTTGCTGGCCACCCTGCTCGACAGCCGCGCCAAAGTGTATTTCGACTATTTGCGCGAATCTCTGGTGCCGAGCAACCCACAGGTTGCCGAGCGCATGACCTTGCTCACCCAGCAACTCGGCAGCGAACAGGCCGCTTTGGCAAAAATCAGTCAAATCACCCACGAGCAGGCCATGATCATGGCTTACAATGACGCATTCCACTGGATTGGCATTGCCTTGTGCATCAGCATGACGGCGGTTCTATTGACCAAAAAGCTGCCTGCCAATACCAATGCTGGCGCAGCAGGTGCTCATTAAGAACGCGCTGAACATGCTGTTCGGCACCGTTTAAATCGCCCATCCTCCCTCAATCAAGGTTGCACGCTGAACATCGGCGTGCATTTTCCAGGCTGAACATGTCCACAATCGATTCCCGCACCCGTACCTTGATGCTGATTGGCGCATTCAGCGTTATCTACATCGGCTGGGGCACAACCTACCTCGCCAATCACTTCCTGCTTCAAGAGCTACCGCCGTTCGTCCTTGGCAGCCTGCGCTTTACCCTGGCAGGGGTTCTGGCATTGCTTTGGGTACTGGCCAGCGGACAATTACGCTTTAACCGCAGTGATATTGGAGGCGTGTTTATCGGCGGTTTATCGCTGATCGCCATTGGCCAAGGCGCATTGATCTACGCCAACCAATATTTGCCGACCGGCATGGTTGCCATGCTGTACACAACATTGCCATTGTGGAGTGTGGCCTTGGAATGGCTGCTCGGTGAACGCCCGCCATTGTGGGTGCTGTGCGGTTTGGCGATTGCCTGTACAGGCATTGTCTTATTGATGAGCAACGGCTTGGACAGCAGCGCCACTTCGGCACAATGGTTTGCCGGTGCGACAGTGGTAACCGCCACGCTGATCTGGGCCACCGGGGCCTGGCTGTTAAGGCAACGCCCTGCATTTGGCTCCAGCTGGTTTGGCCTGAGCCTGCAAATGCTGATGGGTGCCCTGCTCCTGGCGATTTTCGGCGTGCTGCATGGCGACTGGCAAAACCTCCACCTCAGCTCAATGAGCAGCCAATCATGGCTGTGGATGGCCTACTTGGTATTGCCCGTTAGCCTCGGCGTATACCCCGCCTACTTCTGGCTGTTGCGCGAGGTTCGACCAAGCCTTGTGTCGACATTCGCCTTCATTAACCCGGTTGTGGCCTTGCTGCTCGGCTATCTACTGCTCGACGAACACTTGAGCACGCTGGCGATGCTGGCCTGCGGGATCACCCTTGGCGGGGTCATGCTGATTATCTTCGGCAGACGTTGAGAGATCCGCAGGTATTTATGACCGTTAAGGGTGGCCGCCGCAGGGTGCGTCAACGCGAAGCTTGGCCACCACGACTCGCAAAACACCTCAAATATTCGAGAACCTAATGGTGGCCGAAAGAGCGTCGGCCGCCAAAGGCGGCCCAATAACCGGGTCAGACCTTAAGCAGACGCTCACGCAGCTTCTGTACCTCGTCGCGCATTTGAGCCGCTGCTTCAAACTCCAGATCCCGCGCCAACTGGTACATTTTTTCTTCAAGTTGGCGAATACGCTTGGTGATTTCGCTCGGCGAGCGCAGCTCATTTTCATACCGCGCCTGCTCTTCAGCCGCTTTGGCCATGCCTTTGCGCTTGTTGCTGCGCGAGCCCGGCACCACTGCACCTTCAAGAATATCCTGAACATCCTTGAACACGCCTTTGGGCACGATGCCGTTGGCTTCGTTGAACGCAATCTGCTTTTCACGGCGGCGCTCGGTTTCGCCAATGGCGCGCTCCATGGAACCGGTCATGCGGTCGGCATAGAGAATCGCCCGACCATTAAGGTTACGGGCGGCACGGCCAATGGTTTGGATCAATGAGCGTTCAGAGCGCAGGAAGCCCTCTTTATCGGCATCGAGAATCGCCACCAGCGAAACCTCGGGCATGTCCAAGCCTTCACGCAGCAAGTTGATGCCGACCAAGACGTCAAACGCACCGATGCGCAAATCGCGAATAATCTCAACCCGCTCAACCGTGTCGATATCCGAGTGCAAATAGCGCACCCGCACACCGTGATCCGCCAGATAGTCAGTTAAATCCTCCGCCATGCGCTTGGTCAGCGTGGTCACAAGGACGCGCTCCTCAATCGCCACCCGCTTGTGGATTTCGGACAGCAGATCATCCACCTGAGTTAAGGCAGGTCGCACTTCAATTTGCGGGTCAACCAAACCGGTTGGACGCACCACCTGCTCGATCACCCGTCCAGCGTGCTCAGCCTCATAAGGCCCCGGCGTCGCCGAAACAAAGATGGTCTGCGGACTGGCGTTTTCCCACTCTTCAAAACGCATAGGCCGGTTGTCCAGCGCCGACGGCAAGCGGAACCCGTACTCGACCAAGGTTTCTTTACGTGAGCGGTCGCCCTTATACATAGCCCCCACCTGCGGCACGCTGACGTGGGACTCGTCGATAACCAGCAAGGCTTGATCTGGTAAATAGTCGTACAAGGTCGGCGGCGCATCGCCAGAATCACGCCCGGAGAGGTAGCGCGAGTAGTTTTCGATGCCGTTGCAATAACCCAACTCGATAATCATCTCCAGATCAAAGCGGGTGCGCTGCTCTAAACGCTGTGCCTCAACCAATTTACCGGCACCACGCAGGTATTCGAGGCGCTCGGCCAATTCAACTTTGATCTTCTCGACGGCTTCCAGCAGGGTCTCACGAGGCGTCACATAGTGGCTTTTCGGATAGAAGGTAAAGCGTGGCAGCTTGCGGATCACCTCGCCCGTGAGCGGATCAAAGGCTGAGATACTTTCAACCTCATCATCAAACAACTCGATACGGATGGCTTCCAAATCGGATTCAGCCGGGAAGATGTCGATCACGTCACCGCGAACCCGGAAGGTCGAACGAGCAAAGTCCATGTCATTGCGGGTGTATTGCAGATCAGCCAAGCGCCGCAGCAAGGCGCGCTGATCCATCTTGTCACCACGATCGACGTGCAGCACCATCTTCAAATACAACTCAGGACTGCCTAAGCCATAAATGCACGAAACAGTGGTGACAATAATTGCATCAGGCCGCTCAAGCAGAGCCTTGGTCGCAGAAAGACGCATCTGTTCGATGTGATCGTTTATTGAGGCGTCTTTTTCAATAAAGGTATCAGACGATGGCACATAGGCTTCGGGCTGATAGTAGTCGTAGTAGGAAACAAAATACTCGACCGCATTATTGGGGAAGAATGTCTTGAACTCGCCGTAGAGCTGAGCGGCCAGTGTTTTGTTTGGTGCCAGCACCAGTGTCGGCCGGTTGATTTGGGCGATCACATTGGCGATGCTGAAGGTCTTGCCCGACCCCGTCACCCCCAGCAATGTTTGATGCGAAAGCCCTGCTTCAAGACCCTCCACCATCTGCCGGATTGCCTCAGGCTGATCGCCTGCAGGCTGAAAACGGGTAACCAGTTCAAAATCAGACATAACTAACCTCAACAAACGATGTGACGCGACCACACAGAGTACGTCAAACCTTGAGAAAAGCGTGCATACGCTGTCGCAGCACGTGATCCAGCCCGCTATACTAACGGGCCACTGACGCATTCCCTAATGCTGAACATTACGGGATGCCTGACACTCACTCCCTCAAAACAGAGCTGCCACACTCATGAGTCTGTTCACCGCCGTCGAAATGGCTCCGCGCGATCCCATCCTGGGCCTCAACGAAGCATTCAACGCAGATACCCGTGCCCATAAGGTTAACCTTGGCGTTGGCGTATACACCAACGAAGAAGGCCGCATTCCTCTTCTACGCGCAGTGGCTGAGGCGGAAAAAGCACGCATTGAAGCCCACGCACCCCGTGGCTACCTGCCAATTGAAGGCATTGCAGCCTACGATCACGCAGTTCAGACCCTGTTGTTCGGCAGCAACTCCCGCCTGGTTAGCGAAGGCCGCGTTATTACCACCCAAGCTCTGGGCGGCACCGGCGCGCTCAAGGTCGGCGCGGATTTCATTAAGCGTTTGCTCCCTGACGCCTGCGTTGCCATCAGCGACCCAAGCTGGGAAAACCACCGCGCGCTATTTGAAGCGGCCGGCTTTCCGGTTCGCAACTACCGCTACTACGACGCATTCAGCAACGGGGTAAACCGTGGCGGCATGCTCGAAGACTTGAAGAATCTGCCGCTGCGCTCGGTTGTGGTGCTTCACGCCTGCTGCCACAACCCAACTGGCGTCGATCTGAACATTGAAGACTGGCAAGCGATTCTGGAGATTCTCCGTGAGCGCGAGCATGTGCCATTCTTGGACATCGCCTATCAGGGCTTTGGTGACGGCATCGAAGAAGACGCTGCAGCCGTGCGCTTATTTGCACAATCGGGGCTGACCTTCTTCGTTTCAAGCTCGTTCTCGAAATCTTTCTCGCTGTACGGCGAGCGTGTAGGTGCGCTGTCTATCGTCACCGGCTCAAGCGACGAGACCAGCCGCGTACTTTCGCAGGTTAAACGGGTCATCCGCACCAACTACTCCAACCCACCGACACACGGCGCCAGTGTTGTTGCCACCGTGCTTAACACGCCTGAGCTGCGCGCAATGTGGGAACAAGAGCTGGGCGAAATGCGCGATCGCATTCGTCACATGCGCATGAGCATGGTTGAGCAATTGGCGGCCCTTGGCGCTAAACGCGACTTCAGCTTCGTCGCCCAACAGCGCGGAATGTTCTCCTATTCAGGTTTGACCACTGAGCAGGTTGAACGTTTGAAATCGGAGTTTGGCATCTACGCAGTCGGCACAGGGCGTATTTGCGTGGCTGCGCTGAACACTCGCAACCTGCCTGCCGTGACCGAAGCGATCGCCAAAGTGCTTTAAAATTAAAAAAGGGGGATTCAGAGGCTTGACTTCCCCTTAATAATCAGTAGGATACGCGTCGTTGTTCCGCGATAGCTCAGTTGGTAGAGCAAATGACTGTTAATCATTGGGTCCCTGGTTCGAGTCCAGGTCGTGGAGCCAACTTTGTCGGGGTATAGCGCAGTCCGGTAGCGCGCCTGCTTTGGGAGCAGGATGTCGGGAGTTCGAATCCCCCTACCCCGACCACTATTTGGGTCGTTAGCTCAGTTGGTAGAGCAGTTGGCTTTTAACCAATTGGTCGTAGGTTCGAATCCCACACGACCCACCATTTTCGCTCTTGCTGTTGAGAAGAGTTGAATCTTAGAAGCACAGCCATTCGCTGTGTTTCAATTGAAAAAAGCGCCGATAAGGCGCTTTTTTTATGCTTGCAATACTGCGCTACTTAACACTGAGCCTGTCGCGATTCTGCTCAAGAATAGCCGCCCCAATGCCTTTGACTTCCAGCAACTCGTCAACCGAGGCAAATGCCCCAGCTTTTTGACGATAGGCAACAATAGCCTTGGCCTTCGCTTCGCCAACCCCCTTGAGCGCTTGCTGTAACGTTGCCGCGTCGGCGGTATTCAAATTTATGCTGGCTTGAGCCTGCTCAGCAGCAGGCTGCGCCTTGGCTACTGGCTCTGCTGCGCTGAGCGTAAAAGGGGTAACAGCACACGCCAAGGCCAACAGCGCTGAATAGATATAAGTACGCATGATTGAACGTCCTGTTCAGGTGATCGGGCTCACCGCCCGAACTGCACGAGGGTGCAATGCGCCGACCCTAGCGTCACCCATCTGCGAAGCAAACCGAACCAACGATCAATCCTCAGTCGACCACTGCGCTGCTGCATACTTGAGTTGTTGCATTTGCTTGTGCCGAAGTGCGCGCGTATCCGTTACCATTGCCAGCGTCTTCCTCTGTGCGCCTGACTATGCCTGCCATCCAACGACCTTCCCTCGCCGCCTACCTGCTCAGCACTGTATTAGGATTAATCCTTTTAACCGGGCTTTGGTATGGACTTGGTAAACCTGTGCACCTGGCCGATGTTGCCAGCCCATCACACAAGATGCAGTGCGCTTCCTACACCCCTTTTGGCAAAGACCAGTCACCGTTCGTGAAACCCTTGCGCATCAGCAATGAGCGTATGGACATCGACCTCGGACTACTCGCCAAGCGCTTTAACTGCCTGCGAACCTACTCGGTCACAGGCCTTGAAGCCCTGCCGGACCTCGCCAAAAAGCATGGCCTGACCCTGATGATTGGCGCTTGGGTCAGCCGCAGCCCAGTGGAAACTCAGATCGAAATCAAGGGCGCGATCAAAGCGGCCAATGCTCACCCTGACGTGATCAAGGCGGTGATCGTCGGCAACGAAACCTTGCTGCGCAAGGAGGTCACGTCTAAACAGCTAATCAAACTGATCGAGCAGGTGAAGGCCGGCATACAGCAACCGGTCACCTATGCCGATGTCTGGGAATTCTGGCTAAAGCATCCTGAAATCGCACCAGCAGTGGATTTTTTGACCATCCACCTGCTGCCTTATTGGGAAGATAACCCGGCAGGCATCGATACTGCGCTGGCGCAGGTCGCCAAGGTACACAACATATTTGCCAAGAAATTCGCCCCCAAAGATATTCTCATTGGCGAGACGGGTTGGCCCAGCGAAGGGCGTCAACGTGAAACCGCCCTGCCAAGCCGGGTAAACCAAGCCAAATTCATCCGCGGCTTTGTGACCATGGCGGAAGAAAACGGCTGGCGCTACAACTTGATTGAAGCCTTTGACCAACCATGGAAACGCACCAGCGAAGGTGCCGTCGGCGGCTATTGGGGCTTATTTGATGCTGACCGCAATGACAAGTCGATACTCGCGGGTAGCGTCTCAAACCTGCCAAACTGGCCGTCCTGGCTGGGTTTGAGCGCCTTGCTGTATGGGGCAATGTTGCTGCTCGCCTGGCGACCACAAACCCTGGGCAACAGCCTTATCCAGCCGTTACTGATCGCCGTTGGCGTTGGCTGCATGGGGCTTTGGGCTGAACTGAGCCTGATCACCAGCCGCTACGTCGGTGAATGGCTATGGGCAGGCGCGCTGCTGGCACTCAATATGATTGTGCTGATGCATATCAGCTTGGCCCTGACAAACAGCGCGGGTTGGCGTCGGGCGCTGTTTAACGGACTGGATAAGCGTCGTCATTGGTGGTTAATTGCGGCTGGCTTTGCCGGTGCAGTGATGATGCTGGCAATGGTCACCGATGCACGCTATCGCAGTTTCCCGAGCGCTGCACTGCTATTACCAGCGCTGGTTTACCTGTGGCGTCCGGTTGCAGGCTTTCGCCGCGAAACACTGGCGCTACTGGTCATAATAGCCGCAGGAATCCCCCTACAACTGTTTGAAGAAACCCTGGGCAATATTCAGGCAATCGGTTGGGCGCTGGTCAGCGCCCTGCTCGCAGCGGCTTTGTGGCGCAGCCTGCAACGACCTCAAACCACTCTGTAAATCCGTGGGCGGGTAACGCTTGTTACCCGCCATTTGCAGGCGCTGGTATTGGCTGTGGTGGGCAAGCTTCGCTAGGGCTTGCGCACCACACGCAGCACAGCAATCACCACAGCGAAAACTGAAATACTGGCGCTGTACAGCACCAGCCCTGCCAACCCCAGCAGCAGCCCCGGCACCGCCATCCACCAACCCAAACGCCCGGGCAGCACAAAGCTAAGCCCAGCAAAGACTATGGCCGTCCACGCGATGATCCCCAAGTGAATAAATAAGCCCAGGGTTGAACGCACACCACAGGCAAAGAGTTCCGGTGTATCAGCGCAGGTGCCCACCCACTCATCGCCTTCCATCAGGCCATAACGCAAGCCGTAACACGCAGCAAGACTCAATAAAACCAGCACAACCAGAATGGCCAGGGACCGAGGGCGAGGCATGTATCACTCCAAATAAAATAAGCGGCGACCAGAATATCCAAGCGGGGTGTGGATGCAAGTCTTGTTGATCAACGCCGCTCATACCGGCATGCTTGGCAGGATGAGCCAAAAAGGAAGTTTTATGAACCGCATTAACGTTCGCTCAGCCACACGCGCCGATATGCCTTTGATTTTGAGTCTTGTCGCCGAACTGGCGGAATATGAAAAACTCAGTGATCAGATCACCTCTGACCCTGAAGAATTCGCCAACCATCTGTTTGGTCCCCGCCCCTATGCCGAAGTGCTTATCGGCGAACTTGATGGCGAAGCCAATGGATTTGCATTATTTTTCCATAATTTCTCGACATTTCTTGGTAAACCCGGCATTTATCTTGAGGATCTGTACGTACGTACCCACACACGCGGCTCGGGACTTGGCAAAGCATTGCTTGGCACCCTGGCCAAACTTGCCGTCACCCGAGGCTGTGGTCGTCTAGAATGGTCGGTGCTTGATTGGAATGAGCCGGCGATTGGTTTCTATAAACAACTCGGTGCTCATTCACTAGAAGACTGGACCCAGTTCCGCCTGACCGGCGATGCACTGCAAAATCTGGCAAAAAATACTGATGAACTGGCACTTGCTTAGCTTACGATTGTCATAAATCGATACTTCAATATTACGTCTACTTCTAAAGGGACTTTAACCATGTCGCTTACCCGCCGCCTTGCTGCGCTCGTCTGCGGCCTAACCCTCAGTGCTCCACTGTGGGCGGCAGATGTAGACATCGAAAGCTATGGCTACCCGATCACCAATCCGTTTGAGGCGACTATCGCCACAACGCCACCCGAACTGCGCCCGAGCCTGCCTGACGACAGTGATATCGATCAGAGCGACTATAAGGTGCTGCTGCATCCTGAGCGTGAGTACGAACTGCCGGATAACCTCTGGGCTGTGACCAAGATGCGCTACCGCTTGGCACGACAAGACGGTAAAGCACCTTTGGTATTTATCATTGCAGGCACCGGGGCCAGCTATTCCAGCTCCACCCCGGAATACCTGAAGAAGCTGTTTTACCAGGCCGGCTACCATGTGGTTCAGCTGTCCTCTCCGACCAGCTATGACTTTATGGCCTCTGCCTCACGTCATGCCACTCCGGGCCTTTCAGAAGACGATGCCGACGATCTGTACCGCGCCATGCAAGCCGTGCGTGCGCAACATCCAGACTTGGAGGTCAGCGACTACTACCTGACCGGCTATAGCCTGGGCGCACTTAACGCAGCCTTCGTCAGCAAGCTCGACGAGGAACGGCGCAGCTTTAACTTCAAACGGGTGTTGCTGCTCAACCCACCGGTCAATCTCTACACCTCCATCAGCAACCTCAATAAGCTGGTGCAGACCAAGGTTGCCGGGATCAATAACAACAGAAACTTCTTTGACCTGATCCTCGGTAAGTTGGCACGCTATTTCGAGCAAAAAGGCTACATCGATATGAATGAAGCCATGCTCTATGAGTTCCAAATGTCCAAGGAGCACTTGACCAACGAACAGATGGCAATGCTGATTGGCACCGTCTTCCGCTTCTCGTCGTCGGATATCGCCTACACCTCAGACTTGCTCAACCGACGCGGCCTGATCACACCTCCCGGTACTGTCATTAAAGCCAATACCGACATGACGCCTTATCTGCGTCGTGCATTGCAGTGCGATTTTGACTGCTACATGCGTGAACAACTGATCCCCATGTGGCGCGCCCGCTACGACGGCGGCAGCCTTGATCAACTGGTTAACAAGGTCAGCCTCTATGCACTCGAGGATTACCTCAAGACCAGCAAAAAGATCTCAGTCATGCACAACGCTGACGACATCATCCTCGGCCCAGGCGATCTTGGCTTCCTGCGCCGCACCATGGGCGACCGTTTGACCGTGTACCCTCTTGGTGGGCATTGCGGCAACTTAAACTACCGCGTCAACAGCGACGCTATGCTGGAGTTCTTCCGTGGTTAAGAAAATCCTCCTGCTCGCCCTGTTGTTCAGTGCAGACGTTGCCTGGGCCGACACAACACCGCCAATCGGTGACGATGGCTTCAAGAACCCCCTTGAGAGGCTTCAGTTCAACCCAGGCCTGGATCAGCACGTATTCGAACAGTCGAGTTTCGAAGCGCTGGATGTCTATGACCCATGGGAGTCAATGAACCGACGCATCTACCACTTCAACTATCGCTTTGATGAGTGGGTGTTCATCCCTGTGGTTGATGGCTACCGTTGGATCACACCTGATTTTGTGGAAAGTGGGGTCAGCAATTTCTTTGCGAACATCGGTGACATCAGCAACCTTGCCAATAGCCTGCTGCAATTCAAGGGCAAGCGCTCGATGGATATCACCGCCCGCTTGCTGCTAAATACCACCATTGGCGTGCTCGGCGTTTGGGACCCGGCAACCAAGATGGGTATACCCAAGCAACGTGAAGACTTCGGCCAAACCCTTGGTTTCTACGGCGTGCCCGCAGGCCCTTACCTGATGGTGCCGGTACTGGGCCCTTCAAGTCTGCGTGATGGCACTGGTTTGGTAGCAGATTTTGAAGGTCTGGCCACACTCGACTTCCTCGATTTCTTCGCGTTCAGCTTCGATTCGCCACAGCTGGAAGTCAGTACACTGTGGGCCATCGATACGCGCTCTACGGTTAACTTCCGTTACGGCCAACTCAACTCACCGTTTGAGTACGAGAAAATCCGCTACTTCTACACCGAAGCGCGAAAGCTGCAAATTAACGAGTAACCTCACGCCTGCTCAATTGAAAACGCCCAGCTCAAACTGGGCGTTTTTTTATGCCTGAATAAAATTAACAGCCTGTAAGCGGCGATTAATAAATCGATAAATCCGATTATTTACTCAAGTATTTAGCGACCATTAATCTAATAGATCGCACTACCATAGCCACAACCTGAATGAGGAGGTGCTTGATGAAACCCATGCGCAAAATTCTCTCCGTACAACCCGGTCAGCCGGCATCTGACGGCGCAGGCGTTAAGCTCAACCGAGTTATCGGTGGGGGTGGCCTGGAGCGTTTTGATCCGTTTTTGATGCTCGACGAGTTCGCCACAGAAAATCCAGATGATTACATTGCGGGCTTCCCACCCCACCCTCATCGCGGCTTTGAAACCATCACCTATATGATTGAAGGGCGCATGCGCCATGAAGATCATATGGGCAATGTCGGCCTGCTTGAAAGCGGCAGCGTGCAATGGATGACGGCTGCGCGCGGGGTAATCCATAGCGAGATGCCCGAACAGCAAGATGGTGCCATGCGCGGCTTCCAGCTGTGGCTCAACCTGCCGGCAAAAAGCAAGCTGAACGACCCGGATTACCGTGATATCCCGGCCAGTGACATCCCACGGGTGACCACAGCCGAAGGTGTTGAAGTGGTGGTTATTGCAGGCCAGTTCAGCGATGGCAGTATCAAACAAGCGGGTGCGGTGCAACGCCCTGATACCGACCCTCAATATTTTGACTTGCACCTACCTGCTGGCAGCCAGATTCAGCCCCAAATACCCGACGGCCATCGCCTGATGCTTTACGTCTATGAAGGTAGCCTGCAATTGCCGCAAACAGGTGCAGACACCATAGCGACGGGGCGACTTGTGCGATTGGGCGATCAGGGGGACATACAACTGAGCAGCCTCACGGGCGCTAAAGTCTTGCTGATCGCAGGCAAACCCATTGGTGAGCCAATCGTCCAGTACGGACCCTTTGTGATGAACAGCCACGAGGAGATCGAACAGGCATTGCGTGATTTTCGCGATGGAGTATTGGCGTAGGCGATCAGCCCGAGGCCAACACAAAGCTCGGCTGCGGTGCAGGTGCAAGCGCAAATTCCCGACGATTGTGGCGGCAAATGGTGGCCGAAAAAAGCATCAACCTGCCAGCCAATACCGCCGCCGTAAGCGACTGTCGTAGGGTGCGTCAACGCGAAGCTTGGCCACCGCAAGTCGCACAGACACCCCGAGTATTCGAGACTGCAATGGCCTGCCCTACTTGTAGTAGTTAAACAGGCCCGGCGGCACTTCGCTGCTGTCCGCTGCTTGCCAAGGGCCATTGGCGCTCAGCCCCCAACTCCAGCCATTGCTCCAGCGGTAATAGGTGCGTTCGCGGTAATACAGGTTGCTGGCCCCCTCAACCGAGTACACACCCAAGGCTGGCACCCAGTGGCTTTGCGCTCCTGGGGGCGGCGCATAACGAGGATGTGACTGCTTAACCGGCAGATCGCTCACCTGTGTGCCAGGCCCATGCGTGGAGCAGCCGGAGAGCACCAATAACGCCGCGACACCAATGAAGCCCAACCAATTTTTCATTAGTTTTTACGCTCAGCGCTATCGATGGTCAGTTGCTGCAAGTCGTCACTGTTGCTGGCGACAGCTTTGGGCTGCGCCACCCACTCACCCTGGGTGGCGTTACCGCTACGGGAGATTCGCGCCACCAGTTGAACCTGATCGAAACCAGAGATTTTCAGCTGCGGCATCATTGCATCGGCATCCGACAAGCTCACCTCAACCGGCAAATCCGCCACCGTCAAACGCTTAACCGCCAGCGGCATCGGCGGCCCGGATACAGCACGGGCAAAGATGAACACGCTATCAGTTGGCTGGACTTTATCTTTCAACTCGGCGGCTAATTCAACCTTGACCTTGAGCTTGTGATCAGTGCTTGCAGTGGCGGCTTCAGTGTCCGGAGTGGCGGCTTCGGCGCTTGCAGCGGCTGGATCAAGTTCGCCGCGGGCACGTTCAATACCGCCCTGAATAGCCTGACGCGATGGGTCATTCTCTGGCAGCACGGCGACCAATTTTTCCCATGAATCAATCGCATCCTGAAAACGGCCCTGCTCGAAGGCCGCAATCCCCAGCAATCCCAAGCTCGTCACCTCTTCCGGATCGGCCTTCAGCGCTTCATCAGTCAGACTCTGCAATTGCGGCGACCATTGCTTGTCACCGGCAAAGTAGATCGCCTGCGCCCACTGCCCGAGCAGTGCAGGGTCACGTCCAGCCAGCTCAACCGCCTTTTCGAAGGCCTTAGCTGCATCGCCAGCTCGCTCCTGAGCCATATAGGTGCGGCCTAAAAAGTACCAGGCCTCGGCAGAGTCTGGCTTATCTTTGACCGCGGCCTCAAGGCGCTCGGTCATGGCTTCAATCGTTTGCGGCTGATCGGCAAAGGCCAGGGTTTGCTCAACTTGATCAATCGCGCCCCAATGCATGTACAAGCCATAACCCAATAGCGGCATCAACAACGCCATAATCAGAGGCACTTTGCGCCCCAGAACGCTCGCCTTGCCCTGATTACCCTCAGTATCAGATAACAACTCACGGGAGGCCTCATCACGGCCATCACGCAGTTGCTCGGGACTAAGCACACCGGCGGCATGCTGGGTTTCCAGCTCTTTGATTCGCTCCTGGTAGAGCGTCACGTTCAACGCCGTACGGTCTTCCTCAGCCTGAAACTTACGAGCACGCACAACAGGAATCAGCAGAAACCCCAAGGCGGCCAGTACTAGCAGGCCGGCACACAGCCAAAATTCAATCATCAGTCTTTCTTATCCAAAGGCGCTTGATTTAGTAAGGCAGCAAGACGTTGCTGCTCATCTGTTGAGAGTCCCTGGTACTGCTCGGTCTTTTGCCGACGCTTACGCAGTACAATCACGCCTAACAGAATAAAACCACCGATTAGCAGGCCTGCAGGGCCGTACCACAACAGCAAAGTACGCCCAGTGACAGGCGGCTTGTACAACACAAAATTGCCGTAACGGGCGACCAGATAATCAATGATCTGCTGATCGCTCTCGCCGCCTTCAATCTTTTTATATATTTGGGCACGCAAATCCAAGGCAATCGGCGCATCGGAATCGGCAATGTTTTGGTTCTGACACTTAGGGCACCGTAGCTCTTCCGTCAGCGTGCGATAGCGCTCGCGCTCAGCCTCGGTTTTGAACTCATAAGTATCAATTGCTGCATGGGCCACGCTGATCAGCGTCACCCCCAATAACAAGGCTGCCAAACCACGCCGCAAGGTTAACCCCATCATGGCTTGGCCTCATCGACCATGGCCTGATAAAGCGGCGCAAGCTGATCGCGCCAAACGGTTTCATCAATCACCCCAACAAACTTGTGGCGGATGATGCCGTCTTTATCGACCAAGAAGGTTTCCGGTGCGCCATAAACCCCAAGATCAAGTCCTAGCGTGCCTTTGGCATCACTGATATTGAGCTGATAAGGGTTATGGAATTCCTTGAGCCACTTCTGCGCGGCCGCATTCTCATCTTTGTAGTTGATACCGTAAATATTCACGCCCAGCTTGGCGATTTTATTCAACACCGGATGCTCGACCCGGCATGAAATACACCAGGTTGCCCAGACGTTAACCAACGCTGGCTTACCTTTGATGTCAGCCAGGCTGATAGTTTTATCATCCTGCACTGAAGGCAATGAAAAGGCCGGAAAGGGTTTATCAATCAACGCCGAAGGCAATTCAGACGGGTCGAGAAACATGCCGCGATACAGGACCACGGCAATTGCCAGAAACAGTGCCAGTGGCAATAGCAAAATCAATCGTTTCATGCCGGCGCCCCCGCCACACCCAATGCCTCACGCACACGGGTGCGCACCTTCACGCGGTAGCGTTTGTCGAGTGCCGCTAGCACGCCACCAAAGCCCATCAGCAAGGCACCCAGCCAGATCCAGCGCACGAACGGCTTGATATGCACCCGCACAGCCCATGCACCATTTTCCAGTGGTTCTCCCAGCGCCACGAACACATCGCGGGTGAAACCTGCATCAATCGCCGCTTCAGTCATCATCGACTGTTGCACGGCATAGAAACGTTTCTCTGGGTGCAACACGGCAATTTGTTTACCGTCGTCGAGTACCCGCATGGTCCCGCGATCAGCACTGAAGTTAGGCCCTTCGCGGTGCTTCGAGCCCTCAAAGACAAACTCGTAGGCACCGACGCTAACTGTATCGCCCGGTGCCATACGCATATCACGCTCAAGGTTGCCAACACTGGTCAAAACCACACCCAAGGCACACACAGCCATGCCGAAGTGCGCCAACTGCATCCCCCAATAACTGCGGGTCAGCTCGCGCATGCCTTTGAACAGGCCTTTGTTGCGGGTCTTGTCAAAGATGTCACGCACACCCGCCAATACCACCCAAGCAGCCAGCATGCACACCGCCATGACGCCCCAGTTGAAGTCACCAAAGGCAAAGGCGGCAATCGCCCCAACCGCAACGCTGCCGAGTAATACAGGCATCAGCATGCTCACCAGCCATTTAACCGGTGTGTTTTTCCAACGCACCAGCACACCCACGGCGATAACCACCATCAGCAGGCCCATCAGTGGCACAAACAGCGCGTTGAAGTACGGCGGTCCAACGGACAACTTGGCGCCGGTCAAAGCATCTAGCACCAGCGGATACAGGGTGCCGAGCAGGATCATCGACGCGGCAACCACCAGAATCAGGTTATTGGCCAACAACAAGGTTTCACGCGACCACAGTGCGAACCCCACCTTGCTTTTAACCACCGGCGCACGTACTGCAAAGAGTGCGAGTGAGCCGCCGACGACCAGCAGCAAGAACGCCAGGATAAATACGCCGCGCTCTGGGTCACTGGCAAATGCATGGACCGAAGTCAGCACGCCGGACCGAACCAAGAAAGTCCCGAGCAGGCTCAAGGAGAATGCGGCAATTGCCAACAAAACGGTCCAGCTCTTGAACACCCCACGCTTTTCGGTGACCGCCAAGGAGTGGATCAGCGCAGTGCCGACCAGCCAAGGCATAAACGAAGCATTTTCCACTGGGTCCCAGAACCACCAGCCGCCCCAGCCAAGCTCGTAATAAGCCCACCACGAGCCCAAAGCAATACCGATACCCAGGAAGGCCCAGGCGACAATAGTCCAAGGCCGCGACCAGCGCGCCCAGGCTGCGTCGAGCTTGCCGCCCAGCAGCGCCGCAATGGCGAAGGAAAATGCTACGGAAAAGCCAACATACCCCATGTAGAGCATGGGCGGGTGGATGATCAAGCCAAAGTCTTGCAGCAACGGATTAAGGTCATTGCCGTCAGCAGGCATGTTCGGTAGCAAGCGGGCAAAAGGGTTGGAGGTGATGATCAAAAACAGCAAGAAACCAACGCTGATGATGCCCATCACACCGAGCACACGGGCGAGCATTTCTTCCGGCAATTGGCGCGAGAAGATTGAAACCGCGAAGGTCCAGCCACCCAGAATCAAAGCCCACAACAATAATGAGCCTTCATGGGCACCCCAGACCGCACTGAACTTGTAATACCAAGGCAAGGCGCTGTTGGAGTTACTGGCAACGTAACGCACAGAAAAGTCGTCGACCATAAAGGCGTAGGTCAAACAGGCAAAAGCAAATACCAGAAAGGCAAATTGGCCCCAGGCTGCAGGCTGGGCCAGGCTCATCCACTGACGATCACCGCGCCAGGCACCAATCATTGGCAATGTGGCCTGCACAACGGCCATACACAACGCCAGAATCATCGCTAAATGGCCGAGTTCTGGAACCATCAACATGGCACTCATGCGCCGCCCTCCTTACCTTCAGGCTTAAGCTTGCCGCTTTCTTTAAGCGCTTTAGTGACTTCAGGCGGCATGTATTTCTCATCATGCTTAGCCAGTACTTGGTCAGCGATTAACACGCCATCAGCATTGAGCTTGCCAAGCGCGACGATGCCCTGCCCTTCACGGAACAAGTCAGGGAGGATGCCGCTATAGCGAATGGTTACGCTCTTGGCAAAATCGGTGACCACAAACTCGACTTGCAGCGAGTCCGCAGAACGTTTGACTGAACCTTCAGTGACCATGCCGCCCGCACGAATCCGGGCATCCGTTGGTGCTTCGCCATTGGCGATCTGGGTAGGCGTATAGAACAGGTTGATATTCTCCTGCAGCGCCGACAGTGCCAGGCCTACAGCGATTGCCACACCAGCGACCAAGGCAAGGATGATGTACAAGCGTTTTTTACGAACCGCGTTCACGAGTTGCTCTCCCGGCGCAAACGACGCGCCTCGTCTTGCAGATAGCGCCGTTTGGCGAAAATAGGCAGTGCGATGTTCAGGCCCAGCACAGCAAGGGTAATGCCGTATGCGGACCACACATAGGCACCATGGCCGCCCATGGCGATGAAATCACTCAACGATGCGAAGCTCATGGGCGCGCCTCCAGTTGCCGGTTAACCTCGGCCTTGGCCCAAGCACTGCGCGACTCGCGCTTGAGCACTTCCAGGCGCATCCGAACGAGCACCAGCACAATAAACAGGCAGTAGAATCCCAGCACTGAAAGCAGCAATGGCATCCACATTTCGGCGCTCATGCTCGCCTTGCCGGTAATTTTGAAGGTTGCTGGCTGGTGCAAGGTGCTCCACCACTCAACCGACTTCTGGATGATCGGGATATTGACCGCACCGACCAAAGACAGCACTGCACAGGCCTTGGCAGCACTGTCACGGTTGCTGATGGCTTGCCCCAGAGCAATCACACCAAAGTACAAGAACAGCAGAATCAACATTGAAGTCAGGCGTGCATCCCAGACCCAGTATGTACCCCAGGTCGGCTTACCCCAAATCGCCCCGGTAACCAGCGCCAAAAAGCACAACCAGGCCCCCACAGGCGCGGCTTGTTGCAAGGCGACATCGGCGATCTTCATTTTCCAGATCAAGCCAACCGCGCCAGCCAGCGCCATGGTCAAATAACAGGCTTGCGCGAGAAATGCCGCAGGCACATGAATATAGATAATCCGATAGCTATCGCCCTGATAGCGTTCAGGCGGGGCAAACACTAACCCCCAAACCAAGCCTGAAACCAATAACAGCGCCGCAGCAGCAATCAGCCACGGCAGCCAGCGACCACTGATCTCATAAAACCACTTGGGCGAACCCAGCTTGTGAAACCATGTCCAGTTCATCAGGTTACTCATCAGTTCTTCAGTCAACCACTGCATGCTCTGCACAGTGGTTATAGTTTCAACGTCACTCAGCGACGCTTATACGCAGACCCGCGGCGATAGCAAAAGGGCTGAAGGTCACCGCCAAGGTGGTCAAACACGCCATCCACAACAACTGCCCGACAGCTGGCAACCCTTGCAGGCTCGCCTGTAAGGCACCGCTGCCAAGAATCAGCACCGGAATGTACAAAGGCAGAATCAGCAAGGCCAGTAACAAGCCACCGCGCTTTAGGCCAACTGTCAATGCCGCGCCTACAGCCCCCAACAAGCTCAAGACCGGGGTTCCAAGCAGCAGCGAAATCAGTAAAACAGGTAAACAGTGAGCAGGCAGCCCCAACATAAGTGCTAATACCGGGGACAGAATGACCAGTGCTAAGCCTGAAAACGCCCAGTGTGCCAGCACCTTGGCCAAAACCAGAAGAGCCAAAGGGTGCGACGAAAGGACCCACTGCTCAAGTGAGCCATCTTCAAAATCACTGCGAAAAAGCCCGTCCAGCGAGAGCAGCACGGCCAATAGCGCCGCCACCCAGACCAGCCCTGGTGAAAGGGTTTGCAACAATTGAGCTTCTGGCCCGACCGCCAAAGGGAACAAGGCAATGACAATGGCGAAGAAGACCAAGGGATTCGCCAACTCAGCCGGCCGCCGGAACAGCAACCGAGCTTCACGTGCCACCAGCAGTGTGAATACGTTACTCATAGGCTGCGCACGCCTAAATCAAGCACACGATAGCCCTGTGGTTTAACCGATAAACTGTGGTGCGTCGTCATCACGACCAGGCCACCCTTTTCGCAATGTGCAGCCAAATGTGCCTCAAGCTGAGCGACGGCAGCGATATCGAGCGCGGTAAAGGGCTCGTCTAGAATCCAAAGTATTGGACCCGGTAAATACAACCTCGCCAACGCAACCCGGCGCTGCTGCCCGGCCGATAGCGAGTGACAAGGAACGTCTTCATAACCGCGCAGACCAACAGCCTCAAGGGCCTGCCAAATCTGCTCACGCTCTACGGGCTGCTGCAAAGCGCAGAGCCACGTGAGGTTCTCTTGTGCGGTCAGCAAACCCTTGATGCCCGCCGCATGGCCGATCCAAAGTAATTTTCCAGCAAGCTCACCGCGCTGCGCGTTCAATGCGCTGCCATAGAGTTGCACTTCACCTGCTGTAGGCTGCATCAGCCCCGCTAAAAGTCGCAACAAACTGGTTTTACCACTACCGTTAGGACCTGCAACCTGAAGCATTTCGCCGGGAACCAGAGTCAGTTCTAGATGCTCAAAAAGCATGCGCCAATCACGCTCACAAGAGAGCGACCTGGCTTCAAGAATTGGGCTGATCACAGCATTTTTACCTAATAAATGATTCAAGATGGCTGCATTTCAGCCGCTATATAGTGATGCATGCGGGCTTAATGAACCGTTTAAAGTAGCCTGTACGGACTTCACGCGGCGAAACAGGCACTAGCCAGCGGCGGCATTATACATGCCTCGCCCTCCTCCCCGCAGTTGCCTTTTCGACAGGGTGTAACGTGTAGATGAGTGAAATAAGCAGCAGTCGGCCACTCCCCGCCACACCTGCAAGCAACCGCTCAAACTCGGTGGCTAGCGACATGGCAGTGAAACTGCTACAGCCACTTGAAGGCTTAATGGCCAAGGGCGACACTGCCACCGCGGAAGTTGTCAGCCTCAGACAAGTCGCTCAAAGCTTTCAGCTCATGCTCAAGCTCACCATGGAAAATGGTCGCCAAGCCACTGTCGAAGCCAGCAGCAACCGACCTGTTGCGCAAGGCACCGCCCTGACCATTACCGCCCTATCAGACAGCAAACTCTTGCTGGCATTACAGCCCGGCGGCGACAAACCATTAAAGAGCCTCGACCTCAATCAATTACCAGTGGGCACGCTGATTCAAGGCAAAGTGCTGAGCAGCGAACAAATCGCTCAAGGCAAGGTACAGGTGATCTACAAGGTTCTGGTCAGCCTGCTCAATACCTCATTAGCGGGCAGCAAGCTGGTGATCGAGACCCCTTTGTCACTCCAACCCGGCAGCCTGTTGAGCGCTCAGGTACAGGGTAATCAATCGCTTAATCTTCTGCCCCTGAGCGGGCGACTTGATCAACTGGTGCTGACTCAGCAATTGCAAAATCAACACAATGGCCAAGGTTCCTTGCAGGGCTTGTTCAAGTCTCTGCAGGGCTTGAGCGAGCGCGGCGATATTCCCAGCGGCGTGCGCAGCAGTATCGATAAACTGATCGGTGCCATGCCTGACGGCCAGCAACTGAGTGATAGCAAGGGCCTGAGCAAGGCATTGGAAAACAGCGGCGCTTTTCTTGAAAGTAAGCTATTGGGCACCCAAGCCAATGCCCTGCCAACAGATTTAAAGGCCAACCTGCTCAAGTTGATCAGCCAGCTACAACTCAACTTACCGGTACAAGGCGCATTACCCGGGGCGACCGCCAGTGCGATCATGGCCCAGTCTTTGCCCGCTCTGGCGCGCAACTTACTGGGCAGCATCAACCAGAGCAGCAGCAAACAACAGGCACTGAATTTCCCGCTGCCAACAAAACTTCTGCAATCGCTGACTGAAGATGGCGACCTCGAAGCCCTGCTCAAACTTGCCGCCGCTGCAGTGTCTCGCCTGCAAACCCACCAACTCTCGAGCCTGGCGCAAACCCAAGTGGGGCCAGACGGCAATATCCTGACTACCTGGCAGCTAGAGATCCCCATGCGTAACCAGCAAGAGCTGGTGCCCGTGCAGCTAAAAATCCAGCGCGACGAACCTCAGAAGTCAGCCGCCCAAGAGCAAAAAGAAATGCTTTGGCGCATTGATCTTGCATTCGATTTGGAGCCGCTTGGGCCTGTGCAGGTACAGACGCAGCTGGCACGCGGCAGCCTATCGAGCACACTTTGGGCTGAACAAGCCAGCACCGCCAAGCTAATCGACAGTGAACTGGTTAATTTACGTCAGCGCTTGATTGACGCCGGGCTACAGGTCAGCGCACTGTCCTGCGCCCAAGGCTCCCCGCCGCAAGGCTCCAAAACGGCCCTGCAACAGCGCTGGGTGGATGAGACCGCATGACTAAACACAACACACCTCGCCAAGCCATCGCCCTGAGCTATGACGGCCAACAAGCGCCCACACTCAGCGCCAAGGGTGACGATGAGTTAGCTGAAGCGATTTTGGCCATAGCCCGTGAGTATGAAGTGCCAATCTATGAGAACGCCGAGTTGGTACGCCTCCTCGCCCGCCTTGAACTTGGCGATAGCATTCCTGAAGAGCTGTACCGCTGTATTGCAGAAATTATTGCCTTCGCCTGGCACCTAAAAGGCAAATGCCCGGCAGGCTTCAACGCCAGCCAGGCGGACACAATGCAAGAGATTTAATCGGTTACGCGCCTCAGGCTGCCTGACATTGCATAGAGCTGCGACTCATCGCTCGCGCCCTTATCCAGCGGAAAGTCCAATAACTGCCAGGCAAAGTAGCCATCACGGAAAAAGTACACTTGTTCGTAGCCCCAACTGACAGCCTTGCGCACCGCCTCGGCACTGCGCGGACTGACATCACTGTCGCAATACACCACCAGTGCAGCGCCCCGTGGGATTCCAGCAGTCGACAGCTCAGCGAAACGCTTGTCAATATCCAAATGGGTTGCGCCACTGATATGCCCCCAAGACCACTCGCGCTGTGGCCGTACATCAACAAACATTGCGCCCTGCTCATAGAGAACACGCGCTTGCAGAACATTAACCGTGCTTGCGCCAGCCACAGTTTCGGGGACGTCCTGCGCGACTGCAGGGAGACTCAAGCCAAACACCACCAACACCACCAGTAATCTAGCCATAACAGCTTCCCTGTTATTACTCGGTTACTAACAAGCTTAGGGTGGCCTGAACTAAAGACTAGGAACGATTTAGATGGCAACGCAACGCTTTAAGAACTTCCAACGCTATAACCGTCGCTTCACGTAGGGCGCGACAAGCGAAGCTTGTCCGCGGTTTGTGTGGATCTCATGGCTTAAATCTGACGGCGAGATGACAGACGGAGGACGACCTACGCGATACGCGGAAAGGCTTAACCCCGATTGGGGTTGGCCTGATGAAGCTTGCTGACCAGCTCAGCTTCAGCCTTGCTTAGGCCGCAAGACTGGGTGAGATCATCCACACTGGCACCCAAGCCGACTAAGCGAGCGGCTTGGGTAAACGATAAATTTGCCGGATCGCGTTGTTCCATCTGGCTAACTTTGTCGGGCAGCGGTGCCACTGTCTGGCGCAACTCATGCAGTTCCTCGCCCATGCGAATACTGCCAGTGAGGTAGGTATCCAGTCGCTTGCTCAGCTCTTTAAGGCGCAGATCACGTGCTGCATCGCGTTCGGCCTGCAGGGCAACCGTGCTCTTGAGCTGGGAATGCAGCCACACACAGGCACCTATCAGCGCTACGCTGATCAGGGCCAAAACCACCAGTGCGGCTTCAAGCATCATTCAAATTGACTCCAACTCCGACCACTCTTCCTCACTCATCATTTTGTCCAGCTCAACCAGAATCAGCAGTTCGCCATTCTTGTTGCACACGCCCTGAATGAACTTGGCAGACTCATCGTTACCCACATTGGGGGCCGTCTCAACCTCAGACTGACGCAGGTAAACCACCTCGGCAACACTGTCGACCAGAATGCCGACCACTTGCTTGTCTGCCTCAATAATCACCACGCGGGTGTTATCCGTAATATCGGCAGGTTCCAAACCAAAGCGCTGACGTGTATCGATAACGGTTACTACGTTACCACGCAGGTTGATAATACCTAATACATAACTAGGTGCACCCGGAACCGGAGCAATCTCCGAATAACGCAGGACTTCCTGCACCTGCATCACGTTGATGCCGTAACTTTCGTTATCCAGGCGAAAGGTCACCCATTGCAGGATTGGATCCTCAGCGCCTTGAGCAGCGTTTTTATTCATATTCCTAGCCTCTTGGATAAACGATTGCGAGTCAGTACCCGCTTACAAAAATAATTAGTGAACCTGACCGTTTACCAGCCTTTTGGCTGCGCCGCTGGTAATCAACTCAGCCAGTGCCGAGACATCTAGCAAGGCACACATATGTTCAATCACTGTGCCTGCCAGCCATGGTCGTTGCGAACGCTGGCTGCGCCACTTGATCTCATTCGGGTCAAGACGAATAGAGCGGCTAACCTGATGAACCGCCAGCCCCCACTCGTAGCCTTGAACCGAAATTACAAACTGCAAGCCCTGACGGAAGTCTTCACGATAGCGATCCGGCATGACCCAGCGCGCAGTGTCGAGCACCTTAAGGTTGCCCGCCTGACATGGCAGGATCCCAAGGAACCAGTCCGGCTGACCAAACAGCGGGGTCAGGTCCTGCCCTTCGAGTGGGTAAATTGAACCAAGGCAGACCAAGGGCACTGCCAGAGTCAAACCCGCCACATCAAATAACAAGCACTCAAAGGGTTCTTGGGCCCACTGTGGACGCCCATCTTCAGCCAAAACAGGCGCAAAAGGCGCGGTGGATGAAGGGCGGTACACATCAGCGATGGGCTCGACAAGCGTTAAGGATGACTCCGGGGCCAAGGCGTCGGGCAATTCAAGTAAAGGCGCAGGCATTACAGGCTCTGCCTGTATGACTGGCGCTTCAATCACAGCCTGAACAACTGCTGGCTCAGGTGCCAATGTCAGCAAGGGTTGCGTGGCGTCACGTTGCTGCTCTTCGCGAACGGCCGCTTCGAACTCATCCAGACTGACGCTCGTGGCCAATTCCAGCGACGCATCCTGAAGCAAGCTGTCCAAATAGGACTGCAGTGCCAGTTGTGGACGGGTGGTGGTGGCTGGGCCGGTCATAGTGAATATCCGCACAAAGATTCTGTAGCCTGTATCGGCAGCAATCTAGGCAGACTTGAGCAGTAGTTTGCAAAAAAACGCGGCATCTCAAGCCACCTGTGCAGACTGTTGATGCGCCAGCAAATGCTTGAGTAGCGCCCGGTAGGCCAAGGTCCCACGGCTTTTCGGATCAAACTGCGAAGGCGTCTGCCCTGCCCGGCTCGCGTCACGCAGGCGCGTATCAACCGGAATATAGGCCTGCCACAAATTGTCCGGGTAGCTATTGCGCAGTAAGCGCAAGGTCGACATCGACGCCTGAGTGCGACGGTCAAACAAGGTCGGCACAATGGTGTAAGGCAGCGCCTGTTTGCGCGAGCGGTTAATCATCGCCAGCGTGCTGACCATGCGTTCAAGACCTTTTACCGCGAGAAACTCAGTCTGCACCGGGATCACCAGTTGCTGGCTGGCGGCCAATGCGTTGACCATCAAGACACCGAGCAATGGCGGGCTGTCGATGATTGCGTAGTCGTATTCACCCCAAAGCTGGGCGAGCGCTTTGGAAACAACCAGGCCTAAACCATTTTGCCCCGGCGACTGACGCTCCAGGGTAGCCAGTGCAGTGCTGGATGGCAGCAAGGCAATCTGCTCATGACTGGTTGGCAGCAATAACTGCTTTGGCAAACCTTGCGGCACCACGCCTTGGTGCAAAAACAGGTCATATGCGCTGTGCACAAGACTATCCGGGTCATGACCAAAATAGCTGGTCATTGAGCCGTGCGGATCGAGATCGACCACAACCACACGCTTACCGGAGTCGGCCAAAAGACCTGCCAAGGCGATGGATGAAGTGGTCTTACCGACACCACCTTTTTGATTGGCTACTGCCCAAACTCTCATTCTGCTCTTCCGCCCGCTACAAGTGTTACCTGAGCTGGATCTAATGCCGCCCGATCAGTTCGGCGACGGTGATTTGACGGCGCCGGATTGCGGCGTCGGAACTACGGCTGATGGTGCAGGTTGCGTGCCAGCGCTGCGCAAGGCTTTATCAGGCTGAGCCCGAGCGCTGCCAACGCCGCTAATGCTGCGGCGCACATCAAGATTACGCGAGATTACCAAAACCACTCGACGGTTTCGCGCCCGCCCTTCAGTTGTCGCGTTATCGGCCACAGGTTGAAATTCGCCATAGCCGACGGAGGCCATGCGCGATGGGTTGACCCCATCAATCGCCAGCATCCGCACAATACTTGCCGCCCGCGCGGCTGACAGCTCCCAGTTACTTGGAAACTGCGCCGTATGAATCGGCTGATTATCGGTAAAACCTTCAACATGTACCGGGTTGCCATAAGGTGCCAGAATTTTGGCAACTTTCTCGACAATCTCAAAGGCGGCGTCACTTGGGAGCGCATCACCGCTGGAGAATAACAGGCTTGAACTGAGTTCTATTTCAATCCAAAGCTCATTGCCGCGCACCTTCAATTGGTCACTGGCAATCAGATCGCCAAACGCCTGGCTAATGCTGCTTGAGATGCTTTGCAAAGAGTCTTCCGGCGCTTGTGTGACATCTTCATCGACCATTGAGCGGTCAGGCTCAGTCGTTCTTGGCCGCTCATCACCAATAGGGATTGGCTTGATGGAGCGGTCAGGCTGATTGAATACGCCGGTCAGGGTTTCCGAGAGGACTTTGTACTTGCCTTCATTGACGGAAGAGATCGAGTACATCACCACAAAAAACGCGAACAGCAAGGTAATGAAATCGGCATAGGAGACTAGCCAGCGCTCATGGTTTTCATGTTCTTCCTGATGACGGCGTCGAGCCATATTTCACCCCACTAATCCATGAAACCTTGCAGTTTCAGCTCAATGGAGCGCGGGTTCTCACCTTCGGCAATCGACAATATGCCCTCAAGGATCATCTCGCGATAGCGCGTCTGACGCTGGGCAATGGCTTTGAGCTTGTTGCCAATTGGCAGCAGCAGCAAATTGGCAAAACTGACGCCGTAAATGGTCGCGACAAAGGCGACTGCAATCCCACTGCCCAGCATGCTCGGGTCGGCCAGATTACTCATTACGTGGATCAAGCCCATCACCGCACCGATGATACCGATGGTCGGCGCGTAGCCGCCCATGCTTTCAAATACCTTGGCGGCTTGGATGTCGTGGCTTTCTTTGGTGTACAAATCGACTTCAAGAACGCTGCGAATGGATTCAGTTTCAGCGCCATCTACCAGTAACTGCAAGCCCTTGCGCGCGTATGGGTCAGACTCAAGATCGGCCACTGCTTCTAGCCCCAACAGGCCTTCTTTACGCGCCACCAGACTCCAGTTGACGACCCGGTCAATACCGCCAGCCAAATCAATACGGGGAGGAAAGATGATCCAGCGGACAATCACCAACGAGCGCTTAAAGACACTCATCGGCGCCTGCAAAAACGCCGCGCCCAAGGTACCGCCAATCACAATAAGCGCTGCCGGACCGTTGAGCAGCGCGGCTACGTGGCCACCCTCAAGGTAATTGCCGCCCAAAATAGCGACAAAGGCCAAGATGATCCCAATCAGGCTCAGGACATCCATTACACGCACGCCTGGGTAAGATGTTTGCCGATGTCATCCAGCGAGTAGACGGCATCTGTCAGGTTGGCTTTGACCACCGCCATGGGCATGCCATAAATAACGCAGCTGGCTTCATCCTGCGCCCACACTTGGCTGCCGCTCTGCTTAAGCAGACGCGCCCCTTCGCGGCCATCAGCACCCATGCCGGTGAGCACCACTGCCAGCACTTTATCCTGATAGGTACGCGCCGCCGAGCCAAAGGTGATATCAACGCATGGCTTGTAATTGAGCCGCTCATCACCCGGTAAAATCCGTACCGAGCCGCGCGCATCAATCATCATTTGCTTACCGCCAGGGGCCAGCAAAGCCAGACCCGGGCGCAACTGGTCGCCGTCCTGGGCCTCCTTGACGTTAATCCGACAGAGCTTATCAAGGCGCTCGGCAAAGGCCTTGGTAAAGGCCGCAGGCATATGCTGGATCAGCACAATGGGTGCCGGAAAATTAGCGGGCAGCTGGCTAAGCACACGCTGCAACGCCACCGGGCCGCCCGTTGAGGTGCCAATAGCAACTAACTTGTAGGCTTTATGCTTCGGCGCGGCACTGCTGCCATGCCCCGCAGAATGGCTGGCTGGGTGAGCCGTCGCGGGCCTGGCTGACTCCTGCGGTGTTCGGGCAGAGGTGGCTAACGGCGTAGTCGCTCGCCTGGGTAAACCTGCTGCAGATGCCGTTGAGGTTGCACTTGAAGCCGGAGCGGCAGGCGGCACAGAACTGAGGCTGCGCCTGTTGCTGCGGGCAATGTTGTGGACTTTCTCGCAGAGCATCTGCCGCACTTTGTCCGGGTTGCGCGAGATGTCTTCAAAATTCTTGGGCAGGAAATCAACCGCCCCCGCATCCAGCGCGTCCAAGGTAACGCGCGCGCCTTCATGGGTCAGCGAAGAGAACATCAAGACCGGTGTTGGGCAGCGCTGCATGATGTTACGCACGGCCGTGATGCCATCCATCATCGGCATCTCGTAATCCATGGTGATGACATCAGGTTTGAGACTTTGCGCTTGATCAATCGCTTCACGGCCGTTGGTTGCCGTACCGATTACCTGGATATTCGGGTCCGAAGAAAGGATTTCAGAGACTCGACGGCGAAAAAAACCGGAGTCATCTACTACCAATACTTTTACAGCCATTAGAGCTCCTTAACTGCGCAGCCTCAGGCTGCGCAGGCGACAGTCACATGCGGCGGGCGTAGTGTTTGAGCATGCTTGGCACATCAAGAATCAGTGCAATACGCCCGTCACCGGTGATGGTCGCACCCGACATTCCGGGCGTGCCTTGCAGCATCTTGCCAAGCGGCTTGATCACCACTTCTTCCTGACCCACCAACTGATCAACCACAAAGCCGATACGCTGACTTCCGACAGTCAGAATCACCACATGGCCTTCATGCTGCTCTTCATGGGCTGCACCTTTAACCAGCCAGCGCTTGAGGTAGAACAATGGCAGGGCTTTTTCACGCACCACCACCACTTCTTGACCATCAACCACATTGGTGCGCGACAAATCGAGGTGAAAGATCTCGTTGACGTTGACCAATGGGAAAGCAAAAGCCTGATCCGCCAGCATGACCATCAAGGTCGGCATGATTGCCAGCGTCAGCGGCACTTTAATGACAATCTTCGAGCCCTGGCCTTTGACCGAGAACACGTTAACAGTGCCATTAAGCTGAGAGATTTTGGTCTTGACCACATCCATGCCGACACCGCGGCCGGACACATCGGATATCTCGGTCTTGGTCGAGAACCCAGGCGCAAAGATCAGGTTGTAGCACTCAAATTCATTAAGGCGATCGGCTGCGTCTTTTTCCAGCAAGCCTTTCTCAACCGCTTTGGCGCGCAGGACATCGGCGTCCATACCTTTGCCGTCGTCGGTGATCATCAACAGGATATGATCGCCCTCTTGCTCGGCCGACAGCACGACCTTGCCGCCACGTGACTTACCCGCGGCTTCACGTTCGTCCGGTGATTCAATGCCATGGTCAACCGCGTTGCGCACCAAGTGCACCAATGGATCGGCCAAGGCTTCAACCAGGTTTTTATCCAGATCGGTTTCTTCACCAATCAGCTCTAAGCTGATTTCTTTCTTGAGGTTACGTGCCAAATCACGGACCAAACGCGGAAAGCGGCCAAAGACTTTCTTGATCGGCTGCATGCGGGTTTTCATCACCGCAGTCTGCAAATCCGCAGTGACCACATCCAGATTGGAAACCGCCTTGCCCATGGCTTCATCGTTACTGCTTGCACCCAGGCGAACCAGACGGTTACGCACCAGCACCAGCTCGCCGACCATATTCATGATCTCGTCAAGCCGCGCAGTATCAACCCTAACGGTGGTTTCCACTTCGTTGGCTGGGGCTGTTTTTTCAGCCACCGGTGCCGCTGCTTTTGCTGGCACGGCTCGAGGTGCTACTTTGACGGGCCGCACATCAGAACCGGCAACCTGGGCCACGGGCTCGGTAAACTTGCCTTTGCCATGCAGTTCATCCAGCAGCGCTTCAAATTCATCGTCGCTGATGTTGTCACTGCTCGCAGCAGGGGTCGAAACCGTTTCGTTGGCCTCAGTGGCGGCAGGTGCAACAATTTCCGGCGCAACAAACTGGCCTTTGCCATGTAGCTGGTCGAGTAAAGCTTCAAACTCGTCATCGCTAATTTCATCGCTGACCGGGCCGGCGGCAGGCGAACCTGTGGCAACCGGTGCCTCAGCATTGACCGGCGCAACTGCGCTTTGGTCGCCAGCAAACTGACCTTTGCCGTGCAACTGATCAAGTAGTGACTCAAACTCATCATCAGTGATTTCATCACTGGCCGCAGGGACATCGACTTGCTGCGGTGTTTCATCAAGTGCATCGAGCAACTGCTCAAATTCACTGTCGGTAATATCGTTATTAGCCGGTGTCGGAGCGGCGGCAGTCGGCGCTGCAACTACTGGGGCGACCACAGCAGGCGCAGCAGATGTCGGCTCAGCTAACTGGGCCAACGCGGCCAGCAACTCTGGCGTCGCAGCCGTAGGTGTGGCGCCTTCACGCACCTCACTGAACATGCCATTAACCGCGTCAAGCGCTTCAAGGACAACGTCCATAAGCTCCGAATCAACTCGGCGCTCGCCTTTACGCAATATATCGAAGACGTTTTCAGCGATGTGACAGCACTCCACCAGCTCATTGAGCTGGAGAAATCCGGCACCGCCTTTAACTGTGTGAAATCCCCGAAAAATCGCATTGAGCAGATTCATATCATCCGGGCGGCTTTCCAGCTCAACCAACTGCTCGGACAATTGTTCGAGTATCTCGCCGGCCTCTACCAGGAAGTCCTGGAGAATTTCTTCATCGGCGCCGAAGCTCATATGTACGTGCTCCTAAAATCCCAGACTGGACAACAGATCGTCGACGTCATCTTGACTCGATGCAACGTCATCAAGCTTATCGGCATGAATCTGCGGACCTTCACCCTGAGATGGATTTTTTTCTTGTTGTTTTTCTGCACGCAGCGTTTCTGGGTCATGTTCGATGCCTGCATACCGGTCAACCTGGGTTGCCATAAGCATCAATTTGAGCAGATTGCTCTCAACTTCAGTCACCAGTTGAGTCACGCGCTTAATGACTTGACCGGTCAGGTCTTGATAGTCCTGAGCCAGTAAAATATCGTTTAAGTGACCGGACAACTTGCCACTGTCGCGCTCGCTATTAGCCAGAAACAACTCGACCCGCTTAGCCAGCTCGCGAAAATCCTCTGCGCCCATCTCACGGCGCATAAAGCGCCCCCAGTCGGCACTCAGACTTTGTGCGTCAGTGCGGATATCGTTAACCAACGGCGCACTTTGCTCAACCAGATCCATGGTTCGGTTGGCCGCATCTTCGGTCATCGTCACCACATAGTTGAGGCGTTCGGTTGCGTCAGTAATTTGCGAGGCTTCAGTCGCATATGGCAGGCGCGGGTCTAGCTGAAAGTTGACAATGGCGCTGTGCAACTCGCGGGTTAGTTTGCCAACTTCATGGTAAAGACCACGGTCACGCACTTTGTTAAGTTCATTGATGACCTGAACCGCATCACCAAAATTGCCGCGCTCTAGGCTTTCAAGCAATTGGTGGGCATTACTTTTCAGGGTCGACTCAAAGTCACCCATTTGGGAATCATCGTGTTCCATAACAACCTCAGCGCAGACGTCAGCCGTTTACACGCTCAAATATCTTCTCGATTTTTTCTTTGAGCACCTGAGCAGTGAATGGCTTCACCACGTAGCCATTCACACCGGCTTGAGCAGCCTCGATGATCTGGTCACGTTTAGCTTCAGCAGTCACCATCAGTACCGGCAGTTGTTTCAGACGCTCATCAGCACGCACTGCGCGCAACAGTTCAATACCGGTCATGCCAGGCATGTTCCAGTCAGTCACCAGAAAGTCGAAGCTGCCGCTTTGCAGCATCGGCAATGCAGTTGTGCCGTCATCGGCTTCAGCGGTGTTAGTAAACCCCAGGTCACGCAGGAGGTTTTTAATAATGCGGCGCATCGTTGAAAAGTCATCAACGATGAGGATTTTCATGTTCTTGTCCAAGTCGACCTCCGTACCTTCCCCAGTGCATTCAGCATTCTGAATGCACCCTCTAATCGTGAAACCGGCCTGGCCAGGCGCACACTAACTGCGCCTCGCTATACAAGGTTTTCAGAATCTGGCTACAAATGTTATTGGGCTCGCCATTCACCTAGACGCGCGCGCAAACGTGCGGCGCATTGGCTATGCAACTGACTAACCCGAGACTCACTCACCCCTAGCACTTCACCGATTTCCTTGAGGTTCAGCTCTTCGTCGTAATACAACGAAAGAACCAATTGTTCACGTTCTGGCAGGTTACCGATTGCATCAGCAAGGGCTGCCTGAAAGCGCTCTTCCTCAAACTCCCGTGAAGGCCCGGATTGACTGTTACTGGCATCTTCCTGCAAGCCGCCGTTTTCACCGTCCTCCAAGAGGTCGTCAAAACTGAATAAGCGGCTGCCCAAAGTGTCGCCAAGAATGCCGTAGTAATCTTCGAGACTCAATTGGAGTTCGGCAGCAACTTCGTGATCTTTAGCGTCACGACCTGTTTTTGCCTCAATTACTCGAATTGCATCACTGACCATGCGGCTATTGCGATGCACAGAACGCGGTGCCCAATCGCCCTTACGCACTTCATCAAGCATGGAACCCCGTATACGAATTCCGGCAAAAGTCTCGAAGCTCGCACCTTTACTGCCGTCGTACTTTTTTGAGGCTTCGAGCAGGCCAATCATTCCGGCTTGAATCAAATCATCAACTTGAACATTCGCTGGCAAGCGCGCCAAAAGGTGATAGGCAATTCGCTTAACCAGTGGCGCATAACGCTCGATCAGCTGATGTTGCAAGTCTTTACCCTGCGCTTTGCTATACATTCGAAGTCCAGACGCCGCTGTCATGCCGGCGTGTCAGTAGCAGGTTGATGCACCAGACGCTCGACAAAAAACTCCAGGTGCCCGCGTGGATTGGCGGGTAAAGGCCAAGTGCAGACTTTCTGGGCAATTGCGCGAAACGCCACGGAGCATTTTGAACGTGGAAATGCTTCAAATACTGCACGTTGCTTCTGTACCGCCTTACGCACCGACTCGTCATAAGGCACAGTACCAACGTATTGCAGGGCGACGTCCAGGAAACGATCAGTCACCTTGCTCAATTTAGCGAACAGGTTGCGCCCCTCTTGCGGGGTGTGCGCCATATTGGCCAACACGCGGAAGCGGTTCATCCCGTAATCACGGTTAAGCAACTTGATCAATGCATAGGCGTCAGTGATTGAGGTTGGCTCGTCACAAACTACGACCAAAACTTCCTGGGCGGCTCGCACGAAGCTGACCACCGAATCACCAATACCCGCTGCGGTATCAACAATCAGCACGTCGATGTTCTCGCTGATATCGCTAAACGCCTGGATCAATCCAGCGTGCTGCATCGGGGTTAACTGGACCATGCTTTGTGTGCCGGAAGCGGCAGGCACAATACGAATACCGCACGGTCCCTGGATCACCACGTCGCGCATATCACATTCGCCACTGATGACATCTGCCAGCGTACGCTTTGGTGTAAGTCCGAGCAGCACATCAATGTTGGCCAAACCTAAGTCGGCATCCATCAACATGACGCGCCGTCCCTCTTCAGCCAATGCCATGGCCAAATTGACTGACACGTTCGTTTTGCCAACCCCGCCTTTACCGCCGGTGACAGCAATAACTTGAACTGGGTGCACCGCCATTTAATTACGCTCCTTGCTCACGCAGGTCAGGAGCACATTGTCCTTTGTGCTCCGACTAAGATGAACACAACCCGCTTGCATCAAGGCTGTGCTAAAAATCATGTGGTAATGCATCAGCTCGCCCGTTTTGCCGGTTGCTGGTAAAGGCCCGCAAAGACTTCAGCCATGGTGTCTTCGCTCGGCTCTTCCTGAGCTTGGAGGCCGACTGCGCGACTGACCAACTGGTGACTGCGCGGCAGTTGCAAATCATCTGGAATTCGAGGGCCATCAGTTACATAAGCCACCGGCAAACGCTGACTAATGGCCAACCCTAAAACCTCACCCATACTTGCTGCTTCGTCCAGTTTAGTCAGAATACAGCCCATAAGCCCACAACGCTTATAACTATGATAAGCCGATTTGAGCACCTGATTTTGACTGGTTGCGGCCATAACCAGATAATTTTTCGCATTAATTGAACGACTTGCCAAGGCCTCCAACTGCATACGCAGCGCCGGATCATTGGCTGGCAGGCCTGCAGTATCAATTAAAACCACACGTTTGCGCATCAACGGCGTGATGACTTGAGTCAGCGACTGACTTGGATCGACCAGCGTCACAGGCACATTGAGAATGCGGCCCAGGGTTTTCAACTGTTCTTGAGCACCGATGCGATAGCTGTCCAGGCTGACCAACGCGACATTCTGCGCGCCATACTTCAGCACATAGCGAGCAGCCAATTTGGCGATAGTGGTGGTCTTGCCCATGCCAGCAGGCCCTACCAGCGCAATCACACCACCGTCTTCTAAAGGTTCTTGCTTAGGCACTTGGATCGCGTGAGCCAAGTGGGCCAGAAGCATACGCCATGCTTGACGAGGCTCGGCAATATCATTGACGCGTTCCAGCAATGGCCGGGCGACATCGGCCGGCAAGCCCATGCGCTGCAGGCGACGCCACAAATTAGCTTGTTGTGGGCGGCGTGTTTGCATTTGCCCCCATGCGATAGAGCCGAGTTGAACTTCAATCAACTCACGCAGACCTGAAAGTTCAGAGCGCATCGCATCGATAGTACTTTGATCAACCGCTGCCGCCGCCGCTTTAGTCGAGGCACGCACAGCAAGATCCAATGGGCTTTCAGGCTGTTGTTCAGACAGCTCAGCAAACAACTGCAGGTCCTTCGCCACCTCGGGTTCAACACGCAGGCTCAGCTCTGCATGGGCAGCGGCGATCTTTGACTGGGTTTTGCGCAACTCGCTTTCCAGTTCAGGGTTCGGCAGGCGTGCCGGAGCCGCAGGAATCTGGTAATCCAGAGCCGCCGTCAGTTCCACGCCGCCAGCAACGCGGCGATTTCCGATGATCGACGCATCAGCGCCCAGTTCTTCACGAACCAGCTTCATGGCTTGACGCATATCGGCAGCAAAAAAACGTTTAACCTGCATACCTGTGACCTCGGCTTTGCGGTGGCTGGACTACATCTGTGCGACTCAGCACCACTTAATTCTGACCCACCGTCGCTACGATGGTGACCTGCTTGTTATCGGGTATTTCCTGGTAGGCCAACACATAGGCATTGGCTACCGCCATTCGTGCAAACCGCGAGAGCATCGCCCTGACCGGGCCCGCCACCAGCAGAATCACCGGTTTACCGAGCATTTCTTGGCGCTGCGCTGCATCAATCAAAGACCGTTGCAGCTTCTCTGCCATACCCGGCTCTAAAAGAATGCCTTCTTCAGAACCTTGACCGGCCTTCTGTACGCTATTTAGCAATATCTGTTCCAACCTTGGTTCCAAGGTGATCACAGGCAGCTCCGGCTCTAGTCCCACAATGCTTTGCACGATTGCGCGAGATAAAGAAACCCGTACTGCAGCCACCATCGCGGCGGGATCTTGACTCTTTGGCGCCACATTGGCGATGGCTTCGGCGATGGTACGAATATCCCGCACTGGCACTTGTTCTTGCAGCAAGGCTTGCAGCACCTTGAGCAGGGTCGACAGCGAAACCAACCCCGGCACCAGCTCTTCAGCCAGCTTTGGCGAGCTTTTGGCCAGCAACTGCATAAGTTGCTGGACTTCTTCGTGGCCCAGCAGCTCGTGAGCATGCTTGTGCAACACCTGATTGAGGTGGGTTGCTACCACGGTGCTGGCGTCGACTACGGTGTAACCCAGCGATTGAGCCTGATCACGCTGATTGACTTCAATCCACACCGCCTCCAGACCAAACGCCGGATCTTTGGCGGCCACCCCATTGAGGGTGCCAAATACTTGCCCTGGGTTAATCGCTAGCTCACGGTCCGGATAAACTTCAGCTTCAGCCACGCTCACGCCCATCAAGGTCAAGCGATAGGCATTTGGCTGCAGGTCGAGATTGTCGCGGATATGCACCGAAGGCATCAAAAAGCCCATCTCCTGGGAGAGTTTTTTGCGTACACCTTTGATCCGCGCGAGCAGTTGCCCCCCTTGATTGCGATCAACCAGCGGGATCAGCCGGTAACCAACCTCCAGGCCAACCATATCCACGGGGGTTACGTCATCCCAACCCAGCTCCTTGACGTCTTGAGCGCGTTGAGCAGGCAGCTGTTCTTGCTGGCGCTGAACCTCTTTGACTTCATCTTCTTTGGTCTTGCGTTGCTTGTTGGCGATCCAGTACGCCGCACTGGCTGCCACCAAACCCAGACTGATAAAGGAGAAGTGCGGCATGCCCGGCACCAACCCCATCGCGATCATGATGGCGGCAGCCACTGCCAGCGCTCGCGGTGAAGCGAACATCTGGCGGTTAACCTGCGCGCCCATGTCTTCTGAGCTGGACACCCGGGTCACCATGATTGCTGCCGCCGTCGACAGCAGCAACGATGGAATCTGGGCAACCAGACCGTCACCGATGGTCAGCAGGGTGTACACCTTGCCCGAGTCGGCAAAGCTCAGGTCGTGCTGGAAAATACCGATGGCGACACCGCCAATCAGGTTGATAAACAGAATCAGCAAACCAGCAATCGCGTCACCACGAACGAACTTACTGGCACCGTCCATCGAGCCGTAGAAGTCTGCTTCCTGTGACACTTCGGAACGACGTTTCTTGGCCTCAGCCTGTTCAATCAAACCGGCATTGAGGTCGGCGTCGATTGCCATTTGCTTGCCGGGCATGGCGTCGAGGGTAAAACGCGCGCTGACTTCCGAGATGCGCCCAGCACCCTTGGTCACCACCACGAAGTTGATAATCATCAGGATCGCGAAGACCACGATACCCACTACGTAGTTGCCGCCGATCACCACTTCACCAAAGGCTTGAATCACCTGCCCTGCGGCCGCGTGGCCATCGTGACCATGAAGCAATACCACCCGCGTTGACGCGACGTTAAGCGCCAGACGCAGCAATGTTGCCGCCAGCAAGATGGTTGGGAATACAGCGAAGTCCAGCGGCCGCAAGGCGTAGATACTGACCAGCAACACCACAATCGACAAGGCGATGCTGAAGGTAAACAGCACGTCGAGAAGAAACGGCGGGATCGGCAACATGACCATGCCAAGCATGACCAAGAGCAATAACGGGATGCCCAGGTTGCCCTGACGCAACCCCGACAGATTACTGCGCACGTTGCCGATAATTTGTGAGTGATCTACCGCCACATCTTTACCCCAGGTGGTTCAATCTTTTGACGCCCAGGCGTCTTTCACTGGGGTTTTGCAAGATCCCGTCCAACTTTGCCCTGCAACTGAAAATTCACTGAAATCGACTAAAAAACGTCTCGCAGGCAGCGTTACTCGTCACGGCGTAAATCAGGCGGGATAGGTAGATCTCTGAGCGTATCAGGGCGCTTGGCTTTACCGGCTTGGTATTGCCGCAACTGGTAGACGTAGGCCAGCACCTGAGCCACGGCGAGGTACAAGCCAGCGGGGATTTCCTGATCGATTTCTGTTGAGTAGAACACCGCACGCGCAAGCGCCGGTGACTCCAGCAGCATCACATCATGCTCCTGGGCGATCTCGCGAATTTTCAACGCAGTGAAGTCGCCCCCCTTCGCCAGCATCACGGGTGCATTGCCTTTAGTCGGGTCGTATTTCAGCGCCACGGCAAAATGCGTCGGGTTGGTGATGACCACGTCTGCCTGGGGTACTGCCTGCATCATGCGGCGCTCAGTCATTTCGCGCTGCAACTGACGAATACGCTGTTTAACTTCCGGTTTGCCCTCGCTGTCCTTGTACTCGTCGCGCACTTCTTGCTTGGTCATCATCAGTTTTTGCTTGTTGTCCCAGATCTGGAACGGTACATCCACCGCCGCAATCAGGATCAAGCCACAGGCTATCCATAGCGCGCTCCAGCCCACTAGCTGTGAAGCATGCATGATGGCGTTTTCAAGGGGCTCATGGGAGATAGCCAACAATGCATCGCGGTCTGCTGAGAGCACCACCAAGGCAATAATCAAGATGACCGAAAACTTGGCCAGCGCTTTCACCAACTCGACCAACGCCTTGGTCGAGAACATCCGTTTTAGCCCCGCCGCCGGGTTCATCCGACTCAGTTTGGGCGCCATCGCCTGCGCCGAGAACAACCAGCCACCCAAGGCAATTGGCCCCACGATTGAAGCAATCAACAGTGCCATAAATAACGGCACCAGCGCCTCAAACGCGATCTGCCCCGCCGCCATCAGCCAGATACCCATGTTGCGCTCATCGAGAATCACTTCACGGGGCAGGGAAAAACTGCCACGCATCACGTTAAGCATGGCATTGCCCAACGAGCCTCCAGTGGCCAGTAATCCGCCTGTTCCGGCAAGCATGATTGCCAGGGTATTGAGTTCACGCGAGCGCGCTATCTGCCCTTTTTCACGGGACTCACGCAGGCGTTTCTCCGTGGGTTCCTCGCTTTTGTCGGCACCGCTTTCAGATTCAGCCATGGTTCGACCTCACCTCGCCTGTGCCATTTCGCGCAGGAACAACAAGGCTTCGCGGGCGAAGTCCTGATACTGCGCCAGAATATCGGCCAGGCCGATCCAGATAATCACCAAGCCCAGCACTACTGTGAGCGGAAAGCCAATGGTGAAGATATTGAACTGCGGCGACGCGCGGGTCATGACTCCGAAAGCCAGGTTAATCACCAGCAAGGCGGTGATCGCGGGCAGAACCAGAATGAGCGCTGCGCCAAATACCCAGCCGAGCTTGGTGGCGATATCCCAATACTGGTTTGTCAGAAAACCACCCCCCACCGGCAGGGTGACAAAGCTTTCCGACAGGACCTCAAAGACCACCAAGTGCCCATTCATGGCCAGAAACAGCAGGGTCACCAGCATGGTAAAAAACTGACCAATCACGGGCACCGAAATACCGTTGGTGGGGTCGACCATGGAGGCAAAGCCCAAGCCCATTTGCATCGAAACGATTTGCCCGGCAATGACAAAGGCATGGAAAAAAAGCTGCAAGACAAACCCCAGCATCACCCCAATCAGCACTTCCTGGGTGATCAGGATCAAGGTTTGCAGGCTTAGCGCATCGACTTGCGGCATTGCTGGCAAGGTTGGCAGCAGCACCAGACAGATCGCCAGCGACAGGTATAAACGCACCCTTACAGGAACCAGTTTGGTCCCAAATACCGGCATGGTCATCAGTAACGCGGCGATACGAAACAGCGGCAGTAGATAACTGCCCACCCAAGCCCCAATTTGCGCATCGGTCAACTCAAGCATGGTCAGCCAATGAGCGAGGGAATATTCATGATCAGGGTGCGCGTGTAATCCATCAGCTCTCGAACCAGCCAGGGGCCAGCGATAATCAGCGTGAGGAAAATCACCATCAAACGCGGCAAGAAGCTCAGGGTTTGTTCGTTGATCTGTGTGGCCGCCTGGAACATTGCAACCAGCAAACCCACCAGCAAACTCGGCACAACGATGGTTGCGACAATGACTGCGGTTAGCCACAGCGCTTCGCGAAATAGATCGACTGCAACCTCAGGCGTCATGCTTATATCCCTCCAAAACTGGCGGCGAGCGTACCCATGATCAACGCCCAGCCATCAATCAAGACAAACAACATGATCTTGAACGGCAGCGAGATAATCAGTGGTGAGAGCATCATCATCCCCATCGCCATCAAGATACTCGAGACCACCAGGTCGATAATCAAGAACGGGATGAAGATCATAAAGCCAATCTGAAATGCAGTTTTCAGCTCAGAGGTTACAAACGCTGGCACCAGGATGGTTAAAGGCGCTTGATCCGGGCTGGCAATATCAGTGCGCTTGGACAGGCGCATAAACAACTCAAGATCACTTTCGCGGGTTTGCGCGAGCATAAAGTTCTTGATTGGCCCCTCGGCTTTGAGAATAGCCTCCTGCGCCGGTAACTGCTCGTTGAGATAGGGCTGCAACGCGTCCTTGTTTATCTGATCGAACACCGGTGCCATGATGAACATTGTCAAAAACAACGCCAGCCCGACCAATATCTGATTCGAGGGTGTCTGCTGCAAGCCAAGGGCCTGACGCAGAATCGAAAAGACGATGATGATCCGGGTGAAGCTGGTCATCAACATCAGAAACGCTGGGATAAAACTCAGCGCGGTCATGATCAGCAAGATTTGCAGACTGACCGAATACTCCTGCTGCCCTTGGGCATTGGTGCTTAGTGTGATTGCCGAAATCGACAACGGATCATCCGCACCCAGCGCCATTGGCGCCGCCAGCATAAACACGCCAAGCAACAGCAGGCGCTTAGTGAATCTCTGAAAAACTACTGCGCTAGAGATTACTGGGGCAGTCCGTACTGCGTTGAAAAACCGCTCACAGCCTTTAGGCTGAACGTACTTTAGTACGGCACCGAAGGGGTGAGCAAAGCGAATCAAATGCTCATTTAGAGCAACTAAACTGCGCTTTTTCGCATCGTTTCGCCTTGTGCTCTCGGCGCTCGCTACCTTTTTCAGAGAGTCCTTCGCGCTCATCAACTCTTGTCCTTATTGTCTTTACCCAGCAACTCCATCAGCCGCTGGGAAAACTCGGTAGGTGCAGGCTTACTTTCACTGCTGTCTACGGGGTCTTTGAGCACGTGCAAGGGCGTAATTCGCCCAGGAGTCAGGCCCAGCAAAACCTGCTCGCCACCCACTTGCACCAGCACCAGACGGTCACGTGTGCCCAATGCCTGACTGGAGACAATTTTGATTGCCTGACCACCGCGCGGGCTAATCTGCTGCACGCGACGCATCAGCCAAGCCAGGAAAAAGATCAAGCCAATCACCAGCAACAACCCAAACAACAGCTGGATTAATTGCCCGGTAATACCGCTGCTGGCCATTGGCGTGACCGCCTTGGCAGCAGGCTCAGCGGCCAACACGGTTAACGGCAAGGCAAGCAACAGGCCAAGGCTTTTCATGTCAGCGCAGCTTCTTGATGCGTTCGCTCGGGCTGATCACATCAGTGAGACGGATACCGAACTTTTCGTTGACCACGACCACTTCGCCATGGGCGATCAAGGTGCCATTGACCAGTACATCCAGCGGCTCACCCGCCAGACGATCCAACTCGATAACCGAGCCTTGATTGAGCTGTAGCAGGTTACGGATGGTGATGTCGGTATTCCCCACTTCCATCGATATCGACACTGGGATATCCAGAATCACATCAAGATTGGGGCCATCAAGGTTGACCGGCAAATTGCTTTTCGGCACGCCGCCAAACTCTTCCATCTCCGCCCGTGACGCTGCAGGTGCCGAGCTGCCGGCTGCATCGCCTACGCCGGCAAGCATGGCATCAATGTCATCCTGGTTGGCATCGCCCGATTCGGACAGCGCAGCAGCCCACTCGTCAGCCAATGCCTGCTCTTCGGGTGAACTTGCTTCATTTTCATCTGCCATGATCTTTCCTCGGATGGCGTAAAACAGTAAATGCGTTTCTGTAAGCCTTGGTGCCGGCAGGCGCCGGACACCTCTAGCGGTTATGTCTTAAACCGTCGCTAGCGGCCACGGTTAACCGGGTCTAGCACTTGCAGCGCCAGATTGCCCTTATGTGCACCCAGTTTGACCTTGAATGAAGGCACGCCACTGGCGCGCATGATGACTTCGTCTGGCAACTCGACCGGTATCACATCACCGGGCTGCATATGCAGGATGTCCCGCAGTTTTAATTGCCGCCGTGCAACCGTCGCGGATAACGGCACACGAACATCCAGCACGTCCTCACGCAGCGCATTGATCCAGCGCTCATCATGATCACCCACATCGGATTGGAAGCCAGCATCAAGCATTTCCCGGATCGGCTCGATCATGGAGTAAGGCATGGTTATGTGCAGATCGCCGCCACCACCGTCGAGCTCAATGTGAAAGGTCGAAACCACCACCACTTCACTTGGACTGACGATATTAGCCAATGCCGGGTTAACCTCGGAGTTGACGTAATCGAACTGGATATCCATAACCGCGTGCCACGCTTCTTTAAGGTCGACAAAGGCTTGATCAAGCACCATGCGGACCACGCGCAATTCCGTGGGGGTGAACTCTCGACCTTCAATCTTGGCATGCCTACCATCACCGCCAAAAAAGTTATCAACCAGCTTGAACACCAGTTTAGCGTCGAGGATAAACAAGCTCGTGCCGCGTAACGGCTTCATCTTCACCAAGTTGAGACTGGTCGGTACATACAGCGAATGCACATACTCGCCAAACTTCATCACCTGCACGCCACCCACTGAAACATCCGCCGAACGACGTAACAGGTTAAACATGCTGATGCGGGTATAGCGGGCAAACCGTTCGTTGATCATCTCCAACGTCGGCATACGCCCACGGACAATCCGATCCTGGCTTGTCAGGTCATATTGTTTGACGCTACCTGGAACCCCAGCGTCTTCAGTTTCGACCACGCCGTCATCGACGCCATGGAGCAAGGCATCAATTTCGTCTTGGGAAAGCAGGTCTTGCACGGCCATCTATGGCTCCCGACTACTGCAACACGAGGTTGGTAAATAACACTTGTTCGACCACCGTCTTGCCGACTTCTTTCTGCGCCAATTCCTGCACGCTGGCAGTCGCCTGCTGGCGCAACATTTCTTTGCCGACCGGGGTCACTAAATTATTGAAATCCTGGCCTGAGAACAACATAACCAAACGGTTACGCAGCACCGGCATGTGAACCTTGAGGGCATCCAGTGAAGCTTGATCACGAGACATCAATGCAACGCTGACCTGCATATAGCGGGCGCGACCGTTCTGGGTGAAGTTGACCACAAATGCAGGCGTCAGCTCTTCATAAATGGCCGCCTGCTTGACGGGCGCAGCATCCTCTTGCTTGGTCTCAGCAGCGGCCTCTGGTTTGTCTTCCTGCTTACTTAGGAAAAACCAAGTACCAGCAATGGTCAAACTCACCACCAGCAACAACGCGACAACGGCCAGAATAATGATCTTTAATTTACCGCTCGACTTACCATCCGCTGCTGGGTCTTGCGGCTTATCTTTCTTCGCCATGCCAATAATCCGTCACATATTCAGGTTAGCTGCTAATTAAGCCTGAACGAGCAAGTGTTATGCCAGCTTAGCTTATTGGGTTTTACCCAACCCAAAACAACAGCGCCCGACGCTTTGCAACGCCGGGCGAAAGATCAGGAGAATAACCCGTTTTGGCGTGATTGACGTGGTCGACGCCCGTATGGACCACCCTTTTAATGCCACAAATCTCGACGACCATCGAACACCCGGTGGCCAAGCTGCGCGTTGACCACCCTTGTGCGCCAGCAACAGGCTGTTTACGCGTAATAATCGACCATACTGCGTGGCGCCCCATAGGCTGTGGCGCGCTGTTCGACGCTGTTAATCGACAATTCTTCGTCATGGCCGCTGCCAAGTCCTGAACCCGATGCGCCACCACGGCCGCTGTCACTACCCGCCTGTTGTTGATTCTGTCCTTGCCCTTGCCAGCCACGACTTTGATCGGAGACGGTAACATCCTGAAGGTTAATGCCCTGCTGGGTGAACATCTCACGCAACCGATGCATTTGCCCTTCAAGGCTATCGCGCACTGCCGCATTGGCACTGGCAAAGGAAATCTGCGTCTGGTCCTGATTCATGTGTATACGTACATCCAAGCGCCCCAGCTCAGCGGGATCGAGCTGAATCTCCGCAGACTTCAGGTTCTGGCTCGACAGGTACATGACCCGATCCACGACCGCTTCAGTCCAACCGCCCTGCTGCATGGCAATCGGAGTGCCCACCACAGGGATTTTTGGGGTTAGCGCCGTTTGTTGAGTGATTGCCTGACTCAACGAACTGAGCTTGCTGACAAAGTTCTCTGGCGGCGTGTCAGCAGAGCTCTCCGTGAGGCTATCTAATGCATCAGCAGACAGATCACTCAGGTTAAATTCGCCCGCCAGACTCTTCTCAGTCGACTGCAGCTTGGAGCCCATTGCAGTCATAGCGCTGGCAAAACTCTGATCAGGGTTGAGCGCTGCTTGCGCAGCAGTCGCACCCGGGGATTTCTGCTCAGCATTTGCGGCGGCTTGCGCCTTGCCAATATCCAGCGCCATACGCACCGCCGGCAATTGATTCATGGCATCCAGATCAGCATCAAAGCTGGCATCCGTCATACTCGCCGGGCCGGAACTTTTGAAATTGGCGATGGCGTTATTCATGCTTGCAAGTTGCTCAGCATTTAACTGCAAGCCAAACAGCTCATCACTGTCTTCGGTTGTGGGTGGCGTATCCGCTTGCGCGTCCTGACCCTCGCCCTCGCCCTGATTCGCCGCCGCGTCAGTCGGCAAGGAATTGCCGCTATCGGCAACAGTTTGCGCCTGAGTATCACCAGAAGCCTGTGTACCAGCCTCATCATCAGCCTTGGCTTTGTGCTCATTAGCCGCCTTTGCCGAGCTGTTAGTCCGCTCAGCAGGCTTGGCCTGACGCTCATTGGCGTAGACCTCAGCAAAGCTAGAAGCCTCACGGCCACGGGGCTCAGCCGGTTTTACTTGGGGCTTGGCCGCCGCAACCTTAGGCTTTAAATCAACTGCTGGTTTGAGCAGTAAGTCAGCTGCACCGGACATCGGCACTCTCCATACGGATTGGTTCGTACTGGGAGATAGCAAGAGCCAGGCCAAGTCAGGCAAGGGTCATTTGAGAACAGACTTAAAGCGCTGCATTGGCCTTGCAACGCGGGTGTACTGGGGGTAACTCTCCGTCCGGGTCAGGCTCTATAGCCTTGGATTTCAGACAGGAAAATTGCTTTGACCGCTTCCATTTCGGTTTTGATCTGAGCAAATAAGCTGTCGACCATGGGCTGGTTTTGCGTATCAACAGCGCCTTCTAACTCGAGGCATAAGCGTGAAAGCTCAAGCGCCCCGATGTTGCCGCAACTGCCTTTGAAACTGTGGATGGCCAGCAACAATTGAGGCATATCATGTTCAACAACAGCTTTCTCGGCCAAGCCTAAGCGCTGTTCAGAGTCTGCCAGGTAGGCTTCGAGCAAAACTGGGTACTCGTTGCCCATAACGTCTTTTAATCCTGCAATCACTGCCTTATCAACATGTGCTAACACGCGCGACACTCCCTGACCCGCAAATACCAGAAAAAGCTGGGCACACACTAACGTCGCCTTAGCAGAAGACCAAATGCTTTTTTATGGATTTCGGCCCAGCGGCAATTTAAAAACGCTCGCGGCCAGCCAAGCGCTGCGATAACTCATCAAGCATTTTCTGCTCGCGCTTATCCTCAAGCTGGCGCGCTTCATCCTGATAGCGCTGGATCAGCTTGCGCAACCCCTCCAGACGGGCGTAGCGCTGCTGCCACACTTGACGAATTTTATCGACGTTGCTGCGATGCCAATCAAGGCTCTGTTGCTGCTGAGCGATGGCGGTTTCCAACTGCGAAAGAAAGCGCTGATAGTTAATCAACCATTGCCCGGAAACTCCGCGCTGGCCTTCGCTCATCCATTGCTGCTGGTAATCTGCGCGGTAGCGCTCCAACTCGCCCAGCTTGACTTCAGCCTGGCCCTGCTGCGCCTGTGCGCGCCCCAACTGCACAGCGGCTTCACGCTCAGCGCGCTCGGCCATCTCGACCACCGGAGCCAATTGCCGAGCGCGACCTTTACTCATGCTTGGGCATTATTAGTGGGCGAATTCAATGTCGCTGCAAGCTGCCCGACACTGTTTTGCAGGCTGACACTCTCATCGAGTGCCTGGCGCAAAAAGGCCATCATTTGTGGGCGCTTGGCGATAGCCAAATCGGTGTCAGCATCGCCACCGGGAACATAGGCTCCGACACTGATCAAGTCACGACTTTGTTGGTAGCGCGACCACAGCTGTTTGAACCGCTGCGCCTGCTGTTGATGCTCGCGGGTGACCACTTGTGGCATTACCCGGCTGATCGAGGCTTCGATATCAATCGCAGGATAGTGACCTTCTTCAGCCAAGCGCCGGCTCAGCACAATGTGCCCGTCGAGCACCCCCCGGGCCGCATCCGCAATTGGGTCCTGCTGGTCATCCCCCTCGCTCAACACCGTATAAAAGGCCGTGATAGAACCCCCGCCCTCCTCGGCATTACCCGCGCGCTCAACCAGCTTTGGCAATTTGGCGAATACGGATGGCGGATAACCTTTGGTGGCAGGCGGCTCACCGATGGCCAGGGCAATTTCACGCTGGGCTTGAGCGAAGCGGGTCAGTGAATCCATAAGCAACAGCACATTCTTGCCTTGATCACGAAAGTACTCGGCAATTCGCGTGCAATAGGTGGCGGCGCGCAACCGCATCAGTGGTGCATCATCTGCGGGCGAGGCCACCACCACTGAGCGCTTGATACCTTCTTCACCGAGGATCTCCTCGATGAATTCCTTAACCTCACGCCCCCGCTCACCGATCAGCCCGACCACAATAATTTCAGCCTCGGTAAAGCGCGTCATCATGCCTAACAGCACACTCTTACCCACGCCTGTACCGGCAAACAGGCCCAAACGCTGACCGCGCCCTACAGTTAGCAGACCATTGATCGAGCGAATGCCTACATCCAGCGGCTGGTCAATCGGGTGGCGCTTCATCGGGTTAATTTGCGGGCCATCCATCGGCACCCAGTCCTCAGCCTTCATCCGCCCCTTGCCATCAAGTGCAGCGCCAGTGCCATCAAGCACTCGACCGAGCATCGACATGCCCATGGGCAGACGGCCGGTATCGGGTAAAGGTACAACGCGCGCGCCCGGCGCAATCCCGGCCAAACTGCCCACCGGCATCAGGAAGATCTTGCCATTGGCAAAGCCCATGACCTCGGCTTCAACTTGCAGCGGATGATAGCTGCCCTCGTTGATCACCATGCAGCGGCTGCCCAACGAGGCGCGCAGGCCTTCGGCCTCAAGGGTTAAACCGACAACACGCAGCAAACGCCCTTCGACCACGGGCGAAGCTGGCAGCTCAATCGCCTCGCTGTAGCCGCTCAGACGCTTGGCAAAACTGACGCGTTCAAGCTTCACTGGCAGGCTTATCCGTGGCGTCAAGTGCGATATTTATATCCGCTTCAAGGGGATGCACCGCCTGTTCGCGCTGCTGCTCGAACAACTGCTTGAGGGATTGTGATATGCGCGTTTCAACGGTCGCATCAATCCGGCTGTTGGCACACTCGACCCGGCAACCGCCGGGCAACAAGGCTTCATCTTCGAGAATCCGCCAGGTTTCCTCATGACGGTCACGCAGGGTTTTGATGATGTCGTAATCTTGCGGGTTTAGATGAATACGCACAGTGTCATCGCCAATAGGCAATAGTTTTAATGCCTCGCGCAGAACTTGACGAATCTGGCTCGAATCGCGATCAAGCTCGCGTTGAATCACTTCACGGGTGATACGGCTGACCAAATCGATCATGGCCGCTTCAATCTGCTGATCCTGCTCGGCAATGGGCTCAAACAACTGGCTCATGACCCGCTCTAGCCCTTCAAGCTTGGTCGCTAGCGCTGCGTCAGCTTCTTGCTTGGCCTTGAGTTGACCGGCGTGATAACCGTCACGCTCGCCGGTTAACAGGCCTTCGTTATAGGCTTCCTGGCGAATAGCTTCCAGTTCATCCAAGGTCAATGGCTTGACGTCTTCAAGCGCTACATCTTCGCTGTCTGCCGGTGGTTGTGCAGACGCCACAGGTTCATTGTCTGTTGGCTGCTCGGCCACTGCATCGCGCTTGAGGGGTTCTACCAGCGCGTCAAAACTCGGCAGCGACCACACATCAAGTGCATTGATGTCCCCGGCACGAATAAGCTCGCTTTGTGCTTCTTTAGCCATTTTGGCTTAGACCATTTCTTCGCCGCCCTTGCCACCAAGGACGATTTCCCCGGCTTCGGCCATACGGCGGGCGATGGTGAGAATTTCTTTCTGCGCCGTTTCAACATCGCTGACGCGCACAGGCCCTTTGGCTTCGAGGTCGTCACGCAACAACTCGGCCGCTCGCTTGGACATGTTCTTGAAAACCTTCTCCTTGATTGCTTCATCAGCGCCTTTGAGCGCCAGCACCAGCACATCAGAAGACACCTCACGCAACAGCGCCTGAATGCCACGGTCATCAACATCAGCCAGGTTATCAAAGACAAACATCAGGTCTTCGATTTGCGAAGACAAATCTTCGTCGACTTCACGGATAGAATCCATCAACTGACCTTCAACGGAGCTGTCGAGGAAGTTCATGATATCTGCCGCACGCTTGATACCACCCAGGCTGGCGCGACTGGTGTTGGCATTGCCGGAAAATTGCTTCTCCAGAATCAAGTTCAATTCTTTAAGGGCAGCTGGCTGCACAGTGTTCAGTGAAGACACCCGCAACACGATATCCAGGCGCACTTTATGATCGAAGTGACTAAGCACTTCACCGGCTTGGTCTGGATCGAGATACGCCACCACAATGGCTTGAATCTGTGGGTGTTCGTAACGGATCACGTCAGCAACCGCGCGCGGTTCCATCCACTTCAAACTGTCGAGACCACTGGTGCTGCCGCCAAGCAGAATCCGGTCGATCAGATTGCCGGCTTTATCTTCACCAAGGGCCTGAGTGAGCATTTTGCGGATATAACCATCTGCGCCCACACCCAAGCTGGTTTGATCGCCAACGATTTCGACAAACTCACCCATGACCAATTCGACCTGGTCACGGTTGATATTGCGCATGCCAGCCATGGCCACGCCGACTTTCTGTACTTCCTTTGGCCCGAGGTGACGCAACACTTGCGCCGCATCGGTTTCACCCAAGGACAGCAGCAGAATTGCGGCCTTCTCAACCTTATCCAACTTGGCGTTCGCGCGACCTTCACTCATCGTCGTTGATCCACTCTTTAACTACTTGAGCAACCCGGCCCGGATCTTCGGCAACCAGACTTTTAATTGCATTGAGCTGGGCGTCATAGCCTTCGCTAGGGCTTGGCAACAGGATACTTTGCGGGCCGCCGAGGCTGACCCGGTCAGCCGCTAAACCACCGGCCATGTCGCCCAACTCTACATCGCCATCAGGGCCACCCGCCACCGACATTTCACGGCTCTTGCCACCGCCTGTAATGTTGTTTAACACCGGGCGCAGCACACCGAATACCAGCACCAGAATAAACAGCACACCCAAGACTTGCTTAACCGTATCCCAGAACCATGGCTGGGTGTAGAACGGAATATCTGCAACTTCCTCGCCGGTGACCGCTGTAAACGGCGTATTAATGACGCTAACGCTGTCACCCCGGCTGGCGTCAAAGCCTACCGAGTCTTGCACCAGCCGGGTAAAGCGCGCCAGTTCATCACTGGTCCATGGCACTTGCGTGGTTTCGCCGGTGGCCGGGTCAACTTTGAGTTGATCATCCACCACCACCGCGACAGATAACCGACGCAAGCGACCTTGCTGCTGCTTGGTATGGCTGATTGAACGATCCAGTTCATAGTTGCGAGTCGCTTGCTCACGTTTATCAGCCGGGAACGGTGCCAACATAGGCTGACCGGTCACCGGGTCCATGACTTGCTGACCATTGGCGTCGAGCAATGGCTGACCAGCAGCGACCGGGCCTGCAGGACCAGCAGCGGCAGGCGCATTGGCTTGCTGCGGCGCATTGGTAGGCGTCGGCGGTTGATTGCTCAGCGCACCTGGCACACCTTGTGGCGGTAAGCTGCTGCTGCGCTGCTCATCGGTTTTCTGTTCGCTGCGCAGTGCCGGTTGATCAGGGTTAAACATTTCAGACGTCGACTCAACGGCGCTGAAATCAACATCTGCGGACACTTCAGCCTTATAGCGGCCGGAGCCCAAAACCGGCTGCAAAATATTGTGTACGCGCTGAGTCATCAGGCTTTCAAGGCGGCGGCTGTAGTCGAACTGCTTGCCAGCCATGGTCAATGCCGAGTTCTCTTGCTGATCACTGAGCAGATTGCCCTTTTGATCGACCACGGTAACGTGCGATTTATCCAGCTCAGGAACGCTGGTTGCCACCAAATTGACGATCGCCATCACCTGACTTGGCTCAAGGCCACGCCCTGGATACAACTCGACCAACACCGAAGCACTCGGCTTGCGGTCGTCGCGCACGAACACCGAGCTTTTCGGAATGGCCAGATGCACACGTGCAGCTTTGACGTTATTGAGGCTGGAGACTGTGCGCGCCAACTCGCCTTCAAGGCCACGGCGATAGCGCGTCGCTTCCATAAACTGGCTAGTGCCCAGACCTTGTTCCTGGTCAAGAATCTCAAAGCCCATGGTTTTGTCGCTCGGCGCAACACCCGCAGCGGCCAAGCGCATACGCGCACGCGCCATGTCTTCGGACTTGACCAGCAAGGCACCTGAGTTTGGCTCAACGGTGTAGGCAATGTCAGCAGCCGACAAGGTTTCCATCACCTGCGACGCATCCATACCATCAAGACTGCCGTACAACGGACGATAGTCAGGCTGTTGCGACCACAGCACCACGGCAAAACCAATCGCCACGCTCGCGGCCAAGCCGACCATAAGGCCAACCTGACGCAGCATGGTCATTTCGGAAAGGTTTTCCAGAAATGTCAGACCGAACAGCGGCTTCTTAGAGTCGCCAGAGCTGCCAGTGGTAGCGGGCATATTTGCCGAGAGAGCGTCAGCCATGTGTCAATTTCCGCCTTTAAACCGGCATCTGCATGATGTCTTGGTAAGCCTGAACCAGCTTGTTACGCACCTGGGTCATCGCTTGGAACGAAACGCTGGCCTTTTGCGACGCGATCATCACGTCGGTCAGGTCAACGCCACCTTTGCCCATCTCAAAAGCTGTCGCCAACTGGTTGGATGCCTGCTGGGTTTCATTGACCTTGCCAACGGCTTGGCCGAGCATTTCAGAAAAGCTCGGAGCACCCGATTCAGGCGTCGCAGACACAGGTTTTGGGCGCGCCATGGCATCCGCCTGCATGGAGCGCATTTCCAACATCAGTCGATTAAATTCAATGCCTTGGCTCATACTTCCTCCACTGGCCGCTTTCTTTTTGACACTTCGCGGCGCTATGACCAGGTATTTGCAACAAGGGTGCCAGTTAGGCCAAGAAGGGACATTATTCTGATGAGATTGCGTGCTTACGCGTGCCTAGTTGCCGTTCCGTAGGGTGAATGACGCTTTTTTCATCCACCATTGGCCGCAACATATCTTCACGCATTTACAAATGCATGGCGGCCAAGCTTCGCGCCGACCACCCTGCCCCACAGGATCTATCGCGAGGCTGAAACGTCACTTAACTGGCGTAGAGGTACGCCTCAACATCCATACCCGCATCACGCATTTGCGCCAGCTTGTAACGCAAAGTCCGCGGGCTAATGCCCAAGCGCTCAGCCGCCTCTTTTCGACGACCACGCTCGGTGCGCAAGGTATCGATAATGACCTGAAACTCGCGCCGACGAAGGTCTTCACCCAAGGCACCGGATTCTTGCGTGCTCACCTCTTCGACCAGCACCTCCACAGGCGCAGCCAGACTGACAGGCGAAGCCGGTATTGCAACCTGCGCCAAAGAGCTGGCGCCCACAGGAGCGGCCAGACACAGATCCTGCGGCTCAACCATGCCGCCCTGTTGCAAAATCAAGGCGCGCTGCACGGCGTTATCCAACTCGCGGACGTTGCCCGGCCATGTGTGTGCCAACAAACTGGCTTGCGCCTGCGGAGAAAATCGCACCGGCGCGTGATTCATTTTTTTAACATGCTTGGCCAGCAGTCGCTCAGCCAAAGGCACGATGTCCGCAGGGCGCTCGCGCAATGGCATCCACGCCAGTGGGAACACCGAAAGCCGGTAGTACAAATCCTCCCGGAAGCGCCCCTGCGCCACATCATCTGCCATGTTGCGGTTACTGGTGGCCAGCACGCGAATATCCAACTCAATGGGTTTACGCCCACCTACCCGCTCAACTTCACGCTCTTGCAGCACACGCAACAGTTTTGCTTGAAGCGCTAGCGGCATCTCGGAAATTTCATCAAGCAAGATAGTGCCGCCATTGGCCAACTCAAACTTGCCGGGCGCACTGGTCACGGCACCGGTGAACGAACCCTTCTCGTGGCCGAACAAGGTGGCTTCGAGCATATTGTCAGGAATCGCTGCACAGTTGATGGCAATAAACGGTTTGTTCGCACGCGGCGACTGCTCATGGATGTAGCGCGCCAACACTTCCTTGCCAGTACCTGACTCCCCGGTGATCAAGACCGTTGAGTCGCTGCGGGCAACGCGTGCCGCAAGGTCAAGCAACTGCACGCTAACAGGCTCAACGGCAATAGGGCCTTGTTGGTCATCACTTGCGACGACCCCACGGGCGTGACGATCAACCAAGGCCAGCAAGGCTTTTGGCTCAAAGGGTTTAACCAGGTAATCGGCGGCGCCTTGACGCATCGCATCAACCGCTCGCTCAACTGCGCCAAAGGCAGTCATCAGCAACACCGGCATTTGTGGCAAACGCTGACGAATAGCCGCCAGTAGTTGATGACCATCCATCCCCGGCATGTTGACGTCAGTAACAACCAAACCAAAGGCCTGCCGCTCCAGCACCTGCAGCGCGGCCTCGGCACAATCCACCGCAAGGTAGTCATGGCCACCAATACTCAAGGTGTCGGCCAGTGCCTCACGCAGCGCGCGGTCATCTTCGACCAGTAAAATTTTTGCTGCCATGCTGGCTACTCCTGAACGATCATGGATGCCGCGCCTATCAACGGCAAAATCAACAACGCGCTAGTACCGCGCCCCGGCTTGGACTGCAACTTCAACTCGCCCTGATGGGCTTTAGCCACTGCCTTGACCACCGCAAGCCCCAACCCGGTGCCCGTGGTTTTAGTGGTGAAGAACGGCTCTCCCAAGCGCGCCAACGTCACGGCATCGATACCCGGACCGTCATCACTGATGCACAACCGCAACGTATTGGCGCGGCTGTACAGATGAATTTTCAAACGTGCCTCGCGCCCGGACGCTTGAATGGCGTTCTCAACCAGATTCAGCGCAGTGCCGACCAAAGTGTCTCGATTACACAGCAGTTCGCCGCTGTAACTGTCGCACTGCCAGCGCACCTGCATGCCCTGCACATGGGTTTCACCCGCAGCGCGCAAGGCATTGAATAATTCTTTGGGGCTGATGCGATCTGGCAGCGGCAAGTCGCCGCGGGCAAAAATCAACATGTCACGAACTTGATGTTCAAGCTCATGCAGGCGCTCTTTCAAACGCCCGGCAAATCGCTGCTGCTGCTCCGCAGGCAACACTTGCTCGGTGAGATGGCTGGCATACAGCAGGGCCGCAGAGAGCGGTGTGCGAATCTGGTGAGCCAAGGAGGCGACCATCCGCCCCAGTGCCGACAGTCGCTCGTGACGCGACAGCTGATCTTGCAGGCGGCGGGTTTCCGTCAGGTCAGTGAGCAACACCAACTGACCGGGCTCACCCTGTAATGAACGGGTGGCAATGGCGAGGCGACGGCCATCTTTGAGCGAGACTTCATGGCCATCGTCTTCACGGGGGGCAAAGCTGCGGGCAATGACTTCACGCCACAGCATACCGGCCAGCGGTTTACCCAAGAGGTTACGTGCCACCGGGTTAGCCTCACGCACCACGCCCTGGCCGTCGATGACGATGACGCCACCAGGCAGCAGGTCGAGCAGGCTCTGCAAGCGCAAGGCCAGACGTTCTTTTTCTGCCAACTCCTGCATGCGTTGCGCACTGACCAGCGCCAACTGCCCTTTAAGCTCAGTAACCCGCGACTCCAGCAAGCTGTAAGACTCGCTGAGCTGATTGGACATCTGATTAAACATCTCAAATGCCTGCTCCAAACTCGCACGGCCTGCTTGCTCAGCTGGCTCGGTGGGCATCTGTTGGGTGTTTTCAGCAATTTTGGCAGGGCTAGTCATTCATTGATCTCACACAGCGCGCCGTCATAAGACAGTCAGTTGCATGAGTGTTAGCAATACCCGTGCCTAAAAAAATATCTTTATAAATCAATAAGATAAAAAATAAGGCCGAAGGCAGTGTCAAACCTTCGACCTTATTTCATGGTGTTGCGCCAAGCGAATGACTCAGCAATCGCTCAAGGCACGGACTTGAATCAGTCGTCCATGCCTTCATCATCACGCCGGCTCATATTGTATTTGCGCATTTTCTCGACCAGGGTTGTCCGCCGAATTCGTAGACGCTCAGCCGCGCGCGCAACAACACCGTTGGACTCATCCAAGGCCTGTTGAATCAAACCTTGTTCGAGGTTGCCCAAATAATCCTTCAGGTCGATGCCTTCAGGGGGAAGCTGCGGAGCGGTTTCCGGGCCCGGTAGACCGGCAAAGATCGCCGCGCGCTCTTCAAACTCGTCGAGCAGGGTTTCATGCAAATGCTCATCTTCATCATCAACGTGACGAAACTTCTTCGGCAACTCACCCACACCAATGACGCCATAGGGATGCATGATCGCCATGCGCTCGACCAGATTGGCCAGTTCACGCACATTACCCGCCCAATCATGGCGGCACAACGACATGATTGCCGCTGAGTTAAAACGAATCGAGCCGCGCTTTTCGTGCTCCATACGCGAGATCAATTCATTCATCAGCAGCGGAATATCTTCGATGCGCTCACGCAGCGGTGCCATCTCGATGGGAAACACGTTCAAGCGGTAATACAAGTCCTCACGGAATGCGCCCACTTCGATCATCTTTTCCAGGTCTTTGTGAGTCGCGGCAATGATACGCACGTCGGCCGTTTGGGTTTTGTTGCTACCAACGCGCTCGAATGTCCGCTCCTGCAGCACCCGCAACAACTTGACCTGCATTGGCAGCGGCATATCACCAATTTCATCAAGAAACAGGGTGCCGCCGTTGGCCAACTCAAAACGCCCGGCACGACTGGTAATAGCGCCGGTAAAGGCCCCCTTCTCATGGCCAAACAGCTCACTTTCGAGCAGCTCTGCCGGAATCGCACCGCAGTTAACCGGAACAAAGGGCCCTTCACGGCGCTTGGAGTGGTAATGCAGGTTACGGGCAACTACTTCCTTGCCAGTGCCGGACTCCCCCAAGATCAGCACGCTGGCTTCGGTATCAGCCACTTGCTGCATCATCTGTCGCACTTGCTGAATAGCGCGACTGGTACCGACCAGGCTGCGGAATAAATTGGTCTCACGCTGACGGCCGCGGGCACGGGCCTGGTCGTACATCTCACGGTAGACCTGAGCACGGTGCAGCGAATCCAGCAGCTTGTTGTAGCTAGGTGGCATCTCAAGGCTCGCCAGCACACTGCGGCGATTATCTTCAGGCCAGTCACCAGGTGCATGCTCGTCAATCAGCAGTACCGGCAAAAATTCATCCCAGCTCACCAACTGCTTTACTTGTTCAAGCAGCTCCCCGCTGCGCTGAACATCTCCAAGCATCACGCACAGCACTGCGCGACTGGATTCAAGGTCAGCAACTGTGGCTTTCCATGAAGCGCTGTCACACGCCAAATGCTCTTCACCTAAAAAATTTAAAATCACCGTCAGATCACGGCGACGCTCGATATTGTCATCAATCAACAGAATTTTAGTTTCACGCCACATAGTTTTACTTCGTGTCCGGGAGTGAAAAATCGGCTGGCCCACTATCTGAACCGCCAGCATATAGCCATGTAAGTTAAATCAATTAACTCGGCAGATGTCAATTTTATGGCGTGTTTTTTTACCTTGTCCGACCAACGCCAATATTGACGCTCAAACATTCGAGGGGATCACACAATCGAAGGGAGATGCTGAGATAGACGCCTTGAGCGAGTGCCAAGGCGGGTGCAAAGTAGCGCGATAACATCAGCCAAACAGCTGATAAACCTTGGCCCCACTGTGGGACTGGTTGAGCTGTACTAATTCACCGGCAAGACGCTTTTGCTCTGACTGGCAAACGCTGACCAATTCACGGTACAAATCGAGCAGTTCAGTCATCCGCGTACGCAGGGTTTCTTCATCACCGACAACATCCAGCATCGCCTCATCTACGGCCTCACGGCATTGTAGATCCAAGCTGCCAATGGCTGCCCAATCCTGAGTGGCCAAGGCGCTACGCAGTGCACTGCCGGTGTCTTGTAGACGCTGTACTGATGAATTCATAACCTACTCCACATCCTTAGCCGATCGCGTCCCAACCGGATTTAATATTACGCAACAGGCCGGCAACTTCTTCAAGCGGCTCAGCTTGGTTCTTAACGTTGGCCTCAAACAAGCGTGCCGACATGTACTCATACAGACTGTCGAGGTTTGCCGCCAGTTCACCACCTTGCTGCAAATCCAAACCGTCGCGCAAGCCGCCTACAATACCAATGGCCTTACCGATCAACTCGCCTTTGAGTGCCACCTGACCACGTTCCATAGCGCCACGCGCCTGAGCAATACGGGTCAAGCCGCCTTCCATCAGCATTTGAATCAACCGATGTGGGCTTGCATCAACAGCCTGCGCCTGGGTGTTAACGGCTTGGTACTGTTTCATCGCTGCCATCGCGTACATTGTCGCTCTCGCTTATATATCTATGCCTGATACTTAGCTATCGGCGTAGATGCGAGAAGCTTTAACAAAAAATAGCGTTAAAATCCCAGGGCAGATAAGGCTTTTCATCTGCCACTCACGCCCCAGAATATCCAGACTACCTGCTCATTTCTGAATACGTTGCTGCCTGATCCATAGTGGGCAAGCTTCGCGTTGCCACAGCCTACAAAACCCCTGCCGCGTTGGCTTCACGTAGGGTGGTTGACGCTTTTTTCAGCCACCATTTATTGCCCAAACCTCAAGCACCGAAGGTACTCTTAAGCCTTGCCGTGCCTGATCCATGGTGGGCAAGCTTCGCGTTGCCACACCCTACAAAACCCCTGTCGCGTTGGCTTTACGTAGGGTGGTTGACGCTTTTTTCAGCCACCATTTGCGCCGACACAGCTAAAGGGTTTCAACCTCAGGTGCGATTGCGTCCCAGGCGGATTTGATCTCGCCCAGCAGCGCTTCAACTTCGTCGAGGGAGCGCGGGGTTTTATCCAGCGCGACACCTGCGAGGCGGCGGGTCATGTAGTCGTAAAGCGAATCGAGGTTTTGCGCCAACTCACCGCCCAACTCCATATCCAGACTGCCCTGCAAGGCACCAATGATACTGAGCGTGCCGCTGACCGCCTCGCCACGCAGACCAGGCTGGTTATCCGCCTGAGCTTTGCGGGCCAGACGCAAACGGGCAATGGCACCGTCAAGCAACATCTGCACAGCACGGTATTGGCTAACCTCCTGGCTGACCGAAACCTGTTTGTACATATCAATGGGTTGTTGGCTCATGCCTTACTTGTCCTTTTTAACGAAGCCTGGAAGCGCTTCAAGCGACTGGGTCAGGCGGTCGCTGGTCTGGCTGAGCTGGCTGACCAAGGACTCCATGGCGTTGAATTGTTTGTACAAACGTGTTTGCAGTGACTCAATGCGGCGGTTGAGATCTTCTTTTTGCTTATCGATATCAGTCAAGGTCGATTGCAAGCCGTCCATGCGCTGCTCAAGGACGCCACCACTCTTAATAAAGCCATCAACTTTGCTATCGAGCCGACTGGTTAAGCCGGTATCACCGGTAAAGAAGGTGCCTACTGAATCAAAATTGTCATTCAGTGCAGTTTTTAACTTGTCGTCATCCACCGCCAAGGTGCCATCTTTTTGGGTCGTTATTCCCATGTCGGCAAGTGTGCGTATACCCGTTTGGTTAGCCGGATTAACCAGCTCGTTGCGAACCGAACTCAGCAAGTTGCGCACGGTGGCATCACCGACCAAACCGCCTACCACAGGCTCCTTACCCTCACCCACGCTGACGACACGAGTCAGCTCATTACTGGTGGTAATAAGTGTGTTGTAAGCCTCAACAAATTTCTTGATGTTAGCGCTGACACCTGCGGTGTCTTGGCCGACCTTAACCGTCGCAGTCTTACCTGTTTCGGTAACGGCTGCCAGGGACAGCGTGACCTCAGGAATCGCATCAGTAACCGTGTTGGTTTTACTGTGGAGAACCAGCCCGTCAATGCTGAATTCGGCGTCAGCTGCCTGAGTAATAGAACCGGCACTTGTTGCATCGGAACTCACTAATGCCTTTGTACCATCAGCATTTAGCTTGGCTAACTCTCCGGTGCCGCTGACAATAATATCGTTACCGGCACCTGTGGTCGTTGAGCTAAATACGAGCCTGGACTCACCTGTGCTCGGGTTGTTAACGATGTTAGCGCTGATGCCCTGCTCTTTAAGCGCTGCGTTTAACTGGTCGCGAGTGCTGGCAAGATCAGATCCTGCAGCAATTTTGACGTTAGTTACCGCGCCAGCACTGCCGAGTTGAATCGATAGGGTCTCCTCGCTAGCGCCGCTGTCAAATGAGCTAGGGACGGTAGCGCTGGCCACCTTGCTGGAGGTAGCCAGATTTTTGACCACAACTGCATAGCTACCTGGCAGAGCATCCTTAGTAGCGGTTGCTGTTACCGAGCTGGTATTGGATGAACTGGCGGTACGGTTCTCAAACAACTTGATGTCGTTAAGCCCGGCCAGCGCAGTTTGGAACTCACTCAATGCGCCTTTGAGTGTGCCCAATGCAGTGAACTTGGCAGTTGAGGCAGTTTCAAGGCGCGACAGTTGGGCTGTCTTCGGGGCTGAGTCAGCATTCACCAACGCAGTGACGATGGCATCGATGTCCAAACCGGAACTGCCAAGACCTGATATACCTACCATGTTCTCCACCTCGTCATGGGTTTGACGCTAAATTATCTAGTGGCAACCCCTTACAAAAATCATGCCGCCTACCCACAATCCGGTAGAGACGCGGCCTTTATGCTTCAGCCTTGAACAACAAGCTGCGAACTGCCTCAAGGCTTTCGGCAAGCTTGAGTGCATCTTCAGATGGCATCTGGCGGATAACATCCCCAGAAGCCGAATCCGTAACTTTGACCACAACGCGGCCAGAAGAATCATCCACTGCAAAATTCAGGTCGCGGCGGATAGACTGCATATACCCCTGAATTGATGAAGCGGCCTGCTCAACTACTAGAGTTGAAGACTCAGACTCTTGCTCAGCCAGTTGTTGTTCACTGACCGCAACGGGGTCAACCTTGACCGCCGCATCTAGGCGATTGCCTGTGGCTTGCAGAGGCGCTTTTGCGGCGCTATTTACCAACGACAACGTATTGCTGGTTGCTACGTCCATCGTTAAATCCTCTGAATGGCAAGACGGGGAGAAGCGCTAAAGCACTTCCCCCCGCGATGTTTGCCTAACCTGTAACTATTACTGCAGGAGGCTGAGAACAGCCTGTGGCAGTTGGTTAGCCTGGGCCAGAATCGCAGTACCAGCCTGTTGCAGCACTTGGTTCTTGCTCAGGTTAGCAGTTTCAGCAGCGTAGTCGGTGTCCTGAATACGGCCCTTAGCGGCCGATACGTTCTCCGAGATGCTCTGCAGGTTGCTGATGGTGTTGTCGAAACGGTTCTGCACCGCACCGAGGTCCGAACGCTGGGAGTCGATAGAAGCAATCGCCGCGTCAATCACATCGATAGCGTTCTGAGCGCCGTAAGCAGTGCTCACATCAACGTCACTCACAGAAGACAGCAAACCGGCAGTTTCACCTGTGATGGCGCCTGCTGCTGCACCCGACAGCGAGAAGGCAGTCGAAGAGCTGAGTTTAAGTGCGCCGTTGGCAAACCCAGCAGCGGCAGGATCACCGATGTCTACCGTTGCAGAGAGGTCACCTAGGTTATCACCATCAGTGTCTTCAGCCGAGCGGGTTGCCAGAGTAAGGTCACCAGCGGCAGCAGCAGTTGTACCGTCAGCTTCGAAAGCCGCGCCTGTGAAGGAGATGGTTGCGCCACTGTCAGAGCTGATTTCAAGCGTGCCGTCGCCATTGACTTTAGCCTGCAGGCCAGCACCGCTGGAGTTTACAGCGCTAACAACCTGGTCGAAGGAGGTCAGACCCTTCAGGTCGATAGTCGAGTCAACGCTTGAGCTGTCAGTTTTAGACACATCGATTTTCAGGTCAAACACTTCAGCTGCTGCAGTTTTAGTGATCACTGCGTCAGTACGAGCTGATGCCTTGACCGGAGTACCCGCAGCGTTGATTTTGCTGGCAACTACTGAGGCTGTATCAGTCGCGACGAAGGCTTCAACATCAACTTGCTTACCGTTTGCCGAAATGGTCAGTGCACCGCTAGCATCAGCAGCAGCAGCGCTGGCGATACCCAGTGCAGTACCGGCTTTATCTGAAGTATAGGCACCAATTTTGTTAGCGCTGGCGTTGCCGATCGAAACGTTGATGGTTTCGTTAGCATTGGCGCCGACTTGGAAAGCAGTGGCACCGAACGAGCCGTCCAGCAGCTTACGGCCACCGAAGGTAGTAGTTTCAGAAATACGGTTCAGTTCGTTTTGCAGTGCGCCCACTTCTTTCTGCAGAGCAGAACGGTCGGTGGAGTCGTTGCTGCCGTTAGCGGCCTGCAGAGACAGGTCACGCATACGCTGCAGGATGTTGGTCGACTGTTGCAGAGCGCCTTCAGCGGTTTGCGCCAAAGAGATGCCGTCGTTGGCGTTACGAACTGCAACGCCCAGACCGCTGATCTGGCTACCCAGACGGTTGGAGATTTGCAGGCCAGCGGCATCGTCTTTTGCAGAGTTGATACGCGAACCGGTGGACAGACGCTGCAAGGAAGTGCTGAGCGCATTGGAAGACGAGTTCAGGTTGCGCTGAGTGTTCAGAGAAGCAACGTTAGTATTGACTGTAAGGGCCATGGTGTTTGCCTCCAATGGGCTAGTGTCTTAGGTATCTGGGTGTTGCGAGCTGTGGGCTTGAGCCTTGCTCCGGCACCCAGTTACTTCGCATTCGTAATTTGTATCGGCGTTACCGGCACAAGCTTTAGATTTATTTTCAAGGCGTTTCTGATTATTTATTTAACCTTTAAAAAACAACACGTTAAGAAAATAAAAACCATCAAATCAGAAACAAAACACAGACAATCCCGGGTGTGACAAGCGAAGCTTGTCCACCGTGGCGTTGCACATTCTTGAATATGTGCAGCCCCGCGAACGGTGGCCGTCGTAGGGTGGTCAACGCGAAGCTTGGCCACCATGGCGTTGCACATTCTTAAATAGGTTGTTACCGCAAATGGTGGCCGAAAAAGCGGCGACCACCCTACGAACCTCGTGGCGTTGCGCATTCTTAAATAGGTTGTGGCCGCAAATGGTGGCCGGAAAAAGCGGCGACCACCCTACGGGACTCGTGGCGTTGCACATTCTCGAATAGTTGTGGCCGCAAATGGTGGCCGGAAAAAGCGGCGACCACCCTACGTACTTCGTGGCTTTGCACGTTCGCAAATAGGTTGTGGCCGCAAATGGTGGCCGAAAAAAGCGTCGACCACCCTACGGGACTCGTGGCGTTGCACATTCTCGAATAGTTGTGGCCGCGAATGGTGACCGTCGTAGCCTTACAGCTTATTAAACAGATTAAGGCTGCTGATTTTCACGTAGCTTTGCTGCGCTGCATCGAGCACGATCGACTGGAATGAAAGACGCGACAAGGCTTCGGCGTAATCCAGTTCGCGCAGATCCGCCTGTACGCCTTTATTAACCAGCGTGACGTTTTCATTATCGGTCTGGGTCGACTCAATCACGTTAAGGCGCGCACCAATACCGCCACGCGCCTTATCCACAGTACCGATGCTGTTATCCAGGTTAGTCACCGCCAGCGCTATTGCATCACGGACCTGGCGATTGCCTTCCGGTGTATTAGGTGCAGTCTCAAGGGACTGGCGCAGGCTGACAATGGTATTGAGAATCCCAACACTGCTTTGTGGCGGCGATGCTGGGTTGGCGTCTGGGCCTTCAATGGTGAAGCTTGAAGACGCCGGCGGCGTACCGTTGACGAAAAAAGTCGCGCCGGAAAAATGAATCTGAGTGTCGTTTTCATCGTCCAAACGCCCGTTGGTTGTCGTACCTGGCGCAGGTAATGTGGTGATGGTGTAGTTAAGCGGGTCGGTGGCATCAAAATCGAGTTGAATGCCTCCCGCCGGAAAATTGGCAAAGGCAACATCATCTTCAACCAACAAACCGCTGACACTATTGGCCGGTGCTGGCGGCGCAGAGTTATCCGTCAAACTCAAACGGCCAGCATTGACCACATCCTGAAACACCGCTTTGCCACTGTCGCTAATCGGTAACTCCAGAGAGCTGGCGATCTGCAATTTACGTTGGCCATCATCACCTGTGTAGGAATAGCTGCCATCTGGGTTTTGCACAAAGGGTTGCGACTTGCCCTGAAAACCGGAAAACAGGTATTCGCCGCGGGCGTTGCGTGAATTCATCAGGCCCAGCAGTTCATCTTCGCGCTCACCCAGTTCGGCTGAAATTGATTGGCGGTCTTGCTGACTCAGAGTACCGTTACCCGCTGAAAGCGAAAGCTCGCGCACCCGTTGCAAGATGGTGTTGACCGAATTAAGCGTGCTCTCTTCCTGATTCAGGCTGTTTTTGGCCGCCGTGAGGTTGGAGCCATACTGATTGAGCACATTTTGTTGCTGCTCAAGTTGCAGCAAGCGCACCGAGGCAACCGGGTCATCGGCTGGCGACAGAATACGATTGCCGGTGCTGATCTGTTCCTGGGTGCGGGTCACATCCGAATAGTTGCGCTGCAGCCCGGACACGCCATTGTTAAATGCTTGAATGGTGGAAATACGCATGCCTGGGCCTCATTAAACGATTGGCTGTTCGCAAATCAAATGGCTCAGGCTGTTAGTAGCGCTGAGCCCACACCGAATTATCTAAACGCGCCGATTAAGGTATCGAACAAAGAGCGCGCAACTTGAATCACTTGTGCAGAGGCGTTGTAGTACTGCTCGAATTTGATCAAGTTGGCCGCCTCCTCATCCAGACTCACACCCGACAATGAATCGCGGCTATCCGTCGCTTGCTTAAGGATGGAGGTGGTGGCGTCGCTGTCCTGCCGAGCCTGTGCCGTCAAAGTGCCCACACGCTCGACCAGATCGCCATAGCCATCGGTAAAGTTCAGCCCGGTAGATCCCGTTACGCTTGGGTCGATACCGATGGTTTGCTGGTTCTGCAGATCCACCAGCTTGAGCGCATTACGGTTATCCGAAACACCCCCGGTGTTGAAATCAATGCTGAAGGTATCGCCATTTTCCGGACGACCGCTGACGCTGAAGGTCACGACATTGCCGCCGCCCATGTCCAGCTCGTAGGTGTTCTTTTGCCCCGGCACAAAAGCGCCGCCGCCAACCAGGCTCAAGCCTGGAACCGGTGTACCCGGCGGGCTTTCAAAACCACCAGCGCCGTCGTAGGTCAGCCCCACTGGCAAGGCTGCTTTAATCGCGGCTAAATCGATTGGGCTGGACCCGGATGCGGTTAAATCGGGCTGTGAAATCGTGCCTGTGCCACGGTTGCTACCGGTGATATTACCGTTAGCATCCAGCGCGCCATTTACTGCGCGGACCGGGGCGGCAAAGCCAAGCTGATCAGCCTGATCAAGCACAGTAGAAATAGAGGTCGCGCCACGCCGTGTTGGCTGCAACTGAAAGCTATCGCCAGCAGCAGGTGCCGGTGTGCCCACAACAATCTGAAAGCCTTGATCGCGACCGCCGCTGTCGTTAAAGCTCAAGGTGCCACTGCCTGGCGGGTTTTCTGTCACCGTCATGCTTTGGTTGTCACTCAAGCGTCTGGCGGTGTAGTTAGTGCCATCGAAATCCAAGCGGTAATCGCTGGTGGTCAAAATCGAGGTGTCAGTGATATTCAGCAACGGCTGAGCGTTAGAACTGTTAGTCGAATAACTTTTAACCCGCAGCGCCGCCAACTCAGGTGCGTTGAAATCACCAAATAAGGCCGACCCTACCTGCCCCTTGAGATCAACCCCCTCGCCCAGTTGTGTGTTGATCTGGTCGCTCACCGACAGTGCCAGTCGGCCCAGGGAGTTAAGCGTCGGATCAAGGGTTTCAGAGCGGTAACGAATCAAACCGCCCAGCTCGCCACCGCTCAGTTGTGTGGTGATGCCCTGGCGGGACGCGCCACTGACAAACTCGATCTCAACCCTGTTCGGATCCCCCTTACCCGCAACCGCTTCCAGCCGACCGGCAGTATTACCAACAACCAGCGGTTGACCGCTGCCGACGAAGACGTTCAGCGAGTTGTCATCTTGCGCGACCACGTTGACACCGACAAAAGTCGAAAGCTGGCGCACGGCTTCTTCGCGTGCATCGAGCAGGTCATTAGGTGCCTGCCCAGTGGCTGATGCCTTGGCAATCGCATCATTCAAGCTGGCGATAGAGCCAGCCAAGCGGTTGACCTGATCGGTTACCGCTGACATCTGCTTATTAATGAAGGTGTTTTGCTCATCAATCCGGTCATAGACCGTATTGAAACGTCGGCTCAGGCCTTCCGCCTGGGACAACACCAACTGCCGTGCAGGCCCATTGGATGGATCTTCTGCAGCGGTTTGCAGTGACGAGAAAAAATCCTGCAACGATGGCGTGATACCGGTGGTGGAACCTGCCAACAGCGAATCAAGTTGCTCAATCTGACTTTTATAGGCCTCAACATCACTGCTCAGCGAAGTACTGGTGCGCACTTGTGTGGTGAGAAACTCACTGTATGTGCGGCGTATATCAACCAGTGTGGTGCCAGAACCAATGAAACCGGCACCGCTGAATTGCGGCACACGGGTGCCTTGCACCGCATCCTGACGCGAGTAGCCCGGCGTGTTGACGTTGGTGATGTTGTGCCCGGTCACCGACAACTGGGTCTTGTTTGACGACAGCCCAGACAAGCCAATATTGAGTAAGTCAGCCATTATTCAGCTCATCCACGAGTTGGCGTCGTATCGACGGCGGCGACAGTTTGATAGATCGACATCTTCCGGGCGATCTGGGAAATTTTGCGGGCGTACTGCGGGTCAGTGGCGTAGCCGGCTTTCTGCAATTCCTTTACGAACTGCTCTGGATTTTCAGTGCTGCCCAATGCCTTGTCGTATCGGCCATTGTTTTGCAGGAAACTGACGTAATCCTCAAAGCTCTGGGCGAACGAATCGTAGGAGCGGAACGAGGCCGCTTCTTTCACAGCCTTGCCGCCTTTGTATTCAGTGGTCAGCACTTGGGCCGACTCACCGCCCCAGGAGTTATGGCTTTTGATACCAAACAGGTTATGGCTGACGGTGCCATCCTGCTGACGAATAATCGACTTGCCCCATCCGGTTTCCAGCGCGGCTTGTGCCACCAAATAGCGCGCCTCAACACCGATTTTCGCGGCGGCTTTTTCAGCCATCGGCAACATGGTCGCAATAAAGTCTGCAGGTGAGGTGAATGCCGAGGTGCCCTTCCCGGTTTTTGAGGTCAAACGGCTACCGGTAATAGCATCGCTGCCGTTGATGCTTAAGCCTTTGTCCGCCGGGGCTGCATGAGCAATTGCCGGAATCCAGTCATTATTGGCCAGGGCCTGCACGGCGGCGGTATCGGTGGTAGGGGTAATGCCTGCGAGCAGACGATCAGCCAACTTGCCAGGCAGTGAAAGGCGACGCTTGTTGATTAAGCTGGAGTCGTCACGGCTGCTATCAACCTGAGCCACAGGTTTAGCTGAAACAGCCCCGGTAGCGGCAACAGCGCTAGGCGCGGCCGTGTGGCTGGCGCTGGTCAGGCTGTTATCGGGTTGAGCGAACGGGTTAGGCCGGTCGCTGTGGCTTTTCATCTTGCTCATCTGGCGCGCCAAAACATCAGCCAGACCAATGCCATTTTTGTTGTTGGACATGGTCACAGCCAATTGCTGGTCATACATGCCCTGATAGGTCTTACCTTCTTCGCTGTTCATGAAATTGCCTTCGCTAAAACCTTCGTTAGCGGAGCGCATAGCCTTGAGCATTTCATTGAGAAACAGTGACTCGAACTCTTTGGCGACTTTGCCAATGTTAGCTTCGCTGTCGCCACCGACTTTATATTTACTCAGCCGATTAAGGTCAGTTGCAACGCCAGTATCCAGTGAAGTGGTGCCAGCGCTGGCGAGTCCTGCAGTGAGTCGAGAGTCCATCGATCCGTCCCTTAAATAACGATCAAGTCAGCCTGCAAAGCGCCAGCTTGTTTCAGCGCTTCGAGGATGGCCATAAGGTCGGAAGGCGCAGCGCCAACCTGGTTAACCGCACGGACGATTTCATCCAGCGTGGTGCCTGGGCCAAAGCGGAACATCGGCTTGGCCTCTTGTGTTGCATCCACGCGTGAGCGTGGTACCACAGCCGTTTGACCGCCGGACAAAGCACCCGGCTGGCTGACGATTGGGTCTTCAGTAATGGTCACCGTCAGGCTGCCGTGGGTCACTGCAGCTGGCTGCACGCGCACGTTTTGGCCTATGACGATGGTGCCGGTGCGTGAGTTGATAATCACTTTGGCCACCGCTTGACCGGCTTGCACTTCAAGGTTCTCAAGGATCGATAAGTAATCAACCCGCTGGTTAGGGTCCAGCGGCGCACTGACGCGTACCGAGCCGGCGTCGATGGCCTGAGCCACACCCGGGCCAAGCAGCTCGTTGATTTGATCAACAATGTGCTTGGCAGTGGTGAAGTCTGGACGATTGAGGTTAAGGGTCAGGCTGTTGCCTTGATCAAAACCGCTTGGCACCGAACGTTCAACAGTGGCACCTGAGGGAATACGCCCAGCCGAAGGAATATTAACGGTGATACGCGAGCCGTCACCGCCTTCAGCATCAAAGCCGCCCACTACCAAGTTACCTTGAGCGATGGCGTAGACGTTGCCGTCGATACCTTTAAGCGGTGCCATCAACAGACTGCCGCCGCGCAGGCTCTTGGCGTTACCAATGGAGGAGACGGTGATATCAATGGTCTGGCCTGGCTTGGCAAACGCCGGCAAATCGGCGTGGATCGAAACAGCCGCGACGTTCTTAAGCTGGACGTTGCCGCCCACCGGCACTTTGATGCCGAACTGGGCAAGCATGTTGTTAAAGGTCTGCACCGTGAATGGGGTTTGCGTGGTTTGGTCGCCGCTGCCGTTCAAACCCACGACCAAGCCATAACCGATCAGTTGGTTACTCCGCACACCCTGGATACTCGCCAAGTCTTTAAGACGCTCAGCCTGCGCTGCTGCACTTAACAGCAGCACGGCGAACATCATCAGGTATTTGCTTAGACGCATGCTTGCAGCCCTCAAAACGGGAACAGTGGGCTAAGGAAGAAGCGATCAAACCAACCTGGCTGACTGGCATCGGCAAAAGCTCCCGTACCTGAGTAAGTAATGCGGGCGTCGGCAATACGGGTCGAAGACACGGTATTGTCAGTGGCCACATCATCGGCACGCACCAGGCCCGCAATACGCACCAGCTCATCACCAGTGTTGAGCGTCATCCACTTTTCACCGCGTACTGAAAGAATGCCGTTAGGCAGGACTTCCGCCACTGTCACAGTGACCGAGCCGGTCAAGCTGTTTCCTTGTGCAGCCTTGCTGTCACCCTGGGTGTCGCGGTTGCCACTGTAGGAAGCGTCAAGCGACAAATTTCCGCCAGAAAACGGGCTATCAGCGGTTACCCCACCACCAAAGAGCGAAGTCAAACCAAGGCTGGTTTTGCTGTCTTTGGAGATCTGCGAACCAGCGTTTTTACTCGCCTGGGTCTTCTCATTGAGGGTGATAGTGATGATGTCACCGACCCGATAGGCCTTGCGATCAGTAAACAGGTTGTTATCAAAACCGGTTTGATAGATGGAACCGTTGTTTTGCGCAGCCGGCAGCGGTGTACGCGGCAGCACTGGCGAGTAGTAAGGATCATTCGGCTTGGCCACAGGCGCAACGCAACCACTTAACAGCGCAGTGCCCAACAGTAAAGAAACAATAACTAGCCGATTCATAGATCCACCCTCGCGGTGTAACAGTTAACGCAAAGGCCCGCTCAACGCGTGGCCAAAACCATCAAAGATTCTGAGTAATAAAGGACAACATCTGGTCAGCAGTTGAGATCACTTTTGAGTTCATCTCATAGGCGCGTTGGGTGGTGATCATGTTCACCAACTCTTCAACCACGCTGACGTTCGAGTTTTCCAAGGTGTTTTGCAACGTGGTCCCCAGGCCATTCAAACCCGGAGTACCGACTTGTGGCGCGCCGCTGGAAGCGGTTTCGAGAAACAGGTTGCTGCCTATGGCTTCCAGACCAGCCGGGTTAATAAAGTCAGCGGTTTGCAAGTTGCCGATCACCTGTGGCTGAGCATTACCAGCGGTGGTAACCGAGACCGTACCGTCCTCACCCACAGTGAAGGTTTTAACCTCGTTAGGCAGCACGATTGCGGGCTCCAGGGGAAAGCCATTGGAGGTCACCACCTGGCCGTCGGAGTCGAGGTGAAAGCTACCGTCACGGGTATATGAAACAGTGCCGTCCGGCATCAACACTTGAAAGAAACCACGACCGTTAACAGCCAAATCGAGGGGCTGCTCGGTGGTCTGCAAGCTACCTGCGGTGAAGATTTTCTGGGTGCCGACAATGCGCACACCGGTACCGAGCTGCAAACCCGAAGGCAATTCACTGTCTTGGCTCGACTGGCCGCCAGGCTGACGACGGATCTGATACAGCAGATCCTCAAATTCAGCGCGATCGCGTTTGAAGCCAGTGGTCGAAACGTTGGCCAAGTTGTTGGAAATAGTGGTCAGGTTCATGTCCTGAGCGGACAAACCGGTTTTGCTGACCCACAGTGCCGGAAGCATATTTGTTCTCCTCGGGTGACATTTTCACGTCGCCGCGTGCTGATAATTAGCTAAGTTGCAAAACCCGCGCCATGGCCGACGAATTGTCTTCGGCAGTACGCATCATCTTTACTTGCAGCTCGAATTGACGGGACAACGACATGATCGCGGTCATCTCTTCCACTGCGTTGACGTTGCTTGACTCGAGAAAGCCTGAGGTCAGTCGCACGGTCGCATCTGCCTGCACAGGCTGGCCGCCTTTGAGGCGCATCATGCCGTCGGCACCCTTTTCCAGCTGCTTAGGATCGGGGTTAACCAGTTTCAGTCGGTCAACTTCTGCCAGCACATTGGGTGCCTCACCCAGCGCACGAATACTGATGGTGCCGTCCTGACCGATATCGATGCCCTGCTCTGGCGGCACGGCAACTGGCCCGGCATTGCCCATAACCGGCAAACCATTGCCAGTGCGCAATACCCCCAAGGCGTCAACATTCAAACTGGCAGTGCGTACATAGGCTTCGCTGCCATCTGGCGCTTGCACGGCAAGCCAGCCTTCACCACCGATTGCGACGTCAAGATCACGCCCGGTTTCCTGCAGTGAGCCCGGAGTAAAGTCAGTACCTGGGCGCTCACTCATCGCATAAACACGTGACGGGTAGACTTCACCGAATGAGGAAATTGCCCGCGCCTGTTCAAAATCACGACGGAAGCCGCTGGTTGAAATATTCGCCAAGTTGTTGGCATGCGCGCGCTGAGCCAGTGTGTTGTTCTGGGCCCCAGTCATGGCGACGTAAAGCATTTTATCCATGGTAACTCTCCGAGATAGGCGTGCCGCCTTGTGCTCTATACAGGCAATACTGCAAAGCCTGTGCCAGCCTCGAAATTAACAATTAAACCATTGATAAATATAGACTTTATATAAAACAAAAGCTCCCAAAGGAGCTTTTTAGTACAACGATCGGTGAGATGCGGTCGGCCAGACTTTGCCGCGAGCGGCAAAGTCTGGTCAGCGCATTAAATCAACGCAGGTTGATAATGGTCTGGGTCACCGCACTTTCAGTTTCGATGGTTTTCGCATTCGCCTGATAGTTGCGCTGCGCCACAATCAGGTTGACCAGTTGATCCGACAGCTCAACGTTGGAATCTTCCAGAGCACCGGATTGCAACGCACCCAAAGTACCGCTGTTTGGCGCACCAATAACCGGCTCACCTGACTCGAACGACTGCACCCAAGCGGTCTTACCAACCGGGGTCAGGCCTTGCATGTTGGCAAAGTTCGCCAGCACCACCTGCCCTTGCACTTTCGACTGGCCATTGGTGTAGCGGGCAAAAATCACCCCGGTATCATCAATTTCAAGGCCTGCCAGTTCACCGGTGGTGTAGCCGTTTTGGTCAACACTGTTGACCGCAAACAGGCTCGAATACTGGGTCGTGCCGCGGAAGTCAAAATTGACCCCCGTCGCGTTCGCGGTAGCACCATTACCACTCCAAACGGCTGGCGTACCACCATCAGAAGCGGCCGGCACCCAGTTAGTCATATTCAAGGTGCCGTTTGCAGCGACGGTAAAATCTGTCGAAGTCAGCGCTGCAGTGTCCAATTGGCCGGCGGCATTGAATGTCAGGTCAGCCGAATAGGGCGTGGTCGAAGTTGGCGTCCCTGGGTTGCGTCCATCAACCAGTACATTCATTTGCCAGTTGTTAGCACCGGTTTTGATGAAGTATTGCGTGAACGCATGGGAGTTGCCCTGCGAGTCGAAGATATTCACCGAGGTCGAGGAGTTAAACGAGGTTGGATCATTCGGGTCGAACGGCGTTGTCGTCGGGACTTCATTCGTCGAGTTAAGGTTGAACGGCTGGGTAATGGTGCCTGTCGGCTTTGGTGCCTGGCTGGCGCTCTCAACCTTTAGGTCAGAGATAACACCGTTTTGCAGGTTACCATTACCATCCACCGCATAACCTTGCAGCTTGTAGCCAAAGTTATTGACGATATTACCGGCGCGGTCGGTGCCGAAATAACCGGCGCGGGTATAGCTGATATCACCATTATTACTGGTGCGGAAGAAGCCATTACCGTTAATCGCCAAATCCAGCGAGTTCTGCGTGTAATTAACGTTACCCTGGTTAAACAGTTGCGACACGTCACTGAGCAGTGCCCCGCTGCCCTGGGCATTTTTGCCGGAGCCAAGCACAGAAGCAGCATACACATCAGCAAACTCGGCGCGCGACTGCTTGAAGCCAGCCGTGCCTGCGTTGGCGATGTTATTACCGGTAACGTTGAGATCGCTGGTCGCTGCGCGCAGACCGCTAAGCCCGATATTGAACGCCATGGAATACTCCTTTGCCGGAACAGCCGGCCATTAAATCGTGTTGATTACTGACCGATTACCTGAACCTGCGAGAGCGGCACACTGCCCAGCCCGGCCAAATTCAGCATGAGTTCGCTGCCGCCCAAAGTGACACTGTCAACGTTGGCTGGAAGCATGGTGTACAGACCTTTGGTTTCACCGGCATAGGTCGCTTCCGCCTCAAAGGTGTAAGTGCCTGGCGCCATCACATTGCCGCTTGAGTCCTTGCCATCCCAGATAAAGCTGACATTGCCGGCTTCCTGCTCACCCAGGTTGACGCGGCTCACCACTGAACCGGCGCTGTCCTTAACGTTGACGTAGACGTTGCTACTGCTGGTCGGCAGCACCAGGCTGGCTTTAAAGCTTTCGCTGGTATCAACCACCGCGCTGTCGGTCGGCACAATCACTTTGCGCCCAACCAGGGACGAGGCTTGCAAGGCTTGAGAAGACTGATAACCCGACAGCAAGGTATCGACGCTACCGTTCAACTGCTGAATCCCTTCTACTTGGCTGAACTGCGCCAACTGGGCGATGAACTCACCATTACCCTGAGGTTCAAGGGGGTTCTGGTTGTTCAATTGGGCAACCAACAGATTCAAGAACTCGTCTTTACCAAGCTCTTTGTCTGTACCGGTACTGGACGATTTAATCTGCAGTTGATCAAGGACCGAACTGCCAACGCCACTGGTGCTATCGACGCTCATTTAGCGTTCCTCATTGATGGCTTACTGACCCAGGGTCAGCACCTTCTGCAACATTTGTTTAGCGGTATTCATCATTTCAACGTTGGTCTGGAAAGCCCGGCTGGCGGAGATCATGTCAGCCATTTCCTCAACCACGTTGACGTTGGGGTAATACACGTAGCCATTCTCGTCAGCTGCCGGGTGGTTAGGCTCATAACGCGGCATCAACGAACTTTGATCTTCAACAATGCCCAGCACCTGAACACCACTGCCTGCTGCATCCTGCTCCGCGAACAGTGAGCCGCTATCATCACCTTGCGCCTGCTGAAACATGGTGGCGAACACTGGGTGGCGAGCGCGGTAGGTCTGGTCAATGTTCGACGACACCGACTCGGCGTTGGCGATGTTGCTGGAAATGGTATTGAGGCGCGTGCTTTGCGCGCTCATGCCGGTCCCGGCAATATTGAATACACTGGCTAGTGACATGGCATCAGTCTCCGTTAGTCGCCGCGCAGGGCGCTGACCAGCCCTTTGAATTTGCTATTGAGTAAGGTAAAGCTGGTCTGGAATTCGATAGCGTTTTGCGCGTAGTTCGACTGTTCCAGCTGGGTGTCGACGGTGTTTTGATCCAGCGAAGGGCTCATCGGCGTGCGGTACTTGAGCTCAGCTTCGGCGGTGGCCATACCCTCAGCACTGATGTGGTGTGAGTTAGTACGGTTCAACGCAAAAGTACCGCCTTGAGTCTTGGCATTTTGCTCAGCCAGCACAGAGGCAAAATCCAGGTCACGCGCCTTGTAGTTAGGCGTGTCTGCGTTCGCCATGTTATTGGCCAACACTTCGGCACGCTGGGAACGAAAGCCCAGTGCCTGCTGGTGAATGCCAAGTGCGCTTGCGAAGCTGATACTCATGGTTTGTGCCCTTGCCGTTTGCCGAAGCCGTTTTCTGTGCAAGGAACAAAGCAAACCCTGTGCCAATAATTTTAAGCCTTTAAATACAACAGCTTACGAATAAATAGAGTGACCACCGAGGCTAAAGCGGCAATGAATTTCCGCTTGCGGCAAAGCCTTTACCCACTAACCCGCTAGCGTATTGCCGCTCAGAACGCATTTGATGTCGGTGGCCGAACCACCACAGGCAAGGAGCGCAACGTCATTTCAACGGCTGAATTTACTCGGGGTACTGGCCGTCCAGTGGCGCGAACAGAACGCCGCGCCGAAAGGATTGTTGAGCGCGGGCTGTATCAGCTAAAAAACTTGCGCATGGAGCGAGACAGCCAGCCAGCCGGCTGTTTGTCTTGGGTGATTCGATTCATATTGTCGATTACAACCTTGGCATAGGCAGCATCGTCATTGCGGATATGGTTGAACAGCCAGCGCGACAACAGATTGATCAGCTCAACTGTTATGTCCTCACCTGCCTTAAAGCGCATGTTGTACTCATTGACCTTGCCAATAAACACTTCATGCACGCGCTTGTGCGGACGAGTGAAGCTGTAGCCCGACTCCTCCAACAGCGACTCTTCAAAAGCAAAGTGTGAAAGCGTGTAATCGACCAGATCGTTGAGTACATCCCCCACTTCACTGCGACTATGCCCCGCTTGCTGCGCCACAATCAGCACGTTGATCATCTCGACAATCCGCCGATGCTGATTGTCGATCACCTCTATTCCGGTATTCAGGTCGTTCTGCCAAACAAGCAATTCCATTACCCAGTCCTTAACCCTGTCGAGCTCGACGCGTTCGAGCACTGGGCGACTTTATCGACAGCAGATACAACTGGAACTGACATGAATCAAGCCATCTGCCATTACCGTTACAGGGTAAGCAGATGTTGTGATGAGGTGGGCAACAACGCTTCACTATCAAAAATATAACAGCAGACACTTGGCCTGCTGTTAGGGGTTACTTGACCTTATAAATGATGCCCGGACTGCACTGAACCATCTGATACAAATCAGGCAGCGCATTGAGCGCCTCGGAAGCACCCAGGAACAAATAGCCCCCCGGTTTTATGGTCGCGTGGATGCGGGTAAGAATATCTTTCTTAACCTCTGCCGAAAAATAGATCAGCACGTTGCGGCAGAACACCACATCGAACTTCCCCAGGCTGGCGTAACTTTCCAGCAAGTTAAGCGGACGAAATTCGACACGGCTTTTGATCGGTGCCTTGACCACCCAACGCCCCGGAGTCTTGGGCTCAAAATAGCGCTGCAAACGCTCTTGAGAGAGACCACGACCAATCGCCAGACTGTCGTACTCACCTGACTTGCAGTTGGCCAGCATGGTTGGCGACAGGTCGGTGGCAACGATTTGAGCACCGCCGCGCAACTGTCCAATATTGCTCTTCTCGAACTCATCAATGGTCATCGACAGCGAATAGGGTTCTTGCCCCGACGAACAGGCGGCCGACCATATACGCAAACGCTGGCCCGCGTTAGCCTTGAGCAACTCAGGCAGCACGCGCTTTTTCATCACCTCAAAGGGATAGGTATCACGAAACCACAAGGTTTCGTTGGTGGTCATGGCATCTACCACTTGCTCACGCAAACCACTACGCGGCATGGCTTGCATACGCTGGACCAGCTCGCCAAGGCTTTTGATACTGTTCTGCTCCATCAGCTTATTGAGCCGACTGGAAACCAGATACTGCTTATTAGTGCCGAGCAAGATTCCACAGGCTTTTTCGAGGAAGCTCCTGAATTGTTCGAAGTCCAAATTTCCTGACGTCACTCGCATTGCCCCGCAAAATAATAGTATTGATCTATGCGACCCCCACCCAGTAAACAAGTTTAGGCGGGCTTCTGATGCATCATCACACTGTAAAGACACAGTTAACTCTGTGACAGCCTTGCCGCTTGTCGCAGCTTACTCGCCGCGATCAACCTGATTGATGCGTTCAACCACTCTTGAGGCTAAATCATCCGGCCGAAACTTGGCGAGAAAATCATCGGCACCCACTTTCTTGACCATGGCCTGATTGAACACACCTGAGAGTGAGGTGTGCAACAACAAGTGCACCCCCTCCATCCGTGCATCACTGCGTATAGCCGTGGTCAGGGTATAACCATCCATTTCTGGCATTTCAATGTCAGAAATAATCATCAGCAACTCATCCGCTGGGCGTCGCCCTTCATCAGCCATCTTACGCAGATATTCCAGCGCCTGACGGCCATCATTGAGCGCTGTAACCTCCACACCAACGGTTTGCAAACAACGCGACACCTGCTTACGCGCCACCGATGAGTCATCAACTATTAGCACATGCTGTTTAACCGCCTTAACATGGGTCGCGGCATCCACGACCCCTTCTGAAATCGCTTCTGACGTAGGTGAAACTTCTGCCAGTACCTTTTCAACATCGATGATTTCAACCATCTGTTGATCAAGATGGGTCACCGCAGTCAGATAATGGCTACGCCCTGTGCCCTTAGGTGGCGGCAGGATCTCTTCCCAATTCATATTAACGATGCGCTCAACTGCACTCACCAAAAAACCCTGAGTCTTGGTGTTGTACTCAGTGATGATCACAAAACTGCTGTTCAAATCAGCCAGCGGCTTGCGGCCTGTCGCTAATGACAAATCAATGATCGGGATTGTCCCGCCTCGGATATTGGCCACCCCGCGCACCACCGAGCTGGATTTTGGCATGACTGTCAGGCGTGGGCACTGCAGCACCTCTTTCACCTTAAATACGTTAATCCCATACAGCTGTTTGCCGTCAAGGCGGAACAACAGTAGTTCTAAACGATTTTGTCCGACTAACTGGGTGCGTTGATTCACCGAGTCCATGACACCAGCCATGCCATTCTCCTTATTCTATGCGCCCGTACGACTGAGATTAGCAGGCGGCACGGGCCTTGCACGCTAATACATATGATTGCAGTTACGACGTTATATCGACATATTTGGGCAAAAAGCCATCATCTCATGCTGGCTTTACTTATACCCGCATCCATTGGCTTGAGCTCAACAGCTGCGGCAAACTCAACCCTGCCTGACCAGCTTATCGGCGCGGCCCAGACATTTCTTGAGGCCACTGTCGCTGACTATTTACAACGCAGTGATATCACTGGCCGACATGAGATTGAAATCAACCGCCTTGACCCGCGCTTGCGCCTGCCTCTGTGCGACAAGGATTTGACGACGACCCTGGAAAGCCCGGCCGAACCTATTGGCCGTGTCACGCTGCGGGTTCGTTGTGACGGCTCCTCACCTTGGACCATTTTTGTACCGGCGCAGGTGCGGCTCTATCGTGAGGTGGTCACCGCGACTCGCCCACTCAAGCGCGCCAGCGTAATCAGCGAGTTCGACGTAACCTTGGCGGAACGCGATGTCGGGCTGCTAAATCATGGTTATCTGACATCAGTGGCTCAGGCAATCGGCAAAAAACTGACGCGCCCGGTGCGCCCAGATCAGGAACTGACTCCGGTATATGTCGAACAAGCAGAAGTAATTCGCCGTGGCGATCAAGTTGTGATCAGCGCTAAAACCGGCACAATTAATGTCAAAATGCCCGGCGAAGCCCTGTCCGACGGGGCACTGGGCAGACAAATCAATGTTCGTAACCAGCGTTCACAGCGCATTATCAAGGCGCGTGTAACCGGACCTGGGCAAGTTGAAGTGGCGATGTAGGCACGAATCTTGATTGTTATAGCGCAGGCGTTTTCTTACACTGTGCTATACGTGCTAAGAGGTGCAGAACTTATTTCAGTGCTCGACGCTCAAACGACTGGCCCGGTTAAATCAGCGATATCAATTTAACCGGCCTGCTCAGCGATGAGTCAGCAACCTAAAGTTTTTTCTGTACCGCACTAAAGTTTTGCTACGCACGGCCGACAGACAGGTAAGCGTCCAAACAAATCAGAGGTTTACGATCATGGTCATCGACTTCAATCGACTAAGCAACGCACCCACCCCGGCCAACTCCGGGCGGACCAGCGGTGCTCGCAGCTCAGGCGCGGATGAAAAACCATCCAATCCGGCAGGCGTGAGCAATACCCCTGCTGAGTCGAGCAAAAGTGGTGAACCCGTGCACCTTAGCCAAGAGGCTCAGCAATTGCAGAGCATCGGCGACAAACTTAACGAGCTGCCAACCGTGGATAAAGAACGCGTTGCTCAAATCAAGCAGGCCATTGCTGACGGCACCTATAAAGTTGATGCCCAGCGTACGGCCAGCAAGCTGCTCAACTTCGAGTCCCAGCGCTAAGCCTAACGCCTGTTTTGTCAGGCTTTAGTTGCGGCGCTGGAATGTTGGACGCCTAACTTCCAAGAGCCTACGATGCAAGACTCATCAATGCTTCAGCTGTTCAACGACGATATCGGCATCAGTGAGCAATTGCTTGAACTGATTGACAGCGAACATCAAGCGTTGGGCGAGCGAGACCTCGACAGCCTGCAGCGCATTCTCAGCGCGAAGCAACCGCTGCTTAGCCAACTCGGACAGCATGCCCAGCAGCGCGCACAAATGCTGCAAGGCCTCGGGCTAACGGCTGACCTTGAAGGTTTGCAGGCACTGGCCGCAAGCAGTCCTGTTGGTACAGAGCTGCTCGAACAGAGCCACAAACTGAGCCAGCAGCTTGAGCACTGCCAGAGCGGCAACCTGCGTAATGGTCGCTTAATCCGCTCGAACCAGACCTCGACCCACAGCATGCTCAGCATACTCAACGGCAATGACACGCCGAGCCTCTACGACAGTAGCGGCAGCGCTTCGCGCGGGCTAAACCAGCGCCCTCTGAGCCAAGCTTAAATTCTCTTCAACCCGTGCACACACAATGTCATTTTGACATTATGCTAGCGCCACAAAAATTAGTTTGGATTTGGAGTAAACAGGACTGTGTCCAGCCCTTTTGCCGAGGAAGACGGCCCACAACCGCCGAAAGTGCTCAAAGCACCCATGGAAATCACCGCCACATTGCGTCAACTCGAACAGAACCATGATCCGTTGGTGATTAGTTTCCACGAAAGAAACCAACGCTTTCAAAGTTACCTGATTGAAGTTGATCTAGACAAAGGCCGGCTGATTTTTGACGAGTTAGTGCCCAATGATGGCGAGCGCTTCCTGAAAAGCGCTGAGCCTTTCAGTGTTGAGTCATCGCGCGATGGCGTGCGCGTTGCGTGGCAGTGCAATGAGTCTGCGCAAATTAGCGAACACAAAGGGTTGCGCTGCTATTTCTGCGCACTTCCTACAGAAGTCCACTACCACCAGCGCCGCAGTGCCTTCCGTGCCGTATTGAAGCTGAGCGAACTGGTGGCAATCACCCTGAAAGGCGAGAAGCTGGCTACCCCCCTGAGCGGCCAGTTGCTGGATATATCCGCTACAGGCTGCAAACTGCGCATCGCCGGGGATGTCAGCCAGATCCTGAAACCAGGCTTGGTCTACGAGGAGATGATTGCTCAACTGCCGTTTGGTGCCATGACTGCGCCAGTTGAATTACGCCACGCGCACTATAACGACAAGCTCGACATCACCATGCTCGGCGTTCGTTTCTATCGCATGAGTGGACTGGTTCAGCGTCAGGTCGAGCGTTTTGTCTATCAGTTGCAGCGCGAAGCCAAACGCCTCGAAAGCGACACCTTCCTCTAAAAGCAGAGGTCTAGGCGTCTGCTGCAACAGGCGCTTAACCTACCTCGATACCCAGAGAAGCCAAACGCTGCAAATCTTCAGGGCGATCCACGTCCCAAAGCACCGGCAATAATTTATAACGCCAGTCCAGCTCAGCTAAACGCGCCAATGTCAGGCGCAGTACTTCTGCCGTGCCCCACGCGATATTGCTGAACAAGCGTGAACTATTCTGCCGCAAGCCCAGCAGTACATAACCGCCATCTTCCGCCGGGCCAAGCACTGCAGGCGCATCAACCAGTGCTGCACGCGCCTGCGCCAGGTATTCGGCATTGATTGCCGGGCAATCATTACCTATCAACATTACCGCATCGCTTTCAACTAACCCCAATGCGGTAATGCAGCGCATGCGTTCACCAAGATCACCTGCTGGCTGTTCAACGACTGTCCAGCCGTGCTGTTCAGCCAGTGCCTGCAATTTAGTGTCTGGGCCATCATCCAACCATAAAAAGCGTTGAGAAAACCCGTCAGCACAAAGGCTCAAAGCACGCTCGACCAAGCGTCGCTGTAGATCGCACGCACCATCGGCACCCAGTGCCGGTATCAACCTAGTTTTAACCTGGCCTGGGCGCGGTGCACGCGCCAGCATATGTAAGGAAACCGATAAACTCATAGGGGTGGCCCTCGACGATACTCGCGTGCCAATGACTCAGGACTCGCGCCTAAATAATACGCAAGCCGCAAACGCCACATTAATACAACTGTGCGCAAGACTCCATTTTGCTCCCAACGCCGACTTGATGTCTGCAACGCCGGACGCAGGCACCAGGGCCGAGCCAGTAACTTAAGTCGACTGCAAAGCTCAACGTCCTCCATCAACGCAATACTGGCGTAGCCACCCTGAGACTCAAAGATCTTGCGGGCAACAAAGATACCTTGATCCCCTGTGGCAATGGCAGTCACCCGCGAACGCAGGTTTATCATTGCGCTGATCAAGCGCAGCATCATCCCCTGCCCCGATAAGCGCACATCGAAGCGCCCCCAAAGCGGTTGCTCGAGCAAGGTGTCTAATAAACGTTGAATTGACTGTGCATCAATGCGCGTATCGGCATGCACGAACCACAGGTATTCACCATGGGCCGCCGCAGCCCCGGTGTTCATCTGCAACGCCCGCCCCGGTTTGCTCGATAGCAATTGATCGACGGATGCTGCGCCGACTTCGCGAGTGGCGTCTTCACTTGCACCGTCGACCAAGATTATCTCAGCGCCTGCCATGCGCAATGCGCTCAAGTCTTGCAGCAACAATGGCAATGCCTGCGCCTCATTACGCGCAGGAATGATGACGCTCAGTAACGGCCTCACGCACTGCCATCCTTGGTGTTCGGCGAGTCAGCGTGGTCAGGTTCATTCGGCGCAGGCTCTTGGCGCTCAGGAACAGCGAGGTCTGTCGCAGCCAATTCAACGCCATCGGTGTACACCGCAGTGTCCAGATCGGCGTCAGCTGCTACCGCCGCCGCAGCGACCGCTGAAGCCGTCACCACAGCAGCAGCAATGGTCGCCAACTCAGCCTCTGCTGCACTGCTGTCAGCCATAGCCGCGGCTTGCTCGTCCTCACAATCTTCTTCGTGGTCATCACACATGTGTTCTTGCACATATTGCTCGTCGTTACGAGGGTCAAGAGCAGCAACCAGCGGTGAACTGGCCATGCCTTCAGGCATCGCAATATGATGCAGCGGTGCCTCGTCAACCTGATGCACATGGGTGACTTTGGCCGTGCGCACAAAGCTAACCAGTACCAAACCACTTAATGCAGTAAATGCATAAAGCATATTGGCACCGAGAAAACGCATTAGAAAACCAACCAACATAGGCCCGATTGCAGCCCCCACGCCAAACACCACTAACAACATGACCGTCAGCGATACCCGACGCTCACTCTCAACGTGGTCATTGGCAAATGCCACCGCCAGAGGATAAAGACAGAACAACATAATGCTGACGGCGAATCCGCAAATGAATAGCAGCTCAACCGGTGCCGCTTGCAAGATGGCCAACGGCAGTGCCATCAGGCTCAACAATCCGGCGACACCACGAATTAGTTTGACCCGGTCAGCGCGGTCAGATAACCAACCTAGCGGCACCTGCGCCAACAAGCCGGCGAGGATGCAACAGCCCATGAACAAGCCGACCTGCTCGGTGCTTAAGCCCATACGCGAAGCGTACAAGGGGCCCAAGCCATAAAAAGAACCAATCAACAAACCCGCCACACCGATGGTCAGCAATGACAGTGGCACACGCTTGAGGAAGAAACGCATCTCTAACGGTGCAGGATGCAGCGGTGCCGGGTGAAGTTTGTGAGTCAGCGCAACAGGCACCAGACACAAGGCAAAGCACAAGGCGACCATCATCAACAGTTCGACGCTAAGCTCCGGGTGCACCACCAGCACCAGCTGGCCGAGAATCAAGCCAAGATATGAAGCGCCCATGTAACCCGCAAACACCTTGCCACGCTGACTCGGCCCGGCCTGCTCATTCAGCCAGCTCTCGATCACCATGTACTGGCACATCATGCATAAGCCGACGACCAAACGCAGCACCAGCCAGACCGGCAGCAAAGCAGTCATGCCATGACCCAGCACTGCCGCGGTGACGATACCGGCACAGGCCACATAAGCGCGAATATGCCCGACCCGAGCAATCAGGCGGTGCCCCAGCTTGCCACCGAGCACCAAGCCCAGATAGTTCGCGGTCATCAAGGCCCCCACCCAAAGACCGTCGGCGGTCTCAGCAAGGCGCAAACCGAGGTAGGTACTTAGCAAGCCCGAACCGAGCAGCATTAATAAGGTGGCAAAATACAGCGAACTAAATGACTTGAGGATCATCGTCATGGGCAGTGCAACTCTCCTGGAACATCTCGGCGACCCAAACGATCGGCGTAACAATCCAAAATAAAATGTCGCCGCTCTTTTGTTAGGCGACGATCAGGCTAGACCAATACATACCCATACCGGCAAACACAGTTGCCAAGTCAGGTTCATGCAAAATGTTAGACGCACCAAGTAGGTGCCAAGTAACGATCAGAGCCGGCACATGCCAGCAATCTGACGTTTAGAGAGCTCACTGCAACAAATGTTGCATGAGAGGATGAGTCTTTATTGTTAAAACTCCAGCATAGGCTGGAGTTTTAAGCGCTGCCAATGATATCGGCAGCGCGAGCGAGGCAAGTGTATTACGGCCTAGGCATGGGCCGCCAGAACACGTCGCTCCCAAGGTGTAATTTCATCAAAGAAACTGGTCAGCTCCATTGATTTGGTGGCGATGTACCCTTCAACAAATTCTGCACCAAACAACTCAACTGCCACCGAACTGGCGCGCAATTTTTCGATGGCTGCATGCATGGTGCACGGCAGGGTCAGTTCTTGTGGCACATCAAAGTCACCCTGAATTGGCTCACTGGGCTGCAACTCATGCTCAATGCCGTACAAGCCTGCCGCCAAGCTGGCTGCCAATGCCAAATATGGGTTGGCATCAGCGCCCGGCAAACGGTTCTCCACACGTCGCGCCACTGGCGAGCTCGCAGGAATGCGCAAGCCTGCCGCACGGTTATCTTCCGACCAACAGGCATTGTTGGGCGAAGCATAGGGGTGACAAAGGCGCTGATAGGAGTTGACGTGTGGAGCGAACAACAACGTGAAATCCGCCAACAGCGCCTGCTGACCGCCGATAAAGTTGTAGAAGGCCGGTGTTGCCTGATCATCTGCCGCGGTAAAGATGTTCTTGCCGCTGCCCTGCTCAATCACACTCTGATGAATATGCATTGAGCTGCCAGGTGTATGCGCCAGGGGCTTGGCCATGCACACGACGGTCAAACCATGCTTGAGCGCAACCTCTTTAAGCATATGCTTGAACATAAAAGTCTGGTCCGCCAGCAACAAAGGGTCACCATGCAGCAGGTTGATTTCAAACTGACTGACACCCATTTCATGCATAAAGGTATCGCGCGGCAAGCCTAGCGCCTCCATGCACTCATAGACCTCACTGAAAAACGGCCGCAAACCGTTATTTGAACTGACACTGAATGCCGAGCAACCGTCCTCACGACGACCATCCAGACCAACCGGAGGCTTAAAGGCCTGCATTGGATCGTTATTAGGTGAGAACACGAAGAATTCAAGTTCAGTTGCGACGATAGGCTGCCAACCGTGCTCGGCATAGCGAGCGATCACCTTCTTGAGCAAACCTCGCGTTGAAAGACCTGAGCTTTGCCCATCAAACTCATCAGCATCACAAATAGCCAGCGCACGCGGTGTCTCACTCCAAGGCAAGCGATGGATCTGTGTTGGCTCCGCAACCAGCGCAAGGTCGCTGTCATCGCTGCCGTAATACTTCGCCTCCGGGTAGCCGCCCATCATGCATTGCAGCAGTACTCCACGCGCCAGTTGCAGGCGACGTCCCTCAAGAAAGCCAGCTGCGGTCATCACTTTGCCACGCGGCACACCATTGAGATCTGGGGTTACACACTCAATTGCATCAACCCCGTGAAGTAGCTCTTGCAGCTCTGGACGGCTTGTACTGCTCATCTTGCGTTCCTTGTTATTGACATTGACCGTCTGCGACGGCTAGGCGCACAAAATAAGCATCACATGTTCGAAATATCAAGCACTGGAATGAGGCAATTGCTCTATATATTTAGATAGCTTGCTATTACATCGATTAAATTGATTTTATAGATTCAAGCTAACACCCCCATAGAAAGCTCAATAAATGCCGCTAAAAATGTAAAAATAATAATAAATATCAACTACTTAGATTAACTATTAAGCACGTCGATATTTACCATTCACCAAGTCAACTTTTTAATCGATTTTTTGTGAGTAACATGGAACCCATACCCACTTACTGCACTTCCAAGGAGCAACACATGAAAAAGCAAATACTCGCCAGCCTGATCCTGGTTACCTTGTCCGCTAGCGCTTTCGCGCTTCCAGAAACCGCTCAACAGTCAATCAACATCACCCCAATCGCAGCTGACGGTGCTGACCGCACTGGCGCTAATCGCGTTGCTGAAGATGGCTTTGATCGCACCAGCATCAACTGTGTAGCTGAAGACGGTTTTGATCGCACCAACGTCAACCGCGTAGCTGAAGACGGCTTTGATCGCACCAACGTCAACCGCGTAGCTGAAGACGGCTTTGATCGCACCAACGTTAACCGCGTAGCTGAAGATGGCTTTGATCGCACTAACGTTAACCGCGTAGCTGAAGACGGCTTTGATCGCACCAACGTCAACCGCGTAGCTGAAGACGGTTTTGATCGCACCAACGTCAACCGCGTAGCTGAAGACGGCTTTGATCGCACTAACGTCAATCGCGTAGCTGAAGACGGCTTTGATCGCACCAACGTTAACCGCGTAGCTGAAGACGGTTCTGACAACACTGCAATCGGTCGTATCAGCTAACACCGCAGCAACGCCCCAAAATCAAAAGGCGCCTATAGAGGCGCCTTTGTATTTTCAGCAGAGCTACTTAATGTTCTAAACGCTCCAGCCGTTGTTCAAGCTCCGCAATTTTTAACTCAAGCGCTTGCAAGCGCTCCTCATTGTGCTCCTTCACCGCACTTCTACTTTCATGCCCTGAAGCACTCGCCTCGATAGAGGCCTGCAAAAGCGCAGGATCGCCCAGCAAATGCATATAGCGATCTTCACGCTGGCCAGCCTGCTTAGGTACATGGCACACCAACTGCCGACCGATTAACCGCTCAAGGTTGTACTGCACCTGCTCGGTATCATCAAAAGCATGCAGGCGTAGACTGCGCGTTAGCAGCTCATTAATGGTTTGCGGCCCTCTGAGCATCAACAACGTTATCAAGGCTAATTGTGGCGCGACCAACTCAAGGGTCTTGTCAGCACGTTGCTCCCAGCGATCGGCACGACTCCCCATCACCAAGCGCGCCAGCTGATGCGACTCCAAACTGCGCAACGCCTGGCCTGCTTCGCCCTGCGTCATATTCATCAAAGGCTCACGGTTGGTTTTCTGGTTGCACGCCAGTAACAATGCGTTCTGGGTCAGCGGGTAAACTTCGGGCGTTGTCGCTTGCTTCTCAACCAAACACCCCAGCACACGCAATTCATTGGCGGTCAATTGCAGGCCAGCCTGCTCATTGCTCTCAGTCCCAAGCACTTCATCATTCATAACGACGACTCTCAAACCGGTGATTACCCAGCCTAACCCGAGGCGAAGCAGGCGACCATCAAGTTCTGCATGGGCGACCCTTTATCTGCCCAAAATGATCAGGCAAACGCCCTTTGACCAAGGTGTGCTAGAGTCCGCCGCTGATTTTTAAGGCTCAGACTGTTTATTTTACCTAAGCAGCCGCTGACCGATTCGCTAGACGCTGCCGCTCTAAACCTATCGAAACACAACAGAGGCCTCTAAAAGGCCCGTTTCAAGCTACCCGCAATAGGTTTAAGGCGCGCAGCTCACTCGCAGACAATACGAGACGCATGCTATGACTGATGTCCAACACAACCCTTTGCTACGCCTGCTTAACCGCACCAGCCTGGTTAGCCAAATCATTATTGGCCTGATTGCTGGTATTGCCTTAGCGTTCTTTCTGCCTGACCTTGCCTTGAAAGTCGGGTTACTTGGCAATGTATTTGTATCCGCATTAAAAGCTGTAGCACCGGTACTGGTGTTTATTCTGGTCGCGGCTTCTATCGCCAACCATCAGCACGGCCAACAAACACATATCCGGCCGATTCTATTCCTCTACCTCTTGGGCACTTTTACTGCAGCCGTTATTGCTGTAATCGCCAGTTTTGCCTTCCCCTCAAGCCTGACATTGGTAAGCAACAGCGCTGAGTTGTCACCACCAGGCGGCATCAGTGAAGTGCTCACGACACTGCTGATGAATATTGTCGATAACCCGGTCAATGCACTGCTCAAGGGTAACTTCATTGGCATTCTGGCTTGGGCAATCGGCTTGGGCTTTGCTTTCCGCCACGCCGCCCCTGGCAGCAAGCAGGTTCTCAGCGATCTGTCTAACGCGGTAACCAGCATTGTGAAAATGGTTATCCGCCTGGCACCACTAGGTATCTTCGGCCTCGTCGCAGCAACCCTTGCTGAAACCGGCATGAGTGCATTGCTCGACTATCTGCACCTATTAATGGTGCTGGTTGGCTGCATGCTGTTCGTAGCCCTGGTGATCAACCCTGCCATCGTCTTCTGGAAGATTCGCCGCAACCCTTACCCGCTGGTCTTCACGTGCCTGCGTGAAAGTGGCATTACTGCGTTTTTTACCCGCAGCTCGGCGGCCAACATCCCAGTCAACCTGCAGCTATGCCAACGCCTTGGCCTGCATGAAGAAACCTATTCGGTATCTATCCCGCTGGGCGCGACCATTAACATGGCCGGGGCTGCCATCACCATTACCGTGCTGACGCTTGCCGCTGTCAATACCCTGGGAATACCGGTTGATATGCCAACGGCGATCCTGTTAAGCCTGCTCGCCTCGATCAGCGCCTGTGGCGCCTCGGGTGTCGCCGGTGGCTCGCTACTGTTGATCCCACTGGCATGCAGCCTGTTTGGCATTCCAAACGATGTAGCAATGCAAGTTGTAGCGGTTGGCTTCATCATCGGCATTGTTCAGGACTCTGCCGAAACCGCACTCAACTCTTCAACCGATGCGCTGTTCACTGCAGCAGCCTGCATAGGTCGGAAGCGCAAAGCGGCTTAAATGCTGGCGAAACGAAAAAAGGCTTACGCATTGCGTAAGCCTTTTTAATTTGGCGTCCCCTACTGGAGTCGAACCAGTATCTAGCCCTTAGGAGGGGCTTGTTCTATCCATTAAACTAAGGAGACAGCTGGAACCAACACCCATCGGACTTGCTGATGGGTTACGGGTAACCGGCCGGCATCTTACCCAGCCTCGCTGGATTTGTCATGCGCAAGCAGTGCCTGCATGAGCTTTTCAAGCGCCCTAAAAGCCCAACTATTGACCGCCAAATCGTTCCTCGGCCAGTTGATCCGCAACGGCTGTGGTGGTTTTCCCCTCACGTTCTGCGCGTTTAAATATTTGCTCAAGGGTCGTACCAATGCCCTCTATATGCGCCTTCAGCTCAAGGGCACTGCCGCCACTGCGCTCAAAATAGATATCGATAATTCCGCCAGCATTGATTGCATAATCCGGGGCATACAGAACTCCGTTATTACGCAACTCTTCCGCTAACTGAGCATCAGCCAGTTGATTGTTAGCTGCACCGGCAATAATCGGTGCCCGCAAAGCATCTAGGACCCCTAAGTTGATAACCCCACCCATGGCGCACGGCGCAAACACATCAACATCCAGCCCATAGATATCATTCTGCGTCACCGCGCTGGCACCTAGTTGTTCCACCGCCCGGCGCACATTGGCTTCAACGATATCGCACACCCACAGCTGCGCCCCTGCATCATGCAGGTGCCTGGCGAGGTTAAAACCCACCTGCCCTACGCCTTGAATAGCCACGCGCAAGCCTTTGAGATCATCCCGACCCAGGCGTTGCTTAACTGCAGCTTTTATCCCGACAAACACGCCATAGGCCGTTGCAGGAGAAGGGTCACCACTGCGCTGGCCACCTTCAAGCGTCTCACGCACGCCGGCGCCCGCAACATGACGTGTACGCTCGGCCATGATCTGCATTTCAGCGACACCCGTTCCTGAGTCCGCAGCCGTGATGTAGCGGCCGCCCAAGCTGTCAACAAAGTCGCCCATTGCCTGAAACAGCGCTGCACTTTTATCCTTGTGCGGATCGCCAATAATCACCGCTTTGCCACCGCCCAAAGGCAAGTTTGCCAACGCTGACTTATACGTCATCCCACGTGACAGCCTGAGCACGTCACGCAGTGCTGCTTGATCATCGGCGTAGGGCCACATCCTGCACCCTCCCAGCGCCGGCCCGAGATTGCGATTATGAATGGCAATAATGGCCTTCAGCCCGCTTGCTTTATCGTGACCAAATACCACCTGCTGATGGTTATCGAACTCGACATGAGAAAATACTGACATGCTGACTCCCCCAGCCCTCAGTGAAGGCTGGTTCAATTGATAGCGAAAGCCGCGGCATGGTTTGCCGCGCCCCGATAGATAGGCGAAAACAGCTCACATCACGCGGCTGGTTCATAAAGTTTGACTGCGGAAATTTCGCTGACCAGCATGCGCGCCTGTAACTCGCTGGCGAGGGTTTGCGCCTGCGCGACTGCATGCGCCTTGATATGGCCATAACCGCGAATCTGCTCAGGCACTTCTGCCAGAGCCACCGCACCGCTGTAGTTATTCGCATTCAAGTTGGCGATAATGAAAGCCACTGTCCGCTCGTATTGCGCCAGCAGTTGATGCTCCATCTTACGTTCAGCGCTGTGACCGAATGGATCCAAAGCCGTACCGCGTAGGAACTTGAACTTAGCCAACACGGCAAAAGCCTTGAACATCCACGGGCCAAATTGACGCTTGCGCGGCTCACCGTTTGTGGACGAGCGATCGCTTAGCCAAGATGGCGCCAGATAAAACTGCAGCTTGTAGTCACCCTCAAATTGCGCCTGCAATTGCTTGATAAACTCACCATCGCTGTAGAGTCGCGCCACTTCGTACTCATCTTTGTAAGCCAAAAGCTTGAAGTAATAGCGCGCAACCGCTTTGCTCAAGCGCTGGTCTGCATGGCTATCAATGCCCCTTACCTGCTCGACCAATTGGCGATAGCGCTGGGCGTACTTAGCACTTTGGTACTGAGTCAAATAACCCACCCGGAACGCCACAATCTCTTCCAGGGTTTCGCTGCGCGGTGCCTGGCTAAGCACCGGCTTGGCCAGTTTCTCAACAGCCGCGAGATCATGCGCGCCGCGCCGCCCCCACAAAAATGCCTGTTGATTCAGCTCGACCGCCACACCATTAAGCTCAATGGCTTTATTGATTGCCTCAGATGACACCGGCACGAAGCCTTTTTGATAGGCGTAACCGAGCATAAATAAGTTGGTGGCAATGGTGTCACCCAACAAGCGAGTGGCCAGGCGAGTGGCATCCACAAAATGCGTTTTAGCCGCACCCACCGCTTCAGTCAGTGCTTCGCGCATCTGCTCGCCCGGCACCTGAGCGTCCGGGTTGCGGGTGAATTCCGCCGTTGCCGCTTCATGGCTGTTGATCACCGCATGGGCGATTTGATCATTGAGCTTAGCCAAAGCATCTTCACTGGCTGCAACCACCAGATCACAGCCCAGCAGCAAGTCAGCTTCACCGGCAGCAATACGCACAGCGAAAATATCGTCCTGCTTGGCCGCGATACGAATATGGGTCACAACAGGACCAAACTTCTGCGCCAGGCCTGCCTGATCAAGCACGCTACAACCCTTACCCTCGATATGCGCAGCCATCCCCAACAACGCGCCAACGGTTGTGACACCACTGCCACCAACGCCGGGCAAGAGGATGTTCCATGGCCGCTGCAAACCAGGCTGACGTGGCTCAGGCAATGCGATAAACAGCGCGTTTACTCCCACCGCTTCCGGCTTGCGCAAACTACCACCATGCACAGTTACAAAGCTTGGGCAGAAGCCTTCAACACAGCTGAAATCCTTATTGCAGGCGTTTTGATCGATCTCACGTTTGCGCCCCAGTTCGGTTTCCAGCGGCAATACCGCCAGGCAGTTGGATTTAACACTGCAGTCACCACAGCCTTCACAGACTGCCGGGTTGATAAAGGCACGCTTTTGCGGATCGACCAACTTGCCGCGCTTGCGCCGACGACGCTTTTCAGTGGCGCAGGTCTGGTCATAAATAATGACCGAAACACCTTTGAACTCACGCAATTCCCGCTGAACCGCATCCAGATCAAGGCGGTGGTGAAAGCTGACTATGGGCGCAAAACCGTCGCGACTCGGGTATTTATCGGGCTCATCACTGACCAGCGCAATGCGCTTGACGCCTTCGGCAAATACTTGCTGGCTGAGTTGATCAACACGTAACTCACCATCAATCGGCTGGCCACCGGTCATGGCCACTGCATCGTTGTAGAGAATTTTGTAGGTGATATTAACCCCGGCAGCCACCGCCGCACGCAGCGCCAACTGGCCTGAGTGAAAGTAGGTGCCGTCACCCAAATTCTGAAAAATATGCGGCGTATCGGTAAAGGGGGCCTGACCGATCCACGTCGCGCCCTCACCGCCCATCTGGGTGAATGTATCGGTGCTGCGGTCCATCCACTGGGTCATGTAATGGCAACCAATGCCACCTTGTGCACGGCTGCCTTCAGGTAACTTGGTCGAAGTGTTATGCGGGCAACCCGAGCAGAAATGCGGCGTGCGTACCGTGGTGTGTTTTGGCGCGGCGAGTGACGCCTCTTTAGCCGCCAGGAAGGCCAGTCGCGCCTGAATTTGTTCACTGCTGTAAATCGGCTCAAGGCGCTTGGCGATGGCTCGCGCGATCATCGCCGGGGTCAGTTCGCTGAGGTTTGGCAACAGCGACTTACCGCTTTCATCAAACTCGCCAACCACTCGCGGGCGCTTGCCCACCGGCCAGTTATACAGCTGACCGGTCAACTGATCCTCAATGATGCCGCGCTTCTCTTCAACCACCAGAATCTCATCGAGACCTTCGGCAAATTGATGCACTGAAACCGGCTCCAGTGGCCAACTCATCCCCACCTTGAAGACGCGTAGACCCACCTGCGCGCACAAGTTCTCGTCCAGCCCTAGATCTTCAAGGGCCTGGCGAACATCCAGATATGACTTACCGGTTGTGATTATGCCCAAGCGCGGATTGGGGGAATCAAGCTTTATCTGATTCAGGTTATTGGCCAAGGCAAACGCCCGAGCGGCGTAGATTTTGTAAATATTCAGGCGCTTTTCCTGCACCAGCGGCGGGTCCGGCCAACGGATATGAACACCGTCCTCGGGCAGCTCGAAGTCAGTGGGGTACTTGACCTCAATGCGCAGCGGATCCACATCAACCACCGCAGAAGAATCAACGTTTTCAGCGATCGTTTTTAGTGCAACCCAGCAGCCACTATAGCGCGAAAGCTCCCAGCCGATGATCCCATAGTCAAGAATCTCCTGAACATTTGACGGGTTCAGGACCGGAATGGAAGCCGCAATGAATGCATGCTCACTCTGGTTGGCAATGCTTGATGACTTACAACCATGGTCGTCGCCGGCCAGCAACAATACGCCGCCATGCTTCGAGACGCCTGCCGAGTTACCGTGTTTGAACACGTCACCACAGCGGTCGACACCCGGTCCCTTGCCGTACCACATGGCAAATACGCCGTCGTAGCGTGCGCCCGGAAATAAATTGGTTTGCTGGCTACCCCAAACCGCAGTTGCAGCTAACTCTTCGTTAACCCCGGGTTGGAAGTGGATGTGGTTGTCTTTGAGAAACTGCTTGGCTTCCCACAGGCTTTTATCCAGGTTGCCCAGCGGCGAACCTCGATAGCCAGAGATAAAGCAGGCGGTATCCAGCCCTTGGGCTACATCTCGCTGCTTTTGCAACATGGGCAGGCGCGTCAACGCTTGGGTGCCGGTCAGGTAGAGATGACCCGTTGCAAGGCGATACTTGTCATCCAGGCGGATTTCGGCCAGAGACATGTGGGCGCTCCTTTTATTATTTTGGCGAGCTGAGTGGCATCGGTTATTGCCACCCTATTAATCAGTACGGGATCACCGCACCGACATCTGCTTAAGAATATGACTCGTCGGTACTGATTTTTTATTTCTAAATTGGCACAAATACAGCAATACTGAGCATGAGCTATTCAATAAAAACAACTAAATTGGATTATTCATGCAAGATAAATTGAGCCCCATTGATCGCAAGATTTTGCGCTTGCTGCAGCACAATGCGGACCTCTCCGCCGCTGAGATAGCGGAAAAGGTCGAACTGTCGCAATCACCCTGCTGGCGGCGGATTCACCGCATGCAAGAAGAAGGTTTGATTGAGCGCAAAGTTGCCTTGCTCAGCCACAAGCAATTGGGGTTCAGTACAACCGTGTTTGTTGATATCAAATTGTCGGCGCACGGGCGCAACAATTTAGAAGAGTTCGAAAAGGCTATTGTCGGCTATCCGCAAGTACTGGAATGCCACACCATGGCGGGTGGCTCTGACTACTTACTTAAAGTGGTGGCCAAAGACATTGCAAGCTATGAGCGTTTTTTACGCGATCACCTGCTACAACGCCCCCACGTTCAGGAGGCGCACTCAAACATCGCCATGAGCGAAGTCAAACGCACCACCGAACTCCCCCTGGATTAGCCAGTTGCTAGGCGCAGGCGCGCTTAGGTCCAATCAGGCTGATAAGGTTGGCAACGGTTTGCTCAAAATCACGCGAGTTATCCAGCACTACCAACTGCTCATCGCCGGCAGCCACTTCACTGCTGAATTGCGCATTGCGCGCTAATCGCTGCTCTATCTCGGCCACACTCTCGCGACCACGCGCCAGCAGACGCTCGCGCAACACGGCCTCATCGACTCTGAGCAACACCGCGAGCATGTCAGGGTAACGGCCGCGGGCCTCGGCCAAATAGGCTCGAGAGCCGTTGACTAATACGTTATCCCCTGCGGCCAACCAGCTATTTATTTGCCTGGGAATGCCGTAAGCCAAGCCATTAGCCTGCCAACTCATGGCAAATGCACCGACCCACTTCTGCTCATCAAAGGCCGTGGGGGACAGCGATACAGCATCCTCCCCCTGCGCCTCAGCAGAGCGCGTAATAACTCTGCGTGCAACGCGACAACCCATTTCTGCCAGTTGTTCGCGTGCAGCATTCAATAGGCTGTCCTTGCCAGACCCCGAGGGGCCAATAAGATAGATCAACCTACCCGCCATCAATACACCTTTAATACGTAAATCACCGACTACCTGAGAGGGAATCATAGGCCTTGTAACGCTTAACCAACACCCCTTCAGCGACCGTCTGAGCGAATTATTAGTGCGTCGAGCGCATCAGACTCTTAATCAGTATCGGCTTCATTACCCAGTACATGAGTGCTGCGGGGCAGAGCCAGCAGCTGCTGGCCTGCACAAAAAAACATATCCAAGCCTTGGGGGAAATTATTACGACCACTGCGCTGCTGCCAGAAGGTCTGCGTTAGCGGCAAACTCACACGTCTGACGTCAATGAGTCCATTGCTGCAAGCCTGCTTCACGCCTGGACCGCGCCATCGCAATTGTGGCCCAGCACAGAGGTTGTCTAACTGAACAATCAAGGTGCACGCATGACTCGGGTGCCCGCCAGTGCCATTGTCAAAATCAGCCAAATCATCGAGCTCAACTGGCCCCAACAATGCAAAACGCGCCGCTTGCCGGCGCTCCACAATCGAACAACCACAGTGCAACGCTAAAGCTGCACGCACACCTGGGGTGTCAATACTTGGCCCCAGCCACAGTTGTGAGCTCATATCCAACAAGGCCAGGCACAGGGTAAATGTCGCCTCATCCAACGGCGACTGCACATACTCCCAGCCAAGGCACTGAATCTGCCCAGGTGAAGCCATCGCCTGCTGTGCAAGCGCCAAGAAGCTGGCCGGCCTTTTCAACACTGGAGCGTTAAACTCGTGCTGCGTAACTATCACACCGAGTGCTGCACTCATCAGCCTGCCTCCTCTACATCTTTAACACTAGCCAGTTTGACTTGAGCCGCAATACACCGCTGGTCAGTAGCTTCCTGCTTTTAGCTGACCAGCACTCGCCAAAAACCAAAATGATGTCAAAATAGAACTATCGACAAACGCAATATTTGTGCAATTTAGTGGCGAAATTTCAGGAAAAGTAGCAGTTGCGGGTGTCAATCAAATGACTCTGCAGGATCGACAAGAAATCGGCTTTAGCCTGTATTCACAGGCATAAAGTGAGGGGATTATTTTTTTATGCTTAGTAAAGCTCAAATAATCCACGACCCACTGGCAATAATTTGCAGATTGATTGAAAATAGCGACATATAATTGGCGTCAAAAAGTCACCAAAATTTGCACTATATCTTAAATGATATGGATTGCACTTCTAGCTGAACGGCTAGGCAAAAAGATGGTCTTAACCGGTGACAATTATGCAGCGCAAAGCACGCATCGACTCTCTGACTAACCGGTTTCTAAAGTATGCGACCTATGACACAAGCTACCTACTCCAGCCGCACAGCTGATAAATTTGTTGTTCGTCTACCAGACGGTATGCGCGAGCGCATTGCTGATGTAGCACGCAATCACCATCGCAGCATGAATTCCGAGATTATTGCCCGCCTAGAGCAAAGCATGCTCCAAGAAGGCAGTTTGGATGCCGAACTAAACGTGCGCCTCGACAGCCCCGAACTGTCGCTGCATGAACGCGAGTTGCTTCAGCGTTTTCGCCAACTCACTCGCAGGCAACAAAACGCCCTTGTAGCGCTAATCGCCCACGACGCTGAAATGGCGGCTGAAGAAGCCTAAACAATACTCAAGTAAGACAAAAAACCGGCCTCAGCCGGTTTTTTATTGTCCGCCTATCTCCATTGGCGGCATCAGCTATAGGCAAAGCTAACCAACAAAACTGAGCAACACACCCGCCGCTACCGCAGAACCAATAACACCCGCAACGTTAGGCCCCATGGCGTGCATCAACAGGAAGTTCTGCGGATTCGCCTCCAAGCCGACCTTGTTCGATACCCGAGCGGCCATTGGCACTGCCGAAACCCCTGCCGAGCCAATCAGCGGATTGATCTTGTTGCTGCTGAACAGGTTCATCGCCTTAGCCATGAGCACACCTGCCGCCGTTCCACCACAAAAGGCCAGCATTCCCAGGGACAGGATGCCCAGCGTCTTCAGTTGCAAAAAGGATTCGGACGAGAGCTTGGATCCCACGGTCAATCCCAGGCAAATCGTGACAATGTTGATCAGCGCGTTGCGTGAAGTATCAGCCAACCGCTCCACCACACCAGCTTCACGCAACAAGTTGCCGAAGGCGAACATACCCACCAGAGGCGCTGCGTCCGGCAGCAGCATACCCACCAGCAAACACAGGATCAACGGGAAGACGATCTTCTCCGCCTGCCCCACAGGGCGCAGTTGTTGCATCACGATTGCGCGCTCTTCCTTAGTGGTTAACGCACGCATAATCGGCGGCTGAATCAACGGCACCAGCGCCATATAGGAATAGGCGGCAACTGCAATCGGCCCCAATAAATCAGGCGCCAGTTTGGACGTTACAAAAATCGATGTCGGACCGTCCGCGCCGCCGATAATCGCAATGGAAGCGGCTTCACGCAGGGTGAACTCAAGCCCGGGAATCCCTAGCGACGCAAGTGCCAGCGCACCAATGAGCGTTGCAAAAATACCAAACTGCGCAGCAGCACCAAGAAACAGGGTTTTGGGATTCGCCAACATCGGACCAAAATCAGTCATGGCCCCCACACCCATAAAGATCAGCAATGGGAACACACTGGTTGGCAGGCCCACCTCGTAGAACAGGTGCAGAATGCCGCTCCCCTCTGCCATGCCTGCAACCGGGATATTGGCCAGCACGCCGCCAAAGCCAATCGGAATCAACAACAGCGGCTCAAAGCCTTTTTTGATGGCCAGATAGATCAGCAGCAAGCAGATGACGATCATCAGCGCCTGACCTGCCTCCAGATGATACAGACCTGTGCTTTGCCATAACTTCAGGAGCTTTTCCATAAGCCTCCCCTAGCCGATAGTCAGCAAGCTATCGCCCACTGCCACAGCATCTCCGACCTTGGTAGAGACCGCACCAACAGTGCCGGCCTTGAATGCCCGAATCTCGGTTTCCATTTTCATGGCTTCCAGAATGATCACCAACTGACCCTCTTCAACCACATCACCCGGCTTTACCAGCACTTTGAAAATATTACCTGCCAGCGGAGCAACTTGAGGCTCACCACCCGCCACAGGTGCAGGCGCTACAGGAGCACTTGCTTGACCGGTACTCGCGAGCGGCTTGAGACCCGTGATATCACCACCCTCACTGACCTCAACCACATAGCTTTGCCCCTTGACCGCGACGGTATACACCGCCGACTTGCCAGGTTCCGCCTGCACAACGGGCTGACCATCAGGCACAGGCTCGAATGCTGCCGGATTGCCTCGATTTTGCAAAAACTTCAGGCCAATCTGCGGAAACAGCGCATAGGTCAGCACGTCATCCACCGCGTCAGCTGCCAGAGCAAAGCCCTGTTCCTTGGCAAGGGCTTCAAGCTCTGCGCTGAGCCTTTCCATTTCATCGTCAATCAGATCAGCGGGGCGACAGGTAATCGCCTGCGCACCCTCCAACACCCGCGCCTGCAACTGCTGATTAAATGGCGCCGGTGCCGAGCCGTATTCACCCTTGAGAATACCGGCAGCCTCTTTGGTGATGGATTTGTAACGCTCCCCCGTCAGGACGTTAATCACCGCCTGCGTGCCAACGATTTGCGAAGTAGGCGTGACCAGCGGGATAAAACCCAAATCCTCACGCACCCGCGGAATCTCTGCCAACACCTGGTCAAACTTGTCTTGAGCCCCTTGCTCCTTGAGTTGACCTTCCATATTAGTCAGCATGCCGCCCGGCACTTGCGCGACTAAAATCCGCGAGTCGATACCCTTGAGGCTGCCTTCGAATTTGGCGTATTTTTTCCGCACTTCGCGAAAGTACGCCGCGATTTCTTCAAGCAGCAACAGATCGAGCCCGGTATCACGCTCAGTCCCTTGAAACATCGCCACCACCGACTCGGTCGGGGAATGGCCATACGTCATCGACAAAGACGAGATTGCGGTGTCGACGTTATCAATACCCGCCTCAACAGCCTTCAAAATAGCCACACTGGACAGACCCGCAGTGGCATGGCATTGCATATGAATAGGGATAGACAGGCTGGTCTTCATCCGCGTCACCAGCTCAAACGCCGTGTAAGGAGTCAGAATACCGGCCATGTCTTTGATGGCGATGGAATCAGCCCCCATGTCCTCGATCTGCTTGGAGAGATCCAACCACATGTCCAGCGTATGTACCGGGCTCGTGGTGTAAGAAATCGTGCCCTGCGCATGTTTACCTTGCTGCTTCACGGCTTTGAGCGCAGTCGAAAGATTACGCGGGTCGTTCATTGCATCGAACACACGAAAGACATCAACCCCGTTAGCCGCTGCACGCTCTACGAATTTCTCGACAACATCATCGGCATAGTGACGATACCCGAGCAGGTTCTGGCCACGCAGCAGCATCTGCTGGCGCGTATTGGGCATCGCCTGCTTGAGCTGGCGGATACGCTCCCACGGGTCTTCACCCAGGTAGCGAATACAGGCGTCAAACGTGGCACCACCCCAGGACTCAACCGACCAGAAGCCGACCTTATCGAGTTTTCCTGCGATGGGCAGCATGTCTTCAAGGCGCATGCGCGTTGCCAAAATCGATTGATGGGCATCACGCAGCACCACATCAGTAATACCTAAGGCCCGCTGAGCAGCAGTGTTGGTAACTGTCATCCCTAAATTCCCTGTCTACTTTGGGTCAAGCACGGCGTTGGCGATGCTGATGGATTGCGAGCTGAATAGCTTCCAGCACATCGGCTGATGGCTCCTGAGCAACTGCAACCGGAGCACGCACTGGAGCAGGCTCTACAACTGGCGAAAAACGCTCCAATAGCCGCGCCATGATGCGAATTGAAAACACCAGAAGCGTCAGGAAAACAAACACTGAACCCATGCCAAAGAACATGAGTTCGACGCCTTCGAGCACAAGATTAGTTGAAGCCATGATCAGTCCCTTTAGCGACAAATTGCGCCTATCTTGCCTGCACAGGCGACCACACTAATACCTGGCAAAGTTGCCGAACCTTAGCCTGAAACAAGCGTTTGAGCAAACCTCTTAGTGTGAGCGAATCCGCGCCATCAACCCTGCCCAGCCCAAGCACGACCAGCACCAAGCAATGACCGCAAGGCCTCGAAACTACCCAAATGATGGAGGCATCGAGGCCCTGCACGGACCTCGAGCACAAGAGCCAGAACAGGCCCTAGATAAGAAACAGTGAAGCCAACCCCAGAAAGATAAAGAAACCACCGCTGTCAGTCACCGCAGTAATCATCACACTCGCACCCAATGCCGGGTCGCGCCCCATGCGGACCAAGGTCATCGGAATCAGCACGCCCATCAAGGCAGCAAGCAACAAGTTCAGGGTCATGGCCGCTGTCATCACGATGCCCAACGAGTAACTGTCATAGAGAATCCAGGCCACTGCGCCGATCACCCCACCCCAGACCACACCGTTGATCAGCGAAACAGCCAGTTCTTTGCGCAGTAAGCGTGAGGTATTGCCTGTGCTGACTTGGTCCAACGCCATCGCCCGGACAATCATGGTGATGGTTTGGTTACCGGAATTGCCACCGATACCCGCGACAATCGGCATCAATGCCGCCAACGCAACCAGCTTCTCAATCGAACCTTCGAACAAGCCGATTACCCGCGAAGCCATAAAAGCCGTGATCAAATTGATCGCCAGCCACGCCCAACGGTTTCGCAGTGACTTCCAGACCGAGGCAAAGATATCTTCCTCTTCGCGCAGACCCGCCATATTGAGGACTTCGCTTTCGCTTTCCTCACGGATCAGGTCGACCATTTCATCGATGGTCAAACGGCCAATCAACTTGCCGTTTTTATCCACCACCGGTGACGAAATAAGGTCATAGCGCTCAAACGCTTGCGCCGCATCATAGGCGTCCTCGTCCGGATGGAAGCTCACCGGGTCAGTCGCCATCACCTCACGAACAATTTTTTCTGGATCATTTACCAGCAAACGCTTAACCGGCAAAACACCCTTGAGTACGCCATCGTGATCGACCACGAATAGTTTATCGGTGTGCCCTGGTAGTTCCTTCAAGCGCCGCAGATAACGCAATACGACCTCAAGGGAGACATCCTCACGGATTGTCACCATCTCGAAGTCCATCAGAGCACCGACCTGCTCCTCTTCATAGGACAACGCCGAGCGCACGCGCTCACGCTGTTGCGCATCGAGGGTTTCCATCAGCTCGTGAACGATGTCACGCGGCAGCTCGGAGGCTAGGTCGGCCAGCTCATCGGCGTCCATCTCCATCGCCGCAGCCAGGATCTCATGATCCTCCATGTCCGCCAGCAAGGTCTCACGGACCGCATCGGACACTTCAAGCAGGATATCGCCGTCACGCTCAGCCTTAACCAGCTGCCAGATCGTCAGACGATCAGGCAGCGGCAGTGCTTCAAGGATGTGAGCAACGTCAGCCGAGTGCAGTTCATCGAGCTTGCGCTGGAGTTCGGCGAGGTTTTGCCGGTGGACCAGGTTTTCAACCAGATCCCGGTGATGGCCTTCCTGACGGTGCGCCAGGTCTTCCACAAGCTTTTGCTTGTGCAACAGCTCGACCACCTGAGCCAGGCGATCCTGCAGGCTTTCTTGCGGCTTTTTAGCTTCTACTTCTGTCATGTGGCGCACTCCATCCCCAGCGACGGCGCACGCCAAAGGGGATCAATCAGTCAGTCCGTGATTGCACAATCGAAATTCGGTGTAACTACTGGGTAAGTCCATGGTGGTATTCCACAAGCCTCGGCGAGGCTGACGCAACGATGATAACACTGCTCAGACGCTTTGCACGTTACAAAAGTTTCCAAGAACAAATGGTTACAGGGAAAACCTGAGGACGACAATAACTAAAGCATCACACCCAACACGCCCCTGCTCTGCCTTCCGCAAGCTGACAAGCCAGTCCATTAGCTAGGCTGTCGAACACCCCTTAATCAGGGTTAATAATCCCTACACAGCAATGCGACGCACAGATATGAACTCAAGACACTTACAAGCAATCGCACTGCGACCATCAAGGAGGACGACCCATGCACAAGCTCGCAACTCTGGCACTGAGCGCACCTCTAACCTTAGCCTCAAGTGTTTTTGCCGAGAGCGTATTTCGCTGCGAAGACAGCCAAGGCAATTTGACATTTACCAGCCACGGCTGTCCCACCGATCAAAGGCAACAGCGTGAGAACCCGCAAAATTTGACACCCAGCAGCGGAAAACCCATTCCACTGGCCAGCCCGAAGCGCGACATCAATCAAACAAGCAATACTGGCGTCATTGTGGTCGGGCAGCGCCAGGATGGTTGCGGCAACCGTATCACTGGCAGCCAAAGACGTACTGCGATCATAAAAAAGCAAATACTCGCCGGAATGACCAAAGCCGATGTCGAGAGCGCACTTGGGCAGCCACAAAGAATTGATCGTAACAATGGCCGACTCAGCTACCACTACCAAGACCTGCAAGGTAACAAGAGCAAGGTTAGCTTTGATCAGGCTGGCTGCGTCAAAGGTCGGTAAGGAGCGATTGCTTCGACTGGTAAAGCATTATTTTTCGCCCACAACGAAAAAGGGCCTGCATCGCTGCAGGCCCTCTTCGTTACCGCTATATGGTGCACTCAGGAGGATTCGAACCTCCGACCGCTCGGTTCGTAGCCGAGTACTCTATCCAGCTGAGCTATGAGTGCATTAGTGATTTTTTAGACCAGCTCACCTCTGGTTAAACAAGAAGCCTTACAAGCGTAAGACAACTTTGAATATGGTGCACTCAGGAGGATTCGAACCTCCGACCGCTCGGTTCGTAGCCGAGTACTCTATCCAGCTGAGCTATGAGTGCACTAAAGCGTGCGCATTATAGGGAATTTAAAACTTATTTCAACCGTTAAATTTAATAATTTCAACAACTTATCAAACCAACGATGAACAACCCTATACTGCAAAATAATGGCGGAGAAGGGGGGATTCGAACCCCCGACACCCTTTTGAGATGTACTCCCTTAGCAGGGGAGCGCCTTCGGCCACTCGGCCACCTCTCCGCAACACGGGGCGCATGATAACCATGTTTTCCCCGTTTGCAAAGCCAAAATTTCAATTAAATTAATGGCTTGGTTCTTCGTCTTTCTCTTTCTGGATTCGCTGGTAAATTTCTTCACGGTGCACGGCTACTTCTTTCGGGGCGTTAACCCCAATGCGCACCTGATTACCTTTGACGCCAAGTACGGTGACGGTGACTTCATCACCCACCATTAGGGTCTCTCCGACCCTACGAGTCAGAATCAGCATTCCTTTCACCTCATGGAAATTTAACGGGACAACAGTCTGCAAATATAAAGTGGTGTCGACGGTTACCAATTACAAGTAAAGCCTTCACCAAAGTATTGACCAGTAAAGCAGGAAATAAAGTTCCTGCCCTCGCAGTCAAAAAAGACAAAAGGCGCTGGTTTTAAGCAGCGCCTTTTGAATATTCCAATTTAGTCGACCTGGCGAGCCGGGGCGTCTAAATCAAAAGCTGTGTGCAGCGCACGCACCGCCAACTCCAAATACTTCTCTTCGATCACCACCGAGACCTTGATCTCAGAAGTCGAAATCATCTGAATGTTGATGTTTTCTTTGGCCAAGGCTTCAAACATCTGACTGGCAACCCCTGCGTGAGAGCGCATACCAACACCGACGATCGAGACCTTGGCAATATTGGTGTCACCCACCACCTCACGAGCACCGAGCTCACGGGAGGTGTTTTCCAACACCTGCTGAGCACTCTGGTAGTCATTGCGGTGCACGGTAAAGGTAAAGTCAGTGCTCTTATCGTGGGCGATGTTCTGCACGATCATGTCCACTTCAATGTTAGCCGCACTGATAGGCCCAAGAATCTTGAAAGCAACGCCCGGAACATCCGGCACTCCACGGATAGTCAGCTTGGCTTCGTCGCGATTAAAAGCGATGCCGGAGATGATCGGCTGTTCCATGGTTTCCTCTTCATCAATGGTAATGAGGGTGCCTGGCCCCTCTTGAAAGCTGTGCAGCACGCGCAGCGGTACATTGTACTTACCGGCGAACTCAACGGCGCGGATTTGCAGCACCTTCGAGCCCAAACTGGCCATTTCAAGCATTTCTTCAAAGGTAATCTTGTCCAGGCGTTGAGCCTTGGCGACAACCCTTGGGTCGGTGGTGTAAACACCGTCAACATCAGTGTAGATCTGGCACTCATCAGCTTTTAACGCCGCAGCCAAGGCAACCCCGGTGGTGTCCGAGCCGCCACGACCAAGCGTGGTGATATTGCCGTGCTCATCCACACCCTGGAAACCTGCAACCACAACCACGCGCCCTTCTTTAAGGTCTTTACGCAGCTTGTGGTCATCGATCTGTAAAATTCGCGCCTTATTATGCGCGCTATCGGTCAAAATTCGTACTTGGTTACCCGTGTACGAAATAGCCGGAACCCCGCGCTTAATCAACGCCATGGCCAACAGGGCGATAGTCACCTGCTCACCGGTTGAAACCATCACATCCAACTCACGCGGAACGGGCTGATCACCAATCTGCTTGGCCAGCTCAATCAGGCGATTGGTTTCGCCGCTCATGGCCGAAACCACCACAACGATATCATCACCGCGTTCGCGGAATTTCTTAACCTTCTCAGCCACCTGCTCGATACGCTCGACAGTGCCGACGGAGGTGCCTCCAAATTTTTGTACGATCAAAGCCATTTCAATGCCGCCTAAGCCCGCGAGGGGCGCCCATTAAACATGCAACTGCTCGCCTGCACTGGACGAGCACAATCACACAGCCGTTACAGACCTTGTTCGACGAAAGTGGCTGCAAGTGCCAGCGCACCATCCACAGCACCGGCATCTACACCACCGCCTTGCGCCATATCTGGACGACCGCCGCCCTTACCACCTACGGCTGCTGCCGCTTGTTTCATCAGGTCACCGGCCTTGAGTTTGGCGGTCAGATCCTGAGTTACACCCGCGACCAACACAACCTTGTCGTCGAGCACTCCACCGAGCAGGATCACTGCACTGCCGAGCTTATTCTTGAGCTGGTCAACCATCGCCAACAAGGCCTTACCATCAAGCCCATCAACTCGCGCGCCAAGCACCTTGACGCCTTTGATTTCAACTGCAGAACCTGCCAAGTCATTACCGGCAGCGCTGGCAGCCTTAGCCTTGAGCTGCTCCAGCTCTTTTTCCAGCTGACGGTTACGCTCGATTACACCGGATAATTTGTCCAACAGGTTTTCACGGCTGCCCTTGACCAGTGCAGCGGCTTCCTTCAACTGTTCTTCGGCACCATTGAGGTAGGCAAGCGCCTGCGCTCCGGTGACAGCCTCAATACGGCGAACACCCGCGGCAACACCCGCCTCGCTGGTGATCTTAAACAAACCGATGTCACCGGTACGCGAAACGTGCGTGCCGCCACACAGCTCAACCGAGAAGCCGCCGCCCATGGTCAGCACGCGCACATCATCGCCGTACTTCTCACCGAACAGGGCCATTGCACCCTTGGCCTTAGCGGTTTCAATATCAGTTTCGTCGGTTTCGACTTCGCTGTTCTTACGCACCTCGGCATTGACGATATCTTCCAGCGCCTTGAGCTGCTCTGGCTTGATCGCTTCAAAGTGGCTGAAGTCGAAACGCAGTCGCTGACTATCAACCAATGAGCCTTTCTGGGTAACGTGATCACCCAAGACCTGGCGCAGTGCGGCGTGCAGCAAGTGAGTTGCCGAGTGATTCAAGGCCGTGGCCTGTCGCACATCGGCATCCACTTCAGCCTTCACTGAAGCGCCCACGGCCAGACTGCCTTGAGTGATGATGCCATGGTGCAAGAATGCACCACCTGCCTTGGTGGTATCGCGCACATCAAAGCGCACACCCGCACCTTCCAAATAACCGCTGTCACCGATCTGTCCGCCAGATTCAGCGTAGAAAGGCGTTTGATCCAGAACCACCACACCCTCCTCTCCTGAGTTCAGGGTGTCGACAGTCTGACCATCTTTAAACAGCGCAATAATTTTGCCGCTGCCAGAGGTCGCCTCATAACCAAGGAAGTGCGTATCGCTATCGACCTTGACCAAATTGTTGTAATCCATGCCGAACGAACTGGCCGAACGTGCGCGCTCGCGCTGCGCCTGCATTTCACGCTCAAAGCCATCTTCATCGATGGTCAACTCACGCTCGCGGGCGATATCTGCTGTCAGGTCAACCGGAAAACCAAAGGTGTCATACAGCTTGAACACCACATCACCCGGGATCACAGTGCCTTTAAGCTCAAGCAAATCCTGCTCAAGAATTTTAAGGCCCTGCTCCAGCGTCTTGGCGAACTGCTCTTCTTCAGTTTTCAGTACGCGTTCGATGTGTGCCTGCTGCTGCTTAAGCTCAGGGAAAGCATCGCCCATCTCGGCCACCAACGCGGCAACGATTTGATAGAAGAAGCTGCCCTTGGCACCCAACTTGTTACCGTGGCGACATGCACGCCGCACGATACGGCGCAGCACATAGCCACGCCCTTCATTCGATGGGGTAATTCCGTCAGCAATCAAGAAACCGCATGAGCGGATATGGTCAGCCACTACTTTCAGCGAAGCCTGACCTTCGTTGACGCAGCCAATGGCGTTGGCCGAGGCATTCAACAGGCTTTGGAACAGGTCAATGTCGTAGTTCGAGTTGACGTGCTGAAGCACGGCACTGATACGCTCAAGCCCCATGCCGGTGTCCACACTTGGCGCTGGCAGCGGATGCATCACGCCATCAGCCGTGCGGTTGAACTGCATGAATACGTTGTTCCAGATTTCGATATAGCGATCGCCATCTTCTTCAGGCGACCCCGGAGGCCCGCCCCAGATGTGCTCGCCGTGATCGAAGAAAATCTCAGTACACGGGCCGCAAGGGCCAGTGTCACCCATGGCCCAGAAGTTATCTGAAGCGTACGGCGCACCTTTATTATCGCCAATGCGGATCATCCGTTCAGCAGGAACACCGACTTGCTGGGTCCAGATATCGAACGCTTCGTCATCGCTGGCGTAAACCGTAACCCAGAGTTTTTCCTTCGGCAGGTTCAACCAGTTTTCAGAAGTCAGAAACTCCCAGGCGTAATGAATTGCATCACGCTTGAAATAGTCGCCAAAGCTGAAGTTGCCCAGCATCTCAAAGAAGGTGTGGTGGCGCGCGGTATACCCAACGTTTTCCAAATCGTTGTGCTTGCCGCCTGCACGCACACATTTCTGACTGGTGGTAGCGCGGGTGTAAGCGCGTTTTTCCAGGCCTAGGAAGCAATCTTTGAACTGATTCATACCTGCGTTGGTAAACAGCAGGGTTGGGTCATTACCTGGAATCAGTGAACTTGAGGCAACACGCGTATGCCCCTTCTCTTCGAAGAAGCGGAGGAAGGCTTCACGGATTTCTGCGCTTTTCATAGGCTTTTCCACGGAATTAGGCGGTTCTGCATAGGTTTCAAAGCATACAAGGCGGCGGCCAAAATTAGCCAAAACAGCTCAAATACACTCATGACAAACGGTAAACACGTGCTCCAGAGCAGGTTTCGGGCGCAAATTTAGCGCACGCGAACAAATGCCGGAGCCACGGCAAAGGGCCGCATTATATAGGGCCTGAGCAATCGGTACAGCGTTTGTGCGATAAAGGTCAAGATTGTTTGAAATCAGCAAAGCCTTTAAGCACCTGATTGATGTCATCTGCACTGACATCCAGATGGGTCACCATACGCAATCGAGCGGCTGCCGTGAGCTTAATCCCACGCTCGGCAAAAAAGCTTTTCAACGCACCCGCCTGCTCACCAACCTGCGCATAAACCATATTAGTTTGCACGGGCTCCACACTGAAACCCAGTGCCCGCAAGCCCTCGCCGAGCGCCTGCGCATTAGCGTGGTCTTGCGCCAAGCGCTCAACCTGATGCTCCAACGCATACAGGCCTGCGGCTGCAAGCAAGCCGGCTTGACGCATGCCACCCCCGACCATTTTACGCAGGCGTCGCGCTCTGCCGATAAATTCGGCGGTACCGCACAGCACTGAACCCACTGGAGCGCCAAGCCCTTTTGATAGGCACACCGATACAGAATCGAAGTGACGGGTGATTTCCAGCGGCTCGACACCCAACTTGACCGCTGCGTTATACAGCCGGGCACCGTCTAGATGCAGGCTCAGGCCGTGCTTATTGGTAAAATCGCGGGCTGCTGCCAGATAAGCCAACGGCAAGACTTTACCCTGCATGGTATTTTCCAGTGCCAGCAAACGGGTGCGGGCAAAGTGGAAGTCATCCATCTTAATGGCTGCTGCAACCTTGGCCAGATCCAGCGTGCCATCGGCCTCGCCTTCAATCGGTTGCGGCTGAATTGAACCCAACACTGCAGCACCACCACCTTCATATTTATAGGTGTGGGCTTGTTGTCCAACAATGTATTCATCGCCACGCTGACAATGCGCCATCAACCCAAGCAGGTTGCTCATGGTGCCCGTTGGAACGAAAAGACCCGCTTCAAAGCCAAGCTTGTCCGCCAGGTAAACTTCGAGGCGGGTAACAGTCGGATCCTCACCGTATACATCATCGCCCAACTCTGCAGCTTGCATCGCCTCACGCATTCCGGCGGTTGGCAAGGTCACTGTGTCGCTACGCAGATCGATAATGGGCATGGGCAGGGTTTCCTTGAGGTCGTAAGCAATGGCTAAAGCAAGGATGCTAAAGGCTGGCCGCACGACTCACAAGGTACAGTTAAGGGCGACTTGAGCGTGACGCGTTCTCACCCACCGACAACGGCTGTGAACGTCCGAGCCTTTTCCAGACTTGAGCGTTTTGCAGGGCAAGCGTCGCGTTGCCCCAGCCTACGCCAATTCGGCACCATCGCTGGGGACAATCAAAATACCGGCGCGCAAACCATTTTTCACCGCCGGATTAGGGAATATGATCCGCTCGCCCTGCTCAATGATCCAACGCACGTCCCGAGCATCTTCAGCGAGCAGGTAACCCGCCGGTAACTCAGTGAAATTTTCAATATCAGCCGGCAAATGCATCGCAAATGCATCGCTGTGCTTGATCACTTCACGGGCCACCGTAAAGACCTGCAAACCATCAAGCCCCGAGGCTTCATGCTCAGGCTCCTTTCCCTCGATGATCTGCTGTATGCGCGCCTCTAATAGATCGAGGTTCACCAACTGGTTCTCACCAAATGCCCGCGCCTTGCCCAACTCCAGGGTGAAAGCTTCTGCGTTGAGGGTTTCGTAAGTGAAAGCGCTGAAGGTGATTGAACGCTTGCTTTGCAGCAGCACCGCATCAATGCCACCGGCATTCAATCGCTCAAGCTCGCGGCGCGAATGTGCACGCCCTTCAATCCAGGGGTACATGGCAAACTGTTCAATTTTTGAGCCACGAATGGCCGTGTGTAAGTCGTAGTGTAGGCGCGAGCGATCAGGCTCACGAAAAAAAGCAGTTGCCAGATGCTCAAGCTCACTGGCACGAATGGCCTCAAAGCCCTCTGCCTGCTCGTGACGACCATTAAACAGACGATTGAGGTCTTGCTCTACATAGCGCTCGCCTTGGCGAATCGCCTGAGGATTGCCAAATAAAATCAGGATACGCACGCAGGGTTTAATTTCGCTGCGGGCAATGCCGTGAAGCAGTCGATCGAGCAATTCGATAGGCGCAGTTTCATTGCCGTGCACCCCCGCCGACAGCAACAAATCGAGGCCATTGTCCTTGCCCGCTGGCGGGGTAATCTCAAGCGCACCCTCAGCCAGCCAGCGCAAACGCGTGCCTTCGGCAGTTACCTGGATCTTCGTTGCAGGCTCGCGACCGGCCAACGTCAGTTCAAGCAATTTTCCTAAGGCAAGCATATAAAACTCCGATTTGTCTGCCAGCTTAACTTCAGCCCAAGTCAAAAGCGCCTATAGCAGGCAGCGCGGGGCTAGAAGCACGATCAGTGATTGCAGTCAGGACCGTGCACATGGCCATCCTGTCCGTCATCATCCAAATCTGCACTCTCCATTTCCAGCTCAAGGCTTACCAAATTGGTCGCCAATGGACGCAGCAACAAGTTGGCGTATTCAGTATCACCTTCAGCAACATCGACACCAATCATTAACTGGTTGTTACCGACTTGCTGAATCCATACCTCTTTACCCTGCCAGACCACAGCAAAACGCGTACAGGACGTTTCCAGTTGGGTGCCGTCGGTGTCTTCAAGAATCAGTTGCAGGGCATCATTGGACATGGTCAAAGCTCTCTATTAAGCGAGTTGGAATGAATAAACTGAGCCTAGTTTAAGGATCTGTGTCAGTTCATCCAATGCCGTACGGCATTCAATTAGCAATTGCGGATCAGCCAGGTCGTTTTCGCTCAAACGATCGCGGTAGTGTTTATCGACCCAGACATTCAGTGTGTCATACAAACCCGGGCTCATGATCACACCCTGATTGACTGCTTGCAGCTCCTTCTCTTTGAGCGCTACGCGTAAACGCAGGCATGCAGGTCCGCCACCGTTTTGCATGCTTTGCTTGAGATCGAAGACTTTAACTTCACGGATAGGCCCGTTGCCACCGGTCAACTGCTGCAAGTAGTTCCAGACATTAGTGTTATTGCGACACTCTTCCGGGACGATCAACAACATGCCGCCATCGGCGCGGGTGAGCAGCTGGCTGTTAAACAAGTAGGACTTCACCGCATCGTCAACACTTACCGCATTGCGCGGCACGCATACTGGCTTGAAGTCAGCGCCTCGGCGACCCAGCTTTTCAGCAAGTTCAGCCAGAACTTTTTCGGTGTCGAGGAAAGCGTCCTGGTGATAGAACAGCACTTCACCGTTACCCACCGAAATCACGTCGTTGTGAAACACCCCTTGATCAATCACCGCTGGGGTTTGCTGGGCGTAAACCACAGCCTCATCACTTAAACCATGTAAGCGCGCAATCGCCTGCGATGCTTCAAGGGTTTGCCGGGCCGGGTAATTTTGCGGCGAAGGAAAACGGCTATCAAAGGCGCTGCGACCGAAGACAAAAAACTCAACACCCGCATCGCCATAACCTTTGCAGAAACGCGTGTGGTTTGCAGCGCCTTCGTCGCCAAACTGCGCAACGGCAGGCAACGCAGCATGGTGTGCAAAATGCTGCTGATCGACAAACATGCCAGCCAAAATACGACTAGTAGTCGGGTGTTCGATTGAACGGTGAAACTTGCAATTGAGGTTGGCAGCCGTGAAATGCACACGGCCATCAGCGGTATCAGCGCTCGGACTTACGGTGCAGGCGTTGGCCGTCCACATGCTCGACGCCGAACAGCTTGCAACCAGCAGAGGCATGGCCTCCTTGGCTGCTCGACTGATCACCTGAGCGTCAGTACCGGTGAAACCAATACTGCGTAGCACATTGACGTCCGGGCGTTCTTGCGGAGCGAGTACACCCTGCTTGAAACCCATGTCCATCAACGCCTTCATTTTGGTCAAACCCTGCTTCGCCGCCTCTTTCGGGCTGGAGCCTGCTTGACTATTACTTTGCGAAGCAACGTTGCCATATGACAGGCCGCCGTAGTTGTGGGTCGGCCCAACCAGACCATCAAAGTTCACTTCAAAAGCATTGCTCACAGGCTTACTCCCGGCGTCAGAGTGGCTGGCAGGCTCAGTGTTTCCGTTTCCAGCGAAGCAACCGGGTAAGCGCAGTAATCGGCAGCGTAATAGGCGCTGGCACGGTGGTTACCCGAGGCGCCGACACCACCGAAAGGTGCGGTGCTTGCTGCACCGGTTAACTGCTTGTTCCAGTTGACGATACCGGCGCGGCTTTGCAGCCAGAACTGCTCGTAGCGCGCTTTGGAATCAGACAACAAGCCTGCTGCCAACCCGAAGGCGGTATTGTTGGCCTCACGAATGGCATCGGCAAACTCAGCGTAGCGAATCACTTGCAACAACGGGCCAAAGAACTCTTCATCGACACGCTCAGAAACGGCGCTCACATCAATAATGCCGGGTGTAAGTAAGGCAGAGGTCGCCGAAGGCTGGGTCATTTCCAGCAGTACCGTGGCACCATTGGCCACAAGCTGCTGCTGCGCCTTGATCAAGTGTTCGGCTGCCGCCAATGAAATCACCGATCCCATGAAGGGAGCAGGCTGAGCATCAAAGGCACCGACATTAATATCAGCGGCAACCCTGACCAGACGCGCCAGCAAAGCATCGCCCCACTCGCCTTGCGGCACCAGCAAACGCCGCGCACAGGTACAACGCTGCCCCGCCGAGATAAACGCCGACTGAATAATGGTGTAGACAGCGGCGTCAACATCCGCCACCTGATCAACCACCAGTGGGTTATTACCCCCCATCTCCAGCGCCAGGATTTTGTCTGGGCGGCCAGCGAACTGATTATGAAGCAAGTTGCCGGTGCGACTCGACCCCGTGAAGAACAGGCCATCGATACCGGTGTTTGCCGCCAGGGCAACACCGGTTTCGCGGGCACCCTGAACCAGATTGAGCACGCCCTCTGGCAGCCCGGCTTCAATCCAGCATTTAACCGTTATTTCAGCGACTTTAGGCGTCAACTCGCTGGGTTTGAACACCACGGCATTCCCCGCCAGCAAGGCTGGAACAATGTGACCATTGGGCAGGTGGCCGGGGAAGTTATAAGGACCAAACACCGCCACAACCCCATGTGGCTTGTGACGCAGCACAGCAGTGGCATCCGCTAAAGGACCACTCTTTTCGCCGGTGCGCTCGCGATAGCTTTGCACCGAGATGGCCACTTTATTAACCATGCTACTGGCCTCAGTTGCGGACTCCCACAACGGCTTTCCAGTTTCCTCGCCAATGGCATGGGCCAACTCATCAGCATGCAGTTTGAGGGTCGCAGCAAAGGTATCGAGCACTTCAATACGCTGATCAAGACTGCGTAACGCCCAAGCCGGGAATGCTGCGCGAGCAGCGTCAACCGCTGCACCAACCTGTTCAGCGCTGGCCTCACGACCCTCCCAGAGTACAGCCTGAGTCACTGGATTTAGGGATTGAAACGCCGCGCCCTGCCCGTCCTGCCAACGCCCTGCTATGTAATGAGTGCTCATGTTGTTTTACCACTCCCAGCAATTATCGCGGCCCGGCGAAACGCCGAATGCCTAATTCGTATTAGCCCGCTTAACCGCGCGCTGACAAACTCACTGCCCGCACTTGATCACCCGCCGACAACTGCAAGCGCCTGGCGGTCAGCGCATCAACCACCAAGGTCCCGGCGGCCATGCGAGCAGGCGCCGCGGTGATCCGGCAGTTCTCGCGTTTACGGTTATGCATCACGAAAGGGCTTGCATCGTCGCCCGGTGTGCCTATCGCCAGTACAAGCGTCTGACTGTCACGCACCGCGCGGATCTTCTGGGTTTCAGCTTCAATTGCAGGGCCCGCATCGAAAATATCGACGTAGCCCTGATAGCTGAAACCCTCGCCTTTGAGCATGGTTAGCGCCGGCTCGGTATCGGGATGAACACGGCCGATACTGTTGCGCGCATCCTCGGAGAGGAAACAGGTGTACAGCGGGAACTTGGGCATCAGCTCAGCAATAAACGATTTATTGCCAACCCCGGTGAGGTAGTCAGCCTGGCTGAACTCCATCTTGAAGAAGTGTCGCCCCAAGCTCTCCCAGAACGGTGAGCGCCCCTGTTCATCGGACATCCCACGCATTTCTGCCATGACTTTGTCGCCAAACAGTTCAGGGAATTCGGCGATAAACATAAAGCGTGCTTTTGAGAGCATGCGCCCATTGATACCGGTGCGATGATCGGCGCGCAAAAACAGCGAGCACAATTCTGAGTTGCCGGTCAGGTCGTTGGCCAGGAACAGCGTCGGAATCTGCTTGTGAATATTCAACTCTTGCGAGGCACTCACCGTCAGGCCTACCCGGTAGTTGTACCAGGGCTCACGCAGCCCAACAGCGCCAGCGATAGCAGAGATACCCACCACTTCGCCGTCATCGCTTTCGAGCACGAACAGGTAATCCGCATCGGCTCGCTCGGCTTCGCCGCGGAAGGTTTTTTCAGCCCAGCCGACGCGATGGGCCAAGCGTTCTTCATTGGCTGGTAAGGTGGTTAAACCGGCACCCGTGCTGCGAGCCAGGTCAATAAGGGCCGCGAGATCGGCACTGCGTACGGGACGAACGATCATGCTGACTCCTTAAATGGCGACCAAACGGACGCTGACGCCTTCACCGACACCCAAGGCCTCGGCGGTTTGCAGATCAAGCGTGACCGGGCGACCCGGCACCCAATCCAACTCAACAACGATGGCCCTGAAATCCTGCAACTGGCCATTACTGACCAAATACATGCGCCCACCACCTTGTATATGCTCACCTAACAACACCGGTACCATTCGACTCTGAGCGATGGTGCGGATACCCGAGGTACGCGCATGCAACGTTGGCCCGCCGTCAAAAATGTCGATGTAGTGATCGGTCTCAAAGCCTTCGCGCATCAAAATATCGAAGGTGATCTGCGCCCGCGGATGCACTTGCCCCATGGCTTCTTGAGCCGTGTCAGGCAACAAGGGTACATAGATTGGGTAATGCGGCATCAACTCGGCAAGGAAGGTACGGCTCTTCAAGCCACACAGGCGCTCGGCCTCGGCGTAGTTCATGTCGAAAAAGTTACGCCCAACCGCGTCCCAGAATGGCGAGTCACCTGATTCATCACTGTGACCGACGATCTCCACCACCACCGCATCTGCAAAGCGTTCCGGGTGGGTCGCAACAAAGAGCAAGCGGGCACGGGAATTAAGTTCAGCGAATACCGTACTCACCAACGGCCGCTCAACATAGAAGCTGGTCAGCAGGCTGTTGCCGGTCAAATCGTGGCACAACGAAAGCACATGGGTCTTGTTGTGGATCTTCAACTCTCGCGAGTTATGCACAAAGGTTTCGTTGCGAAAACTGTAAAAAGGCTCGGAATAACCGGTCGACGCCATAATCCCGGAGCAACCGACCAGGCGGCCAGTCTCAGTATCTTCGAGGACAAAAAAATAGCTTTCTTCACCGTTGAAACTGACTTCAGCCGCAAACGAGGCTTCAGACGCCTCAATTTTATCGCTTAGGCGGCCAACATCGTCCGGCAGTGAAGTCACACCAACCGGGCTGTCCGCGGCCAGACGCTGTACTTCCGCAAGGTCAGCCATTTGCGCGGGGCGCATCACCAGCATGGTGTCACTCCTTTCAAGAGAAGCCCCAGAACACTCGCGCCGAGTGAGCTGGAGAAAACTGCAACCCATGGCTGCAACACACAAGATCATTCATCCATGGAGTAACTCAGGCTATCCATAGGGCCTGAGGAAATCGCTGCGACAGAACAACAAAGCAACCCATGGAGCAAACCGCCAAGACGGTTTGCCCATGGGTGCAGATCAGGCTTGAGTCAATTTGGCGACTGCACGCTCAAAGCGGGCCAGGCCTTCATCAATATCAGCATCGTCGACCACCAGGCTTGGCGCGAAACGCACCACATCCGGGCCAGCTTGCAGGACCATGACATTCTCGGCCGCAGCAGCCTCAAGAATGGTTTTGGCTTTGCCCTTCCATGCCTCACTGAGCACACAACCGATCAGCAGCCCCATGCCGCGTACTTCAGTGAATACGCCATACTGCTGGCCGATCTGCTCCAGCTTGGCTTTGAAACGGTCATGTTTGCTGAGCACACCTGCCAACACCTCTGGGGTATTGATGGTGTCAAGAACTGCCTCGGCCACTGCACATGCCAGCGGGTTGCCGCCGTAGGTAGTGCCATGAGTGCCCACTGCCAAGTGCTTGGCCAATTCATTGGTGGTCAGCATCGCCGCAATCGGGAAGCCGCCGCCCAGGCTCTTGGCGCTGGTCAGAATGTCTGGCGTCACGCCGTAATGCTGATAGGTGAACAGCGAGCCGCTGCGTCCCATACCGCTTTGTACTTCATCAAACACCAGCAGCGCATCGTGCTTATCACAGAGTTCACGTGCGCCTTGCAGATACGCCAGATCAGCCGGAACCACACCGCCCTCACCCTGAATAGGCTCAAGCACTACTGCACAGGTCTTGTCTGTAACAGCCGCTTTCAACGCATCAAGGTCGTTATAAGGAATGTGGCTAATGCCTTTGATCTTAGGACCAAAGCCATCGGAGTACTTCGGTTGACCACCAACACTGACGGTAAACAGGGTGCGGCCGTGAAAGCTGTTCACTGCCGCGATGATTTCATACTTGTCTTCGCCAAACTTGTCGAACGCGACACGACGGGCCAGCTTGAAAGCAGCCTCGTTGGCTTCAGCGCCCGAGTTGCAGAAGAACACCCGCTCGGCGAAAGTTGCGTCGATCAGTTTTTTAGCCAGACGCAGCGCGGGTTCGTTGGTGAACACGTTAGACACATGCCACAGGGTATTGGCCTGCTCTGTCAGCGCCTTAACCAACGCAGGGTGAGCGTGGCCGAGTACGTTTACCGCGATACCTCCAGAAAAGTCGATCAGCTCACGACCGCTCTGGTCCCAGACTCGCGAACCCTCACCGCGCACGGGGATAAAAGCAGCGGGTGCATAGTTTGGAACCATAACCTGATCGAAATCGGCGCGTTGCACCGGGTCGTGCTGAACAGACATCTGAACTCTCCTGGCAAGGAAACACCTGCTTTCAGTAGCAGGCGATGAGAAGGATTGTAGGGATTGCAATAAGGATGGCATTGCCGGCATGCGACAACTTCTTATAGCGCCATCCCCTGAAAAACCGCAGCTTATAAAAATGCGACACAAAGCATCGGTATGGCGCAGTTTAAACTACTGCTCAAAGGGTGACCCGCTAGTTTTAAACCGGCAACTGCTTAACCGAAAGTGGTTTTTGCGCGGTACTGCCACCCAAGGACAAAAAGGCGGTAAGCTTGGCCTTCTGCGCCATCGCATCCTGATAGCCCAGCTCGATCAGTTCACTGCAGTAACCCGGCTCAAACAATAGATAGCTGAGCACCCCAGCGCCGCTGTCGCGGGTCGCGCCAGGTCCATGCAAAAACAAGCGCACTGCAGCCGGCATTTCTCGACGGTGGCGCGCGGCAATCTCATCGAGTGGCTGACTCGGCGCGATAACCAGCACTTCAACCGGCTTCAGATGGCTTGCGTGCTGCTGCTCTGGAGTGATCATGCGGCTTAGGTGGTTAATTCTTTCCAACAGCTCAATATCGCCCTCAAGGCTATCGATAAAGGTACTGTTGAGCAGATGCCCGCTGATCTGCGCCAGCGTTGGCGGCTTTGCGACGCCATTGTACCTGGGCATATGAATGGCGCGATCTTGCTGAAAGTGATCACTGACGCCCACCACCAAGACTCGATTCGCCCCCAGGTGCAGGGCCGGACTGATAGGCGCAGACTGGCGCACTGCGCCATCGCCAAAGTATTCATTATTGATTTTGACTGGTGCAAACAGCAGCGGAATCGCCGAACTTGCCAGTAAGTGATCCAAGCCTAGACGGGTCGGCACACCAATTCGCCGATGCCTGAACCATGAATCGATGGTGGCGCGGCCTTGGTAAAAAGTCACCGCCTGGCCTGAGTCATAACCAAAGGCGGTCACCGCCACGGCATTGAGCTTGCGACTGCGCACCGCCGCGGAGATCCCCGTGAAGTCCAGCTCGTTAGCCAGCAGGTCCTTTAGGGGTGAGCCATTGAGCAGGGCTACTGGAACCCGTCCGCCAATGCCAAGCACACTGTTACCGACAAATCGGCTCGCTTGCGCCAACACACCCGGCCAATCACTGCGGTACACATCGGCGGTACTAAAACTTTGCCAGACACTGCTCAGCCGCTGCACAGCCTGGGCAAAATTCATCGCGCCACAGGCCAGGCTTACTGCATTGATAGCACCCGCCGAGGTGCCCACTATGACTGGGAACGGGTTGATCTGCGGGTCTGGCAGCAAATCAGCAATCGCCGCCAGCACCCCAACCTGATACGCCGCCCGCGCCCCACCGCCCGAGAGAATCAGCCCGGTAACGGCTTCGTTTACGCTGGGCATCATGGTCATCTGTACGCCTTAATTGTCCCGTCAGTATAGAGCGACACCCGCTACAGACAGCGTGCGTTACTTGCGCTTGCGTTTTTTATACAGCTTAGGCTCACCCACCGGCCGTGTTTTGAAGCGCCGATGTGCCCATAAATATTGCTCAGGACAAGCATTAACTGCTTGTTCAACCCACTGATTGATACGCAGGCAATCAGCCTCTTCATTCTCCCCGGGGAAGTCACTCAGCGGCGGGTGAATCACCAGCCGGTAACCACTGCCATCAGCCAAGCGCTGCTGAGTAAAGGGCAACACACGTGCACGGCCTAAACGCGCAAACTTGGTTGTAGCCGTGACAGTTGCAGCTTGCACGCCAAACAGGGGTGCAAAAATACTCTGCTTGCGGCCGTAGTCCTGATCCGGGGCGTACCAAATGGCGCGCCCAGCACGAAGTACTTTAAGCATAGCGCGCACGTCTTCGCGCTCTATCGCTGTGGCATCAAGGTTATGTCGTTCACGCCCACGTCGCTGTATATAGTCGAACAACGGATTGTCATGCTCACGGTACATACCATCGATTGTATGCTGCTGCCCCAGCAGTGCTGCGCCGATCTCAAGGGTGGTGAAGTGCAGCGCCATCAAAATAACACCCTGCCCTTCAGCTTGAGCTTGCTGCAAATGTTCAAGGCCTTCGATTTTGGCCAGCTTGGCCAAGCGCGGAGCTGACCACCACCAACTCATAGCCATTTCGAAAAAAGCGATGCCGGTGGATGCGAAGTTTTCACGAATCAAGCGCTCGCGCTCGGCATTGCTCATCTGCGGATAACACAGCTGCAAATTACGGGTGATGACCTCACATCGCTCTTTGGCAAACATATGCATCACTGCACCCAACACGCGACCCAACCCGAGCAACACCTTGTACGGCAACTGCACAATCAGCCACAGCACACCAAGGCCTAACCACAGCGGCCAATACCTTGGATGCAAAAACTCGCGGCGAAACACAGGACGATCCATGAACAATTCCAATCAAAACCACAATTGATCGGCATTCTATCAGGACTTTCCTCGCTGCCTGTTGTCTATGCCGGTGTGCGAGGATTTACCCGCAGTTTTAAAACCCGTTGGGGAGCACTGCTGAGCGGCGGCGAGCTGATATATAGTCGCCCGAGATCACAGCTGTAGGCGCGCACCCCGTATACTGCGCAACGAAAAGTATCCAGTCGCTTGCGGCTCAGCGGCGTTCTCGCTATAAGTCCCACTGCTTCTGTCATTGCGCGTGAGCAGCTAACCCAGTCGCGCGCAGTTCAACCGAAAAGGCGTTCCAGGCACACCATGAGTCAAGCTGACCTACTCGACCAAGTTCCAGTCTTCCAACTAAAGGGCAGCATGCTGGCCATCACCGTGATGGAGTTGTCGCGCAACGACAGCGTGCTGCTTGATCAACAACTGGCCGCCAAAGTTGCCCAAGCACCTAACTTCTTCAGCAACACCCCCTTGGTTCTGGCGGTGGACAAACTGCCCGCCACCGATGCCAATCTCGACCTGAGCGCGTTGATTGCCGTATGCCGCAAGCATGGATTACGCACCTTAGCCGTGCGCGCCAGCAGTGAAGCGCATATCGCCGCCGCTAACGCTCTGGATTTACCGGTGCTACCGCCCTCTGGAGCACGCGAACGCCCGATTGATCCAGCCCCGGCACCCGCGCCCGTCGAGAAAAAACCTGAAAAACCGCAAAAACCTGCAGAGCCCGAGCATAAACCGACTAAAGTTGTCACCAGCCCTGTACGTGGCGGCCAACAAGTCTACGCTCAAGGCTCGGACTTATTGGTTTTAGCACCGGTCAGCGCCGGGGCGGAACTTCTCGCCGATGGCAACATCCATGTTTACGCACCTATGCGCGGGCGCGCCCTTGCAGGAATCAAGGGCAATCTCAAAGCGCGTATATTCTGCCAACAACTGGGCGCAGAGCTGCTCTCGATTGCTGGCCATTACAAGGTGTCTGAAGATCTACGGCGCGACCCGTTGTGGGGTAAAGGGGTTCATGTCAGCTTGTCTGGGGATGAGTTGAACATCACCCGTCTTTAACGGATACTGCCGCCAATTTCCAGGACACATATAAGGGCATCCGGACGCCTCACGAGGCAGAACGATTCCCGCTTTTATTTCACATTTTGGGGTGAATCACCTTGGCCAAGATCCTCGTAGTTACTTCCGGCAAGGGTGGCGTAGGCAAAACTACCACTAGCGCCGCCATCGGTACCGGCCTCGCTCTGCGCGGGCACAAAACCGTCATCGTCGATTTTGACGTTGGCCTGCGCAACCTTGACCTGATCATGGGCTGCGAACGCCGCGTGGTGTACGACTTCGTTAACGTCGTCAACGGCGAAGCCACACTGACTCAGGCACTTATCAAAGACAAGCGCCTGGAAAATCTGTACGTGCTGGCAGCCAGCCAGACCCGTGACAAAGATGCACTGACCCTCGAAGGTGTCGAAAAAGTCATCAAAGAGCTGTCTGAAAACTTCGAATACGTGGTCTGCGACTCCCCTGCTGGCATCGAAAAAGGTGCTCACCTGGCCATGTACTTCGCCGATGAGGCGATTGTCGTGACCAACCCAGAAGTGTCCTCGGTGCGCGACTCCGACCGCATGCTCGGCCTGCTTTCGAGCAAATCGCGCCGCGCCGAGAACGGTGATGAGCCCATCAAGGAACACCTGCTGCTGACCCGCTACAACCCAGAGCGCGTGGTTAAAGGCGAGATGCTTGGCGTTGAAGACGTCGAAGAAATCCTCGCTATCCGCCTTATTGGTGTGATTCCTGAGTCACAGGCTGTGCTCAAAGCGTCCAACCAAGGCGTCCCAGTAATCCTCGATGACCAGAGCGATGCCGGCCAGGCGTACAGCGATGCCGTTGATCGCTTGCTTGGCAAAACCGTTGAACATCGCTTCCTTGATGTTCAGAAGAAGGGATTCTTGCAACGTCTATTTGGAGGCCGTGAATGAACATTTTTGACTTCTTTCGTGAGCGTAAAAAAGGAACAACTGCTTCGATCGCGAAAGAGCGCCTGCAAATCATCGTCGCCCACGAACGTGGCCAGCGCAGCCAGCCGGACTACCTTCCAGCCCTGCAACAAGAACTGGTTGATGTGATTCGCAAGTACGTCAACATCGACTCAGACCATGTTCAGGTCGCGCTGGAAAATCAGGGTAGCTGCTCGATTCTGGAGCTCAACATCACCCTGCCCGAGCGTTAATCGATTCGGCCACAGGTTACACCCCACAAGATGGCGGCCCTTGAGCCGCCATTTTGCTTATCTGCGCATTGAATAAAGCTGGCCAACCCCATACTCACAGGCCAGGCTGGTAAGATGAGCGTTCGCCCCTGCCCCTACGCTAGAAGTCCCATGCCACTCAGTCAGATTGAAATTCTCCACCAAGACGCAGCACTGCTGGTGATCAACAAGCCAACCCTGCTGCTCTCGGTGCCAGGTCGCGCCGAAGATAACAAGGATTGCCTGGTCACTCGCCTGCAAGAAAACGGTTATCCTGAAGCGCGCATCGTCCACCGACTGGACTGGGAGACTTCAGGCATCATCGTCTTGGCTCGCGATGCCGACAGCCACCGTGAGCTGTCACGCCAATTTCATGACCGCGAAACCGAGAAAGCCTACACGGCGCTGTGCTGGGGCCAGCCGGAACTCGACAGCGGCAGCATCGATCTACCCCTGCGCTACGACCCACCTACCAAACCGCGCCATGTGGTTGACCACGAGCAAGGCAAGCATGCGCTGACCTTCTGGCAAGTGACGCAGCGCTGTGGTGATTATTGTCGGGTTGAGCTGACACCCATTACCGGTCGCTCACACCAATTGCGCGTGCACATGCTGTCAATTGGCCACCCTCTGCTGGGTGATGGCCTCTATGCCCACGAACAAGCACTGGCAGCGTATCCGCGCCTATGCCTGCATGCCACGATGCTCACCTTGACTCACCCGCAGACAGGTGAGCGGATGCGGTTCGAGTGCCCTGCACCCTTCTAGCAGCACCCGTAATACCCCGCTCCGCTTACGGCTAACGACGCGGCCAGACCAGGCTGAAATGCGCACCGCCCAATGCCTCGCTATGGCCAAGCTGCGAGCGACCGCCGTGCCAATAGATGATTCGCCGCACAATCGACAGACCCAGGCCGTGCCCACCCGAGGCGCGGGTACGGCTGTCATCCAGGCGCAGGAATGGGGTGAAAATTCGCTCCCACTCCGGCTCCGGCACACCTGGCCCGTCATCCTCCACATCCAGCTGACAGCGCTGAGCGTCAACCTGATAGCGGATACGCACCCGGGACTCCGCATGACGCAGGGCATTACTCACCAAGTTCTGCAATGCCCGGTGCAAATAGCGCGGCTCAGCCTCGACCAGAGCACTTTGCTCCCCGCTTGAAGGCCCACATTCAATCAGCACATCCGCTCGCAACGGCGCCAACTCCTCGGCGACCTGCTCGATGAGTCGCTGCAGATCAACCGGCTGGAAATTGATCGCTGGCGCACCCTGCTCCAATCGCGCATAGGTCAGCATCTCGTCAACCAGCTTGTCGAGATCGTGGATATCGCTGTCCATGCCCTCAAGGTAACGCTGGCGATCCTGCTCATTACCGGCGTCTTCAACCATCTCCAGACCAAAGCGCAAGCGCGCCAATGGCGTGCGTAACTCATGGGATACAGCGCGAACCATCTCGCGCTGTATCCCCAACGAGCGCTGTAAATGTTCAGCCATATCATTGAAGGCCGACGCCAGCCGGCCGACTGAGTCGGCACCGTGCCCCGCAACCCGGGCATCCAACTTGCCACTGGCAATCAAGCTGGCGGCATCCTCCAGGCCACGCAGACGCCGTTCCAGCGGTCGCAACAGAAAATACACAGTGACGCCGATCAAACTCAGCCCAAGCATGGCGATTAACACCAACAATTGCGGCGGATACGGATTGAGTTGATACAACGGACCGATTTCCAGCACCCATGGCGTATCAACAATCCCGGAGAACACATGAATGGTGTCACCGCCCTTGCCCAAGGCCATCACCGTGTCGCTCTCATCAATGCGCCGACGCTGATCCGCATCAAGGTTGGCGTCTTCAATTCGTATCAGGCGCAAGTCAAAACCAAACTGCTTGCTCTGTTTAATATCAGCCAAGCGTTTGGGTTGCTCGTCAACGGGGAAGCGCACCAATTCATCAATCAGCAGGTAAATAGTCGCCCGCGCCAGTTGCTCGCTGATCTGGCGCACCTTACCGACCAGCAACAGTTGCTGCGACTCACTGACTAAGGTGGTGACCTGTACAGCGTGAGGGCCAACCAGCTTGACCACCACCTGACCACGCAACACACGACTGCGCGCTGTGCTGTCGAGCTTGGAGTTGGCGACCGAGACAATGTGCAGCGGTATGCCCAATAGCCGCGACCAAGTGGCGATGGCGCGACGCCGCTCGACATCAATCATCGGTTGCAGGTTATCGGCCATCAAATTAAACGTGCCGCGCGCCAAATCCTCACGGTATTGATCGCCACGCACCTCGTTGACCACGTGCAAGGTGCCAACGCCGAGCAGACCGACCAGCACCAATACAGCCAACATGCCGCCGTATATGCGTAGGAAAATTGAGTTCATCCGCGCTCGACAGCCGCCTCGGCCACAAACAGATAACCTTTACTGCGCACGGTCTTGATCAAGCGCGGGTGTTCCGGGTCGTCACCGATTTTGGGTCGAATACGTGAGATACGCACATCAATCGAACGGTCCTGGCCGTCGTACTCAATGCCGCGCAAGGCGGTAAAAATCTCTTCTCGCGAAAGGATCCGCCCTGCGTTTGCGGTTAACAGCCAGAGCAAATCAAACTCAGCACCGGTCAGCTCTATTGGCTCATTGGCCAGCCAGGCTTCACGCAAACTGTTATCGACCACCAGCGGCCCAAACTGCAAACGCCGCGACTGGGTCGGCGCCAGCGGCTGCAAGCGCCTGAGCAGTGCGTGGATGCGGGCGAGCAATAAGCGTGGCCGCACCGGTTTACAGACATAATCATCGGCACCGGTTTCAAGTCCAAGCACATGGTCGGTGTCATCGGTACGAGCGGTCAGCATCAGGATTGGTCCAGCGTAGTGCGCGCGCACCTTGCTGCATATTTCCAGACCACTTGCGCCCGGCAGCATCAGATCGAGAACTACAATGTCAGGCTGCTCACGAATGATCCGCTCAGCAGCCTGCCCACCATCTGACTCAATTTCAGCCTGTAAGCCGTTGCCCAACAGGTAATCGCGAGTTAACTCTGCCAGGCGCTGATCATCCTCAACAATCAACACCCGCGGCGACACTTGCTCCACTGCTTTCTCCTAAGTGCTATCGACTCGCAGCATTGATCCAAGCGCGTGCAATCTGCACCTACACGGACGTTACTGCGCAACCCAAGATTGCATAGTGCCCATTACCAACAGCGCACGCCAGACGATTAAAGACTGTGCATTCACAACATACAGTTCACAGCGCTTATGGCGTCGCGTAAAGTGCGCCGCCGCACCTGCATAAAGCGCTCCAACTCTTGCAATAAAAACCCTACATATTGTGTTTATGTGATTGACTAAAAACTTGGCGTCAGGGACTAAAAAAAACATCTTCCACAACGACGAACGGTGCAACGGGGCAAATCCCAGCAAACTCGGGGCTTTGCGAAAACTACCCCACGTTAACCCACAGCTTTATCCACAGGCTGACCCAAGTTGTTAGCTTGCCATCCCCCAAAGACCGCACTATCTTGTATCTCACTCGCGCGAAACACCTACATATTGGGTTTTGAGCCATTAACAACCAAGCATATTTGCACCTAAAAGATCCAGTCCTTGAACTGAAAAAGTGCAACTTAATGCTGTTAAACCTTGTTTCAGAGCAGTACAGGCCGGTCACAGTGTGAATAACGTCAGAAGAGCGTATCCAGGGTGACCGCCGTGCAAAGTCGAATCAAGCTGACCACTACATCTAGTATCGCCAACCACAAGCTGGCACAAGACTTAAAACGCTAGGAAGGCATTTATCAGTCGTACCTTCCCTGCCCTGTTTTGCAAGCCCCCATGCGCGCAGCATCTGTGCTCAACGCATGGCGTTGTTGAAATGGAATGAACGATCGGTACGTTGCAGTAATTAACTGTAAATGCCTGTCTACATAAATACAGAACACGGAGACATCCATGCATACCGACATCAATCGCGAGAACCAGCCGGCAAAAGCGCCGCAGGCTTCTGACGCCACTCAAGATCTGGCGGCTACCGCCCCAGGTCAGTTGCGCGTGATCAAGCGTAACGGCACTGTTGTGCCGTATACCGATGACAAGATCACCGTTGCCATCACCAAGGCGTTTCTCGCAGTTGAAGGTGGCACCGCTGCCGCCTCGTCACGTATCCATGAAACCGTTGCCCGCCTGACCGAACAGGTCACCACCACCTTCAAGCGTCGCATGCCTTCGGGCGGCACCATTCATATTGAAGAAATTCAGGACCAGGTTGAACTGGCTCTGATGCGTGCCGGCGAACAGAAAGTTGCCCGTGACTACGTGATCTACCGTGAGTCGCGCTCGCAAGAGCGTAAGCGTGAAGTCAGCAACGGCATTGCCGAGCCGCACCCAAGCATCCGAGTGACCCACGCCGATGGCAGCGTTGCGCCACTGGACATGGGCCGACTGAACACCATCATCACCGAAGCTTGCGAAGGTCTGGCTGAAGTTGACGGCGCAGTGATTCAGAAAGAAACCTTGAAAAACCTCTACGACGGCGTTGCTCAGAGCGACGTGAATACTGCGTTGGTGATGACCGCGCGGACCTTGGTAGAGCGTGAGCCGAACTACACCTACGTAACCGCTCGCCTGTTGATGGACAACATTCGCGCAGAAGGCCTGACCTTCCTCGAAGTTGCCACCAGCGCCACCCACCATGAGATGGCTGACCTGTACGCCAAGGCACTGCCTGCTTACATCGCCAAAGGTGTGCAGTTCGACCTGCTCGACCCTAAGCTGCAAGACTTCGACCTTGAGAAGCTTGGCAAGGCGATCAACCACGAGCGCGACGGTCAGTTCACCTACCTCGGCCTGCAGACTCTGTACGACCGCTACTTCATCCACAAAGACGGTATCCGTTTCGAACTGCCGCAGGTGTTCTTCATGCGCGTGGCCATGGGCCTGGCGATGGAAGAGCAGCAAAAAGAAGACCGCGCCATCGAGTTCTACAACTTGCTGTCGTCGTTCGACTACATGAGCTCCACACCGACCCTGTTCAACGCCGGCACCCTGCGTCCGCAACTGTCTTCGTGCTACCTGACCACAGTGCCGGATGACCTGTCGGGCATCTACCACGCGATCCACGACAACGCCATGCTGTCGAAATTCGCCGGTGGTCTGGGCAACGACTGGACCCCAGTTCGCTCGCTCGGCGCCTATATTAAAGGCACCAACGGTAAATCTCAGGGCGTCGTCCCCTTCCTCAAAGTGGTCAACGACACTGCAGTTGCCGTAAACCAGGGTGGCAAGCGTAAAGGGGCCGTGTGCGCCTACCTTGAAACTTGGCACATGGACATCGAAGAGTTCATCGAACTGCGTAAGAACACCGGTGATGACCGTCGCCGTACGCACGACATGAACACCGCCAATTGGATTCCTGACCTGTTCATGAAGCGCGTCTTCGACGACGGCAAGTGGACCCTGTTCTCGCCAAGCGAAGTACCGGACCTGCACGACCTGACCGGTAAAGCCTTTGAAGAGCGCTACGAGTACTACGAAGCGCTGATCGAATACGGCAAGATCAAACTGCACAAAACCATTCAGGCCAAAGACCTGTGGCGCAAAATGCTGTCCATGCTGTTTGAAACCGGCCACCCATGGCTGACCTTCAAAGACCCATGCAACCTGCGTAGCCCACAGCAGCACGTTGGCGTGGTTCACAGCTCGAACCTGTGCACCGAAATCACCTTGAACACCAACAAGGACGAGATCGCTGTTTGTAACTTGGGCTCGATCAACCTGCCGAACCACATCGTCAACGGCAAGCTGGACACCGCTAAACTGGAAAAAACCGTCAACACCGCTGTACGCATGCTCGATAACGTTATCGACATCAACTACTACTCGGTGCCACAGGCGCGTAACTCCAACTTCAAGCACCGTCCAGTTGGCTTGGGCATCATGGGCTTCCAGGACGCGCTGTACCTGCAGCACATTCCGTACGGTTCCGACGCGGCCATTGAGTTCGCTGACAAGTCCATGGAAGCGGTCAGCTACTACGCCATCCAGGCATCGTGTGACCTCGCTGATGAGCGCGGCAGCTACGAGACATTCGACGGTTCGCTGTGGTCAAAAGGCATTCTGCCGCTCGACTCCCAGCAGATCCTGATCGAGCAGCGTGGGCAGAAGTACATTGATGTAGACCTGAACGAATCCCTCGACTGGGCACCGGTTCGCGCCCGTGTACAAAAAGGTATTCGTAACTCCAACATCATGGCCATCGCACCGACCGCGACCATCGCCAACATCACTGGCGTATCGCAGTCGATCGAACCGACTTATCAGAACCTGTACGTGAAATCGAACCTCTCCGGCGAGTTCACCGTGATCAACCCATACCTGGTTCGCGACCTTAAAGCACGCGGCCTGTGGGACTCGGTCATGATCAACGACCTGAAGTACTACGACGGTTCCGTGCAGCAGATCGAGCGCATCCCGCAAGAACTCAAAGAGCTCTACGCCACCGCGTTTGAAGTTGAAACCAAGTGGATTGTTGACGCGGCAAGCCGTCGCCAGAAGTGGATCGACCAGGCGCAGTCGCTGAACCTGTACATCGCTGGCGCATCGGGCAAGAAGCTCGACGTGACCTACCGCATGGCCTGGTACCGTGGTCTGAAAACCACTTACTACCTCCGTGCCCTGGCCGCGACCAGCACCGAGAAATCGACCGTCAGCACCAGCAAGCTCAATGCGGTATCGAGCGGTGGTAATGATGGCCTGAGCGCAGCGCCAAGCAAGGCGGCTCCGGAAGTCGAGATGTCGGCCGGTCCAGCGCCAGTGCCAAAGGCCTGTGCCATCGACGAACCAGACTGCGAAGCCTGTCAGTAAGGTAATAGGTGACGCGCGATGCTGAGCGGCATCCGCGTTGTTGCCGACCGATTCTGCCCCACGCTTGTGTTGATGTGCCGTTGGGTAAAAAAGAGCTAGAGCATAAGCTTGGACTATTCAACTGGTAGAAGAACGAGCAAAGCGTTTGTTGGTGAAGAGCAAGAGCGCGTTCTGATGATTCAGGTCAAGCGCCCCGACGCAGTAACACTGGAAGATTGCTAGGCTTGGTTATCAGCTAGTTAGAAACACAGCGTTAGAGATTTTAGCTTTAACGGCAAATTTAGAGCATCGCGACGATGTTCAGGGTTGAGTCAGCGCATTAGCGCTGGCGATTACCGGACTCAATGAAATTGAATGTCGCGTGTCCACCCACCTGAAAGGAGCCAACCGACTATGTTGAGCTGGGACGAATTCGAAAAGGAAGACGGCGCAGAAACTGCAGCCGCTACCGGTAACAACGCCGCCGCAATGGCAGACATGAACATCGACAAGCTCGACCAAGTTGGCGGCGCGGCGGCTGAAGAAGCCCGCGCTGTTTCAGCCGATGACAGCGCTGCAATCGCCCGCGCCAAGGCTGCGCTGGACGAACTCGACGTGGCAGAAGGTCTGGCTGAGCTGGAAGGCACCTCGGCGCGTGTTGCCGTTGACGAGAAGCGCATGATCAACTGCCGCGCTGACCTCAACCAACTCGTACCGTTCAAGTACGACTGGGCTTGGCAGAAGTATCTGGACGGTTGCGCAAACCACTGGATGCCGCAAGAAGTCAACATGAACGCCGACATCGCCTTGTGGAAAAGCACCGACGGCCTGACCGACGACGAGCGCCGCATTGTTATGCGCAACCTCGGCTTCTTCTCCACTGCTGACTCCTTGGTTGCCAACAACCTGGTGCTGGCTGTGTACCGTTTGATCACCAACCCTGAGTGCCGCCAGTACATCCTGCGCCAAGCATTCGAAGAGGCGATCCACACCCACGCTTACCAGTACTGCATCGAATCGCTGGCCATGGATGAAGGCGAAATCTTCAACATGTACCACGAGATTCCATCGGTCGCGAAGAAAGCCTCCTGGGGCCTCAAGTACACCCGTTCGATCTCCGATCCGAAGTTCGAAACCGGCACCGTTGAGACCGACAAAGAACTGCTGCGTAACCTGGTCGCTTACTACTGCGTACTGGAAGGCATCTTCTTCTATTGCGGCTTCACCCAGATCCTGTCCATGGGCCGCCGCAACAAGATGACCGGCGTTGCCGAACAGTTCCAATACATCCTGCGTGATGAGTCGATGCACCTGAACTTCGGTATCGACGTGATCAACCAGATCAAAATCGAAAACCCACACCTGTGGGATGCGCAGATGAAAGAAGAAGCCACGCAGATGATCCTGCAAGGCACTCAGCTTGAGATCGAATACGCACGTGACACCATGCCACGCGGCGTACTGGGCATGAACGCGGCCATGATGGAGGACTACCTCAAGTTCATCGCCAACCGCCGCCTGACCCAGATCGGCCTGAAAGAAGAATACCCAGGCACCACCAACCCATTCCCATGGATGAGCGAAATCATGGACTTGAAGAAAGAGAAAAACTTCTTCGAGACCCGCGTGATTGAGTACCAAACTGGCGGTGCGTTGAGCTGGGATTGATTCGGGTCACCGCTCAAGATCACTGAAGCGTGATATCGAGCGCTAAAGGTGAAACGCAAGCAAAAAAGGGCTGCCAAATGGCGGCCCTTTTTTCGTTTTGAAATCCAGGAAGGTCATGGAAAGCAGCAGTCAGTGTTGCGCAAAGACTGACCCCGCCGCCACGTAATGGCATTCCCCTGCCACTTTAGCCCGCTAGGTATCTGCGCGCACCTGTGCATGGCTGTAATTCATCTGCGCCGAACAGGGTGTTCGAGAATAGTGAATACCGGGTCTCGAACCTGTGCGTTAGAGTCCTCGCACTGAGTGCTTCAAACAATTATAAAAAACCGGCAAGGAGGCCGTTTATGATCGCCCAGCGCAACTATTCAAATCACTTCGCAGAAGGCCTTTTGCTCGCGGCGAAGCTCGCCTTTCTGCGCATCAGAAACTTCCACCGCCCCGACTTCGCACTCGCCATGAAATGGCAAGCCGCCAGCGATGCACGCCAGCCTGACGCGGCATATCGGTTTTTTTACCCACACTCCCGCCTGCAGAATTCCTGAAGCTGTGCATGCGCCGCTGACGCCACCCCACACTTATAACGCAATCACCACAGCTGCCGTGGATTGCGCTGTTAAAAATCCATCCCTGCCTGGTTCTCATCGGACGATAAAACCGACAGGGAGGATGCACCAACCCGCTAAAACATGGAGAACAATAAGATGAACAAACCCTGCCTTAGTCCGGCCTTGACCGCCTGCATACTTGGGTTGTCACTCAGCCCAGTAGCCCACGCCGAGTTTCTCAAAGACAGCAGCGCCACCCTTGAAGCCCGCAACTACTATTTCAACCGCGACTTTCGTCAAGAAGGTGCCAGCCAGAACAAGCGCGAAGAGTGGGCGCAAGGCTTTATCCTGCGCATGGACTCGGGCTACACCGAAGGCCCGGTGGGCGTCGGGGTGGATGCCATCGGTATGTTCGGTTTCAAACTTGACAGTGGCGGCGGCACCTCAGGCACCAACCTTTTGGTGCCTGACCGCTCGGGCGGCTCGCAAGACTATTCCTCTGACCTTGCGGTAGCGGCCAAGGCCCGGTTTTCAAAGTCTGCTTTGCGTGTGGGCAGCATGCAATTCAAGAACATGGCAGTTAGCTCAAGCGACAGCCGCTTGCTGCCACAGGTGTTCAGGGGCGGGCAATTGGTCTCAAAGGAGTTCGAGAGGTTGTTGATCGATGGCGGCTATCTGAGCCAGGTCAATCATCGTAACTCGAACGATTTCGAAGACCTGACCATAAATACCAGCAGCAAGCGTGGCGTGACTATTCGCGGCAACAATGCCAGTGACGCTTTTGGTTTTCTAGGTGGCAACTACAGGGTTACCGAAAACCTGACGGCCGCCTACTACTATTCCAACCTGGAAGACCTCTACAAACAGAACTCATTTAACCTGGTTCAAGTGCTGCCACTGGGTGAAGACCAAAGCCTGAAAGTAGACCTGCGCTATGCACGCTCAACCGATGATGGCCGCAGCAATGTCGACAACAATGCCCTGGGCGCTATGGTCTCCTACAGCCTCGCTAGCCACCGCGTTGGCCTTGGCTACCAAAAGATGAGCGGCGATACCGGCGCTGCGTATATCGGGGGAACGGATCCATTCTTGGTCAACTATGTGCAAATCAGTGATTTTGCCAACAAGGACGAGTCCTCCTGGCAAGCACGTTACGACTATGATTTCACCGGCATAGGCATTCCCGGCCTGAAATTCATGATGCGCTACCTCAACGGCGACAATGTGGACCTGGGCGCAACAGCCGGGGATGGCAAAGAGTGGGAGCGTGACACCGAGCTCAAGTATGTTTTTCAACAAGGTGCGATGAAGAACTTTTCCGTGCGCTGGCGCAATGCGATGGTGCGTTCCAATTTTGCCAGCGACGTGGATGAAAATCGCCTGATCCTCAGCTACACCCTGCCACTTCTCTGATAGAGCACGTGGCTCAGGCCAGTCAGTGGCGGACGGCAGAGGTTCCGTCCGCCCTAGGGTCTTTTCACACAGGCAAATATTGCATTGCCGGAGCGGGTATCCCACGGCTGGAGAGCGCTGTAGTCATGCTCCAGCACCTGCACCTCAAAGTAGGGCTGCAACAGTGCCAGCAGCTCAGCGAAGCTCACCGCGACCATGGCATGATCATCGCGCCACAGCTGCGTTTCACCGGCTTTGCTTCGTTCAATTCGCAGCCTAAGTGCTTGCTGCTCACCCACCCCGTCGTAATGCCAAGCAGAGCCGAAATGAAACAAACCGTCAGCATGCTGAGCGCTGTGTGAAACGAACGAGTCATTATTGATCATGTTCTTATCAACGGCGTTAAAGCAAAACAACCCATTGTTTTCTAACGCGCCATGCACGCTGGCAATACAGGCCTTGAGCCGTTCGACACTTGCACTGTAGTGGATGGAATACAAAAAGCAGGTAATCAAATCCTGTGGCTCATTGAGCTTAAAGCCGCACATATCCTGCATTGAGAATTGTGCTTCAGGGCAACGTATGGCGGCTCTGTCGAGCATCGGCTGATTGATATCAAGCCCACAGCTTTGGTAACCGGCATCGATAAAATGGCGTACATGCGGCCCGGTTCCACAAGCCAGATCAAGGTGACGCTTGCCAGCATTACCAAATAACTGCTGCAACCTTTGAATACACTGGCTTTGCGCTTGATAGTCAATATCTGCGCACATCAGATCGTAGTATCCCGACAAGTCGGTATAGAGAGCGTTGCCGGGCATGCTGACCTGAAGTTTTAACCGGGTTTTGGGGCGCGAATCATATCCCAACTCGAATAATCCCGAACACGAATATTGCGTGCCCTTCCCGCTTATTTTCATCCGCTCAATGGGTTGCCAACACACACAAAATCTAAGCGTGCATCAGGGCCTTCACACTCAATGTTTTAGGCCTGGATTTAGAAAACACGGCCTGTTCAATCCGCGATTCTGTGCGTGGTATAGACTCAAACCACAGGGCAATTACTCGGGAGTACCAACATGCTTCGTGCGTTCGCTGATTTGGGGTTTCGTTGGAAAATTGCATTGCCGATTCTGCTACTGGCAGTGCTATTGGTAACAATGGGCGTTCTGGGGATGCGCGGCATTGCTCAAGTCGCTGATTCCAGCACTAAGTTAACCAACCGTTATTTGCCCGGCATCAGTTTATTGCTCAACGCTGACCGTGATCTTTATCAAGCTTTTGTGGCTGAGCGCAGTTTGTTGGATGAGGCCGTTGGCGAACGCGCGCAAGCACTGACTGCATCGCACGCCGAGAACGTACAGCAGGCCTATGATCGTGTGCATAAATTCGCCGAGATGGAGCCTGGCAGTGAAGCGATGAAGTTGATCGCCCAGTTTGATACAGGCTTCGAGCGCTGGAAAGCGACCTCGCAGCAGGTCGTGCAACTGGTTGGGAGTGACCCAGAAGCCGCGAGCGCTCTGAGCTTTGGCGCTAGCGAAGAACAGTTTGAAAGCATGCGCGCCGCGATCGATAAACTGGGTGAAATGGAAGACAAGGCTGCCAATGATGAGGGCCTTGCGGCGATTGAGCTGGGCGAAACACTAAGCTGGCAGCAAGGACTGATCATCGCCATTGGCTTATGCGTGTGTTTGGTGCTGGTGATTGGCTTCCCCATTCTGGTGACAGGCCCACTGTACAACTTGCTCAATCGCATCAATCAGATTGCCGATGGTGATGGTGATTTACGGGTGCGTTTAGATGTGGTTTCCAACGATGAATTAGGCAAGCTAAGCCATGCCTTCAACCGCTTTCTTGATAAGCTGCAACCCTTGATCAAAGAAGTAGGCCGGGTCACCAGCGAAGTCGAAAGCTCGGCGCAAAACCTGGCCAACTTAGCCGTGGCCAATGATCGATTGATTAGCAGCGAATATGCCGCTGTCGATCAGGTGAGCACCGCCGCAACCGAGATGAGCTCTGCGGTTCACGAAGTCGCACGCAACGCACAGAATGCCGCCGATGCGGCTCGCAGCGCCGAAGCCCAATCCCGTGACGGTGCGCAGGTCGTTGGCGGAGTGATCAACTCGATTCGCCAACTGGCCCAAGAAGTTGAAGGTGCCTCTGCCACCATCCAAACCCTTGAGCAGGAAGCCGGTAATATCGGCGCAGTACTGGCGGTAATTCGGGGAATTGCCGATCAAACCAATTTGCTCGCACTCAACGCAGCCATTGAGGCTGCACGGGCAGGCGAACAAGGGCGAGGCTTCGCCGTAGTGGCCGACGAGGTGCGTGCATTGGCTGCACGCACCCAGGAATCGACCAAAGACATTCAGGAAATGATCGAGCGCCTGCAACTAGGCGTACAGAATGCAGTCAAGGCAACCAACTCAGGCAGCAGCAAGGCGCAGCAGAGCGTCGAACAAGCGGCCGGGGTGGATCAGGCACTCACTGACACCAGCGATTCGGTACAGCGCATCAATGATATGGCCGCACAGATCGCCACAGCTTGCGAGCAACAAAGCAGTGTCACTGAAGAGATTGCCCGCAATATCAGCGATATTCGCGACCTCTCCAATGAGGCAGCGCAGAACTCAGAACAAAGCACTCAGGCCAGCAAGCATCTTTCGGAGCTGTCACAAGGACTGACTAAGCTGGTCGGTCGCTTTCGCGTTTAACCGAGGCACAACCGGTGCACCCTTCTTGCAAAAACTAGCTATACGCCAAGGCCGGTGCACCAAGACTTTCAAGCAACACTTCTGCAGGTTGCGGCCTGCCCAAATGAAAACCCTGCAAGGTGTTGCAGCCTAAACGGGTGAGCAGCTCCTTCTGGTCGGCTGTTTCTACCCCTTCGGCAACAATTTTCATGTCCAAAGTTTGGCCCAATGCAATGATTGCCGCGACGATAGCGGCATCATCATTACCCTGCGCCAGCGCCATGATAAAGCCGCGATCGATCTTAAGTTCGTTGGCTGGCAAGCGCTTGAGGTAGAGCAAACTCGAGTAACCGGTGCCAAAATCATCAATCGAGATACTCACGCCCAGCGCCGACAAACGATTAAGCACTTCCAGACTGGCCTCGGCATCACGCATGGCCGTCGACTCGGTCACTTCAAGGACCAGATAGCGCGCCTCCACGGCATGCCGCGCCAAAGCGGCTTGCACGACGTTGACCAAGCTGGCGTGGGCCAACTGCACCGTGGACAAGTTAATCGCCATGCTCCAGCTGTCATGGCCTGCATCGTGCCAAACGCGTAACTGGCGACAGGCTTCATCAATCACCCAATCCCCAATGGGGGTGATCAACCCCGTGCGCTCCGCCAGCGGTAAAAATACATCTGGCTGGACAAGACCGTGCTCAGCGCTTTGCCAACGCAAAAGTGCCTCAACCCCAACCATCAAACCGTCTGGAGCGAGTACTTTAGGCTGGTAATGCAGGCAGAACTCTTGACGCTCAAGCGCCAGCCGCAGGTCCTGTTGCATCTGCATTTGCTCATGGGCATTGACGTTCATGGTGCTTTCAAAAAAACAGTAAGCGTTACGCCCGGTTTCTTTGGCGTGGTACATCGCAGCATCTGCGTTGACCATCAATTCATGCGTGCTCTTACCATCATCAGGAAACAGTGCGATGCCGATACTGACGGAAAGATTGAGGGTATTGCCGTCAATGACGTAAGGCTTGGCGATGATTTCGACCAGTCGCTGCGCCAAAGAAGCGGCATCGCTCGGCTCGCTTGGGTCAACCAGCACAACGAACTCATCTCCCCCCAAGCGGGCCACTGTATCCTCAGAACGCTTAGTGTCGAGAATCCGCTGCGAAACTTTCATGAGCAAACGGTCGCCAATAAAATGACCATAGGCGTCGTTGACTGCTTTAAAACCATCAAGATCCATAAACAGCACCGCAAACTGGTGCTTTATCCGGGCGGACTTATTGATGGCCTGTTCCAGGCGGTCATTTAAAAGCAGGCGGTTAGGCAGCTTTGTCAGGTTGTCATGCAGGGCCAGTTGCAGCAATGCAGTGTTAGCGCGATCAAGCGAATTCGCGAGCAAGTTGGTTCGCACATCGAGCATGGAAATGATTAAGGCAATCGCAAATACCGCCATGCTGACAACAATCACCAATACCGCCAGCCACTTGGTATCGATACCACTGTTGGCTGCGCCGCAGAAGCTGCCAACAGGAAACTGCGCAGCCGCCATGCCGGTGTAATGCATCCCGACAATGGCGCAGCCCATGACCAAAGACGCGCCGATGCGAGCATAGGTGTTAATCTCTGAATCACGGCGCAACCGGAAGGCGATCCACAGCGAAGCCCAAGAAGCTGCCGCAGCGATCACAATAGACAGCACAAAAAGCCAAGGGATATAGCCAATCCCCGGACTCATCATCATCGCCTCCATGCCGGTGTAATGCATGGCTGCAATGCCGATACCCATTAACAAACCGCCCAACCACAAGCGCGCACTTGGCAGGTTCTCCTGGCAAACCAACCACAAGGCAAAGGCGGATGAAAAAATCGCGATGACCAGCGACAGCCCGGTCAGGGTCAAGTCGTAGCCCAATGAGATAGGCAGGCTAAAGGCAAGCATGCCGATAAAATGCATGGACCAAATGCCAAAACCCATTGCGAATGAACCACCCACCAGCCACAAAGTTGCTGCACGTCCCTTTGAGCTTGAGACTCGACCGACCATGTTGAGCGCTGTGTAGGCAGCAAGAATGGCGACGATCAAGGAAAAAGCAACAAAAACGCTGTTGTAGCTGCTGACCAGCATGGAAAACTCACTGAATGGGAATAGCGATGCGGTGCGCATAATATCAAAAAGACATCATCATTAAATAACAGCGATGCCTCGATAAGACCAACGGTGTGAAACTCACACCCGTGCAACGCTCTATATCGGCGGGGCCAGCGGTTAGATTAATCTTGTCCCTCAGATAAACGCTAAATTTCTGCCTTCAATCTGGTCAGAGTTTCTACAGTCCACTGTTGATTGGCTACCTGAGCCATGGGGACGCCAATTCGCCGACTGCATGAACTGCACCATGAACGCGCTCTGATGCAAAGCCACAACTTTAACTGGGTAGTTCGACTCTCGGACTGGCTTTACGCACCCCTCAAATGGCAAAGCGAAAAGCTCGACCCGCAAGCCGCCGGACAAGACAACCGCCAATCCGGATAAATCCGCCGCCGGCAATCAGAGAGCCTCTTGCACATAGTCGGCAATCCATAGAGAATAAATGATATTAATTATCATTTAGGCTCCGTAGTGTATTCTCCGCCTCCCTCCTCCGAGTCAAGCCCTCAACAGGCGCTTCACTCGCTCTACCATGAGCACCATGACTGGTTAAGGATGTGGTTACGCAAGCGTCTGCCCTGTGCAGAAAACGCCGCGGACCTGGCGCAGGATACCTTTGTGCGAGTGCTCACCAGCCGTCAGGCGCAAGATTTGCGTGAGCCTCGGGCTTATTTGAGCAGCATTGCACGCAGCTTGATGATTGATGGTTTTCGACGCAAGGCGCTAGAACAGTCTTACCTTGAAGCATTGGCGTCGATGCCCGAACCGCTGGATATTTCACCTGAAACGCGGGTGCTGATCCTCGAAACCCTGGTGGAAATCGACCACATGCTCGATAACTTGGGCAAACGTAGCCGGGAGATTTTCTTGCTCGCCCAGCTTGAAGGTCTCAGTCATGTCGAAATAAGCAGGCGTCTTGGCGTGTCAACCAACACAGTACGCAAACATCTGGTACGCGCACTGACGCAGTGCATGCTGTTGATTGAGGATTAAGCATGAGTGCGAGCCCCTCAACAGCGGTACTTCAGGACGCGGCCAACTGGTACTTGGATCTGCAAGAAGCACCGACTAACAGCGAATTACGCGCCTCCCATCATGGTTGGCTGGCGGCCGATGCGACGCATCGACAAGCCTGGGCACGCCTGGAGAAACTCCAAGGCAAGCTCGCTATTGTGCCGGCTGGCTTGGCCCAACCGGCATTGTCATCCGCCAGCCATAAACGACGTGCGAGCATCAAACTACTAGGCTTGTTGCTGATGACCGGTGGTGTTTCAGGGTTGGCATGGCAATCGACCACGTTCAGCAACTTGCGGGCCGACCAACGCACCGCTGCAGGCGAACGTCGAAGTGTACGCCTAGACGATGGCAGCACCTTGCAACTCAACAGCGCGACCGCACTGAATATCGACTACAGCAAAAAGTTACGCGAAATTAGCCTGCTACAAGGTGAGGTTTTGGTGCAAACCGCCGCCGACCAACAAGCTCGACCCTTGGTGGTGCACACTGAGCAAGGCAGTATCCGTGCCCTCGGCACTCGCTTTTTGGTTCGCCGTGAAAATAACCTCACCCAGGTTCGTGTATTGCAACACGCCGTTGAAGTGCGCACTGAGCAAAACCTAACGCCGCTACGAGTGAATGCAGGTCAGCAGCTTTGGTTCGGCGCGGGTAAAACGCTTGCGCTAGAGCCGTTGGAAAGTCATGCAGATGCCTGGATCAATGGCATGTTGATCGTCAGCGATTGGCCATTGCCAAGGTTTATCGCTGAGCTGGCTCGTTATCGCTCAGGCGTGCTGCGCTGCGACCCGGCATTAAGCAAGCTGCGTATTTCCGGGGCCTTCCAGCTCGCAGACAGCGATGCAATTCTCGATAACCTGAGCACAACCCTGGGCGTGAAAATCCAGCGATTGAGCCGTTACTGGGTCAGCGTCGGACCTGTTTAACCCTGAAATAAAAAATAGTTCACAAAGGTGTTGTTGATTCCTATTCTCAATCGTCTTGGTAGTTAAAGCGCTAATTATGTGCGCTCACAAAATGACTATCAAAGGACCCTCCATGCCGCTCCAGACTGTCTCGCGCCCTACCCGGCTGCTTTGCTCTGCCCTGCCTGATCCTCTGTGCGCGGCCATTCATCGTGTGATTCTGGGCGCAGCATTAGCCCTGCCCTTGACCACAGTTTTGCAGGTCCGGTCAGCCGTCGCTGACTCGGCGGTGGCTGAGCAAGAATTCAGCATTGCACCTGGCACACTGGAATCGGCATTGAACAGTTTTGCAGCCACGGCTGGCGTCAGTGTTTCATCCACGCCTGAGTTGCTTCAAGGCCAGCGCTCAGCAGGCTTGCGTGGCCGCTACAGCAATGATCAGGCATTGGAAAAACTGCTGATGGGCAGCCGTTTGAAGATTGTGCGCCAAGCCAATGGCAGCTATTCACTGCTGCCGCCATCAGCCGATGAAGCCAGCAACAACGGCGCGCTGGAGCTGGACTCAACCTACGTCACTGGTATCAGTCTCGGCGCAACCACCGAAGGCACAGGCTCCTACACCACCGGCTCGACCAGTACCGCAACAGGCTTGCCATTGTCGATCAGAGAGACCCCGCAATCGGTGAGCGTAATCACTCGCCAGCGCATGGATGACCAGGGCCTGACCCAGCTCAATGATGTCGTGCGCCAGACGCCCGGGCTCACCATTAATCAAACCGGTAACAGCGGCTCCGATAGCAGCGTCATCTACTCGCGCGGCTTTGCGGTAGAGAACTATCAGGTTGATGGCGTGCAATCGCTGCAAAGCAACTACGGTTCGATCATCCAAAGTAATGATTTGGCCCTCTATGACCGGGTTGAAATCATTCGCGGTGCCACTGGCTTGACCAACGGCATCGGCACTCCGGGGGCGACCCTGAACATGATCCGCAAGAAGCCCACATTTGATCCGCAAACCAGCCTCACGGTCACCGGCGGCTCATGGAATTATCAACGAACCGAACTGGACACCAGCGGCCCACTGACCGAGAACGGCAATATCCGTGGCCGCCTGGTTGGGGTTTATCAGGACAACGAGTCTTACATCGACCGCTTCAACGAGCGCAAGAAAGTCTTCTACGGCGTAATCGAGGCCGACCTTACGCCAGACACCCTGCTCACCGTCGGCATGGATTATCAAAGCCATCAGGCAGATGACCATGCACGCAGTGGTTTGCCGCTGTACAACCAGGACGGTTCACTGGCCAATTGGTCTGACTCAGACTCAGCAGGGGCAGCCTGGGCCTACTCGAACCGTACCTTCACCTCGGGCTTTGCAACCTTGGAGCAACGGCTTACTGAACGCTGGAACGCCAAGCTGACACTCAACCAAGGCCGCTACGAATATGACGAAGTCATTGGCTACGCTGCCAGTGGTTATCCCGACCCGGCAACCGGGACTGGCGTGGGCTTGTGGGCCGGTCGCTGGGAAGCCAAACCGGTGCAAAACAGCTTCGACCTGAATATCGCCGGCAACTTTGATCTGTTTGGCCGCGAGCACGATGCGATCTTCGGCTACAGCCAGCAAAAAACCGATTATCGCACCAGCGGCTACCCGCTTTGGCGCTTCGCTAACTGGGATAATTCAATTGATAACATCTACAACTGGGACGGCAAGAACCCAGGCAAACCGCCAATGCCCGCCACCAGCCGGATTGATTACGAAGAAACTCAATCAGCCATTTACGGCAGCCTGAGGTTGCGGGCGACTGACGCCCTTTCGGTCATCTTGGGTGCGCGCATGAGCGACTGGGAAAACACCGTCAAAACGGACTATTACGACCCAGCCTCAGCCGATACCGATGACAAACGCACTGAAACCGGCGTGGCCACCCCCTTTGCCGGTCTGGTCTATGACCTTAACGACACCTGGTCGCTCTATGGCAGCTATACCAGCATCTTCAAGCCCCAGAGCAACATGACCGAAACCGGCAACTACATTGATCCCCTCGAAGGTGTTGGCTATGAGCTCGGCAGCAAGGCAGCCTTATTTGATGATCGCCTGAACCTGGGTATCGCCCTTTACCAGATTGAACAAGACAACCTGGCCGTAGCCATTCCCGGGGTATTGGCTCCCGATGGCAATCAGGCTTATAAATCCGAGTCCGGCACCAAAACCCGGGGTTTTGAGGTAGAGGTGTCAGGTGAACTGGCTCCAGACTGGGAAGCCAGTGCCAGCTTCAGTCGTAACATTGTGCAAGACAGCGACGGCGCTAAGCTCAACACCGATGTTGCGCAAAACACCGCCAAGTTCTTCACCACCTACACCCTGCGCAGCGTCGGCAATGGCCTGACGTTAGGCGGCGGAGTTAATTGGCAGAGTGAAATCTACAGCGATGGCAGGGGCCCACTTGGCGTGCGGTTTACCCAAGACGACTACGCGCTGGTGGATGTGATGGCGCGCTACCCGCTGACCGAACAACTCAGCGCCACCCTTAACCTTAATAACCTGCTCGATGAGGAGTACTACACCAGCACCTCTTCCAGCTATTACGGCACGCCTCGCAACGCGACACTGGGCTTGCGTTTCAATTTCTAAGCCCTGGCAGCTGACTGTCAGGCTCTGCCCTGACAGTCAGCTGGACACATATTGTCACAGCTAAACCGAACCTCAGCTTATGGTTTTACTCGGCTCGTCCGTCTTTAATTAATATGATACTGATTCTTGTTAAGATTACATTTCGCTCCGTTGCCTAGCCGACGGACTTTCCTTGCTTCGACCCATGGCTGTTTGCTAATGAAACCGACTTCCCCTTCCCGTGGACGCATCCTGCTGTCACGCACTGCTGCTGCAATCTTCGGCGGTTACGCGCTGACGTCTGCCAGCGTGATTTTCCTCGGTGCGGTGCTGCCCCTGCCCAAAAGCCAGGCGATTCTGGCGTCCTCACTGACCAGCTTCGCGGTATACACCGCCGCTATCATTTGGGTGTTTGCGGTCCAGGATAATCGCCGGGCCTGGCTCGGTCTGCTGTTGCCAGCGCTGGTTCTGGCACCACTGGGCTGGTGGCTCGGGAGGGGCATGGTATGACTGAAGTCGTAAAGAAGGACGGCCTGCGTCAATCGATGGCCTGGCTGCACACCTGGGGTGGTTTGTGGGCGTGTTGGGTGCTGTTTGTGGTTTTTATTACGGGTTCCCTCGGTGTGTTCGATGAGGCCATTACCCGCTGGATGAAGCCACAAATCCCCCAGGCCGGCGAAATGCGCGGCATGGACGACGGCGTTGACCGTCCGCTTGCCGTGCGTGTGGGCCAAGCGTATTTGCGTGAGCATGTACCGAGCAGCCACTTCTGGGGTATCGGCTTGCCCAGTGATACCGATCCTGCTGTTCGGGTGTTCTGGCAGGACGAGAAGGAACAGTTCCAAAACCAGCGTCTGGATGCAACCAGTGGCGAGCCCATCAAAGCCGGTACCGAGCGTGAAAGTGAGGGCGGCCATCACTTCGTCCATATGCACTTTGAATTCCACGGCGGCACGGCAGGCATCTGGTTTGTGGGCTTCTTCACCATGGCCATGCTGGTCGGATTGGTCAGCGGGATCATTACCCACAAACGCATTTTCAAGGACTTTTTCACCTTCCGGCCAGGCAAGCAGCAACGCAGTTGGCTGGATGCCCACAACGCAGTGTCGGTACTCAGCCTGCCGTTCCAGCTGATGATTGCCTATACCGGCCTTGCGACCTTTTACATGCTGTATATGCCTGCCGGTATCGAAACCCACTACAACACAGATGATGCTTACTTCGCTGACCTGTTGACTCAGCCTACGCCCCGTGAAGAAACCGGCATCACCGCTGAGGTGACCGCACTCGATCAAATACTGCTCAGCAGCGAAAAACAACTGCAACGCCCACTGAGCTTTATCAGCGTTGAGCACCCAGGCGACAGCAGCGCTTCAATTGTGACCTTCGGCCGCTTTATCGAGAAATCCGGCGAATACCGCTTACTCGGCGATGGCGGCGGCCAAGTGTTCTTCGATGGTATCAGTGGCGAGCAGCAAGACTTCATGGCCCCTGGCGAATTACGCGGCGGCGCCGCGCAAGATGTGCAATCGGTGATGCGTAACCTGCACTTTGCCGCTTTCGGCGGCTTAACGGCACGCTGGCTGTACTTTATCTGTGGCTTGGCGGGGGCTGCGATGATGGCAACCGGGGCGATCCTATTTATGGTCAAGCGCCGCCAGCGCTCGCTGAATGAGTTTGGTGCCCGCACGCCACAGGTGTACCGCATCATTGAAGTGCTGAACATCGGCTCAATCAGCGGTATCGCACTGGCCTGTATTGCCTTTTTCTGGGGTAATCGCCTGATCCCGCTCGGCATCACAGACCGCCCTGAATGGGAGGTCACCGCCTTCTTCGTGGTTTGGTTGCTGACCTATGTCCATGCCGCGTTGCGCCCCGCCTCTCGCGCGTGGATCGAACAACTGCTGGCCACGGCTGCGCTGTGCCTGGCCCTGCCACTACTCAACTGGCTGGTGGTCGGTGATCAGTTCGTCAGCTACCTGCAACGCGGCGACGGTGAACGTGCGGCCGTTGAGTTGACCGCCATATTCCTCGGCCTGTTGAACCTGTGGGCGGCGCGGATGCTCTGGCAAAAAAACCATAACAAAGCTGAAAGCAAGGCACCGCGTAAAACCTTAAATACCCCTAAAGCCGAGGTGGCTTGATGAATATGATGCTCGCCCTGCTGCTTGGCGCAGCCCTGAGTTATGCCGGGATGGCCGCGCTGTGCTTGGGAATGGACAGGCACCACCGTCAAGTCTGGGCCGGAACTGCGCCTGCCCGGCAACGGCTGTTGCGCGCCCTCGGCTGGCTCCTGCTGGCCGCAGCCATTTGGCCCTGCATTCGTGCATGGGGAGGCTCAGTAGGCGTGGTTATCTGGTTTGGCCTGATCAGCGCTGCCGCATTGGTTCTGGTGCTTCTACTGCCCTACCGCCCCAAGGCTGCCGCCCTGCTAATGGGTGTAGCCGCCGCTGGCAGCCTGCCCGCCTTGTTATGGAGTGCCGGGTAATCCCGGAACTGTTAAAGGACTAACACCCATGAGTTTGCGTCATCCTAACGTGCTCCAGCGCGTACTGCTGTTGGCAGTGCCGCTGGTGCTGCTCGCTGCCGTTTGGCTGTGGCCCAGCACATCAACCTCAGCCTTTGCCACCGAGCCGGTGCGCCGTGGCGATATTGAAGCCACAGTCATCGCCATCGGTACCTTGCAGCCACGTGAATCAGTGGATGTCGGCGCACAGGTCTCTGGCCAGATCACCCGACTGCATGTGGAAGCCGGTGATCAGGTCAAGAAAGGTCAGCTGCTGGCCGAAATCGATGCCAGCCTGCATCAAGCTACGGTTGAGGCAGACCGCGCAGCACTTGAGGGCTTACGCGCTCAACTTGAAGCTCAGCAAGCGCAATATTTACTTGCCCAACAACAGCACCAGCGCCAACAGCGCCTTGCTCAAGCTCAAGCCACCCGCGATGAAGATGTACAGATTGCCGCGGCCGGGCTTTCAACCGCCCAGGCTCAAATCAAGCAGTTGCGTGCGCAAATCGCCGAAAGCCAAGCACGGCTCAAGGGCAATGAAGCTCAGCTCAGCTACACCAAACTTTATGCGCCAATCGCCGGCACCGTATTGGGCGTCGATGTAAAACAGGGTCAGACCCTGAACGCCACATACCAAACGCCAACGGTGCTGCGCATCGCCGATTTATCCGCCATGACTGCCTGGACCAAGGTTTCAGAGGCTGATATTCGCCAGCTGAAAACTGGCATCGGCCTGTACTTCACCACGCTCGGCGGTGACGGCAGACGCTGGCACGCCAAGATCCGCCAGATTCTGCCTTCACCACAGGTCGCGGCGCCTAACTCAGCCGAAGCCGGTGCTCCGGCACCCGCCACCAAGGCCGTGCAATACACCGTGCTGTTTGACGTCGACAATCTGGACGGCGAACTGATGCCGCAGATGACTGCTCAGGTGACATTCATCACGGCAGCAGCTCGTGACGTACTCACCGCACCGCTGGAAGCACTGCAAGCGGTGGAAGGTGAAACCGGCCTGTTCCGCGCACGGGTACTCAATGCCAAGGGCCGTCCTGAATTGCGTGAAATTCACATTGGCACTCGCAATCGCCAGCGCGTAGAAGTGCTCGATGGTGTGCGTGAAGATGAACTGCTGGTCACCGCCGATTTGCCGGACACCTCTGTGGCCCGTTTCCAGTGGTAAACCCTGCCCCACTGATCGAACTCAGCAACATCCGCCGCTGTTATGGCGGCCATGATGGTGCGCCAGAAGTTGCCGTCTTGCGTGGTATCAGCCTGACCATCAACGCCGGAGAGTTTGTCGCCATAGTGGGAGCCTCAGGTTCAGGCAAATCAACCTTGATGAACCTGCTGGGTTGCCTGGACCGTCCGACATCAGGCTCTTACCTGTTTGCCGGGCGCGACGTGGCGCATTTCAATAGCGACCAACTCGCGTGGCTAAGGCGCGAGGCCTTTGGCTTTGTGTTTCAAGGCTACCACCTGATCGCCACCGAATCAGCGCGGGAAAACGTTGAAATACCGGCGCTCTATGCGGGGGCGTCAGCTGAGCAACGGCGTCAGCGCGCCAGCCAGTTACTGGCGCGTCTTGGCTTGGCTGAACGACTTGAGCACAGACCCAGCCAGCTCTCCGGCGGCCAACAGCAGCGCGTCTCGATTGCTCGCGCACTGATGAATGGCGGACGCATCATTCTCGCCGACGAACCCACGGGTGCGCTTGACTCACACAGCGGTCAGGAAGTGATGGCCCTGCTACGCGAGCTTGCAGCTGCCGGGCACACCATTATCTTGATCACCCACGACCGCGATGTGGCCGCTCAGGCGCAACGAGTTATCGAAATTCTAGATGGTGAAATCGTTAGCGACAGTGGCGCGCAACCCTCTGTTCAAGCCCTGCCCGCACCGAATATGCAAGATGCCGAACACAGGCAAAGTCTGCCGTGGTGGCAAACAGCAACAGAGGTGGCCCGTTCGGCTTGGCGGGTGATGTCGCTGAATCGTTTCCGCACCGCCTTGACGCTTCTCGGCATCATCATTGGCGTCGCGTCAGTGATTGTCATGCTGGCGATTGGACTGGGTACCAAACAAAAAGTCATGGCGCAATTGGCTTCAATGGGCGCGACAACCCTGTACCTGTATAGCGCTCAACCGCCTGAAGGCGGGCCTTGGGGGGTACTCAGCGAGGCCGATATGCAAGCGGTGGTCGCCTTACCCGAGGTGGATTTGGCCACACCGGTAATTGGCAACGCCTTGACCGTGCAATACAGCAACACCTCACGGGATATTTATGTGTATTCGAGCAACCAACAGTTACCCGCAATCCATCACTGGCCGTTGGCGCTAGGGCGTTTTTTCAACGAGGCTGAAGACCAGTCACTGGCACCGGTGGTGGTGCTCGGCCATAAGACTCGCCAGCAGTTCTTCCGCGATGAACCCAACCCATTGGGCCGCCAGTTATTAATCGGTGATGCGCCATTTGAGGTAATCGGCGTCATGGCTGAGAAAGGCAAAGAGTCCGGCGCCGACTACTACGATGAAATGGTGTTTATCCCGTATAAGTCCGGCCGCGCGCGGGTTTATCAAGACATCCTCGACCCGGAATACGCCACCCTCACAGCGGTATCAACCCGGCAGGTCAATGCCGCTGGTGATGCCGTGCGCGAGCTATTACTGGCCCGCCACGGCCGCGAGGACTTCGCCGTTGACAACGCCGCCGCCAAGGTCCAGGCCGAGGCTGAAACGCAAGACAGCATGACCCGCATGCTCGGCCTTATTGCGGCAGTATCGCTATTGGTTGGCGGTATTGGCGTGATGAACGTGATGCTCATGACCGTGCGTGAGCGCACGCGCGAAATCGGCATTCGCATGGCCACCGGCGCTCGCCAGCGCGACATTCTTCAGCAGTTCCTCGGCGAAGCCGTGTTAGTCACTTTAGTCGGTGGAAGCATTGGCGTGTTTCTCGGCTTGCTGCTCGGTGCCGGACTGATTGCCTGGGGCGTACCTTTAATATTCTCCCTGAGCGCAATGCTTGCTGCCTTCGCCTGCGCGGTTGCCACCGGCCTGCTGTTTGGCTATCTACCGGCCAGAACGGCAGCAGCCCTAAATCCAGTTGACGCGCTGGCGTCGCAATAAGATGAACGCGCTGATGAATCATGGTTTTTTGCTGCTGACTGCCATTCTTGCCCTGCCCGGCTGCACGGGCCAAGAACCGATTAAAACTGAGCGACCGGCAGCACCTGAACGCTGGCAACATGCACCGCTCACCCAGGTGCAAATCTCGCCAAACTGGTGGCAACAGTTTGCCAGTAGCGAGTTAGATCAACTGGTTGAGCAGGCCTTGTTGAACAACTATGACCTTTCTGCGGCAGTTGCCCGGGTCCAACAAGCCCAAGCCAATGCCCGCATTGCTGGGGCGCCCTTGCTACCGAAACTCGACGGCAACATTGGTGCCAGCCGCAATGGCCGGTTTGATGACAGCTCGGAGCTGGAGGGCGGGCGCTATTTCACCGGGTTGGCAGCAAGCTATGAGGTTGATCTGTGGGGTCGCCTGCGCGCGGAAGATGACAGTGCCCTGGCCAGTCTGAGGGCGAGCCAGTATGACCGGGCAGCATTGCAAATAACCCTGAGTGCCAGTGTCGTCTCAAGCTGGCTGCAACAGGTGGGATTACAGCAACGCTTACGCATCGCCCAGCTCAACCTGAGTAATGCCGAACGGGTGTTAGCAATTGTTGAGTCACGCCAGCTTGCGGGGGCAGCGACCAATCTCGAATTGGCCCAACAGCGAGGGATTGTCGCTCAACAGCAGCGCAGCCTGGCCAGCATCCGCCAGCAAAGTGACGACAGCAAAGCGACCCTCGCCGTGCTCTTGGGTCTGACTAACAGCAACCAACTTGTGCTGACTGAGCAACAACTTGAGCGCTTACAACTGCCGGACATTGACGCCGGTATTCCCAGCCAACTTTTACTCCAGCGTCCTGACTTGGCGCGTGCCGAAGCCCAATTGGCAGCAGCCGAAGCGAACGTGAATGCGGCCCGTGCAGCACTGCTGCCACGGCTGAATCTGAGCGCAGCGGTGGATAGCAATGTCGGCCACGCGTCTGACCTGCTGTCCAATCCAATTTATTCTCTGAGTGCAGCCCTGCTCGCGCCCATCTTCGATGGCGGCCGGCTCAATGCCGAGCATGATTTAGCCAAGGCGCTACGCAGCGAATTATTGGCCAATTACCAAGCCAGCATTGTCAGCGCCTTTGCCGACGTACAGCTAGCGCTGAATGCCTTGGCAGGTATTGACGCGCAACTGCAAGCGCAAGTCCAAGTGGAGCAACAGGCCATTCTGGCGTTGCGTTTATCAGAAGAGCGCTACCGGGCCGGGGCTGAAACCCTGCTGACGCTACTCGATACCCAGCGCACCCTGTATACCGCCCAAGATGACACCGCTCTACTACAGCTTGCCCGCTTGCAGGCAGGTGCCGCACTAAACCGGGCAATGGGCGGTGGCTGGCAAACCGAGGATCAACAATTAAGCGCCCTTGAAGCCCATTAACTCTCCCCAGCTTTGCCGTTGAAAAGAGCCTATACTCGCGTTTCTCTAATTAACTGCAGCACGCGATCGCCATGAAAACCACTCAATCGCCAGATACGCCCCTCGAAGCCACGACCGCAGAGGCAGCTGGCGAAATAGCTGCCAAGCCTGCAATACCAGCATTTAAGTTTCCGTTCTCCCCCGCCAGTTTCGCGCCGGGCAAGAACGATGGTCAGGCATGGCACAGCAAGGGCAATAAATCGGCCCACGAAAAAAAAATAGGCCCTGCGCCAAACGGTACTCGTCGTTCGATGGGTAAGCGTTAAGCTCTTGGGGCCACCATCTGCTGTATAAGGCCACCAATCAGCTGCGTGCCACCGATGCATTCAGCGGCTGATTACGGTAGGCTCAGCAGCTTATTTGATAGGAGTACATCCCATGGCTCGAGCCACTGCCCGTCACATCCTGGTTTCCAGCGAAGCCAAATGCAACGAACTGAAAGCATCCATCGAAGGCGGCGCTGACTTTGCGCAGGTCGCGAAAGACAACTCCAGCTGCCCATCAAGCCGCGATGGCGGCAACCTGGGTACTTTCGGCCCTGGCCAAATGGTTAAAGAATTCGACACCGTGGTCTTCAGCGCCCCGGTCAATGTCGTTCAGGGCCCGGTGAAAACCCAATTCGGTTATCACCTGCTCGAAGTCACAGACCGCCAGGACTGATCCTGGGTCTGCGGCCCCAGTGGTGCTCTTCCAACGTTTGTTAGACGTAGAAGTGCCATCACTGGGGCTTTTTCATGCCGGCTTAAAGCACGGTGGTTCACTTCACTCAGTGCTGCCGATCTGGCCGAGTCAGCCCCAAACGCTCAATCCGATAGCGCAACATATCGCGGCTCAAGCCAAGAATCTTGGCTGATTTAGTCACGTTCCAATCGGTTTTATTCAGCGTTTTAATGACAATGTCACGCTCGACTTCGGGCAAATTAAAACCGTCAATCGCCCCATCATTCTCATACCCACATGCAGGCTGAGCAAACTGCTCCCTAGCTGCGGGTTCCATCAAACTCGAACACATGACCAACTGGTTCGGGCCGATGATATTGCTCTGAGCTAGCAAGACACTTTGCTCAAGCATATTACGCAACTCACGCACGTTACCGGGCCAGCTGTAACTTTTCAGCAGGATTTCGGCCTCAGCGCTGAACTGCAAGCCGGGCTTGCCATAGCGCTTACAGTGCAAGGCCAAAAAGTGCCGAGCCAGCAGTAACACATCGTCTCCTCGGGCATACAAGCGAGGGACTTTAATTGAGATGATGCGCAGTCGAAAGAACAGGTCTCGACGGAATTTCCCCTGCTGTACCAGTTGCTCAAGGTTGCAGTTGGTGGCGCTGATGATGCGCAGATCAACTTTGCGCTCCTTGACCGAGCCCACGCGCCGAATAGTGCGATCCTCAAGCAGTTTTAGCAGTTTGGCCTGCAGACTGAGATCCATCTCGCCAATCTCATCAAGAAACAAGGTACCGCCGTCTGCCGCCTCAACCAAACCTAGGCGGCGCTCCTTGGCATCGGTAAAAGCCCCCCTTTCATGACCAAAAAGTTCGGCCTCAATGAGATGAGCGGGGATGGCCGCGCAGTTAAACTCAATAAAAGGACCTTTATTGCGCACACCGCCAAAATGCAGGGCTCTGGCAATCAGCTCTTTACCCGTGCCGGTTTCACCCTCGATCAACACCGCGGGTTGCTCGGCATCAGTCATTCGGCTCTCAGCATCTAGCAATTGCTGGATCGTGTACTTCAGGGTCTGCATCGGCACCGAGTTACCAATCAATGCCTGATAACTAGAGCCTTGGGCTTCACGTTGCTGATAAAACGTCAGTTTGTATTCCAGACGTTGAGCATCCAGCGCTCGCTCTATCAACAGTTTAAGCTCGACCAAGGCTACAGGCTTGGTCAGGTAATGAAATGCCCCAGCCTTCATTGCCTCCACAGCATCATCGATATTGCCGTAGCCGGTCATCATGATCAGTTTGGTCTGTGGCGTATCGGCATGCACTTTAGCCAGCAACGCCATACCGCTCATACCCGGTAAGGAATGGTCGGTGAGTATCACATCGGGTTGTACAGTGGCGAGAACTTCAAGTGCCTCTTCCGCTGAATGACAGACACGCGCATCGAAGTTTTTACGCTCCAAATAAGTCTGAATATTCTCAGCCAACATCTCATCATCTTCGACGATCAAAATGCTCTGTTCCATAACGCCTCCCCTCGCCTAGCTTAAGCCTACGTACTTTGCTGGGTTGCTCTAATTCAATACGGCTACCCGAGACAGATACCTGATTGCAGTGCAACTCTGACCCCATAAATTGCTCAACACCCCAGCCTGACGTGGCGCTTACACAGTCGTAGCCTCGACCCTCCGTACCGGGTGCAATAGACTTTGAGGGGCTACTTTAAAATCAAGCACCACGGTCGTGCCCTGGTGCTCTTTACTGGAGAGAGCAATTTTCCCGCCAAAGCGCTCCATGATGCGCTTCGCCATCACCAAACCTACGCCTAAGCCACCTTGTTTGGTGGTGTAAAAAAGTTTGAAGGCCATCATTTCCTGCTGCCGTGACATGCCTTTACCTGAGTCACTGATCGTCAACATTAGACGCTTGCCCATCTCGACGACCTCAACCCGTGCCTGCAGCGTACCGCCCCTGAGCATCGCCTCGATTGCATTGGAAATTAAACTGTTGAGCACCTGTCGCAGCATCATTCGGTGGCTAACAACGTTTACAGAGGACTCAATGATGATGTCCACCTGAATATTCGCTTGCCGTAGTTGTAGCTCAAAGCTGCCAATACAATCCTTGAGGACGGCCGCAGGATCAACAACTTCAATTTCACCGCTGAGCGGACGTGAGGAAATCAGCAAGTCCCGCACCCAGTTGGTCATCCTGTCCACCTGACCAATAATGTCGGCGAGATGCCGAGGCGGCTTGCTATCACTCATTTCCTGAGCCAATTCAGCACTTGAGCGAATGGTCGCTAACGGATTACGCAAACTATGGGCCAAGGCAGAGGACATCTCGCCAAGGGCGACGAAAGATTCGTTAGAAATCAATTGCTGCTGCTGTGATTCAAGCAGCGTGGCAGCGCGCCGCACAATCCAAAACAAGCCAAAGTAAAGCAGCGCCCCACCAATTGCGGTGGAAATCCAGATCACCCGATACCCTCGCTGCATACGAGAAATCAAATCTTTGGGTTCTTTGTAGATTTCAACCATTGCGGCAACCGACCCGTCTTTGCCTAGCATCGGGACATAGTTCTCGATAAAGAACTCATTGGGGGTGTGCGGAAATTGATGCTCAAGGTGACCGTCGCCCATATGGCTATAACTGGAGACGACAGACTCGCGGGTTGCGAACGCCTTATTGATGTCTTCATTATCAATAGTTTTGCCAATCAATTCGGCGTTACTCGACCAGACAATCACCTGATCAAGGGCGTAAATATTGGCTAAGAGTGAGTCGGGAAGGTTAGAAATGTGATCAAAAAATTCGCTTCTCGCCCGCTGTCGCTCTTCAGCGACAACGGGTAAAAACTTATTATCGTTGCGTGGATCAACCACATCAGCCATTAACAGGCCATCAAGCTGGTGATGACGGATCTCAGTATCGCCAATCGCACGGACAAACTGAGCCGTAAGCATTGCATCACGCTCAATGCTTTCCTTAACCACGAACTGGGTGGATATGATCCCTAGGCCGATCGCCACTGAGCCCACGATCGCCAAGCTAACCAACGAAAACCAACGCAGTAAGTTGAACGGGCTACTGGCCAGCTTTACGTCCCTCCAGAGCGTTAATTTGCGCAAATCAAAGGCAACGCACATAGGGGATTTCCAGACTATTTATTGTTATCACGTTCTTTATAGCTCAGATTCCGAAGAACATTTAAATCATCATTTGGTATTAACCTTAAAGCTCATTGATCTAATGCTATAAGGGCCTAGTAGTCTGGCTAAGTGCCTGTTTTTATTGCACACCCCTGTATACCTGTCAGAGCCCCCCCAACAAAACCCAACTTTGGGGGGAATCCAGCCCCCATTCCCCACTCAATTGCCGAATAATCCATCCCCTTCAGACGTCGCCAAACCTGCACAAATAAAGGCTCAGGAGGCGATTTTGCATACATGGTATGGATGTTGCGATACCGCTTGCAGCTTGTCAGAGGACCGGTGAGTCCACACACGACATAGCACACTGCAAGAGGGTGTACTCATGCACAACAAATTGAAGGTATCTGTAACGGCCCTATGTGTTGCTATCACAGCGAGCCAGGTAGCACATGGCGGTTTATTTGCAGTCGACACTGGCGATACGGCCGGGAATTACTTGGCGGAAAATGGGTTCTTTGCCGCTTGGTATCAAGATACACATGGCCGGACACTCGACCTGTGCCTATCAAAGAATCTCAGCTCGCGCGTACCATCAACACCTGGTGCCCCATCCTATATGTGCTCACTGCTGCCTAACCCAGGCATATTCGATGATGCACAACCGCTGGTCTTTCCAACAAACTTCCCGGATGAGGCATTTTGGTTTACCGCAGACGCTGAGATTGTAGATGCAGCAAGCGGTATTGATCTGTCTTATGGCTCAGCGCTTGAGGCAGCCTTTGGTGGCGACGTTCCAGCGCCAAATGACCAGATCAGCTTTGCCCGAGTCCGCATTCGCGTCGATGTACCGAGCATTGGCACCTATACCGTCACCCACCCCTATGGCGTCGAAATATTCGAGGTAACCGCAGAGGACTTCGACACCGACGGTGACCGTGCGATCAATATGACCCGAGACATTGGGATAGGGGTTCCGCTCACCTATACCGGCGCGCTGGCCGGGGATGTTGGCCCGTTTCTGCGAAGTGTCAACGGCCCCTATACCGAAACCGACCCGGATACGGGCGCTGCGGACACTTTTATTGGCGATCCGAATGTGCTTGAGCCGGTTACAGGCAGCCCCTTCAACACAAATTACATTCGCATTGAAGGCCCAGGTGGCATCGACCTGAGTACTGACGTCTTTGCGATTTCCGGTAAGTTGTCAACGGTGGTTCGACCAACTCCAGCCATGGTAGAGCGGGCAACATACTCACGCAGCGATGACTCACAGGGCATCGTCAGTGCCCAGCAAGATGTGTTTGTCAGCGCTCCACCGCCTCCCGGCAAAGCCGACTATCTCGACGCCAACGGTGACGAAGTGGTGATGAGCGAGGCGGACTCAACCGGCCATTGGTATGGGCAATCAACCCTGAATCCCAGCGTACCAGCAACCATTACCGTGACCGCCGACAACTCATTGGCCATCGCCTCAAGCACTGTGACCACAGTGGCCAGCCCGCTGGTGGATCACGTAGTGATTCAGAAAGCGGAGTACAGCTTGAGCTCAGGCACCCTGACAGTCCACGCCAGTAGCAGTGATGAGATGACGATTCCAACCTTATCTGTGCACAACAGCGATGGCGACCTTATTGCCCCGCTAAGTGGTGGCGTAATGAAAACCCTGACAACGAACATCACGCCAATTCCGCCAGCGGCAATCACCGTTAGCTCATCAAATGGCGGCTCAGACACAGAAGAAGTGATCATCCTTCCTTGAAGGTTGCATCAGAACTTTCTCTAGGAGGCATCATGAACAAGTTGCCCTGCATATTTATCTCGTCCATAAGCCTGATTGCGCTTGCGATCAGCAATGCACAAGCAGAGCTAGGCGCCGTTGCTCCAGGGCCATATACCCCGGCAACAGGCGGTTATCCAGCGTGGTACGAAGACACCACGGAGCCAGTAGCAGAGCGACTTGATCTGTGCCTATCAAAGGCCGAGCTGGCCCCGGGCGCGGGTTATCTCTGTACCTTGATACCTGAGCCTGGCGTATTCGATGACACCAAACCACTGGTATTTCCAAACAACTGGCCGGGGGAAACCTTTTGGTATCTCGCCGAAACAACAATCGACGAAGGTGCCGTTGCCGGGTATGAGCTCGATGCATACGTAGCCGGTATTGAGGCTGCATTTAACAATGATGCGCCACTGGCCGGCGACCAAGTCAGCTTCGCACGTATCCGTATCCGGGTCAGTGTCCCTGTCGCGGGCGTATACACCGTAACCCACCCTTACGGTGTGGAGACATTCAACATTACCACGCCCGGACGCCGTGCGATCAACATGACCCGCGACATAGGGATTGGTGCCCCCGGTGACTTCAGTGGAGCCCTGGGAGGAGACATTGGCCCATTCCTTCACGGCGTTGGCGCACCCTATAGTGCAGTGAACCCAGAAACCGGAGTGACCGAGACGTATATTGGTAACCCCAATGTTCTCGAAGCAGTAACCGGCAGCCCCAACAATACTAACTTCGTAAGAATTCAAGGCCCAGCTGGCACCATCGAAACGAGCCTGTTTAGTGTCTCCGGCAAACTGTCAGATCCACGTAACCCTCTGCCAATAACGGTTGAGCGCTCAACCTATCGCCGCACCCAGGACAGCACCTCGATCAGCGTGTTTGCGGACTCGGAGCCTGGCAGTACTCTGTGCTTCAGAGAAACATTGGACTTGGTCGCTGGCAACCCAGCATCACCCTGCCTGATCAACATGACCAGTAATAACAACGGCAAGTTCTTCGGCCAGCATGCTGATGCGCCGAGCTTACCGCCGTTTATTGTGGCGACCGCTAAAGACCCAACCGGCAACAAACAGCAGACTAGCCTGTCGAGCGCGCTCACTGACGTGGTCAAAATCAGCAACGCGACATATTCGTGGAACGACCAAACGCTGCGCATAACCGCCTCGTCCAGCGATGAATTGCTAGTGCCTGACATGGCTGCCCCAGGGTTCGGACGTTTATCGAAGTCTGGTATTCAACAAACCCTGGAAGTCGATAATCTGAGTCAGCCACCGGCCAAGGTCACCGTTAAATCTTCCGCCGGCGGCAGTGACACTGAAGCGGTTTCCATTGTCGGCAGAGCGCCTGAGCCGAGCGAAAATGAACTGCCAATTGCAGTTAATGATGCCGCAACCACGTCCTCGGGTGTGCCGGTCAACATCAACCTGCTGCTCAATGACAGCGACCCAGATGACAACACACCATTGAGTGTTGTCGACCTGACTCAACCTGCAACCGGATTTGGCAGCGTCGTTGCCGACGGAACAACATCGGTGCTCTACACCCCACCCGCAGGAATTACTGCTGCGCTGAGCGCAACCTTTACCTACCGGGTCCAAGATGCGCTGGGTGACAAGTCAGAAACTGCCGCTACCGTGACCGTCACCGTGAGTCCAAACCTACCACCGACTGCAAACAACGACGCCTCCGCGACACTCAATGTCCCAGTGACTGTCGATGTGCTTGCCAACGACACGGATCCAGAAGGCAATATTCCGCTGAGCATAGCCGGAGTCACCCAACCCACCGTGGGCCAAGTCACTAGCAATGGCGCAACACTGACCTATACCCCACCTCAAACAGTAAGCAGTCCGTTTACAGCCACCTTTACCTATACCGCCGCAGACTCCCTTGGCGCAGTCTCAACCCCGGCCACAGTTAACGTGGCAGTCACGCCACCGCCGCCGCCCGCCACGGTCGAAAACCTCAATGTGACCACGGCCCAGGTCACCCCACGAACCAATAACCGATTCACTTGGGATATCCGTGGCGACACCTCAATCACTGCTGGCAACGTCATGACCATCAGCGTGAGTACGGCCAGCGGCACGCAAACCCTTGGTACAGCCACCGTACTGGCCACTGGACGCTGGAGGTATTCGGCAACATCCACTGAAGTTGTACCTAATGCCACCCCAGTGATCACCGTCAGATCTTCTATCGGAACCCTGGTCACTCAACCGCTGGACGTACGTTAGGCACTTGCCCGGCAACCCCTATGTCTAGGACCAGACGCTGGGGGGTTGCCAGGTAAAACTTACAGGAGGGCAAAGCATGCAAAGGCAAGCGTTCATAAGCCTGCTGTGCCCTGTCCTGGCTCTATTTATAGGCTTGATAGACAACGTCCAGGCCGGTGACCTGGCAGACAATTTTGATTTAACCGACGGCTCGCTGGATATCAGTGCCCCTGTGCAACTAACAGCAAATCAGCAGGCGTTGATTGAACAGAATGGTCAGGCCAATACAGCCCTAATGACTCAGCAAGGACAATCAATACTCGGTGTTATCGCTCAGTCCGGTAGCAACCAGGAAGCCTACATTTTGCAAGAAGGCATCGGTCAAATGGCATCGATTACACAACAGGGTTATGGCAACGAGGCATTTATTTCGCAGAGCGGTGCTTATAACCAAGCCCTGATAAATCAAAACGGTGCGTACAACAGTGCACGCATTGAACAAACCGGCAGTGGGCAAGCCAGCAGTATTGCCCAGTTTGGAAACAACCAGAGCGTCAAGCTCTACCAATACCGCTAAAAACCGCCAGTCGACTGTGTTGCTTGATTGGCACGCTAATACACCAGGAGGCAATACCATGTTCCAGTTCAAACCACTCGCAGTCGCAGTTCTGGCCATCGTGAGCCTGCCGGCGCTTGCAGATAACAGCCTATCGACCCAAAGCCAAACCGGTGCGGATAACTTTGCAGATGTTAAGCAAACCGAAGCCCAGAACAGCCAAGCCACCCAGACCCAATCGGGGCCAGGCGGAAACTTTGCAACCATAGAACAACAATTCGTTGTGCGCAGCCGTGCCGAACAAACTCAGGACAGTGAGGGCAGCGATAGTTATGCACTGCAATCTGATGAGCGCAGAAGTCGTTCGGTACAAGTCCAACATGGTTCATTCCAAAGCGCGACCAATGACCAGGAAGGCGGCTCTGACAACCTGGCACGCACGGTTCAACGCGGCATAGGCCAATGGGCCACAGCCACACAAATATTTGAAACCGGCAGCGAGGTACAGGTCAACCAGCGCGGCGACAGCAATGTGGCCGATGCTTACCAGTCAGATGGTGCTAATAACCTTGCCGATATTACCCAAACCGGTGTTGGCAGCCGTGCATCAACGGATAGCTTCGCGCAAACAGACAGCGTGATCACTATTACCCAAGGGGGTGGCAGTAACGAAGCCTTTATTTATCAAGACTCAGGCACCCTGAGCAGTGCGACAGTTGATCAACAGGGTTTTGAGAACGTGGTAGATGCCTTTCAATCCAACCAGACAAACAGCCACTACAATCTGATTCAAACCGGTGATCTAAACGGCGCACTGCTTGATCAAACCGATGGTGCGGATAACCAGATGATGATCACTCAGATCGGCGAAGGTAACGAGCTTTCCGCCAACCAGGTTTCAGCCAGCGCAACCACTACCCTGCTGGTACAAAATGGCTCAATCAACTACGCAGAGACCTATCAGGAAGGTTCAGGTCACCTGCTTGAAATCAACTCGACCGGCACCGGCAACGAGATTTATGCGGGGGTGGAAACTGGCAGCCGTGGCCAATATGGGCTTGATCAAGTTGCATCTCTAGGCCAGGAAGGCACGTTCAACTCGATCAAACTCACCCAAAGCGGCCAACTGCAAAATGCTGCTCTTGGTCAGTCCGGCAACGGTAACCAGATGGACACCAATCAAGCTGGGGTGAACAACGAGCTGTACTTCGATCAAAACGGCGACGGCAACATGCTCGTAGCAGTGCAGACTGGCAGCAGCAACCTAGCAAATGGCTCAACTATGGGTGATGACAACAGCATCACTGTCAGCCAATCCAATATGCTCAACCTGTCGACAATCACTCAAAGCGGCATAGGTAACAGTGCGCTTGTCACACAAACAAGCAACAACATGATCTCAACTATTGCTCAGACCGGTAGCAACAACACAGCTAATGTGCTGCAACAGTAAAGACGCTATCCACAACCTACGCTTCACTGAACCTGCCGCCTTATGGGCGGCAGATTCATATCACGCCCCGTTTGCTGCATAACCTGCTCTTATCTAAACAATGCCGTCATGCGTCCTCATGCTCAGCTCACACAGACGCACGCGCCACCAAACAGCGCGTGGGCGCTGTAAGTGTCTTCGATAGTGAGTGAGTAGGTGCGCTAACCGCAGCCCTGTGTGTCGTTGGCTGCGTGGGCTTACTTGATTTGTGAAAGGTACTTATCCAGTGATGTCTGCTGGAGTTGTTGGCCGTCTGCGACTTGCCACAAACGACTCTGCACGCCCTGCACGACAATATGCGCCACAGCAGCCTCGATCGCCGAGAGTACACAGAGTTGTGCAGGCTCGTTGGTGGTGTAACCCGCCTCGGCCTCAAGCAGCTCTTTGAACTCAATGAACTTAAACACCCCGGCGTTGCGCGCCACCGAGTAAATGGTTTTCGAAGTCATCACATTCGCCAACACCATACCGGTACGAACATCGACTGCCCGCAAATTAACCGACACCTGATCCACACGATATTCCCGGCCGATACTGATGCCTAAATAAGCTGCGCCTTCACCACCTGAACGTACATTGGTGTCATAGGCGATAATCCCACCTTCGAGCAAAATGTTAGCGGCCTGCAAAGGTGGAAGTTCGGTCTGGATATTGGCAGGGGTATTAGGTTTGTTCTGTGAGGCGCGGATAATTTTACGTTCAGTCAGGACATTCTGCAGACCTTCACGCTCAAGTACGCGGAACCAGCCACTGGCTTGCAAGGCGTCGACCAGCATGCTGCCTGCACCCTGGGTGACACTGGTGGAGAACGAACTCGCTGGCGTTGGTTTGTATTGGCCAGTCTGGTCACGAAACCCATAAACCGCTGCCACCAAACGCCCCTTGGGTCGCGGCAACGCCAATAAATCGTAATAGGTCGAAGCACGCGGCGTCAGTGTCGGTGTGCCCTCGTCTACCTCTGCAGGCATTGGCTCTCGCACAGCACAGCCGTTTAATGCAGCTACCATCATGACCAACAGCAGTGTCTTGTTCATGGTCTGGCATCCTTGAGCACGCTGAATCTAATTTGTATTGAGGCCATTGACCTCAATCACTGAAGTCTCACCGGTTAACTTGTCGGTGATTTGCACATTTAAAGCACCGTCTACATCAACGAAGTCGATAAGAAACGATTCCGTCGACAGACTGCCGGTATTGCCCCCGTCGATATTGGTGAGCAATTGCGAAAGCAGGCGAGATTCTAATTGGCTGCTAAAACGCTCGAGCGCAGTGGTGCCTGTAAACGAGGAACGATCAATGGCGTCGGGGTCATCGTGGTCGTTCTGTGCTTGCGCTCTGTTTAACAACCATGCGCCATTTAAAGGACTGCCCCCGAAGGTTGGGTTTACCGGGGTGTAGACCAACTCAGTGGCCAGTGCCGAATTACTCAAGGCCAGCACGCTAAAACTGACACTCAAGGCTATATGTTTGCTGTTCATAGCTCGTCCTTGTCCAGGTCAATGGTGTCTTGCAGAAGATTTTCGATTTTCCTGCGGGTAATTTCTTCCTTCACAAAGTCTGCTGCTTCATAGGCAGTGGACTTTAGCTCGGCCGTGTTAGGCGGCAGAAAGCGCCGGTAGACGATCCCGCGCTCATACTCGACCCAGACCAAACTGCCCCAACGTGCTGATGGCCGTTCACTCACGACCAAGTTAAAGTCCAGGCGGCTGGTGTCACTGAGGCGCTCGGTGAAGAAGCGGTAAAACTCATGGCCAATATTGGAAATGCTGTTATCCACAATAAATCCCATGATTTCATTTTCGTTGGCCTGCACCGGAGCGAACATACTCAGGCTCATACAGGCAACAATGGCGCGAGGCATAAAGCGCCGGCGCAATAAACGTCTCTGGATCTGTGCCAATGACATCACCACCCCCCGAGGCTAGAAGCCTTGCCAGGGGCTGCCGGAGCATCTTGATTAAGCCCCTGCATAAAGGACTTATCGGCGACAAACTGCCAGTCCGAGTAATGTTCCATGCCTTCAAAGTCGACCCACTGTGCGGGAAAGTGCGCTTGCTTCATCGGCGCTTGTGCCGACTGGCTATACACACCTGCAATGCGACCGTCGAATGAGAGAATCAGCCCCCATTCATTTGAGCCCGTGATGGGGTCTGCATACAGTTGGCGCAGGTGCCGTTGCAATGAAGGGAACCGTGGGTCCTCAATCAGTTCATCGAGTGTTTGCGGGTACTGAGCAAGGCCCGGGGAAACCTGATAGTAATGGCGCAACGCCTGTGCGTATTGCGTGCCCACCCACAGTAAATCCTGCTCGCGAACACGCTGACTGGTCGTCGACCATAGCTGCCCGGCACCTGCTAACGCAGTGCCCATGATCATGATTAGAAACAGCACGGCAAAATAGCTGAAGCCTTGCTGCTGGCGGTGGAGCTCACCATTGCGCATAAAGGCTCCCATCGCGCGCTTTGCCATTGGCGCCGCTTTTGATATCACCAACCGAGCCACTGACCCCATCAGGTGGCGGCACAATCACCCATAAATCAGTACGCTCGGTGATGGGGTCAAGCGGCATATTGCGTAAATAGCGCTGCTCTACAAGCTGCTCTAAAGATTCCGGGTAATGGCCGGTATCACCATAGAATTGATCCAGCGAGTCGCGCATCACAGCCAGGCTCTGACGCAGCGTTGTTTCTTTGGAGTTATCGAAACTCGAAAAATAACGCGGCACTGCAATCGTCATCAGCATGGCGATGATCGACAGCACGACAAGTAACTCTATGAGGGTAAAACCTGCATGACGTCGCATAGTGCTACCACTGTGAATAAGCGATTGAATTAAGCCCGGTCAACTCAGATAACGAGTAGACATCGAACACATCCTCACCCGAGCGTGGATCCTCTGCAGGGCTGTCATAGGCACGCAGCCCCCATACTTCTTCAATCTCAACCTGAGGCAATGCAAAGGGATCACGTGGGATACGTCGCAGGAAATAAATTTTGCCGCCCTTCGCGTCACGCAAATCACGTACGCCCTCCACCAGAACACTCAGCGACTGTGGGTAACCCGAACCCGACAACGGTTTTTCAATATGGCCTGCGTCGGCTGCCAATTTGTAGGCATCAAGGGCATCACGAATCTGGTGCAGCGCGGTCTTCAACTCTTGCTCTTTACCCCTGCGCACCACTGTTTCAGTAAGGGGTGCGGCAATACTGGCGAGCAATGCGATGATTGCCATGGTGATGACCACTTCAATTAACGTAAAACCTTGTGCTGTGCGCTTCATGATGGCGGCTCAGGGCTTGACGGTTACGGATTGCGGCGTTGGCAACGTTGCAGCTATCAAACGGTTATCCTGACCAATGCCGGAGAACTTGATCAGCTTCATCGAGGTTTGCTGGCTCTGTGCGTCGCTACTCTGTAAGGCACGCACACGTACTTGCAGCAAACCGCCAGAACCGGTCGCACCGTTGCTGCTGCTACGTGTTTGCGATGTTGAAACCACGCCCGCGATTTCATCAAGGCGCGGCGTGAATGAGGTTTTCGTACTGTCATGCTGGAGTAGCCCGCCTTCCAGCACTTCAAGAACCTTCAACTGTGCTGGGTCATACGAGAGCTGTAACGAAGAGCTGTGCAGCGGCTGCCCTGCTTGAGCCTGAAGGACGAATACAGCCTCTTCACCCGCATGCATCTCACTGGGCATTACCCAACTTAAACGCAAACTCTCAGCAGGCACCTTCGGCTGCGATTTAGCCGGTTTTATGGGTTGCGCAGCAGGTGCTGGGGTGTAGACGGGTGCGCTTGGTGGTTCTGCTCGCGCATACTGAGACGCCGATTGCACACGCATGCTGCTCTCAGTGCCCGTTGCGAACTCCATGTCATTAGGGCTTTGGTAAGGCAGGTTGCGCACAATGCGCGGACGGATTGAAAGCACCAGTTCGGACTTTGTATTGGTGTCCTTGTTGCTGCCAAATAAGCGACCGACGCCGGGTATATCACCCAGCCCTGGGATTTTGTTGCCTGTGGAGAGCTGATCGTTGCGCATCAATCCTGCAAGCACCTGGGTCTCACCATCGCGCAGCCGCAAGGTGGTGGTGGCATTGCGTGTATCAACCTGAACAGGAATAGTGCCTTGGCGTGTGGCTTCAAGCGGTGTGGCGTTACTGACTTCAAGCGCTATTTTGATTGCGACTTCATTGTTCAGGAACACCGTTGGCTGCACTTCAAGCTTCAGACCAACATCCAGATAAGTAATGCTTTCAGTAATAACCGGCCCTTGTGTTGAAGGCACCGATGTCGCACTCACAATGGGTACACGCTGGCCGATATGGATACGCGCCTGCTCGTTATTGCTGACGCGGATTACTGGGCTGGCAAGTGTATTGATATCACTGTCCTGTGCATTGATGCGCAACTGAGGTGAAGGCGCAATGCTGATACGACCTGAATCTATACCCCGTAGCTGATCGAGAACACTTACAGGTGAGCCGTCATCATTGATCACCCCAAAGGTATTTGGCCATTGCAACCCGAGATCGAGAATCCGCTGGGTGGCCACTTCCATCACTTCAACCTCAAGTACGACTTCGGGGCTTGATTGGTCCTGTGCCTGAAACAGTTTCTCAGCCATGCGTACCGCATCCACAGTGTCGCGCATGGTCAGGGTATTTAGGCGTTCATCAATGAATACATCGCGGGTTTTGAGCATGGTTTTAACCATATTCAGTGCGCTGGTGGCATCGATGTTGGTCAGGTAAAAAGTACGCATGACCAAGTCCTGATAATCCTTGAGCTTTTGCGGTGCGTCGGGATAGATCAAGATTGTTGTGTCGTTTACGACCTTCTGGTGCAGCTGACTTTGCTGCAGCAACAAGTCGATGGCCGACTCTATCGGCACCTGGCGAACAAAAATGGTCGCCTTGGTTTCTGGCCGAACATCCTTGTCAAAGATAAAATTTAAGCCCGAGGTTTTTGCCAACACTTCAAATATCACTTTAAGGCTGGCATCGCGAAACTCCAGGTTTACCGGGCGGCTAAGTTGCGTGCGCAACTGGGGATACACCGACGCGGAGCGGTCTTGCAGCAGTTGAATATCTCGCTGCAACTGCTTTGCCCCTTGATGCTCTGGATCAAGGGCGTAGATATTGCGCAGTTGGTGCTGAGCACCGGTAATGTCGCCGCGGCGTAACGCAGTTTGACCTTGCACCAGCATCGCATCGATAGTCTTCAGTGCGGTGAGTTGGCGCAGCCCCTCTGCCGCTCGGATGTTCTGCGGATCAATGCCCTCGACCCGGCGATACCCCTGCAAGGCCATTGTGTAGTTGCGCTGGTTGTAATCCAGATCAGCCTGACTTAAGAGCGTCTCAACAATCCGCGTGCGTTGATTGATCAGTGACATCTGAATTTTGGTGTCGCGAGGGGCTTCACGGGCCGCTTCCTCCAAGCGCGCAAGGCCTGCTTCATAGTGTCCGGCTTCAATCATCTGAAGCCCGTCATCATGGGCCTTATTGCTCGCACAACCTGCCAGAATCAAAACCAGAAGCAGGCTGCTGCCAGCTAACAATGATGCGTTCATAAGGTGCTCCCAACTGCCATGGACTGGGAAACTTTCAGAGGCAGATACAACAGCGTCATGTTGCTCTGAGTAATTTTTTCCACTTTATAGGTGCCGCCTATTACATCGCCGACACGCACAACGTGCACCTGCTCGCCCTCTTGCAGAAACACCTGCAAATGAACACTGTCATCGAGTTTTCCGACAAACTGAAACGGCAACGGTGGAGCAACAGGTCGATAGACCACCGGCGCGACCGGGGCCACCACCACGGGGCGATAGGTCGGTACAATGCGCCAGCTGTGTACCGCAAACAGGTCCCGTTGCGGCACATTGGCTACAGCACCGGGGGCCACAGCGCTGGCTACCGAGTGGGCGGGAGCAACAACCGGTTCTATTGCGCTTTTGTTAGCAGGGCCGCGAGGTTGCACAACAGGTTCATCTTCGGTGCTGAAGAAATACTCGGGGATCACCGCGACCAAGATCGCAGCACTGATAAAACCTGCCCAGCACAGCATGCGCTTGTTCATATGCGCCTCGACAAGTACAGGGTCATCCGCACGCGCCCATCTAACTGCGCATCGGCGATATTCCGGCGTTTAAGGTCAACGTTCTCCAACACCAAAGCGGGTACTTTATCGAGTACCGCGTGGAGAAATCGGCGCAACTGTGGATAGCTACCACTGACCGGTAACAGAATTTGATAACGCGCCATACGCGTTTTGGGGTCTACGCCGAGTGAATATTCACCCCGTGCCAGGGCAATATTCTGCAATTGTGCCTGGGTATAGATCTGGTCGATCGCGCGGGTGGCTTCAGCCTGCTCGGGCAACATCTCAAGAAAGGTTTCAAGCTCCCCTCCTTCAGCGGTTGGCGGCGGTAAGATCCCACTTTTAACCTGACTCAGGTATTGCTGGGATTGCGCCGCCTGCACACTGCTGTGTTGTAAACGCTCACGCGCAGGAAGAATCATCAGTGCGGTATAAAACATGACCGCAAGGGTCAAGCTGATGCCGATGACACCCGGCCAGCCAAGACGTCTAATGTGCTCATAGGCGATCAGCTTATTGATGGCCATGGTCATTCCACCAACCAAGTAGCGGACAGGCTGAAACGTACAGGGCGTTCAGGCACCTGCTCCAAGGTTTCATGACTCAACAGCGAGATATCACGCAGTTGTAAGGTACTTTCAAGATTACGGTGAAAAGCCAGCATCGCTTCCAGATTTCGCGCTTCAGCCGTTAACCGCAGTTGTTGCTTGCGGGCATCCGGGGCAATGGAGAGCAACGCAATATCGTCGCGCGGAATGCTCTCCAGACTGTTAAACAAGGCATTCCAAGGCAGGTTCATTTCTGCGGAAATCCTCCGCATTTCGGCTACAGAAACCTCACTACCCTGTCGGCTTTTACGACTGGCACCAGCGCCATTTACAGGCCCTCCTCGCAACTCCAGTTGCATAGCGCTGAGCTTGTCGAGCTCAATGCGCTCAGCCTTCACCAGCAACATATGCGTGCTCAGTACAGCGGCTGCCAGCACGCCGCCAACAAGCAACAACAGCCAACCTAGTGCAGAGGCGATGGCTCGTGGCTGAAAATCCAATTGAAGTTCGCGCATTTCAATTCGCCGCCATCGCCATGGTGAGTAACGGATCCTCACGCTTGCCCTCTTCTACCGGCAGGGTCAACGCCTGAATAGTCACTCCGCAAATCGGCCGTGGAGGTTTGTGGTTACGCGCAGGGGCATGCAGATAAACAGAGTCAAACGCCTGCTGATCCAGCACTTTTAGCTCATGCTCACGGGCTATCAATGCACTGAGGCTGGCATCGGAATCGTCGCTCGTCACCGAGCGAATACTTACCCAACGCCCAGCCTGAGCCTGAATCACATTGCAGCGCTGCGGCTCCGCGACGATAAAGACAAAATCATCTTTTCCCAATGCCGGACGAAAGTAGTTAAAGGCCGCCATGAGATACGGCTGGACGCTGGTCAGGCGCATGCCTTCATGGGCGACCATGCTGTGCAGCTGATCAAACAACACATTTGTCATTGCCGCTGCCAACCGAGCTTGTCCTGCGGGCTCAGGTGAAAGGCGCAAGCTCCAGCCTTCATCTAGCTGACCATAAATATCTTCAAAACAGATCAGGGCATACGCCTCCAGCTCTTGCGGCGTACTAATGTGCTCACTCCAGGGCACGAGACAAAACCGAGTGAATTGATTGGATATCAGCAGCGTCAGTTGCGCACGCTTGCGGCTGTGCACATGCAGCAATAACTGCAGTGCGCTCAAGGCGTCGGGCCACTCAGCAGGCTTACCGGCTACAGGCTGAACGTCCATAGATTCCAGTGCCAGCAAGTTCCGGCCCTGGCGCACAAACAAGGCAACACTGGAAGTCGTCACAACTCCGATCAGGGTATCACGCGCTAAAAGTGACACGATTGATTTCCTCCAGTGTGGTTTTACCCGCTTGCACCAGCTCAAGTGCAGTCGTGCGCAGCAGCCTTAAACCGCGTTTACAGGCTTGCTCCTTAAGTCGTGCAATGGGTTCACGGTCAATAATCAGTTGGCGTATTTCGTCATCCAGTTGCAGCAACTCAGCAATTGCCGTACGCCCGCGATAACCGGTACCGCGACAACGACCGCAACCAACACCCTGTACAAAGCGATAGCTTGAGGCCTGATCCAGCGCGATGCCGGAGGCCTGCAACTGCTCAGCCGAGGGCGTTACCGGTTGCGCACAGGTTGGGCAGACCAGACGAATCAAACGCTGAGCCAGCACGGCATTGAGTGCGGCGACAAAACTGTAGGGGTCGACCTCCATTTGAGTGAATCGACCAATCACATCAAACACATTGTTTGCGTGGATAGTGGTGAACACCAAATGGCCGGTAAGCGCAGACTGAACCGCGATCTGGGCGGTGTCGGGATCGCGGATTTCACCGACCATGATTTTGTCTGGGTCGTGGCGCAAAATTGAGCGCAAGCCGCGGGCAAAGGTCAGGCCCTTTTTCTCATTAACCGGAATTTGTAAGACCCCAGGCAACACGTATTCAACCGGGTCTTCGATGGTGACTATTTTTTCTACACCGTGGTTAATCTCGGTAATCATCGCGTACAAGGTGGTGGTCTTGCCGCTACCCGTTGGCCCTGTTACCAACACCATGCCGTAGGGCTCGGCGGCCAGACGCCGGAGCTTTTTCATGATCGAAGCTTCAAACCCAAGGGCTTCCAGGCTCACGCCCTGCACCTGATCGGCCAGGTCTTGCTTGTCGAGTACCCGCAAGACTGCATCTTCACCGAAGATGCTCGGCATAATCGACACTCGAAAATCGATCTGCCGACCACTGATTGACACCTTGAAACGCCCATCCTGTGGTACACGTTTCTCACCGATGTCGAGCTCAGCCATGACCTTGATACGCGAAATAACCTGCTCTGCAATCTCAGCGCCCTGTACACGGCTGATGCTGTTGAGCACACCATCAATTCGATATTTGATCACCAAACCATTGCCGGTCATGCCCAAGTGAATATCACTGGCATGGATCTTCAATGCGTCGTACAGCGTCGAGTTAACCAACTTAACCACAACACTGGAGTCTTCACTGATACGAGCCAGCGATAGCGTCTCAATGTCTTCAAGCTCAGCAACATCACCCGTATCGGCATTGAGCGAGTCAACCGCGTGGTAGCTTTCTTCTTGGCGGGCCAGATAACCACTTAAGTCGGCAGGATGAACCAAGTACAACGGCGCACCATTGAGACGCGCGTCAATCCAAGCCAGACGGTTGTTATCAAATGGGTCAGCAAAGACCCCGATCAGGGTATTGCCTAGGTGCACCATGACGAAGTCGCGCTTGATCGCTTGGGCCAATGGCAACTGATCAAAGGCTGGGTTGCAGGCAAACAGTGTGTCGCATGACAGCACGGGATAGTGCAGCGTTGCGCCAAGCCGTTGAACAAAGACTTCAGGCTCTAACGCGACTAAAGCCTGCAATGCATCAACAGTACGCATTTGCTCGCCAGCTTGCTGACGTGCCTGAGCCAGTAATGCCGCGTCGAAGCGAGTACCCGGTTGCAACGCGGCAACTACCGGCACGGTCCCGACTGCGAGGGAATGACTGTCCATACGATGCCCTCCTTGATCCTCTGCGCGAACTGCAACCTGAGGTGGCCGGCGCTGCTACCTGCCTATCACCTTGGCATCCATACCCATGAACATCCGAGTAGCGCTTACACTGTCACCCAGATTGCTTATCGGGGTGACGTCAAACTGGCATTGATCAAGGTTCGTACTGCCCGACCAAGATCTTTCAGTGGAAACGGCTTAAACAATATCTGCTCGATCCCGTGTTGCTGTGCTTTGGCGCTGACTTCAGCGACTGGTTGTGCAGTAATCAACACACATTTACATCCCCAGCCGTGCCCCATTGCATCGAGCACCCCAAACCCTTCCATGTCAGGTAGGCGAAAATCCAGAACGATTGCTGCTGGCTCATAAAGCCTGGCAAAGCTGATTGCGCTCAAACCATCATCAGCAACCAGCACTTCATGGCCCATCATTTCCAGATAGTCCTTGAAGTTCTGTGCGAGTACATACTCGTCCTCGACCACCAAAATCCTATTGTTCAAAGCTGTTGCTCCTAGCACTGAATCCAACGCTGCGTCTGATGCGGATAGAGTACTTACGTGGAGGTTTGCACGCTTCATGCCAGGCACTCATGTGCCTAGTATTGCTGCACTGCGCGGACTTCACTGACTTTTTCAAGGCAAATAATCCCCCACATATTCCCCAATAATGGGGAATATGTTGATCAGGCAAACCCTGGCCCCAAAAATGGGGGGAGTACATAAACGCAATTAATAAGGCTATAAGCCGCTAACCACCTCGACCTTGCCAGTGGCCCTTAGCTGTTCGAGCGCAGCTACGCGGGCGGCCTGCCGACGTTGCTCCTGCAAAAAGTCACGAACCAACTGCATCCCTTGCTCTTGCGGCAGTGGGCTGGGCGGTAAATAGCTTTCAAGCAGAATCAGATGCCAGCCGAAAACAGTCCTGACCGGCAGGCTCACTTCTCCAGGCTTTAGTGCAAACGCGGCACTCTCAAATGCAGGCACCATTGTTCCGCGGGAAAAGTAACCCAGGTCGCCCCCCGCGCCTGCGGTTGTGTCTTGTGAGTACTGTTCAGCCATTGCCGTAAAATCAGCACCCGACTCGATTTGCTCACGCACCTCCAGCAACTGCTGGCGTGAGGCTTCATCGGCGACGGGATCTGCAGGATCACTGGCGCTTAACAGAATATGTCGTGCCCAAATTTGTTCAGGTTTCTGCAGGTACTGGCGATTCGTCTGATAGACCTCAAGCACTTCAGCCTCATCAACCGGCTCGACCACACTCAAGGTTTCAAGCATGCGGCCAGCCACTAATTCACGGCGCAAATATTCGCTAAAACTCTGCTGATCGAAACCGGCTTTGCTCAGCTCACGGATAAATTTTTCCGGGCTGCTAAAGCCTTGTTTAAGTGTATTTAGCTGCTCTTCAAGCTCAACCTGACTCACATCAATGCCACGTCGTTGCGCCTCTTGCCAGAGCAGCTCTTTGACGATCATCTGATCCAGCGCTTCACGCTTAAGGCGTTTATAGGTGTCGGGATTACGAATACCGCCAACACTTCGCCCCTGCGCCTGCAAATATTCAGTGAAGTAGCGCTCTAGGCGAAAGTTGCTTATTTCAGCGCCATTGACCCGTGCGGCAACGCCTGTTTCACCGCCGTGAACCACAGTGGCGAATAGCAGGAAAAAAACTGCTGAGATGGGTATACGCATTGCAGCGCCCTCTAGAGATCCGAATCAACAGAGATGTATTGCCCCGTAGCCTGAAACCGCTGGGTAGAACTATCGACCATCACAATGTGTGCGCCCGATGCGCCGACTCGCTGACCAGGGCCAAAGCTCAGCATCGGTGTCAGCCCAGTGCGAAAGTTATGCAGGTTTTCAAGCTCAGTGATGAGCTTTTCACGGCTGACCTCACGGCCTGCGCGCTTGAGCCCTTCGCTTAACAGCAGTGCAGCGCAATAGGCACTCACTTGCAGCACCGCATGGGCACTACCCAATCCACTTTGAGTGCGAATTGCTGTGAGCGCCTGAACCCCTTCTTCAGTCCAATCAGAGGGCACAAAGGGATAAGCAAGAAATACGCGCTGGTTAAAACCCCTGGCAATATCCAAGGCTCCACCAGCAACCTGTGCAGAAACGGCAAACAGATAAGGGTATTGTTCGCGCTGGTTCAGGCCTTCTGTGAGCTGATTAAAGGTTTGTGATTGCCCGAGAAAGAACACCGCCCCCCCTCTGCCTGCACTCATCACCAGGTCATCAAGATTGTCTTGCTGATAAACCTGTAGGCTGATCTGCTGCCAACCATCGTGCTGCAGGCGTAATTGCAGCAATTGCGCCAACCGCTGTTGAGCAGGATCCTGTGCGTAGACGATGACCCCATCAGACTGACCAACCGCCAGTGATTGACGAGCAAATTTACCCAACGCCTGAAGCTGTTCCACAACCCCTGGCAAAGGGGCAAAAATCAATCGATTTCTGGGACCTTCGCCACTCAGTTCGAGTGCGCCCACCAGCGGCACCCCACGGGACTGCAATAACGCGTCATATTGCCCGTCAAGTGCAGGCATCATTGGCGAGACAAGGGCAAACACCTGATTTTGGTCAAGTAAGGTATTGAGCGCATCGACACCACTGTGCCGATCAACGCCGGCATCCACGACAATCAGTCGCAATTGACGACCATGGATACCGCCCGACTGATTGATCGCCTCAACTGTGCCCTTGAGTACTTGCGCCACTGTAGTCCCCAGTTCAGCCAGAGGGCCATGCAATGGCAGCAAGGTGCCAATACTCAACAGGTCGTGTTGTACGCCTGGGTCGCGATCATCCTCAAGGCGTTTGAGGTAAGCATTGAGATTGCTCATGTCATGCATCGACATGACAAACCTCGGCATAGCCGGATCAAGCGTGTTGCCGCCAGGATCAACGCCTTCGCTCACCGCTCTGGCAATACCGGCATCGGTATAGGCAGGGTGGCTGCGTCCATTACTGGCCAATTGTCCGTAGGGCACCGAAAGCCGTCGCCAGGTGATATCGGGGGGGCGCACGCCACCTTCCGGTCGCCCTCGCCCGTCAGCGCCATGACAATTGGCGCAGGGCACAACCGTGGCTGGAACGGCTGCACTGGAAGCGCCCACCAAGGCCGTAATATCAGCGCCCGTCGCACTGATACCCTGAGTAAAAAGCTGTTTGCCAGCGGCCTCTTCTGGCGTTAACTCCAACGCAACAGCGTGACCGCAGACCCACAACAGAGTGCCAAGCACATGTGCAAATCGAGCCACGTCTCTCTCCTTGATTAACGCCCGGCGATTGGCATAGAGAGCAACTTCAAACGTTGCACGATGGCGGGAACGGGCGCGTCTGGACGAATTTTGCTCCACTGTTTATGCGCAACATCCCCGGCTATCAACTGAGTTGAGTGCTGTTCCGGGCTTTCAATAAAATGCCCCAGGCGCCCCAATACCAAATCCATATTGGCCTGAGTGCCGGTCAAAAATATCCAGTTGGCCGAATCTGCCCCGTGCTTGCGCGCGTATTCGGCCAAGACCTGCGGGGTATCGCGCAGTGGGTCGCTGGTCAGTGAAATAAAGGTGACCTTTTTTGCTGCCTCTTCGCCCATTGCTTCGCGCACCTCTTTGAGCTTGCGCGTAATCAATGGGCAGGCATCTTCACAGTGGGTGAAAATTACATTGAGTACTACGATGCGATCTTTGAGTACATCGCTGTAAAAACGCACGCTTTCACCCTGCTGATTCAGCAGCAGGGTATCGGTGAAATAGGTTTGGGCATCGTGCGTTCCTTTGACCTCTAAGGGCTGCACTGCTGGTGCTTGGGTTGTATTGGCGTGACCTTCATGGGCGACCGCAACGCTGATACTCATGCTTAAACCGATGCTCAATAACCAATATGTGTTCATTGCTGACTCCCTTCATGGCCAGCGATATGTTGGGCCTCATACTTGGCGCGGCTGAGCTGTATTTCCTGAATTTTGGCGACCAGAATATTCGGATCGGAAAACCCATAAAAACGCGTCCACTGCCCGCTGCGGCCATCACCGATCATAATTAAAGCCGGGTGTTCTTTAAGGTCAGGAGACCAAGCCCCCAGTTGCTTGAGCGTATCGGTAATCGCCTGTGGCTTGCCGGTCAGCCAACTCCAGGCATCTCCTGCCCCCATGTAGCTCTGCGCATATCGGCGTAGCTGCTCAGGAGTGTCGCGCAACGGGTCTACACTGATCGAAATCAACTGCACGGGTGGACCGGCATTGGCCTGCAGCTGCACCTCTGTCTTTTTCATGATGGCAGAAACCACCGGACAAACCGTTGTACAACTGGTGTAGATAAAGCCCATTAGCACAATTTTATCGGCCACCAGATCGGGTTCGAGCCGCACGGACTTGCCGTCCTGATTAACCAGTTGCACATCAGCAAAGGTCACGCGGGCTGACTCTTGCTTCATCACAGTGGACTGCTGCGTCATGTGCTGAGCATGTTCATCCATGTTGTGTTGCGCGTGGTCATCCATAGCCTGTACAGGTCCAAACGACACGCTCAGCGACAACGCTATCAAGCTACCAATATTTACCTGAGTTAAACGGTGCATGGTAAAACCCTCATCGAGTGGTGATCAGTTGCGTGCCGTTGGCGAAGCAGTACTCCCCTGAACACGCAAACTGCTGTACGACTGTGCGCCGAATGGCAAATGCAGCGAATCAGCGCCCACATGCAGGTAATAAACGCCTGCTTTGGCCAGTTCCAAAGACGCCTCATACACGCCATCTTTTAGCGCTTTGGCCGGAACTTCCTGGGCATGCGATGAGGGGGCCATGAAGTAGCGCACTCGCATGTCTTTAACCCCACTAAGCGGGTTGTTCTCCCGGCCTTGGGTCACCCGAAAACGTGCAGTTACAGGAGCGTTCAAGGTGGCAACAGAATCACTTGGCAAATACTCGATACGAGGCTTGGCGTATTGCTGCTGCAACGCCGGATTGACCTCCACCTGCGCAGTAAAACAATGGGTCAACTGCGGTTGATTCATCATGAATGCAATGTCCACCGCCCCCGATACAGGCAGCTTGATGCGCGTGCTATAAACACCGGGCTCAACTTCTCGTAAGCTACGATCTACCACCGCCACGGCACGTGCGCTGTGGCCACGATTGAGATAGCCAAACATCGGCGCGTTCATGCCTTCCATATAGAAATATGTGGTGTTATCGACCGGGTTAACCACAAACACGGCGTTGCCATCGCGCCCTGGATCCATGCTCTCAGCCAACGGCAGGTTACCCGCCAGTTTTGGCGCTGAGGCGCCGGCTTCAAAGCTTTGCAGGATTGGTTTTTGCCCTGCCCCCAGGGTCGACAGGTTGACCATGCTCACCCGTGAAGTCGCCAGACCACGAATATAGGCATACGCCTTGGTGAAGGTCAGCTGATAGGGTTCGGCAGTGACCTCCAGCTCATGAATGAGGTTGTCACTGGCCGCATCAATTACCAGCGCTTGGTCTTGCAGTGTATTGAGTACAAAGCCGTAACGGCCATCTTCGCTGAACTGCATAGGCCCGACACCCTGACCCACCTCAATTACCTTGCGTATTTTTAAGCTATTGGCATCGATTACCGTGATCAAACCTGCCTTACCGTCTGCCACATAAACGGCTTGCGATAGCGCAGAGAAGCTCAGTGATAACGGCGCAGGTCCGGTCTCCAGCGTAGTGACCAGGGTCAAACTGGCGATATCAATAACACTCACCGTACCCGAGTCTCGGTTGCTCACGAACCCGTAACGCGAGTCACTGCTGAAGACAATTTCATGATGGCCTTTACCCGTAGCCAGACTAAGCACCTTTTCACGGGTCTGGGTATCAATGACCGTCACCCCACTGCTGGCTGCCTCAGTGCTGTTATTACCGACCCAGAGGTAACGTTCATCTGGTTGCAGGGCAACGCGAAAAGGTTCGACACCGGCTGGCACACTGAACTCGACCTGAAATTTTTCAGCATCAATAATCGCCACTTCACCTGCACTCGGCATACTTACAAACATGCGCTTATCGTCTTGGCTAACCACCCAGTCTATGGGTGGTTTCTTCAGCATAATCAGCGCCATCGTACTGGTGATGCCACCCAGTGAAGTATTCGGATCAATCACCGTAATGCTGGCGTCTTTGTTGAGCACCATCAGGTAATAACTGTTCAGGTCCATCAGTGGTTTGGCGTTCAGCACGCCCTTCAAGTACAAACCTATACGTGATTTGCACTGCATTTTCTGACCTTCACTGGACATGCCAGCTTGCCCCTGATCCATCCATGCACCGGGTGCAATTGCCGACAGTGGCTGCCCTGAAGCCATATCACTGACGCGAAAACGTACATCCGCTAATGTGCCTTCCATCAACCCTTCAGCAGGATTGAGCGGCCGTATCTCGAACTCGACCGCAACGCCATCTCGCTCAAGGCGAGTTGGTGTTATAACGGCGCTGTTCAGTGGTTGCGCCACTGCTGCGGAGCCGCTGTCTGCGGCGGAGACTGCAAAGGCCACAAGCGCCAAGCTGCTAGCCAGCATCTGCGCGATTTTTAAGCAGGTATTCACAAGCACTGCCCTCCTTGATACGACTCAACCCGCGCTGAGACCTTCCCTAGCAAGGTCTCAACGCTTTACTGCTTTCAGGGTTGCGGAGTCTGATCCGGCTCATCACTGACCCGTAAAATCCCCCATAAACCATTGGCATTTCCTTGCCCCGCATAGTCGCGGTAGAGGTAGTCACCGGGTACGCCATTACCACCACCAGCACTTGGAAACATCATGCTGAAGTGCGCCGCAGGCAGTACGCTTTCCTGAGCACCGATAAAGGTACTCTCCGGGTTCCAGCCGAAGCGTATTGAACCCACGCCCGGATATTTGCTTGGGTAGCCATTCTCATCCGAATACTTGGATTGGAAAGGCGAACGTGCCCAGTCGTGTCCGGTCAGTTGAAAAATGCTGCCGCGACTACCGCCCGTTGGCAGCACCACATGAGTACGGAACGGCTGCCCTGGCTTAACACGCAGGATCGGCGTAACCGGATCAGCTCCCACCAACACGTTGCTATAGGCCATGTGTGCATCGAGGGTGTCCCCCCAACCATTGCCATTGGCACGGCCAAACGGGGCATTTGGGGGTAGCCGCAAGCGATACCACAGCGGTTCGGTTTGATAGTTAATCGCCATACCCGAGTTATCTTGTGGGTCGCCGTTAACTCCAAAGCCTTCCGAAGCAATATTTTCTAACGGCCGACCACTCGCCCAACGCATGTTGAGTGACTTCTGCCAGACCAAGGCAAAATCACGATAAGACGAGCCCTCCGCAGGCTGCACGGTGGCGGCTGCGCGCATCCCGGGGTCCTCGGTCCATGTCGCACCTTGAGGCACAATACTCATGGCCCCACCCAGTCCCTTTTGCCCTTGCTTGATCGGGTCTGCAGGGGTTATCGCCAGCCCACCAAACTCGACAGGGGTGGCTTCGATGTTATCGACTGCCCGACCCAAACGAACCAATGGCCGCCCCTCACGCTCCAGGTGTCCCGCGTAATACTGATAGGTCTTAGTCGGGTACTCAGCGCTGTTCGACGATTTCGGCGGCACGGTTTGTACCGGGTTGATCCCGACGTTGGCACCATCGGAGCGGGTAATGTCGTATGCCAGTAATTGCGCGTGCATACCCACATGGCTTGAAGGTTTGATCAGGTTATTACTGAACGTGGTAACACCATTGGCGCTATGACGATCGCGCTTGACGACTCCTGACATAATCGCGGTTTGTGGTAAATCAGGCATATCCTCAGGCAAGCGATTCTCAAGGATTACGCTGATACATTCCCCAGCGGCTGCGCGCAGCACTAACGGCTCAATAGGCACGTTCGGTTTTAGCTTGCCATTTTTATTGAGGTCATCCTTGCGCACATACATGATCGCGGTGGGGTCATGCAGTGGGCCACTTTGCCCACCTATAGTCGAAATGGTTCCATCCTCTTCGTCAATCACCGTGACCTGGGCAATGCTCACAACCCGTGGGTTATAAACCAATGTCCCACCATTTGGCCGCAACGGCCCGCCCACATGCAGGCCTGCTCCATCAGGATCACCAATGGTCAGATTAAGCGGGTTTTTGAGGATGTCATTGGCCAATGCCGCAACAACCTCATACTCGCGCTTGACCGTTGGCCGCTGGCCTACACCATTTGGATTGGGGGTGAAACGTGGGCAAACACCATCAAAGGACGACGTGTTGCGTGCCGCGACTGGATGCGGGTTATTGGGGACTGGGAATAGGTCGGTACGCGGCTCTTTGTAGTTACGCATGATCCCCCACATACCATTCCAGTAACCCTCAATGGACGCATCCATTGAGTACAGATAATCACCGGTATCGCTGGCAGAACTTGAGGCCATTGCAATAGGTGCAGCAAAGCCCATCTGTTCAGAGATACCCACCATTTGTGAGGCGCGCCAGCCAGAGTTAGAGCTGCTGCCATAGCCTGTGCCCGTGTGCAGCCACTTGACGCCATGCAAGGTCACGTTGTGCTCTTCTTCGTGGCCGCCCGCATGCACCCGTAGCCTTACGCTGTCTCCAGAATAGGTGCGCAACAGCGGTGTAAAAGGGTCACCCGGAAGGTCACCGGCCTTGTTGATATTTGGTGGAAATACGGTTGTGCCACCGGTTGGACCAACCGCACTGGTGATCGCACTCGGTGCCAGGTTCATGGCAGCAATTGCACGGTCAGTACGGGTCTGCAAGGCATAGGCAAGATCACCTGCCAGGCCTGCTGACTGCATCCCTGGCTTGCCGTCTGGGCCCAAGCGGTTAGGGTCATAAACCCGTAAGCCAACCGGTTCATTACGGTAGTTGACTACAAATATCCCAGGGTCATCGACCGAAATAGCCTGCGGACAAGGTCGGCTAGGACAACCCGGACTGCGGCCTCCTGCCAATTCCTCATTCTGATCCAGCAATGAGCTGGCTACACCCCGTGCAGGCGGATTAATGGCATAGCGAAAGCTCTCTGATGTGGCTGGATAGCTACTTGCATTGGGCACACCGTCAGGGCCAGCCCCCACATACACACCCGCTTCGTAGGCATGTTGGAAGTCGCTGTATTCAAGGAAGAACTCACGGAACGAATCGTTTGAACCATCGCCATTGACATCATTGGTGGCAATAACCGCTTGCCATGAAGTCGGCCCGCCATCTTGCCTGCCGGCGGCATAAAGTGGCTCGCCTGTCTCGGAGTGGTACCAGGTCGAGCCAGCGGGTTCAGTTAACACCGTGGCGTAAAGGCCGACCTGTTGGTGGGTCGATGGGCCCAGGTGATCATGGGTAAAAATATTGCCCAGGCCACGGTCAATGTTATGCACATTGACCACCGGATCGGCAAACCATCGCTGCATGGCTGTACGTGCCCCCAGCCAGTCAGCACGATTGTATTGGCCAAAGAACGGATGGTTCTTGGCGATAGGACAATCTGCAGTGCCATCACGCGGATCGCTGCCATGGCATTCATTGAATTCACGTATCGCCTCAATACGCTCAACCACACTGGAAGGTGCCAGCAGGCCATCTTCATAATTCCAGCCATTGGCTGAGCCATCTGCAGAGGTCAAATCCCATTTTGGCAAGTGGATATGCTGACCGATTACATCGGTCGGTGTACGCACCTGATAGTCATCAAGCTCATAAATACCGGGAATCAGGTTGGTTTGTTGATACATGGTGCAATCAAAGGTGTTCATCCGCATCACAAAGGGCTCAGGCGGACGCTGTTTGTTAATAACCCCCCACGCGTCTTCCCACAGCGCCAGCATGCGGGTTTGCGGGAAGTGATAACCAACCTTGTTGAATACGGCGTCAAATTGAATATTGGCGGCTTTATAGACCCGAGGGTTATCAGCCGTAAAGGTTGATGAGCCGGTGAAAGTCATGCCGTCAAGGCGCTCACCACTGACAAACTCACCTATTCCGTTAGCCGCCGTCAGGCGCTTCTGCCGATCATCGATGCACGGCTCGTAATAGGGCGCGCCCGCCACAGGCAATGAACCATTGGTTTTGAATATTTTTGGCACCACTTGCATATCGGCCATCACGGCAAAGCTTGGGTGGCTGGGCTTGGCATGGTATGCCATAGCGGCTTGCTCAACATCAGTCCCCTGCTCGGGGTAATACACGGCTTTAGCTCGGGTAATGGTCTTTGAAAAATCCAGCGCGTTGGTGACCACAACCGCATCTCCGCCTGCTGCGACGCCTTCAAGCGAGTGCCGTGGCAAACCACCGTCCCAGCCGCCCGACTGCGCAGGGTCAAGATTGCTCCAGAGCGCATCACCACTATCGCGCAATTGCTGCGCCAGCGTGGCATCAAGCATGTCCAGTGGTGGGGTCGGTGGGCGCTGGCCAACGGTGCTTTCCATACCGGCAATCCAGAACGGATAGCCTGGATTCTTCAAGCTGCCATCGGCGTTGTAGTTGGCTGCGCTGCGGTCAACCAGTGCAACAGAACCAATAATCTGCGCATGACCACTAGAGTCATCACCTTCTTCTGGACCGTGCTCGTCGTCATCGTCCTCGTGAGCCGCGACCAAAGACTGGCCGATCTTCGGCACCACAGCCACCTTGCCAGGCATCGGCGGCATGGCCTTGCCGGGCAGTGGTACTATGGCTGGGATTGGCGTACCGGCGATTATTTCTCCATCCGGTAATGCCCTTGCTCCGGAAGCTGGCAAGCCACTGCGTAAGGCAAAGGGTTCAGTATGAAAGCCATTTTCCCCTTGCGAGGAAACATCTAGCACCGTGCCCTCTTCAAGCACATCATGGACCCGCCACATGGCCCACATGCCTTGGGCAAAGTGAGGGTAGAAGTGACAATGGTAGATCGCATCACCGGCTACCCGGTTACGGTTACCCGAACCACCATTGGCAATTTCATAGGTATAACCCGCGCCTGAACCTATGCCCTGCGCATCGATATAATCAGAGTCATCGTCATTGGGGTTAAATAGCCATTGATGCCCATGCAGGTGGAAAATATGTTGCTCGGAACCTACGTGGGTATTGCGAAACTTAACGAAATCCCCAGTGTAGCTATGGCTCACATTTGACGGCTCAGCCGGATACAGCGCCATGTTCGCCTTGATCCCTGTCGCGCTGGCAGGAGGCACTTCGCCCGGACGAATATTTTCCAATCCAACGTTCGCTGGTACATCCACCAACATGGCCACATCACCGACGGTATGGGCGCTGAGGAAAAACTCTTCATAGGCGCAAGACAAACAATCGTGCATAGGCCCTACACCCAAGCGATTGGCCACCACTTCAGCGCCCATCCCACCCGAGCCGTAGTTGATCATAAAGCTGTCGCGAGTCGGCTCCAGCACATGGGCGAATACGGGATCCGCCCAGTAACCTGGGAACGCCTGGGCGGCAGCGGCTTCATCATGGAAGGCACTGGCAAAATCACGGAAGGGTTCAAGCCGATTAGGTAAGGCGGGGTTACGCTTGCCAATCGACTCCAACGGATACGTCGCGGCTGGAAAGCTACCGTCAGCATTAGAGCCCAACACAATCGCATCACTGTCTGACGAAATGATCTCATTGTTATCGACCATTGCAAGTACGGGACGGCCAGCCTTGCCTTCGGTCAACCAAGGCTCACTCATCGGAAAACGTGCCTGGTAATCGACAATCGGCTGGCCAGCGGGTGTACGCCCGGTGGTAGCTAAACGAAGTTCCTCTTCGGTGACGACGTTGCGGTAGGTACGCCCGCCTTTTGGCACAACAACAACCTGAGCAAACAAGCCATTGGCATTGTTGCCTGAGGATGCTTCTCCGCCAAAAGTTGCCCCTTGGCTAGTCGCTACAAATGCCCCCTCATGCTCGGCATAAAGGGTATAAGAGCGACTGCCGCCTGGAGCGATCAGAGAGCTTTGATTACGCCCGACGTTGGTCGAGGTGTCGTCAATGGAGTTGACTGGCTGTAACCCATTGACTTGAAAACCGACATGACGATCTGCAACCTGATCATCTATTTTGAGGGGATTATCACCGTCAAACTCAGCTTCGTTTTCGTCCCCTTCAATCTCCTCTTCAACCTCGCCGTTTACATCGTGATCACTGCGCGGATTGGACTGCGCGGTGAGCAGATTCTGTAGATTGATGGTGATGCAATCCCCTGCTGCTACTCGCAAGACCAGAGGCCGCGGGCGCTTGTCAGGGCGTAAAGTAACCTCGCCCGGAACGACCTGTCCTCCCTGGGTCAGTAGCACCTGATTTTTATCCACCACATCGCTACGCAGCGCGAACATCATGCCATTGATGTTTTGCGCACCCAGGCGGTTAAACATCAGCGGCTGGTCAATTGCCACAATATTAGCCACCAGGTTTCGCTCACAGCTAATAGCCGCTTGCGCAGACTGTCCAAAGCCCCAGGAACCGATTGCCAATGTGATAGCAATCAGTTGCTGTGCTGACATAAACGAGGTGTGGCTACGAGCCTGAAATACGCCACAGTATTTGCTTGGAGCCGAAGCTGTCTGTTTCATCTTGGCTGACCTCAGGTCGGTTCAACGAAACCCTATAGGTAACAGACACTCAGCAAACCCTATGCCAAATTTAAAACCGTTAATTATCAATAAGTTAAAATATCATCTGGCTATAAACTGGGGGATTTCCCCCAGTATTTACCCACTCTCGCGCAACCCACCCAAAGCCACGTAATGCGCAAAGACAACGCGCACAGAGGCTGTGATCAAATTGTCAAAGCGGTTCCCCCGACATTGGGGGAAATCGCCCACATGCGGGCGCTAATAACTTACATCGCCCCTCGGGTTACAGAGGCTTGTAAGCGCTGATAACGCTCAAGTACGGTTGGAACATAACGTTGAGTTTCAGGGTAAGGCGGGATGACACCACCGTTCCGAAGGACCGCATTGGGTCCGGCGTTGTAAGCCGCCAAAGCCAGGGATATGTCGTTATTGAATAGCTCCATAAGGCTTTTCAAATAGCGTGTGCCGCCACGAATATTCGCAGCGGGGTCCCACACATCAACGACTCCCATATCGCTGGCAGTTCCGGGCATCAATTGCATTAAACCTGCAGCTCCTTGCTTAGAAAGTGCCCGCGGATCGTAATTAGACTCAGCGCTGATAACGGCATGGATCAAGGCTTCCGGCAGCTGATTTTCCGTCGCTGCAGCACTGATCAAGGCATTGTAGGAGTCACTGTTTACAGGCTTTGCGCTTAACGTTGCTGCGGGCGGTTTTACTGCAGAAACCTTAGGCTCACGAATAATCCGGACATAGCCAGCATCAGCCTTGTAGATATTGGTCAAGGTAATCGAACCGTCTTCAGCGGTGGCACTGTATACATCCGCCAGCGCGTTATAAGTACACGCGGTCAGTAACAGGACAACGGCTGCAAACCTGCCGACATTGCTCATACTTCACCCTCCATTGTGAGCCATGAGCAGCAAAATCATCAGACAGTGCTCGCTCACTTGCCTGCTCCCCACACGCAAAGCACGTGCCGATATTTGACCTAGGTTTTTTTCTTGGCCGAGGTCGAGCTGCGCTTGCACGCCTCTTGCATAGCTCGGTTTTAGCGTCCAAACATGTGGGTACTGCGGGAGATTTTCACGATGAAACTACATCGACATGTCATGCCCTATCACACGCGGGGGTTCACCTTGCTTGAGCTGCTCGTCGTGCTGGTTGTGTTGGGGTTACTGGCCGGGATAGTTGCGCCCAAATACTTCAGCCAACTGGGACGTTCCGAAGTCAAGGTGGCCAAGACACAGATAGAAGGCCTCGGTAAAGCATTGGATATCTACCGACTAGAAACCGGGCATTACCCAACCACAGAACAAGGCCTGACAGCGCTTACCATTGCCCCCAGCGATGAACCGAAATGGACAGGCCCCTATTTACATAAATCGGTGCCACAAGACCCTTGGGGGCGCGAATATGTTTACCGCTCACCTGGCGAGAATGGAGAGTTTGATTTGCTCTCGATGGGCAAGGATGGCCAACCGGGTGGCGACGGTGAAAACGCCGAAATAGTCAGTTGGCAATAACGGGACAAGACTATGCGAATTCGGGTTAAAGGGGTCGGCAAATATGCAGCCATCACCACCCAGGTGTTCGAAGCGTCGAGCCTGTTAGATGCGCGCAAGCTAGCAGAAGAACAAGGAATAAAAGTCCTTGCGATCCACAGTGAACAGCGTTGGAGGCTTCCAGGTTTAAAAAGCAGAGAGCACTTTTCATTACTGCTCTTCAGCCAAGAACTCACGACCTTATTGAACGCAGGCCTAGCCTTGATTGACGCACTCGAAAGCCTGGCCGAAAAAGAGTCGGCCCCTCAAGCACGACGGCTTCTTGGTGATTTGGTGCGGCTACTTTATGAAGGTAAATCACTGTCGCAATCACTTGGCCAGTTTCCTGATGTATTTCCGGCTCTGTATGTCGCCCTCGTCCAATCCAGCGAAAAAACCGGCGCGGTAGGTGAAGCGCTCGGTCGATACGTGGCCTATCGCAGTCGCATGGATGAAGTCCGGCAAAAAGTCATCAGCGCCTCAATCTACCCGGCTCTACTGTTTATTGTCGGCTGTGGGGTTTTATTATTTCTGATTGGCTATGTGGTGCCGCGCTTTAGCTTGGTTTTTGAAAGCGTGGGCAGCAACATGCCCTGGCTGTCACAAGTGCTGCTAAGTTCGGGGCAGTTCTTACACCAACACCAAAGCAGCTTGTTGATCGTTGTGATTTCGGTGTTGGTGCTTGCGGTGGTTCTGCTGCGCCAAGACCGAGTTCGTCTGGCTCTAAACCGACTGATCGAACGCGCTCCAGCTGTGCGTCAACGAATTTTCATTTATGAACTGGCCCGGTTCTATCGCTCTCTGGGTATTCTTCTACAGGGCGGTATTCCGATTCTGACAGCCATGACCATGGTGCGTGGCCTGCTCGGAGTCAACTCCAGAGTGAAACTCGACCAAGCTGCCGAGCACATTCGGCAAGGGCACGCGTTGTCGAGTGCCTTCGAGAACAATCAGCTGTCGACACCTGTGTCAATCCGCATGCTTCGAGCCGGTGAGCAATCGGGCAATCTTGGTGAAATGATGGAGCGCACTGCCAACTTTTATGATGAAGAAACCGGACGCTGGATCGAATGGTTCGTACGCTTATTCGAGCCGTTGCTAATGACTTTTATCGGCCTGATCATCGGGGTCATCGTGGTCCTGATGTACATTCCAATATTCGAACTGGCCTCTAGCATTAAGTAACCGCAGGGTTGCCGAATCGCTGGTAAAGACCAATTTGGCGCGGCCACCTCAGCGCCGTCATCCCGCTGTTCGACTAAAGGCATTCACTGCCTCTAAGCACACCTTTATCCAATTCCCAAATCATTAGAACGGCTCAAGCATCCACTAAATTGGGCAAAGTGCCTGCGCGTCAAATAAAAACCGGCAAAACTTTAAAAAGCCAAAAACGTGATGTCACTTCAACATCGCACAAGGATAGCGGATAAAATCCGCCTCCTTTTTGCTGGCAAAACTGCTGGCCCCACTGCCCATACAAGGACGTAGCATGAAGCTTGCTCATTACCTGTGTCTCAGCACACTGTGTCTGACGCTGACTGGCTGTATTTCATTTACCCCTGCTGGCCCAATTGGTCTGTCTGATCAACTTGCCCCAAAAACCCTGCCCCGGGCAGCAATGATTGACGATGTGGTTATTTCCGATATGCAGATCAATAACGACCTGCGCATCACCCTGAGCCGCCAATTTACTGAGCAGCTGTCAAACCGCATTGAACAAGGTGAATACTTCAAACAGGTGTTGAGCTTTCCCGCCAAGCTGGGGGAAGACGATGTGATGCTTAAGTTCAATTTCAGCTCGCTAAAGGGCAAGCGCACGCCCCACCCTGCCTACTTTCCCGGTGCCCTGCTCACCCTAACGGTATGGATCTGGGTAAACGGCCCTATTTACGTCGACAAATATGATCTGGCCGGTGAGCTGTCGATTACGGACGCCCAAGGCAAAGTGCTGACCGATAGCAAAAAAGTGATTAAGCGAGATGAAAACATCGGCGCTTGGGACGACGATTATTTCACCACTACCCTAGGCTCGGTGCAGGTTAATGAGCTGGTGGAGCAACTGATTCAAGACAGCACCGAACAACTCGCCAAGCTCTGATAAGGACATCGCCATGAAACCGCTTTTTGCCGCAATTTTAGCCTGCCTACTGCTCAACCTAACCGGCTGTATTTCTTACTCAAACCATGAACTTGCCAGCGTTGAGCAGTGGCCGCCGGCAGCCCCTGCTGCTCACAAACCTTCCGCCTTCGTGAAGGTTTATGCTCAGTATTTGCACAATGATGTGGCTAAATCCGGCGGCGTTAATCAGCCCGGTCTTGAAGCGCTGATACTCAAGGAATATCAAAGCAGCCAACGCTTCGCGTCAGTGACCACGGCCAAGCAAGCGGCGGATATGTATATCAGCGTAAAGGTCACCAATAATGAACGTTCAAACCTATTCAGCGCGGCGCTAACCGGCTTTAGCCTGTTTATTATTCCCACCCGTTTCACCAATCAATTGACCATGGAAACAACCTTTAAGGACGTCAATGGCAACCTGCTTGGTCGGGTAAAGAAGTCAGAAACCATCACCTCATGGATGCAGTTACTGATGATATTTGCCCTGCCGTTTAACGAGTCGGCCGACAACATCTTTACCCAGTTGAGTAAAAGCACCCTTGAACAAGCCAGCAAGGATAAGCTGATTTAGGCCCCTGCATGCTGGACGCGAGTGGCCCAGCAGGCACCCTATCGCCAAACCCAGGCAAGCGAAGTAAGCCCTTTGCTGGCATCATTGCGGGCTTTTCCCTAGCAACGCGCAAGGCTCAGAACCTTCATGGCCAGCAAACACCTAACCGAAGACATTTACAGCAAGCTGGTAGATGAGGAAGACGCGCGCGTCTGCACGGAGTTAAGCGAAACCGCTTGCCACGTGGTGCCCGGCAATTTCCTGCTGATGATCCTGAGCCACTTCTTCAGCAAGCTGGGCGACGCGCTTGCCAATCCGAAGATCGTGCTGCCTTGGGTGATGGAGACTGTGCATGCGCCGCTGTATTTGATCGGTTTTCTGGTGCCAATTCGTGAGTCGGGCTCGTTAATCCCGCAACTCTTTGTCGCCAGCTATATCCGCGCCATGAAGATCAGAAAGTGGGTATGGGTGGCCGGTAGCGTGATACAAGCGCTGGCGATCGCCGGTATTGGCTTGATCGCCTGGACGCTTGAAGGGGCCGCTGCAGGCTGGGGAATCATCGCCTTAATCAGCCTATTCAGTATTGCCCGTGGCATCAGCTCGGTTGCCTCCAAGGATGTTATCGGCAAAACCGTGCCCAAAAGTCGCCGAGGTCAAGTCAATGGCTGGTCAGCCAGCGCCGCAGGCTTGGTTACAGTAGGCCTTGCTTTGGTGCTTTTGCTAAGCAGCCAAACCCAGCCAGCACCTAGCGCCTACGCGCTGTTGTTAGCGGGTGCTGGTTGCTTGTGGGTTATTGCTGCCCTGATCTATGGGCAAATCAGCGAAGACCCGGGTGAAACCGAAGGCGGTGGCAATGCGGTGGTTGAGGCCGTGAAACGCCTGGATATCTTGCGGACCGACAAGCCCTTTCGCCACTTCGTGATCACGCGTTCGCTGTTATTGTGCTCAGCACTAACAGCACCTTATTACGTTGTGCTGGCACAGAAGAACCTCGACTCAAACGCCTCATTGCTCGCCTTGTTCTTACTGGCCAGTGGCGCTGCGAGCTTACTTTCGGCACCGGTCTGGGGGCGCTTTGCCGATGTATCCAGCCGCAAGGTTATGATCATTGCCGCATTGATGACCGCAGGCTTGGGCATCATCGTGTTTGCCCTCGATCACTATGAGCACCGCTGGCTGGCATTTAGCTGGGTGATCCCGGCGCTGTACTTTTGCCTGAGCATCGCCCATCAAGGGGTACGAATTGGCCGCAAGACCTATGTGGTAGACCTCGCACAAGGCAACCGGCGCACCGATTATGTAGCCGTCAGCAACACATTGATTGGCGTGATACTACTGTTGATGGGCTTTATTGGCGCACTGAGCATGGTGATAGGAGTCAGCGCAGTTATTCTGCTGCTGTCACTGCTCGGCGCAGCGGGCGCGGCCTTGGCGATGGCATTGCCGGAGACTGAATAAGCAAAGCACATCGACGGCTGATCGCTCATTGAAAGACGCCGACTAGAGGCGTTTTAGTTGAAAAGGTCGCATTGTGTCCATTTGATGGGTGCCAGCCTCGTTCAGAACGATTAAAATAACCGACTCACTTTCTGATGCCCGAGCCCCGCGCCTTTAAGGCCGCTGCACTTGGGTGAATTTTTTGCAGCACTGACTCAAGAGAACTCCCCCATGGGTGCACAGTGGAAAGCCAAGCCTAAAGAAGCCGCAGCCAACGCCCGAGGCAAAATTTTTGGTCGTTTGGTTAAAGAGATCATGATTGCCGCCCGTAACGGCGCCGACCCGGACATGAACCCTAAACTACGTCTTGCTGTGCATCAGGCGAAGAAAGCGTCCATGCCCAAGGACACGCTGGATCGTGCGATCAAAAAAGGAGCTGGCCTGCTCGGTGAAACGGTCAACTTCGAACGCACCACGTATGAAGGTTTTGCGCCGCATCAGGTACCAGTCATTGTCGAGTGCCTGACCGACAACATCAACCGCACGGTTGCCGAAGTTCGCGTACTGTTTCGTAAGGGGCAGATGGGCGCATCCGGCTCTGTAGCTTGGGATTTTGATCACGTGGGCTTGATCGAAGCATCGCCTGAAGGTGACGCGGATGCAGAACTGGCCGCCATCGAAGCCGGCGCTCAGGACTTTGAAGAGGCGGAAGAAGGCAACACCCTTTTCATCACCGAAATTACCGACCTCGACACTGTTTCCCGTGCATTGCCAGAACACGGTTTTACCGTGAACTCAGCCAATATTGGCTACCGGCCAAAGAACCCGGTTACCAGCCTCAGCGCTGAACAGCTTGAAGAAGTCGAAGCTTTCCTCGAAGCAATCGATGCGCACGATGACGTACAAAATGTCTATGTAGGTCTTGCTGGCTAAATCCAGTTCGAGCCACACCAGACTCAAGCACCCGGCACGCGCCCCGCATGCCGAGTGCAGAGCCCGACGCATTGAGTTGTCACTGACCCACCAAAATGGCACAGTGCCACCACACAACTAAGCGTCAAGATGCAAAGGGATACGCTCACCCAATGGGAGAGCACCCTGAGGAGTTTGCTTTGCACAAATTTTTAATACTCGCCGCCAGCATCTTGCTTACCGCATGTGCCAGCACTGAGCCGAACACGATACCGTCGCAGTCAGGCGCAGCCGAGGCTGGTCCCCTGGCCAAAACGACTCTTGAGGCACTGCATAATGCCGAGGCCATTCCTCTGCCAGTAAACCCAGGTGTTTCCCTGCCTTCGTGGACAATTACCGCCGACCAACCGCGCTTGGACTTTGGCAGTTCAATCTCAAATTACCGAGTGTTTTCGCTGACCCTGAAAAAGGGTGAACACTTTAACCTCAACGTTAATTCGCGCTGCAACAACTCATGCCTGGGCGTCAGCAAGTTCGCCATCAAACCACGTGCAATGCTCCTAGACAGCTACGGTGTGGTGATCGCCAATAAACCTTCGCATGCAACTGCTAGCGTTGGCCAGATGACCATGGGCTGGGAAGGTGAAGCGCCTGAAAGCGGCACTTATTACCTCTTGGTTGCAGCGGATAACGAAGACATTGGCAAAACCATCGTCATTGATGACGTCTGGCTGAATAACTCACCGCTGATGTCAGTCAAAGTCGGGATGAATAGCTCACCCTTTGGCGAAATTAGTGCCTACTCCAATACACCGCGTTGATGCTTAGCCAACTGTCTGTTCTGACCATCGCGGCTATTTGCCTATTTGATCAAAACGGGCGTTTGCTGCTGGTACGCAAGCGCGGTACTCAAGCCTTGATGCTCCCTGGCGGCAAATGTGAGCCGGGAGAAAGCACACTCAGCACGTTGCAGCGCGAGTTGTATGAAGAGCTTGAGCTTCGCTTGGACGCGAGCACCATCAGCTTGCTTGGCCAATTCTCAGCACCCGCCGCCAACGAGACCAACACACGCATTGCCGCGACGATTTATAGGGCCGCGCTCCCCCACGAGGTTTACCCCGCGGCGGAACTTGAGCAGCTCAAATGGCTGGATGCGTTCGAACCATGGCCCGACAACCTCGCGCCCCTGTTAACTGAGCATGTTTTGCCAGAACTTGGCGGTATCTGGCAGAGCCAACAAGCCTAGCCCCTCCCCGATCAGGCTTATAAAATTTCAATAGCCACTATTAGAGCGATCGATTTCAACTGCGCAGCATCACTGAATAATCTATAGGCATCCCCCAATGCTCAGATCAACAGGTGCTCAGATGAAACGCTCATTCGCTCTATTGCTTGCTGCTTTAACTGTGGTTCTCAGTGGTTGTGCCTCGCAGCCTGAACCTAGAGAACCTGCGTACAGCGACGCAGAGGTTAAACAGTTTGCACTTGAGGTACTGAGCCGCAGCAGCCTGTCGATGGAAGACTACGAGAAGATTCGCAAGGCCCTGCTCAACCCGAACCACAGCATGTCCAACTCGATCAAAAACGTTAACACTGCAGCCGAGTTCAGCTCGGACCAGGGTTGAGCTGAAAAAATCTGAGCATTGCACATTGGCGAGTTAAATTACCTTGATCAACAAAGCCAATCGGCACACTAATGACAACCCCGTTATGCTGTAGGCACAATGATTGCCAGCGCCAGGCGCTTTAACAAGGATGGCTCACATGACCGAACAGCAAAGCAATACCGGTGCACCACTCGATGACGAAGCCCTCGCTTTCGCTGAGCGTGTTTTCGACCACGCACGCAACGGCGACACCGACATCTTGCATGCAATGATCGAGCAAGGCTTACCTGTAAACCTGCGTAATCACAAAGGCGACAGTCTGTTAATGCTCGCGAGCTATCACGGGCACATCGGAACCTCGAAAATGCTGCTGGCCGCCAAGGCAGACCCGGATTTGCGCAATCAAAACGGCCAAACACCGCTGGCGGGCGCGGCTTTTAAAGGTAACCTCGACATCATCAAACTGCTCCTCGAACACGGCGCTGACGTTGAAGGCCCTACACCTGACGGCAAAACCTCGCTGATGATGGCAGCGATGTTTAATAACGTTGCCGCCATTGACCTATTACTCAGCTACGGCGCCAATCCCAAAAGCAGCGACAACAACGGCGTAACACCGTTAACCGCAGCGAAGCTCATGGGCGGCCCCGAAGCAGTAGCGCGCCTGGAGCGTGAGCAATAACGCAGGAATACGCAAAGGTGGTTTTTTTGCGAGCACATTTTGCGCTGTCATTGATCCTGCGCAAGGTGCTCAGGAAGGAGTCCATTAGCCTGTGATAATCATCCAATTATTACGGGCCACCCTCCATGAGCATGACATCCGCAGACATCTGTACAGCCGCCGATCACTTACAGGGCTTTGTCGGTATTAATCAGAAGACCGCGCAATACATTGTGCGCTTCAGCGAAGATGCCTTTGGCTTGGATATTCTCGAAAGCTCAATTGAACCGACCAACGAGTTTGTCTGGCGCTTGCAGGCTGGCGAGCACATGCGTTTGGACCGAACACGCATTCAGCTACTGCTGGATCAACATATCGATGAGCGCCTGAACATCAGCACGCCTATCCAACTGTATATGCAGCGTGTTGATTTGCCGGAAATAATTGCCGAGCGGCGTATCAAAAAACCTGTTAGCCAGTGAAGCATCCCAATAGCCCGCTATACTCTTTCATTGGCTTGGACTCAACTTAACCGACGCGTATCGGAGGGAGGTGGCAATGACCCAAATGCTCCACGCTCACTCACGTTCAATTCGCTGAGGTAAAGATCATGAGCAAAGGTATGGACTCAAAAAAGAACAGCAAAAAGAAACCCCTTAAAACTGCTCAGGAAAAGCGCATGGCCAAGAGGTCCAAGCATGAAGGTCAAACCCTGCTTGGCAGTCACGCCGCTCAGGCTTGAGATAATTACCCAGCGTGGCCGCGAACCAGCCACGCTGGGCCTGAACGGCCTAACAACCATCGACTATAGATTTTGAATCCGACAATCCCTACGACTCGACTTCGAGTCTTGCCAGACAGGCTAAAACCCCTGGCTAACAAGTTCTACAACACCCACAGGGCAAAGATGAAGGCGGCGGCCGAGGATCAAGTGTGGGCCCTTGAGCAATCACACATAATCGCCGCTCTGTGCCTGCGCCCAGTCGCTCATGGCCACTGGTTGACCAGCTTATTCGTGGCCCCCGAACACCGCCTGAAAGGTCACGCCAGACAGCTTATACACGCAGTGGTGTCCGACTGCTGCCAACCTGTTTGGTTGTTTTGTCACCCTTCGCTGAGCGACTTCTACCAGGCATTGGGCTTTAGCCCAGAGACGCAATTACCTGAGCCACTCAATGAGCGGTTAAAACGGTATCAGCGCAACAAACCACTGGTCGCCCTCTCCACAGGCGGCATCTAATATCCAATTGCCAGCTGTAACAGTTGCGTATTTTTAATCTCTATATGACTCATGACAGAGGATGAAAACGCATATGAAACGCCGTTCTTTTCTCCACGGTCTGGCCCTATTACCCGCAGCTTCGCTGCTAACTCCACTGATTAGCCCAGCATTTGCCCAAACGCCTGCCATCACACCCCTGCAAAAACCTCATAGCGACTGGCGCAAAATACTGCCTGAAGACGCCTATGCAGTGTTGTTTGAGGAAAGCACCGAGCGCCCCAACAGCAGCCCGCTGAACCACCAAGAAGCTGACGGCACCTACATCTGCGCCGCCTGTAACTTGCCGTTGTTTCTCAGCGAGAACAAATTTGATAGCGGCACCGGCTGGCCGAGCTTTACCCAACCAATTGCCGGTCACACCGGTTCAAAGCGTGACTTCAAGTTAATCTGGCCACGCACCGAATATCACTGCATTCGGTGCGGCGGCCATCAAGGTCATCTTTTTGACGACGGCCCACAGCCGCGCGGTGAGCGCTGGTGCAACAATGGCGTGGCGCTGCAATTTGTTGCCAAAGGCAAAGACCTGCCAGCGTTAAGGAGTTAATGATGAACCTTCGATCTTGCAAACGTTTTGGATTAGCCAGCGCCACGTTGCTTTTTGGCCTGTTGCTAAGCGCCTGTGGCCCTACGTCGTCAACGGCAGCGAACGCCCAGCCGGTATCAACACCGCCGAGTATCAATCTTAAGCCTGGAGAGCAAGGCGTAGCCGTCTTCGCTGGCGGTTGCTTCTGGTGTACTGAGTCGGACTTCGACAAAGTCCCTGGCGTGTTATCAACCACCTCAGGCTACATCGGCGGCACAGTCAAAAACCCAACCTATGAGCAGGTTTCCTCAGGTAAAACAGGACATCTGGAAGCTGTACTGGTCAGCTACGACCCCAGTAAGACCAACTATGCAAAGCTGCTGGAGGCTTACTGGCCAACAATCGACCCTTTGACGGCTAATGCTCAATTCTGTGATCACGGCACCCAATACCGCAGCGCAATTTTCTATAGCGATGACGCCGAAAAGGCCGCCGCAGAAGCCTCAAAAGCAGCATTACAAAACTCAGGCAGACTCAAGGGCAAAATTGTCACTGAGATTCTCGCCGGTTCAACGTTCTACCCGGCTGAGCAATACCATCAAGATTACTACCTGAAAAATCCACTGCGTTATAAATACTACCGTACAGCTTGCGGTCGTGATTCCCGGCTTGAGGATGTCTGGGGCACTAAAGGCTAGCGGCCGCAGCCCACTGAAAAACCCAGCGAATAGCTATTCGCTGGGGTTTTTCATGTGTGTGAATCAGCGGTTACGCTGACGCTCATAGGTAGAGCTACCTGGCGTGCGCTCTACTTCGTAACCACCGGGATACTCCGTGGACTGGCGAATACCGCCACGGGTTTCAAATGATTGACTGCCTGTGGTGTTTTGCTGATGTACCGAGCCGTAATCACTCGGTACTTGGTAGCCACCATAACCGTTGTATTGCTGCGAACTACGCGACTCACCAATGCTACCGCTCGCACCGGGGCTGATATAGGTCTTAGGAATAACCCGGATAGTCTGCTGCCCGGGTTGATCAGCGTAAGCCGTCATTGTCAGTGCGCCGAACAGCAGCCCAACACCCATCAAAATATTCAGATTGATCATCATTCTGCTCCTCCCTATGGAGAACTGCATAACATCAGACAGTGCTTTGCAGCAGATGATCAATCGCAGCGATCACCGGCAAACTTACTTGCCGATCAATTCGATGCGGTCTTCGTGAATGGTGATCAAGCCTTGTTTATACAAGCCGCCGATAGCTTTCTTAAAGTTGCCTTTGCTGACGCTAAACAGCGCAGTAATCGCTTCCGGCGAACTTTTATCACTCAGCGGTAGGACGCCATCGTTGGCGCGCAGCTTAGCCAGCACTTGATCGCTCAAGCTGCCAACCGCCTCCTGACCCACTGCTTGCAGACTCAAGCTAATTTTGCCGTCACCGCGCATTTCCTTGATAAAGCCCTTCTCCTGCATACCGCTGCGCACGAATTTGAACAGTTCGTTCTTATGCAGCAGGCCCCAATGCTTACCGTTGATAATGGCTTTAAAGCCCATGTCGGTAGCATCGGCAATCAACAGGTCAACTTCCTGGCCGGCTTTGTAGGGCGCGGGGGTGTTATCCAGGTAGCGGTCAAGACGTGCCGTGGCAGTGATGCGCTTACTGCGTTTATCTAGAAACACATGGACAACACAATAATCGCCCACCTGCAGCGGACGCTTCTCTTCGGAGTGCGGCAGCAGCAAGTCTTTAGGCAGACCCCAGTCGAGAAAGAGCCCGACTTTATTGATATCGATTACTTTTAAGCTGGCAAACTCACCGACCTGAACTTTCGGCTTTTCAGTGGTGGCGATCAGCTTGTCTTCACTGTCCAGATAGACAAAGACATTTAACCAGTCTTCCACCTCGGTCGGCGTATCGCTGGGGATGTAACGCTTGGGCAGCAAAATCTCACCGTCCGCGCCGCCATCTAGATACAGGCCAAAGTCGGTGTGTTTCACGACCTGTAAAGAATTCATTCGTCCAATTAACGCCATGGTGCCAAGCCCTCATTACAATAGCTGCATTCTAACTGAGTTGCAGCCAGTATTCTTGTCAGGTAGTGAAGATCATCTGTTGGCAGCTGGAGGGGTAATCGCAATGAACCGACAAATGGCAAAAAAGCCACCCAAGCACCTTCAAGATTGAATAGTTAATCTAATAAAAACAGTTATTTGAGTGCTAAAAGTAAATCATCTGGGCTTAACTAAAAGCGTAAACTGCCTGCCCACGCGCAAAGTCTAAACGCCATTAAACGGATAATTGTCAAGCAATTCGTGTACACTAGTCGGCCGAGTTAATTTTGAGTAAAGGTTAATGGCCGTCATGCGCGTAAAAGCATCCAACACCAAGTCCAAGCCAGCCCCGGCTGTTGAAACCAGCGCCTCGATTGACGCACAGATCGCAGCGTTCCTTAAATCGGGCGGTGAAATCCAACAGATTGCCAAGGGCGTCAGTGGTCAGGTTTACGGCACGACCAAGCAGATCACCATTGGTAAGAAGTAATTCCAGGCACAGCGCTAGGGCTTTTAGCTTTTAAGCTAATTGGAGAGCATTTAAGCATTGGTATTAAATGCATTGGCAATGCTTCCATCAATTGCCCTAGCGCCTGGAAATACCGCAAAGCAAATTCCCCGCCTGAAACATCCCGTCTAGTAGTCAAACACCCAGTCAGTGCTATTTTTCGCCCCAGCACTAGCGGTTAGCACACAGTTGTTTCAAAATCACGACAAGCCGCTAATGCGGTTGATTCGGCGATGCCGTTGAATGTGAATGGCATTGGCCTCAGGAGTACTCGTGCGCTTTCTAAACCGCTGGCTCAGCCCGAACTACAGCGTACTGCTAACGCTCTGCTCATTATTTATCTTTATTCCGCTCATCAGCCGTGGCCTGCTCGGTTGGTCGCAACCTTATGGCTACTTATCAGATATTGCCGTTGGCAGTCTGCTGACCGTACTGCTCTACCAACGCACGCTGCTTATTGCGCTGCCGTTAATGATTTTCTGGAGCATCTTGACCCTTGCCAATGTCGAGTTGATTAGTGCGGTTGGGCGTATGCCTGAAGTGACTGACTTGCACTACCTGACAGACACACAGTTTGTCAGCCGCTCCACCCATGGCGCGGGCTTAAGCCATCCGCTCTTAGCCTTTGCCTTGCTGATCAACATCGCCCTCTACCTGTTGCTGTTATTGCGTCAACAGCCTGCCGCACGCCAACCGCTTGCAGGTACATGGGTACTGGCACCCCTAACGCTGCTGGCCGCTCATGCCGTGTTGCAGTATCGCGCGCCGAGCGAAAGTGATCAGTGGTTTCAATTTAATCTGCCGCACAAACTTGCGGCGGAAGGCTTAAGCAATGGCGAACAAGACCTGCAAAGCTGGATGAGTAACCAACCGCCTGGCGCGCCAGTGGATATTGCCGGCCTGCAACAACTGGACCTGGATGGCACACCGTTGCTGCGTCAGGCAGGTCGAGCACGCAACGTACTGATCATCACCCTGGAAGGTATTCCGGGTGCGTATCTGAGCCCAAGCCGTGATGCGCTGCGCAGCCCTTACGATGGCAACACCATGCCACGCCTCAGTCACTGGGCTGAGCAAGGCATGCTAACGGCCGACTATGTATTACACAGCCACCAGACAATTCGTGGCCTGTACTCAATGCTCTGCGGCGATTATGCAAAGCTAGATTCGGGAACGCCAAAAGGTGTTGAACTGCTGAACAATCCGGATCGTAGCCAGCAGTGCTTGCCGGCACAGATGCGCCAAAACGGTTTCAGCACTCACTACCTGCAAGGTGCAGGCCTACGCTTTATGGCCAAAGACCAGATCATGCCGCAGATGGGTTTCGATAAAACCCTTGGCCGCGACTGGTTCTCCAATGCCCCTCACCTGAAATTCCCTTGGGGCATGGATGATAAAGGCTTCTTTGAAGGCAGCCTTAGTTACATCAATGAACTACGTCAGCAAGAAAAACCTTGGATGCTGACGCTGATGACCGTCGGTACTCATCAGCCCTACTCAGCACCCGCGGACTATTTGCAGCGCTTCCCAGACAGCAAATTAGCGGCAGTTGCGTACCTCGATGATGCCGTCGGTGATTTCCTTGATGCGCTTGAGAAACAAGGCCTGCTCAAAGACACCCTGGTCATCGTCACATCCGATGAATCGCACGGCATTGAAAACCTATCGTTGGCTTCAGCCTGGGGGTTCAACTTGATTCTGGCTCCTGAACAACAGCAGTTGCCACGGCTCAAGCAAGGGATTTACGGTCACGTTGACCTCACTGCATCGGTGCTCGATTACTTTGCCCTGCCCGTGCCGAACAACATCAGTGGCCGCTCACTGCTGCGTGACTATAGTCACGGCCGGCAGATCATCTCCTACACCAATGGTTTACTGCGTGAGCATGACGGTAAGGGCCTATTTACCGAATGCGACTTCCAGCACGTCTGTCGACGCTACGCCAGCCCGGGCTTTATCAATGATAAATCCCACTATCTTGGGCGTTTCACCGGAAAAGCAGCGCGTCTTCTCAGTCAGCAAGCTGAGCGGCTCAATCAGTCCTTACGCGGTGCCAACCCCAGCCAGCGTTATCAGTTTGCTAACCATCAACCCATCGAGCTAAAGCCTCAGCGCACTGACGACTGGGCCGACAATCTGGTGGGCGCACAATACTTAGAGTTGCCCGAAAACACCCAAACCACAGTGACCATGAAGATTCGGGCGGTAAATCTCGATGCCGCTGGGGCTACCTTGCAGCTGAAAACCAAGGAGTATGACCGTGATGTCAAAATCGCGATTCCTCCACTGCCCACACTTACTGCAGATCAACCCGTGAGCGTCAGTTTTACCTTCAACAACCTGGATACGCGCAAGGCATTCTCCTTCCACCTGCTCGGACAAGGAAACGGAGCAATTACGCTTGATGATTTCAGCGTAACGACCACCCCCCGGACAGACAGCATGGTCGCCGCGCAAAGCGAGACGCCTGCTGCAGAAACCCCGGATGAAGAGGCCAGTGAAGACCTGCACAATTAGCAGGTATGAGGGGCGAGATATCGAGAAGCGAACATCAGGGTGATGCTCATGCGTCGCCGTACTGGGTGGATAACGGCGTTATCCACCCGATAAAAACTTACTCGGCAGTTGGGGTACGGCGCTTGAGCGGCGCTAAACCATCCTGACTGACCAACTGCGGTGCATCACTTTTAGGCTTGTTGATGGTGTTACGCTTGGCTTTACCCGGCGTCTTGGCTGCGGCTTTTTTGACGACCTTTTTGCCTGTCTTCGGATCAACCTTCTTCTTTTTGGTGCCCGCCGCTTTACCAGAAGCCTTGAGGTTTTTAGGACCTTGGTAGATGCCTTTAATGTCCTTGATGTTGCGACGCTCAAAACGCTGCTTCAAATAGCGCTCGATGCTCGACATCAGGTTCCAGTCGTTATGGCAGATCAGTGAGATCGCCAGGCCCTCGCCGCCAGCACGTCCGGTACGGCCAATGCGGTGAACATATTCATCCCCTGAGCGCGGCATGTCGAAGTTGATTACCAGATCCAGGCCGTCAACATCCAACCCTCGGGCAGCAACATCGGTGGCAACCAAGACTTTGACTGCACCCTGACGCAGGCGGTCGATTGCCAGTTTGCGGTCCTTCTGGTCTTTCTCACCATGCAGAACGAAGGCTTTGACGTCTTTGGCAACCAGCTTGCCGTACAGACGATCCGCCTGAATACGGGTGTTGGTAAAGATAATCGCCTTCTCGTAGGTCTCATTGGCCAGCAGCCACTCAACCAAGCGTTCTTTATGATAGTTATGGTCCGCGGTGATAATCTGCTGACGAGTCCCTTCATTGAGGTCACTTACGTTGTTGACCTGCAAGTGGGTCGGCTCTTTCAGGACTTTAGCCACCATTTCACGCAGACCAGAGCCACCACTGGTCGCAGAGAACAGTAAGGTTTGGTGCGGGCCGCTGCAGGCCTCAGCCAACCGCTGGACATCTTCAGCAAAGCCCATGTCGAGCATGCGGTCCGCTTCATCGAGCACCAGCACTTCAACTTCGTCGAGTAACAAGTTGCCGGCGTTGGCATGTTCAATCAGGCGGCCTGGGGTGCCGATTAGAATATCAATCCTGCGCAGCATGGCGGCCTGGACCTTGAAGTCTTCACCGCCAGTGATCAAGCCTGATTTAATAAAGGTGAACTGTGAGAACAGCTCAACTTGTTTAAGGGTTTGCTGCGCCAGCTCACGGGTTGGCAGCAAAATCACCGCACGAATACTCAAGCGCGGCTTGGAGTCGCCCATCAAGCGGTTAAGCATCGGCAGCACAAATGCAGCGGTTTTGCCGCTGCCAGTTTGCGCGGTTACCCGCAGATCTTGCCCTTGCAGCGCAGCTGGAATAGCCGCCACCTGCACCGGTGTAGGCTCAACAAAGTTAAGCTCAGCCACAGCTTTTAGCAGGCGTTCATGCAGGGCGAATTGGGAAAACACGGAGTAACCTCGACAAAAAACTGGAATCAGTTGCATAGCGTAACGGTTTCCGGCGCTGGGGCCGAATCCTTTGTGCAACTGAGCCTAGGAAATAGGGATTAAAACTGACTATAGCGCTTAAATGACGACCCAGGATGGCCGAGTCAGGCCGTTATAAGGTCGATAATAATGCTTGCGCGGGTTCAGCACCCAACGCTGGGTGCAGATGGCCAATTTTGACATAAATCAGGCAGCCTTGAGTTGAGAATGGCCGGTGCTGCGAATTATGCGGGTTACGCAGCCAGCTTCCTGCCGGGTAGCTGCCGAATTCATCTTCAAACACCCCTTCAAGCACGAAAATTTCTTCGCCGCCAAAATGCCGATGCGCATTGAACTCGGTGCCGGGAGCCCAGCGCACCAACGCAGTGTGGACCGCACCAAAACTATCGAGCGGCAACACGCTTAAGCCCTCTACCAGCCCCGGCTGCCATTGCGCGTCGCAGGTGTTAATGCGCAATGTGTCCTGCTCTTCTGGTTGTTGATAACAAAGTTTCACAAACAACATGCAGCCCGATTCACTGGAGGGTGCATGTTGGCTACCGGGTGGGTTTTTCAGCCAATAACCAGCGGGGTATTGACCATGCTCATCAGCGAACACCCCTTCAAGCACCAATATCTCTTCGCCACCGGGGTGCAAATGGCTGCGAAAGTTTGAACCTGGCGCATAACGCACCACTGAGGTGGTACGTCCGCTTTCAGCAGCGAAGCGTTCCAAGGGCCGTCGTTCTACACCCGCCAGCGGCGATGGCAACCACTCAAGCTGCTGGCTGTCGATCACCACCCGCACTGACAGGTCATCGTTAACTCGCATCAGGGGTACCTCTATATCAATTTATACCTGGCGAGTGACACGCCACTGCTTGCTCAGCAACCGGGCGCTATCCCATGCAACCAACAGCACCGCCAACCAAATCGGCAAATACGTTAACAGTTGCCCGCTGTCGAAGTGCTCGCCGAGAAACAGCAGCGATACGCTAAACAACAACACCGGTTCGACGTAACTCAAAATCCCAAACAAACCCAAGGGTAACAGTCGGCTGGAGGCGATCATTGCCGCAAACGCCAGCGCCCCCAGCGCGCCCAAGCCCGGCAACAACCACCCTAATTGCGGCGCACGGCTAAATATAGCCTCAGGCCCCCAGGCAATAATGATCCAGACAGCAACGGGTGATAACACCAGCATTTCCAGAAGAAACCCAGACAAGGCGTCCATTTTCATCCAACGCCGCAACATAAAGTACGGTGGATAACCCAGTACCGTAACCAGAGTCACCCAGGAAAATGCCTGGGAACGCCACAGTTCATGCACCACTCCGAGCATGGCGCAGCACACCGCTATTCTGATCAATGGCCGCAGCCGCTCGCCATAAAACAGACGCCCGGACAGGACCATCGCCAACGGCAAGAGAAAGTAGCCCATAGACACATCAAGCATGTGCCCTGACAGCGGTGCCCAGACAAACACACCCCACTGCACGCCAATCAGCGCTGCCGCCAAGGGTAATGCCGCTAACAACAAAGGCTCACGACGCAGGCGTACCAGCGCGGCTGCCAACAAGTGCCACTGCCGGGTGGCGACGAACAACAGCAAAATTGCCGGCACCGACCACAAAACCCGCTGAGCAAAGACTTGCACCCCATCAAGAGGAGCCAACAAATGCACGTAACCGGGAATCAGAGAAAACAGTACCGATGCAAAGACTGAAAGCCCAACGCCCTTTCCTGACAAATTCATTACTGCGCCTTGGTTGATGCCGCGACCGAGTTTTGTCCGCCCGTTGGCGAACGCGCAAAATGGCTGATAACTAATGACAAGCCAATCACAGAGGCCCCCAAACCTAACCGCAACCAATCGGCGTGATGATTCCAGAGCAACAAGTTAACCAGCAATCCAGCAGGCACCAGCAGGTTGTTCATCACCGCCAATGTTGCCCCATCGACTTGGCTGGCGCCCTTGTTCCACCAGTAAAGCCCAAGTCCGGACGCCATCACACCCAACCACAGCAAAACACTCCACTGGGTGACGGTGGCAGGCATGCGCGCGGCGTTACCGAATATCAAAAAGGCAGGTAATGCAACGAGCAAAGCGCCCAGATAGAAGTAACCAAACCGTTGATACGGCGGAATGGGCGAAGGATAACGCGGCAATAAGTGTTTGTAGAACACTTGCCCGGCAGCAAAGGTGGCATTGGCAAGTTGCAGCAGCATAAAGCCCCAGAAAAAATCAGGACTGATCTGGTCGTAACGGATCACCCCGGCCCCCACCACCGCGACTGCCGCGGCAACCAACGCCCAAGGGTTGAATCGGCGGTTCAGCGCATCTTCGATCAATGTCACATGAAGCGGCGTGAGAATGGTGAACAACAGCACCTCAGGCACACTCAGCACACTGAAGCTCAGGTACAGGCAAACGTAAGTGATGCCAAATTGCAGCGCCCCAATCACCAACATCGATAGCTTGAAGCCATTGGCAACGCCGCGCCAGCGCGTAAACGGCAAAAACACCAAGCCGGCGATGACGATTCGCGTCAGCACCGCAAAGTAGCTATCAACCTGACCGGCCAGGTACTCGCCAATCAGACTAAATGAAAAAGCCCATAACAGGGTTACAACAAGCAAGTAGCGCATGATCACCTCAAAATCAGGCGCAGACCTTAGCCTGTCATGGGCCAATCAACAATCAACAAAATGCGGGTAATAAAAAGCCCACGCATTTTGCTGAATGCGCGGGCCCTTTTAACACCAAGTAACGACAGAGCGTTGTTACCAGTCGATCAAGCTACCTGAGCCAGCTTCTCTTTCGCCTGAGCCATGGCTTTATCCAGGAACTCACCTCCGAGATTGAGGCCTTCAGCATTAATAAAGCTGACATCGTGAATACCGATAAAGCTCATTGCTTGGCGCAAGTAAGGCTCCTGATGATCCATGGTGCTACCCGCATAAATGCCACCGCGAGCCGTCAGCACGAATGCACGCTTGCCGCTAAGTAGGCCAACAGGACCCGTGTCGGTGTATTTGAAGGTGACACCTGCTCGCAGCACGTGATCCAGCCAAGACTTCAAGGTGCTTGGAATCGCGAAGTTATACATCGGGGCCGCCAGCACCAACACGTCAGCCGCCAATAATTCGTCAGTCAGGGTATTGGACAACGCCAGCGCTGCTTGCTCAGCTTCGCTTTGCTGTTCTGCCGGTGTCATCCAGCCGCCCAGAAGGTTCATATCAAGGTGTGGCACCTGATCAACCGCCAAATCACGAACAGTGATTTGATCGGCTGGGTATTTCGCTTGCCAGTGAGCAATAAACTGCTCAGTGAGCTGGCGAGAGATCGAACCTTGTTTGCGCGCACTGCTTTCAATTACGAGGACACGGGCCATTGAGTTTGCTCCATCAAGTGGTTACTGAGTAGTGATGAGCAAAGATTATGGTCAACCATAACGATTGAAAAGCGCAAAAAATAGCCTATAAACATCAATAAATTTGATTTATAAAGAAATCCACTCTAGGCTCTGAATCGCCACACACTAAACCGGCTTACATTCAATCTGCATGCGCAGCTTGATAATTTTGCGCGAGAAGCGCACAGACAAATTGATATCGTGGCCTGCTTTAAGCAAGGCTTTACGTGTACGCGGCGCTTCCGGACCATTGCGGAACACGACCTTACACTCAGCATCGGCCTGGCCGTAGTTATACAGACCCACTGCACCTAACGTGTCATCAATATCCATGGGCGTGACCGAAACTTCTGCGCCATTGAGTTGCTTCTCGGTTTCGAGTGGATAGGCAAAGGCATAAATTGGTAACAAGGCGAACAACGCGCAACACAGCTTATTCATGCAACATAACTCCAGCAGCGACTCTTGGAAGAGGTCTCAATTTATAAAGTGTGCAGTCCAGACTACCGCGCAAACAGCTTGAAGGCGTAGCCTGCAGACGGCAACAAGAAAAATAACGTGGTATTCAGAAGCTAAGTAACCTCTGAAAAACTACTGCGCGAGGTATTAGTGGGGCAGCCCGTGCTGCGTTAAAAAATTGCTCAAAATGCTTATTTAGAACACCTAAAGCCGAGCGCGCCCCCGGTGCTGTTCGCATTTTTTGCCTTGTACACCCGTCGCTCGCTGCCTTTTTCAGATAGTTTTTCAGATAGCTTTTCAGATAGTTACTTAAACGATACAGGACATCGACATGAAAGCGCCTCGCGTAACCTTAGACCAGTGGCGAACCTTGCAAGCCGTTGTCGACAACGGTGGCTTTGCCCAAGCGGCAGAAATCCTGCACCGCTCACAGTCTTCGGTTAGCTACACCGTTGCGCGCATGCAAGAGCAGCTCGGCGTGCCGCTATTGCGCATTGATGGCCGCAAAGCCGTATTGACCGAAGCTGGTGATGTGTTGCTACGCCGCTCTCGGCAATTGGTTAATCAAGCCAGCCAACTTGAACACCTCGCACACCACATGGAACAAGGCTGGGAGGCAGAGGTTCGTTTAGTGGTTGACGCCGCCTACCCCAGCGCCAAATTGGTTCGTGCGCTAACGGCCTTTATGCCGCAAAGCCGTGGCTGCCGGGTGCGCTTGCGCGAAGAAGTCTTGTCCGGAACTGAGGATGTGCTGCGCGAAGGCACCGCCGATGTCGCCATCAGCGGGCTGAACATCTCGGGCTTTCTTGGCAGTGAACTGAGCAGCGTCGAGTTTATTGCCGTAGCTCATCCCGATCATGCGCTACACAAGCTGCAGCGTGAGCTAAGTTTTCTCGACTTGCAGACTCATATGCAGGTGGTGATTCGTGATTCGGGCCGCCTGCAACCCCGCGACGTGGGTTGGCTAGGTGCTGAGCATCGCTGGACAGTAGCCAGCCTCGCCACTGCGGCAACCTTCGTCAGCAATGGTTTGGGCTTCGCCTGGCTGCCCAGGCACATCATTGAACGCGAACTGAAAGATGGCCAACTCTTGCCATTGCGGCTGGATCAGGGCGGCACCCGCAACCCAAGCTTCTATCTGTATACCGATAAAGAAAAGCCCTTGGGCCCGGCGACTCAGATTCTTATTGAGCTGATCAAAAATTTCGACACAGCGCCGCTCAACTCAAGTTTTGCAGCACCTCAGCCAATCAACTGACAGGATTCAGGCATGGCTTATCTTGATAATGACGGTTGCCAACTGCACTACGAAATGTACGGTCACGGCAAGCCGCTGGTGCTGGTCCACGGCCTAGGCTCCAGCACCCGCGACTGGGAATACCAGATCCCCGCTTTAGCAGCGCATTACCGGGTCATCGCCCTCGACGTTCGTGGACATGGCCGTTCAGATAAACCCCAGGAGCGCTACAGCATAGCGACCTTCGCTGATGATGTTGCCTCGCTCATCGAACACTGCAAGCTCGGCCCGGTGCATTTAGTCGGTATATCCATGGGCGGCATGATTGGTTTTCAACTCGGTGTTGATCGACCTGAGCTGCTTGCCAGCCTGACCATTATTAACAGCGGCCCCGAAGTTAAAGCCAAGTCAGCCCGCGACTATGTGGAAATTGCCAAGCGCTGGAGCTTGTCACGCCTGCTCAGCCTTGAAACCATTGGCAAAGCCTTGGGTAAACTCTTGTTTCCGAAACCCGAGCAAGCCGAGCTTCGCGCCAAAATTGAACAACGCTGGCCGCAGAATGACAAGCGGGCGTACTTGTCTAGCCTCGATGCAATTATTGGTTGGGGCGTACGCGAACGAATTTCACGTATCACCTGTCCTACGCTGGTGATCAGCGGCGACCGCGACTACACCAGCGTTGCGCAAAAACAGGCGTATGTCGACCAGCTAAGTAATGCCCGTTTAGTGGTGATCGAAGATTCACGCCACGCAACACCCATGGATCAACCGCAACGCTTCAACAGCTGCCTGCTTGAATTTCTTAATGAAGTCGAAACGGCCGTCATTCCCTCATAGGACCCCAAACAATGCTCAAGAAAATAATGCTCGCAGCCTGTACGCTAGTTTTTGCCTCCTCGCTGTGGGCGGCCACAAACCCAAAGGTTCTGATCAGCACCACCATGGGTGATATTGAAGTCGAACTCAATGCTGAAAAAGCGCCTATCAGCGTGAAAAACTTTCTGGGCTACGTCGACAGCGGCTTTTACAAAAACACTCAATTCCACCGGGTTATTCCTGGCTTTATGGTTCAAGGCGGCGGCTTTGATGCGGATATGAAGCAAAAGCAGACAGGCGCGCCAATTCGCAATGAAGCGGATAATGGTTTGCATAACGTGCGCGGTACCTTGGCGATGGCCCGTACTCAAGTACGCGACTCGGCCACCAGCCAGTTCTTTATCAACCACAAAGACAACGCCTTTCTCGACAACGGTAGCCGCGACTTTGGCTACGCTGTGTTTGGCAAGGTCACTCAAGGCATGAATGTGGTCGACAAGATTGCCCAGGTGCCAACTGGCAACAGTGGTGGCATGCAGAATGTGCCGCGCGAGCCGGTGATGATTTTGGATGTTAAGCGCCTGTAACCAGCAACTCGAATATCGGCTGCCAAAGTGGCGGGTGAAAAACATCATCCGCCTCACCTTTCGCGGACTGTGGCAACGCGAAGCTTGTCCAGGGTGATTACGCAAACAACCCGAATATCAGCTACTACACATGGCGGATGAAAAAGCGTCATCCTCCCTGCGGATAGCGCTCTACTCCGTGGAAACTTCCAACCCAGGCAGGACGCCTCTTATGTTTCGCCGCTTTGAATCACTGATCGATGTCTTCAAACCAGCGCCAAATGAAGCACCGCCAGAAGATGTGCTGCGGTTCTATCTGCATTACTTAAAGCAAGCGTGGCCATTACTCTGCGCGTTGCTGGTGGTAGGTTTTTTTGCAGCAATTATTGAAGTCGCGCTCTTTAGCTTTCTCGGCCAGTTGATCGACATGGCCCAGCGCACCCCGAGCGCTGAATTCTTTGCCCGTTATAGCCATCAACTGCTGTGGATGCTGCTGGTGGTCATGATCATTCGCCCCGTGGTCTTTGGCCTCCACGACTTACTGGTTAACCAAGCGATATCGCCAAGCCTGACCAATCTGATTCGCTGGCAAAACCATCGCTATGTACTCAAACAAAGCCTGAGTTTTTTCAATAATGATTTCGCCGGACGCATTGCCCAGCGAGTCATGCAAACCGGGCCGTCGCTTAGCCAATCAGCCATACAGGTGGTTGATGCCCTCTGGCATGTGATCGTCTATGCCGGCAGTGCCATTTACCTGTTTGCCGAGGCCGATGTGCGCTTAATCGCACCGTTGCTGATCTGGCTTGTCGCTTATGCCCTGCTGCTTAAATATTTTGTGCCTCGGATCAAACAGCGCTCAGCGGCGGTTTCCTCAGCACGTTCAAAGCTGATGGGCCGCGTCGTCGATGGCTACAGCAATATCAGTACCTTGAAACTCTTCGCGCACACTCAGGAAGAGGAAGCCTATGCCGGCAAAGCCATGCAGCATCTGCTGGATAAAGCCCGCGCCCAGACCCGAACCATCACCGCGCTGGATGTCAGCGTGACCTGCATTAACGGATTATTAATCAGCGCAACCGGCGCGCTTGCGTTGTGGCTGTGGAGCCAAGACCTGATCACCAGTGGCGCCATTGCCCTGTCCCTAGGGTTGGTCATCCGCATCAATAACATGGCCGAATGGATCATGTGGGTGGTCAACGGCATCTTTGAGAACATCGGCACCGTCCAAGATGGCATTCGCTCGATTGTCCAACCCGTGCAGGTGCTTGATAAGCCTGATGCAGCGCCTCTGGTGGTCAATAAGGGCGCAGTGCGATTTGAGGATATCCACTTCCACTACGGCAAGGAAAGCGGTGTTATTAGCGGCCTCAGCTTAAGCGTTAAAGCGGGTGAAAAAATTGGCGTGGTCGGCCCTTCAGGCGCTGGTAAATCAACCTTGGTTAATCTGCTGCTGCGCTTATATGACTTACAAAACGGGCGCATTCTGATTGATGGGCAAGATATCGCAGATGTCAGCCAGGAAAGCCTGCGCGCGCGAATTGGCGTCGTCACGCAGGATACCGCCCTGCTTCATCGCTCAATTCGTGACAACTTGCGCTACGGCAAACCCGATGCCAGTGACGCTGAACTGCAAGACGCTATTGGCAAAGCACGGGCAGACAACTTCATCGACCTACTGGATGACGGTCAAGGCGGTTTGGGCCTCGACGCTCAAGTCGGGGAGCGCGGGGTCAAACTTTCTGGCGGTCAGCGCCAACGTATTGCCATTGCCCGGGTACTGCTCAAAGACGCGCCAATTCTGGTGTTGGACGAAGCTACATCGGCGCTCGATTCAGAAGTTGAGGTGGCAATTCAGGAAAGCCTCGACAGCCTGATGCAGGGCAAAACCGTAATAGCCATTGCCCACAGATTGTCCACCATCGCCCGGATGGATCGCTTAGTGGTGATTAACCAAGGCCAAATCGTCGAAACAGGCACGCACGCAGAATTGATTGGCCAGGGCGGCCTGTATGCGCGTCTCTGGCAACATCAAACGGGTGGTTTTGTCGGCGTTGAGTAATCACCCATGACATTCGACTAATAGATAGCTTGCTTCGTAAGTCAATATTGAATAGTCTCTGTAACAAGGTGTGACAAAAGGTCGCTATAAGACACACACCCCTAGCTAAAGCCTTAGGGCTTTGCTCAAGCTTTTGAATCTGAGGCTTCTGGATCAGTGCAATCCAGACCCACTCGATGACAATTGCGAGTTTCAGTAGATGCGTTACTTCCAGTATTGAGGAAAGACCATTATGAAAATTGCGTCAGTCGTAGCAGCGTTCATCACCAGCCTTGCACCCTCTGCATTTGCGCAAGACATCGACCGTGAACCCGGCTCCGGTATTCCTGCAGTGAAATACCAATACGGTATGCAAGTTGATATCAGCAAAGTTTTGCACCGCACTGATAACTCCAAGAAAGTTGGTGTGGTCCCGGTCAATGTTGTCTACGAGGACAGCAAAGGCGAGATCCACAAGATTCAATTCCTTGAGTGGGGCAATGGCCCTCACAACGTCTGATTAAAGCGCCTTACACCAAGCCCTGAGTCTGTCTAAGCGGCTCAGGGCTTACTTCATGCGATAAGGCAATAAGCTGCAAGCTTCTTGGGCATAAAGACTGACCCCTTCACGCTCCTCTTCAAGAAACTGCGCAACCGCACCCCGTAAGCCAGGGTGGCAAAGGTAGTGCCAAGAGCGGGTAATCACCGGCTCGAAACCACGAATTAACTTGTGCTCGCCCTGTGCGCCAGCATCAAAACGCTGCAACCCATTGTCGATTGCATACTCCATCCCTTGGTAGAAACAGGTTTCAAAGTGCAGCCGATCAAACTCGGCTAAGCAGCCCCAATAACGCCCATAGAAGCTGTCGCCACCCACCAAGCTAAACGCCATAGCAACAGGCTCAGAGCCCTGTTTGGCAATGACTACACGAATCGATTCCGGCATTTTTTCCGCCAGCAAGCTGAAGAACATCCGCGTCAGATACGGGGCCCGGCCTCGCACACGGTAGGTATTGGCGTAGCAGACGTAGACAAAATCCCACTCGGCTTCACTCAGCTGATGTCCTTCACGCCACTCAAACTCAATGCCCTGCCCGACTACCTGCTCGCGCTCCTTGCGCATCTGTTTGCGCTTGCGCGAGCTGAGGTTATCGAGAAAATCCTGAAAGTCGCGGTAGTCACGGTTGCGCCAATGAAACTGACAGCCAAGGCGCTCGAGCCAGCCTTCGCGGCCACGCATCAACTCATCGGCGTTAGTGTCAGTGAAGTTGATATGCAGACTCGACAATCCCTGGCTATCCAGCGCTTGGGTCAAGCTATCGAGCACTTGGCTGATGACCTGCGGATCACCCAGCAAGCGCGGCCCTGTCACCGGGGAAAACGGAACCCCGGCCAGTAGTTTCGGGTAGTAATCAATCCCGGCTCTTTCACACGCATCGGCCCAGCCGTGATCGAACACATACTCCCCAAACGAGTGGGTCTTCAAATACGCTGGAAGTGCAGCACAGAGTTTGCCATCGGCATCGAATACCAACTGATGGGCAGGCGTCCAACCTGTTCGCGGGCCTACGCTGGCGCTCAGTTCAAGCGCTGATAGGAACCCATGCTTGACAAATGGGCTGTCTGTCGCAACCAGGCGATCCCAGTCAGCTGGATCAAGCTCTGGAAGTGAAATTGAGGTCGTTGTCTGCATGAGCGCAGTCTGAACGTTAGTGCAGGCGAAAAAAAGCCCCGCCAATGAAGGCGAGGCTTAAATAGGAGCTACTTGGGTTTTAATTCGTTAACCAACGGGGTTGCCTGACGGTTTCAGCGTTCAGCACTCAAGCCATCAGCCCGTAATTTAGAATACGTACTGCAGACGCATTACAAAGGCATCGCCATCATCATCGCCATTGGCGTTAGTGATGCCGTCAGTGGTGGTCATGACGTAGTTCGCTGCAACTTTAACTGCCTCGTTGGCATACCAGTTCACACCGAGGGTGTTGATATCTGCCTCAGTGTCACCCACATCGCGAGTTGGGCTTGCAACAACAATGTTGTCATCCTCAACTTTGATGTGGTCATAACGGTAGAAGATTTCCCAAGCGCCAATTTGTTTGTTCTCAGGCTTGATGCTGTCGAACTTAGCGCCATCAAGCTTGTAGCCGCGGGATTCACCGGTCAGGGTGTAAGCCAATTGGCCGTAGTAACCATCAGACTTAACATCTTCAATGGTGCTGCGAGCAGATTTCAATTTACGCGTCAGGTACTCAGCTTGCGCCGAGAAAGGACCTGCTGCCCAGGCAAATTCAGCGCCCCATACCGAGTCATCATCGAAGTCACCAGAAACGCCCTGGAAACCACCGAAGGTAGCGCGGTTGCCGTTGGTTCCGGCGTCGTTACCGCCGTTGGTGGAAACACCACGAACGGTCAGACGAGGACGGATACGACCGTCCACAGCGGTGTCAGTCAGATCGCGGTAGGCGTAGTTAACGCCCATGTGCAGAACGTTGCCAGACTCAGCCATTGGCGCAAAAACACCGCGCACGTTGAACTGCTTAACGCTGTCACCGTCATCATCATTAGCGTCTTTAGACGAAACGCTACCCGACATGTAAGCCATGCCGCCGATTACGCCACTGGCTTGAGCGCCCAGACCGTTTTCATGACCGTTTACCCAGTCAGCCACTTCATAAGCAGCGTTACGCTCAATTGCTGTGATCCACTTAGAGCTGGTCGCTTTTTCCAGACCAAAATCCGGGTCAAAACGGCCGAACTTCAAGGTCATTGGAGAGAAGCCGGTATAAGCGATAGACGCTTCGTCGAAATAACCGTCATCAGAGTTGCCCGCATTGTGTGCGAAGTCGTAGCTGATTGCGTATTTCCAATCTTTGTAAGCGACACCGCTCAACTCAAGGAAGGCACGGCGAAAATAGGCTGCGTCTGCAGTGTTACCGTTTTTGGTGTAGAAGCCATCGAATCGGCTGTAGTCGGCTTGTAAACGCCCGCCCAGCTTGAAACTGAATTCTTTGTCAGTCGTCGCAACTTCAAGACCGCCCTTGGTCTTAACTACAATATCAGCACCATCCGTGGTCACAGTGCCTGCTAATGCTTGCGCAGAAATTGCAAAAGCCAATGTACTGGCTGCGACACCCGCGAAATGCTTACGGATCATCGAAAATTCCCCTTTGGACTAATGGTCTAAAACACCCGAGCGATGGTGCTCGTTTGTGCTGGGGGGAATCTTGGCGTCATCAGATGTCAGTCGAGTTTCTGATATATAAATATTTGATGACAGGGGAACTTTTTAAATCGAATAGACATAAGCATTCAGCGCTATTTATACAAGCGCTGTAACCACATGATTTAAAAGGTTATATTGAAACGAGGAAATGAAGCTCAGGTGGATGCCATCAGTTATTGGTCGGCGCGATGGGCATCGGCTAGTTTTTGCGCGAGGCTATCCAAGCCTTCGTCCTGCGTCTGCGGCATCTTGCGATAGACGGCCTGGCTGATTTTCATCTGCTTGATAAAACGCCTGCAATTGACGCAAATCGTCAAATGCAGGCGCACTTCGAGCCCACGGCTCAGGCTTAAACGTTTATCAAGATAATCGCTGGAGTTAGCGACTAATTCCTTGCAACTTAGCATTGACCTGTTTCCTCAAAATGCTCCAGGGTCGCGAACATCTTTAGGCGTGCCCGGTGCAGCAACACCCGCACATTGGAGAGCGAGATGTCTAAAAGATTACAAATGTCCTCAAGCTCCAAACCCTGACGCTCTCTCAACACCAAAACACTGCTTTGCAGGTCTGAGAGGCTGCCAATTGTTTTTTCCAAGCACTCGCGCAACTCCTCCTGAAGGAGCATGGCTTCTGGCGTATCCTGATGCCACTCATGTGGCGCCAGCAGCCAATGACCATCGTCGGAAAAACGATCATCACCCACGGTCCCATGGGGACCTGGCAGATCGTCCATCAGCACCTCACGCCGGTTGTGCTTTAAACGGGTTTTTGCGGTATTAGCCGTGATTGTGAGCAGCCAGGTTTTCAGGCTGGAACGCCCCTGAAAACCCTTTAAGCTCTTGACCACTGCAAGCCATGCATCCTGCACGACTTCATCCGAATTGCGGCTTCCCACAATGGCTAACGCAACTGCCCGCATGGAACCTTGATAGGTCGCGACCAACTCCCTGTAAGCACTCTCATCACCGCCCAAAAGCCGGGTGAGCAACGCACTATCTTCTGGATATTCCATTAATGCTTCCGCAAAATCACACTGCCAATTGAATATCCGGCTCCAAATGAACTCAACACGCCCAAGGAACCAGATGCTAGGTCGTCTTGGTGTTTGTGCAACGCAATCACCGAACCGGCCGAACTGGTATTTGCATACTCATCAAGAATTACCGGGGCTTCGCTAGGCTCGGCATCTCGGCCAAGTAACTTGCGAGCGATCAGTAGATTCATGTTGAGGTTCGCTTGATGCAACCAAAAACGCTTAACGTCACTGACGTTAAGATTGTTTTCCTCGAGGTGAGCGGCAATCAACTCCGCCACCATTGGGCAAACATCCTTGAACACCTTACGGCCTTCCTGCACGAACAATTTGTCACGTGCACCAATACCCTCTTCAGCCGCCCGGTTAAGGAAGCCGAAATTGTTACGGATATTGTTGGAGAATTGAGTCAGCAGCTTGGTGCTGACCACATCGAACTGATAGTTAGAAGTCGCTTGGTCAGCGCGCTCAATGATCACAGCAGTGGCGGCATCACCGAAAATGAAATGGCTGTCACGGTCACGAAAGTTCAGGTGGCCGGTGCATATTTCCGGGTTTACCATCAATACCGCACGCGCCTGCCCTAGCTGGACACTGTTGGCGGCGGCCTGGATACCAAATGTAGCGGAGGAACATGCAACGTTCATGTCGTAGCCAAAGCCCTGGATACCGAGCGCAGCTTGTACTTCAACAGCCACCGCAGGGTAGGCACGTTGCAAGTTTGAGCAGGCAACAATGACCCCGTCGATATCCGCAGCGGTTCTACCCGCTCGCTCCATTGCTTCTTTCGCAGCACCGACGGCCATTTCGCAAAGCACACCCCATTCGTCATTGCTGCGCTCAGGGATACGTGGAGCCATGCGAAGCGGGTCAAGAATGCCTTCCTTGTTCATCACAAAGCGGCTTGTGATACCGGATGCTTTTTCGATAAAAGCGCTGTTTGACTCGGTTAGAGCCTCCACTTCGCCACGGGCAATGGCTTCTGCATTTTCAGCATTGAATAGCTGAACGTAGCTATTGAAGGACTGGACCAATTCGTCGTTGGAAATACTATTTACCGGTGTGAAAAGGCCGGTTCCACTGATTACGACGTTATGTAAGGTCATTGCTGTAGTCCTCAGCCGCCTATTGCGGTCAATTTTACTTGGCCTGTAGCGATCAGCTACAGGCATCAATTCGGGGCGCATACAAAATGGCAGTGCTGCCCACTCATAAAAGCATGGATTTTGCCACAGCTAACCAAGTTCGTCGTCAGAACTGACAAATGTTCGACTGACGGAAGACGTAACAATTGTGCGGATATTATGCATTTGGCACGTAGAATGCTATTCACTTGCCACTATCTGTTGTAGGAAATGGCAGATCTACTGCCCCTGAAGTCGCAAAAGCCCATCAGTTTCGCGTATGGTTTGGCGCTTGAACCGACCGTAGGCCTATTGGAGTAGCAGCATGGTGCCCGACCGTATTGATTCTAAACCCGCTAGCACTGGCTTGACCTTTACCTGCTGCCAAGGGCTGCCACACTTTCAACAAAAGGACCTTGTATGAATTTGTCACTGCTGAGTCGTTACGCTTTTTTTGCGTTTTGTGTCCTGTTTACCTTGGTCAATTTACTGTTCATCAAGCATGAATGGGTCTGGCCGCTAATTTTCATCGGTGGGGCGCTGAGCATCATTGGGGTGATCGACCTGCTGCAAAAGCCACAAGCCGTTCGCCGCAACTACCCGATCCTGGGCAACATTCGCTACTTGGTTGAAGGTATCCGCCCGGAAATCCGCCAGTATTTACTTGAAGCTGATGACGACAAGCTGCCCTTCTCTCGCTCGCAGCGCACACTGGTGTATGCCCGCGCCAAGAACGAAGGCGGCGATAAACCATTCGGCACCTTGCTTGATGTCTACCAAGATGGCTACGAATTTATCGGCCACTCCATGCTTCCAGCGCCACTCAGCGATCCAAAAAACTTCAGGGTCAACATTGGTGGCCCACTGTGCACCCAGCCTTATTCGGCCTCGGTGTTTAATATCTCAGCGATGAGCTTCGGCTCGTTAAGTGGCAATGCCATTCAAGCCTTGAATAAAGGTGCCATGCTCGGCGGTTTTGCCCATGACACAGGTGAAGGCAGCATCAGCCCTTATCACCGACAACATGGCGGTGACTTAATCTGGGAGCTGGGCAGTGGATACTTTGGCTGCCGTACAGCTGAGGGCAATTTTGACCCTGAACGTTTCGCTGAACAGGCCAAGTCGCCACAAGTAAAAATGATTGAGATCAAGCTCAGCCAGGGTGCCAAACCAGGCCATGGCGGGATTTTACCTAAGCATAAAATATCGGAAGAAATTGCGCTGACGCGTGGCATCCCCATGGGTTTCGATTGCGTGTCGCCGTCCAGCCATAGTGAGTTCTCGACCCCTGTCGGCCTGCTCAACTTTATAGCCCGGCTTCGTGAACTGTCTGGCGGCAAGCCCGTTGGTTTCAAGTTGTGCCTGGGTCACCCCTGGGAGTTTATGGGCATCGCCAAAGCCATGCACGAAACCGGCATCCTGCCCGACTTCATTGTCATTGACGGCAAGGAAGGCGGCACCGGTGCTGCGCCCGTGGAGTTTACCAATCACATTGGTACACCCATGCGTGAGGGCTTATTGTTTGTCCACAACACCCTGGTCGGCCTGAATCTTCGCGATAAAATCAAACTCGGAGCCAGCGGCAAAATTATTAGCGCCTTCGATATTGCCAGTGTTTTAGCCATTGGTGCTGACTGGGCGAACTCAGCCCGGGGCTTTATGTTTGCCATCGGCTGCATTCAGAGCCAGTCATGCCACACCAATAAATGCCCAACCGGTGTTGCGACTCAGGACCCATTGCGCCAGCGCGCACTGGTGGTGGGCGATAAAGCTGACCGGGTCCACAGCTTCCATCGCAACACCTTGCATGCATTGGCTGAAATGTTAGCCGCAGCAGGTTTGCAGCACCCTGAGCAATTGGATGCCAAGCACCTGGTACGACGCATTTCCGCCACCGAGATCAAGCTATTTTCACAACAGCACGTTTTCCTCAAACCGGGTGAGTTGTTGAGCGGTAAGATTGAAGGCGAATTTTATGAACGCATGTGGTCCATGGCGCAAAGCGACAGCTTCGAAGCCCGCGTAATGTGATCAGCCCTAAATTAATCTGAACCTAACCAGTCAAAATGGACAGCATTGATGGCCTTTGAAACGTGGTTGCTTTATCTGCTTGCCATCACCGGCCTTTCCCTGACACCGGGGCCTAACGGCTTACTCGCGATGACCCATGGTGCCCTGTACGGGCACCGCCGCGCACTCTGGACAGTCATGGGCGGGGTCATTGGCTTTACCCTGCTAATGGCCCTGTCGATGTTCGGTATCGACAGCTTGCTTAAGGCGTCGGCCAACGCCCTAACTATCCTGAAATGGTTAGGTGGCGCTTATTTGATCTGGTTGGGCATTCAACTCTGGCGTTCGCCGCCGCCCAACTTGGACACCCTCAATGACGCTCAGTCGAAATCTGGTCGAGCGATGTTCAGCCAGGGCTTGTTCGCGGCGCTGTCCAACCCCAAGGTCATTTTGTTCTTTGGTGCATTCCTGCCGCAGTTTCTCAACCCAAACGCTAATATCTGGCTGCAATTTGCAGTAATGGCACTGACCTTTGTCGTGGTTGAAGGCTTTGTCGAATACTTGCTTGCACGGATGGCCCAGCGCATCCGTCCGTGGCTGCAGCGCAGTGGTAAAGGGTTCAATCGCAGTTGTGCACTCATGTTTATAGCCATCGGCAGTGCTCTGCCGATGACTCGCTGAGAGATGCCTCGCTCAACTCAATAGCGCAACTCGGCCGCAAGGCTCGCAAGAACGGCCATCAAGCCTAAATGCTTGTGGCCACTTGCGGCCAGCCAACTTAAGCCTTTTGCCACTACCCGTGACCGCCTGAAATATCCAAAAATACGCGATAAACGCCGATCTAGAGCGGTATACGCCTTACCTTTGCCTGCAAAGAAGCCGATAATATTGAGCTCACGTTTAAGCCGTATGTGGAAGCCCATTGATGCCCGAATCCAGCCCGCAAAATAACCAAACCCTGAGCCCTCGCGCCATATTACTGATTGAGCTCGCCTTGGCGCTTGGTGGTTTTGCGATTGGTACGGGGGAATTCTCGATTATGGGTTTAATGCCCAATGTCGCGCAGGATCTAGCCATTACCGAACCTCAAGTCGGTAACGTTATCAGTACCTATGCGCTCGGCGTTGTGGTCGGCGCGCCGATTTTGGCAATCATGGGCACACGCCTGCTGCGCAAACACTTATTGCTGTTGTTAATGGGCATATTCGCGGTCGGAAACTTTGCTAGCGCCCTTGCGCCTGACTATCACTCGCTGATGATTTACCGCTTCTTCGCTGGATTGCCACACGGCGCTTATTTTGGTGTCGCCATGCTGGTCGCAGCCTCAATGGCACCGCCCCACAAAAGAGCAAAGGCAGTCAGCCGGGTATTGATGGGGCTAACCATCGCAATTCTGGTCGGCAACCCGATTGCCACTTGGCTTGGCCAGTTGCTGAGCTGGCGTTACGCATTTGCCATGGTCGGTTTGATCGCACTACTGACAGTGGTCATGGTCGCGATATTTATGCCACTGGATAAACAGCAGCCACGCAGTAACCCACTTTCAGAAATGCGCGCATTTAACCGCCCTCAAGTGTGGCTTGCACTGGCAATAAGCTCGGTGGGCTTTGCCGGGATGTTTTGCGTGTTCAGTTATATGGCGCCGACCCTAATCGAAGTCACTCAACTGAGCGCCAGCTGGATTCCTTTCGCCCTGCTCGCCTTTGGCCTAGGCGGTATCCTTGGCAACATTGCAGGAGGTTGGCTGTTCGATAGGCTGCAGTTCAAGGCAGTCGCATGGCTGTTGCTATGGAGCGCAGCAATACTGATGCTATTCCCGGTTGCTGCGCATTCGGTATGGACTGTATTTCCAGCGATATTTGCCGTCGGGACCATGGTTTCATTGTCTCCTGCCCTGCAAACTCATTTGATGGACGTTGCCCATGGTGCGCAGACCCTGGCAGCCGCCTCAAATCATGCCGCCTTCAATGTCGCCAACGCGCTCGGCCCCTGGCTTGGCGGCCTGGCCATCAGCGCTGGCTTCGGCTGGACGTCCACCGGCTACATCGGCGCGGTCACGGCGCTGGCAGGTTTGGCGGTGTTCTACTGGGCCTGGAAAGTCGGCCAGGTGACAGAGCATGCTAACGCCTGATGGCTGAGCGCCTAGACGGCACTTGCCTGCCCGCGTGGGCGTGTAAGTACACGCCAACCACCGGCAGGCTTGAGCAATTGCGCTGAGGTTTAAGCTTCCCGGATCAAGCTATTAAGGTCGGCAACGCGCTCACTGATTTGCGCTTCGAGCTGCTCGATCTGCGCCTGGTGTTGCTGCTGCATCTCAAGTTGCTGAGCACAGAGTTTGAGTGCAGTCAGCACCAATAGCTTCTCGCCAACCAAGGTTGGTGATGCTTGCTTGGTTTCGGCCAAGAGTTTTTTAAACATCAGTGCAGCGGCACTCAACGCCTCAGCCTTACCTTCTGGTGCCTTGATGCTGTAGTCACGCCCCAGAATACTGATTACTGAGACGTTTTCATCGGATGTGCGATTCATTGATTCAACGCGACCTCAGTTGATTGAGCTGCGCTGGCCAACTCAACCAGCGCCTGGATACGGGCTGCGGTTTGGCCCTGTAATTCTTCTTGCTCGAGTGCGCTTATCTGCAAGGTCTCGTTTTCGTCTTTGAGCGCTTGCAGCGCTTCAGTCAGTGAGTCGTTGCGCTCAAGCAGGTTTTTGTTGTCTTGCAAAAGAGTGCCGACGAGTTGCTCCAATTGCTTCAAATTGCTTTCTAACATAAAAAATACTCAGGTCTTTTGCGCGGGTCGCGACAATAAAGAAAATTTCCTGAAGAAGCCAGACACCTGCGACCCTTTGACCTAGAAATACAGATGCCCTTCCTCCTCCATCACTAGCGTTCTGGCGCAGAAAGTAAACCATGAGTCGCTACGACCCGCTCACCCCGGCTTGAGTTCCAGAGGTGAGCCTGTAAATCAACCTTGAGTTAAGGCTTTTCCGGGCGAATATCAAAACCACTGCTCGATTCGCTGACAATGCGCAAGTGTTGATCCTGACCTTTGGTTACGGTTACGGCGACCTCACGATTGAGTCGGCCGTTGTTGCACAGGCTTTCGCCCTGTTCATCAATCGCAATGCCGACGATATGCCGACCTGGCGCGACCGCGAAGGTTGCCGTTTCACCAATGCCAATACGCGCAGTGAGCTTGCGGTCAAGCTTGAATGCGACATAGCAGCCACCGCCGATAAAACCCATGTCTCGATTGATAATGATATTCCCAGCGTCCTGGTCAGCCCGCTGATACTCAAACATGCGGTCTTCAGGTATTTGGGTGATTTGGTCTGGGTGGGTCTTGTAGGATGAACAACCCGTCAACACAAGCAACGGTAGCACGGCATACATCAATCGCATTGGAGCCCTCCATGGGCGGCTGATTTATCTTGCTCGGCGAACTTTAAAGCATCATTTCAGTATTGGCTCAAGCATCGGACCGCTCAAGCCTGCAAATGTATTCAATCAAGCTAAAGTGTGTCTGCACATTTTGCGCCCCAAACCCCTTAAGGGTATTCAACTGCTGCCACCTTCAGCACCCGCAGGTAAAAACCGCTGTAAGTCCTGCGTGTCGAGTTGATCGCTGTGCAAAAACTGCTCGGCATATTCCAAGCATGCATCCGAGCGCACAAAGATACTAAAGAGTTCGCTGTCCAGATGCCCACCCTCACACATACCCCGCATAATCTGCAGTGCTTGCGAGAGCGACTTACTCGGTTTGTACGGGCGATCACGTGCAGTGAGCGCTTCAAATACATCCGCTATCGCCATCATCCGCGCCTGGGGGCTTAACTGTTCGCCGGTAAGACCACGGGGATAACCTTGACCATTGATACGCTCATGGTGGCCACCGGCTATTTCGGGCACCTGCTGTAAAGCATTGGGGAAAGGCAGCGCATTAAGCATCTTGATGGTTTGGATGACATGCTCATTGATTTTGTAGCGTTCTTCTTCGGTCAGTGTGCCACGCCGAATGGAGAGATTTTTCAGCTCGCCGCGATCATATAAAAACGCCGGAATGTCCATGTTGAAGCCATAGATATTATCTTTATCAAAGGTCTCATTGGCCGGGCGCGGCACCTGTTGCTCAGGCTTATCGGCGATCAGGCTTTCCCAAACCGGCAGGTCAACGGCCGGTTGCGCCTCCTTACGCACGCGCTCTTCACCGGAAATGCCCAGCCGATCATCCAGCGTACGTAGCCACCGCCGTTGGGCAATGCTCTGCAAGCGATGCAACTGCTCATCCCCCATGTATTCGCTACCGGTATTGCAGCGTGCGACAAAGCTGAACTCTTCATCCAGCATTTGCAATTGTGCATCACGCGCGGCCAACGCTTGAGCCGGATCCTCGCCTTGGTTGAGCGCTTTCAGGTACTCAATCTCGGTATCACGCTTCAACACTTCAAAGCGCAAACGAATCTCATGAATACGGTCGTAAATGGTTTCCAACTTAGTGGCTTTATCGACCACATACTCAGGCGTCGTGACCTTGCCGCAGTCGTGCAGCCAAGCACCAATGTGCAGGGCATACCAATCGCCATCACTCATATTAAAGTCAGCGTATGGTCCTTGGGTTTCCTTGCAGGCCGCTTCGGCCAAGAGTTTCGCCGCCTGAGGAACGCGCTCACAATGACCACCGGTGTAGGGGCTTTTGGCGTCGATTGCCGTTGCGACCAGGTGGATCAGTGACTCGAACAAGGCCTTCTGCTGTTCAATTAAACCCCGTGTTTCCAGGGCCATGGCCGCAAACCTTGAGAGCACCCGAATAAACTCGATATGGCTTGCATCAAGGCTCTGATCATTGAACAACACCAGCACGCCCACCAACTGTTTCTCTCGGCTCAGTAACGGCACACTCAATGTCGCAATTTCAGGCAAGCCCAGAATCGAGCAGGCCTGTTTGTCTGCGGCCTGTTCAATGGGCTGCTCGGCAGCAACCGACTCAGCCACGGCAAACAACTGTTGGCTCAGATCAATCTGGCTAAGGTCTATCGGCTGCTGCAACCAACGTCCGGCAACGATCTTCAGGGGCGACTTGGGCGTCAGGTGCATGTACAGCAAAGCACCCTTTGACTGGCTGGCTTCACTGGTCAGGCGCAACAAGGTCGGTAAAAATTTTTCAAGATCAGGCTCGGCACTAAGCCGGGTGATGATGTCCATGAAGTGCGCCAGCGTGATACTGCTCTGACTCAATGCACCGCTCAGCTCTCGCACTTCAGTAATAAAGCTCTGGGTTTCAATGGGCTCGCTGAAATTGAAACTCCGAATACCCTGAACCTTGCGCGTTAGCCGCGAGATTGGCGCGGCAATATAGCCCGAAGCCCAAGCCGCCAAGGGCACAGCCAAGAGCAGAACAAGCAGCGTTTGCAGGAAAATCTGATTGCGCATATTGCGGGCCGCGCCGATCAGTTCATCATTTGGAACCGTAATACCCAAATAGACTTGATCGGTACCGGCATCGGGTAGACGCAATAACTCGGCGTGCCATAAATCGCCGTCAACCTCGATGCTGCTGAGCCTGAAATCGATATCCTTTGCGGTGTTGAGTTGCTCAAGCATGGGCACCAATGCTGCTAGCTCAGGGCGCTGAAGTTGCTGAATTTTGGGAGCTCCGCGCGCCCTCGCCAGAAACAACTCGGTGCGGTCAGACGCCAACACCTGCCCATCACGATTGAGTAACACCAACTGGCTACTGGGTGTCAGACGCCGCTGCATCAGCATTTGATCGAGTGCATCGTGGCCAATGTCCGCCCCTACGACAAGGCCGTGATAACCCGTATCGAAGGCCAGGGTTGAGCCAATATCACCTGTATTGAAAAACTTATAGGGCATGGTGCGGATCAACTCACCACGGCCCAAAGCCTGCTGATACCAAGGTCTGCGCCGTGGGTCGTAACCCGCAGAGTCACGCTTGACCACCGGGCCTATTTGCGTGAGTTCTCTGTTCAGATACAAAAAGCGTGTGCGACTAACCCCCAGCGCAGAATGCTCAATTCCATACACCAGGTAATCGGCACCTGCAGGGTCAGGATGACCCAGATTCACACGTCGCCGTTTTAGGTCAGCAACCACAAAGTAATTACCTTGCTGGTCACCCGCAAAAAACGACACGGCGCCTTGCGCCGAACGCAACTCCCCAACCACTTCAGGTACAGCCTTGAGCCAGTTATCAAAGCCTACTTCGCGCAAATAAGGGCTGATCGCCAAACGCCGCACACTGGCACGTACTGGCCGCATCAGATTGTCGAAGTCGGTGGCCGTTTGCTTGGCTGATTGCTGGGTGGTTACCAAGGCTTTTCTATAGATGTACGCAGCGCTCTGGTGATAAGCCCCAAGCGCAATAAATACACCCACGCTACTGACCAAAAGCACGATAGCGCAGACAATTAAAACCCGTAATTTGACCGTCCGACCGCCACCCATGAACGTCCCTTGAATAAGTAACTCGCACAATTAAGTCAAATGGATGGTTAGTCCAAATCGTCAAGGATGCACAGGCACCAGCTAGGTAAACACATCTGAGCCTTGAGCAGCTTTACCCGCCGCGAGCATCGCGCCCAAATGGCAACAAGTCGAAGTCGCCTATACAACTATAGCTGCCTTCTGTGTAAAAGCCGTGGCGCCTCTGTGTTGCTCAAATGGATCAAGTATCAAGCTTCGGTTTGCGCCCACTGTTTATTCAGGCGTTTATCTGAAACAGCCATTTTGGTGCCCAATTGCTGGGCAAATAATGAGACGCGATACTCTTCAAGCATCCAGCGATACAGCTGCAACTCTGCATCGCGCTTACCTTCTTGAACGTGCTTGGCGTAGCGGGCTTGATACTGCTCCCAATAGCCTGCCAGTTCACCGCTCCAGACCCGATCGCGCTGCACCTGGCTGCCAATTTTATCCAGACGCTGCTCGATCGCCTTCAGGTAGCGCGGCAACTCTTTGATCCACTGCGCGGGCGTGTTGCGCACAAAGCCTGGATACACCAACTGACTTAGCTGCTGCTTGATGTCATTCAGGGCAATGGCCTGAGCCAAGTCAATTTTACCTTTGAAGCGTTTTTGCAAACCGTGCCAGAGCTTGAGAATGTCCAAGGTGAGGCGCGCCAAGCGTTCGGCATGGCCAAACCAATCGCCACGCTTGGCCTCTGCTAACGCCGCCAATGCTGCGCCATCACGCGGTAAGGGCTCCTGACCTTCGAGGATGCAAGTATCCAGGCTGGCGAGCAGTATGTCCTCGACCAAACCATCGATCCGCCCCATCTCGCGGTATAGCAGCCCCAAGTCAGTAAGACCCGGCAGCTTGCTACGCATAAACTTCGCGGGTTCACTTAACTGTTGCAGCAGCAAGCGCTGCAAAGCTCGGCGATGCTGGAACTCAGCTTCAGCCTGGGTCGGGAAACGCCCCTCGTTGACCGTACCTGCTTCTTCAACCAGTGCGGGGTATACCGTCATCGACAGCCCCGCCACCTGATGCTGGGTCTTTTCAGCAACCTGAGCAAAGGCTTTGGCTTCAATAGGCGCTTCTGTCTTAGCCGTCTGTGGCATGGCCAAGGCTTGCTGACTGGCTTTGTTGAAGCGCACGGTCAGTTCAGCAAGATCCCGGCCCTCACCCAGCAATTTGCCATGTGTGTCGACCACCTCAATGTTCATCCGCAGGTGATCTTCAACCGCTGCAGCTGACTGCGCCCATGCCTCATCAGCGACCCGCGCGCCGGTCATACGCTGTAGCTCATGGCCCAATGCCAGCGGCAAGCTGGCTTGGCCAAAGGTGATTTTGCTCAGTGCTGCGGCGACAAAATCCGGCACTGGCACAAAGTTCTTACGCAAGGCTTTGGGTAGACCACGCACCAGCGCCAGACACTTGGCTTCAAGCAAACCTGGCACTAACCACTCAATACGCTCGGCTGAAAGCTGTGGAAGTAGCGGTGCCGGCACCCGAACTGTAACGCCATCACGCGGGTGATTGGGTTCAAAATGATAGCTAAGCGGCAACTGCAACTCTGCCAAGTGCAAGGTATCGGGGTACTGAGCCGCAGTGACTTCGTTGGCATCACGGGCAAGCACATCCTGCTCACGCATAATCAGCAGTTGTGGATCTTTAGCGCTTTCACGCTTGTACCAGGATTCAAAACTCGCTGTTTGATAAATATCTGCCGGCAGGCGCGCAGCGTAGTAGTCAAACAGGGTTTCCTCATCTGCCAGAATGTCGCGACGACGGGCCTTGGCCTCAAGCTCATCGAGGCGTTCGAGCAGCTCACGGTTAGCACTCAGGCAACGGGCACGGGAATGGATCTCGCCGCGCACCAGCCCCTCTCGAATGAACATCTCACGGGACACAACGGGATCAATCGGCCCAAAATGCACCGGCCGCTTACCGACCACAATCAATCCATACAGGGTGATTTGCTCATAAGCCACCACCTGTCCACGCTTCTTTTCCCAGTGCGGCTCAAGGTGGTTTTTCTTAATCAAGTGACCAGCCAGCGGCTCGATCCAGTCAGGCTCGATTTTGGCGACCATGCGCGCAAACAGCTTAGTGGTTTCAACCAGCTCAGACGCCATAATCCACTGTGGACGTTTGCGCCCGATCACCGTCGAAGGGTGAATCCAGAAGCGCCGCTGGCGGGCTCCGAGGTAATCGCCATCCTCAGTTTTCTGGCCGATCTGGCTTAGCAAGCCTGACAAAATCGCCTTGTGCAATTTCTGGTAGTCGACCGATTTGGCCTGAGCCTGTTCTTTGGCCTGCTTGCTATCCGGCTTGACCTCAGCGGGGTTGTGCTGTTTATCAGCCGATGCTTTTGCAGCATCCTGAGGCTTGCCTTTGAGCTGCAAGTCGCGGCAAATCAAGGTCAGTTGCCGGTGCGCATCGCGCCATTCGCGCAAACGCAAATAGTTAAGGAAATTCTTGCGGCACCAGCTGCGCAAAGCACTGGACCCCAAGGCTTGGCGCTGCTCTTCAAATCCGCGCCAAATGTTGATCACAGCGGCAAAATCCGAATCTACGTCTTTCCACTGGGCATGGGCCTGATCAGCAGCCTGCTGGCGATCCGATGGTCGCTCACGGGGATCTTGCACGGACAGGTTACTGGCGATAATCAGCACTTCTTCAAGGCTGCCCTGCTTGGCACCTTCAAGCACCATGCGCGCCAATCGCGGATCAACTGGCAGACGTGCTAACTGACGACCGAGCGGGGTCAGTTGACTGTCACGTCCTACCGCCGATAACTCCTGCAGCAAATTGAAGCCGTCGCTGATGGCCTTGCCATCTGGTGGCTCAATAAAGGGAAAGGCGGTGATGTCTCCCAGCCGCAGATGAAGCATCTGCAAGATAACGGCTGCCAGGTTGGTGCGCAGAATTTCCGGATCGGTAAATTCAGGTCGCGCAATAAAGTCTTCTTCACTGTAAAGGCGAATACAGATACCCGGCTCAACCCGCCCGCAACGGCCTTTACGTTGATTAGCGCTGGCCTGGGAAACCGCTTCAATCGGCAAGCGCTGAACCTTGGCACGATAGCTATAACGGCTGATGCGTGCAGTGCCACTGTCGATGACGTAACGAATGCCGGGCACCGTCAGCGAGGTTTCGGCAACGTTGGTCGCCAAGACGATTTTACGCCCCGGCATCGGTTTAAATATTTTCTGCTGCTCTGCCGGTGTTAATCGTGCGTATAGCGGTAGAACCTCGGTGTGCTTGAGCTGAGCCTTGCGCAGTATCTCGGCCGCATCGCGAATCTCGCGCTCACCCGGCAAGAACACCAGCACATCCCCGGGCAACCGGCCTTCGCTGCGCTCGAAGGCACTGAGTTCATCAATCGCAGCGATTATGCCTTGATCAACCGACAGGTCTTCCTCGACGCGGTTACCGTCTTCGTCCTGCTCGGCAGTAAGTGGTCGGTACCAGGTTTCTACAGGATAAGTACGCCCAGAGACTTCAACCACCGGCGCACCGTCAAAGTGTTTGGAGAAACGCTCCAGGTCGATAGTCGCCGAGGTGATAATCAGCTTGAGATCAGGACGCCGCGACAGCAGGGTTTTCAGGTAGCCGAGCAAGAAGTCGATATTCAGGCTGCGCTCATGGGCCTCATCGACAATGATGGTGTCGTACTTGTCGAGAAAACGATCATGCTGGGTTTCCGCGAGCAAGATACCGTCAGTCATCAGCTTGATCAGACTGCGCTCGTTACTCTGATCCTCGAAGCGCACCTGATAACCAACCAGTTCGCCAAGGGGTGTGCCTATTTCTTCTGCAACTCGGGTGGCGACACTACGGGCAGCCAGTCGGCGAGGCTGAGTATGGCCAATTAAACCGTGCAGACCACGGCCCAGTTCAAGGCAAATCTTCGGTAGCTGAGTGGTCTTACCTGAACCGGTTTCCCCTGCGATGACCACCACTTGATGGTTGGCGATTGCTGCTTTGATTTCTTCGCGCTTGGCGGCGATTGGCAAGGTATCGTCATAACGCATGGCCGGCACGCTCAAGCGCCGCGCTTCAACCTTGGCTGCGGAGGCTTGAAACCGCTGCAACCATTGCGCAAGTTTTGCCTCATCCGGGTGTTTACGCAGCTCAAGTAGCTGTCTGCGCAAGCGGTGACGGTCAATAATCAGCGCTTGATCGAGATTTTTCAGCAGTCGTTCAGTGTGATCAGTCATCGGTACCGGAGCAATTCTGTGGGGTTAGGCAGACGGCTTGCAGCCGTCAATTGTCGCAGATTTCCGTCGGCGATGGGTTAACACCAATCCGCGCAGAGCCCAGTGAAGTAGTTGGCCATCCCGAAAAAGACAAAACCCCGCCGTAGCGAGGTTTTGTCAGCAACCAACACCCCTTACTGGGCGCTGGCCTTCTTCAGCTCTTCATCACGCAGTTCACGACGCAGAATTTTGCCCACGTTAGTCGTTGGCAGCGTGTCGCGGAACTCGACGCTCTTCGGCACTTTGTAGCCAGTCAGGTTGGCACGCATGTGCGCCATGACTTGCTCTTTGGTGACGTTTTCACCCGGTTTAGCCACGACAAAGACTTTGATTGCCTCACCCGATTTCTCATCAGGGATACCAATGGCCGCGCACTGCATAACACCTGGCAGTGTGGCCAGTACGTCTTCGAGCTCATTCGGGTAAACGTTGAAGCCTGACACCAGAATCATGTCTTTCTTGCGATCGACAATACGCAAATAGCCATCTGGCTCAATCAAACCGATATCGCCGGTTTTCAGCCAGCCTTCAGCGTCAAGGATTTCGTCGGTAGCTTCCTGGCGCTGCCAGTAACCTTTCATGACTTGCGGGCCCTTAACGCAGATCTCGCCGGTCTCACCCAACTCAAGCACCTTGCCTTCATCATCGACAATTCGGCACAGCGTCGATGGCACCGGAATACCAATGGTGCCTAAACGAATGGCGCTAAATGGGTTAACCGTTGCAACCGGGCTGGTTTCGGTCATGCCGAAGCCTTCACACACGGCGCAGCCGGTGACAGCCTTCCAACGCTCAGCCGTGGCCTGCTGCAACGCCATACCGCCGGATACCGTCAACTTCAATGCGGAGAAGTCGAGTTTGCGGAAACCCTCGAAATTGCTCAAGGCAACAAACAAGGTATTGAGGCCCACAAAACCGGTGAACTTATACTTGGACAGGTCGCTAACGACTGCCGGCAGGTCACGCGGGTTGGTGATCAAGATATTGTGCGCGCCAATCAGCATCATCGCCATGCAATGAAAGGTGAAGGCATAGATGTGGTACAGCGGCAGCGGTGCAACGACCACTTCACAACCTTCATTAAGGTTGGCGCCCATCAACTCGCGAACCTGCAGCATATTGGCAACCAGGTTGCGATGCGTAAGCATTGCGCCCTTGGCCACGCCCGTGGTGCCGCCGGTGTATTGCAGCACAGCCACATCATTGTTGGCTGGCGCAGCTTCCTTAACAGTTTGGCCATGACCTTTAGCCAAGGCACTTAGAAAGCTGATGGACTGCGGCAGATTATAGGCAGGCACCATTTTCTTAACGTGCTTAACCACGGTGTTAACCAGCAGGCGTTTGAACATAGGCAACATATCGCCTACTTCAGTAACGATGACGGTTTTGACCCCAGTCTTAGGCACCACTTGTTCAGCCAAATGCGCCATATTGGCCAGGCAAACCAGTGCTTTAGCGCCAGAATCATTAAACTGGTGTTCCAGCTCCCGTGCGGTGTAGAGCGGGTTGGTGTTGACCACAACCAAGCCAGCGCGAATTGCACCAAAGACAACGACCGGGTACTGCAAAATATTAGGCATCTGCACGGCAATACGGTCGCCTGGCTGCAGATCAGTGTGGTTCTGCAGATAGGCTGCAAAATCACCGGACAATTTGTAAATATCGCCGTAGGTCAGGGTTTTACCCAGATTACTAAAAGCAGGCTTATCAGCGAAACGCTGGCAGGACTGTTGCAAAACCGCTTGGATATTAGGGTATTGGTCCGGGTTGATCTCGGCAGCAACCCCAACTGGATACTTATCCTTCCAGAAGTTTTCGATCATGGAAGCCCACTCCTCAGTTACATCTGATCATCACTGCAATTTCAGCAGTTGTATTGTTGTTTATATGCCTGAAGCTTAACCGTTACACGGGCCAAAAGCGGGCCGAGGTTAGCAGCTTTGCCAGAGATCGACCAGCACCAAACACAACCCAGCCAGTCACAACCAGAACCAAATATACAAAATTAGTCACAACCAAGCGCTACATAAAGCGCTTGCGCCTAAAATCGCACCCAAAGGGTTGTTTGGCCAAATACTCTACGCCGACTGCCTTAGTCTCCGGTAGCCAGCCATAAAAAAGGCCGGGCCTGGATTAGCACACTCCAAGACCCAGCCTTCAATGCACCTGAATCATCAGGGCAAGGTTTTACACCAAGGTTCAGGCAATATCGCGAAGCTCCCGGCGAAGAATCTTGCCAACTGGAGTCATCGGCAAGGAGTCGCGGAAAACGATCTGCTTGGGCACTTTGTAGGCCGTGAAGTTTTCTTTGCAGAAGGCCTTCAATTCAGCTTCGTTGAGCCCCCCTTCACGCGCCACCACGAAAAGCTTGACCGCCTCTCCTGATTTCTCATCTGCAATGCCCACCGCAGCGCAACTGGCGACCTGCGGATGGCTCATGACCACGTCTTCGATTTCGTTAGGGTAAACGTTAAAGCCAGACACAATGATCATGTCTTTCTTGCGGTCAACAATGCGGGTGAAACCATCCTCATCGATGACCGCAATATCCCCGGTTTTGAACCAGCCTTCAGCGTCGAGCACTTCATCCGTCGCTTCAGCGCGCTGCCAGTAGCCCTTCATAACTTGCGGGCCTTTAATACAGAGCTCACCGCGCTCACCAAAAGGCTGTTCAACACCCTCGTCGTCGATCACCTTAAAGCCTGTGCCCGGCACTGGCAGGCCGACTGTGCCCAGACGAGCGAGTTTGCCGTACGGGTTGGTACTGGCAACCGGTGATGTTTCAGTCAGGCCATAACCTTCTACAACAGTGCAGCCAGTCATCTCGTTCCAGCGTTCAGCTGTGGCCTTAACCAAAGCAGTACCCCCGGAGTTGGTGAGTTTGAGCTTAGAAAAATCGAGGTTTTTGAATTCAGGATGATCCATCAAGGCCACAAACAACGTATTCAAACCCAACAGCGCGGAAAACTGCCACTTACCCAGCTCTTTGATAAAGCCGGGAATATCCCGTGGATTGGTGATCAACACGTTGTGGTTACCATTAACCATCATGCACATGCAGTTCGCGGTGAATGCATAGATATGGTAAAGCGGCAGCGGTGCAATCATCACCTCCTGACCTTGCTTCATCAGGGGGGCGCCGTCCTCACCGAGTTGCTGCATGCACGCATCGATCTGCAGCATATTGGCGACCAGGTTGCCGTGCGTCAGCATCGCGCCCTTGGCCACCCCCGTGGTACCGCCCGTATATTGCAGCACAGCAATATCATCATGACCGACACTGATAGGCTGCAACGCCCCGCCCTGGCCTTGCTTGAGTAGGGTTTTGAAAGCCAGCGCCTGTGGCAGATGGTAGTCGGGCACCATTCTCTTGACGTGCTTGACCACGGTGTTGACCAGCCAGCCCTTGAGCGCCGGTTGAAGATCACCCATTTTGGCTTCAATCAGGTACTCAATATTGGTATCAGGCAGTACGTCCTGCACCAACTTGCCGAAAATATTCAAGTACACCAAAGCGCGTGCACCTGAGTCTTTAAACTGGTGGCGCATTTCTCGGGCGGTATACAGCGGGTTGGTGTTAACCACAATGAGTCCCGCGCGCATCGCACCGAACACAGCGATGGGGTATTGCAGGACATTGGGCATTTGCACGGCAATGCGGTCGCCCGGCTTGAGGTCGGTACGCTTTTGCAGATAACTGGCAAACGCCGCAGATAAACGATCCAACTCGGCGTAGGTCAATGTCACGCCCATATTGCTGAATGCTGGGCGGTCAGCAAACTTCTTGCACGATCGCTCAAACACTTCGTTGACGGAGCGAAATGTACTCATATCAATGCTATCGGGTACACCGGTGGCGCGTTTACCGCTCCAGAACTCAGGTTGCATTATTTTTATCCCCTTCCCCTGAAAGATGTCTGTCCGGTTCATCAGAACAGGCCGTGAGCCAGCGCATTTCCCGCTACAGGTAAGCAGCTAACCCTGCTCAACCCAGACAGTGGCGCACGCCATAAGCGTAGCGGGTAATACCTGCTTGGACTGAACGAAAGTTAACAGTTACTTACCGGCGCGCCTATAGCGAAACAGGCGTCATCAATGACATGAATCTTTGCCTAAGTCATTCGCCTGTTAAAGCTACTACAATAGCCTTTCACGCCGACCAAGGATCCGCCATGCAACACGAGGCTTTTTGGCATCAAAGTAATGACAGCACGCCGTTGTACGTCAACCGCTGGTATGGTGATCAGCCACCCAAAGCGATAGTCATGCTTGCCCACGGCATGGCCGAACACAGCAGTCGTTATGCCCGTCTTGGTGAAACCCTGGTCGCCAATGGTTTTGAACTCTACGCCCACGACCAGCGTGGGCACGGCAGAACGGCTGAACATGCAACTTTAGGTCACTACGCAGACGCCAATGGCTGGAACCTGGTGGTTAATGACCTGGCGTGTATCAATCACTTGATCCGTCATCAACATGAGCAAGCACCGATATTTCTTCTCGGCCACAGTATGGGCAGTTACATCGCTCAAGCCTACTTGATGCAACACAGTAGCAGCGTGCATGGCGCCATACTTTCAGGCTCAAACTATCAGCCCGTTGCGCTGTATAAAAGCGCGATGGCCATCGCCAAATTCGAAGCCTGGCGCCAGGGACCACTGGGGCATAGCGCGCTGATCGAGTTTCTCTCATTTGGCTCATTCAATAAGGCATTCAAGCCCAACCGCACAGGGTTTGACTGGCTCAGTCGTGACCCGGATGAGGTTGATAAGTACATTAATGATCCACTCTGCGGCTTTCGTTGCAGCAACCAACTGTGGCTCGACTTACTTACCGGCCTTCAGCAAATCACCCCGCTGGCGAAATTAACCCAGATAGAAGCCAGCCTACCGCTGCTGATAATTGGCGGCGCACGTGACCCCGTCAGCCAAGGCAAGCGTCTTGCTAACTTAGCCGGTGCACTCAGAGAGGCTGGCAAGCAGTATGTTGACCTGAAAATTTACCCTGAAGCCCGTCATGAGTTACTCAACGAGAGTAACCGAGATGAGGTTACCGGCTTTATTATCGATTGGCTGGAACAGACCCTTGCCCGGCCCCGCCCATTTCGTTCCATGATCCAGGAGATCCATCAATGAGCCAACTCAGCAATACGCCTTACGACGAACTCGAAGTCGGCCAAAAAGCCACCTACAGCAAGACTGTAGAGGAGCGTGACGTACAGCTATTTGCCGCAGTGTCTGGCGACAACAATCCGGTCCACCTCGATGCCCAGTTTGCAGCCGAAAGCATGTTCAAAGAACGCATTGCTCACGGCATGTTCAGCGGTGCATTGATCAGCGCAGCAGTGGCCTGTGAGTTGCCAGGACCCGGCACAATCTATCTGGGCCAGACGATGCGATTCACCTTGCCAGTAAAACTTGGCGACACCCTCACCGTGCAATTAGAGATTCTCGAAAAGCAGCCCAAGTTTCGTGTGCGCATTGCCACGCGAGTCGTCAATCAGCGTGATGAAATCGTAGTTGACGGTGAAGCCGAGATCCTGGCTCCACGCAAAAAGCAAACCGTTGAAATGCCACCTATTCCACAGGTCACAGTCAGCTAAATTTACTAAATCGGTGCCCGCCAAGGTTTGTGCGTTACGCATGACAGTCTCAACAGCGCACAAACAACGTGCATGCAGGTCTTGCATGCACCACACTTGACCGACACTCTATATCCAGCAAAATACACGCTGACCAAAGCCCCTGATATCACCAATTTATTTGTGCACTACGCACAAAATGTTTTGTGAGTATCGTTTTAAGTGTGGTGTCTGCTCAAGAATCAGCTTGCTGGCACGCCACCTGCTACGCCGACCCTTCACTGACCCTGTGGAGCTCCAACGATGACAACCCCCCATAACGATGGCGACTACCCGCTCAGCGAAGTACCGCAAGGTGCACGCAAAGGCCTGTTTTCAACGTCGATCCTGTTGTTTGGTTTTACCTTCTTCACCGCCACCATGTTCGCTGGCGGCAAGATCGGCATGGCCTTTGATTTCACCTCGCTGATTTGGGCTGCTGTGATTGGCAACCTGTTGCTCGGCCTTTACGCCGCCGTCTTGGGGCTGATTGCCTGTCGCAGCGGTTTGAACTCGGTGCTGATGGGGCGCTTTTGCTTCGGCGAAGTCGGCAGCAAGTTGTCTGATGTACTGCTGGGCTTTACCCAGATTGGCTGGTACGCCTGGGGCACTGCAACCATCGCCATTGTTCTGGTGAAGATTCTGGGGTTGCCTGAAGGGCTGACCACAGTGTTGATGGTGCTGTTTGGCTTTGGTTTTTGCATCACCGCATTCATCGGTTACAAAGGTCTGGACATGCTTTCCAGAGTGGCCGTTCCGGCGATGATGGTACTGCTTGGCTGTTCACTGTGGATTGCCACGCGCGACGCGGGGGGCATGAGCGCTTTAATGGCCATCGAACCGAAGGAAAGCATGAGCCTGAGTGTTGCGATCACCATGGTTTTCGGCACCTTTGTCAGCGGCGCAACCCAAGCCACTAACTGGACACGCTTCGCCAAAAGTGGTCGTGTGGCGATGCTATCAAGCCTGTTCGGCTTCTTTATCGGCAACGGCCTGATGATCGTCGCAGGGGCTTATGGTGCCATTGTTTACCAGCAACCTGACGTCGTCGAAGTCCTGGTTCTGCAAGGCTTGTCGATGGCAGCGGTGGTGATGTTGTTTCTCAACCTGTGGACCACCCAAGACAATACCATCTACAACTTTGCCGCCGCGGGCTGTAATTTGCTGCGCACAGACCGCCGCAAACTGGTGACTGTCGTCGGCGCAGGCATTGGTACATTGCTGGCGATCGCCGGGATGTACGAAATGCTGATTCCATTTTTGATTCTGCTGGGCTCGATCATCCCACCGATCGGCGGTGTGATCATGGCTGACTTTTTCTACGGCCATAAAGGTCAGTATCCAAAACTTGCGGACACGCAATTGCCGGCATTCAACTGGATTGGCCTCAGCGCCTATTTGATTGGTGCGGTGTGTGCCTACGTCTCGCCATGGGTTGCACCCATTGTCGGCATTGCGGTGGCTGCTTTTGCCTACCTTGTGTTGTCAAAAGTAATCAATCCGGCTTCCACCACCCGCACCGCAGCTCAACTCACTAAATGAGCCTCACTGTGGCCGATGTACTGGCTCTTCCCGGCCTCGACAGCATGCGTTTGCGGGCCGGCGAAGCGATGCAAAACAACCCGGTACGCTGGCCCTATGTGGCTGAGAATAGCAGCATTGCCGAGTGGATCATGGGCGGTGAATTGGTGTTCGTCACGGGCATCAATCATCCGCGCAGTGAGGAAAACCTGTTACTGCTGGTACGTCAGGCTCATCAGCAGGTCGCAGCAGGCTTGGTCATATTGACTGGCCCGGAGTACATCAAACAGATCCCGCAGAGCGTCATCGATGCCGCCCAGGATTTGGGGGTGCCACTGATTGAGCAGCCTTATTCGCTGAAAATGGTGCTGGTGACGCAAGCCATAGGGACGGCATTGGTCCAAGCGCAGATGCTTGGACGTTCACGCCAACATTTGCTTGAACAACTGCTCGAAGGCGATGTGCAGTCCCTCGACTCTCTGCTGCAACGTGGGCATAGCCTGGGATTGCCATTGGCGACAGCACGGCAAGTAGCCCTGTTCAAGCTTGAGGGCAGCGAGCGCTTGATTGAGGCATTTGGTGCAGATCAGGCTGAGCGCATTCTGCAAAGTAGCCGCGAACGTCTGCAACGGTCACTGCAGCAACATTTGGACAGGCTCGGCGAAGCGTTGTCGCCCGTGTGTCAGGGTGAGCACTGGATTGCCCTGCTGCCAGCCACCGCAAGGCTCGATCAACAGACTAACCGCCAAGCCATGCTCGACTTGATTGAAGAGCTCAACCCTGAGCTTGCCCCTCTGCGCCTTTATCTTGGTTTGAGTGCGGGTGGTCACGGCCCGCAACGCTTTGCTCATGGCTTGCATGAGGCTCGCCAAGCGTTGGTTGCAGCGCAATCGTTCCCCGAACGCTTGGGCGTTTGCAGCTTCAACGAGCTAGGCGCGATCGAATTACTTGGTGCTATTCGTGATCGCAGCGTGCTCGACCAATTCGTCGAAAAGGTGCTCGGCCCAATTATCAGTGACGACAGCCGGCACGAGCCCGTCCTGATGCCGACACTTGAGGCCTGGTTTCACGAGAGCGGTAATCTTGCCCTCGCCGCTCAACGCCTAGGCGTACACCGCAACACCATGAGCTATCGGACTCAGCGCATAGAATCCCTGACCGGCAGCTCATTTACCAATCCCCACGATCGCCTGAACATCAGCATCGCCTTGCTGATCTGGCGACTGTCCTCTTCTCGCCCTGCCAGGAGTATTGCATGAACATTATTAACGCCCGACTACGGGGTCGCGAAGGCCTGTACCGTATAGTCCTGGAACAAGACCGCATCACAGAAATCAGCCCGCACAGCCCGACAATCAGCGCTGCGACTGACGACCTTGATGCCGGCGGCAATCTGGTGATTGCCCCCTTCGTTGAGCCCCATATTCATCTCGATGCCACGCTGACTGCTGGCGATCCCTCGTGGAACATGAGCGGCACCCTGTTTGAAGGGATCGAATTATGGGGCAAGCGCAAAGCTCAAGTGACCCATGAAGACACCAAGCTGCGCGCTAAGAAAACCATCGACATGTTGGTCGAGCACGGCATTCAGCATGTGCGCACCCATGTTGATGTGACTGATCCAACACTGGGCGCACTCAAAGCCATGGTTGAGGTGCGCGAAGAAACCCGCCACCTGATCGACTTGCAGATTGTTGCTTTCCCACAGGAAGGCATTGAGTCCTTCACCAACGGTCGCGCACTCATGGAGCAAGCGGTAGCGCTTGGCGCCGACGTAGTGGGCGGCATTCCGCATTTTGAAAACACCCGTGACCAGGGCGTCAGTTCAATCAAGTTTTTGATGGACCTGGCCGAACGCACCGGCTGCCTGGTCGATGTGCATTGCGATGAAACCGACGACCCGCACTCGCGCTTTTTAGAGGTCCTTGCCGAAGAAGCCCGCGTGCGCGGCATGGGCGCACGGGTCACCGCCAGCCACACCACGGCGATGGGCTCTTACGACAACGCCTATTGCTCGAAGCTGTTTCGACTGCTGAAAATGTCAGGCATCAACTTTGTCTCTTGCCCAACCGAAAGCATTCACTTGCAGGGACGTTTTGACACCTATCCGAAGCGTCGCGGCCTGACCCGTGTTGCCGAAATTGATCGCGCCGGGATGAATGTCTGCTTCGCCCAAGATTCAATCGTAGACCCATGGTATCCGCTGGGTAACGGCAATATTTTGCGTATTCTCGAAGCGGGACTGCATATTTGCCATATGCTCGGGTATGCCGACTTGCAGCGAGCTCTGGACCTGATTACCGATAACAGCGCACGCACCCTTAACCTCGGTGAGCGCTATGGCCTGGAAGTCGGTCGCCCAGCTAACCTGTTGCTGCTATCGGCACCAAGCGATTACGAGATGATCCGCACTCAGGGTTATGCATTGACCTCGGTTCGCGCGGGCAAGGTCATCATGCAACGCACCCCGGCCAAGGTGGCACGCTACTAAAGCAGCGCGTCAGGGTGACGTGCCTGTCACCCTGACCACAGCTATTCACGCGTACCCAATACCTTAACGCTGGCGGTCATGCCGGCACTCAACAACACATCTTTTGGCATGTCATCAAGTTTGATGCGCACCGGGATACGCTGCGCCAAGCGCACCCAATTGAAGGTAGGCTCAACATTGGCCAGCAGTTGCTGATCCGGGCTGGCGTTGCGATCAGTAATGCCTCGACTGATACTTTGCACATGACCTTTTAGTGGATGCTGGTAGCTCATCAGCCAAACCTCCACTTCATCTCCGACGGCGATTTTTGGCAGCTTGGTTTCTTCGAAATAGGCCTGGACGTAATAGGACTCTTCATCTACCAGCGCCATCATTGGCTGCCCGGTTTGCACGTAATTACCCTCAGCCAGCTGCAAGTTGGTGATGTAACCATTACGCGTAGCAAGCAATCGACTGCGGGTAACATTGAGCTCAGCTTGCTTAACTGCCGCTTCAGCCTCATGGTATTCGGCCAAGGCAATTTGCGCGCTGATTTGCGAGTTCTCGCGCAACTCGGCACTGATCGCCTGCGGCCCAAGACGAGCGCGCCTGGCAGCTTCCTGCTTGCGCAAATTCAACTGTTGTTTACGGGTATCTAGCGCGGCCTTGGCCTGCTCAAGGGCAACGTCATAACGCTGGGGATCTATTTGCATTAGCAGATCGCCCACTTTAACCCGCTGGTTATCTTTAACTGACAGATCAACCACTGCGCCAGAAACATCAGGCGCAATGGTCACCACATCGGCACGCACCCGTGCATCACGCGTCCATGGCGAATACATGTAGTAGCTCCATAGCCAGTGGCCCGCGAGCAACGCTGCCAGCACAACGGCAAGGGTGATGCACACACGAATCGCTGAACGCATAAATTGATTCTCCATAACTAACGTCCAAGCACTGCAACAATGCCGGCCAACACACACACAAACAACGCAGTATCAAACAGTGCCTCGTGCCAGATCCAGCGCGAAGCACCTACTTGTATCAGCATAAAACGCAAAGCCCCGGTGACTGCAAAAGCCAAGACTACATAGATAAGAAATGGGCTGAGCAGAACACCGCCTATCGACCATTCATGCAAGCCCATATTGCTCTCCTTTGCTTAGGCACCAGTTTTTCCAGCCTAACTGCAATTGCAACAAGGCCGCTCGTGCCAAACGTCGATCGATACTCGAAGTGTCTGCATTGAGTGCTTGCAGCAATTCATCAACCGCTGCATCCAAGACATCTTCACGCCCTGCGCCTGGCCCTATGCGTAACTGCTGATCAAGTTGTTGCAAGAAGTGCTGCTCTGCGACCCCAACCGATCGGCTGCCCGCCGCCAGGCAGGCCCGCAGATGCAGGAGTTCGTCACCCAGATCAAGGCTGGCGATGCCGTCATCCCAGCGCGTTCGAGTGGCATCGGGCAGCGCAGGGTAATGTCGAGCCAACTGCAACAAACGATCGGCAATACGCCCGCCAAACCAGTTTTCGGCACCGGGCAGCGGGCGTCGAGTCAGGCGGCTCAAGTCATTTAAGGTTGCGCCCAACAAGCGCCCCCCCAGCCAACGTGGGCTGCGAATGGAAATTAACTTGAACGCTAATACGGCAAAGCCAACGCCCATGATCAACGCCTGCGCTGAGTTAAGAAAATAGGTGACACTGAAATCCATCTGATTTTGCGGTGCGCAAAGCAAAATAAAGTGCAGCGCAAACGAAGTTGCCGTGGCTCCCGTCGGCGGGTAGCACATGCCCAGCCCCGCGAAAAATAGCGGAACACCCATGGCCAGGCACAGCATGGCAAAGCTGCTCAACTGGGGTAATACAATTTCACCTACGACGAACGCCACTGGAATCGCGTAAAAAATACCACGCAGGAACATCATGCCGATCTGAGCCGCATTATCGCGACTGGCAAATAAACTGCAGACCACTGCAGTCATCAATATACCGCCGGTGGCAAAGGTCCAGCCGGTTGCCATCCAGAACGAAGCGAACGCCAGAAACGCCAGCGCGCTGCGAGCGCCGTAAACCACTGCCGTTTGCCAATCACTGTGCCATGACAGCGGGTCAGGCGCATCCCGTGGCGCAACCCCCTGCTCGACTGCATGCAGTGACTGATCAGCAACTTGCATGCGGGTGACCAGTAGCAACAAGCGCTCTAAACATACTTGCTGCGCTGGATTGAGTTGTGCACTGAGCGAGGCCAACCGAACCCGTTCAGCCAGCCCTTCCAAGTCGGTCATTTCCTCACGATCAAACTGCTCTCGCGCCGCGTTAATCAGCGGTTCTATACATTCGCGTTCTTGTGCACTGAGCTGACGCAACTGACGGCCAACACCACGAGCAAGGCGCAACATACTGAGCAAGTCGCGGCTCAACACCCTTAATGCTGCGGCTCGCTGGCGACCACGCACGCCCTCAAACCAAGCATGTTCACGCTGTGAGTCGACCGCAACGATATGCCCCAAGACCTCCAGTAAGCCTTGGCGTGCATGCTTCTCTTGGGCTAAAGCCAATGAGGCTGCGTTCAAGCCGGCGCGCCAGGCAACATTGGCTTGTTTAATGAGTTGAACCTCAACGCGCTGCGGCCAGATGATCGCGCTAGCAGCGGTCGCGCAGAGAATCCCCAATGAGATTTCAGTGCAGCGTGCAACTGCCTGATCAAACACGGTCAGCGGAATACTGGTCGCCGGCAAACCGATAATAGCCACGGTGTAACCGGCCAGCACAAAAGAGTAGGACCAGGCACTGCGCAGCATGGTCGAAGCCGCCGTACACATTGCCAGCCATAGCGCCAACGCACCGATAAACACCCAAGGGGTTTGTGCAAACAGACCAATAAAAACCACCGACATGATGGTACCGATCATGGTGCCGACCATTCTTGCCAGGCCTTTTTGTACCACCATGCCGGACAAGGGTTGCGCCACGATAAAAGCGGTCATCATCGCCCAAACCGGCTGTTCCAGCCCTAAACGCATCGCGCACCACAACGCCAGCCCTGCTCCGAGCAGCGTCTTGATCGCAAACTGTATGGCTTGTCGGCTAGGCGCAATAAAGGCCAGCAATGCGTGGGGCATAACTGTTTCCGGGTAAAGCATCTGATATGAAAGTAGCGGATTGACGCTCAAAGCGCGTCAAGAAGCCTGACAATTATTAGCCAGCTAACTAAATTCGTCTAGCCCATGCTAACAATTTTGCCCAGCGCATTAGTGTGAATTTTGAAAGGATTAGGCTATCCAGCGGCCCATTTCCACATAGATTGTGCTTTGTGCCCAGCCATACCCATTGCAGGCGATGACCGAAAAAAAAGGCGACCTAAGTCGCCTGAAGCTGCCTTGCGTGCAGTCGTGTTGAAAGACTCAGCCTTACTTGCGCTTGTGCGAGTCTTTCCAAATAAACATCCCCACCCCACCGAAGAAGGCGAACATCAGCAGTACAGTGCAAATACCCGCAATAACTACAGTATCGATATACATGGTTGCCTCCTAAGCGGCGTGTGATCTGGAATGAGTCCAAAGTACGCAACCACTGGCAGGCTAGTTTTGACATGGATCAATAATGATCCCGAGACGGGGGGTAAATCAGCAGCAGATACTGATCTGGGTCAATAAATCGGCGCGCAGGGTGAATGACGCTTCTTCCATCCACCATCCACCGCTGCAAATATCTAAACACCTATCCAAGATAGAGCATCGCGGTCCAAACCATGGTGGACACGCCTTGCGTGTCACATCCACTTTTTGTTTAGCGCTTCTTGGGTTTGCTTTTGGTCTTTTTCTTCGCTTTCGGCAACGGCAACGCCTGCTCAAATGCCTTGCGCATTTCATCGAGCTTTTTGTCGTGCAGATCGTGAATGCGTTTGCCGCGCTCAGCGTTGAAGTCAATCAAGTTATCGTCATTGCTCATGACTCAGGCCATCCCCGTTCAACACATAGCGAAATGTCAGATTAAGCCGTGGTGCGCAGGGTTTGCGCGTTTTGGCTATCTGATGCTGCCAATAATGCTGGGTTGTAGCGCGCATGACCAGTAGCGAGCCATGATCCAACTGCAATGAATGCTCAATGCGTTGTTGGCCTTTACGGCGCAAATCAAACCGTCGGCTGCCGCCAAGGCTCAAAGAAACCACAATCGGATTAGGCCCCAACTCGGCCTCATCATCGCTATGCCAGCCCATCGAGTCCTGACCATCGCGGTAATAATTGAGCAGCAGACCATTGAGCGGCTGCCCTACAAAAGCTGCGAGCTGCGCGCGAACCTCAGCCAGCAGCGGGGTCCAGGGCAAAGGGGCGTGATACAAACCTGAATAGCGGTAACCAACACCCTCGTCGCCATACCAAGCCAGCAAGCGTGGCACAGGATGGCGGCGGCCAAATAAGTTGACTTGGGGCTGTTGCCAAGGCGTTTGCTGGTAAATCTTGGCTAACCACTGATCGGCCAGTTCGGCGCTGAGCCATTGCGGATGGAAATCCAGTTCAGCGCCTGGCAATTGCAAGGGCGTGTCAGCAAACAGGTTCACAGCGATATTCACTCAAGCCAAAGGGTTGGCTGATTGTCGGTTGCTTAGACTTCAATATCCACCCATAACCCCTGACGCGGCAGTTCCTCACCATCATCCTCTGGGGCTGGGGCCTGCTCATCATCGGCGGACTCGGCCAGTAGCGCGGCGGCGTAACGCTTCTGCTGACGACGCTGCTCCTCGCGCAGTAAGGCCTCGGCATCTTGCGGATGGCGTTTGTCGAGGTTGAGCGCGCTTTCCTTGCTCGTTTCGGCCACAGGCACGACGGGCGGGGTCAGGGGTTTTGGCTTAACCAGGTCCTGAGTCGCAGTGACGGGTGCCATGCTATGCGGAATATGTGGCAACATTAATTGCCCCTCCTTTGGTCAGTCTATCGACCATTTTTGCCCAAACTTGAGCCCACCCTCACTACACTTTCGACACGTTTATTGGTTTTTATACCCACCGATCAGCTAAAAGAGCAATGCGGCTTTGGCCTAAACCCTGTGTTGCGGTTACCATAGCCGGCTTTTTCACGCGGGAGACAGGCATGGCGCAGCAGTACGAACCGGGGCAACGCTGGATCAGTGACAGCGAAGCAGAGCTGGGCTTAGGCACCATCCTTATGCAGGAAGGCCGAATGCTTACGGTCCTTTACCCGGCGACTGGCGAAACCCGTCAATATGCTGCGCGCAGTGCACCGCTGACGCGTGTGCGTTTCTCGCCTGGCGATGAGATCACCCACTTTGAAGGCTGGAAGCTGACCGTACAGGAAGTCGACGATATCGACGGCCTGCTGGTTTATCACGGCCTCAATGCGCAGCATCAAAGCGTGACCATGCCTGAAACGCAGCTGTCCAACTTTATCCAGTTCCGTTTGGCCAGCGATCGCCTGTTCGCTGGCCAGATTGACCCGCTGGCATGGTTCGGCTTGCGTTATCGAACCCTCGAATACACCAGCAACCACCTGCAATCGTCGCTCTGGGGCTTGGGTGGCGTTCGCGCCCAACCGATTCCGCACCAGTTGCACATTGCCCGCGAAGTGGCTGACCGAATTGCACCGCGCGTGCTATTGGCTGACGAAGTAGGCCTGGGCAAAACCATTGAAGCCGGGATGGTGATTCACCGCCAACTGCTGTCTGGTCGCGCCAACCGGGTACTGATCCTGGTTCCAGAAAACCTGCAGCATCAGTGGCTGGTGGAAATGCGCCGCCGCTTCAACCTCGACGTTGCCCTGTTCGATGCTGAACGCTTCATTGAAAGCGATGCCAGCAACCCATTTGAAGACTGCCAACTGGCGCTGGTTGCGCTGGAATGGCTGCGCGAAGACGAAAAAGCCCAAGATGCGGTCTTTGCTGCAGGCTGGGATCTGCTCGTGGTCGACGAAGCCCACCACTTGGTATGGCACCCTGAGCGCTCCAGCCCTGAATATTCACTGGTTGAGCAACTGGCTGAAGTTATCCCAGGGGTTCTGCTGCTGACCGCAACGCCCGAGCAACTTGGTCAAGACAGCCACTTTGCACGTTTGCGCCTGCTCGACCCCAACCGCTTCCACGACCTTGAAGCCTTTCGCGCAGAAAGTGCCAACTATCGGCCGATTGCCGAAGCCGTTCAGGAGTTACTGGATCAAGGCCGGTTGTCACCAGAAGCGCACAAAACCATTCATGACTTCCTCGGCGCAGAAGGTGAAGGCCTGCTGGCAGCCGTCAATGACGGCGACAGCGAAGCCTCGGCTCGCTTGATTCGTGAGCTGCTTGATCGCCACGGCACTGGCCGCCTGCTGTTCCGTAACACTCGCGCCGCAGTCCAGGGTTTCCCTGAACGCGAACTGCACGCCTACCCGCTACCAAGTCCGGATGAGTACATGGAGCTGCCGATCGGCGAGCATCCTGACCTGTATCCAGAAGTGAGTTATCAAGCCCAGGCGGAGGTTGATGAAGAGCAGCGCTGGTGGCGCTTCGACCCACGCGTCGAGTGGTTGATCGACACCTTGAAGATGCTGAAAAAATTCAAGGTACTGGTGATCTGCGCCCATGCAGAGACCGCACTGGATCTTGAAGATGCATTGCGTGTGCGCTCGGGCATCCTCGCCACTGTTTTCCATGAAGGCATGAGCATTCTCGAGCGTGACCGAGCGGCGGCTTACTTCGCCGATGAAGAGTTCGGCGCTCAGGTGTTGATCTGCTCCGAGATCGGCAGTGAAGGCCGTAATTTCCAGTTCGCCCATCACTTGGTATTGTTCGACCTGCCCGCTCACCCGGACTTGCTTGAGCAACGCATTGGCCGTCTTGACCGTATTGGCCAGAAGCACCGCATTCAGGTGCACGTGCCTTATCTTGAGAGCAGCCCGCAAGAACGCCTGTTTCAGTGGTATCACAATGCGCTCAACGCATTTTTGGCCACCTGCCCGACTGGTAACGCGCTTCAGCACCAATTCGGCAGCCGTATGTTGCCACTGCTGGAAAGCGGTGATGACAACGAATGGCAAGCGCTGGCCGATGAAGCCAAAATCGAACGTGTACGCCTTGAAGGCGAGTTGCACGCAGGCCGCGACCGCTTGCTGGAGCTGAACTCTGGTGGCGCCGGCGAAGGCCAAACCCTGGCAGCCGACATTGAAGAGCAGGATGACCAATTCGCCCTGCCGATCTATATGGAACAACTGTTCAATGCCTTTGGTATCGACAGTGAAGACCACTCGGAAAACGCCTTGATTCTGCGCCCGAGCGAAAAAATGCTCGACGCCAGCTTCCCACTGGGTGACGACGAAGGTGTAACCATCACCTACGACCGTAACCTCGCGCTGACCCGTGAAGACATGCAGTTCCTGACCTGGGAGCACCCCATGGTACAAGGCGGCATGGACCTGGTGCGGTCTGGCTCAATGGGCAACACCGGCGTTGCCTTGATTAAAAACAAGGCACTCAAACCCGGCACCGTTTTGCTTGAGTTGCTGTATGTCAGTGATGTTGTTGCCCCACGCGCTTTGCAGCTTGGCCGTTACTTACCGCCAGCAGCATTGCGTTGTCTGCTCGACGCCAACGGCAATGATCTGGCCCACAAGGTGGCTTTCGAGACATTGAACGACCAACTGGAAAGCGTACCCCGTGCCAGCGCCAACAAATTCGTGCAGGCGCAACGTGACACACTCAATCCGCAGATCGGTGTCGGTGAAGAGAAAGTCATGCCGCGCCACCTCGAACGTGTCGCCGAAGCCAAGCGGCGCCTGGCCGCGGACATGGATGAAGAGCTTGCCCGCCTCACCGCGCTGCAGGCCGTCAACCCAAGCGTGCGCGATAGCGAAATTGAAACCCTGCGCAATCAGCGCGAGCAAGGTCTGGCCTCGCTCGATAAAGCCGCATTGCGCCTCGAAGCCATTCGGGTATTGGTCGCGGGCTGATCAGCCCATCTGAAACAAACAAGCCCGCAATTGCGGGCTTGTTTGTTTCAGAGGCTTAATTACGCCAGAGCGGCCTGCGGTGCAAGCGATGCATCGGCGGACATTTTGTGCTGCATACGCTGGGCATCTGCGGTGAAGCAGCGCGACGCCTGAATTAACGCCAACATAGTCAGAAACAGAGCCACGGGAATCAGGTACATCGCATCATGCAGGCCGACGGCTTTGAAAGCCTCGCTCATCTCGCTAGCTCCCGCTGCAATCATCGCCGTCTGGGCAAAATAATCAGACAGCAGGCCAACGGCCAATGGGCCAAGGCCGCCGCCAAGCAGGTACAAACCGGCAAAAAACAATGCAATTGCTGTTGCTCGCAAACGCGGCTCGACGACATCCTGAATTGCGGTGTAAACGCAGGTATAGAAGTTGTAGGAAAACAACCAACCCAGGCTGAAGACTCCCACAAACACACCGATCTCGATGCGCCCCGAAAACAATGCGTAACCGGTCGCCAGCGTGGCAATAAACATACTCAAGGCTGCGAATAGCAAACGCCCGGTTTCAGAGCGCTGGTGAATCTGATCGGCAACCCAGCCACCTAGCGTCAAGCCGACTAACCCCGTCAGACCGACAATCACACCCGTCGCCACGGCAGCTTGCTCCAATGGCAGGAGGAAATAGCGCTGCAGCATCGGCACCATGAAGGAGTTACACGCATAGGTTGCAAAGTTAAAAGCCAAGCCTCCCAGCACTAACCACCAAAAAGTGCGAATGGCCAACACCTTGCGCAGCGGCTTATCAACTTTCTCGGTCGAAACCGTGACACTCTCAGCGGCGCCCCGCTGCGGCTCCTTGATAAAGAACATCATGAACGCCAAGAGCAAACCGGGCACGGCCGCGATAAAAAATGGCGCTCGCCAGCTGTCAAATATGCGCACCATGCTGCCAATGGTAAAGAACGCTAACAACAAGCCAATCGGCAGACCCAGCATAAAAATGCCCATTGCTCGGGCCCGCTTGTGCGCGGGGAATAAATCGCCAATCAATGAATTTGCTGCAGGCGCGTAGCTGGCTTCACCAATGCCGATCCCCATGCGGATCAACAAGAAACTCCAGAAATTCCAAGCCAAGCCATTAATCGCCGTCAAACCGCTCCACGCAGCCAATCCCCAGCCCATAATCTTGCGCCGTGCGCCGGTATCGGCCATGCGCCCAAGGGGTAAGCCAGCAATTGCATAGACAATGGTAAATGCAGTGCCAACCAAACCCAGTTGCAGATCGCTGAGGCTCCACTCTTTACGCAGCGGCTCGATGATGATCGCCGGAATGGTGCGGTCAAAAAAGTTGAACATATTGGCAAGAAACAGCAAAAACAAAATGCGCCACGCATTAGCCGCCTGCTGAGTAGGTTGCATGGTGTATTTCCTATTATTTTTGTTGTTGGACTGAAAGGCACAGACAGCATTTCAGACGTTGATTTGGAGCTCAAGCTAGAGCCTCCCGCACCAGAAGTCTGTGACTATTCGCGCCCTGAATCCTCGCCTCTAACTCAACACATACCTTTAACAGGATCAATTGAGCTAAGAGTGACTACAATTGCTTGAGTGACTGTGATCTGTAGCTGATATCGCGCGGGCGCTTTGGAGTAGTCATCATGGATTGGACAGACCTGCGTTTGACTCGGCTTATGCCATCAGATGGCCGGCTGCTCGAAGGCAGCGACCAAAGCCTGAGCATGATGTTGTTGGCCTTCGTGCTGGCTTGTGTTGCCTGTTACACCGTGCTCGAGGTGATAGAGCGCATCAACCAGGCTGAGCAGCCACTGAGTCGCTGGCTGTGGCGTATCGTCGGTGCGCTGTGCCTTGGGAGTGGCTCATGGGTACTGCACTTTATAAATCATTTGCCTGTGGCAGAGCACACGGCCTCGAGCGCAAACTTCAGCTCACTGTGCGTGGCTATTGGTTGTGCTTTTTTAGCGATGCTAAGCGTTTCAGGGGGCCAGGCAAAACCGGTACGGTTATTCACCACAGCATTCCTGATGAGCTTAAGCAGCGGCATCCTCCATGTATTCGCGACAGCACAAAATATTCAGGTAATCGCGCTGCTGTACTCACCACTACTGCTCATGGCCGCGTTGATCGTGTCCAGTGCATTCAGCTACACGGCCCTGTTCAGTTATGCGCGTCAGCATGCACAGACCCCTTGGTTGGCACTGTTAAGCCGAATCACCGCTTGTGTATCACTGGCATTGGCGATTGAGTTTGTTCATAGCTTTGGCATTAGTGCTGTATTTGCAGGTATTCCAAGTGGCGTCCAGCCAAACGCGGTTGCTGGCCAATCACACATGGCGCTGATTGTCAGCGGCCTGGCTTTACTTGGCTTTGCTGCGAGCCTGATTGCAGCGGCTCGTGACAAGCAACTGATCGTCAGCCAGCGCGACTTACACCGCGTCAACAGCCTGCTCAACCAACTCGATTACGCCCGTACCTCGTTGCAGCAAGCGGCTAACTATGACGTTTTGACTCAGCACCTGAACCGCCGCGGCTTAAACCTCGCATTTACCGAAAAACTGCTCAAGCATCAACACGGCAGCACACCCCTTGGGGTACTGGTAATTGATATTGACCATTTCAAACGAATCAACGACAGCTTGGGTCACACAACCGGCGACAGCATGCTCAAAGTCATTGCCGAGCGAGTCAGCTCAGCCCTGCGCAACGAAGACGTACTGTCACGCATGGGTGGCGACGAATTCTGCGTGCTGGCAAGCCTCAAGTCGAAGGATGAAGCGCGTGTGCTGGCCGGGCGGATTCTTCTGGCGATGAAAGAACCTATCATCATCAATGGTCGCCATATGGTAATGACAACCAGCATCGGCATCAGCATGTTCCCGGAAGATGGCAATACCCCGGATGAATTGCTCAAGCATGCAGACCTCGCGCTCTATCAAGCCAAGGGCAGCGGACGCAACCAAATGCACTCATTCAACTCACAGCTCAAGTCGCGGGCCAGCGTTGAACTGTTGCTCGAAGAAGAACTGCACAATGCGTTGCGCAACGATGAAGGCCTACAACTCTTCTACCAGCCCATTCTGGACCTGCACAGCGGCAAGCTCAGTAAACTCGAAGCCTTGGTACGCTGGCAGCACCCGCAGCGCGGACTCCTTAGCCCTGATCGCTTTATCGGCATAGCAGAGACGAATGGTTTTATTGCCGAGCTGGATAACTGGGTTATGCGGCGCGCCTGTTGCGACCTTGCACGGCTCGCTGATGAAGGCCACGCACAGGTCAAAATCGCAGTTAACTGCTCTGCGTTGAGCTTAGGTCGCAAAGAGTTGATCCAGGAAGTCAGTGATGCGCTGCTGAATTTTTCAGTGCCCGCACAGCGGCTGGAACTGGAAGTCACCGAAAATGCCCTGATGGGTAACATTGAGCAAGCGGTCGGCTTGCTTCACGAACTGCGCACCCAGGGCGTCAGCTTATCGATAGATGATTTTGGCACGGGCTATTCATCACTTGCGTACCTTAAACGGTTACCCATCGACACCTTGAAAATTGACCGCTCTTTTATTCAGGACATCCCCAGTTCCTATGAGGATATGGAAATTGTTCAGGCCATTATCGCAATGGCTCACTCGCTGAAGCTAAAAGTGGTCGCAGAAGGTGTCGAGTCCCCCGAGCAGTTGAACTTCCTGCGCAATTTGCGCTGCGACAGTATTCAGGGGTATCTGATCAGCCGACCGATTCCCATGCAGCAGCTCTTAACCTTTCTGACCGATTTCACGGCAGACAACAGCCACTTAGCCAGTATCTCATCACGCTAAGAGGCCCATGCGCGTCTCTGGCCTAGCTGAGTACCCTGCGCATCTCATCCATCCAGCCCAAGCTGGCCAATGTGCCCTGCTCGCCGGGCTTGTACTCAGCACCTATCCACCCGCTATAACCACTGGACTTGAGCGCTTTCAAAGCGTTAACAAAATCCAGGCTGCCGCTGCCAGGCGCACCACGACCCGGGCAATCAGCAAACTGCGCATGACCAACACGCCCCTTGAGCCGTTCAAGGCCGGCGCTGATCTCCTCGCCCTGCATGGCCATGTGATAGAAATCAAACTGGGCACTGCAATTGGCGTGATTCACCATGCCTAGCAATTCATCCAACTGCTCAGAACTATTAATCAAAAAGCCGGGCATATCGGTTGTATTGACCGCCTCGCAAACCACCGCAATCCCCAGCAAAGCAAAGGCATCAGCCGTTTTGCGCAGGTTAGCAACCAAGGTTTGCAGCGCGCACTCTCGCGTGACGCCATCCGCCAGCCGCCCTGGCAGCACGTTAACCAATACCGGGCGCACCATTGCCGCATAACTCAGGGCGTCATCCAAGGCTTGATCAAACTCGGCCTGACGCGCTGGCACCGCCGCCAAGCCCCAACCGCCCGTCATCAAGTCGCCAGCAGGTAGATTGATTAATCGCAACGGCAAACCAGCCGCCTCAAGCGCCTCCTTCATGCGGATGGCGGGCACTTCATAAGGAAACTGAATTTCAACTCCGTCAAAGCCCGCCGCACTGGCCGCAACCACCCGTTCAACCATGGGCAGCTCAGTGAAGAGCATTGATAAATTTGCGCTGATTTTCATTCGGTTTCCTCACGGTATTGTTGCACCAATGTGGCGGGGTCTTTTTCCAAATTGCCTTGACTGCCATGCAGGCGCATAAGCTGCGCGGCCAAACCGGTTACCGGCGTTGCGGAGCCCGTCTGCTGAGCGACCCGCACCGCTGTGTCCAAATCTTTGAGCAATGTACGCACATGCCATTTAACCGGTTCAAATTCATTCATCGCCATTTGCGGCGCAAGAATTTGCAGAGGCTTTGAATCAGCAAAACCACCGGCTAGGGCGGGTGCAATCAAGGTTGCATCAACTCCAGACTTTTCAGCCAGAGCGACAACCTCAGCAATCACTAATGCATTACAAGCGACAATCATTTGATTACACACTTTAGTCACTTGGCCAGCGCCTACGTCCCCCATGCGCGTCAAGCGCTGACCGAGGTGGGCCAAAACAGGCCTTACTCGCTCGATGTCCGTCGCCGCCCCCCCTGCCATAATCGCCAGCGAGCCTGCTTCAGCACCTGCGGTGCCACCAGACACCGGCGCATCAACCCAACGCATGCCCGTGCGGCGCTCAAGTTCGGCAGCCATTTCACGTGTTTGCGCAGGATCAAGACTGGAAAAGTCGACCAGCAACTGCCCTGGCTTTGCCGTCTCAACTACGCCGCCCGGACCGAACACCACTTCGCGCACCACATCAGTATTGGCTAAACAGAGCATAACGATCTCTGCCTTGGCACAAAGGTGCGCCGGTTGACTCACCGCGCTCGCGCCCTGCTCAATCAAGGGCTGGCACTTATCGGGCGAACGATTCCACACCGTCAATGGATAGCCTGCGCTCAGCAAACGACGCGTCATCGGCAGCCCCATCAAGCCAATTCCGGCAAACGCTAAAGCAGGTAACACGCCAGACATAATCAACTCCAGTTTGACCAAGGGTAAATGTCGAACCGCTATCTTAAACCCAAAGCATGGTCGTCAATCAGCCTGTAGCTGATTAGACTGTCTGACTCTTGAGCGCGAATATGAGAACCCGTGCAATTGTGCTCACTTAATTCCTACACGCCACAAGGACTCCCATGAGTATCACTCGCTTAGAAACCTCCGCGCGCATGAGCCGTGTTGTCGTTCATAACAATACCGCCTACCTGTGCGGCCAGGTTGCAGAAGACCGTAGCGCGGGTATTGAAGAGCAAACCCAGACCATGCTGGCCAAGGTCGATGCGCTGCTAAAATCGGTTAACAGCAGCCGTGAGCACATCCTGTCGGCAACCATTTATATCAAAGACATGAGTCAGTTCGCGGCCATGAACAGTATCTGGGATAGTTGGGTACCCAGCGGCTTTGCCCCAGCCCGCGCCTGCGTAGAAGCAAGCATGGCAAGCCCGGAGTTGCTGGTTGAAATTTCCGTCGTTGCAGCGATCAAAGAGTAAGCCTAATGATTGATACCGTGCCGCAATTCTGGCGAGACCCCGCAGTGCCAAGCATTGAGGCACGGTCAATCATTGATGGTCGTAAGGTCTGCTATGCACCCCATGCCCATGCACATTTTTCCATCGGGGTGATTACCGCAGGCTCTTGCACTTACACCAATGGCGAACAGCAGCACACCATCAGCCAAGGCACCAGCGTGCTGATGAACCCGCAAGCCGTGCATGCCTGCAACCCGGTTGATGAGCTGCCGTGGTCGTATCGCATGCTTTATGTTGACTGCCAATGGCTGGCCGAAGTGCAAGCCTTAGCCCGCGATGATTTACCGGGAGAATTTCAAGGCTATCAGCCTGTTCTGAGCATTTGCCCAGCCTTGTATAACGCCTTCAATCAATTTTATGAGCAACTGCTCGATGACTCGCATTCGGCTGACGTCAAACAGGCCGCAGCACTGGATTTTTTCCAGTTAATGCACCGCACGCTTACCCCTGAAGATGGCTCCACCAGCGCACCTGAGCAGGTGCATGCAAAACTGGAGCTGGCCGCTGAGTTCATCCGTGAAAACTGCGCACAACCGCTAAACCTGCAACAGATCAGTGAGGCTGCCAGCCTCTCGCGTTCGTATCTGATTCGTGCGTTCCGTCAGCACTTCGGCATGACGCCCCACGCCTACCTGACCAACCAACGGGTGCAGCTCGCACAATGCCTGCTTAAGCGTGGCGAACTGATTGCCGATGCCGCATTAACCGCTGGCTTTGCCGATCAGGCGCACCTGCAACGCACCTTCAAACAACTGCTGGCCGCCACGCCGGGGCAGTACCGCGGCTGAATCCGGCCAGCAGTAAATACACGCAACAGGCCACCAACAGCGCCGCCATCAACCGATTAAACAGGCGCATGGCTGTTGCCGAGCTTAGATAATGCTGTAGATAAGTTCCTGCAATGGCCCAGCACGCAATCGACAGATAACAGACGATAAAATAGATGGCTGAAAACGCAGCAATCTGCTGTACATCGCCATCAGCCACAAAGGCTCCCATGCCAGCGACGCAGGCCATCCAGGCTTTAGGATTCAGCCATTGCAATGTTGCGCCATAGAGCATGGAGGGTGCCCGTCCTTTAGTGGCGGTATTGAGTTGACCGTTATCGGTTGCCAACTTAAAAGCCATAAACAACAGGAAGGCCACCCCCGCCAACTTGATCAGCTCAGTCAGAAACGGCCACAGCTGCAAAATTTTATGCAACCCCAACCCCGTCAACACCAGCAACAGGGTAAAGCCAAGCGTTGCCCCCGTGACATGGCGCAGGCTTGCTCGCAAGCCAAACTGCACACCGCTACTGAGGGCAATAATATTCACTGGCCCCGGTGAAATTGAACTGGCCAAGGCAAACGCCGCCATCGACAACCAAACACTCATATCCAAGCCTCACACCAATGCTATGCAAGAGGCTCAAGGCTAAACAGCACGCTGAGAAAAGGATTGAAGAAAAATACCCTGCATGGCTGGTCTAGGCTCTTCTGGCCATGTACTGATAATGACTCGGACAGGGGAACTACTCATGCCTGCACATGAAAAGATCAATTACGTCGAATTCCCGGCCAATGACCTCGCCGCCACCAAAGCATTTTTCATCGCTGCTTTTGGTTGGACATTTGTCGACTACGGGCCCGATTATGCAGCGTTTTCGGATCAGGGTCTGGACGGTGGTTTTTTCCACTCTCCACAGCGCTCAACAACCGCCAACGGCAGCGCCCTGATTGTGCTCTTCAGTCACGATCTTGAAGCCACACAAGCCAAAGTCAGCGCTGCTGGCGGGCAGATAATCAAAGCTATCTATAGCTTCCCCGGAGGTCGCCGTTTCCATTTCACCGAACCCAGCGGCAATGAACTTGCAGTGTGGGCGCAACCAGAGCCCTAAACGCCACTCAAACCCGCCGAACCTCAGCCGAGCACTGCAATTGACTCTAAATAGGTAACCGATAAAACATTTATGCATCACCCAGTGGCTGACGCGTTATGCTTTGCATCCACATTTTCTAACGCTAGCCTCTATAATCAGCTCGCTTTCCCCGCTATTTAATCGGAGAACCCGTCATGTTCAAACGTACCCTTGCGCTCGCCGCAGGCATTGCCTTGTCTGTTTCCGCTGTTTGCAGCCACGCTGCTGACGTACTGCGCGTTTCCGCAATTCCAGATGAAGCCCCAACGGAGCTGCTGCGTAAGTTCAAGCCGCTGGGTGAATACCTTGAACAAAAGCTGGGGATGAAGGTTGAGTTTGTGCCAGTGGCCGACTACGCAGCCGTGGTTGAATCACTGGCTTCTGACCGCCTCGACATGGCTTGGCTGGGTGGCTTTACCTTCGTCCAAACGCATCTGAAAACTGGCAATGCCGTGCCGCTGGTACAGCGTGAACAAGATGCGCAGTTCACCAGTAAATTTATCAGTGCCGACCCAGCTGTAAAATCGGTCAAAGACCTCAAAGGCAAAACCTTCGCCTTCGGCTCTGTGTCTTCAACCTCTGGCAGCCTGATGCCGCGCTACTTCATGCTTAAAGACGGTATCAAGCCTGAAGAGTTCTTCAGCCGGGTTGCTTACTCGGGTGCCCATGACGCAACAGCGGCCTGGGTTCAGGCAGGCAAAGCAGACGGCGGCGTCCTCAATGCTTCGGTATGGGACAAACTGGTTGCCAGCGGCAAAGTCGACACCACTAAAGTCAAAGTAATCGCCACTACGCCGACCTACTTTGATTACAACTGGACCGTGCGCGGCACAATGGATCCGGCGCTGCAAGCCAAGATCAAAGCCGCATTCCTGGCACTGGACCCTGCAGTCCCAGAGCAGAAAGCAATTCTTGATCTGCAAGCAGCCAGTCGCTTCATCGAAACCAAGCCGGAAAACTACGAAGGCATCGAGGAAGCAGCGCGCGCCGCCGGCTTGTTGAAGTGACGTTAACGCTACAAGGCGTGGGCCTGACCCACGCCAATGGTCACGTTGCGCTCAGTGAAATCGACCTGACAGTCAAAGCGGCTGAGCGCATCGCCATTATCGGCCCCTCTGGTGCAGGCAAAACCACGTTGCTGCGCTTGCTTGCCACCAGCTTGCAGCCGAGCACAGGCGCAATCAGCCTGCTCGACCAGCAACCCTGGGCGCTAAACGCAAGCCAGCGCCAGCGCTTGCGCACACGAATCGGCCTGGTTCATCAAGCCCCGCCTTTGCCACCACGCCAACGCGTGGTGACTGCGATTCTCGCCGGCAAGCTCGGCCAGTGGTCGCTGTTTAAAAGCCTGATCAACCTGTTTTATCCAGTGGATATCAATGGCGCTCAAGCGGCTTTGGCACGCTTGGACCTGGCAGACAAACTATTTGAACGTTGCGATCAGCTTTCAGGGGGGCAACTGCAGCGCGTTGGCATTGCCCGCGTGTTGTACCAAGGTCCGCAAATAATTCTCGCCGATGAGCCCGTGTCCGCCATGGACCCGGTACTCGCTGGCCATACTCTCAGCGTGCTGAGCAACGAAGCCGCTGCCCGCGGGGTGACCCTGCTCGCCAGCTTGCATGCGGTCGACTTGGCCATGGCGCATTTCCCACGGGTGATTGGTGTCCGCGCAGGACGTATTGTGTTTGACCTGCCAAGCGATCAGGTCAGCCCCGCACAGCTGGATGCACTCTACGCCAACGAAAAGCTGCAACCCGCGCCCGAGGTTACTCCTGCAGCACCTGTTGTGGTGCAGATTCCACGATGCTGAAACCTGCTCTACGTGACCCAGCCGCCCTGCCGCGCCTGGCGCTGACCCTGCTTGCAGTAATTATTCTGTGGCCCGGCATTAAGCTCAGCGAAGTTAATCTTGCTGTCTTGTTCGATGCTGAAAACAGCAAAACCATGGGCAACTTTCTCAGCGGCTTCTGGCCACCGGCCCATGACCCTGAGTTTTTGCAAATACTGTTAAAAGCGACGCTGGAAACCCTGGCGATTGCGACAGCGGGGATGGCATTGGCACTGCTGATTGCGATTCCTTGCGCGTTGCTGGCCACCCGCGCCCTGTCCCTCTCTGCGGCGCATCGCAATGGCCGTCCTGCCTGGTGGTCACTGACCTTGCGCTGGCCGGTGCGTGGTGTGCTCATCGTGCTGCGCAGCGTGCCCGAAGTGGTTTGGGCCTTATTGTTCGTACGGGCTGTTGGACTCGGTCCTACGGCTGGCGTACTGGCCATCGCGATCACTTATAGCGGTATGCTCGGCAAAGTTTACGCCGAGATTTTCGAATCCGTTGACCCGCGCCCCTCCCGCGCCTTGCTGGTCGCCGGCAGTCCTCGACTCATGGCATTCGCCTACGGCGTGCTGCCAAACGCCTCAGCCGAAATGCTCTCCTACAGCGTGTATCGCTGGGAGTGCGCTGTACGTGCGTCCGTGGTCATGGGCTTTGTCGGCGCAGGCGGACTCGGCCAACAAATTGATTTGTCATTACGCATGTTCGCTGGCGGTGAAGTGGCCAGCATGCTCCTGACCTTTCTGGTGTTAGTGCTACTCGCCGACCAGTTGAGCAGACTACTACGGGCGCGCCTGCAATGAAGCACCTAGCCAACTACAGCTTGATAGTCTTAATGCTGGCCGCAGTAGTTGCCTCATTCAGCTACCTGAACATTGATCTGACCACAGTGTTTGCAGGCGATGGCCTGAGCCAGATGAGCAGCTACGCGAACGGTTTTTTCAGCCCAGACTTCAGCGCCTCACACCTGCGCGCCATTGGTAAGGGCGCGTTGGAAACCCTGGCAATGTCCTCGATTGGTACGCTGTTGGCTGCGCTCTTGGGTGTTGTGCTTGCCCTGCCTGCTGCTGGACGCTTTGGCTGGTTGGCCATGAGCGCAAGCCGCCTGTTGCTTAATGCATTACGGGCGATTCCTGAGTTGGTCTGGGCAGCGCTGGTGGTACTGGCCGCAGGCTTAGGCCCAAATGCCGGCACGCTGGCCTTAGCACTTCACACAGCTGGCGTGCTGGGCAGGTTGTTTGCTGAAGCATTGGAAAACGTCAGCGATGAGCCCGCACGGGCAATTCGCTTGGCTGGCGGTGGACGTGTTATGGCATTCAGCTACGGCACCCTGCCGGAGGTCTGGCCACAATTCATCGCTTACACCCTGTACCGCTGGGAAAACAATATCCGCATGGCCAGCGTGCTGGGTTTTGTCGGCGCAGGCGGATTGGGGCAAATGCTCTACTTCCACCTCAGCCTGTTTCAGGAGGCGCAGGCGGCAACGGTGATCCTGGCAATGCTGGTGCTGGTACTGGCAGTCGATGCCCTGAGCGCGTGGGCGCGTGGGCGCTGGGTCAGCCAGTAACCCAGCGCCAACACAAAGCCGTTATAGTTTATCGGCGTCCAAGTGGCTCAGATTTACCGCTTCGCCGCTGCGCAGCTCAAGCTTTTTGCGAATATCAGCAAACATCAAATCGTATTGTTTGTGACTGCGCATGATCAAGCCGTTGTTGATCGGAATACCATGCTTGGCGGCGGCACGCGTAGCCACACTGCCGAAGTTATAGGCCGTGTCACGGTGCAATTCGAATTTCTCTTCGAAGTCCTTGCCATCGCAATTACCGACAATACGCACGGCAAGCATTGGCCCTTCGACCGGGTCTTGGCGAATCTCGTAATACATGTCGACGACATAAACCGGACGCCCTGCACTGGCGACCTGATTGGCCCGGTGCAAGTGACCATCGGCGTAGTTCGATACGAGTGGCACAGGCTCCTCGACGCACTCGGGCTCCAGCACTTCAACTGGCACCCCAAACTTGGCTTTAATGTCGGCATACATCTTGTCGTAATCGTCGTGGTTACGCACAATCAGACCATCACTGCCCGGCACGCCGTATTTGTTACCCACTTTGCCAATAACGCTGGCGAAGTTAAACGCCTCTTCGCGCGGCAACTCAAAGCACTCTTCAAACATGGAGCCGTTGACGTTGCCAGCCATGCGCATGTACAGCACTGGCTTGAAATTCTCATCCCGATGCACGTCGTAGTAAATATCGACACTGAATTCAGGGATGTCGCTCGAAGCCCGTTGCTTAGTGCGATGTATATGTCCTGGCTCAAACATTATGCGACTCCATGTAGATAAGTTAAATAACACTTCAAAAGGCTATGACCACGCAGACAAGGTGACCGTTCAGCGCCCTTTTGGTGCGTCCTTGCGTTCTTGAACAAGCACCCATGGTGCAACCACCACCGCCCATAACTCTGGATCCCGGCTTAGCAAGCTTTCAGCTTGCACATCAGTCATCTTAGTAAGATGACCGGCACTGAGCCAGCCTGAAACCTTGGCAGTGTCATTCTCGACCACAGCCTGCGCGGCCTCAATTAAATCCTGATCTGACTCAACCCACAACAAAGCGCCCTTGGCAAAGTAGGGTTGTAACTCCTGCCAGCTAATTGCTGCTGTTTGCCCAAGGAGTTTGGCATAGAGGGTGCTAGGTTGTTCTGTCATGGTTGTGCCTATTTTTTAGCCGATTTTTGATTGCCATCATGATAACGTCGGCATGCTGGCAGGCAAGTTTGCCTGACGTCATAAAATGAAGCCAAGGCACGCCGTTTTTCTATACATTTCTTATATTTAAGCGACACCCTCGGGTATTGCCCCCTGCTTCCGGCTTTTCAAGGCGCAAATCAGCGCTCTACACTGTACCGGTACAGTTGCTAGGGGTACGACCGAGATATAGAACTCGGTTCTGCAGCTTTGGCCGCAAGAACTACAACAACTAAAAACACAAGAGTGGAGCATTATGAAAAAGGCAACTAAGCAGGTGTCCAAACTGTTAGCCGCCATGGCAATGGCTGGCGTTGCAAGCTATTCGATGGCTGCAGATACGATCAAAATCGGTTTGGCGGGTCCGGTTACTGGCGCTGTTGCCCAGTACGGTGAGATGCAGTTCATCGGCGCAAAAATGGCCATTGAGCAGATCAACAAAGCTGGCGGTGTGAACGGCGAGATGCTTGAAGGCGTGGTCTATGACGATGCTTGCGATCCAAAGCAGGCCGTTGCCGTTGCCAACAAAATTGTTAACGATGAAGTTAAGTTTGTTGTCGGTCACCTCTGCTCCAGCTCCACTCAGCCAGCTTCGGACATTTACGAAGACGAAGGCATTCTGATGATTACCGCTGCGTCGACCAGCCCTGAAATCACTGCACGTGGTTATCAGCTGATCTTCCGTACCATCGGTCTGGACAGCCTGCAAGGCCCAACCGCCGGTAACTTCATCGCTGATCACATCAAGCCGAAGAACGTTGCAGTCATCCACGACAAACAACAATACGGCGAAGGCATTGCCACTGCTGTTAAGCAGACTCTGGAAGCCAAAGGCGTCAAAGTTGGCATGTTCGAAGGCATCAACGCTGGCGACAAAGACTTCTCGTCGATGATCTCCAAGCTCAAGCAAGCCGGTGTCGACTTCGTTTACTACGGCGGCTACCACCCAGAGCTGGGCCTGCTGCTGCGTCAAGCGGCTGAGAAAGGCCTGAACGTTAAGTTCATGGGTCCAGAAGGCGTGGGTAACAAAGAAATCTCTGCAATCGCTGGCCCGGCTTCTGAAGGCCTGCTGGTGACCCTGCCGAAGTCTTTCGACCAAGACCCCGCTAACAAAGCATTGGTTGAAGCTTTCAAAGCCAAGAACGAAGACCCAAGCGGCCCATTCGTATTCCCTGCTTACGCAGCGGTACAAGTGATTGCCGGTGGTATCGAGAAAGCCGGTAGCACTGATACCGACAAGGTTGCAGCGGCACTGCGCGCTAACAGCTTCAAGACGCCAACCGGCGACCTTTCCTTCGACGAGAAGGGCGACCTGAAGGACTTCAGCTTCGTGGTTTACGAATGGCACCAGGACGGTACAAAAACCGAAGCTAAATAAGCCTCACTGTCCGAACCCAAAGCCCACTGCAACCGCAGTGGGCTTTGTTTATTAGAAGAATTCCGGTCTTGCGCGGCGCCACAAGCGATGCATTACGCAACGACCCAGGAGTTAGGCAATGCCTGATTTTTATCACTACCTGCAACAGCTGGTTAATGGTCTGACCATTGGCAGCACTTATGCCTTGATAGCCATCGGCTACACCATGGTCTACGGCATCATCGGCATGATCAACTTCGCCCACGGCGAGGTTTATATGATTGGCTCCTACGTGGTGTTTATCGCCGTAGCCGGTCTCGCTATGTTTGGCATCCACAGCCTGCCCATTGTGCTGATCGCGGGGTTCGCGGCCAGTATTATTGTCGCCAGTGCCTATGGATACAGTATTGAACGCGTCGCTTACCGGCCTTTGCGCGGTGGTAACCGTTTGATCCCCCTGATTTCGGCAATTGGTATGTCGATATTCCTGCAGAACGAAGTGCTTCTGGCGCAGGACTCGAAAGACAAAGCCATTCCTAACCTGCTTCCGGGTAATTTCGTGTTCGGCGAAAACAGCATGAACGGCGTGGTGATTTCCTACATGCAGGTGCTGATTTTCGTCGTCACCTTCCTGGTTATGATTGGTCTGACCTGGTTTATCTCCCGCTCCCGCCTGGGCCGCGCCTGCCGCGCCTGTGCTGAAGACCTGAAGATGGCCAACCTGCTAGGCATCAACACCAACAACATCATCGCCCTGACCTTTGTGATTGGCGCTGCACTCGCAGCCGTCGCCTCCATATTGCTGAGCTTGCAATACGGCGTGATCAACCCGCACCTGGGCTTCCTCGCTGGCATCAAAGCCTTCACCGCAGCGGTACTGGGCGGTATTGGCAGTATTCCCGGTGCAGTTCTGGGTGGTTTGGTACTGGGTGTTGCTGAAGCCTTTGGCGCCGATATTTTTGGCGATCAATACAAAGATGTTGTGGCATTCAGCCTGTTAGTGCTGGTGTTGTTGTTCCGCCCGACTGGTATTTTGGGTCGTCCGGAGGTTGAAAAAGTATGAGTTCTGCAATTACAAAAAACCTCAAGACGGCATTCTTCAGTGCACTGCTGGTAGTGGCTGTTGCCTATCCGGTACTGGGCCTGAAGCTGACCACCGTTGGCATCAAGCTCGAAGTTCATAACGCCAGCCCGGCCGTTCTGTGGACGATCGCGGCGTGTACGATTGCGATGTTCTTTTGGCAGCTATTTCGCAGCCAGATCAGCGCAGCCTGGTCACAGGCACCAAAACTGCCAAGTGTTCCGAGCAAAGCCACAAACTTCATGACCCTGCCGTCGACCCAGCGCTGGATTATTCTTGGCTTGGTCGTGGTTGCCCTGGCGTGGCCATTTTTTGGCAGCCGCGGTGCAGTGGATATCGCCACGCTCATCCTGATCTACGTCATGCTCGGCCTTGGCTTGAACATCGTCGTTGGCTTTGCTGGCTTGCTCGACCTGGGTTATGTGGGCTTCTACGCCGTTGGCGCATACACCTACGCGCTGCTGTCGTTCTACTTCGGCTTGGGCTTCTGGGTGTGTTTACCGATAGCAGGGCTGATGGCTGCATTCTTCGGCTTTATTCTCGGCTTCCCGGTCTTGCGGTTGCGCGGTGACTATCTCGCGATTGTGACCTTGGGCTTCGGCGAGATAATCCGCATCCTGCTGCGTAACATGACTTGGCTGACGGGCGGCCCGAACGGTATCAGCAACATTGATAAACCAACGCTGTTTGGTCTGTCATTCGAGCGTCGAGCCGCTGAAGGCATGCAAACCTTCCACGAATACTTTGGTACCGCTTACCAATCAATCAACAAGGTGATCTTTCTCTACCTGATCGCCCTGCTGCTGGTACTGCTGACCCTGTTCGTGATCAATCGCTTGTTGCGCATGCCGATTGGCCGCGCGTGGGAAGCCTTGCGTGAAGATGAAATCGCTTGCCGTGCCTTGGGCATGAACCCAACTATCATCAAGCTTTCAGCCTTCACCTTGGGTGCCACCTTCGCAGGCTTTGCTGGCAGTTTCTTTGCCGCTCGCCAAGGCTTGGTGACCCCGGAATCGTTCACCTTCATTGAGTCAGCAATCATCCTCGCCATCGTGGTTCTAGGCGGCATGGGTTCACAACTCGGGGTGATTCTCGCCGCGATCGTGATGATCCTGCTTCCCGAATTGATGCGTGAGTTCAGTGAGTACCGCATGCTGTTCTTCGGTGCCCTGATGGTATTGATGATGATTTGGCGTCCGCAGGGCTTGTTGCCCATGCAGCGTCCGCATTTGGAGCTGAAACAATGAGCCGCACGATTCTAGAAGTAAGCGGCTTATCCATGCGTTTTGGCGGTCTGCTGGCCGTCAACGGCGTGAATCTGACCGTGCAAGAGAAACAAGTGGTGTCGATGATCGGCCCTAACGGCGCTGGCAAAACCACTGTATTCAACTGCCTGACGGGCTTTTATCAGCCCACCAGCGGCAGCGTGCGCCTGAACGGCGAGCAAATCGAAGGCCTCACCGGTCATAAAATTGCCCGCAAAGGCGTGGTGCGTACTTTTCAGAACGTGCGTTTGTTCAAGGACATGACCGCGATTGAAAACTTGCTGGTGGCGCAGCATCGTCACCTCAACACCAACTTCCTCGCCGGCTTGTTCAAGACTCCAGCGTTCCGCAAGAGCGAACGCGAGGCCATGGACTATGCAGCGCATTGGCTGGAGCAGGTCAACCTGACCGAATTCGCCAACCGCCCAGCAGGCACCCTCGCCTACGGCCAACAGCGTCGCTTGGAAATCGCCCGCTGCATGATGACTCGACCTAGCATCCTGATGCTGGACGAGCCAGCAGCCGGTCTGAACCCACGGGAAACTGAAGACCTTAAAGCGTTGATTGGCATGCTGCGTGACGAACACAACGTCACCGTCCTGCTGATTGAGCACGACATGAAGCTGGTGATGAGCATCTCTGACCACATCTTCGTGATCAACCAGGGCACACCGCTGGCAGACGGAACACCGGAGCAAATCCGTGACAACCCGGATGTAATCAAAGCCTATCTGGGGGAAGCGTAATGCTCTATTTCGAAAATGTTTCGACCTTCTACGGCAAAATCCAAGCGCTACACGGGGTTAATGTTGAAGTTCGCCAGGGTGAAATCGTTACCCTGATTGGTGCCAACGGTGCAGGTAAATCAACCCTGTTGATGACCCTGTGCGGCAACCCGCAAGCCACCAGTGGCAGCATCCGCTATCAGGGTGAAGAGCTGGTTGGCATGCAAACGCCGGATATCATGCGCAAGAGTATTGCCGTGGTGCCTGAAGGGCGTCGGGTGTTCGCACGTCTCACCGTTGAAGAAAACCTGGCCATGGGCGGTTTCTTCACCGAAAAAGACGACTTTCAGGAGCAAATGGACAAGGTGCTGCACCTGTTCCCACGCCTGAAAGAGCGCTTTGAGCAACGCGCTGGCACCATGAGTGGCGGCGAACAGCAAATGCTTGCCATTGGCCGTGCGCTGATGAGCAAACCCAAGCTGTTGCTGCTCGATGAGCCATCGCTGGGTTTAGCACCGATCATCATCCAGCAGATTTTCGACATCATCGAACAACTGCGCGAAGACGGTGTAACGGTGTTTTTGGTTGAACAGAACGCCAACCAGGCTCTGAAACTGGCGGACCGTGGCTACGTACTGGAAAATGGTCGTATTGTCATGCAAGGCAGTGGCGAAGAACTGCTCAATGATCCAAAAGTACGGGATGCTTATCTCGGCGGTTAATCATCGAGATGAATTTCGTTGTAACTAAACAAGCCGCTCAAATGAGCGGCTTGTTTAGTTTTGGCGGGTTATCAGACTCCGGCAAAGGCGTTGAGGAACCACGTTATCAACGGGATCGCCACGATATCGATCAACACTGCGCCACACAGCGGCACAATGATAAAGGCTTTATAGGAAAACACTTTGTAGTGCTCGCAGACCGCCCCCATATTGGCGACCGCATTGGGTGTGGCACCAAGACCGTGCCCCATAAAGCCCGCGCAAAGAACGGCCGCATCATAATTACTGCCCAGCAGACGGAAGAGCACAAATACCGTCAGCAAGATCATCACCACAATCTGCACGACCAATATACCGAGCAATGGCAAACCGAGTGTTTCCAGTTCCCAGAACTTTAGGCTCATCATCGCCATCGTCAGGAAAATACCCAGGCAGACATCACCGATGGTGCTGATGGCCGTGTCAGGCACCTCGATAATGCGTACACGATCATTCAGGTTGCGTAATAACACCGCAACAAACATCGCACCTACGTAGCTTGGCAGGACAATCCCCAGGTGCTCATCCAGCGCGCTACCCAACCAGAACCCCAACACCATGATCACTAAAATACAGCCCAGCAATCGCAGCAGTGTAGGCGCATCCAATGCTTGAGCGGGTTTCTGCTCGGCGGCGTCCAACGTGCCTAATGCACCCACTTGCTCTGCCACCACAGCCAACTTTTTGCGTTCAATCAACCAGCGCGCAATCGGCGTACCGAGCAAACCACCGGCAACCATGCCGAAGGTGGCGGCGGCCAATGCGGCAGTTGTCGCACCCTGAGCGCCAAGGCTTTCAGCCACAGGACCGAAGGCTGCAGCCGCACCAAAACCACCCTCAAGAGAGACCGCACCCGCCATTAATCCAAGTAATGGATCGACACCCAAAAGACTGGCAACGCCTACGCCCAAGGCATTTTGCAGCAGGGCCAAGAACCAGCAAGCACCAAGATAAACGAACAGAATTTTACCGCCCTGACGCAATAACCCCAGGCTCCCCCCGAGCCCGACAGTGGTAAAGAACGCCACCATCAAAGGGGTTTGCAAGGCGGTATCAAACTTTAGGCTAAGCAATTGTTGATCGCGCAGTAGCCATACCAACAAGGCAAAGCCAAAGCCGCCTATGACTGGCGCTGGTACACAGAGCTGGGTTAACCAATGGCTGCGTTTTTTTAGGAAGGCACCCGCTCCGAGGAGCAGTAAAGCCAAAGCGGTGGTGGTTAATGCATCCAGTTCTAGGGTCAACATGGCAAGTTTCTCTATTGTTATTGCTAAGCAGGTAGATAAATTCGAATAGCCTCAATCGACCATGCAGGCCAACAGCCGCGCACCTATGCGCGCGGTGCGGTTGTCTTGATCAAGGCTTGGGTTGAGTTCGGCAATGTCAGCCAGGCGTAACTTACCGCTGGCCTTGGCAAGCCGAACCAGATGCTCGACCACCATAACGTCCACACCATGGGCTGATGGGGCGCTGACACCCGGGGCTTGTCCTGCCGGCAGGACATCCAGGCAAACCGTCATGTACAGGTGGTCAATAGCACTCAGGAATTGACCAAGAAATGCTTCAACATGCGGCAAACTCCAGCTTTGCATTTGCCTGTCGAGCAAATAGCGCACATTCAGTTTGGCCGCTTGATCAAACAATGATTGAGTGTTGTTGAGCTCACTGATGCCTAAGCAGCAGTACTCAAAGTCCATACCAGCAGCCTGGCAATACTCGGCGATCTGCAGAAATGGCGTGCCCGAACTGCTCTGCTGCGCAAATCGCAGGTCAAAATGTGCATCAAAATTCAAAATGCCAATTTTGGGTGTCGACTCGCGCGTACGCAGGTGGTCAGCCAATCCGGTAAAGCTGGCCAAGGCGATTTCGTGCCCGCCCCCTAAGCCAAGCGCCAGATGCCCCTGGCCAAGCATCTCGACCATCTTTTGTGCGTACTGCTGCTGTGCAGCTTCCAAGTCCGCATCTTCGCAGTTGATATCACCCGCGTCATAAACCGGGCTTGAGCCGTGCCAAGCGAGATTAGCTAAGGCTTTGCGCAGCGCTGGCGGTCCTTGGCGCGCTCCGATACGGCCTTGATTGCGCCTTACACCTTCATCGCAGGCCAGGCCTAACAAGGTCACGCCAACTGGCTGCTGCTGAGCATAGGGTTGTACCCACTGGTGCCAACGCAGTGCACTTTGCCCTTCGGCAGTGTCAGTGCGGCCGCTCCATATCTGCATGTCTGGGGTGACGGTCATGTTTTGGCTCTCTTAATATTCAGTCAAGACGTGCGCTAACCCGCAACGCCGCATCCTGTGTCCAACGAATCAAACGCTCACTGCGTTGTAGTGCCCGAGTCGCTGGGGCCATCAGGCTTATCACGCCATACAGCCGCTCCCGGCTATCGACCAAAGGCGCACTGACGCCCCAGACGCCATCGTCTATTTCGCCATTTGAAACGGCAAAACCCGCCTGCCTGATGTCTTCAAAGTTACGCAGGTAGTCGTCCAGTTCTGCGTTCTCGATTCCCTTTTCAACCAGTGCCGCCAGGCTCTGCGCAGGGTCCATGAAGGCCAGCAATGTGCGGGCTGAGGCGCCGATCAACAAAGGCTGGGCCAGGCCTTTCTGGTAGCAGCACCGCAGAGGTTGCTGGCTATCAACCAGCTCGACACAAATCGCCTGACCATTAATCGGCACCATCAAGGCCACGCTTTCCTGGCTCAATTCGGCCAAGCGCTTAAGCTCCGGCTTGGCCAATGTCACCAATACCGCATCGCGATCGAACTTCTTCGCCAACTGCATGCATGTTGGGCCAGGTAAATAACGGCCCTGACCGTTGTCTTCTGCCAACCCCCAGCGCAACAAGGTTTTCAAGTGGCGATAGGTGCTGCTCAACGGCTGCTGCAAGCTTTCTGATAACTCCTTGGCCGAAATGACTTCGTCGGCTTGGCCCAAGGCGACCAGTATCTGTAACAGGCGATCAGTTGGTGTTTTGTAGTTCATGGGCGCTCCTTGATCAGATGGTGCGCGAACCTTCTCACTTAATGAAATTCGAGTCCCACTCAGTGGGAAAATATGGCTAATTAAATGACCAACGGACCCGCTGCCTTGGGTTCGATCAGGCGTGGGGGCAAGTGAAACACCGACTCATCCGTACACAAGCGCCGCGGCCAGTTACAATAGGTGGATTACTTTATTGATGACTGCCTGATGACCGAGCCAATACGCCTTTCCAAACGCCTGATCGAACTGGTCGGCTGCTCCCGACGTGAAGCTGAGCTGTACATTGAAGGTGGCTGGGTAACGGTGGATGGCGAGGTGATTGATGCACCGCATTTCAAAGTTGCCGAGCAGCAGGTTGAGCTACTGCCTAATGCGGTTGCCGCACCTTTAGACCCGGTCACGCTGCTGGTGAATATTCCGCCGGGACACAATACGGCTGAGCGCATTACTGAGGAACTCAGCACCGCTAGCCACTGGCCGGAAGATGCCAGTGGTATTCGCCCGCTCAAGGGTCACTTGCTGAATCTGACGGCTTGTATTCCTTTGCAAGCGGGTGCCGAAGGCTTGCATGTCCTGACTCAAGACTTTCGTGTCGAGCGCAAACTACGTGATGACATCGTCAAGATGGAACAGGAATACGTGGTTGAAGTCAGTGGCGAGCTTAGCGAGCGTGACCTCAAACGGCTGAATCACGGATTAGTCTTCAACAATTACGCGCTGCCGCCGTGCAAAGTCAGCTGGCAAAACGAAACCCGCTTACGCTTCGCCCTGAAAAACCCGATACCGGGTCAGATCGTATTTATGTGCAACGAGGTCGGACTCAAGGTTTTGAGCTTCAAGCGCATTCGCGTCGGCGGCGTGCCGATGTCCAAAGTTGCCCCCGGCCAATGGCGTTACCTCGCCACCAAAGAGCGCTTCTAAACACCGCGCTCAGCCCTTAATTTTTCGCGTAGACAGCCTCGAATGCTGTCTGCGTCTTTTATCAGGAATCCATAATGCTTAATAACGATGTGCTGCGCAGCGTGCGCTACATGCTTGATGTCAACGATGCAAAACTGGCCGAGATCATTGCTCTTAGCGGCAAAGCCGTAACCACAGACGAGCTTGAGCCGCTGCTGAAAAAAGAAGACGAAGAAGGTTTTATTGCCTGTGACGATGAACTGATGGCGCACTTTCTCGATGGCCTGGTCTACTTCAAGCGCGGCAAAGACGACAGCCGCCCAGCACAGCCATTTGAGCTGCCGATGACCAATAACATGGTGCTGAAAAAGCTGCGCGTAGCCTTTGAGCTGAAAGAAGATGACATGCACGCAATCATGCAGAGTGTTGACTTCCCCGTTTCTAAACCAGAAATGAGCGCCCTTTTCCGCAAGTTCGGCCATAGCAACTACCGCACCTGTGGCGACCAGTTCCTGCGTAACTTTCTCAAAGGCTTGACCCTGCGCGAACGCGCCTGACGGCTGCGGGCCTCGCGCCACACATAGCGCTGTATTTGCGCCAACAATAGTGCATCCACTGTTGGCGCTAGCCGATTAGGGTGATGGCATCCGCCAAATAAAGGATCCGCCATGCACCCTTACTTTTCCCTGAAAGACCGCACTGCCCTGGTTACCGGCGGCACCCGTGGTATCGGCAAGATGATCGCCAAAGCCTTTGTTGAAGCAGGCGCCACCGTTTATGTGTGCGCTCGCGATGAGCAAGCGTGCAAGGAGACCGCTGAAGAGCTCAGTGCCTATGGCACCTGTCAGGGTATTGCAGCGAACCTGGCGACCGAAGAAGGCGTACAGGCTCTGGTTCAAGCGCTCAGCGGCAAGCTTACCCAGCTCGATATTCTGGTTAATAACGCCGGTACGACCTGGGGTGCACCGCTTGAATCCTACCCGGCCAAGGGTTGGGAAAAAGTCATGCAGCTCAATGTCACATCCGTGTTCAGTTGCATCCAACAATTGCTGCCCCTGTTGCGCAAGGCCGGTAGCAGCGCCAACCCAGCACGGGTAATCAACATTGGGTCGGTGGCTGGCATCAGCTCATACGGTGAAAATGCCTATGCCTATGGCCCAAGTAAAGCGGCTCTGCATCAGCTCTCGCGCATGCTGGCGCGAGAACTGGTTGAGCAACATATCAACGTAAACGTGATTGCACCGGGACGCTTTCCTAGCAAGATGACCCAACACATTGCCAATGATGATGAGGCGATGGCTCAAGACACGGCTGTTATCCCGATGAAGCGCTGGGGTCGCGAGGAAGAAATGGCCGCGCTGGCGATCAGCTTGGCAAGCACCGCCGGGGCGTATATGACCGGTAATATTATTCCGATTGATGGCGGCTTTAGCCTTTAGCTTTATCCACGCGGATTAATCAAAACTGCGCTTTGCGGTTAAGATGGGCGACCTCAGATTCTGGTCGCCTGCAATGTCTTACTCCGTTTCGCCGATCGGCTTTGTGCGCTCTTGCTTCAAAGAGAAGTTTGCCATTCCGCGCCAACCACACCTGGCACCCGCAGCCCGTGGGGTGTTGGAGTTGGTCGCGCCATTTGATCAGCCAGAAGCCGTTGAAGGCCTTGAGCAGGCCAGCCATGTCTGGCTGCTGTTTATGTTTCACCAAGCGCTGGAAGACAAACCCCGGCTAAAAGTACGCCCACCGCGCTTAGGGGGTAATCAGTCGGTGGGGGTATTTGCAACCCGCGCCACGCACCGGCCTAACGGTATCGGCCAGTCGGTGGTCGCGCTGGATAAAGTCGAGCCCGGTAAGCTCTGGTTGTCGGGTATCGATCTACTCGAGGGCACTCCGGTTCTGGATATAAAACCCTATGTGCCGTACGCCGACTGCATCAGCAACGCGACCAATAGCATGGCAGGCGCAGCACCGCAGTTGATTGACGTCGACTGGCAACCTGAAGCACTTCAACAAGCGTCTGAGCATGCCCAGCGGCTCAAACAACCCGTGGTTGAGCTGATTGAGCAATGCTTGGCCCAAGATCCACGCCCGGCCTATCAAACGCCTCAACGAGAGCGTCGCTACGGCACTCGGCTATGGGATGTTGACGTACGCTGGCACTATCCGCAGCCAAACCAGATCTGTGTGCTGGAAGTGCTGCCAGGCGCTTAAACTGAGCGCCCTACCCAGCGCATCAGCCGTTTTCAGCTTCGCGTTTGACCCTGCCAATGCCCAACACCGCAGTACCTCTGAGCAGAGGTGTTTGTAATTTATTGTGGACCCGCCAGTCCCAATGACAATCATCACTCACCTTTACTCAAGGACACATCCAACAATGAAAAAATGGAGCTTATTGCTACTGCGTATCTCACTCGGCTGGCTGCTGGTGATCTGGGGCATCGATAAAGTGGTCAATGTTGAGCACGGCGTTGCGATTGCAAACAAGTTCTACATGGGCATGTTTGCCGTCGATAACCTGATCCAAGCGGGCGGCTTGATGCAGGTGCTGGTAGGCCTACTGGTTGTTTTAGGGCTGATGCGTCGACTGATCTACCCGATTCTGCTGTTACTGAACACGGCCACGCTGGTTGCCGTCGCGCAATCAGTGATTGATCCATGGAGTTGGTTCTTTGCTGGTAGCAATGCCCTGTTTTACCCATCGCTGATCATATTTGCCGGCAGCCTTGTAGTCATGGCCTGGCGAAACGAGGATCGCTTCGCGCTCGACACATTGACCGCGAAACCTACCCACACTGATAAAAAAGCATCTACTCCAACCACGGCTCAAGTTGATTGATGCAATAGACCGGACCTATCCGTTCAGTCACAAAAAAGCCCACCATTAGAGGTGGGCTTTTGTTTTATATCAGCAGCAGCTTACTTCTCGACGAAGGCCCGCTCGATCAAGTAGTCGCCCGGCTCACCCATGCGCTTGGATACATTCAGGCCGAAGCTATCCAGCACTTCACTGGTTTCATCAAGCATGCTCGGGCTGCCGCAAATCATTGCGCGGTCGTCCTGTGAGTTGATTGGCGGCAAACCAATATCACGAAACAACTTACCGCTGCGCATCAAATCAGTCAGGCGTCCCTGATTTTCAAACTCTTCACGGGTTACGGTTGGGTAGTAAATGAGCTTTTCTTTCAGCGCATCGCCGAAGTATTCGTTTTTCGGCAAATGCTCAGTGATAAATTCGCGGTAAGCCACTTCGTTGACATAACGAACGCCATGAACCAGCACCACTTTCTCGTAGCGCTCATAGGTTTCAGGGTCTTGAATGACGCTCATAAATGGCGCCAAACCAGTACCGGTGCTCAACAGGTAAAGGTGCTTGCCGGGTAGCAGATCATCGAGAATCAGAGTGCCGGTAGGTTTGCGGCTAACCATCAACTCATCACCTGGCTTGAGGTGCTGAAGCTGTGAGGTTAGCGGGCCGTCCTGAACCTTGATGCTGAAGAATTCGAGGTGCTCTTCATAGTTTGGGCTGGCAATAGAGTATGCACGCATCAGTGGGCGGCCAGTGTCCTGCTGCAAACCAATCATTACAAACTGACCATTCTCAAAGCGCAGCCCGGCATTGCGGGTGGTTTTGAAGCTGAACAGCGTGTCATTCCAATGGTGGACGCTGAGCACACGCTCGACGTTCAAATTGCTCATGCAGGTATCCTCACTAAATTACGCGACCCACTGTGGGTAATTGCGCTGCATTCTAGAGGCGCGCACAATATCTGTTAAGTGAATTATTAAGATATAGGTTATCGGTTATATAGATATGCGATTTACTCTTAGACAACTTCAGGTATTTGTCGCCGTCGCCCAACAAGAAAGCGTATCGCGAGCGGCTGAATCCATAGCCTTGTCGCAGTCGGCAACGAGCACCTCAATCACCGAACTCGAGCGCCAGACCGATTGCCAGCTATTTGACCGCGCCGGTAAGCGTTTGACCCTCAATGCCTTGGGCCATCAACTGTTGCCGCAAGCGGTGGCGCTGATCGACCAGACTAAAGAGATCGAGCGCCTTTTAGCCGGAAAAAGTGGCTTCGGCACTCTTAATGTCGGCGCCACCCTCACCGTTGGTAATTATCTGGCGACGCTATTGATTGGTAATTTCATGCAGTTGCACCCTGAATGCCGGGTGAAACTGCAGGTTCACAACACGGCCCACGTGGTGCAGCAAGTGGCGCATTACGAGCTGGATCTTGGCCTGATTGAAGGCGACTGCCAGCATCCCGACATTGAAGTGCAGCCTTGGGTGGAAGATGAGCTGGTGGTCTTTTGTGCACCGCAGCACCCGCTGGCACACAGCAAGATTGCCAGCGTTGAAGAACTCAGCCGTGAAGCGTGGATCCTTCGTGAGCAGGGCTCGGGCACTCGCCTGACCTTCGATCAAGCCATGCGCCATCACCCTAACCCGCTGAATATTCGTCTGGAATTGGAGCATACCGAGGCGATTAAACGCGCAGTTGAATCCGGCTTGGGGATTGGCTGTATTTCACGCCTTGCACTGCGCGACGCATTCCGCCGCGGCAGTTTAGTGCCTGTCGAAACCCCGGATCTGGATTTGTGCCGGCAGTTCTACTTCATCTGGCACCAGCAAAAGTATCAAACAGCGGCGATGCGCGCTTTCTTGGAACTATGCCAAACCCTGACAGCGGGGGTCACACGCAGTGATGAAATCGTGCTGCCGATTATCGCTTGAGCGAGTGAGGCGTAGGGGCAAAGCGATGGTGGTTTTATCCGAGCAGAATAATCAGCCAGACACTGCCAATCAGCGCCAGCGAAACAAACTGAGCGGCGCTGCCCATGTCCTTGGCGTTTTTTGAAAGCGGGTGCAAATCCAGTGAAATACGGTCAATGGCCGCTTCCACCGCGGAATTAAGCAACTCAACAATCAACGCCAGCAAGCAAACAGCGATCATCATCGCCCGCTCGCCTTTGCTCACATCAAAAGCCCATGCCAGCGGAATCAACACGACATTGAGCAGCACCAACTGACGAAACGCAGCCTCTCCGGTGTAGGCACTACGCAAGCCATCGAGTGAATAGCCAGTCGCATTGAGAATACGTTTAAGGCCTGTCTGGCCTTTAAATGGAGACATAAGGTGATAACCACTAACGGAAAAGGACGGCAGGCTACGCCATACGTCGATAAAAGTCTGATTTTTTGAGGGTGACGTGAACGGCCTCAGCCATCGGGCTGAAGCCATCGATTGACTCAAACCGTTGTAGCGGCTGGAATACTCTCAAGCTGTTGCAGCAACAACGCGGCCTGCGTGCGGGTGCGCACACCTAGCTTACGAAATATCGCCGTGACGTGCGCCTTAACAGTTGCCTCCGAAACACCCAGTTCATAGGCGATTTGTTTATTCAGCAAGCCCTCACAAACCATGGTCAAAACTCGAAACTGCTGTGGGGTCAAGCTGGCAAGACCGGCGCTTGCAGCTTTGGCCTCCGCCGATACGCTTTGCGCTTCAGCACTGATTTCCGGCCACCAAGCGTCGCCGTCCAGAACCAGACGAACGGCCTGCTGAATGGTTTCGAGGGAGCTGGATTTTGGAATGAAACCACTGGCCCCAAACTCTTTGGAACGCAACACGACCGCTGACTCTTCCTGTGCAGAAATCATCACCACCGGTATTTGTGGATATTGGCCGCGTAATAATACCAAGCCAGAAAACCCATAGGCGCCCGGCATATTAAGATCAAGCAAAACCAGATCCCAATCCGGTTTGTCGCTCAAGCGGCTTTCCAACTCAGCAATGCTGGCTGCCTCAACCAACCGCACACCTGGCCCCAAACCCAGTGTCAGTGCTTGTTGCAACGCACTGCGAAACAAAGGGTGATCATCAGCAATCAGGATTTCGTAAACAGCCATGGCAGATCCCGTTATTTTTATGAGGGCTAGAAGTACTTCAACTGGTATTTAACTCAACACTTTAGCAACCCCAGCACCAGGCGCGAGCCTCAAATGCGCCTAAGGCGGCGCCCAGCATGCCCAGCGATTACAGGGTGGTCAAGCGCATTACTTTCCGGCAAAGTCAGCGCCCTTGTCATTAATGAGCCATTTTATGCGAAGCCAAGCCCTGCGCGCCGACCTTTTGATGCTGGTAACCGCCATTATTTGGGGCTCCGCATTTGTTGCACAACGTCTAGGTATGGACTCAATCGGCCCGTTTCTATACAGCGGCTTGCGCTTCACTTTAGCGGCCGTCGTGTTACTCGCGATTCTGCCCCTGCTTACCCGCAGTAACGGTGCCCGCAAACCAGCGGTGGATAAAAGCTTATTGCTCGGCGGCGCGACCATGGGTCTTGCCTTGGCAATTGGCATCAACTTACAGCAAGTTGGACTGCTGTTCACCAGCGTCACCAATTCAGGATTTATCACCGGTCTCTACGTCATTATCGTCCCCATTCTGGGATTGTTTATTGGCCAGCGTAGCGGCATCGGGATCTGGCTGGGCGCGAGTTTGGCCGTTGTCGGCATGTTTCTGCTCAGTGTGGGCGAAGGCTTCACCGTTGCCTCAGGGGATTGGCTACAACTGGCCGGTGCCTTTGTCTGGGGGATTCATGTGTTGCTGGTCGGCTTTTTTGCGACCCGCCACGACCCACTTCGTCTAGCCGTGATCCAATTCGTTACCTGCGCGGTGATCAGCATGGTGCTGGCGCTGATATTCGAACCCTTTGCGCTGGACTCGATTATCGCTGCCGCTCCGGCGATTATTTACGGCGGTATATTTGGTGTCGCCATTGGCTTCACCCTTCAGGTGGTCGCCCAAAAGCACGCGATCGCCTCTCACGCCGCGATTATTCTTTCCCTTGAAGCCGTATTTGCGGCCATTTTCGGTGCAATCTTGCTCAGTGAAACCCTTGAGCTGCGAGGTTACATCGGCTGTGCCTTGATGTTTGGTGGCATGCTCTTGGCACAACTCTGGCCCAAAAAACCGGTAGTTGGCGTGGCAAGTTCTGTATAGCGAAGCAAGGCTAGCCGTTACTCAGCAGGTTAACGGCTAGCCTTGCCTACTCCAAAAACGGTCGTAATCGGCGATGTACGGGGTCACCCAAATCAACTGCGCGCGGTGCCTTGGCGGCTAAATAGTGCTGACTGAACACATCAAAATAGGCATTAAGGCCATCCGCGGCGCGCTGATCACCTGCCAGCTCAAGGCATAACGCCGCTACTTCGGCGGTACACAACTGCTCATTACGGGTCGAACGGCGCAGGTGATAACGTGACAAGCGTTCGGGCTCAAGACTCAATACCGGCAAGCTATCTAGGTACGGGCTTTTGCGAAACATTTTCCGCGCTTCAGTCCAGGTTGCATCTAACAACACAAACAACGGCCGCTTGCCTGACGCGACCTTGACCTCGCTGACCACCCGCTCAGGCGCAACATATTCACCGGGAAAGACGAGATAAGGCTGCCACTGCGGATCCGTGAGCAATGCAATTAATGCAGGGTCAACCTCGGTGCGCAGCCAACCAAAGGCGCTGGTATCGGCGACTACATCGGCAATCAGCCAACCGGTATTGCTTGGCTTCAGCACCTCAACGTCATGCATTATCAGGCACATAGCGGCTTGCGCCTCAATGCGCGGACGCCACGCACACAGACAGTGAGTCTGGGCAATACGGCAGTGATCACAGCGCAATGCCTTGGAGCCACGAGCCAAAAAGGGTTTTTCACTACGGGCTAAACGCACATCGCGCAAACGCGCTACGGCATGGCTCATAAGCGCTGCCCGCAGTCAGAAAAGCTGTGCATATTCAATCCTGGATTAATTGGCGCGCAGTCTAACAAAGCTCAGCGAATCTGGCTTAACTGACCGATATAAGCGACTTACAACTGCTGGCAAATTTGCCTAATGGGCTAATTTTGCTGCCGACTCAACACTTGAGCGTTATCATGAGCATTAGCTGAACCTCTACAGGTGCCTACCTGTCGAAGGATTGAAATGACTGTGGAGACTTGGATGTTACGCCTAACTGCTTTAACTCTGGCCCTGAGCCTGCCCTTTGCTGCCCATGCTTCCTCGCTGAAAGACTATGAGCTGACCAAGATGCTGCAAAGCGTTGCTCAAGAAAGCAGCGTTGGCACACCCCGTGCCATTAACGCGGACATTCTTGACCAAGGCTACACCGTGGAAGGTCACACGCTAATCAATCACCTTAGCGTTCAGCCACGCCACGCCGCGCAAATGCGCAATAACCTTGATGCAGTACGCGCCCAACTGGGCAAGAGCGTGTGTAACAACGGCGGGTTCCATAAATTACTCAGTGAGGGCGCCGAGCTGCGCTATGAATTCACCGAGTACAAAACCAATAGACCTGTTGTCCGCGAGACCTTCGACAAAGGCGACTGCGGCCAATAAGCCTTTGAAGGGCATGTGATTGCATATGCCCACGACCTCTCCTGCCTATCGGCTTGCAACGGCACGGCAACATCGACGTTATGCTGCTAAGGAGGCCCTTCATGCCTTTTCAACCGGATGACTACCTCGCCCGGCATTTCCAAACCAGCGGCATTGACCTGCGTGCCAAGGTGGATGAGTTAACCGAGTTAATCGCCCCGGCCAACAGCCTTAATCGTGAGCTGTACCGGGAAATGCTCGTCACTGTTATTCGCATGGGCCAAGCAGATCGTAATCGCTGGGACGCGAAAATCATGCTGCAGACACTGCGCGAGATGGAGCGTGCGTTCAGTGTGCTTGAGCAGTTCAAAGGGCGGCGCAAAGTCACTGTATTCGGCTCCGCTCGCACACCGGTTGATCACCCCGTCTACCAATTGGGGCGCGAACTCGGGGCCCAGCTAGCTGGGCACAACATGATGGTTGTCACCGGCGCAGGTGGCGGCATCATGGCAGCTGCACACGAAGGTGCCGGACTCGATAATAGTCTGGGCTTCAATATCACCCTGCCCTTTGAGCAAAGTGCCAATGTCACAATGAAGGACTCTGAACACCTGCTCACCTTCCACTTTTTTTTCCTGCGTAAACTGTTTTTTATCAAAGAGGCTGACGCGCTTGTCCTGTGTCCCGGTGGCTTTGGAACGCTGGATGAAGCCCTTGAAGTCCTGACATTAATCCAAACGGGCAAAAGCCCGCTGGTGCCTGTAGTCCTGCTTGACGAACCAGGCGGTACCTATTGGCAGCATGCCGTGCAATTCATTGAAAATGAACTGCGCGACAACGGCTACATCTTGCCCAGTGATATGAGCCTGATGCGCTTAGTAAATAGCGTTGAAGCTGCCACAACAGAAATCGCTCAGTTTTATGCCAACTACCATTCCAGCCGCTGGTTCAAACAACGCTTTATCATTCGCCTGAACCATTCACTCAATGATGCTGCGCTGGCAACCCTAGGCCGCGAGTTCAGTGATCTCTGCCTCGACGATGGTTTCGAGCAATATGAGCCAGGTGCCGCAAAGTTCAACGAACCAGAGTTTGCACACCTAACACAGCTAGTATTCACCTTTACCGGGCGTCACCATGGTCGTTTGCGTGAACTACTCAACCTGATCAATCTGCGTGACAACTGGCAAGGCCCTGTCAGTCGTTGAGCTTGCCGCTCAGCAGTTTACTGACCAGCTCCATGGGATAACCGCGATAGCTTAAGAAACGGCCTTGCTTGGCACGTTCACGCATGTCTTGTGGCAACTGCCCGGCATATTTGCGCTGCCAGACTTCGGTAAGCTGCTCTGACCAGTCAATACCACTCTCGGCCAGTGCCTGCTCAATTTCGGCGCGCACTAAGCCGCGCTGAGTTAGCTCTTCACGTATGCGTACAGGCCCGTAACCCAAGCGGGCACGGTAGCGGATAAAACTTTCTAGGTAGCGCGCTTCAGACAACAAGCCCTCTTCCGTCAAGCGGTCGAGGGCTGGGTCAATCAAGTCATCCGTTGCGCCGCGCTGGCGCAACTTGCGTACTAACTCAACACGCCCATGTTCGCGGCGAGCTAGCAAATCCATCGCTGCTCGCCTTACGGCCGTGGGATTGTCGAGTATGGCGCTCAAGCCTTATGCGTCAACTTCAGCATCAACCGGCGCTTCAGCTCCCGCTTTGGCTGGGGTTGCTGGAACCAACAGCTTTTCACGAATCAAGCCTTCAACAGTGCGGGCAACTTCTGGATTGTCTTCCAGGTACTTGGCTGAGTTCGCCTTACCCTGACCGATCTTGCTGCCTTGGTAGCTGTACCAAGCACCCGATTTCTCCAGGAAGCCGTGCAGCACGCCAAGGTCGATGATCTCGCCATTACGGTAGATACCCTTACCGTACAGAATCTGGAATTCAGCCTGACGGAATGGCGGTGCGACTTTGTTTTTCACCACTTTTACGCGGGTTTCACTGCCGACAACTTCATCGCCTTCTTTAACCGCGCCAGTGCGGCGAATATCCAGACGTACCGAGGCATAGAACTTCAGCGCGTTACCACCGGTAGTGGTTTCAGGGCTGCCGAACATCACACCGATTTTCATACGGATCTGGTTAATGAAGATCACCAAGCAATTGGCGTTCTTGATGTTGCCGGTAATTTTACGCAACGCTTGCGACATCAAACGAGCTTGCAGGCCGACGTGCATGTCGCCCATCTCGCCTTCGATTTCAGCTTTTGGCACCAGCGCTGCTACGGAGTCGACCACGATGACGTCGATTGCGTTTGAACGCACCAACATATCGGTGATTTCCAAGGCTTGCTCGCCTGTGTCTGGCTGCGAAACCAGCAGGTCGTCAACGTTAACGCCGAGCTTGCCTGCATATTCAGGATCAAGCGCGTGCTCAGCATCGACGAATGCACAGGTAGCGCCAAGCTTTTGTGCTTCAGCGATTACCGACAAAGTCAGTGTGGTTTTACCCGAGGATTCCGGGCCGTAAATTTCGACGATACGGCCTTTTGGCAAACCGCCAATGCCCAGCGCAATATCCAAGCCCAAAGACCCGGTAGAGATCGCCGGAATAGCCTGACGATCGTGATCGCCCATGCGCATAACCGCGCCTTTACCAAATTGCTTTTCAATCTGGCCTAGGGCAGCAGCCAAAGCGCGCTTCTTATTCTCGTCCATTGAAGTCCTCACGTGATCAAGAGGGCCTGACGGCCGCCAACAACTGTATAAGTAGCCAGTATTATTCCATAGGCTTGGCCATCCGCCTACCCCAGAGTTGGATTTTCTTTTTCGGTGAGGCGCATCAACCCCTCTAGAGCGGCTATAACCGTTTGTCGGCGGACACTTTGACGATCGCCGTCGAACTGTTTGCGCACGCTATACACCTGTTCTGAATCGCCCCAGGCCAACCAAACAGTGCCAACAGGCTTCTCTTTGGAGCCACCGTCAGGCCCGGCCACACCACTGACGGCGACAGCGTAGCGCGCACCACTTTGCGCCTGAGCACCACGCACCATGGCCTCGACCACTTCACGACTTACCGCGCCTAGAAGCACAAATAGCTCAGGACCAACCCCCAGTTGCTTGGTTTTCTGGGCATTGGAATAGGTCACGTACCCCGCCTCAAACCACGCCGAGCTTCCGGGGATGCGCGTAATTGCTTCGGCAATACCGCCGCCGGTACAGGACTCAGCGGTACTGACCAGCGCATGCAACTCAGTCAGTTTGCGACCCAAATCTGCTGCCAAACCGGTTATGTCAGATTGATTTGCTTGCATCTTCACTCCGGGGTTAAAGCCAAGTAGGTGGATACCGTACACTAGGCGCTTTTGTGATTCAGCCGGACAGTTAAAACGATGAGCCAAAGCGACCTCTCCGCCCACACCCCCATGATGCAGCATTACTATAAAAATGCGTCTTAGAGGCCCGTATTCACTGGCGTTGGCATAAGTTCTTCCAAAACTCTATCAGCAGATAGACGTCGTAGAGCCCAGTAAATACGCTTAAAGACTGGGTAGTATTGGAAAGGTTTTAACTGCCGTTTTCCAGTTAACCGGCTTGAATTTGATCAATCAAAGCTGTGCACTCTGCTAGTCACCACTCCCCAAATTTCAAGATCATCACCTTCGATGATGTATCTAGGCGCGTACTTCGGGTTTTCCGGTAGAAGCACGGGCATGCCACAGTTCTGGCCTAAGCGCTTTACTGTGGCCGCGCCATTCACAGACGCAATGACGATATCGCCCATCACTGCATCCCGGGCTTTATCGACAATCATTAGATCGCCTTCAAAGATTCCGGCACCCTGCATGCTGTCACCGCCGCACCTGACAAAATAGGTGTGCGGGCCGCGTATGTTTAAGGCCTCATCAAGAGACATCGGCGGCAGTTCTAATATGTTGGAATCCATTTCGCTCACTCATATACTGTACTTGCATACAGTATATCGGCAATTCCCTTGCCTCAATATCCGTGCGTCTGTGATGAACGATTTTTTGAGCTATACAATTACCCTTAATAAATAGCGCGCCCGGCCGATAGATCGGTTAAGGGCGGTTTACAGAAAATGTTCAGCGGTATTTTTGACAGGGAACACAATACAGGTGGAAATGTCCTAGTATTGTTATGGAAGCGCCACGAATTCTGATGTTACGTTTTGTGGCGCGTAAATTATGTTGACATAAGCCCGGCCGCGACGATAATCGCTTTCCGGCATGATCTTCGCAGGCAAGCCGGGTGTTCGTTCCATCAGAGGATTTTTGCTATGTCTAATAACCCATTTGTTCTTCGTTGCTATGCGGAGAAAAAGAATGGTTTGTGGATTGCCGCATGTCCGCAGTTCACCTTGGCCGCTCAAGGCGAGAGCTTTGAAGAAGCCAAAGGCAAGCTGGAATCTCAGATCAAATCCTATGTTGTAGAGGCTTTGACTGTAGATAAGGCTCACGCAGCAGAACTGCTTAGCCGTAAAGCTCCACTGGCTGTTCGTCTCCGCTATAGCGCAAAAGCGTTGGCGTATTCGATTTTAAAGCCAGGCGCCAAAAGACCTAAGCTTCGATCTTTCAACGAGCCTACTCTGCAATACGTTTGCTAAGGATCGCAGATGGGGTTTGGGAGACACCGCCCTCTAACATATAGAGAAGTCACCGGGGTTTTGAAAAAGCTTGGTTTCACCTTTCGAAACCAAGAAGGCAGTCACGAACAGTGGGTTGCTGAAGACCCATTTAGAAAAGTGACGGTGGATAAACCAAAGGCACCCTTTTGTCGTGATCTAATCATGTACATGTGCCTTCAGGCCAAAGTATCCAAGAAAACTTTTTACGCACTTGTCGATTAGCCCGGCCACTCATCCGGGCTTTTGCTTTTCTTCTCGCCCGTTCTGGGCATCAACTCCCCTTCCCTTTGCGCTGAGCATCCAACTTGCGATTTTGCGCAGGTTGACAGATCAGTCAAATAGCTCCAAACCTTGGTTGACAAAACAGCAAATTAGCCATAACGGGATTTTCTGTCACGAATTCCAGATAACGGGATTCGGTCCGAATAGGCCATCAACTCCCCTTAACTGAATCGTATGACCTTTCACAGATCAATCCTGCACCCCGAGAGGCTTTAAGCGCTCCAGCCAGCTCTCCTGCTCTTTCGTTAGCGCTTTTAAACAATTCCCCGAGCACCACAACGGCAGACTCGGCTGTCTTGCCTCCTGCGGGAGTTCCGGAATATTTGGCCACGACGCTGAGGACTCGATCGTTTTCTGCGCGCAGCCGCTTATTTGTAGCAGCGTAATCATTGATATCAGCAGTAAGCTCAGCCTGTACTTTCTGGCCATCTTTGCGAATCCCCTCTATTGCCGTCTGGCGGCGCTGTTCTTCACTGCGGGCTTGGTCGCTGGCTGCTTTAGCTGACCTCTCTTCCTTGGCGACGTATTCACTGTGTTTGGCCTGCCAGCTGTTATCGGTGATCGCCCATGACAGCCAGGCACCAGCACCAGCCAGTGCAAGGGCGATCACGGCATAGGCGATAAGGCGTTGAACCGTGAGGCCGATCATTCAACCACCCCACCCGCCGCAATGTAATGAGCAATCAAATCATCAAGGTCATGCTCGCGTTGTCCATATCCTGCGCCTGGCAAACTCGCCCAGATATTGCGGCACTTGCTGATAGCCACCTCAATGCGGCCGGCTTTAATGTCCTCCAAAGCGCGTTGCTCGCGGATCTGCTGCAAGGCAACCTTGTCCTGGCTGACCGGGCTGAACTGCATCAGCCCAAGCTCCATGCGGTAATGCTTCCAGTAGCGCTTTAGTAACTGGTACCGGCCAGCCGCGGTGGACTTGAGACCTTTCTTGTTGACGGTTACCAACACGCCTGGATGGTCTGCATAGCTGGTCATACGGTTAGGGCTATCAATGCCGCCAACAATTACGTCGTACCCATCATCTTTGGTGTACCGGCTGGTTGACGTACCTTCCGACCAAGCCAGCATGTCGAGAAACGCGCACACGTTCGCGCCGCCGGCTTCGACGGTAGTTATTCTTGGCATTGGTTACTCCAGATTATTAAATCGCTGGCAGCAGGAAGCGCACCGACTCAGGGTTGAGCGGTGTTGGTGAGGTCTGCTTGATTAGTTCAGGTTAATTGGGGCGTTAGGGCGCGGGCAGTGAGTCGGGAAGCCTTCGCGCTCGGGATAGTTTCGCAAGTCAATGCGGTAGGCCCGCCAAGCTACCGGGTCAATCCCAAGTAGCCCGTCCTCAGCTTTGCGGATTTCATTGTCTGCACGCACAAGCTCGGCGTCTCTCCATTGGCGCTCTGTAGCAGCAAGGTGCTTGGCCTCTTCAGCGGCGCGGCTCTCAGCGGTAACGACTTTCGACCAGTCAATCATGTTGGTAGCTCCACCGGGCCATCGATGGTGACGGCTATCGGTTTAGGGAACCGTGCAGCCTCCGAGGCGTCTGGCCCTATTGGGAATCGCAGAGTTATTTGCAGCTCACCCTCAATACGACTAACCGGGCCTGCGAAGTGCTCCGAGCCGATAGCCTCCACTGGAAGCGTCGCACCCTCGGGCAAGTCGCTAAAATCAAAGGGCTCACCATTGATTGCTAGCACGTCGCCAACAAGCGAGGCGCTGAACTCAAGGGGGAAAGCGGTTGAAACTGGGGAAAGTGAAATTTTCATGGGTTTAGTACCAATAGCCATGAGCGGTGTAATCCAAATAACCTATTGCAGAGCTACTTGGGGCCAGTGCCCGCAGAGTTGGAGTTCTACTGGTGTAAGAAGTGTTACCTTCAATGCCCCCCCAGCCGAAATACGCCCCTATCGACGGGGCCAGCAGCGTTATCGGCACAGAGATAAAAGAAGCGGGGAAATTAAAAAAAGTAGCCGAGGACGCAAATAGCCCGGCAAACGGATTATTTACGGGCCTGGCAACGGTATCAGCAAACCTGCACACTAGCCTCCCATCAGCGAAGCGCTCAAAATCCCCGTTAGCATTGCTCCCCCGCTCCAACTCCCTCCCAGTTACAAACCTACCCCCTACTGCGTCATACGTAATGACCGTATCCACATCAGTACGGATATAACCTGCAGGTAGCGCTACTCCAGTCACAGTAACAAGCGGCGTAGCTCCTAGCCCTTCGACGTTCACCGTTGCGGCGCCGGTATTTGCAGCGGTTGCCCTGAACCGATACTGAGCGCCAGCCACATAGGCCGATGGCTTGCCGAGCTGGTCATTAACCGTCAGCGTCAGTGCATTGGCCGTGCCGCCATAAGTGCAGTAAGGCGAGCCGATCAGCGAAGCCCCCTCACCATCCCCCGCCTCGCGCATGCCGCCCGCGCCAGCGCCTAAATCATCAACCACTAAAAATCGTTTACTAACCACTGATAGCCACCGGAACGCTCAGCGAACCGCCTCCGTACAGCCCAATTGGAACCGTCATAGTTGACGAGTTGATGGTTACCTTGAGCAGTGCGCCGCCGTACTGGGTGACCGGGATGTACGCCGGAATCCCCGACAGAACATCCCCATCCGGCAACTGCTTGAGCTTGCCGCTGACCCGAGTAAGCGGACGCCTCACAGCCATTAGAGATACACCGGCTCAAATTCAGCGGTGACCACCTCAGTGGCAGAAAGCGCCTTGCCCAGGTACTGGTCCATCTTGCCGATATCGGTTTCAGGATCGAGCGCAGCGTCGATTACCCCGCCAGCGGTGCCCAGCCAGTAGTCACCGCCTGGAGTCAGACCGCTAAGGTTGGCGTTCACCGTGTTCAGGCGGTAGGCGGTACCGGATGCGGCCGAGGCTACAGCGGCTTTGACGTAACCCCATGCAGGCCGATTGTTGCTGTTATCCGCCAGGCGCATTTTCAACGTGCCGGCGTCACTCCACAGCTCCACGAACTTGCCCGCGCCGATGGCTTCTGATGCCACGGCGTTGACTACGTTAGCGCCAATGCCCAGCGGCAAAACTGAAACGTCCAGCTTACCGGCATCATCAAGCGCAACAATATCCCCGGCGCTACCAGCACCAGCAGAGATAACCGTGGCAATGATCTGCCGTGTACGACCCGCAACGCGGGCAAGGAAACCTTGTGCCATTTTGATTACTCCAGTTCTATTGGATCTTGAAGGTTGAGGATGATTCGAGTTGCTGACACTGCCGAGCCAATCAGCACGTCATAGCCATCTAATGCAGGGGTTTGAGTGAGTGAGCCATTTGCACCAAGCCATACGCGGCCAAGCGCCCAGTTCCAGCCAGCGTCATCAAGCGGGCCTGAGCGCTGAACATTAAGGTCAGCGCCGATATCTGCAGCGCTGAGCGTGATACCCAGCATCTGGTCAATGTTCTCCCCATCGCGGTAGTCCAGCCGGAACACCTGATCGTCTTGCTCGTACACAACAAGCAAGGCGCTGAGTGTTTCGCCTGCTTGGCGTTGGAGGGCTGAGCCGCCGGCGGGGCCGGGTTGCCCCGCTTTGCCTGGTGGCCCCTGCTCACCAACAGTGACCACTACTGGCTCAGAGTCAGGCCCAAGCGTTACAGCGTATTCATTAATGTGTTCAATCAGGATCGGTGCCGGAGCCGGCTCAACTGAGACAGCCCATGCCTCTCCCTGATCGCTCATCGGGTAACCTCAGGGCTTACCGTGACAGGCCCCTCGAAGTAACGTTGAACAGTGCCATCTGCATATTCGACCTCAAGGTCATATAAAGCATTCGTCCAAGTGATCGCTGCTGTATCCGCTGCTGATATTTGGCGCTCAATTGTTCCAGGGCCAGTGATGGCCAGCCCGTCATTTTCAGTGGTTAGCTCAATTAGAACTGTGGCCTGAGGTTCTGCGCGTATTTGCATGCGGGCCACCGCACCAGTTAGATCAACGGGCGGCTGATAAATAAGCTGGCCACCTTCAGGGGCGCGTCCTGCGGATGAAATGGCGTTAATCTCAAGCGTACTTTCGTCGACGAACTCAACGCGGTGCGGGTGCTCTCGGCGCGGCGTCCGGTTAAGTTCTGGCATCTGGCGCACGTCTTGAATCCAAGCAAGCCAGTCTGAAGTCAGCCCGTGGTCACAGGTCAATTGCACCGGGGCAGTTGCGCTAATTGCCGTGATAGGTCGGTATACAAGCTTTGGCTGCATCACCCGCAACGTATCGCGCAGTGTTGAGCCCTGAATAATAAGCAAGGGGATGCGGGCCGGCTGCATGGCTGGCTACTCCGAGTATTTAGTTTTGGGGTTAGATCAGCGGTTGCCACTGCGTGGCAATGTTGAGTAAAACAAAGTCATAGGTGACTAGGGCTCTACCGGCGATAGTTCCGTTAAGGCCACTGATTTCCACGCTTATATCAGTCGTGTAAGACCCGCCCACTTTAGAACCGTCGAAGCCGTTCAGCTTGGCAGTTGCATATTCATTACCAGTCGCTGTGATCGTTAGGGTTTGCGAGGAGCCATTACCAGTAAATGAGAAATCAAACGCATAAACCTTGTCATCGCTGGGCGTGGGTATCTCAATCGTAATGTCTTCGTAGCAATCAACTTCCAATATAGCGGTGGTGGTGGCATCGACCTGAGACGTTCCAGCCTCATATATGTACACATGGGCCGTAGCCCGCTGCATTCCTGAAAGAACACCCGCTGTAATGCTGCAATACATAACACTGCCAGACGGCCAGGCCTGATCAACGGTTCCTTCGACGGCGCGCGTCAACTCAGCCACACCACCACTTACCAGGGCGTCGACAATCTCCCATCGAGTGGCGGCACCGGGATCATCTGCAAGTGTCAGGCGGTAAGCCCCATCCGGCAAACTCAGGCTAAGCGAGGTCGCACCGGCGGCAAGAGTAACCCCTTGGCTCCAATTATTAACAAAGTTCATGATTACCTCTGATGGTGTCTGCTGGCTTTTGACTAAGTCCAGCAAATAGGGTCTGAGCTATCGCGGGCGATTTGACCGGTGCGCGGATTCATTGAGCCGAACAAGTGAACGATCAAACCTGTCGTTGTGATCTGACCTGCGGCCACTGCTCCCCTGCTAGCCACATTACCTACGGTCGTCTGGTCTGGATCTGGCGTATTGATTTTTGCTGCGGCGAGGGCATGCATTTGTGAGCTGTAGCGGATAGGGAAAATCTCAAACTCTTGGTCATCTGTAGTTGCACCGAAGGTACGCCAAGTAACCCAAGGCTGATTAACCCCCCGGCCTACAAGATCATAGATCCCGCACTTCGCGTCACCGCCTATAGAACTACTGGTTGCGCTAACGCTATAAATCACTGAACCGTCACAGGTAATTGTGTGGGTATTGCTCAGAGTGCTGGACTGGGATTCTTCCCTTACAGGGTCAGCCGAGTTATTCAAGCCGGACTCATACGTCAAACTTGCAGAGTACGAACTAGTCTGGGTTCCTGTCGATTCGATAGTTACGGTGGAAACTGCAAATCCATCATCGAGCAACGTTAATGTGGCTAGCGAATTAGCCTCATGGCTATAGCTGACATCAAGCGTATGCTCACCCGGAGTAATCAACTTTGGTATATTTCCACCACCGCCTGGTGGATTTGAGCCCTCGACTACAGTGGGGCTTGATGACGTTGTTGGTGTAAGCGTGGAAGAAAGGCTGTCATCAACAGCAATGGAAACCCTTATGTCTTTAACCAACTCTTCGTCATCGTAATAGGCCGACACCAACCGCCCGCTTTCGCGGTAGCTCCAAGGCGAACGAGTTAGTCCATTCTGGAACCTCCCAACGGGTGTGCCCTCTACAGTCTCAGAGCCTTCACCCGTCCAGATATCTGGCGAGGTGCCTGTCTTGGTCCACACAACCCAGTATTCAGCGGTGCGAAGCACAGAGTCGGGATATGCAGGGGAGTCAATTTCGCCTATTACTTCGTCGGGCGTTCTGATGCACTCATACTCACCAACCACCTCACCATCAACAATTTGTAGCCGCACCTCCCATAGTTCGACCATTGGGATACGACATGGCATTAAGCGCGCCTGATTTGGAACTGCTGAGTCTTCGCGGCGCAGGTAAAGCCCTAGCAATGCTTTGTCGCCTTTCTTTGTCGCATCAAGCACCACGTAAGCAATACTCCCGCCATATAAGGGGCTGGAATAGCTGCCGACCTGAGTCAGTGCAACACTGCTTGATCCTATCTCACCAGGCGATCGGTTCAGGACAAGCCTATTCACAGAGATATTGCTGGGGGCGTTCATCGATACGGCATAGTTGAAGCTTTCACCATGAAGTATCCAGCTGGCGCTAACTTGCTGCCCATACAAAACACGACCGAATGGGCCATAAACAATATCAGGCTCCCACTCACGTCCAGCGGCCACATCCTTCACCTGCTGCTCAGGCGTTCGCACGGTTTCAGTTGCCCGCGGGTCTTTGAACAATAACGTATCGCCCGGCAAAGAAAATGCAGACGCAGAGGGGGTACTAAATATCCTCGGCAAAATCTTTTGCTGGCCGTTTGGCAGATCAATTTTTGCCGTATTCTCGGCGGTAGATGACGGCAGTGTTAGAAGGCCGTGCCATGGGAATCCAACTAGTGCTAACTTCCCAGGCACTTGGTCATCAAAAGGGCTATCAAACATTGGTCGGCGGCACCTTATAGTTGAAAACTACTTCCTGACCATCTGCGTCGGTCATCTTCAATTGCTGCAATGGCTGTATCTCAACCATCAACAAGTAATCATTGGTGAAGAAGGTGCTCACCTCTTCGAAATAAATTCGGGAGCTTTCAACCTCTGTGAGCGGGCTAGCGATCCCGCCGCCAGTGCCAGCCCTGATTGGGGTTGGCGGGTTGTTCCCTGTTCCACGCTTGGCCGGCAGTAATCCGCGTGGCTCAACCGTACGTAACCGCCGGGGCTCTTTAGCCGGAATTGTAAGCCGGTTAAGATCGTCGACAATTTGTGCGGTGCCACGGCGTGAGGCTTCATTCGCGGCACCGATCGCACGGCGCGCTGCTTCGTTTCCAGTACCAATAGCGCGGCGTTGCTGCTCCATTGCAGCACCGGAGGCCCGGCGTGAGTCCCCTAATGCCATCAATTCAACTCCAGCAAGTCGTTAGGAACAGACACCCGGTAGGTCGCTGCAATTGGCACCTCGAGTTCATCACGGCGCCCCGCCTCGATCTCTGGTGCCGTCAACGAGAACCGGCGGGGATACTTCTCTGGGTCTGCAGTGTCGCTCACTGAGAAGTTGCCGCTGAAACCATCAAGCTCTTCATCGTATGGTGGTACACCGCTTTTGCCGCCAATTTGGTTAGGCAAACCGCCAGGGTACGGCGATGGTGGTATTGGTACCGGTTGTGGCTCAACTGAGAATGCTGGAACTATGAGCGGGTCAGTAACAGTCCCGCCACCACGCATAACTGCGATGCTGATAGTGGTCATGGCAATGCCACTATCGAAGTCGAACGAATCAGCCAGTCTGACGCACTTGCCGAGCGCTTTGGTTTTCTGATCGTCCAAGTTTATGGTGTGGATCAAGTCGACACCCATCACCATGCTCGTTGGGTCGGTCCAGCTCACTGTTGTGGTGCGGTGAGCCTCATAAATCTGTGTCTGAGCCTGAGTCAGCATGCAGGTCAATGCACTCTGACGGCGGGGCTCATCTCTTATATCCTCATGACCGTTATCGCCATCGGTGTATTCGTCTGACTCCCATGAGTCGGCGCGCTCACTTTCAATCTCAATAGAAACGCGTTCACGAGAAATTTGCTCCCCCGAGGCTTCAACGCTTTGATCCGCAACAACGGTAAGCATGTATTTTTCAGTGATGCTCTGCGTCCACCGCCTAGCGCCGGTCCAGCCAGCACTCAGCAGCAGGTCAATATATTGGTTGTTCCAAGCGATACCTGTACCGCAAGGATCGATACTGTCAGGTGGCAACCGACCCCAGGTAGGATTAATCAACACGTAACCAGCACCCTCAGTAGCGCTGGTGATCATTTCAATATCTGGTAACTCTGTGCTGTCTATACGCCAGTTACAGAACCCACCCGATACAGCCCCTGGGATAATCCAAGTGAGCGGGTCATTCTGCTGGCGAAGCCTAGGAAATCGATACTCCCCTTCAATCTCGATCTTGTTTACCAAGCTCGATAAGTCAGCAAGGTCAACACTGAGCGAATCAAAAACAGTAGTACCTGCGCCGAACTCAAATGCAGGGGCCGATGCAAACCAGCTGGTTACCCGCAGATCACCAGATGCAGAACACTCAAGACTGACTGGCCGACTTGCTAAGCGCTCCTGAGCATAATCCCAGCGCGAGCGCCCTTCGACCGGTTCATAAACATCTTCTGACCAGTAACCGCCGGTTAAGCTGTCGACTTGATCAATAGTTAAGGCCTCGACCCGCTGCTGCAGTTGGTCTGTGCATTGGCAGTCAAGCAGACGAAGAGTAAGGCTGTACGTAGGGTCAGCAATGCGGCCAGTAAACCGGCGAACAGACGTTGTCACACCAGAACTTGTACTGATGTAGTCGATAGAAACGGTCTTGCCGCGCCATGCGTCAGGGTTAACCGTCCCAGATGGTAGGTGCAGGGTAAAGCTAGCAGTGCCTGCTGCACCCTCTTCCCTGTCTATCGCTACTTGGCCTGTGAGCTGGGCAGTCATATCCACACCATCGACCATCAACACAAGAGCCCAGCGAAACGCGCGACCGCTTGTGATGGGCACAACTGGCTCGACCGGCTCAGAATTTGAAGGCAAGCCATTCAACGCCAAGCTATTAAGCAGTGAGGCATTGAGCTGCATTAGGCTTCTTCCCAGTTAATAGTCCAACCATAAACGCCACCACCCATAGATTCAGGCGGCTCACTTGCGAATACTTCATACATTGGCAACCAATAGGTCGCATATAGCGATGCGCCAGCCACGGGAGTGATGGTGACGACCCCAGCTGAATATGTTGAGTCTGTTTGAACCCAGTCACCGCTGACAAGCGCCAAGACCCACGGAGCAGAATCAGGTCGCGAATTCCCTTTCAGCGCAACCTCTAGGTCAGTTCCGGTAATAGACATTGGTTTTGTGAGTCGCAGCTCAAGTGGCTCGCTGTAATCAAGACCTGCCAAGCCGGGAGGCATCCACGCATCATTACTGCTTATAGATCCGGATGCCTTCGACCAATGCGTCATTTTCACGCCTTCACCAAGACTAAGACGAACTACGCCCGACCCACCTAGAGCGTTACTGGACTGGTCAAAACTGCCCGCTTCCAATACGAACGGCACACCTCCCAGCATCAGGCTTGGATTGGACATTGAATAACTCCAGGCAATAAAAAGCCCGCTTATGGCGGGCATCCGTGATTCATTTGTTATCGGCGAGTTGGGCGTGTCTTACCAACCTTACGTGCGACCTCGCGCAATTCGGATGCTACCCCGCGAGGCATGAAGACTGGCTGAGCGCCACCACCGAGATCTACAAGCAATGTACCCCAGTCGCCACTCTGACCTGCTGCCTGTGACCCAAGCGCTGGATTCAGGGCAGGAATGCTCGGTGTATAGCTCTGCCCAATTAATCCGCCTTGAGCATATCGTGGGAGCATCCTCTTGCGGACTGCCTCCATAAAGTCACGCCCGTAATATCGGACTGAAGCCTCAGGCTGCATAAACTCACCGTTTGAACCGTACATTAAAATGCTGTCACTAGTGCCGGAGCCAGGCCCCCGCAAAAGACCACCTGTAGCGAAGCCAGGAGGGCTCAAATTAGGCACCACGTAATCGCCTGAATATGGAGCAACGTCTTTGACTATTGGGCCGTCAGGGTGCTGAACCCTAACCGGAATAACAATTTCAGTGTTTCCTAGATCAGCAGCTAGCTGCTGTATCTGTGAGCGCACCGCCTCAATGCTGGCCTCATCGGTTTTGACGCTAACAGGCATGTCCTTGAGCTTCTTTGCGTCCTCGGCAAGAGCGGCAACTTGCTCTTTGATACCCTTGATTTTTAGCTCAGCATTGCTTTGCTCAATGTCGTTTGCGGCTAACTCAATGCCTTGCAGTTCATTGATAAAGCCCTCAAAGCCGTATGTGTTCTCGCCAGCCTGAGCTAGATCCTGAATCATCTTGAGCGCAGCTTGCGCTTGGGATTGGGCTGTAGCGATATCACCGTTGGCTAATGCCTGCCTTGCAGAAACCTTAAGCGCATTTGCAGCGCCATAGGATGCTTCGCCATCACCTCCGATTCCAGCAAGGGCTTCTTGGTAGCGCTGCTCGATCTTCAGTCGATCCGCACGGACTTTCGCCAACTCTTGCTGAGCTTTCTTTTCTTCTGACAATAAGGCTTTTGATTTGGCCTTTACATCTGCAACCTGTTTACCTTGAAGTTCTTTAAGCTCACCTATGTACTGGCTATAGCTCTTTATCTCATCGGTTCGAACTTGCTTTGCCGTTTCTGCAGCAACATCAGCTAAAAACTCAAGCTCCTGATACATGCCTGTCTGCTGCTCAATCATTGACTGCCGAAACGCAACCAGGGCAGCACGCTTGGCCTCAAGCTCTTCCTTACTATAAAGAAGCCCGTCAATCGTCGTGCTGAATCCTGTTCCCGATAGGCTCCTATCAAGATCCTTAATTTGCTGGTCAACCTTGTCCAGCTCTGTGGTTAGACCGCGGGAGTTGGCCGCAATGAAAGCTAAGCGCTTTCCAAAGTCTACGATTTGAGAGCCACCCTCCGTTGCGGTAGTGGCAAGCGTTACAAGCGCTCCAGCAAGAATAACGAGGTTCTCAATAACAACTGGGTCGCTTAAAGTTTCCGCCAGCTCATCAATTGCATCAATAAGCGGATTCATATCGGTCTGACCCACTGCCCGTGTCAGCTGATCACTCAAAGCGATCAAGGCTCCACCAACAGTATCAGGCAGCGTTTCAGCTTCGGTCCTGAGTGTTTCCAGCTGGCTGACAAGCGCATCCGTAACGACGCTAGCCGTTAGTTCACCTTGAGCAGCCATATCCTTTAGAGCCCCTACCGGGACGCCAATGGAGTCAGCCAGTGCTTGCATCAACCGAGGGGCCTGTTCAGCAACACTGTTGAATTCGTCGCCCCGCAAAGCGCCGGCGCCAAGTGCCTGGGCAAACTGAATGACACCGTTTTGAGCCTCTTCTGCGCTGGCTCCAGAAATACGGAATGATTTAGACACAGCCTCGGTAACGCTCAAGATGTCCTCTTGAGAACGACCTGCCTCTTTCAACGGCCGACTGATACGCGTATACAGCGTGATCAATGACTCAATGGGCGCCTTCGTATCTTTGGCTATCCGTTGAAGTTCCGCTTGGGCAATGTTGAATTCATACTCTGATTCCGTAGCTAGCTTAAGGCGCGCATTCATCAGGTTATAGGCATCTGCCTGCTCAGTAATGCTTTGGATAGTGCGCACCGTGACATACGCAGCGCCTATCGTACCTATATTACCCAACCCTGAGTCGCCTGAATCTAAGCGGTCTTGCTCACCGGCAAGCTCCCGCATGGCCTGCTGGGTTTCCTTCACACGACGGGTCAAAACTTGCTGGGCAACTGCAAGTTCCTTATTTGTTAAAGCGCCACTTACCCTTAAAAGTTGAAACTGGCTGCGGGTGCGCGAGAGTTGGGCTTCAAGTGCTCGGTAACGACTAACCCCAAGATCAGCTTTTGCCGCCTCAATATTTGCAAGTCGTTGCTCTCTCGTTACCTGTGCTAATGCGGCGGCGCGTTGCCGCAGGCTTAAAGTTGCAGCATCCTTGCGGCCAGCAGATAGGCCTTTATTAAGTTCATCATTCAGCCGTCTCTGCTCTTGAAGCAGATTAGTGGTGTCAACTCCGGCGCCCGTAAGACTGGCGCGCATACGATCCAGCTCTGTAGCCTGACGGGCCTCAGTTCTGATTAAACGATTAAGCTCGCTCGTCGCATCACGATAGGATTGTGTAAGCTTTTTGCTTGGGTTCTCAGTCCGGATCAGTTCGGCCTGGAGTTCACTTAAGAGATTTTTGGTATCACGAACACTTTTGCCGGTAGCGGCAAGATCTTTTTCAAGGGACCTAGTTGCATTAACTTGACGTAAAGGCTTCTCAACTGAGCGCACCATCTCAGCGTATTCTTTCCGAAACCCCGCCACCTCTTTGGTAGCAGAATCAAGATCTGCGGTGATTCGAAGTTCTACATCAGTCATGAACTAGCCCTTCAGTGCACGCAAAAAAAGAGACCACGGATAGCGAAGTACATCGCGGTGCCCAACAACTACCAATTTACAAATCACACCATCAAGCTGACTCAAGCTACTGCTTTGACAACCTTGTTCAGCCTGGCCAGCAACCCGAAAAAATTAGGGTTAGCCTTCTTGCACCCATCGATTACGGCCTCTAGTTGACTGGGTAGTAGGTGCTCTATTTCTTCTTTAGTCAGACTGGTCATCACAGGTAAATCACCAAGCCTAATTTCTTCGAAAAGCGCATCGAGAACCAAGTCTGCTTGGCGCTCCGTTTCAAGAAGTCGGCGAACCCCAGCAACATCCAGCTCGCGGCATACCACCTCTTTACCAGCGACCTTTACAATGGCGCTCTTACCGAGATCATCCATTCGTTTCTCCAGAAAATAAAAAACCCGCCGAAGCGGGTTTTGTTTGTAAATGACGATTAACGACCAGCGCCGCCGAGCAAGCCCAAAATGCTCGCCGCACCCCAAAATAACAAAAGCAATATCAATGCTGCAGGTATTGCAGCAATAGCCCACTTAACCATAAACATGACCATTGACCAGAAGCTCATGTTGAAATCGACAATAACCACTGCCTGAGCTGTGGCTGGATCTCTGCGGCGAGCGACGTCTGCCTCATCAGCTGCTCGCCGCTGGCGACCTTCCTTGACGGACTCCGTTACCGTGTTCCAAGCACTTGGTTTTTCGTTTTTTGGGCCAATGGCCGGATCAGCACCAAGCTCAGAAGATGAAAGGTTTTCCTTCCGGTTTTTATTCGCCAGAGCTTTAGCGTAATAGACCCCACACGCTGGGCACTTAGCCGGGTCGCCAAAAGCTTCAGGCGTATTTGTGTGTTCGCAAGCTGGACACTGCATCTGAAATCCCTCCCCATTGAATGAGAGGGACTTTAGCCGATTTAAGCCGGCGGTGTTATGCGCTGGCTTTTTCTTTCTGGATTTTCATATAAGCCGACTTCCCGACTCCGCGAGTCGGATCTGCAAGAACCTCAACAGCGACGGTCATGCCCATGAAGTCGTCAGTACCCAGCCACTCAAGAGACTCAGCAGGCGCGAACTTGCAACGCCAGAAGCGCGGATTGATACGCTGCTGAGTACCCGCACCGTTCTGACCTTCCAAGATGATTTCAAACTCTTCGCTCGAGTTGGTAAGCGCCTCGATCTCATCAAAGGCCGCACAGGTGTAACTGACCTTTACCGAGTAATCAGTTGCGGCGCCAATTGCGTCAGCCAATGAACTACCTTCGAGCACCTCAATACCTGAGCCGGTCATGCGGTAGTCGTCATCTTCAACGAACTCGACAAGGCCTGTTTCCGAGTCAACTACCTCGGTGATGCTTAGCGGCATTTTTTCGAGCACAATGGTTTTACCCACCTGCGCCAGGTGCTCTTCTTCAGCTACAGCCTCACTCGGTACATCACTGATGTTTGCCCAAAGGTTGGCGGCAATGTTTTCGGTATTGAACTCCCGAAAGTTCATTGCCAGCGTTAATGCGGTAATGCGCGTTTTTTTGTCGAAGTTGCCGCCCTCAGGCGTCCGGGTGTTCTGCAGTGTGATTTCCTGCGTTTCGGTTGCTTGTGTGCAGGTCGACACCAGACCAGCATCACGAAACGGGAGGCCAGTGCCGGCGGGACGGATTTTGACGATGCCGCCAAGGATTACGGTTTCTACTGTGCGAGCCATTATGGCCTCCTAAAAATGCAAAACCCCAGCAGTTGCCGGGGTTCGGTTGAGTTTCACTGGGCTTGAATAATTGTTGGTAGATATACGGGGATCAGAACTGTCGCGGCGCTTAACCCTTCAGCGGGAGGAAACTGCTCTGGATCACCGAACTTGATACCAAGGACGCCAGGGGGCAACCACTTAGGGAAACGCTTCTCTTCTGGAATCAGGCAGCGCAGAAGGTCAAGTTCAAGATCATCGAGAGCATCCTCGTAGTCTGTGCCAACGCTCACCGCACCTACTACGTAAAAACCAGGTGATATCTTCAGCGCATTAGGCCCAGGGCTTGGTGCTTGACCCTTAGCGCGCTGAACAACGATAAGTGGGTATGCGGCATCAGCGTCCTTGATGATTTCATTGACCCAGCCTGATTTAACTCGCGTTCCAGCATCTGAGTTGAACCCATTACCGGGCGTGATAATGCCAAGGCGCTCGACCAAGGCTTTACGGCCCTCACTGATTAAGTTCATCTTGCCACCGTGCAAATAGCTGTCAGGTAATGGCCGTCATCTGCAACGGTATTCTCGACGGCGAATCGCTCCTGCCCAACAGTGAAAACACCACCACGAGCAACGTCGGCTAAAGCAGAGGCAGGCCATGAAATTGCCACGGTATTAGCCATGAACATGCTGTCAGCACCTTCAAGGTTAACTCCACGATCAACCATTAGGTCTATGTCGATCACTGGCAGGCTAGAACCACATTGGTAACTACCAACTGAATCGGAAAGGCGAGTCGCTGACACTTCATGCAGGCGTGACAGCGACCGCCCAAACCGACCGTCCATTAGTTAATGAGCATCCAGTCGGCAAATCCGCCAGTCTCAGCGGTTACCAACTTACCGCAGGCAATTGCTTCTGCGGTGGCAGCGGCAACAATTTCGCCGTCGAGAATGCCAACAGCCGCCCCGGCCGCAAGACCAGCAGCAACTGGAATACTCCAGACGCCATTGGTTTTGCCGCCGAATTGCTCACCGACAGCCGCATCAGTGATTGGAACTACCACCAGGGTGCCAATGGCAACTGGCGTACCAGATACAACGCCGCCAGCAGGGGCGATCATGGTGAGCACATCACCATCTTCAACGAAATTATTAGCCATGAGAGTGGATCTCCAGTTGGCAAAATCAGGGTAAATAAAAGCCCCGCACTTGCGAGGCTTTGGGGGTGACGCTTAAACGCTGTTAAGCGCCTGGCAACTGAACCATGGTGCGCCAGCTGAGCGGAGCAACGCCTGCATCAATGCGAACCTTGAAAGCAGCACCATCGACGGTAAAGCCTTGTTGCTGCTCAAGGTACGGTTGGTCGTTGCCGTCCAAGTAAGCCACCTCAATGGTGTCGTACATAGACTGACTGGCAGACATATAAGTGGTGTTGACGCTTTGCTCATCAAGGCGAGCATCCGAGATGACCTCAACAATGCCGCGAACAGGGTTCGGAACTTTTGCATCAACAAGCGCTGGGTCGTACTCAGCAGCTAGCAAGGCCTTGGCTGTCGACTCCATTGCTACTGGAGTTAGCAAGTACGCAGGACGGATGTTAAGAACCGATGCGCCATCCTTCTGGGTGCGCATTTTGTTCTTCGCTTCGTCAATGCGAGCGATAGACAGCGCAGCTGCTGCCAACTTGTTATTGTGGTCAGCATGGAACAGCGCCTTGCCGTCCGACATTTTTGGATTGTTGCCCAGAACCGCGTACACCAGGTCGCCAACAGTGCGAATGGCTGCTCGGCCCATCAATTGAGGAACGCGCGTCATGGCCGAAAGGTCATCGTTGATAACTGCCTGACGGGTGATGCTGAACAGCTCACCGTAGGTAGCCAGCATGATCTTCTCGCCGCGATCACCCACCGTCACATACTTGTACTCGGCACCCTCAGGCACAACGCGCAGACTTGGGAAAGTGGACAGATCAACTCGGCTTGCTTCGCGGAAATCGCTAAGCGTGCCTTTGGCTGTCCACTTCTGGAAGCTTTCTTCTGCTTCCTCAAGGCCTTTCAGCATGGACTTGCGAGCAACGTCGGCCAGCAGGTTACCGAAATCACTCGAGCTGTGAGTGAATGCCAGGCCGACAATGCCATTACGGTCCATGCCAGCAATGCCGATGGAGCGATGAGACAGGGATGCGCGGGCCAATTCCATAAGGCTCATGCCGATAAACTGGTTGCTTGACTCAGCAGCAACCAGACCCAAACGAGCCTCGATGCTGTTGCGCACAGAGTCGCCAACCAGATTACCGTTATCTACATGAACGTGGGCACTGGTAGCAGTAGCGGTTGTTCCCTCGCCCAGCTTAGCGAGCAGTTTGTCTTTGGCCTGCTCTGGTGTGACGCTCATGTCGAGCAGGCAAGCATTGAGCAAATCAGCATGGACGGCAGCAAAACCACCGAACGACGCAGTCACCGCGACGCGGCGAGATTGCTCTTTGGCCTGTACCGAAGCAACTACCTCTGCTTCAGTTGGTACAACTGCCGACACAACGATCGGCGCATCTTGGTTAGTGGCCACGATAGGCTCCTTTACGATTGCAGTGGCCGGTGCGGCCGGTGAGATAATTGTTTCCATCGCCAATTGCTCCTGGGGTTGGTCGAGGTTGATCTGAGCCACCATCTCTAGTGGAGTGGTTACTGTGTCTGCGAAACCAAGCTCAAGAGCCTCGATGGCAGTTAAATATGTCTCTTCTCGCGTCAGTTTGAGCATCACATCTCGAGGCTGACCCGTGCGGCGAACGTAAGCGTCGAGCATTCTTTCGCCATACTCATCAAGGTGATCTGCCAAATCACGAAGGTCATCTGCCACCATCCCGCCCTCATTCGGACCAAGGCGAGGTAGATGGATCATTACTTGAGTGTTATCAGGCATGACTACTTCATCTGCAGCACAGATGACGACGCTCATCATTGAGGCGGCTATCCCGTCGATATGAAATCGTTTGAAGCCTTCGAAACGCTGGAAAATGTTGTACATGGCTAGGCCTTCAACAACGCTACCCCCAGCTGAGTGGACATAGATATCCAGCTCTTTCGCTTTTGAGTGTTGCGCCAGCGCCGCAGCCAAGTCTCTTGCACGGAAATCAATACCAATCACACCGTATAAAGCGATTGCGGCGGGCATTGAGTCTTGGGTGGCGTAGGCACTTATGCCGCGCTGAATATCCACTGGCTTTCCAGCTAAGCGCTTGTTGTCATTTTTCATTTGGCTTGACCTGTTTTTCTTCAAACGTAGGGCCCGGAACCTTCAAGTTTCCGCCGTGCTGATTAACCATTTCCCGAGGTTCATCCTCGGTAATCATCTTTCCTACACCGAGGTAGGCTTTCTGCACCGCTTCAACTGCCGAAAGCTCATCTTTTCCACTTACGGAGTGCGCGGCATCGGAGCTGAATATCAGCCCGAGCTCTGTGTTTTTCTTGACCTCTGACGCCCGAGACTTTTTAAGTTCCTGCGGGTTGCGGCCACGAGCCCGGACAACTTCCGCCTCATCGGCAAAGCCAGCCTTGACCAGGGTTTCCCATGAATTGGCTTCATGTACTGGGTTAATCCACGGCATCACTGGGCCTTGATAAACCGCTCCATATACGGTGCGCGGATCAACATCAGCAGACACTTTAATCCGCCCCGAGGCGATGGCCATCGATAGCCAGTCCCGGTATACCGGGCGACACCAGTAATCAATAAAGTCGTGCTGAAGCAGGTCGTAACCCAACTGGGCTTCAACAAGCTCTTGGCGTTGCGCGCTATACGTGCCGTCATAAGAGCGGGAAACAGTCGAGTAAGCACCCCGGGTGCCAGCGGCAACAGCTCTCAGTTGACCGTTTCGAAACCCTTCAAGAAATGGATTCGGTCGATTGCTTTCAATCATCCCGATATCTTCACCCGGCATAAGCGTGTCAATGACCATGCCCGGTGCGATTGGGAACGTACGTTCTGCGGTTTTCTCGCCATTGGTTGGGGCGTTGTAGTTATCCGGAATCCCTTTCTTGATGTACATCGCAAGAGCCGCGCTGATGCGGGCGGCAACACGCTCGCTTTCTTCGTAGTCCTTAATTTCCGCCAACCGGATCAGCACCGAGTGCAGTAGTGATACACCGCGGTTCTGACCAATTCGTTTGCGGTTGGCGATGTGAATGATGCGATCTGCATCAACCGCTTTAGTATCTTGGTAGTAACCCTGCATGTTTCCGGGATGTGCTTTGTGCAGGTGGTATCGGCGAACCCGGCGCCAACTGTCCCGCTCGATCCCCTGCAGGATGCCTTTGCTTTGGTCGTTGAAGTCCAGCGGCAAATAATCTGGCTCAAGAATCTCCAGAGCAAACGGCACTGCCGTGAGGTGTTTATAGTTGGGAATGTTACCGCGCAGTTTCTGCGCAAGAGCTTCGCCATCACGTAACCAAGTGCGGCAAATCTGACGCTCTACCTGGGGCCGCGTCAGTTCACCGGATGACTCGGGTTTGAGTGACCATTCAGACCACTCGGCTTTTATCTGAGCAGCAAACTCAAGATGAACGTCACCCGCGAGCGTTAAGGGCAATGGCTCAATACCTATGCCCGGTGCGCCAACAACCCGCTCCTCCAACCGGTCAAAGAGTCCAGTTACCAAATCGTGGTTTTCATCCAGCCAGCGCGCTTGCTCGCGCAATGATCGCCCTGCAAGACTGATAGCCAAGTCAGCACTATGGGCTTCACCTTTGGCCTTATGCGTGCGACTGGGGCGCGCAGCCTCATAAGCACGAATTAACTGACGAGCTGCCAAGCGCTGAGCCACTGCGCCAGGCGCAAACGGTGCTATTAGTTTGTCGATGATATTCATCAATTGAATGTCGCCAATGAGTAGCCTTTGTTGCGACCTGCTGCGGAGCCTGCTGCGGCACTTGCCCTGCGCTCCCACTCGAGCCTGCCTTCACGAATATCTTTAAGGTCAGCCATGCTCAAAGTACGCCCGCCGAAAGTGATAGTGCGGCCGTCAAGCACAGCCAACTCGGCCTCGATATATTTATCGACCATTTGCTGTGCTGTGGTCATATCCATGAACTCCCAGGATCAATTTGCAGCCAACCTGAAGCGGCTGGCTTCGGCTGATCTGGCTTGTTGGCGGTTTCTGTTTTTGGTACCGAGCGCGGCGCGGTAAGCAAATCTAAATCAAGACCAAAACGCTGCTGACTGATGCGAAGTGCGGCAAGGGCATACACGCAGCAGTCCAGTGCTTCGTTGCGCCGCCCGCCTGCATCCCAGCGATACACCCTTGCACCGCGTTCAATTTTTAGCTTTTTGGTTTCTGCGGTTAGCTGCTTGAGTTCGTCTTCGCCGCAGATCTCATCGTTTGTCGGCAAATGAATACAGCCAGGTACGCTAACCCCGGGTTGGGGCTGCAACTTGAGCCGGTTGTAAATCAGCTCTTTGGCGTTGTCGGTACCGACTTCAGTCAGGTAAACCTTGCTGCCTTTGGTTCGGGTACGTGGGAAGTTCGCAATTGGCTTACCGTAAATGTTGGCACCTTTAATGGGCACTACCCATTGCACGCCGTGCTTGCGACTCTCTGCGTATACCTCGTCTGTGTAGTGACCACCAGAGTCCCAACACCAGCGCTCGACTTTCATCTGAGTGCCGTCTGCGCGCGCGTATAGCTCATGCAGTTTTAATCCAACCTTGCGACGCAACTCGTCGCTGGCCGGGTCGCCGTTTAATATCCAGCGGTCAACTAACCAGCTTTCCTCGCCGGCGCCGAACGCCCAAACCCGGCCCTCGTACCTGTCATCTTGTGTATCGATACCGCCTACAAGAACCAATCCAGCTAGCGGAACCTGCGGGTAGACTTCACGGCGACCGTAGAGCGTTTCCCATTCAACCTTCTCGCCTTGATCTTCTTCCCACGTTTCACCAAGGGTTGTGTTGGTGAAGGTCTTGAGCTTGCTGATATCGCCCTTGGCCTTATAGAAGTCCAGGACTATGCGGCCCCATGTTGTGAAAGGGCTGTAAGCAGTCCAGATATGAAACGTCAGAGATTCAGGTGTTGGTATCGCCTGCCCCTCTGAGTCGAAGTAATCAATACCGTCCTGAGTCCAGATACCTGTTCTTTCGCATATCCAGCGGCCCTTTGCGTGCTGGTCTTGCATTTCATGTTGCTGAATCACGCAGCCATTGTGCTCGCACACGTACCAAGCTGATGCTGGGCTCTCAGGGTCCCACTTGATCCCGTATGCACAGTCCTTTCCACCCCACTTGAGGTGTTGCGAACCGGCGCAATGCGGGCAAGGTATATGCAGCTTTAAAAGGTGTGGCGACTCGCTTGCAGCTGCCTCAATTTGGCATGTGCCCTTAATCTTCGGCGTGCTACCGCGAATTGACTTCGGGAAAGTCGAACCCTCAATACGCTTATCACCCAAGAAGGTTGGCGAACCTTCCTTCTCAACGTCTGGCTCGAAAGCTGCCAGTTCGTCATAAATGATGGTATCGACCGACTTCTCACGATAGTTTTTGGCAGCAGCGCCACCGAAGCACCAAAGCTGCTTCGAATGGCTAAACCGTTTAGTGTCGAGCGTGTTATCCCGGTGCTTCTTGCCATACCAGGGCGCCAATGCGAATACGCTTGGCACATCACGAATCATGGTCTCAACTTGAGACTTCATGAACCCTTGTGCTGCACCATCAGTTGGCAGCAGCAGCAAGATATTTCTGCGCTTGTGCTCGATCTGGTAAGCCGACGCTGCAATCAGCATCTTCGAGTAACCGACCCGAGCAGACTTGATCACGTTGACTGTGCGGATCTCGTCATTGCCCATGGCATTGAGAATTGCAATTTGAAACGGCAATGTCTCCCAGCGGCCCTCTTGATAGCTGGATTCGCTTGAGAGATAGAAATTCTCATCAGCCCATTCAACAGGTGTTTGCGGTACCGGCCGCATAAGCGGCATGAGGCCTAGACTGATCGCTTTGCCAAGCTCCTCAATCTGCGGCGTCGAGATACTCATTCAACAATCCAGTTAGGCGGTCATCCAAGGTCGCCGACCGGTTGCGGGCTTTGGCCAGTTCGCGTTGCACTGTCTCAATATGCCGAACCTCTAAATCAGGGTGCCGGCGTTTAAGGGTTAGCGGCAAAGTGTCTAAAATCGATCCAATTTCAGCAGCCAAACGCGACAGCACAAAAGTCGCAAAGTCGGTTGGTACTGACTTGCGCTTGGTGACTTCGTTTTTGAGTTCTTGTCCTTCAGCCTGAGCTGAAGTTAGCCGCAGTCTTTCTTGGGTCAGCTTCATCTCAGCCAGCGGATCAACCCCTTCGATATCAGGGGGGACTTCCGGTTTAACCTGGCCGCTGCTCATGCCCCGTAAATATCGAATGTAAGCCAATCGACAGGCGTCAATATTCAAACCGCCAGCGCCCTTAGATGCAGGCAGGACGCCTTCTGCAACCAGGCTTCGCACTTGCCGATCACTCAAATCAATATGAGCGGCGACTTCAACTTGCGTGGCCATAGTTGCCTCGAGCGGAACCGGAAGCGGCCCACCTAGAAAAAATTCATATGAAGTGAAACGTCGGGACTCGAATTACCCCCATTGGGGCACCCCCTCAGGAGTACCTTTTCGATATATAAAGCCTATCGCCGCGCCGTTGACAGCGCCTGAGCCAAGGCCAAGCGCCACTGCACAGGCAGCTGCGCTTCTGCTTCACGCTCAGCAATTGAAAAGAAGTTGAAAGCCTTGCTGTAGCTGGGCTTGCTAACGAAAGCCATGATGATTCGTAGCTTGGCGCGGCTGTTGGGGCCACGGCCTGTGCGCTCAGCTATCCCTATCGGTTGGCGCTGTGAGTCATACATGACGAAGTAACGCCTGGCATTACCCTTGGCCCTGCTTCTTCTGCTGCCTGAAGCGTTCGCTGTATAACCTTGCTGTGTGAACCCACCTATGCCCGAGAGCACCTTGGTGATCTGTCCTCGCTTAAGGTTGCCGAACTGGTCAAGCTGAGCCCCTGCACCAGGCACAATGTACTTGTTAGCGGGCAAGATGCCGCGCTGCCTAAGCATTGCTTCAGAACGCTTGTCCTGTCGCGGCCCGCCATATATCTCTGGCGAGAGCCACTTGGTTGCAGGTGATGACTTATCCGCCTCGTTCTTCATCCATACCCGCGCCACCAGCTTCTGCTTGGTAGCGGGGAATACCCTTAGGCTATTGAGCGTCCATGATGTAGGCCGATCAAATACTGTTCGCATCTCCCCCACTAAGCGCTGCTCAACCTTCTCAGCGGTCCGGGTTAACGTCAGTGCAGTGGCAAAGGGCAGTTGCTTTTTCTCAAGGTCCGTTAACGCTGCAAGCTGAGCCGCTAGACCATCCGCCTCAACCTTGAACATGCTTTACCTCAGTCGCTTGGCAGCGTCTCTTGCTTAATTGTTCGAGCAATAGCTGCAGCGATGCCAACCATGGTTGCCAACCCAGCGAATACTCCGGCTGGCATGTGTGGCTGCCATAACGGCACTAGCGCTTCACACGCAGATAAAACCGCACTCAACACCGCAAGCCGCACCGACCATAATCGATGCCATTGTTTGGCTTTATCAGCGGGTTTCACGCCTTGTCGCCCTCGATGTCACCACGTTTGATACGGCGCCACTCCCGAAAATAGCGAGGGATCAACAAGCCGATCTGCAACAACGTATACAGAGCAACCATCATGTATGAGATGTTCGACCAATCGATTGCGCCGGTGGCACCAGTAATAGCCACAGCAACAGCCGGGGCTGCTTTAGCCGCTTCAGCAAGCGTGTCTGTGGCTGCTTGGCTCATCGGTTTAGAACTCCTAGTCAACAGGTGCATATATGCCTCCTGCGCTGCAGGATCATCGCGCTGCAAATAAAAAAGGCGCACAAGGCGCCAAGGTTCTGCTGGGGAGCAGATGAGGGTCTAGTAGCCGCTCAAGTTTGCATATCTCACCCTTTAGTTATCGGGCGGTAGAGGCCTGAGCAGCACAAATCGTGGGCATAAAAAAACCCCGGCACGAATGCTGGGGCTTTTTCAAACGGTAAAACCGCAAGATAGGCATAAAATGCCACTTCATCCCCGAGGATGTCAAGCGGCTTCGCGCAATAACTCCAAACGGCTATCAACCCACGCCACGCCAGCTTTAACGAGCTCGCGAGCTTTGGACTCACCACAGCCCAGCTTGCGACCAACGTTCACTGCAGACATCTTGGCGCCGAAGTAAAGCCATACTGCATCGCCCATCTGAGGGGAACGCTTGCACAGCATGGCCAAGATCGAATCCACCTCCATGGCCATCTCATCCTTGATGCAGGCAGATGGAACAGTTGAGCCGATATGGTCACGCATGATCGCAAATGATGGCGAAATATAGCGAGGTATACCTGACCCGCTCGTGCGCCACCGCCCCCACTGCTCTAGCAACCACTCTGTATCGCTTAAGTGCTTCATGACTTTCCCCTTAATCGCCTGTGTAGTTGCCGCCACCTGGGTGACGTTTGTTGTTCTTACCTTGGTAATCAGCCTCGACGCCGGTTACCGGTCGAATTCCGCGCTTTAGTCGCTCAAGCCCTTTGGTTGCGTGGTCCAACCTCACCCGCAACTGTTCGACCAACTCTGGGTAGTCGAGAGCTAACCGGGTGCTCGGATCAACCAACCCTGAGCCATTGCAGCCGGCGCAAGCCATCCGGTGAAATATCCCCTTGATAACGCCCTTCCCCACGCATACCTCGCACCGGTCGAGCTTTCGCATGCCTTGGCTCACCCGGCCACCCGCTGAGCAGTTAGGGGCTGGCTGAGGTAGCAGGTGATTTCCTTTATCGCTTCATTCATGCCCTTGCACACCACGGCGCAATAACCTTGAGTTGTCAGGGTGTGCACCCACTGTTTTTGCTCTTTAGAGACTGCCGCGTCATTCGGAGGGGTCGCCTTGAACTCCAAGTACAGACCGAAGTAACCCCCGCGGGCTTGGGCCAGTACCAGGTCAGGTACGCCAGCTTTAACACCTTGGGCTTTCAGCTTTGCCCCGGTCACTTTGTCCCGACGCCCGCCATTGGGTACGTGGTAGGTCAACTCAAAAGCCTCTGGATGGCGCACCAACAACCAACGCATCAAGGCGGTTTGCTCGCGGCCTTCGAAGTCTGCCGAGGGGCGCCGCACTGGCTTGGGAAGTGCCCATTTCTTGATCGCTGCGGCCATTCTTCATCCTCTACAATTGAAAATTCAGGAAAAGGCCAGAGCGCCCGAAGGCTCTAGCGTTTCGGTGTTTTGTGAAGATGCAGGAGCGGCCATATCTAGACCGGTTGCAATTGAAAACCCGCACTCATCAAGGCGGGCATGCCAGCGCTCTAGTGCCTCCCGGCATCGATCCATCACATCCCGCGTCAGGTATGTTTCCGAGACCTTGCCCAAGCTGTGATTGATCAACCGCTCACCGATGAAGTAGTCGACGCCAAGATCCGCCAAGCAATCGCGCATCAACTTGCGTAGGTCATGGCTCGACCATTTGCCGCCCGACACCGTGCGGAACATTGAACTGGCTGAGGTAGCTGCCAACCGAGCGCCACCCCTTACCGGGAATACCCAATCAGCCTGTGTCCGAGCATCTGGCAATGCCTGCCGATACCTGGCCAACAGCGCCAGCGCTTGAGGTGTGAGTGGCAATAGATGCTGACGGCGCGACTTGCAATTAAGCTCAGGTAGCACCCATACACGTTCAACCAACGAGATATGCGACCACTGCGCAAGAAGGGTTTCGCCGATGCGGGTGCCATGCGCGAGCATCATCAACGGGAGCAATCCATTCACCGGGTCACGGTCAAAGTTCGTTGCCAGCTTCTGTACAAGTGCCGGCAAGTCAACCCGAGAAAGGCTTGCAGGCTTACTGCCGATCGCACCAGGGTGAAAGCTCTTGAAGGTCAGCGAGGCCATAGGGTTAACCTGAATGCGCCCCGTTTTCTCTGCCATCAAAAAGGCTTGGCGCAGAGCCTGAAACGCCTTCTGCTGAGTGCCAGCCTTCTTGCCATCCTGAACCATCGGCCACACCAGCTTGTCATCCAGAACCCGACGATCAAGCTTGCTGATCAATACCTTCCCTACGGCGGGCACAATATTCTTACGCACCATTGAGCGGGCGCTGCGCTTGTAACTGTCGGAGGTGGCGCGGTTCTGCTCAACCCGCTCCAACCACCACAGCACCACATCGCCTGTGGTGCGCATGCCCGCGCTGGATCTGCTCATGCTGCGGGCTCGACTGGTAGACCTTGGCTGGCTTGGATGTCAGCGCTGATCAGCTTGCGCACATCATCCTTTTCACCAGTGTAAGCAAAAGGCAGTGAGCCGCCTGGGCGGGTTATGGTGTAGCGAGACTCGGGCAGACGGCACTCAGCCACGGTGTACCCGGTGTCGGTAATCCAGCATCTCGGAATGACTTTGCCCGCTGCGTCGCGCTTAACGCGGAATTTGATTGCTTCAGACATTGCTGGTCTCCACACGATTGATACCCATGCTCGCCAACAGCGCAGCGCGGGCTGGTTGGCCAGAAAGGCTTATGCCTTGGGCTTCGCGCACTAACAGAGCGTGCTGCAGGCTATGTTCCTCAGAAAGCTCGAACGCAGTTTTTTGACTGTCGTGCCCAATCCCTATGGAGGTACCCTCCCCGAGCGCCTGACCATCCACCGCTCGCTGTATCATCACCGAGTAACTGCGTTCAAAAAGCTTCCAGGTATCAACCCCGCTGAGCTGCATCAGCACATCAAGCCCTACATCGATCGCTGCGTGATAGGTAACCGGGTGCGACCATTTTGCTGCCGCTCTGGTTGATGGGTGAGCGTTGCGGCACGCCTCTTGGTAAGCCCGCTCAGGACTTTGCAAGCCGAGAGATTCTGCTGTTGGTCGGCACCAGTTGATGAACTTGCCGGGGCTAGGCACAAAGTCGCTTGGCTCAGCTCGCAAGCCCTTCAGGCCCACTTCGATCTGCCGATCCCAGTCGTTAATGCCAGCCTCGATGAACGCCCGTAACCATGTGACTTTCGAAGACGCTAACGCTTCGTTTGTTCCCCATGCCTGGCGCCAAGCTGGGCGTGCATCTCGTATTTCTCGGAAGAGCCGGTTGATCAACACTTCCACGGCCAGACGGTCTTGAGGACTCAGGGACGCGACTGTGCTCTCAACGTTTGGTTTGTGCTGGGGTATTTCAGGGCAACCTGATACGCCAGATCGAACGATATTCTTGGTGATAGCCACTGCTGCCTTCATGCCTCACCCCCAAGCCAGCCAGTCTTATCAAAATCTAGCGCTGCGGACTGTTTGACTGGCAGCTTATGGACATTATTGGCTTGATAGGCCTTATCGCGGATGAACCACTTAACCAGCAGACTTACCCACGACTCCTGGGTTTCTAGGCGACTCAGAGGCTTGTAATGACAGGTAAACGGCGCGATTGACTCGGCGGTGAATAGCAGAGGGTTAAGCCCCGCCCTGAATGCATAAGCTTTCAGCAACTTGGGGCAAGGCATCCAGTCCAGTGACATTTCCACCGGATCGTTTGGGTTAATTTCATCGGCGCCTTTTGGAGAGGCTTTTAAATCTACATCTACATCTACATCTTCTTTAGGTAACGCATCACTAACGCTCTTAGCGTTACCTTTAGCGTTACCTGACTTGTGATTAGCAACGCGTTTAGCCGTGAGCAGCCTGTTCTTGGCGGTTTTACCGTTATGACGATCAAACCGAGGAAGGCTGATAACGCCGTCAACCTCTACCATCCAACCAACAAACTTCATGTGCTCGCAAAAGTCGCTAACACCAACAAGCCGATTGAGTAACTTTTTACTAACGCTGGGAGCGTTACCTTCTTCGGTCTGTTGGTCGAACCATGCCCAGACGCGCATTAGCTTTCCGACTACCGCGTCAATGTCGATATCAGCAAGCTCAGCAATTTGACAAACCTCCGGCTTATCAAGCGTGGTTAGTTCGAATTTGATCCAGTCACCAGCCATTAGCTACGCACTCCCATCTTTTGAGCGAGTACAGAGAGGCCTTTTGCGGTCACACGCACCTGTGAGGCAATACGCTCTTCAAGCTCATCACCTGGACTAATCACAGTGACCTTGTGCTCGAGCAGCCCTGCCCGCAGACGAGGATCAAATGCAATCCAGCGTGCCGAACCTGAGCGACGGTAGATCCAGCGATTAGCAGCCATCCAATTAAGAAGATGGATACGCTGCACACCAAGTTGCTTAGCGGCATCCGTCAGGCACATCGACCCACAGGCCACAGCAATACGCTCTAGCGCCTCGACCTTTGGCTGCTGTTCATCAACAACTAAGCGCAGGTGCGAGTTCTGCTCAGCCATGTCAGCGGCAAGGCGCAGAGCCTCAGGCAGTGTTTGCGGGATCATTGAGCGCGGTTGCGACACAGATTCAAGCTCGCGTAAACGTGTCACGACACGGTGACGCAATGGGATGCTGTAACCAGTCAGTAAAGTTTCAGTGAGGTCACGCGGGAGAAGGTATTCAGTCTGAGAGCGGTTTTGGCTGTCCTGATAGATGTGCTCAAAACTGAGCACATCTAATTTTAGCTCTTTGATCATCCGTTGGATGTCACGCACAACATTGCGATGAAGCTTCTCGCAAATATCAGCAATCTCACGACTGCTCATTGTGACCTGCTTGTCGATCTTCATTACTTGGTTCATAATCGCCTTACCTCGATAGGTAAATGTTGTTGAAGAAGCCCGGTTGCCCCCGGGCTTTTTTGTGCCTGTAATTCAGGCGACCTTAATTTTGATCAGGGCTTCCAGCGAATCCAGGCTGTTGCGAACGTCACCTATTTCGCGACGAATCTTGAAGTGCTCAGTACTGGTAATGCGGCCGTCCTCCAAGGCGTCATGTACGGCGCGGGTAACGTCTGCGGACTCAGCCACCAGATCGACCAGTGCTTGCAGTGGCGAGCATTCCGGGGCTACTGCCCGAGACACAAGTCCATAACCGAACTCTTCCAGCAGTGCGCCTAGAACACGGCGACGGGCATCTTCAGGCAGGTGGGCGAGAACTTGGCCAAACAGCTCAATGCTCATGCGGTGGTTTTCGCGGTTCGGGTTAGCGCAATCCAAAAGACGGGTTTCATTCACACCCATGCGCTTGGCTAATGACGTACCGCCGTCGGCTTTAACTTCCTGATGAAGCGTGCGTTCGAACTGTTCCATTGCGAAAACCTCTTTTCTTCTCGCGTGGCGCCCGATATAGAGCCCGGGCATCCTTTGGTCATCAGATCAATTGAGAGGGATTTCCCAATGCAACCGACCGTTGAATCACTACAGGGCGAACTACTTGCCCTTCGTTGCTACATCGCCGCCTTTGTTGAAGTGATGCCGCTATATGATCAGCTTCGATTTGGTGGACGACTTGATAAAAACTGTTTGCTGCTTAGGCCTAGCCAGTCGAATGGTGCGCAGGCGGGTTTCGACCGCGCAGTGATTTCACTGGCGGCTAAGCAGCAGTCTTCTGTGATGGAAACGGGCGCTGCTCTTTAGCCTGGAAACTTCCATCTGGAAGCTCCAGAACGCGGATATCCCGCTTTGCTGAAAGCGCCTTGTGAATTGCCGGGGCCGTCACATTCAAAAGCCGTGCGGCTTCTGACTGCCCTTTATCAGCAACAAACTTGTCGAGAGGGGTCTCGTTCATGATCAAGCCTCGGCTGTAGATGAGGCCGATATTAACCATCTGTTAACTTTAAATCAATACCGATGGTTTCTTCTAATATTTAACCGTTGGTATACATTCTCCCGATGACTAAAAAACGTATCCTGCCGCCAGACCGCATGGCTGAATGCCAGAAGGCGCACGCTCTCTTCCTTTCGAAGAAAAACGAACTGAAGTTGAGTCAGAAGAAAATCGCCGACGAGGCGAACATGACGCCGGCTGCGGTGAACTTGTACTTCAAGGGGATTAACCCCTTGAATGCTCAATTCGCGGCTGTACTTGCTCGGATGCTGCAAGAGCCAGTGGAGGCTTTCAGCGAGCGCTTAGCTAAAGAGATACGAGCATTAACCTCGGCCTCCGATGTTCGGACCGGCACCGGCTCAGGCACCGGCAAGTCGTCGGCCGACCTGGTCAAGCTAATGCTTGCCAAACATGGCCAAAATCTTTCTGAGGACGCTCGTCAGAAAATCGCTGACGTTGTTGAGGACACGGCCACTGAGGTGACCGCGAGCAATGTGATAACTGCTGATTTCTCACGACCAGGCCTTGTTGGTGATGAGGTTTGGATTGCCCATTACGATGTTAGAGCAGCAATGGGTGGAGGTCAGATTGCGCACGACTTCCCTGAAACATTTAAAGACGTACGCGTCAGCCCGCAACACCTTCGAGATCTAGGCGTCGATTTCCAAGAACATTTCCATCTGAAAATGGTAACGGGCTGGGGCCAGTCGATGGAACCCACTATCAAGCACCGTGACCCGTTGATAGTAGATATCAGCGTGAGGGAGTTTGTCGGCGACGGGATCTACCTGTTTTCTTGGGAAGACCACATTTACATAAAGCGATTGCAGGTCATTGACGAAGATCACTTTGAGATGATCTCGGACAACTCGATGCACAAGGATCGGAAGATTCGCAAGGATATGACCTTTATCCAAGCGCGCGTCTTACTGGTCTGGAACGCCCACCTTGTGTGAGCGGCTGTGCAGAAATAGGGTGATAAATGGTAGGTGATCGCGAACCGTTAAATTGATTGAATTTATGAGGCAAGCCTTGCGGGCTGGCAACAAGAAAACAAATAGAAAATTGCTAATAGTGATTGATTTCCGAGCATGGCTATAATCGCAGTATGAAAGAGTTAACGCTTTACCTTGACGATCTAAGCCCAGGCCAACTTTCAATGAAGCGGCTTGCAGGATACCTGCGCGCACTATCTGCGTTTTACGGTAGCGAGGAGGCGGTCCATTTTGATCGGGTTGATACGGGTTCCGCTCAGCTGATGTCTAACATTGAGGACAAGGCCTACCCGATTGTCATGAATCAAGTACGAGAGGTCTCTGGTGGGCTCGGTAAAAAATCCGCAGTGGCGGCCTATAAAACCCTCTCTGAGTACATGGCTGCAGATGGAACGGGTGGGTCGATACGGTCTGGCGGAGCTACAATATTCCAATTTCCAAAGGTAAAGATTGAATCTCCACCCCTTCGAATAGTTAAGCCATCAAGCGTTCAAGGCCGCCTGTATAGCGTTGGGGGTAAGGACGATACTATTCCGGTTAGGCTCGAGGGGGCTGACAACGAAAGCTTACTGTGCGAGGCGGATATTGCGGTGGCAGAGAGGCTTGGGCAGCTTCTTTTCAAGCAAGTGCGCCTTCATGGTGATGGCGAGTGGGTTAGATCAAGCGACGGGGCTTGGAAATTAGTGAAGCTAAGAATCAGTAGCTTTTCCAAGTTAGAAGATATCGGCTTCAAGGAAGCTATAGCCAGGCTTAAGGCCGCTGGAGGGGTCGACTGGAACGATATTCCTACCGCCCATTCCAATATCTTGGAAACTAGGGGTTAGGCTTGAAGATCGTTATTGATACAAATGTCTTAGTCCAGATTATGCAGAATGAAGATGCTAAAGAGCTTCGAGACCCGCTATCTGGAAAGGCGGTAGATAACGCCTTTATGCGCGCCGAAGCACTTGTTGAGAGAATTGAGGCAATTAATGGCGTTGTGGTTCTTCCTGCACCTGTTCTGGCCGAGTATCTGATAGGTATACGTCGCGAAAGCTACCAGGCCCATCTTGATATAATTAATGGGGTAAAGTGCATTGAAATATCTTCATTCGATCAGCTAGCGGCCGTGGAGTGCGCCATGATGGTCAGCAATGCGGAAATGAAGCAGCTTGACCCTGACTCAACAATGGCCAAGCTTAAGTATGACCGACAAATTCTTGCGATTTCTGTTGCCTCGGGAGCAAAAGAAATCTGGACCCATGACAAACAGATATACAAAAGGGCTGAATCAGTCGGACTGTTAGCCAGATCCCTTGCGAGCATCGAAGCCAATCCTGAACAGCTTAATTTTCATCATGAGATAGCCCCTAGTTTAGAATGATCCTAAGCCCGCCACTCAGCGGGCTTTTTTGCGCCTAGCGCCCTGCCCCGGCAAAATCTTCAGACATCAGAAAGGCGCGGGTTCCTCGATCTCAACCTCAGGCGCCTCATGGGCCTCAGCAATGTAGTTATCATCAGTCAGAGCCTCCCATTTCAACGTGACCGCCCCGTCATCGTCGAACTCCATTGCGATACCGTCTGAGTCTTCTACCTCCCCTAGCACCTCGTTCCACTCCCTGTCTCCATCCGTATCAAGACGATGAACCTTCACCCAGCGCTGAACCTGCGCTACCGGGTGATTGATCATCGAAGACACCCGCAGCCGCAATCTTTCTACGCCACTCATTGGCTCAAGGGCTTGTTGGTCTTGTTTTCTGTGCTTAGCCATTTCTCACCTTAATACTGTTTATCCATACAGCAATGCGCAAAGCATATTCCATTCTTACGAAAAATAAATTAACCATCGGTATTGACGATTAAATAAACCGATGGTTAACTACATCTCAAGCCAGCACAACGGCCCAGCCGAAAGGCGCCACTCTTTAAGAACTTGACGCAACACAAACCGCATTGCCTCTACCGGCGACCGGCGAGCAGACAGGTGAACGAGGAAAGCCTGCCAACGATGGGAATCCATACGGCTGCCGAGGGCGAAATGCCCTAACCGAGTGAATGACCCGGAACGCGAATGCGGCGAAACAAAAAATCGAATTAGCGCGCCAGCTTCGGCATATGGCGCGCCGGACTTCATGCGGTGTGCCTACTTAATCAGGCGCTAGGGGCTGTGCGCCGCATGTCGTAATACCTATGACCGCGCTGCAATGCTGATCGAGCAGCGTGAACAGGAAGCCCCGATGCCAACCCAATGACCACCTACGACCTGCAATCAGCAGCGGGTACGAGGCGTCTCCACGGCGGAAGTGGATCACTGCTTATGCAATACCCCGGTCTGTCGCCAGTAGCGGGACCGGGTTAATCGAATTCAAGAATTGACGTGAGCGCTGGCGCGCCACATGAACCGGTGGCCGTGGAATACGGGCAATCCGCAGGCGGTGATAACCGATTACTGCGCGAGGAATACGGCAGGAGCATGCGGGTCAGTGACAGCTGGGAAAGACTGGCACTCATTCAATAGTTGTTATTGGTGATTGATCTGCGGCGTGGAAAGCAGACACGCAGCGCAACGTAGCTCCGAGCGTACCCAGAAAACCGGAGGCGTGGTGAGGGATACAGCCCTCTTAATATTAATTGGCGGAATCAGCGGCTCCACAGTCGCCCGCAGAGAGCAAGGCTGTATCGGCCCCCATTGAGGGGGAAGTTAGCCTGGGGATAGCCGGCTTTACGACCGGCCAGATCAATCAACCAATACCAGCCACCGGAGCACCCCCTTAATGAACAATATCGAGCAAATGAAGCTGACACGTCACGGCAAGGTGAGCATCACGAAGGATGGCATCAGCCTTGAAGGGTTCAGCTCAAGCAATGCCAGTTGCCGAGAGACAGGAATCATGGCCTGCGCATGGGCTATCGGTGAGCTGCAGCGGGAAATGCTCAAGAGCATTGAAACGCCTGGCGCTGGCAATATCTGCCTAGATTAACGCATCCATAGCCCATGGATGGCTTACCTCACCCGATTGCAGGATATGGGCCTGCGCTTTACAGAGACCGGCGTGCGCCCGCCATTTGAACGGCGCGATCAACCAGAGGGGATAGCCATGACCAACTACTAAATCTTCATCGTTTAAGCGCTCGCATGGGGTGGTCCTTGTGAGTTTCAAAAGCCCGGTTCTCCGGGCTTTTCTATTTCGCCTTCATACGCCGCTGCCTTGCCTGGCAGATCCTTGCGGAAGCGTCTGCTTCCAGTCAGGGCAGCGACCTATGCACGCCACTAACCAACTGGTGATTAACATGAACGCACTTCAGCAAGCCGCTACTGACATCAACGAGCTCAATCGCTTATCTGGCCTTTGTGCCGAAGCGCGCGCAGCTTTCGAGCATCGGCGCACTACCCCGCCCGTTGACGATTGCACCGCCAAGCACACCATCTTGCACGCAGGCAAAGGCATGGTTCGAATCGTTGATAACAGCACCGGCAAGGTCGTTGGCTTTCGTCAGTCACACAAAGAAGCTATCTGGCTGGCACAGCAGCTTGAGAACGGCATGCAGGTCACCTCATGAGCCGCACAACAGTTGTTCAATGCCTTGGTGGAAAGCTCAAAGAGCTGCCGGTATCTCAGGTGGCCTACTTTGAGGCATCAGACAAGTTGGTTGATGCTCATGGCATTGACGGCAAGGTGCTGGTGATCACTGACACCATCGCGTGCCTAGAGGCTGAGTTTGCAGATCTATTCGTGCGTACTCACCGCAGCGTATTGGTTGCCCGACGGCTTCTCGAATCGGTTGATTACTCCGCGATCAATAGCAATGGCACGGTCAAACTGCTGGGCGTTGACCACCCAATAAAGGCAAGTCGGCGAGAAGTACCAAAGATCCGAGACATACTAAAGGAGCTCTGGCCAGATGATGACCGCACCGCGTTTCTGTAGCCACGAACAACAAAAGGAATTGCTTGGGTGCGCTGCTGACCTTGATCCCGAAACTCACCCGCGTCGTTATGAACTGGCTAAAGCCCGCGAAAAGTTCGACAGCATTGAAACACCGGAAAGTCGTCGAGGCTGTGGGCTCGAAAAGCACAGGACCAAAGCAGCCCTGGAGAAACGCAAAGAGCGGGATGGGATCGCCGAGATAGCCAAGGCGCTCTCAGCACTCACGCTTAAACAAGCAGCTGCTGAGATTGGTATCAGCTATGACCGGTTGCTCAGAATCAAACATGACTACGGGCTCACCTTTCAGGATGCTCGAGCGAGGAAGGTGGATGGCTAAGGACAACGCTACCAGGCAGCGCGAGAAGCGGGCCAAGCAGAAGCAGAGGCTTGAGCTATTGGGTGAGAAGGTAATCAACCTTCCGCTGCCAGCAAGCACAGCAAAATGCCTTGAAGAGCTGATGCACCAGCACGGGTTCACCGATCAGCGTGAGGCTATCGCCACCATGATTCACCGGCTGCATGAAGCTGGGTCGGAAGCGGCTACGCCCTTCCTGATCGTGCCGCGACACAAAATCACGATTAGCGAAAAAGTGTCGCAGGCGTTTGAGCGGGAGTCACGCCGCGAGGGGATGCGTGAAGAAGGTTAAGCCGGGGCAATCAGCTCACCAGTACTTACAACTTCGAATAACGTCTCCTCGCCTTTGCTCTTAAGGTTCAAAAACTCACCACATAAAGTTTTATAGTCAAGCGTGCCTTCAATTGTTTCACGGCTATTTAAGGAGCCTTTTGAAATCTCAGTCACAATCCTGACGACTGAATATTTCTGCCCGGTATCTTTCCCTACAAATTTGCCAACAGATTCAGTCCTTCTCATAAGTATCTCCTATCCGGCGGGATGCCGAACAACCGTAATACCCCAACCCATACCAAATTGCCACCACCGGATCACGGAGGGCGGCGCGTGCATTGGAGAACACCATGGAATACCTCGCTCGTATCAACCCGAAGTACTTCGCAGCCATTCACCAGTGCTCTGCCAAGGGTGATGTGCGCTATTACCTGAATGCAGTTCAGATTGAGCGCCACCCTTCTGGCGGAGTAGTTATCGTCGCCACTAACGGCCACTTCATGGGCGCCATTCACGACCCAGACGGATGGATCTCGCCAGATCACAAGTCTGTGCTGGTGGGTACGGTATCCAAACGATTGCTTTCAGCGTGTTCCGCCAGCAAAGGCTCGGACTGCGAGCCGCCAGCAAACCTTTGGATCGCCGAGAAGTTTTCTTTGGTGACCAGCTTGGAGGACACAACCGAAGAGCCTGAACTGTTCGGCGAGCACTCTCACTTGACCGAGAAAACCGAATTAGTTGATGGCTTGTTCCCTGACTGGCGCAGAGTCATGCCACAGAAGCGCCTAACCAAGGCTGAGCCATTCCCCTGCTTGAATGGTGAGTATCTGGAGGTCTTCAACCGTATCGGCGTGCTGCTGACAGGCCAAAAGCGCTTTGGCGGCGGCGGTATTTGCCTTGAGCCTTCTGAGGACAAGGGCGCAGTAGTAGTGCGGTTTAGTAATTTTGATCTGATCAACAAGTTCGTTGGCGTAATCATGCCGATGTCTTCAGATCCAATTGAACGACTGACGCCAGCCTGGGCAGCTCCAGTTGTTAAGCACTCTAAGGCAGCGTGACTCAAATATCTTTTGGGCGCTGCCACTCATCAATAAGTGGCATCAGATTCTCTTTTGCCTCTTCGTAAGCACGAATTATGTGCCTGCGCAGGTAGATGCCCTGCCCGCCAAAAGTGAAGTAAATATCATCCTCATAGAGGGACTCCTGCCTGAAGTCTCCAATTTGGAGCAGGCAGCCTTTCCCAAAAATAACGTTAAAAGTAGCGATATTGCCGCCTTCGATCTTGTGATTATTCGAGTCCGGGTGGCAGACAGCGTCACGCACGAACTTAATCAGATCTGTTACGTCGTTGACCTTGGGCGCTATCAGAACATCGTCCACAAATGAAATCCGTTTTGCATAACGTTCTGACTTGTACATAAGGGCACGGAGAGATATGAGCGAGTCAATAAAAGCTGATCTAAAAAACACATGGGAAGAATGCTTCGGTTGAAATATTCCGCTGCTTAGAAGCCCGTGTACAACCCTCAGTGACTGTGACACTTCTGCCTGCTCTGCAAAGTCCATATCCCCCCCTGCTTATCGGCCCCATGCCGAACCCAGAAGCTACTCCATAACCACCCTTCCCGCTACAGGTGAGACTAAGCCGCGCCTGTGCCCATCATCCCGATAGTGAGGATTAGCGATGACCAGAATTAAGACACATCGAACCATGGGCAAGATGCCCGCTGTCGTGATCTGGCAGCCATATAGCGATGACGGCTCCCAAGAACCAGCAATCGTAGTCCAGGCAGACGCATGCGGAATTATCGTTATCGCGCAGGAAGGGCGAGAAGTTCTGATTCAGCCAGAAATTGTGCCGGCGCTAATCACCGCCATGCGCCAGATGAAAGCCGGGGAGTAAGCCATGAAGAATGAATACGGCCTTGATACCGATTATTTCACAAGGCTCTGCGCGCGGGAGTTCAGTCCTGACGTTATCCGGCGCCAAACGCCGGCCGACCTTGCCCGCGCGCTGGCCAGAGCCGCCCGAACTGCATGTGCCGACGTGTTCCGCGAGAAAGAGTTTCAGTTCGTCGAGCTGCGCAATGCAGGCCAGATCAAAGCCGGGGATGAACTTCGATTCAAGGTTGCCGGTTCGGTCATTAACGCAAAAGCCCGAGAAGTCCTTAACCCAGGCACTGAGCACGAAGAGGTGATCTACAACCGCGCCAAGAACCACTACTTCATCACAGCGATGGCCATCAACGGCATCAGCACTCACAAGAACGTATTGGTGCGCATCCGCCCGGAGGATTAACCATGCCAAACCTATTCTGGCACCTGCTAGCCAAGCTGGTGTCACGGCCAGCTATTGCCGACTGGATCATAAAGCGTGCACAGCGTACGCCGTATGACCATTTGATAATCGATCACGGCCGGATCATTCGCGTAAAGGCTGGCTACCAAATTGGTGTATTGGACCCAACTGAGCATTGGTACATGAAGCGCTGGTGGTTGGTTCGCTTCGGCCCGCTGCAGATCCGCATCCACCACATTATCAACCCCGACCCCGGTCGCGATCTCCACAGCCACCCTTGGCCATTCCGGACATTCATCTTAAAGGGCGGTTACGTGGAGTACCGGGAAGATGGCGCGCCATTAGTTCGCGACCCGGGCGAAACCGCAACGATGAATCGCGGCGGATTTCATCGCATTGAGGATCTGTTACCCGGTGGAGCTTGGACCATGTTCGCCACTTGGGGTGAGCGTCAAGGCTGGGGCTTCAAGCGCGATGACGGCTCAGTAACTCCGCATGAGGAATATTGATCATGGCCAACCATATAACGCTGGGCGATGACTACCGGCACGTCTACTGGCTTCAACAACAAGAGGGCGCGCACGCCTTAAACGAGAGTGAGTGCCCGTACCACGCTAGCGCTGGCGAAGTTGGCAAACGTTGCGCATGGCTTGCCGGTTTCCGTGACGACCAAGCCAAGCGAAACCTGAATCGGGAGAAAGTCGCATGACCACAACCCCAACAGGCTACACAGCCTCCAAACCAACTGAGCGCTACAAGAACTTCAACACTGGTGTTGTTTATCGCCTTGCGCTCGAAGAGGGCGGTATCTGCACACTTGAAAGCATTGAGCGGCGGACTATCACCAAGAGTCGCGCAGAGCTTGAGGATGCCAACGTATGGAGATTGATGCCTTAAGGAAGGCCTTTCAAGCCAGCCTTAATCAACCGGAAGAACTGACATTGTTTGTCAATACTCACGTTCTTAGGCGCGGGTATGCGGAAGGCGAAATTATATTTGATGGTGGAAAGGCGTACCTGCATGAGAGTCATGGCTTCGGCCCCGTACCTATTTGCGTAATAGACATGATCGGAAAACCGCCAAAAGACCCGTACAAAATCATATTTGGAAAGGAGTTCGTTGAATGACCACCAAAATCACTAAAGCGCATCTGTTAGGTCTAGAGCTGGCGCGCACTGAGCTTAGTTTAGTTCTGCCGAACAACCCGGTAACCCTGATCAACAACCTCATCGCCCAAGCCAAGGCTGCGCCGGATGATGAAATACAGATGTGCGCCGTTGCTGTGATGCGTGACGATGGTGACGGAGGTCTTGAGCCTGACTGGCTGCTAGAAGGTGGAACTGCCGAACTAATGGATGGGATGTTTTTGCTTGTAGCTGACAGAACTGATGTCACCGACGATGAAGGGAGCGGAGTTGTATACACCCACCCACAACCCGAACCCAGCTTAAATGCTGAACTGCGGGAAATACTTCTAGGTCTAGGCGTTGGCCCTGAAACTGTAGGAGGCGAGCGCCTTATCCGGGCCTGCGAAACTGCTGTTGCCCGAATGGTAAAACCCGAGCGCGGCGTTGTGCCGGATGAATTACGCAAGCAGGCCGAGCAATGTATTTTTGTTCTACGCGAAATCGGCAGTCTTGAGCCTGATGATATTTCAGGCGATGACATTGATTTGCGTTTTGAGGATGCGAACGGCTGCGATACTGGCTGCGACGTTTCGATTGTGGATTATGCAGAGAAGGCGGCTGACATTATCGAAGCCATGCTAGCCGCAGCACAGGAGGTGAAAAGTGAATAAGCAAAAAGGATTCTTTCGTATATCTACCGGTGAAATTTGGTTCATTTTGGCTGTGATTGGCTTCATAGGCTGGATTGCGTTCAGCGGTCTTGGCTGGCTCCTATCGCACATTACGATTGGGTGGGCGTCATGACTAACCCTACAGAGCGCGAAAAGTTAAAGCCTTGCCCGTTTTGTGGTGAAACGCCCGACCTTCCAGATGGTACCGGCACTGATTATGAAATCTGGTGTGATTGTGGGCATGCGATGTCCTGCGTCCAGATATGCGACCTGATGACAATCGAAGAAAGGACGGCCGACAGCTTCACCAACTACCGATACGCTGATGAGTTTGTCGAGCGAGCAAAGATTGAGGCGATAGCGCAGTGGAACAACCGCGCCGCACTTGAGCAGGATTGCGGGGAGGTTGTCCGTTACTGGCACAAGCCTAATATTGGCTTTGCAGTGTTGGAACCGAAGTATTACGGCGATGAGTCTGGCTATGTCGCACACGAGGACTACACCGCACTGCATGCAAAACTGGCAGCTTTGAAAGATGAACGCACCTTTGAACAAGGTGTTCAGTCTGCTTTTGATTTGGTAAAGATGGCTGCGTGCAACACTGATGACGCTTACCTGGCTGAGCGCTTGGAGGACTTGGCGGACGACATAATTGAAGGGGCGCCAACTTATAAAGCGAAGTGGAGAGATATTACTGCGCTATCCGTCAAACTCGCCGCTGTTGAGGCTGAGCGGGACAGTTTGCGCAGTGAGCTTTCTGCCTGCACAGAACATCCGGGCGGCTGTGGATACTGGAAAGAAGCCGCAAAACATCGCCAGGCTGATCGGGATGCTTTGAAGGCGCTCGTTGTCGATTTGGTTACCCATGGCAACCCTTTATCAAATGTCGCTTATAACCTTGCGCAGCATGAAGGGCGGGCGCTAACGGCGTACGAATGCGATCTACTGAAAAAGCTGCGTAAATCATGGGATGAGGCGGTAACCCAAGACAAGCTGCTAGCCAGCAAGGGGGATTAGATGAATCGCGCCAGCCCCGCCGATCTGCGCAAGGCCATGGAAGCGGCCAATCATCTACTCAAGGCAGGAATTGCATTCGTTCCCATGCCTGTCAGCACGCCAGAAGAACTTGCAGCGCTTCAACTCCAGATGATCGAACGGCTTGAAGCAATGGAAGCCGAAGCCAAGTAACACCCTCTAACCCCTACCCCATTTAAATGCTGCCTATGAGGCGGTGAGGATTTGTGCGCCATGAATTTACAGATGATGGCTGCGGAAGCTGCGCTAAGGAAGATGATTGATCAGAGTTACTTCGATATCTGCACCCTGGACAAGATCATCAGTATGCTCAGCATCAAGCCTAACGCTGACGCATACAGCATTTTGCACACCCTGCATTGTGTTCATTACAACCAAATGCCACGCGAACTGTTTGAGGCTCTGCCTCAGTTGATAGCCAAGGTCTTGCAGTCTCCATCGTTCGATTCATCGCGGATCAATATTGCGCAGAACGGATCAGCCCTGCGCATCGTAAAGAACTAACCCCCACCCTACTTAAAACTACCGGCTTACCGGTGGAGGATATTGCTGTGTCTGAAGAAAAAGTAATCATGTACGACTCACCGGCTGCCGCTCAGCTGGTCACGGTCACAGGATGGAAGTCGGCTGACGGTCGTTTCTTTGGCGACAACGAAGACTTGGCGCGGTTCGCTGGGTCAACCCACCGCGCTTGCAAAAATAATCCATACCACCCGCCACATCGCACCAACGGCTGGTGCGATCTTTGCCACCAAGAGAACCGCAATGCCAAGTTCTCGGCTAAGCCAACCAAACTCTGGGAAGGCGAGCCATTGGTAAGCTTTGATGATGATCTCTATTTCTTTGATGAAGACAGCCTGATTGATCACATCGTCGATCACGATCTTGAAATAGCCGATATGCGCTTGTGCATTTGCGAACCAAATATGCCCTCTGAGATTGATCCGGAAGACTACTTCATTGATGACCTCCCAGAAGACGGCGAGATTCGTGATCAGGACATGCTGGCAGCATTTGAGCTGCTGAATGAAACGATCCGCAAGGCTGAGCCGCTGTCATGGTCAGAGGGCAAGCATGCAGCTGTGATGCCCGACGACTTCATTGCGCGGGTAGCCGAAGCCCGCAAGAACGCAGCCTAACCACACCCCCGGCCATGCGCCGGGTAAGAGGTAATCTATGATTAGCTTTTTATCGCCAGAAGAAATCGAAGCACTGACCGGCTATAAAAAGCCCTCAGCTCAGCGCCGCTGGCTTGCCGACCAGGAAATACCGTTCATTGAGGGCGGTGATGGTCAGATCAAAGTGCTTGAAGTGGTCGTGCTGCAGCGCCTTGGTGGCACACAGCAGAATAAGAAAGGACCGCAATTGCGGTTAACTGGATAGGAGGCGGACATGCGCCCACGTAAGAAAGACCGCCACTTACCGGCGCGTATGTACCAAAGAGGCCCGTCTTACTATTACGTTGAGGCGGGCAAGTGGGAAAACCTCGGAAAAGATTACGTCCAGGCACTCATGCTGTATGCCAAGCGCAACAGCAATTCATCCAAAAACGCCATGACGGATCTTATTGACAGAGTCATGGAGCACATCACGCCCCGCCGCGCCAAGAACACCATTGAGCAATACAGCATGGTCGCTGAGCGCATGAAGGTGTACTTGGCAGAATTTGAGCCAAGCCAGGTACTGCCCCGCCACATCGCTCAAATCAAAATGCACTTAGCCGATACCCCAGCCATGGCCAACCGGACATTGAGCTTTCTTCGGGTTGCGTTCGGTTATGCCCTGGAATGGGGAGACGTCGACAGCAACCCTTGCGTTGGGATCAAGCCGCACGCTGAGAATAAGCGAGACCGGTATATAACCGACCAAGAGTTTCACGCCATCTTGGCCCAGTGCAGTGAGTACATGAAATGCGTCTTTGAGCTCACTTACCTTACCGGTCAGCGCATCAGCGATGTTCTAGCCATCCGTCTTTCCGATGTTTCGGAAGAAGGGATTCAGTTTCAGCAGAAGAAAACCGGGTCGAAAGTCTTGGTATCCATGTCGCCAGACCTGCGCGCCATCATTGCGCGATGCAAGGCCCTTCCTCGCCCGGTGCGTGGCATGAACCTCATCTGCAACAAGAAGGGGCTGCAGGTTGATTACTCGACTGTGAAGGTAACGTGGGCGGCTGCTCGAAAGGCTGCAAAAGTCGATGACGTGAAAATTCACGACCTGAGGGCCAAGGCTTTAACCGACACGAAGAGGCAGGGCAACAATGCTCAAAAGCTGGGTGGACATTCAAGCGAGCGCATGACAGCGCGTTATCTTCGCAACCGTGAACATGACGTTGCACACCCGCCACAAATGCCAAAAGAAACCGGGTAGTATTAGAGGTTTTCCAAAACTCTAATACTTTGTATTGGAATACTACCCTTCAAGGCCAGTAATGACGGACCTCTCACAACACACCCCCATGATGCAGCAATATTGGAAGTTGAAGAACCAGCACCCAGATCAGCTGATGTTCTATCGCATGGGTGACTTCTATGAAATTTTCTATGAAGACGCGAAGAAGGCCGCCAAGCTGCTCGACATCACCCTGACTGCGCGTGGCCAATCCGCCGGCCAGGCGATTCCTATGTGTGGCATTCCTTATCACGCCGCGGAAGGTTATCTGGCCAAGCTGGTCAAGCTCGGCGAGTCGGTGGTGATTTGCGAACAGGTCGGTGACCCGGCGACCAGTAAAGGCCCGGTCGATCGCCAAGTGGTGCGCATCATTACCCCAGGCACCGTGAGTGACGAAGCCCTGCTCGATGAGCGCCGCGACAATCTGATTGCTGCCGTACTGGGTGATGAGCGCCTGTTTGGCCTCGCAGTACTGGACATCACCAGCGGGCGCTTTAGCGTGCTGGAGATTAAAGGCTGGGAGAATCTGCTGGCCGAGCTTGAACGCCTTAATCCGGTTGAACTGTTGATCCCTGATGACTGGCCACAAGGCTTGCCCGCCGAGAAGCGCAAAGGTGTACGCCGCCGTGCGCCCTGGGACTTTGAACGCGACTCTGCACACAAGAGCCTGTGCCAACAATTTGCCACCCAAGACCTCAAGGGTTTTGGCTGCGAAACACTGACCCTGGCGATCGGCGCTGCCGGATGCTTACTCGCCTATGCCAAGGAAACCCAGCGCACGGCGCTGCCACACCTGCGCAGCCTGCGTCATGAGCGCTTGGACGACACCGTTATCCTTGACGGCGCCAGCCGGCGCAACTTGGAACTGGATATCAACCTTGCTGGCGGACGCGAAAACACCCTGCAATCGGTGGTTGATCGCTGCCAAACCGCAATGGGCAGTCGTTTGCTCAGCCGCTGGTTGAATCGACCGCTGCGCGATCGCAACATACTTGAAGCACGCCAAGAATCCATCACCTGCCTACTTGAGCGTTATCGCTTTGAGACCCTGCAACCGCAGCTCAAGGAGATCGGTGACCTGGAGCGAATCCTCGCCCGTATCGGCCTGCGTAATGCCCGCCCACGCGACCTTGCACGACTGCGTGACGCCTTGGCTGCACTGCCTGAACTGCAAAGCGCAATGGCGGCGCTGGAATCGCCGCACCTGACCTCGCTGGCAACCATCGTCAGCACCTATCCAGAACTGGCGGCGTTGCTAGGCAAAGCAATTATCGATAATCCACCGGCAGTCATTCGCGATGGCGGTGTACTGAAGACGGGCTACGACGCGGAGCTGGACGAACTGCAATCACTGAGTGAAAACGCTGGCCAGTACCTGATGGACCTGGAAACCCGTGAAAAAACCCGCACAGGCCTGGCCAATCTCAAAGTTGGCTACAACCGTGTGCACGGTTACTTCATTGAGCTGCCCAGCAAGCAGGCGGAATCGGCTCCAGCTGATTATATTCGCCGACAAACCCTCAAGGGTGCAGAGCGCTTCATCACCCCGGAGCTCAAAGAGTTTGAAGACAAGGCACTGTCGGCCAAGAGCCGCGCACTGGCCCGTGAAAAGGTGCTCTACGAAGAACTGCTCGAACACCTGATCACCCTGCTCTCACCGCTGCAAGACAGCGCCTCGGCCTTAGCCGAACTGGATGTGCTGAGTAATTTGGCCGAACGTGCATTGAACCTAGATTTGAATTGCCCGCACTTTGTCGATGAACCCTGCATGCGCATCAATCAAGGTCGCCACCCAGTGGTTGAACAGGTATTGACCAAACCCTTCGTGGCCAATGACCTGAACCTTGATGATGAAACCCGCATGTTGGTGATCACCGGCCCAAACATGGGTGGTAAATCGACCTATATGCGCCAGACGGCGTTAATCGTGCTGCTTGCCCACATCGGCAGTTTTGTACCCGCTGCCAGCTGCGAGCTGTCCTTGGTTGACCGTATTTTCACCCGCATTGGCTCCAGCGATGACCTCGCCGGTGGTCGCTCGACCTTTATGGTTGAAATGAGTGAGACCGCCAACATTTTGCACAATGCCACAGAACAAAGCTTGGTACTGATGGACGAAGTCGGTCGTGGCACCAGCACCTTCGATGGTTTGTCATTGGCATGGGCAGCGGCCGAACAACTGGCTAAACTGCGTGCCTACACGCTTTTTGCGACGCATTATTTTGAGCTCACCGTGTTGCCAGAGAGTGAACCACTTGTGGCCAACGTGCACCTCAATGCCACCGAACATAATGAGCGCATCGTATTTTTACACCACGTGCTACCCGGGCCTGCCAGCCAAAGCTATGGCTTAGCTGTGGCGCAACTGGCGGGCGTACCCAACGCAGTGATCCTGCGTGCACGTGAGCATTTGGCACGGCTCGAAACCACAAGTTTGCCGCATGACCTACCTCGGTCAGAGCCAGGAAAAGCCGCTACACCGCAACAAAGCGATATGTTTGCAAACCTTGCGCATCCGTTGTTAGAAGAATTGTCTAAGATCAATCCAGATGATTTAACCCCACGGCATGCTCTTGAATTGTTATATGCATGGAAGACGCGAGTCTAACGCCCGCGCCAACAAGCTGTTAGAATCCTGCGCGCCCGAAACAGCTGTGTGCTAAAGCCTGGCACTGAAGTGAGCGTATTCGAGCCGAGAGACTGTTTATGAGGGCAGTCTCGCGCCGTAGCCTGAGGAGAGAACTAGAATGACCTTCGTCGTCACCGACAACTGCATCAAGTGCAAATACACCGACTGTGTGGAAGTCTGTCCGGTGGACTGCTTCTACGAAGGCCCGAATTTCCTGGTCATTCACCCGGATGAGTGCATTGACTGCGCTCTGTGTGAACCAGAGTGCCCAGCACAAGCCATCTTCTCTGAAGATGAGGTGCCTGAGGACATGCAGGAATATATCGAGCTGAATGCTGATCTGGCTGAAGTTTGGCCAAATATCACCGAGAAGAAAGAAGCCCTCGATGATGCTGAAGAGTGGGATGGTGTGAAAGACAAGCTTGAGCACCTAGAGCGCTAATACAGCCTCTTAAACCACACAAAGCCCGCCGAGCGCGGGCTTTTTATTTGCCTGAAAATAACGTCAGGCAGTATTAAAAATCGCAGGCAAAAAAAAGGGCGGTTTGACCCGCCCATTTTGTCCCTAGTCCCTTTATTTCCAACTCATCATCCTGATGAAATCGCATCCCGCGATTGTCCTGGTCGCTGTCCCTAACAACCTGCGCTTGTCCTTAAGCACAACTTGATAATAAGGGATTTTTTGCGCTTCACAAGTGTCTGTAACCCAGAACAAAGACTAAATCATTCCCATTAAAATTAAAAAAAATCATTTAATTCAATTGCTTAATAAAAAAATACAGCTTTCCGTCTAAAAATCTTAGGCCTCACAACTGCATTAGCCTACAGCCGTGTAAGCAATTGCCTACAAAGTCGTAGCACAAAAAAACCGGCGAAAGCCGGTTTTCGTGTGAGCATCTAGATCTATTGGAACAAAGAGTCGCTCGACAGACCGTTCTTTTCGAGAATTTCGCGCAAGCGCTTGAGCGCTTCCACTTGTATTTGCCTGACACGCTCACGGGTAAGACCAATTTCCTGGCCGACCTCCTCAAGCGTACAGTTCTCGTGACCACGCAAGCCGAAGCGCCGAACCACAACTTCACGTTGCTTATCGGTAAGCTCACCCAGCCATTGATCGATACTTTGCGACAAGTCATCGTCTTGCAACAGCTCACAAGGGTCTGTTGGCCGCTCATCAGTCAGGGTATCAAGCAAGGTCTTGTCTGAGTCTGCGCCCAGTGAAACGTCAACCGAAGACACTCGCTCATTGAGACCGAGCATGCGCTTAACCTCGCCAACAGGCTTATCGAGCAAGTTAGCGATTTCTTCAGCAGAGGGTTCGTGGTCGAGCTTTTGGGTCAGCTCTCGTGCGGCGCGCAGGTACACGTTAAGTTCTTTAACAACATGAATAGGCAGGCGAATGGTGCGCGTCTGATTCATGATTGCCCGCTCAATGGTCTGACGAATCCACCATGTGGCGTACGTCGAGAAGCGGAAACCACGCTCTGGATCGAATTTTTCGACAGCTCGGATTAAGCCGAGGTTGCCTTCTTCAATTAAATCGAGCAACGAAAGCCCGCGATTGACATAGCGCCTGGCGATTTTAACAACCAACCTGAGGTTGCTTTCAATCATACGCTTGCGACCAGCCGGGTCACCTTTTTGCGCCAGTCGGGCAAAAAAGACTTCCTCTTCCGGACTGAGCAATGGAGAGAACCCAATTTCATTCAGGTAGAGCTGCGTGGCATCTAAGGCACGCGTGTAATCAATATACTTATGTTGCTTAGGTGCAGCGGTCTTCGTCTTCGCCTTGGCTTTAGATCGCTTGGCCGGTGCATCTACATTTACTTCTCCCCCACCCCCTAAGATGACATCGGGCTCCATAAGGAGCACATCGTCATCTAAGTCAAACTCGGGCACTTGTTTCTTATTGAGAGCCATTTCTAATATCCCTTGCTGAGTTCGACAGCAAGCTCTGGTGTTACCTGCTCCATGGCGGCACCTGAGCCCGTCCCTCCTACGCTGGGGAAACAGGCAGACAACAAATCACTGGCGTGGCAAAAATTGCAAAGGATCTACAGGCTTGCCCTGACGGCGAATTTCAAAATGTAGCTTCACCCGGTCAGTGCCCGTTGAACCCATTTCAGCAATTGCTTGCCCTGCTTTGACCTTTTGCCCCTCTTTCACCAAGAGCCTGCGGTTATGTCCGTAGGCACTTACGTAGGTACTGCTATGTTTGATGATCACCAACTCGCCGTAGCCCCGTAAACCACTCCCGGCGTAAACCACTGAGCCATCAGACGCAGCTAAAACAGGCTGGCCCAAATCTCCGGCGATATCAATGCCTTTATTCAAACTACCGTTTGAGGAAAATCGCCCAATAACCGAACCTTTGGTAGGCCACGTCCAACCTGAAGATGTGCCACTTACAGACTGCACAGTCTTAGTGGCGACAGGGGGCTTGGCCACGACAGGTTTGGCGGTGCTCGTCGTAGTGGCCGGACGAACGGTACGGGTGGAGGAACCGCTAACGCTGGGCTTGCTGGCAACCACAACGGAGGAAGGCCTCTTGCCGTCGAAGCGAATCGGCTGGCCGACTCGCAATGTATAAGGTGCAGGAATCCCATTACGTGCTGCTAGCTCTTTCCAGTCCCAGCCAAAGCGAAACGCAATCGAATACAAGGTATCGCCACGCCGAACCAAATATTGGCCACTGCTGACATGGGGCTGCTTGGATGTGATGGGCACCGATCGACCATTACGGTCTAAAACCTGAACGCCACCCGCAGGAGCACTGGAACAGCCAGACAAGACCAACGACAGAACTAAACCACTCAACAAGCATCGAGTGTTGCTATTGCGAATGCACGCTTGAATGGCGTCGAAACTCACCGGTCTCTCCCTTACTGGCTATTAGCGCCTGACACTAGTGTGCAGGATTTATTGATTATGCTCAGAATCTAACTGCTGACGCCCGGCTAACCACTCCAAAGCTAAAACCAGAACCACCCCTAGCAGCGCTAACAACAGTGCCAACAACAGTTGCGGGTCTTGGCCACTGACTTCGGCAAAGCGTGCAGGCAGAAGATTAGCCTGTAACAAAGGAACCTGTTGCCCGTGGCGATCAGTAAACCAGGTCAGCGTTTCTTTCCATGGCCATATTTTGTTAAGTGACCCCAGCATCAGGCCAGTCAAAAACGCTAATGTCAGGTCACGGTAACAGCGTAGAAGCCAGCGTAGAAAGCCTGCAAAACTGACGAGCCCCACGACACAGCCTGAGGCAAAGAGCGCTAGAACAGTGATATCCAATGCTTTTACAGAGCCCAGTATAAAACTGTACAGACCCAACAGTAACAAAATGAAACTGCCTGAGATGCCCGGCAGAATCATTGCGCAAATGGCAATTGCCCCGGCCACAAAGATACTCAGCGGGTCAGTATTCAAATGCACAGGTGAAGCGACGGTAATCCAGTAAGCAAAGCCACCACCCAAGGCAAAGCTGAGGATGCGCGTCCAGTTCCAACGACTGATTTCACGGGAGACCATATGCGCCGAAACCAACACCAAACCGAAAAAGAACGACCACACCGGGATCGGGTGCTGCTCCAGCAAATAGGTAATCAACCGGGCAAGACTAACGATGCTGGTAAGAATGCCCGCAAACAGCACCAGTAAAAAAGTCGCATTTGCGGTGGCCCAGGCCTCGGCAAAACGCCCGCGAACAGCTAGCAATGCTGCACGTGGCATGCTCGCGATAGACTTCAGCAACTCGTCGTAGATACCGCTGATAAAAGCAATGGTGCCACCAGAGACGCCCGGAACTACGTCCGCTGCACCCATGGCAACACCTTTGGCGTAGAGCAAAAAATATTTTTTCATATACCCGTCGGAGCGAATGTTAAGCCAGCGGCCCATTGAGCAAAGGTACGAAACGTACCGCATCAAGAATATGCCGCGAGTAACCCTGCTCATCACGAATGATCAACATCAACTGCTGCACATCGCCAGTGCCGACCGGTATCACCAGGCGTCCACCCGGAGCGAGCTGATCGAGCAATGCTTGCGGCACCTCAGAAGCAGCAGCCGTTACGATGATGCCATTGTAGGGCGCCAACGCAGGCCAGCCTTCCCAGCCGTCCCCCCAACGAAAGACAACATTGCGCAGGTTCAGTTCGACCAGGCGCTCTTTAGCTCGATCTTGCAGGCCCTGAATACGTTCAACGCTGAACACTCGCTCAACTAACTGCGAAAGTATGGCGGTCTGATAACCCGAGCCAGTACCGATCTCCAGCACCTTATCCAGCGGCCCGGCCTCAAGCAGCAACTCGCTCATGCGCGCAACCATATAGGGTTGCGAAATAGTCTGATTATGGCCAATAGGCAGCGAGGTATCTTCATAGGCACGATGAGAGAACGCCTCATCGACAAACATATGGCGCGGCGTGCGACGGATAACTTCCAACACCTTGGCATTTGACAGGCCTTCTTCATAAAGGCGTTGGATAAGTCGTTCACGGGTACGCTGTGAGGTCATGCCACTACCACGGCGATTCATTTCGTCTTGTTCGCGATTCATTAAACTAAGCTCTCCAGCCATGGTTGCAAGCTGTTAAAGCCATCCTGAAAAGTACGGTCTAATTGTAAAGGGGTGATCGATACATAGCCTTGCATCACCGCATGAAAATCTGTGCCTTGCCCACCATCTTCAGCATCGCCAGCCACGGCAATCCAGTAACCCACTTTACCGCGCGGATTAGTCACCTTAACCGGCGCAGCCGCGCGAGCGCGGTGGCCCAAACGTGTTACCTGAATCCCACGAATGTGCTCCAAGGGTAAGTTCGGGATATTAACGTTCAGTACGGTACGCGGTGGCAAATCAAGTTGTTCGTGGGCCTCGACCAGCTTACGGGCAAAGTAGGCTGCCGTTGGCAGATTATCGGTCTGGCGTGACAACAAAGAGAAGGCAAACGCCGGGCGCGATAAAAAACGCCCTTCAAGCGCAGCAGCCACTGTACCGGAATAGAGCACATCATCACCCAGATTAGCGCCCAGATTAATCCCGGAAACGACCAAGTCGGCCACATCGGGAAGCAGCCCATTAAGGCCCAAATGCACGCAATCCGTGGGCGTGCCATTAACGCTGATATAACCGTTGTCCAGCGTGCAGGGATGCAGTGGACGGTCGAGAGTCAGCGAGCTGCTGGCCCCGCTTTTGTCCTGATCCGGTGCAATAACCGTACACTCAGCATAATCAGCTAAGGCAGCGTGTAGCGCGGCAATGCCCGGCGCCATCACTCCGTCATCGTTTGAAATTAGAATACGCATGGGTTGTCCGTATGCCCTGTCGGCAATAGATCGACAAGCTCGCGCACCAATACAGTAGCGAAGCATCCAGCCGGCAGGACGAATTCCAGTTGCAGAATGTCAGACTCGGGATAATGCCACGTAAGGCCCGTAATGGGGAGGCGCAGAATGCGACGTTCGTGCGCCATGTCCGCTTCTGCCAACCACTGAGCCAAGTCTTTCTCGCTTTCACCGATGCCCTGCTCAAGCGCCTTGACCTCTCCGGCGGTCGGCGGCTCACCCAGCCCCCAAAGCGGCCCAGTTGGATGCACATCCAGAATCGCCAGACGCGGATCGCTGCATTCGGCTTGCCCGGCCATAAAAAAACTGCGGCTATCGGTAAAGGCGAGTAAATCCCCGACCTGGGCTTTATTCCACGTGCCTTGCGCCACGCGTGCGGCTAAGGCCTGGTTAAACAGGAAACTACGGGCCGCCGATAACAGCCGCGAGCGAAGATTGCGCTGAACAGGTCGATCTTTGCGCTGGGCATACCCTCGGGCATCAAACAGGTTGCCGCCTTCAAAGCCGAAACGTTGCAGACCAAAATAATTAGGCACGCCCTGCTCGCGGATAGCCTGCAGCCGTGCATCAAGCGTGTCACGATCACCACTCAATTGCGTCAAGCGCAAGGTAAAGCCATTGGCAGCATGGGCACCGCGTTGCAATTTACGCTGATGGCGCACCTGTTTGAGGATGCTCAGGCTGGCGTCTTCGGCAGCGCTCAGGTCTGGATTTGCTTTACCCGGCAAATGAAGGCTAAACCACTGACGTGTCAAGGCCTGACGATCTTTAAGCCCGGCATAGCTGATCAGCTTGAGCTGCACGCCGGCCGCCTTGGCAATACGTCTGGCGGCTTCTTCAGTGTTCAGGCCACGCTTTTCAACCCACAGCCATAAATGCTCGCCATCTCCCGCCAAGGGAATGTCGAGTACCTCATCAACTTGGAAATCTTCGGCGCTGGCTTTAAGCACGGCAGTGCCGCATGCATCGCCATAGGCTTTAGGGCCAAGGAGTTCGAACTCATTCATAGTCGAACCAACAGTGCTACCGCGTGCACCGCAATGCCTTCTTCACGGCCAGTAAACCCGAGTTTTTCAGTGGTCGTTGCTTTAACGTTGACTTGCTCAAGCTCTACCTGCAGATCAGCAGCAATCAGTGCGCGCATGGATTCGATATGCGGTGCCATCTTCGGCGCCTGGGCAACAATGGTGGCGTCGACATTACCCACCAGCCAACCTTTAGCCGCGATCAATGCATACACATGCCGTAACAAAACCCGGCTATCGGCACCTTTGAAGCTCGGATCGGTATCCGGGAAGTGCTTACCAATATCACCCAACGCCAAAGCACCGAGCAATGCATCAGCCAAGGCATGCAAAAGCACATCGCCATCAGAATGGGCGATGAGGCCAAAATGGTGAGGGATTTGAATACCGCCGAGGGTGATAAAGTCGCCTTCGCCAAAGCGGTGCACATCGTAACCGTGGCCAATACGCATGCTGCTACTCATAGAAAAATCAGGCCCAATAAATATCAGGGCCTGATTCTACAACGCTATAGGCTCAAGCTGGGCATCGTTGTGCGATGCGCACACATGAAACTCTACTTAGGCAGTGATCAGCCTGCAGCAACGAGGGCTGCAGCATGATGACGCAAATGGTCATCAATAAAGCTGGCGATAAAGTAGTAGCTATGGTCATAACCCGGCTGCAAGCGCAATTCCAACGGGTGCCCAGTCGCTTGTGCCGCTGCTTGCAAGGGCTCAGGTTTTAGCTGATTAAGCAGGAAATCATCGCGATCGCCCTGATCCACCAGCATCGGCAAACGCTCCGTAGCCTCAGCCATCAGCGCGCAGGCATCCCACTCACGCCAACGCGAACGCTCCTCACCCAAGTAACGGCTAAAGGCTTTCTCACCCCATGGACAGCTCATTGGATTACTGATTGGTGCAAATGCCGACAACGACTGATAACGACCTGGATTACGCAGCGCACAGACCAAAGCACCGTGCCCGCCCATGGAATGACCGCTAATCCCACGCTTGTCCGTTACCGGGAAGTTGGCCTCAATCAAGGCAGGCAACTCTTGCACCACATAATCATGCATGCGGTAGTGGCGGGCCCACGGCTCCTGAGTTGCATTAAGATAAAAACCTGCGCCCAGGCCAAAATCGTAAGCAGCATCCGGGTCGTCAGGCACACCCTCGCCACGCGGACTGGTGTCAGGGGCAACAATGATCAAACCCAGCTCAGCGGCAAGCTTGTGCGCCCCGGCCTTCTGCATGAAGTTTTCATCGGTACAGGTCAGGCCTGATAACCAATACAGCACCGGCAATTGTTCCCCTTGCTCGGCCTGCGGCGGCAAATAAACGGCAAAGGTCATATCGCAGTTGAGCGTATTCGAACGGTGACGGTAGCGCTTGTGCCAACCACCACTGCTTTTCTGGCAGGAAATATTTTCCAGACTCATCAACCCACTCCTTATTAATCGACTAAACAGTACCCACGCAGGCCGCAACATGGGCCTGCGTTTGAGCTCGGCAGTTGTTTAGAAGTTAATGACCGTGCGGATGCTCTTGCCTTGATGCATCAGCGTGAATGCCTCGTTGATGTCTTCAAGAGGCATGTTGTGGGTAATGAAGGTGTCCAGCGGGATCTCACCCTTCTGTGCTTTTTCAACATAACCGGGCAACTCGGTACGGCCTTTAACGCCGCCGAATGCCGAACCGCGCCAGACGCGACCGGTAACCAGCTGGAAGGGCCGTGTGGATATTTCCTGACCAGCACCTGCGACACCAATGATCACTGACTCGCCCCAACCTTTGTGAGCGCACTCAAGCGCGGCACGCATCAGTTGAACATTACCGACGCACTCAAAGGAGTAGTCCACACCGCCGTCAGTCATTTCAACAATGACCTCTTGGATTGGCTTGGCAAAATCTTTCGGATTGACGAAGTCAGTGGCGCCCAGTTCCCGCGCAATGTCGAACTTGCTTGGGTTGATGTCGATGGCAATGATGCGTGAAGCCTTGGCCATCTTCGCGCCAATGATCGCCGCCAGACCAATACCCCCCAGACCGAAGATGGCAACTGTCGCGCCCTCCTCAACTTTGGCGGTGTTAAGCACAGCGCCAATGCCGGTGGTAACGCCGCAACCAAGCAGGCAGACTTTTTCCAGCGGCGCTTCTTTAGGGATTTTGGCCAGCGAGACTTCAGGCAACACGGTGTATTCAGAGAAGGTCGAGCAACCCATGTAGTGATACACCGGCTCGCCGTTGTATGAGAAACGCGAGGTGCCGTCAGGCATCAAGCCTTTACCCTGGGTTGCACGGACCGAGCTGCACAGGTTGGTCTTGCCCGAGGTGCAGAACTTACATTCGCGGCACTCAGCGGTGTACAGCGGAATCACATGATCGCCGACTTCCAGCGATGTAACGCCCTCACCCACCGCCTCAACAATACCGCCACCTTCATGACCGAGAATGCACGGAAATACGCCTTCGGAGTCTTCACCAGACAGGGTGTAAGCATCGGTGTGACAAACACCAGAAGCGACAATTCTCACCAAGACTTCACCGGCCTTTGGCGGCGCAACATCAACTTCTACAATTTTCAGAGGTTGATTCGGCCCGAAAGCAACAGCAGCACGTGACTTGATCATGGAAGGTTCTCCGACAGATTAATAATGCAGAAAAATTCAGTGGATCTAGTGTAGATCACCTCTCAACTGGGAATAATCCATCAGGTGTAAAAACATTATTGCCACACAGGGATAATCAGCTACTTTTCGGTAGAATCATTCATTCACCTCATCACTACGAGCTCTGCCATTGAACAACTGGGAAGGCATCGATGAATTTGTTGCAGTTGCCGAGTGCGGGCAATTTACCGCAGCGGCAGACCGACTCGGCCTCTCATCCTCACAGGTAAGCCGCCAAGTTGCGCGCCTTGAGGAGCGCCTGCAAGCGAGACTGTTTTACCGCAGCACGCGCAAAGTGGCGTTGACCGAAGCCGGGCAAACCTTTCTGCAACACTGCCAACGCTTACAAGATGCGCGCGAAGAAGCGTTACGCGTGCTCAGCGACCTCAACAGTCAACCCAAGGGATTGCTGCGCATGACCTGTGCGGTGGCCTATGGCGAACGTTTTATTGTGCCGCTGGTCACTGAGTTTATGACGCTTCACCCACAGCTTCGGGTGGATATTGAGCTCAGTAATCGCCAGTTAGACCTGGTTAATGAGGGGCTGGACATGGCTATTCGTCTGGGCCGGTTGCAGGACTCAAGCCTGGTCGCAGCCAAACTGGCACCGCGAAAAATGTACCTGTGCGCGGCACCTGATTACCTCAAGCATTACGGCCGCCCTCACAGCTTGTCAGAACTTAGTCATCATAATTGCCTGATTGGCAGTTCCGACACGTGGAGCTTCAAGGTTAATCAACAGCAAACCTCTCAGCGGGTTCAGGGCAATTGGCGCTGCAACAGTGGTCAAGCAGTGCTCGATGCAGCATTACGCGGCTTGGGTCTTTGCCAACTGCCGGATTACTACGTGCAGGAGCATTTACGCAGTGGTGCGCTGATATCGTTGCTCGACAATCACCAGCCACCCAATACCGCCGTCTGGGCACTCTATCCACAGCAACGGCACCTCTCGCCAAAGGTCCGGCAATTGGTCGACTTCCTCAAAGCTGGACTGGCCAAACGCCATGAATATGCGCAGTGACAGAATGTCACAGATTCCACGGGAACCGCTTTAAGTCGCGCATCGTCGTAGCTAAGAAGGCCTAGCTTTTCTAGCCTTAATCAACGAGAGGAAACGGTCATGCAAGTACTGGTCAACAGTGACAAACATATTGAAGCCTCACTCGACTTAGTGACTAACGTACGCAGCCGCGTCGAGCAAAAAATTAAACGTTTCGAGGACCACCTGACTCGGATCGAGGCCCATCTCAGTGACGAGAATGCGCACAAGAGCGGCACCCAGGACAAGCGCTGCCAGATAGAAGCAAGAATGAAGGGGCGCGACCCCATCTCCGTCACCCATAACGCCGAATCACTGCATCAGGCGATAGATGGGGCGATTGATAAGCTAAGTACAGTACTTGACCGCAACGTCCGCAAGACCCGCGTAGCCTGACAGGCTATCGGGGCGATGGGGTGGGCAACTTTTGCCCACCCTTAGCGCTTTACGCTACCGGCAACATAGCGCCAGACAAGCCGCGCTACTCGCGATCACGCCAGATTCGGGTGAGGTTATTCAGGTCTTCCTGGCGAGTGACCTTGATGTTGTCAGCACGCCCCTCAATCAAGCGCGGCGACTGCCCAGCCCACTCAATTGCCGAAGCCTCATCGGTAATATTCACGTCCGACACCAGCGCTTCAGCCATGGCACGATGCAAAAAACCGAGGCGAAACATCTGCGGGGTATAGGCCTGCCAGATCACCGAGCGATCAACAGTTTCTTTGACCCGCCCGTCCGTGCCGGCACGTTTCAAGGTGTCGCGTGCCGGTACAGCAAGCAAACCGCCCACTGCATCATGGGCAAGTTCGGCCAGCAACAGGTCAAGGTCTTCGCGAGCCAGATTTGGCCGCGCAGCATCGTGCACCAGCACCCAATCATGTTCATCTGCGCCGAGCTCAGCAAGACGCAACAACGCACTGAGTACCGACTCGGCCCGCTCATCACCACCGACAGCCAACTCAATCCTAGGGTCACTGGCACAGGCTAACTGCGGCCAAAAGGGATCGTCCTCGGCAAGGCTTACAACCAAGCCTTTAAGGCGTGGATGATCAAGAAAGCAGTCGAGGCTGTGTTCAATTATGGTTTTACCGGCCAGCGGCAGATATTGTTTGGGGCGGTCGGCACGCATGCGACTGCCAATACCGGCAGCCGGAATGATAGCCCAGAAAGCGGGGAGTTTTTGCAAGGTCATTTCAGGGTCTTCAGGCAGTTATTCGGCAAGCTGATAAAGCGTCTCACCGTCTTTGACCATGCCCAACTCATGTCGTGCCCGTTCTTCGACAGTTTCCATGCCTTTTTTCAATTCACGCACTTCAGCCTCAAGCACACGATTGCGCTCAAGAAGACGTTCATTTTCACCCTGCTGGCTGGCAATCTGATCTTTTAGACCCGATACCTGCGCCAAGCTGCCCTCGCCGACCCAAAGCCGATACTGTAGGCCAGCCAGTATTAATATCAGAACAGGGAACAACCAATAAGCTTTACGCATAGCAACCAGAAAATCCGTCAAAAAAAAGGGCGACTGACGCCGCCCACCTTTTACCATGCTTAGCCTTAGCCGCGGAACTCTGCGATACCAAGATATGCTGCTTTCCCGCCCAACTGCTCTTCGATGCGCAGCAATTGGTTGTACTTGGACACACGGTCCGAGCGGCACAGGGAGCCGGTTTTGATCTGACCTGCCGCAGTGCCCACTGCCAAGTCAGCAATGGTTGAGTCTTCGGTTTCGCCGCTACGGTGCGAAATTACAGCGGTGTAGCCAGCTGCTTTAGCCATCTGAATTGCTTCGAGGGTTTCGGTCAGCGAGCCGATCTGGTTGAACTTGATCAGAATCGAGTTACCGATGCCCTTGTCGATGCCTTCTTTGAGGATCTTGGTGTTGGTCACGAACAGATCGTCACCCACCAGTTGAACCTTGCTGCCGATTTTGTCGGTCAGCACTTTCCAACCAGCCCAGTCAGACTCGTCCATGCCGTCTTCGATCGAGATGATCGGATAACGCTCAGACAAGCCCGCCAGATAATCTGCAAAACCTTCAGCGTCGAAGACTTTGCCTTCGCCAGCGAGGTCATACTTGCCGTCTTTGTAGAACTCGCTCGAAGCACAGTCCAGCGCCAGAGTGACATCGTCACCCAAGGTGTAACCGGCATTGGCAACCGCTTCAGAGATTGCGGCCAGCGCATCTTCGTTGGATGCCAGGTTAGGTGCAAAACCACCTTCATCACCCACCGAAGTGCTCAAGCCACGGGCTTTGAGAACGGCTTTGAGGTGATGGAAAATTTCGGCACCCATGCGCAGGGCTTCAGCGAAGTTTTTCGCGCCGACTGGCTGGACCATGAATTCTTGGATATCAACGTTGTTATCGGCATGCTCGCCACCGTTGATGATGTTCATCATCGGCACAGGCATCGAGTACACACCCGGCGTGCCGTTGAGGTCTGCGATGTGGGCGTAAAGTGGAACACCTTTAGCCTGAGCAGCGGCTTTGGCAGCGGCCAGGGATACGGCCAGAACAGCGTTGGCACCCAGCGAGGCTTTGTTCTCAGTGGCATCCAGAGCGATCATAGCGCGGTCTAGGGCCTGCTGATCCAAGGCATCTTTACCCAGTAGCAAATCACGAATAGGGCCATTGATGTTGGCAACGGCCTTCAACACGCCTTTGCCCATGTAACGGCTCTTGTCGCCATCACGCAGTTCCAGCGCCTCGCGAGAACCAGTTGAAGCACCCGATGGCGCACAAGCGCTACCGACGATACCGCCTTCAAGGATCACATCGGCTTCTACCGTTGGGTTGCCACGTGAATCCAGAACCTCACGGCCTTTGATGTCGACAATCTTTGCCATTGTGTTAAGCACTCCAAAAATTAACTAAAGTGAATCTCTACGTCGTAACAACGCTGCCAGAGACTCTCTAGAAAGCACCGCAGGCAATAAGTTGCTCAGCAAACCAACACGGAGTGAGCTGATGCAATTAGCTGACCGATCGGTCAGTTTATGCCCGGATTGCACTTTACCGGATAAGCGCCTTGTTAGGCAGTCTCAATCGGCGGAAAACTCTTTATCAAGTCATCAAGCTGCTTGAGCTGAGTCAGGAACGGCTCTAACTTGTCCAAACGCAAGGCACAAGGGCCATCGCACTTGGCGTTGTCTGGATCGGGATGTGCTTCGAGGAACAACCCGGCCAAGCCTTGGCTCATGCCCGCTTTGGCCAGATCAGTCACTTGCGCACGACGGCCACCAGCAGAATCCGCACGACCACCAGGCATCTGCAGCGCGTGGGTCACGTCAAAGAATACCGGGTATTCGAACTGCTTCATGATGCCGAAGCCGAGCATGTCCACCACCAGGTTGTTATAACCGAAGGAGGAGCCACGCTCACACAGGATCAATTGATCGTTACCGGCTTCAACACACTTGGCCAGAATATGCTGCATTTCCTGCGGAGCAAGGAACTGAGCCTTTTTGATATTGATGATCGCGCCGGTTTTGGCCATGGCCACAACCAGGTCAGTCTGACGCGATAAAAAGGCTGGCAGCTGAATGATGTCGCAGACATCAGCCACTGGCTGGGCTTGGTGCGGCTCGTGTACATCAGTGATGACTGGCACGCCGAAAGTCTTTTTGATTTCCTCAAAGACCTTCATGCCCTCTTCCAGGCCGGGGCCACGGAAAGAGGTCACAGAAGAACGGTTGGCCTTATCGAAACTGGCTTTGAATACATAGGGTATACCGAGTTTTTCAGTAACCCGCACATACTCTTCGCAAGCCTTCATCGCCAGATCACGGGATTCAATAACATTGATGCCACCGAACAGCACAAATGGCTTGTCGTTAGCGATTTCGATATTGCCTACGCGAACAATTTTCTGCGTCATGCATTAAGCCTTTTTGCTTTTCTGAGTTAGCGCAGCATTAACAAAGCCACTGAACAACGGGTGACCATCACGCGGAGTCGAAGTGAATTCCGGGTGGAACTGGCACGCCACAAACCATGGGTGATCAGGCGCTTCAACCACTTCAACCAAGGCACCATCACCAGAACGACCAGTGATCTTCAAGCCAGCTTCGGTCAGTTTCGGCAACAGGTTATTGTTGACCTCATAACGGTGGCGGTGACGCTCAACAATCACGTCTTTGCCGTAACAGTCATACACGCTAGAGCCGCTCGACAGCTGGCAGTCCTGAGCGCCGAGACGCATGGTGCCGCCCAGATCGGATGTCTCGGTACGCTGTTCGGTAGCGCCGGTAGCGTCTTGCCATTCGGTGATCAAACCGACCACCGGGTGAGCGCTTGAAGAGTCAAACTCAGTGGAGTTGGCGTCTTTCCAGCCCAGCACATTTCGGGCGAACTCGATAACGGCAACCTGCATACCCAGGCAGATACCCAGGTAAGGGATCTTGTTCTCACGGGCATAACGCACTGCTTCGATCTTGCCTTCAACACCGCGCAGACCAAAACCGCCCGGCACCAAAATCGCGTCAACACCTTCAAGCACCGAGGTGCCCTTGGTTTCGATCTCTTCAGAGTCGATATAACGCAGATTAACCTTGGTACGGTTCTGGATGCCGGCATGGCTCATCGCTTCAATCAGCGACTTATAGGCATCGAGCAGTTCCATGTACTTACCGACCATGGCGATATTGACTTCTTTTTCCGGGTTCAGCTTGGCATCAACCACGCGGTCCCACTCGGAAAGATCAGCACCGCCGCAATCCAGACCAAAACGTTCAACAACAAAGTCATCCAGACCCTGGGCGTGCAGCACCGAAGGAATCTTGTAGATGGTGTCGACGTCCTCCAGGGAGATCACTGCGCGTTCTTCAACGTTAGTGAACAAGGCAATCTTGCGACGCGAGGACACATCGATTGGGTGGTCGGAACGGCAAACCAGCACGTCAGGCTGCAAACCAATCGAGCGCAGCTCTTTAACCGAATGCTGGGTTGGCTTGGTTTTGGTTTCACCCGCAGTGGCAATGTACGGGACCAGTGTCAGGTGCATCAACATGGCGCGCTTGGCGCCCACTTCAACACGCAGCTGGCGAATAGCTTCAAGGAAAGGTTGCGATTCGATATCGCCAACCGTGCCACCGATTTCTACCATGGCCACATCAGCGTCACCAGCACCCTTGATAATACGGCGCTTGATTTCGTCAGTGATGTGCGGGATCACCTGAATGGTGGCACCGAGGTAATCACCACGGCGCTCACGGCGCAGCACGTCTTCGTAGACGCGACCGGTGGTGAAGTTGTTGTTCTGGGTCATGGTCGTGCGGATAAACCGCTCGTAGTGGCCCAGATCCAGGTCAGTTTCGGCGCCGTCGTGGGTAACGAATACTTCACCGTGCTGGAACGGGCTCATGGTGCCCGGGTCGACGTTGATATAGGGATCCAGCTTGAGCATCGTGACCTTCAGGCCCCGCGCCTCCAGGATAGCCGCCAGTGAAGCCGAAGCAATGCCCTTCCCCAAAGAAGAAACAACACCACCCGTGACGAAAATGTAGCGCGTCATGAAAAATCCTAGAAATCAGCGTTTAAGCGGTCAGCGCCGCCGGGGAAAGCGAAGGAAATGTAAAGCACCCGGTTACCAAATCGCAGTAACCAGAACGCATTCACCGAGTCGTTTTGCCTGCGGCAAACGGAATCAGCAAAAGCACTATTAAGACGGGAGCGTAGTCTACTCGAAAGCCCTTTTCAGCTCAAACCCAGATCGCTCGTCGGCAAATCCCAGACAAAACTCCACTGAGCGCCTTTAACGGCGCAGAGTTGCGGCATATTTGCCACGGCCATCAGCTGTCCATCACAGAGCAATAGCGGCAATCGGCCGCGAATAAATACCGCCAAAGCCTGTTCATTGAGCAAGCGTTTGAGGTCACGACGCCCACGCCCCGGTAGATTCATCACTTCACCGCCTTGGCGATAAACCACAGTCCAATCGCCCGCCGGCAGTTGGCCCTCAATGTGTACAGAGCCATTACCGGGTAAAGTTAACGGCTGCCCGGGCACCAGGCTCAAGTTGATAGGCGCGGGCTGCAGCAACCAATCACCGCTCAGCCACCACAACCGTTCATCGGCTCGGTGAATTTCACCGGCTGCCAGACGCCAAATCGGCGCGGCATCTATTGCTGCGTCACGCAAGCTGCGCCAGCCATCCCAATGCTCACTGTCGGGCATCGGCGTCAGTTCGCGCAGCCAGTAACGCAAGGCATTGCGTTGACGTGCGGGGCTCAACTCGCGCAAAGGCTGCAATTGCAGGCACGGCAGCTTGAGCCATGCACAGCTTGCTGCGCACTGAGCTGAAGCAAGATCCTGAACGGCCAGGTCATCAAGCATCTCAGAGGCTTCACGCAGGCGCTCGGTGGTTTGGCTCATATGGCCGACAGCATGCGGCCAGCGCTGGGTGAGCAGTGGCAATACCTGCCTGCGCAAAAAATTACGTGAGAATTGTTCATCACTGTTGGAGGGGTCTTCAACCCAGCGCAAGTCATGCTTGAGCGCGTAGTCCTGTAACTCGGACTGTGAGCAGTTAAGCAGAGGTCGCAGCATGCGCCCCTGCCCCAACGGACGCGTCACAGGCATTGCTGCCAACCCCCGAACGCCAGCGCCGCGCAGCAATCTGAACAACAAGGTCTCAGCTTGATCGTCGGCATGCTGGGCGACCAGCAGTAATTCACCAGCGCTCAACTCAGCGGTAAATGCCCTGTAGCGTGCATCACGCGCAGCCTGCTCCAGGCTAGCGCCTGGCGCAACCTTAACCCGCACGACCTTTAGCGGTATCGCCAACTCGGTGCAGACACCCTGGCAATGCTCTGGCCACAAGTCGCCCTCAGCCTGCAAGCCGTGATGAATATGGACAGCGAAGAGCGGCGGAGTGTGCTCGCGTTGCGCAAGACTCGCCAAAATATGCAGCAGGACAGTGGAATCGAGACCACCAGAAAAGGCGACTCGCCAAGCGGTAGCCTGACGCCAAGGGGCTAAATTTTCCAGCACCTTGGCAGTCAAGCTCATGTCGCACACCTGGTTATTGCAAGGCAGGCCAGCGAAGGCCCGCACTGCACGCTTATGCGATACCGTAGCTCATCAGACGCTCATAACGACGCGCCAATAGCTCTTCAGTGCTGTGCTTTTTCAGCTCTTTAAGCTGAGCCCCCAGCGCCTGACGGACTGATTCAGCCGCCGCTGCAGGGTCACGGTGAGCGCCACCCAGTGGCTCGCCGATCACCTGATCAACAATCCCCAAGCCTTTGAGGCGCTCAGCGGTAATGCCCATGGCCTCAGCTGCATCCGGTGCCTTCTCTGCGGTTTTCCACAGAATAGAGGCGCAACCTTCTGGCGAAATCACCGAGTAGGTCGAGTACTGCAGCATGTTCAACTGATCGCACACACCAATGGCCAATGCACCGCCAGAACCACCTTCACCAATTACAGTGGCAATGATCGGGGTTTTCAAGCGCGCCATAACCCGCAGGTTCCAGGCAATCGCTTCACTTTGCCCACGCTCCTCCGCATCGATACCCGGATAAGCACCCGGGGTGTCGATAAAGGTCACGATTGGCATTTTGAAACGCTCAGCCATTTCCATCAGGCGACAGGCTTTACGGTAGCCCTCTGGACGTGGCATGCCAAAGTTGCGACGCACCTTTTCACGAACATCACGTCCCTTCTGATGACCGATGACCATTACTGGCTCACCGTCCAAACGGGCAACACCGCCAACGAGGGCCGCATCATCAGAGAAATGACGATCACCATGCAGCTCGTCGAACTCAGTGAAAATATGCCCAAGGTAGTCAAGGGTATAGGGGCGACGCGGGTGGCGCGCAAGTTGCGCGACCTGCCAGCTGCTGAGGTTGCCGAAAATGGTTTCGGTGAGGGTGCTGCTTTTATCTTGCAGGCGAGCAATCTCGTCATTGATGTTCAACGAGTTGTCGTTACCAACCAGGCGAAGCTCTTCGATCTTGGCTTGCAGGTCGGCGATCGGCTGTTCGAAATCGAGAAAATTCGGGTTCATAGTCATCCGTCTTGCGTCGACGGCCAAGTGGCCGGGAGCTGTATCCGTTCGCGCCATACATTAATGGATCAGGCGCATCGAGGTCGACACCTGAGTGTGAGCACTGCATCGTCTTTTGCAACAACATCAGTACCCAGACCACTCAGGGCCATAATTTATCCAGCTAATTTGCAGGCTGAATTTCAGCGCTAAAAATTAGCGGTAGTGCAGGAAGACGTTGTCTTTCCCGAACTGGTCACGCAATGCCTGAATCAAACTGTCTGCCGGATTGATTCTCCACCCCTCGCCAAACTGCAACAGCGCCTTGGCATCTGTGCTGCTGTAATCCATGGTGATGGGGCAAACACCGCGATGGCGACTGCACAAGTCAGCCAGCCAGCGCAGCTTGTCACCTTTGAGCGCGTCACTTGCGATTTTCAAGCGTAGGCTATCCGCAAGACCGGTGCGCGCCTCCTCCAGGCTCATCACCCGCTTGGCACGCAAACGCAAGCCGCCGGAAAAATCATCATTGCTGACTTCACCTTCGACAACCACCAGCGCATCACTTTGCAGCAATGCCTGATTACTGGCAAATGCGTCGGCAAACAATGACGCTTCGATGCGCCCGGACCGGTCATCCAGGGTGATAAAGCCCATCTTGTCGCCTTTCTTGTTCTTCATCACCCGCAGGTTAACGATCAACCCGGCAACCGTTTGGGTATCGCGTGCAGGCTTGAGATCAATAATGCGCTGCCGAGCAAAACGCCGGACCTCACCTTCATACTCATCAATAGGATGGCCGGTCAGGTAAAGTCCCAAGGTATCCTTCTCACCCTTGAGCCGCTCTTTGAGGGTCAGCTCGCGCGCCTTGAGGTGATTGACGTAGACGTCCTGCTCTTCGTCAGCAAAGACCCCTCCGAATAGGTCCATATGGCCGCTGTCATGGCTACGAGCGGTTTGCTCCGCGGCTTGAACAGCTTCCTCCATGGCCGCCAACAACACCCCACGATTGCGGTCAATATTGGCGTGGTACGCCTTGATCTCCTCATGGAAATGCGGGCCAAGGCGGTCCAGCGCACCGCTGCGCACCAGCGCATCCAGGGTGCGCTTGTTGATGCGCTTAAGGTCAACCCGCGAACAGAAATCGAACAGATCCTTGAACGGCCCGTCACGGCGCGACTCAACAATGGCCTCAACCGGGCCTTCGCCGACGCCCTTGATGGCCCCCAGACCGTAAACGATCCAGCCTTCGTCGTTGACCGTGAATTTAAATTCAGAGGTATTTACGTCTGGCGCATCAAGACGCAGCTTCATGCTGCGGCATTCTTCAATCAGGGTGACGACTTTGTCGGTGTTGTGCATATCCGCCGACAATACGGCAGCCATAAAGGCGGCGGAGTGGTGAGCCTTGAGCCATGCAGTCTGATAGGAAAGCAAGCCGTAAGCGGCCGAGTGGGACTTGTTAAAACCATAGCCGGCGAATTTTTCCACCAGGTCGAAAATGTTACCCGCCAGATCGCCATCAATGCCGTTATTGGCACAGCCCTCAATGAAGCCGCCACGCTGCTTGGCCATTTCCTCAGGTTTCTTCTTACCCATGGCGCGGCGCAGCATGTCGGCACCACCAAGGGTGTACCCGGCCATCACCTGGGCAATCTGCATCACCTGTTCTTGATACAGAATAATCCCGTAAGTCGGTGCTAAAACCGGCTGCAGGCCTTCGTATTGATAGTCCTGGTGCGGGTAAGAAATCGGCTCGCGGCCATGCTTACGGTTGATAAAGTCATCAACCATGCCGGACTGCAGCGGCCCCGGACGGAACAAGGCTACAAGGGCGATCATGTCTTCCAAGCAGTCGGGCTTGAGCTTTTTGATCAGCTCTTTCATGCCCCGTGATTCAAGCTGGAATACCGCTGTGGTTTCCGCCTTTTGCAGCATGGCAAAGGTCGGTTTGTCGTCGAGCGGGATAAAGTCGATATTCAGATCAGGCAAGCCCTGCTTGGCCTGCTCGCGGTTGATGGTTTCCATCGCCCACTTGATGATCGTCAGTGTGCGCAACCCTAGGAAGTCGAACTTGACCAGCCCTGCTGATTCAACGTCGTCTTTATCGAACTGGGTCACCAGACCATTGCCCTCTTCATCACAGGCAATGGGCGAAAAGTCAGTCAGCTTGGTCGGCGCGATAACCACACCACCGGCGTGCTTACCTGTGCCCCGGCAGATGCCCTCAAGCTTGAGCGACATGTCCCAGATTTCAGCAGCCTCTTCATCGGTCTTGAGGAAGTCGCGCAGCGGCTCTTCCATTTCAAAAGCTTTGGCCAGGGTCATGCCGACTTCAAATGGAATCATCTTCGACAGACGATCAGCCAGACCATATGACTTGCCCTGTGCCCGCGCCACGTCCCGCACTACCGCCTTGGCCGCCATCGTGCCGAAGGTGATGATCTGACTCACCGCATTGCGCCCGTACTTCTGCGCAACGTAATCGATCACCCGATCGCGACCGTCCATGCAGAAGTCGACGTCGAAGTCGGGCATCGACACCCGCTCAGGATTGAGGAATCGCTCGAAAAGCAGGTCGTACGCCAGAGGATCAAGGTCAGTAATTTTCTGCACATAAGCCACTAGCGAACCAGCACCCGACCCACGGCCTGGGCCCACTGGTACGCCATTGTTTTTGGCCCATTTGATGAAGTCCATTACGATCAGGAAGTAACCGGGGAACCCCATCTGAATAATGATATCCAGTTCAAAATTCAGCCGGTCAATGTACACCTGCTTCTTGGCGTCGTAGTCCGGCGTGTCTTTGGGGAGCAGCACTTCCAGGCGTTCATCGAGACCATCGAAAGAGACTTTGCGAAAGTACTCATCCATGGTCATGCCGTCTGGAATTGGGAAGTTCGGCAGGAAATAAGTACCCAGTTGCACATCAATGTTGCAACGCTTGGCGATTTCGACAGTGTTCGCCAACGCCTCGGGCAAGTCGCTGAAGAGCTCCGCCATTTCTTCTGGCGACTTCAGGTATTGCTGGTCGGAGTACAGACGCAACCGGCGCGGGTCATCAAGCGGACGCCCTTCACCAATACACACCCGCGTTTCGTGGGCCTCGTAATCATCCTGCTTGATAAAGCGCACATCATTGGTGGCCACCAATGGCGCCGACAATCGCTCTGCCAATGCCACGGCGGCGTGCACATGCTCTTCGTCGTTTACCCGGTTGGTACGCTGCACCTCCAGATAGAAGCGTTCAGGAAAGACGCCCATCCATTCATTGAGCGTAGCCTCAGCCAGTGCCTGATCACCCGCCAACAAAGCCAGACCGACTTCGCCCTCTTTGGAGCCCGATAGCGCGATCAAGCCTTCGCTGGCTTCCTTGACCCAGTCACGCTGGATAATCACCAAGTCATTGCTCTGCCCGTCACTCCAGCCGCGTGAAATCAGCTCGGTGAGGTTGCGGTAGCCCTTGGCGTTCATCACCAATAAAGTCATACGGGTCAGCGGGCCGTCTTCACTGGCACTGGCCATCCAGATATCGGCCCCGCATATAGGCTTGATGCCACCGCCCATGGCCGCTTTGTAGAACTTTACCAACGAGCACATATTGCTCTGGTCAGTCACAGCTACCGCTGGCATGCCCGCACCGGCAACTGACTTGATCAGGGGCTTAACCCGGACCAGGCCGTCGACCAGCGAAAACTCGGTGTGCACACGTAAATGGACGAACGAAGCAGTCATGGCAGCCCTTACAAAACACAAAAACGACAAGGCCCGGATTGTACCGGGCCTTGGATAAAACATCAGCCTGAGTTGATCAACCCTAGCAGTTTAATCCCGTTAACTCAGCAACTAAGCCTGCTTGCGGTCATCCCAGACGCCCGCTTCAAGCTTCTTTTGTACCTCTGGATATTGCGTGGCATCAAAGGTTGGCAGCAGCCCGGCTTTACGTTGAGCGTTGTAATCCTTGGCCAACTTGAACGCCAGATTTGACAGCAGCAGAATCGCAACCAGGTTAGTAATCGCCATTAAGCCCATGGACACGTCTGCCAGATTCCAGACAAACGGCAATGATGCCAAGGCACCAAACATGACCATGGCCAACACCAGCAAGCGGAAGATCAGCAGGCCAGACTTGTGGTTGTGCTCAAGAAACACCAGACAGTTTTCGGCGTAGAAGTAGTTCGCCACAATCGAGGTGAAGGCGAAGAACAAGATCACCACCGTCAGGAAGTATTTAGCCCAGCCACCGAGTTCACTACTTAGCGCATCCTGCACCAGGGTGATGCCCGCCGCGGTACCAGTAGGAACTTGAGCCAACAGAATAATGGCTGCCGACGCAGTGCAAATCAGCATGGTGTCAATAAACACACCCGCCATTTGCACATAGCCCTGTGACACCGGATGGGGCGGATAAGGCGTGGCAGAGGCGGCAGCATTGGGTGCCGAGCCCATACCGGCTTCGTTAGAAAACAGGCCACGTTTGAAACCGTTCATAATTGCCGCGCCGATACCCCCAGCCGCCGCTTCATGCAACCCGAAAGCGCTTTTGAAGATCAACACCAATACTGCCGGGACCTCGGAGATATTGATGACGATGATGACCAACGCGCTCAATAAATAGGCCGCTGCCATAACCGGTACAGCCAGCTCAGAGAAGCGTGCAATCGCACGCATGCCGCCGAAGATAATGATCGAGGTCAGCACCACCAACCCGGCACCGATGGCGATAGACGCGATTGGAATCTCAGTCTGGCCAAGGCTAAGGTTTCCCCAATCCAGCGCAAAAGCACCGATCAAGGCGCCGCTGATGGTGTTGGCCTGAACCGAATTGAAAACAAAACCAAACGCAATGATCAGAAATATCGAGAACAGAATCCCCATCCAGCGCGCATTAAGGCCGCGCTCCATGTAATAGGCAGGGCCACCGCGGAACTGACCAGACTCGTCACGGGTTTTGAATAATTGGGCCAAGGTGGCCTCAACAAAACCTGTGGCCATGCCAATAATGGCGATCAACCACATCCAGAAAATCGCCCCGGGACCGCCCAAGGTGATTGCCACCGCGACACCCGCAATATTACCGGTGCCCACACGCGCGGCCAGTGAGGTGCATAACGCCTGGAACGATGAGATGCCCGAGTCATCACTCTGCCGGCTGCCCTTGAGCACGCTGAAGATATGCCCGAACTGGCGCAACTGAATAGCGCCCAGCCTTACGGTGAAATACAAACCACTACCGACCAACAGCCAGATAAGGATTTTGCCCCAGATCAGGCCATTAAGAATATCAACAACCTGCGTGGCGATACCTTGCATTGATCACTCCCTACCGCGCAAAGCGGCTATCCGTTGGACCATGATTAGGCCCGGGAAAATTAAACTCGGACGCTAGCGACGAGCAAGACGGCGCAATTGCGCGCTAAGAATCTCAGCTGAAAATAGAGCCTGGTGGCGCTATCTCAGTGTAGACAGAGAAAGGGCATGGACTTTCCAGCATTGCAGGTGATGGCTGCATGTGAGGGTGCGACCAATCAGGTCAATGAAGCGACATTTACGCCAAAATAGAGGCTATTCAGGCAGCAACATACGCACTGGCGCAAATGAACGCCGGTGAATTGGGGTGGGCCCCAAGCGCCTTAAGGCTTCAAGATGGACCGCTGTCGGATAACCTTTATGCCCTGCGATTCCGTAACCGGGGTACTGCAGATCCAGCGCCTGCATCTCGCGGTCGCGACTGACTTTTGCCAGAATTGAAGCGGCGGCGATGGCAGGCACCTGGCTATCACCCTTAACCACTGCGGCACTTGGCACTTGCAGCTTAGGGCAGCGATTGCCATCGATAAGGGCCAGTTTTGGCGTGACGCTTAAGCCTTCAACCGCGCGCTGCATGGCCAACATGGTGGCGTGGAGAATATTGAGTTGATCGATTTCTTCAACTTCTGCGCGGGCGATACACCAAGACAAGGCCTTTTCGCGGATTTCATCAAAGAGTTTTTCGCGGCGCGCTGCTGTGAGTTTCTTTGAGTCGTTTAACCCGAGGATCGGCCGGGCCGGGTCGAGAATAACGGCAGCAGTTACTACAGCGCCGCAAAGTGGTCCACGGCCAACTTCATCGACACCGGCGACCAACTCTTGAACCTGACTGAAATCTAAACCTAGTTGCATCAGTTGCGCTCGATCAACTCAAGCACCGCGTCCGCTGCCTGTGCCGAAGCATCACAGCGCAAGGTCCGGTGGATTTGATCAAAGCCCAGGGTCTGCTCAGCGCCGCCATCTACCAATGGCGCTAATAGTTGCGCCAAGGCTTCGGGCGTAGCGGCATCTTGAATCAGTTCAGGCACCAACAAGCGCTCTGCCAGCAAGTTAGGCAGCGAAATATAAGGACTCTTAACCATGCGGCTGAGAATCTTAAAGGTCAGTGGCGCTACGCGGTAAGCCACAATCATCGGTCGCTTGTATAACAACGCTTCAAGCGTCGCAGTGCCGGAGGCAATCAACACCGAATCGCAAGCCGCCAAAGCCAAATGCGACTGACCATTGAGCAGCTTCAGTGGCAGATCGCGATTGATCAGCATTTGTTCAATTTGTTCGCGGCGCTGCGCATTTGCGCAAGGCACAACAAACTGAATACCGGGGCGCAAATTGCGTAAACGCTCAGCCGCGTCAAAAAACAGCGGGGCCAACCGTGACACTTCCCCACCACGACTGCCTGGCATCAGCGCGACAACAGGCCCATCAAGTGGCAGGTCGAGCACCTCACGGGCAGCGCTGCGATCAGCCTGCAACGGGATAGCATCGGCCAGTGGGTGACCCACAAAACGCACCGGCACCTGGTAATCGTCGTAGAACTTGGCTTCAAACGGAAACAGCGTCAGCATCAAATCGCAGGCTTGACGAATTTTCAGCACACGCTTTTGCCGCCAAGCCCACACAGAGGGACTGACGTAGTGCACGGTTTTAATCCCGGTACGGCGCAGCTTAAGCTCTAGATCAAGATTGAAGTCAGGGGCATCAATGCCAATAAATACGTCGGGTTTAGCCGCGATAAGATCGCGCAATAAATGACGACGACGCTTGAGAAGTTCAGGCAGACGGCCAAGCACCTCAACCAACCCCATCACCGACAGTCGCTCCATCGGGAAGATTGATTGCAAGCCTTCGGCTTCCATCAGCGGGCCGCCAACACCGATAAACTCGACATCGCCATGGCGCTGCTTCAATGCCTGAATCAGACCGGCGCCAAGAATGTCACCGGAAGCCTCACCCGCTACCAGAGCTACACATATGCGAGCCATGCTTAGCGAGTAATGCCGCGCTGGGAGGCCTGGATAGAGTCACGGAATACCGCGACTTCAGGGAATTCGTTCGACGGCTCCGCCAGCTCTTTCAAGGCTTCTTCGATGGTCAGCCCCTGACGGTAAACCGTTTTGTAGGCACGGCGCAGTGCATGGATCGACTCCGCCGAGAAACCACGCCGGCGCAAGCCCTCAAAGTTCATACTGCGGGCTTCAGCAGGGTTGCCAGAAACCGTGACATAAGCCGGAACATCTTTGCCAATTGCAGTGCCCATACCGGCAAAGCTATGCGCACCGATGTGGCAGAACTGATGCACCAAGGTGTAGCCAGACAAAATTGCCCAGTCACCAATGTGTACATGCCCGGCCAGGGCGACGTTATTAACCAGGATGCAGTGATTACCCACCACACTGTCATGGCCAATGTGGGCATAAGCCATGATCAAGTTGTGATCGCCAACGGTGGTTTCATCACGGTCTTGAATCGTTCCGCGGTGCATGGTGACACCTTCGCGGATGATGTTGTGATCGCCAATTACCAGACGGGTTGGCTCACCTTTGTACTTGCGGTCGGGGGTGTCTTCCCCCAACGAAGCGAATTGATAGACACGATTGTGTTTACCAATTCGAGTTGGCCCTTTGATAATTACATTAGGCCCAAGCACTGTACCCTCACCAATTTCTACATCGGGCCCGATAATCGCCCACGGGCCGACAGTAACGTCGTCAGCCAGCTTGGCAGCGGGATCGATAATGGCACGAGGGTCAATCAAACTCATAATTTGCGTTCCGCACAGATCACTTCAGCTGAACAGACTTCCTTGCCGTCGACACTGGCTTTACATTCGAATTTCCAAATACTGCGCTTGGTGCTGAGAAACTTAGCTTCCAAGACCAGACGATCACCCGGCACAACCGGCTGACGAAAGCGTAGTTTATCCGAGCCAACAAAGTAATACAGTGTGCCGTCGCTCGGTTTCAGGTCCATCATCTTGAACCCGAGAATGCCTGCTGCCTGAGCCATTGCTTCAATGATCAGTACGCCGGGCATAATAGGATGCTCAGGAAAATGACCATTAAAGAATGGCTCATTGATGCTGACATTTTTGTAGGCACGAATAGTCTTGCCTTCTACGTCTAGATTGTCGACGCGGTCTACCAGTAGGAATGGGTAGCGATGCGGCAAGTACTCGCGAATTTCGTTGATGTCCATCATTTCCAGAGAAGCCTGTAGTAAATAAAGAAGAGCACGACTTTAGCCATGCTCAAGCATCAGATGAGGCGTTCCCGCTAGAAGTCACCGCAGCCAGCTGTTTTTCCAGCTGTTGCAGGCGTCGCGCCATATCGTCCAGTTGACGAATGCGCGCTGCACTTTTGCGCCACTCACCTGCGGGTTGCATTGCTGTACCAGACGAATAAGAGCCTGGTTCGGTAATGTTGCGGGTGACCATGGTCATCCCGGTTACAAATACCCCATCACACACTTCGATGTGGCCAACCATGCCCACACCACCTGCAATCATGCAGTTTTTGCCTATTTTGGTGCTGCCAGAAATACCGACACAACCGGCCATGGCGGTGTTATCACCCACCTGTACGTTGTGCGCGATCATGATCTGGTTATCCAGCTTGACGCCATTACCGATCAGGGTGTCTGCCAAAGCGCCGCGGTCGATGGTGGTATTGGCGCCAATCTCGACATTATTGCCGATTTGCACCCCACCAATCTGGGCTATTTTCTGCCAAACACCTTTCTCATTGGCAAAGCCAAAGCCTTCACCACCGATAACCGCGCCGGACTGGATCACTACAGCCTTGCCGATTCGCACATCGTGGTAGATGGTCACCCGCGGGGCTAACCAGCCACCTTCGCCAATCACCGAGCGTGCTCCGATCACGCAATGCGCGCCGACAGTCACGCCGGCAGCAATACTGGCACCGCTCTCAATCACCGCAAACGCGCCAATGCTAGCTGTTGCGTCAACCTGGGTATCCGCAGCAATTTGCGCGCTAGGATGAACCCCGGCAGCTGCTACAGGCTTAGGATCGAAAGCATGTGACAGTTCGGCATAGGCCAGATATGGATTCGCCACAATCAAGGCATCACCGCTGTAGCTTTCAGCATCAGCCACAGTCAACAAAACCGCAGCGGCCTGGCAACTAGCCAGATGTTTGCGGTATTGGGGGTTTGCCAGAAAGCTTAGCTGCTGCGCGTTGGCCTCCTGCAAGGTTGCCAAGCCCGATATGACTTTGTCAGCCGGGCCACGCAGTGTAGCGCCAAGACGCTGGGCCAACTGACCCAGCGTGTAAACCGGTGCGCTCATGATCAACGCATCTGATTCATGCGCTCGATAACCTGGCGTGTGACGTCGTACTGAGGTTTGACATCAATAACTGCGCCACGCTCGAGAACCAAATCAAAGCTGCCTTTCTTGATCACTTCTTCAACAGCCTTATCAAGGTTCGGCTTGAGTTTTTTCAGCATGTCGCGGTCAGCAGCAGCTTTTTGCTCGTTGAGTTCTTTGGACTGGAACTGGAAGTCACGGGCTTTTTGCTTGAAATCAAGCTCAAGACGCTCGCGATCGGAGTCCTTCATGCTTTTCCCGCCTTTTACCAGGCGATCCTGAATACTCTTGGCATCGCTTTCCAGCTTTTTCAGCTTGCTCAGTTGCGGGCCGAATTTTTTCTCGGCATCAACGGCATAACGCTTGGCTGCATCAGATTCCAGCAGGGCCATTTGGTAGTTCAGTACAGCAATTTTCATCTCTGCCATAGCTGGGGTAGCAACCGACAGCATGGCAACGCTTAACAGAACAACTTGAGTAATTTTACGCACGGTACACTCCTGCAAAAATCCATTTTTGTTGATCGGCGGTTAACCGATTAAAAAGTCTGACCAAGGGAGAACTGGAAGACCTGAGTATCAGCATCATCCGGTTCTTTGACTGGCATTGCCAAGCTAAAGCTCAACGGTCCAAGCGCGGTAATCCAAGTTAAACCGACACCGACCGAGCTGGCCATGTTGCCAAATTCAATGTTGCAGCTGTCGCTCTCCGCTTTTTGCGCAGAAGAGCAATTGGTATCAAATACATTACCTACGTCCCAGAACAGCGAGGTACGCAGTGAACGCTGATCCTTCACAAACGGTAGTGGGAACAACAGCTCTGCACCACCTTGAACCAGTACGTTACCACCGAAGGGTAGCGGGTCTTGGTCAGGGTCGGTGTAGCGACCATTAGCATCCTGCACACCGTAAATAATCTCGCCCTGGTCATTACGTACAACACTTGGCGTACTGCGCGGGCCCAGGCTGCTGTCTTCGAAACCACGGACCGAGTTGAAACCACCGGCGTAGTAGTGCTCGTAGAACGGCAGTTCCGAGGTTGAACCGTAGCTGTCGCCGTAGCCCAACTGGGTATGGAAACGCATGGTGTAGTTGTCGCTCAGCGGCGTGAATATCTGGCCGCGGTAATCAAGTTTGTAGAACGAAAGATCACTACCCGGAATGGTGGTTTCAAGCACCAGGCTCTGCGAGTGACCACGGTTAGCCAGGACACCACGGTTGAGCGTGGACTCAGACCAGCCGATCGAGGCCTTGAAGTTCAGGTAACTGTCGCCTTCCTCTTCAAGGAAGTCATAGATTTCATCCACCGTATAAATACCGGTGTCGATGTCATCTTGCTGAACAGTCAGACCATAGGTCAGGCGCGAGGTTTCGCTGATTGGATAACCAATGCTCATGCCCGCACCGTAGCTGTCTACCGAGTAGCTTGCGACGTCAGTGTCGAGCTCATCGTAGTCAGTTTCACGGAAGAACAGGTTGTAACCCAAGCTGACACCGTCTGGCGTCCAGTAGGGGTTTACGAAGCCGAAGTTATAGCGGCTCTGGTATTCACTACGGGTCAAACCAAGGCTTACCTTGTTACCCGAACCGAGGAAGTTGTTCTGGGTGATCGAGCCACCGAGAATCAAACCGGCGTTCTGAGCGAAACCAACGCTGGCGGTAATGGAGCCCGACGCCTGCTCTTCAACGCTGTAGTTGACGTCGATCTGGTCATCAGTGCCCGGCACGGCTGGCGTTTCAACGTTCACTTCTTTAAAGAAGCCAAGACGCTCAAGTCGCGTTTTAGACTGATCGATCAGGTAAGTTGAAGCCCAGCCCCCTTCCATCTGGCGCATTTCACGGCGCAGAACGTCGTCTTCAGTCTTGGTGTTGCCACGGAAGTTGATGCGGTTAACGTATGCACGCTTGCCCGGATCAACAACAAACATCACCGACACGGTGTGATCGTCATCATGGGGCTCTGGCACACCATTCACGTTGGCAAAGGTATAACCCTCATTACCCAAGCGACGGGTAATCAACTCAGAGGTGGTGGTCATGACTTTACGCGAGAACACCTGGCCTTCTTTGACCAGCAGCAATTTGCGCACTTCGTCTTCCGGGACCTTGAGATCACCACTCAGACGCACGTCGCGGATTTTGTACTTCTCGCCTTCATCGATGTTTACAGTGATATAGACGTGCTTTTTATCAGGCGTAATCGAGACCTGAGTCGAAGCGATGTCCATATTGATGTAGCCGCGATCAAGGTAGTAAGAACGCAGGCGCTCCAAGTCACCGGAGAGTTTTTCACGGGCGTACTTGTCATCATTTTTGAAAAACGACAACCAGTTGGTGGTCTTCAGCTCAAACAGGCTGGTCAAATCTTCGTCAGGGAAGACGGTATTACCCACCACGTTGATGTGCTGAATGGCAGCAACTTCGCCTTCATTGATATTAACCTTCAATGCGACGCGGTTACGTGGCTGCGGGATCACCTCGGTTTCAATATTGGCAGAGTAACGGCCTTGAGAAACGTATTGGCGCTGCAATTCGTTGCGCACCCCTTCAAGGGTTGCACGCTGGAAAATCTCACCCTCTTCAAGGCCCGACTGATTGAGGCCTTTGAGGAGATCTTCGGTCGTGATCGCCTTGTTACCTTCGATTTCGATACTGGAGATCGAAGGACGCTCAACCACAGTAATAACCAGCACATTGCCATCACGGCCAAGCTGGATATCCTGGAAGAAACCGGTTTTAAACAGCTCACGCGTCGCTTCAACTAAGGAGCGATCATCGGCTTCACCACCGACATTCAACGGCAAGGCACCGAATACGCTGCCAGCGGACACCCGTTGGAGGCCGTTGACTCGAATATCGGAGATGGTGAAGGACTCGGCGTGAACTTCGGCGATCATCAATGCGGCGAGAACCACAGGTAGCAGCAGACGTTTCATGAAGTCCTTTCTTATTCCAACTGGCGATAAAAAATCTGCCGCTAAAGGCGACAGATTTGTAATTCAGAAGCGGTTACAGTCGACTTAGATCATTAACCAGGGCAAGCAACATCACCCCAACCACTAAACTAATGCCAATCTGCATCCCCCAACCTTGCACCCGTTCAGACAATGGGCGACCACGCACCCACTCGACCAGATAAAAAAGCAGGTGCCCCCCATCCAGCACAGGGATAGGCAAAAGATTGAGAACCCCCAAGCTAATACTGAGATAAGCAAGGAAGTTTAAAAAATCCCCTACGCCTGACTCAGCTGAAGCGCCCGCCACTTTAGCAATGGTTATCGGCCCGCTCAAGTTTTTTACCGAGAGCTCGCCAAACAGCATTTTCTTTAAGGAGTCGAGAGTCAGCACACTCATGGTCCAGGTGCGCTTAACACTCTCTGCAACGGCCTCCAGAGGCCCGTAGCTGACTTCGCGCAGCATTTCCGGCGGCCAATCGACAGGTTTGACTCCCGCGCCGAGATAGCCACTACGAGCGCCTTCCTCGCCTCGCGCCGCCAGCGTCACCGCAACATCTTGCTGCTGCCCAGCGCGAATAATTTGCACGGTAACCGCCTTACCCGGCAGTGCACGCACCTGATCGACCACTTGCTGCCAGTCTTTCAGGGGCTCGCCATCAAGCGCGACGATCTCATCATCGACCCGTAAACCTGCTGCAGCAGCCGGCCCCTTAGGGTCAATTTCAGCCAGTACAGGCTTTATTTCCGGACGCCATGGACGAATCCCCAGCGCAGCAATTGGGTCTGGCTCCTCAACACCTTTAAGCCAGTCTTTTAGCTGGATTTGTTCTGAACTTTCTGCAGTTGAGCCCGGGTTCTTGATGGTTACATCAAGCACACCACTCTCACCCAAGCGCCGAACCAGCTGTAAATTAACCGCTGACCAACCATTGGTCGGTTCGCCATTAATTGCAACAATTTCCTGCCCCGTCTGCAAGCCAGCATCGGCGGCCAAGCTTGCCTCTGCCACTGCACCAATGACCGGGCGCACCTGTTGGCTACCCAGCAGTGCGACACACCAGAAGAATGCAATTGCCAGCAAAAAGTTGGCAATCGGCCCTGCCGAAACAATGGCGATGCGCTGACCAACGGTCTTGCGATTGAACGAACGATGGGCCTCTTCTGCAGGCACTTCACCTTCACGCTCATCGAGCATTTTGACGTAACCGCCCAAAGGAATCGCCGCCAGCACGAATTCAGTGCCTTGACGGTCATGCCAGCGTAACAACGGTGTACCAAAGCCCACGGAGAAACGCAGCACCTTGACACCACAGCGCCGCGCCACCCAGAAGTGACCGAATTCATGAAAAGTAACCAGCACCCCTAAAGCAATCAGGGTCCCGGCAATCATATACAACGCACTCATCGCGCTTCTCCGCGTTGGTTAACGCATTGTTGTGCCAGTGTCCGCGCACGGCTATCCGCGGCAAAGACAGCTTCCAGGCAAGTGACCGCAGTCGATGCCTCACTGCTGAGCACAGTGTCAATGATACCCGCGATTTGCACAAAACTGATCTGACGCTGCAAAAATGCCGACACGGCCACTTCATTCGCTGCATTAAGCATGGTCGGGGCCGTACCCCCCTGCTCTGCCGCCTCACGGGCCAGACGCAGGCAAGGGAAACGTTGTTCGTCAGGCGCTTCAAAGTCCAGGCGCGCCAACGCAAACAGATCAAGCGCCGCAACACCTGAGTCAATACGCTCTGGCCATGCCAGCGCATGACTAATAGGCGTACGCATATCTGGGTTACCCAACTGCGCCAGTACCGAGCCATCGACGTAGTCGACCAAGGAGTGGATGACACTCTGCGGATGAATCACCACCTCGATCTGTGCAGGCTTTGCGTCGAACAACCAGCAGGCCTCAATCAGCTCAAGGCCTTTATTCATCATACTGGCGGAATCGACTGATATTTTCTGCCCCATGGACCAATTGGGGTGCGCACAGGCTTGCTCTGGCGTGACAGTAAGCAACTGATCAAGAGGCGTTTGCCGAAAAGGCCCGCCCGATGCCGTTAACAAAATACGCCGTACACCAACGTGCTCAAGCCCCCGGGAATAATCACCCGGCAGGCACTGGAAAATAGCATTGTGCTCGCTATCGATGGGCAACAGCACGGCACCGCTTTTGGCCACGGCCTGCATAAATAAAGCGCCGGACATCACCAGCGCTTCTTTATTAGCCAGCAGCACCTTCTTGCCCGCCTCAACGGCAGCCAAGGTTGGCCGCAAGCCCGCAGCACCGACTATTGCAGCCATCACCGTATCAACTTCAGGGTGGGCAGCAACCTGACACAGGGCGTCCTCACCAAAAATCACATCGGTTTTCGAACCCGCAGCCGCCAGCGACGCTTGCAAACGCTTAGCGCTAGGCGAGTCGGCCACCACGGCGAATACCGGCTGATGCTGCAGGCACAGTGCTTGTAATTCATCCAAGCGGCTATGCCCACTGAGGGCAAACACCTGATAGCGATCAGGGTGCCGCGCAATCACGTCAAGCGTGCTTATACCAATGGAGCCCGTGGCACCCAGCACGGTGATTTGCTGAGGATTCACAGATTGCCCCAGCCAGACAACAGCAGCAGAACGGCAAACACAGGAATAGCGGCGGTGAGGCTATCAATACGATCAAGCACACCACCATGGCCCGGCAGCAAATTACTGCTGTCTTTAACCCCTGCCTGACGCTTGAACATACTTTCGGTCAGATCGCCCACCACCGAGATCATCACCACGATGGCCGCGCCGAGCAGCGCCCAGACCATCTCGCCAGCACTCCAGCTACGTACCAAACCGACGACTAAGGTAATCAGCAAGCAGGTGCACAAACCACCAATGGCACCTTCCCAGCTTTTCCCAGGACTGACCTGCGGGGCTAGCTTGCGCTTGCCGAAGGCCTTGCCAGAAAAGTAAGCACCAATATCAGCAGCCCAAACCAACACCATCACGGCGATGATCAGCCAATTGGCCAAAGGCCACTGCTTAAACAGCACCAAACCCTGCCAGGCAGGCAACAAAATCAATAAGCCGATGATCAACTTACGCGGCGCACCGGCCCAATACTTGCTGCTCTGCGGAAACCCCAGAACCAGCCACGTGGCAACGCCCCACCAGACAATTGCCAGCAGCAACACCGGCGTCGCCAGAACAGGCACCAAGTAGAGCAGCCAACACAACACAGCAACCAGTGCCGCGTAAGCGACACGCAGTGGCTGCGACTGAAACCCAGCTAAACGCGCCCACTCCCAACCACCAAGACTCACCACTGCACCGATAAACAGTGCAAACGCAGCGCCACCCAGCAAAAAGAAGCCGCACAGCGCGATGGGTAATAACACCAACGCCGTTATGATTCGTTGTTTAAGCATTACCCGCCTCAGATTCTACCTGCGCGCTGGTCTTACCAAAGCGCCGCTGCCTGGTCGCGTAATCAGCAAGCGCCTTACGCATAGCGTCGTGCTTAAAGTCAGGCCAGAACAGGTCTGTGAAATACAGTTCACTGTAGGCTAATTGCCACAGCAGAAAATTACTGATGCGATGCTCGCCACCGGTGCGGATACACAAATCAGGCAGAGGCAAGTCGCCAGTTGCCAAGCAGCTCTGCAGCAGTTGCGGGGTTATATCGTTGGGCTGCAAATGACCACCCTGCACTTCGCGCGCCAAGCGCTGCGCAGCCTGAGCAATATCCCACTGGCCACCGTAGTTAGCGGCAATTTGCAGAATGAAGCGTTTTTCGCCCGCGGTTTGCGCTTCAGCCTCACGCATTGCAGTTTGCAACTCAGGATGGAAGCGCGAACGGTCACCAATAATTCGCAGACTGATGTCATTGTCATTGAGTTTGCGCGTTTCACGGCGCAGGGCACTCATAAACAACTCCATCAAAGCGCCAACCTCATCAGCTGGGCGCTGCCAGTTCTCACTGGAAAAAGCGAACAGGGTCAACACCTCAACCCCGGCTTCAGCACAGACCTCAATAACCGCACGAACAGCATCAACACCGGCTTTATGACCGGCAACACCCGGCAACAGGCGTTTCTTCGCCCAGCGATTGTTGCCATCCATAATGACGGCCACGTGGCGCGGCACTACTGCCGGACCACCCTCTTTGGCTTTATCCATAACGATTCCTGACCGTCAGACGGCCATCAGATCCGCTTCCTTGCTCTCCAGAGCCTTATCGACTTCAGCTACAGACTTGTCGGTTAGCTTCTGGATTTCATCAGCGGCGCGACGCTCATCGTCCTCGCTGATTTCTTTTTCTTTTTCCAGGTCTTTCAGCTGCGCCAGAGCATCACGGCGGATGTTGCGCACGGCAACACGGGCGTTTTCAGCTTCGGCACGGGCTTGCTTGGTATAACCCTTACGCGTTTCTTCGGTCAGGGCAGGCATAGGCACACGAATAGTAGTGCCAGCAGTGGCCGGGTTAAGGCCCAGGTCAGACGTCATGATGGCTTTTTCAACAGCCTGGATCATGCCCTTATCGAACACGTTCAGCGCCAGGGTGCGCGAATCTTCAGTCACCACGTTAGCGACCTGACGCAGCGGTGTATCAGTACCGTAGTAGGACACCATCACGCTGTCGAGAATGCTTGGATGCGCGCGGCCTGTACGAATTTTGGCAAACGCCACATTCAGTGACTCGAGGCTCTTACTCATGCGTGACTGAGCATCTTTCTTGATCTCGTTAATCATTCTTCACCTTCCTCGATCAGGGTACCTTCAGCGCCACCTACAACAACATTCAACAGGGCACCGGGCTTATTCATATTGAAGACTCGCAGCGGCATATTATGGTCGCGGCACAGGCAGATGGCAGTCAAATCCATCACACCTAACTTGCGATCCAGCACCTCGTCATACGTCAGGCGCTCAAATTTCTCTGCGTGTGGATCTTTAAATGGATCCGCAGTGTATACACCATCGACCTTGGTTGCCTTCAATACCACGTCAGCGTCGATCTCAATGGCACGCAAGCATGCAGCTGAGTCAGTGGTAAAGAACGGGTTACCGGTACCAGCGGCAAAAATAACCACCTCACCGGTTTTCAGATGGCGCATAGCCTTACGACGGTCGTAGTGATCAGTCACGCCAACCATGGAAATCGCAGACATCACGATTGCCGGAATATTTGAACGCTCCAGCGCGTCGCGCATGGCCAAGGCGTTCATTACAGTAGCCAGCATCCCCATATGGTCGCCAGTCACTCGATCCATTCCGGCGGCGCTCAATGCAGCACCACGGAACAGGTTACCACCACCGATCACCAGACCGACTTGCAAACCGATACCTACCAGCTGACCCACTTCAAGGGCCATGCGATCGAGCACCTTGGGATCGATGCCAAACTCTTCCGATCCCATTAGGGCTTCGCCGCTTAGTTTGAGCAGAATGCGCTTATAACGCGGTTGACGACCACTCACCTGCTGAGCCATTACAGTCTCTCCTGCGGCGTTAAGATTCTAAGAAACCCTGAAAAACTACTGCGCTAGGTAATTGCTGGGTTGAAACGCTGCTCGATAGGCTCATTTAGGGCATCTAAACTGCGCCATCTCGCACCCCTTCACCTTGCACTCCCGTCGCTCGTTGCGTTTTTCAGCGGATTCCTATGCGGATAATACAGCCCACAATTATCGAGCACTTCGACAACAACCGGGGCTTTTATATAGCAAAAGCCGAAAATAATTCTCAAGACCGGCCAAGGCAAACCTTTGAAAACATCTTGAATCGGGAGCACAAGGCCAATAGCCGAGCAGTTTACGCGAGGTCACCCGCAGCGTAAGCAGCTTTTGAACCGCACCGATTCGCCCAGTCGCTTTCAGGGGCATCCTAAATAGCCGCCCTAGTTTGACAAAAAGGCCGCACGCATAAGCGGGCAGCCTCTTTGGGACGACAGTTTTTAGACCGTCTTACTGCTTGCTGGAAGCCAGCTGTGCAGCTACTTCAGCAGCGAAGTCAGTTTCGCCTTTATCGATACCTTCACCCACTTCGAAGCGGGTGAACGAAACGATTTCAGCGCCAGCTTTCTTCACCAGATCGCCAACTTTGATGCTGTCGTCTTTAACGAAAGCTTGTTCAACCAAGCTCGCTTCAGCCAGGAACTTGCTGATACGACCGGCAACCATTTTCTCAACGATTTCAGCAGGCTTGCCTTTGATTTTCTCTTCGTTCAGTGCCAGGAAAATTTCTTTTTCCTTGGCAACTGCTTCTTCAGAGACTTCAGCCGAGCTGAGGAACTGAGGATTGCTGGCCGCAACGTGCATAGCGACTTCTTTAGCCAGCTCAACGTCGCCGCCCTTCAGAGCAACCAGGACGCCGATGCGGTGACCGTGCAGGTAAGAACCAACAACGTCAGCTTCAACGCTGGCCAGACGACGGATGTTTACGTTCTCACCCACTTTAGCAACCAGTGCTTCGCGGTCAGATTCCATGGCCGCAACCAGTGGAGCTGCATCAGTCATGTTCTCAGCAAATGCTTTCTCGATGCTGCTGCTGACGAATTTTTTGAAATCGTCTTGCAGAGCCAAGAAGTCAGTCTGGGAGTTAACTTCGATGATCAAAGCACGCTTGTTATCGTCAGCCAATTTGATTGCGATAGCGCCTTCAGCAGCGATGTTACCGGCTTTTTTGGCAGCCTTGATGGCACCAGCAGCACGCATATCGTCGATTGCTTTTTCGATGTCGCCACCGGCAGCAGTCAGGGCTTTTTTACAGTCCATCATGCCTTGGCCAGTACGCTCACGCAGTTCTTTAACCAGGGCTGCAGTAATCTCTGCCATGTTCGAAATCCTCTTAGTTAGGTCTTCAACCATCTCACCCGCCAAGCGGGCGATGAATTCTATAAGTGACAAAAAGGGGGCCAAGCCCCCTTTTTGCGTAGCGAGTAACGCTTACTACTTAGCCTTGAGCGGCTTCAGCAGCCGGGGCTTCAGCGACGAATTCGTCGGTGCCACCGTTAGCATTGCTACGACCACGAACAACTGCGTCAGCCATGGCACCCATGTACAGCTGGATGGCACGAATGGCGTCGTCGTTACCCGGGATGATGTAATCAACACCTTCTGGGCTGCTGTTGGTATCAACAACACCAATTACTGGGATGCCCAGCTTGTTGGCTTCGGTGATAGCAATGCGCTCGTGATCAACGTCGATAACGAACAGAGCGTCTGGCAGACCGCCCATATCCTTGATACCACCCAGGCTGCGATCCAGTTTTTCCAGATCACGGCTGCGCATCAGGGCTTCTTTCTTGGTCAGCTTGGTGAAAGTGCCGTCTTGCGCCTGAACTTCGAGATCACGCAGACGCTTGATCGAAGCACGGATGGTTTTGTAGTTAGTCAGCATGCCGCCCAACCAGCGGTGATCGACGAACGGTGAGTTGCAGCGAGCTGCTTCTTCACGAACGATCTTGCCAGCGGAACGCTTGGTGCCAACGAACAGAATCTTGTTTTTACCGGAAGCCAGCTTCTCAACGAAAGTCAGAGCTTCGTTGAACATTGGCAGGGTTTTTTCAAGGTTGATGATGTGAATCTTGTTACGCGAACCGAAGATGTACTTACCCATTTTCGGGTTCCAGTAACGGGTCTGGTGGCCGAAGTGCACACCGGCCTTCAGCATATCGCGCATATTGACTTGGGACATGGTCGTTCCTTAATAAGTCGGGTTAGGCCTCCACGCATCCCAATCTCCAACCCCTTGCTTAAAAACAAGCGGCACCCAGGAAATCGTGTCGATACGTGTGTGGGTTTGTGCTTTTGGACAGGCTGCCCATGAAAGCGGCGCGTTTTATACCACAATAACCGACCATAAGCTACACGCCGATTACGGCAAAACTTCAAGACGGTTACCTTTGCCCTTATAGAATGCACCTCTAAGCTGTTACCATAAGCCACTTTTCTGCATGCCCGAGACCCCATATGACCGTCACCATCAAGTCGCCCGAGGAAATCGAAAAAATGCGCATCGCCGGCCGCTTGGCCGCTGACGTATTGGAGATGATCGGCGAACACGTCAAACCCGGTGTGACCACCGAGGAACTCGACCGCATCTGCCACGACTATATTGTTAACGTGCAGCAGGCTATTCCTGCCCCGCTTAACTATAAAGGCTTCCCGAAGTCGATCTGCACCTCGATCAACCACGTTGTCTGTCACGGCATCCCGAACGAGAAGCCGCTCAAGGAAGGCGACGTACTGAACATCGACATCACCGTGATCAAAGATGGTTACCACGGCGACACCAGCAAGATGTTTATGGTTGGCAAAGTCCCAGAGTGGGCTGAGCGCTTGGCCAAGATCACCCAGGAATGCATGTATAAAGGTATTGAACTGGTCAAGCCGGGTACACGCCTGGGCGATATCGGTGAAGTGATCCAGAAGCACGCTGAGAAAAACGGTTTTTCTGTAGTTCGCGAATACTGCGGCCATGGTATTGGTGCAGTCTTCCATGAAGAGCCGCAAGTGCTGCATTACGGCCGCGCGGGCACAGGCATGGAACTCAAGGAAGGCATGACCTTTACCATTGAGCCCATGATTAACCAGGGCCGCGCCGAAACTCGCCTGTTGGGTGACGGTTGGACGGCAATCACCAAAGACCGCAAGCTTTCTGCACAGTGGGAGCACACGATTCTGGTGACCGCCAACGGCTACGAGATCTTCACGCTGCGCAGCGACGACACCATCCCTCGCGCATCAGCTTGACAGGTACAGGTCGCCTCACCGGCAATCAATTCTGATTGAGTATTTTGTCGCGTTATAAAAGGAAGACCTTTGCATGCCGCAGGTAGATCCTCAGTTGTTCGACCGTGGGCAGTTCCAAGCGGAACTTGCCTTGAAGTCCAGCCCGATCGCGGCCTTCAAAAAAGCCATTAAGCGCGCCAATGACGTGCTTAACGCTCGCTTTTATGAGGGCCGTGAAGTGCGCCGCCTGGTTGAGGATCGCGCCTGGTTTGTCGACCAGATCCTGCGTGAAGCCTGGCTACGGCTCGACTGGTCGGAAGATGCCGACATTGCCTTGCTCGCCGTTGGTGGCTACGGCCGTGGCGAGCTGCATCCGTTTTCCGATATCGACCTGCTGATATTGCTCGACAATGCCGATCACGAGACTTTCCGCGAGCCGATTGAGCAGTTCCTGCTCCTGCTGTGGGACATTGGTCTGGAAGTTGGACAAAGCGTGCGCTCAGTCAATGAGTGCGCCGAAGAGGCGCGAGCCGATCTGACTGTCATCACCAACCTGATGGAAAGTCGTACCATTGCAGGCCCAGAGCGTTTGCGCCAGCGCATGCAAGCGGTGACCAGCCCCGAACAAATGTGGCCAAGCCAAGCGTTCTTTCTGGCCAAGCGCAAAGAGCAAAAAGCACGCCACGCCAAGTACAACGACACCGAGTACAACCTTGAGCCCAACGTCAAAGGCTCACCGGGTGGCCTGCGCGACATCCAGACCATTCTCTGGGTCGCACGCCGGCATTTCGGTACGCTTAACCTGCAATCAATGATCGAGCAGGACTTCCTGCTGAAAACCGAATACACCATGCTCGCCTCCAGCCAGGACTTCCTGTGGAAGGTGCGTTATGCCTTGCACATGCTCGCAGGCCGCGCCGAAGATCGCCTGTTGTTTGACCATCAAGCGCAGATCGCCGAAATCCTTGGTTTCGAGAGCACCGAGGGCAAACGCGGCATCGAACAGTTCATGCAAAAGTACTACCGCGTGGTCATGGGCGTTGCCGAACTTAGCGACCTGATCAAGCAGCACTTTGAAGAACAGATTTTGCGGGCTGGCGAACGCAGCACTGCAACTGGCTTGAACAGCCGCTTCCAATTGCGCGATGGCTATATCGAGGTGACGCACCCGAATGTGTTCAAGCGCACCCCTTTTGCGATACTCGAAGTCTTTGTGTTGATGGCACAACACCCGCACATAAAGGGTGTCTGTGCTGACAGCATTCGCCTGCTGCGTGATCACCGCCACCTGATTGACGATGAGTTTCGCAACGACATTCGCAACACCAGCCTGTTTATTGAACTGTTCAAAAGCCCCTCGGGCATCCACCGCAACCTGCGCCGGATGAACCGTTACGGCATTCTGGGTCGCTACCTCCCTGAGTTTGGCCATATTGTCGGGCAGATGCAGCACGACCTGTTCCATATTTTCACGGTCGATGCCCACACTCTTAACCTGATCAAGCACCTGCGCAAGTTCAAATGGGTGGAAATGGCCGAGAAGTTTCCACTGGCCAGCAAACTCATGGACAAGTTACCCAAGCCTGAGCTGATCTATCTGGCAGGCCTGTATCACGACATAGGCAAAGGCCGCGGCGGTGATCATTCGGAACTCGGCGCAGTGGATGCCGAAGCCTTTTGCGTGCGCCATCAGCTGCCCGACTGGGACACCAAGCTGATTGTCTGGCTGGTTCAGCACCACCTGACCATGTCGACCACTGCGCAGCGCAAAGACTTATCAGACCCGCAAATCATCCATGACTTTGCCATGCTGGTCGGCGACCAAACCCACCTTGATTACCTGTACGTGCTGACCGTCGCCGATATCAACGCAACCAACCCAACGCTGTGGAACTCATGGCGTGCAAGCCTGCTGCGCCAGCTCTACACCGAGACCAAGCGTGCGCTCAATCGCGGCCTGGAAAACCGTCTGGAACGTGAAGAGCAAATCCGCTTGACCCAAACCGCGGCGCTGGACACCCTAGTGCGCAGCGGCACTGACCCCGATGAAGCTGAGCAGCTTTGGTCTCACCTCGGTGACGATTACTTCCTGCGCCACACGGCCAGCGATGTAGCGTGGCACACCGAGGCAATCATCCAGCACCCCAATGACGGCAATCCGCTGGTGTTGATCAAGGAAACCACTCAGCGCGATTTTGAGGGCGGCACTCAGCTGTTTATTTACGCTCAGGATCAACACGACTTCTTCGCCGTAACCGTGGCCGCGATGGCCCAGCTAAACCTGAACATTCATGATGCGCGAATCCTGACCTCGACCAGCCAATTTACCCTCGACACCTATATTGTGCTCGAAGGTGATGGCAGCTCGATCGGTGATAACCCGGAGCGTATCAAGCAAATCCGCCAAGGCTTGATCGATGCACTGATCAACCCGGACGACTACCCGAACATCATTCAGCGCCGCGTGCCGCGCCAGCTCAAACACTTTGATTTTGCTCCGCGGGTGACTATTCACAATGACGCCAAGCGCCCGCTAACAGTGATTGAACTGACAGCCCCTGATCGCCCCGGACTGCTGGCCCGGATCGGGCGTATCTTTCTGGATTTCGACCTGTCCATCCAGAACGCCAAGATCGCCACGCTCGGCGAGCGCGTAGAAGACGTATTCTTCGTGACCGACGCCAATAATCAGCAACTATCTGACCCAGAGCTTTGCATGCGGCTACAGGAAACCATCGTCTCGCAACTCAGTGATGCGAGCACTGTGGGCAGTGAGCCGAGCAAAATTACCATTTGAACCCGACAGCTACCGCCAGGCGGATACGCCCAGCGCTGAAGACGTTGCCAGGAAAACACCATGAACGACGCGTTAAACCAGTTACAGCCTTACCCGTTCGAGAAGCTCCGCGCCCTGCTCGGCAGCGTGACACCGAACCCTGAGAAAAAGGCAATCGCCCTGTCGATTGGCGAGCCCAAGCATCGCTCACCAGACTTCGTCGCCAAGGCACTGAGCGATAACCTTGAGCAACTGGCTGTTTACCCGACCACCCTGGGCATTGCTGCACTGCGTGAAGCCATCGCAAAGTGGGCTAGCCAGCGTTTCAGCCTGCCAGCCGGGGCGCTAGACCCAGCGCGCCACGTGCTGCCGGTTAACGGCACCCGTGAGGCGTTATTCGCCTTCACGCAAACGGTGGTTAAGCGCGCACAAAACGGTGAGCTGCCCGGCTATGTGGTCAGCCCGAATCCGTTTTATCAAATTTATGAAGGCGCAGCCTTTCTTGCCGGGGCCGAGCCTCACTACTTGCCCTGCCTTGAGCAACACGGTTTCAACCCAGACTTCTCTGCCGTCAGCGATGACGTCTGGCAGCGCTGCCAGATCCTGTTTCTGTGCTCACCGGGCAACCCAACCGGCGCACTGATCCCGCTCGACACCTTGAAGCACCTGATCAAACTGGCTGACAAATTTGACTTCGTCATTGCCGCAGATGAGTGCTACAGCGAACTGTACTTTGATGAAGCCAACCCGCCAGCCGGGCTGCTCACTGCCTGCGCAGAACTGGGCCGCAACGACTTCAAACGCTGCGTGGTTTTTCACAGCTTGTCGAAGCGCTCCAACCTGCCGGGACTGCGCTCGGGCTTCGTCGCTGGTGATGCCGATATATTGAAATCGTTCCTGCTGTATCGCACCTACCATGGCTGTGCCATGCCGGTGCAGACTCAACTGGCAAGCATTGCCGCCTGGAACGATGAAGCCCACGTGCGCGCCAACCGCGACCTGTACCGCGAGAAGTTCGATGCCGTGCTGGCCATTCTAGAGGGTGTGCTAGAGGTGCAGCGACCAGACGGCGGCTTCTACCTTTGGGCCAAAACCCCAGTGGACGACGAAACCTTCACCCGCGATCTCTTCGCCCAAGAACACGTCACGGTCGTACCCGGCTCCTACCTGTCGCGTAGCGTTAACGGCACTAATCCAGGCGCAAATCGTGTACGCATGGCACTGGTTGCACCATTGGCGGAGTGCGTTGAAGCCGCAGAGCGGATACGTGATTTCGCCAAAAACCTGCCCGCCTGAGCAAGCATCAGTGAGCCACCTGGGTTATAGGTGGCTCGCCCTCAGCGCTTGCGGTATATCCATCAACCGACAAGCAAGCAGTATTGCGCTACCAGGTGTAACCAGCGCCAATAATCACAGTGGTTTCACCTTTGCTATCGATCAGCGGGCTATCGGCGATACTGCTGTCATAGTGCTCATAAGCCAACGAAGCCGTTCCCAGCCAATTCTTGCTAAAGCGGTAGGTGGTAATCAACGACACCATCGGCGAAAGCGTAGCGCCCGTGGAATAGCGTGGCCGCTCAAAGGTCGCCTCCGAGGCTGAAACTCCACCGAAGTAATAATTAGCCAGTTTGCTAGAGCGCCAGACGACACCTGTACCCGGCATGATCAGCCAGCGATCGTGCACCCATGGAAAATCAGCCCAGAGCAACGCCTCCTGGCCATTACTGGCGCCGGTGACATCGGTTGCCGCTCTCGCGGTCAACAGCGCGTATGGTGTGATCAGGTTGACCCCTAACCCGGCTTCCAATTCAGTCCTGCGTTTATCCATTCCCTCAAATTCGCGCTCATCATCCGGATCAAGATTTCCGAAGCGCACTCGCCCATAAGCAAAAGCCGCAAAACGCTCATCCCGGTGGAAGTAATATCGCGCGCGATCGCCCAAATACAGGGTGTCATTACCGAAGTAAACCAAGCCAGGTATCAGGTAGTTCTCAGAGCCCGCTGCCTCATATCGTTCACTGGTGCCGATGGCGACCGCCCCCACAACCAGCCCGCGAGGGATGGGAGAGCTGTCTGAATCGGTTGAGAGTAAATGCAAGGAGCCAGCCTCAATATCAGCATGAGCCGCCTGCATCGTCATCAGCACGCCGGTACACGTAACCAGCGTCGATAACACCGCGTGACAAAACACCGTTTTCATCTAAATCGCCCCATAACGTATCTCAATCTGATGTACAGAGTGACTGCACTGCACCCACACACAAGCGCGTTTAAGCATGGTCACGCTCAATTGTGGCTCACTATTTGAAACTCGCCTGGTAAGGGCTCTCAGGCGTAGCCGTTTTGTCAAAATAACCGGTGCATCATTGCTCACCACACAAAACGGACATACAGGGCCTGAACCAACAGGCGCAGCACCGAATGAAACGACGTGGCATAATTGGCTGCTGAATTATCGAGGAGTTTTGGCGAAACCCAGTAAGTCTTAGGGTTCGCCATATAAATCAATGACCTGCGTACTATTTGGCATTAAAGCCTGCGACACCATGAAGAAGGCACGCACCTGGCTCGACGAGCACAACGTGGCCTATAGCTTCCATGATTACAAAGCCGTGGGCATTGACCGCGGCAATTTGCAAAAATGGTGCAATGAACATGGCTGGGAGATCGTACTCAACCGTGCTGGCACTACTTTCCGCAAGCTGGACGAAGCGCAGAAAAGCGACCTCGACCAGAACAAGGCCATCGAACTGATGCTGGCCCAACCGTCGATGATTAAACGCCCAGTTCTTGATCTAGGCGACAGAACCCTGGTGGGTTTCAAACCTGACCGTTATGCAGCCGAGCTGGCTTAACGCACCTTTTAATACTGAATTTGCTGCAAGGAACTCAAGATGAGCCACAACCTCTACAGTCTGGCCTTTGGCGTAGGCACACAAAATCGTCAAAGCAACTGGCTGGAAGTGTTTTACGCACAGCCATTGCTTAACCCAGCAGCTGAGCTGGTCAGTAAAGCCGCAGAGAAGCTTGGTTATGACGGTGGCAACCAAGCCATCCAGTTCACAGCCCAGCAAGCAAGCGATCTGGCTGAATTGCTCAAGGGTGTTGATGCGACCCAAGCGGCACTGCTGACGCGCCTGGCTGAAAGCCACAACCCACTGGTTGCCACCTTCCTCGCCGAAGATGCTGCCCCGACCAGCACTCCAGAAGCCTATCTAAAGCTGCATCTGCTTTCGCACCGTTTGGTACAGCCCCATGGCCTGAACCTCAGCGGTATATTCCCGCTGCTGCCAAACGTTGCATGGACCAGCCAAGGTGCTATCGACCTTACCGAGCTGGCTGAACGTCAACTCGAAGCACGCTTGCGTGGCGAATTGCTGGAAGTGTTCTCGGTGGATAAATTCCCGAAAATGACTGATTACGTGGTACCGGCCGGCGTGCGTATCGCCGACAGCTCACGTATCCGCCTTGGCGCCTTTATTGGTGAAGGCACGACGGTCATGCACGAAGGTTTTGTTAACTTCAACGCTGGCACCGCAGGCCCGGGCATGATCGAAGGCCGCGTATCGGCTGGTGTATTCGTCGGCAAAGGCTCCGACCTTGGCGGCGGTTGCTCGACCATGGGTACGCTGTCTGGCGGTGGCAACATCGTGATTTCGGTTGGCGAAGGCTGCCTGATCGGTGCAAACGCCGGTATTGGCATTCCATTGGGTGACCGCAACACCGTTGAGTCAGGCCTGTACGTCACCGCCGGAACCAAAGTTAACCTGCTCGACGAGCAAGGTAATCAGGTCAAAGTGGTCAAGGCCCGTGAGCTGGCCGGTCAGCCTGACTTATTGTTCCGCCGCAACTCGATAACTGGCGCAGTTGAGTGCAAAACGCACAAGTCAGCCATTGAGTTGAACGAAGCACTGCACGCGCACAACTAAGCGTCGTGTCTGCCTAGCCGGGGCTCGCAATTAGCGCGCTTCGGCTAGTTTGTGGACAACACCAAGCGTGTCCACCAAGGTTCAAACAGCAAGCCCCTGAGATCAGTAAATTACCCACAGGCTCGCAGCCGTTATTGGCGGGTAAAACACCCTACAGGCTCGTGCCCCGTTTTAGAGGCTCCCTATGTCCTTGCACTCGCCTTGGCGCGCAGACTTCCCCGGCATTCTGGCCCTAGAGGCTGAAGGCCAGACCTATCTGGACAGCGCCGCCACTGCGCAAAAACCACAAGCAGTGCTCGACTCACTCCTCGCTTACTACCGCAACGGCTGCGCAAATGTACACCGCGCCCAACACCTGCCGGGTGAGCGTGCAACCCGCGCTTTTGAGCGTTGCCGTGAGCAGGTCAGCGAGTATCTGAATGCCCCGTCTGCTGGGCAGATCATCTTCACCCATGGTGCAACATCCGCCTTTAATTTACTGGCGTATGGATTGGAACATCTGTTTCGCCCCGGCGATGAATTGGTGATCAGTGCGCTGGAACACCACGCCAATTTATTGCCCTGGCAACAACTTGCCATCCGCCAGAATCTGAAGCTGGTGGTGTTACCGCTGGATCAATCCGGGCGTATAGACCTGGACCAGGCTGCCCAACTGATTGGCCCGCGCACTCGCCTGTTGGCCATCAGCCAGCTGTCGAATGTAATAGGTTGCTGGCAGCCGGTTGCCGAATTACTGCGCATGGCCAAGACACGTGGTGCACTGACGGTGGTTGATGGTGCGCAAGGTGTCGTCCATGGGCGCCATGACATGCAGAAACTCGATTGCGACTTTTACGTATTTTCCAGCCACAAACTCTATGGCCCAGATGGCGTTGGCGTGCTCTACGGCAAACCTGCGGCATTGGCTAAACTCAAACACTGGCAGTTTGGCGGCGAGATGGTGCAAGTCGCCGACTATCAATTGGCCAAATTCAACCCCGCGCCGCTGGGCTTTGAGGCTGGCACGCCGCCAGTCAGCAGCGTGCTTGCCCTGGGGGCGACACTGGACTACCTCAACCAGCTCGACCCCCAGGCCGTTGAGGCTTATGAGCAGGCGCTACACCAGCAGTTGATGAGCGGATTTGCTGCTCGCGACCACATCACCCTGCTAGGCGAACCGAATATTGCCCTTGCCAGCTTTGTCGTCGACGGTGTTCACCATACAGATCTGGCCCAACTGCTGACTGAACAAGGTATTGCCGTGCGCGCAGGCCAGCATTGTGCAATGCCGCTAATGAAGCAGCTCGGGCTTTCAGGCGCGATTCGCGTCTCCTTGGGCTTGTATAACGATGGCACTGACCTTGAGCGCTTTTTCAGCGCGCTAGACAGCGCCTTGGATATTCTGAGATGAAGCCATTACCGGCGGATGCCGCACACGCTCTGGACATCTTTCAGCAAGCGGGCAGCTGGGAGCAACGTGCGCGCTTACTGATGCAGTGGGGGGAAAAATTAGAGCCCCTGAGCGATGCTCAACGCACTGAGGAAAACCGCGTACATGGCTGCGAAAGCCAAGTCTGGCTGGTGGCTGAACAGATTGGTCAGCACTGGCAGTTTCGCGCAGCTAGCGAAGCGCGACTGATTCGCGGCTTGCTAACACTGCTACTGATGCGGGTAAACGGGCTAGAGAGCGCGACACTGGCGCAGCTTGATTTGAACGACTGGTTCAATCAGCTGGGCTTGGCGCGTCAACTGTCGCCGTCGCGAAGCAACGGTTTGAATGCCGTGCTACAGCGCATGCGCGAGTTGGTGAAAACATCGGGCTATTGAGCTTTGACCCGCTCAGACGGACGACGCGCACCTTCAATCAACTTATCAATAATCTTGCTCACAGCGACCATCGCAAAGGTCGAGGTGACCATCATCGCAGCACCAAAACCACCAGCGCAGTCCAAGGCCACGCCTTCGCCGACGAAACTCTTGCTCTGGCAAGTCGTGCCATCCGGAAGCGGATAACGCAGTTGTTCAGTTGAAAAAACGCAGGGCACGCTGTAGTTACGACCCATGGTGCGAGAAAACCCATAATCGCGACGTAGCGTTGAACGCACTTTCGAGGCCAGTGGATCATTAAAGGTCTTGTTCAGATCGCCCACGCGGATTTGTGTCGGATCAATCTGCCCGCCTGCGCCGCCGGTAGTCACAATCTGGATCTTGCGCCGTTTGCACCAGGAAATCAGCGCCGCTTTGGCATTGACGCTGTCGATGCAATCAATCACCGCGTCCATGTCTTCGGTGATGTACTGCGCCATGGTGTCGCGAGTCACAAAATCTGCCACCGCATGCACCTTGCAGGCTGGGTTGATCGCCCGTAGTCGTTCAGCCATCACTTCAACCTTGGCCTTTCCGATAGCACCACTGAGTGCATGGATCTGCCGGTTGGTGTTGGTGATACATACATCATCAAGGTCAAACAGCGAGACTTCACCCACTCCTGAACGCACTAATGCCTCTGCGGCCCACGAGCCAACGCCACCAATACCGACCACGGCTACGTGCGCCACACACAAACGCTCCGCACCTTGATGCCCGTAAAGCCGGGCGATGCCTGAAAAGCGTTGTTCATCAATCTGCATGCCTAACCTCGATACCACCCAATCTGCAATCGACCATTATATGAAGCTAAATGACAACGCCCAAGTCTTTGCTTAATCCATATCATGATCAGTTCGGAATAAACCGACTAAGATTTAAAGCGTTGGCACTCTTTACGCCCCATGGAACTGGCGGCGATAGCCAAGGTGGACATGAGTGCATAACAGTACGAACTTTTATAGCTATTTGCTGCTCTAAGGCGAATGACTTTTGAACGCTTGGCAAAAGGAAGTGCCAGACGCTATACAGCTTATCGACGGCGGAGTAGCATGCGCGCCATCCGGTGCTCACCGGCTCCTCCTCGCTCCACGCAGCGGAACCCGAAACAGATATGTCATCGCGAATTTTTGGATTCAACCTAGTCATTGTCCTGGCAATTGCCGCCTTATTTTCAGGCTTTTGGGCACTGTATAACTTGCCCGTGAGTGCGCCAGACTGGCCAGATCAAGTGGCTGGATACTCGTTTTCGCCGTTCCGTCAGGGTCAAAGCCCGCAGAACAATATTTACCCTAGCGATGAAGAAATCACCCAAGACTTGGACATGCTCTCCAAGCAGACGGACAACATCCGCACTTACTCGGTGGACGGCGCGCTGGCGAACATCCCTCGCCTGGCCGAAGAGTTTGGCCTGCGTGTGACCCTCGGCGTCTGGATCAGTAATGACCAAGAGCGCAATGAGCGTGAAATCACTGAGGCCATCAAGCTGGCCAATACCTCGCGCAGTGTGGTCCGGGTGCTGGTGGGCAACGAGGCATTGTTTCGCCGCGAAATCAAACCCAAGAAGCTGATTGAATACCTGGACCGCGTTCGCGCCGGAGTCAAGGTTCCGGTATCAACCTCAGAGCAATGGCACGTTTGGGAAGAAAACCCAGAACTGGCCGAGCACGTCGACCTGATCGCCGCACACGTTCTGCCCTATTGGGAATTTATTCCAATGGAGGACTCGACCCAGTTCGTCCTCGACCGCGCCCGCGACCTGAAAAAGCTATTCCCGAAAAAGCCATTGCTGCTTTCGGAAGTTGGCTGGCCAAGTAATGGCCGTATGCGCGGCGGTGCCGATGCATCTCAGGCAGACCAGGCCATTTATCTGCGCACCTTGGTCAATACGCTCAACGCCAAAGGCTACAACTACTTCGTCATTGAAGCATTCGACCAAACTTGGAAGATCAGCGATGAAGGCTCCGTTGGTGCCTATTGGGGCGTTTACAACCTCGCCCGCCAACCAAAATTCAACTTCACAGGCCCCGTCGTGGCGATTCCACAGTGGCGCTTACTGGCCATCGGCTCCGTGGTCATGGCCCTGCTCTCGCTGGCGTTGCTGTTGATTGACGGCAGCTCACTGCGCCAACGCGGCCGGACCTTCCTGACCTTTGTTGCCTTTGCTGGCGGTTCGGCGCTGGTGTGGATCGGCTACGACTACAGCCAGCAGTACAGCACCTGGTTCAGTCTCACCGTCGGGATACTGCTCGGCATTGGTGCGATAGGGGTGTTTATTGTCTTGCTCACGGAGGCCCATGAACTGGCCGAAGCCGTTTGGGTTCGCGCCCGGCGCAGACCTTTTGAGCCGATGATCGGCGACGCCGAATATCGCCCTAAAGTCTCGATCCATGTGCCCTGCTACAACGAACCGCCAGAGATGGTTAAACAAACACTGGATGCGCTGGCCAATCTGGATTACCCGGATTTCGAAGTCATTATCATCGACAACAACACCAAAGACCCTGCGGTATGGGAACCGGTGCAAGCCTATTGTGAGCAGTTGGGGCCGCGCTTCCGCTTCTTCCACAAGGCACCGATTGAAGGCTTCAAAGGTGGCGCGCTCAACTACATTCTGCCTTTCACTGCGCCAGATGTTGAAGTGATCGCGGTGATTGACTCCGACTACTGTGTTGATCCGAATTGGCTCAAACACATGGTGCCGCATTTTGCCGACCCGCAGATCGCCGTGGTGCAGTCGCCCCAGGATTATCGCGACGGCAATGGCAGCACCTTCAAAAAGCTTTGCTACGCCGAGTACAAAGGCTTTTTCCATATCGGCATGGTGACCCGTAACGACCGCAACGCAATCATTCAACATGGCACCATGACCATGATTCGCCGCAGCGTAATGGATGAATTGAAGTGGGCCGACTGGACCATCTGCGAGGATGCCGAACTGGGCCTTCGCGTGTTCAAGAAAGGCTATACAGCGGCTTATGCCCACAACAGCTTCGGCCAAGGGCTGATGCCGGACACCTTTATCGACTACAAAAAGCAGCGCTTCCGTTGGGCTTACGGCGCCATTCAGATCATGAAAGGCCATGCGCGCAGTTTGTTCCTGGGCAAGGACTCGAGCCTCAAACGCGGCCAGCGCTATCACTTTATTGCCGGTTGGTTGCCTTGGGTTGCCGACGGCCTGAATATCTTCTTCACCATAGGCGCACTGTTGTGGTCGGCGGCAATGATCATCGTGCCGACACGCGTAGACCCGCCGCTGCTGATCTTCGCCATCCCGCCCCTGGCACTGTTTGTGTTCAAGCTGGGTAAGATTGTGTTCCTCTATCAACGTGCCGTTGGGGTTAACCTCAAGGATGCATTCTGCGCTGCAGTGGCAGGTCTGGCGCTGTCGCACACCATCGCTAAAGCGGTACTGTACGGGCTGTTCACCACCAGCATTCCGTTCTTCCGTACGCCGAAAATGCGCAGCAGCCATGGCTTTTTAGTGGCGCTGGCAGAGGCCCGAGAAGAAGTCTTTATCATGCTGTTGTTGTGGGGCGCGGTAGTCGGCATCACAATCGCCCAAGGCTTGCCAAGTGCAGATGTGAAATTCTGGGTAGCCACCCTCGTGGTGCAATCACTGCCGTACTTGGCTGCAGTCATTATGGCGATGCTGTCATCGCTGCCAAAGCCGGCAGAACCAGAAGTTGAAATAGACGCAGAGGTCCTGAGCTAAGCTCATAAGGCTGTTTCACTCAGATTTACAGCCTGACGGCGGCCAATGGCCGTCGTTTTGCTTTAAGATGGCGACCTTTCTGCTTGATGCCGCTCAGGAGCCGCAATGACTGCCCTCTCCCCGACCCTCGCACTCGCCTGCGATCTGATTAGCCGTCCATCCGTCACCCCAGTTGACGAAGGCTGCCAGGAACTCATGACACGCCGTCTGAGCGACTGTGGGTTCAAAATAGAACCTATGCGTATCGAGGAAGTGGACAATTTCTGGGCATTTCGCGGTCACGCAACAGGCCCCGTGCTGTGCTTTGCCGGCCATACCGATGTGGTCCCAACGGGCCCGTTGCAAGCATGGCAACACAAGCCATTCGATGCCTTGATCGACGAGCAGGGTATGCTCTGCGGCCGTGGCGCTGCAGATATGAAAGGCAGCCTCGCCTCAATGATTATCGCGGTTGAGCGCTTTGTTGCTGACCACCCACAGCACAAAGGAGCTATTGCCTTTCTGATCACCAGTGACGAAGAAGGCCCGGCCCATCACGGCACTAAGGCAGTGGTTGAGCGTTTGGCACAACGTGGCGAGCGCATGGACTGGTGCATTGTTGGCGAGCCATCGAGCACCAGCCTGGTGGGTGACGTGGTTAAAAATGGTCGTCGCGGCTCACTTGGCTGCACACTGACCGTGCGCGGCGTGCAGGGGCATGTAGCCTACCCGCACCTGGCCAAGAACCCGATCCACCTGGCCGCCCCGGCATTGGCTGAACTGGCAGACACCCATTGGGATGATGGTAACGACTTCTTCCCGCCAACCAGCTTCCAGATCTCTAACCTCAACTCAGGTACGGGTGCAACCAACGTGGTGCCGGGCGAGTTGACCAGCATCTTCAACTTCCGCTTCTCGACCGAATCCACGGTTGAGCAACTTCAGCAGCGCGTTATTGAGATTCTCGACAAACACGGCCTCGACTATCACCTGGAGTGGGCCTTGTCTGGTTTGCCGTTTCTTACCGAACCGGGCGTATTGCTCGATGCTGTCGCCGACAGCATTCGTAGCGTAACCGGTCGTGAAACCAAACCGAGCACCAGTGGCGGCACCTCTGATGGGCGTTTTATCGCCACCATGGGCGCACAGGTGGTGGAACTTGGTCCGGTCAACGCAACCATTCACCAAGTAAACGAGCGTGTGCTGGCCAGTGACCTCGATGTACTTAGCGAAATCTACTACCAAACCATGGTCAACCTGCTGACATGACCGATCTTGCAGCAACTGAAGACAAGCACCTGGGGCTTATTTGCCCAATCTGTCAGGGCGCGCTTAGCCAGGCGGACAAAACCATGGTCTGCCCGGCCAACCACCGTTTTGATCGTGCGCGCCAAGGCTACTTGAACCTGCTCGCCGTGCAGCACAAAAACAGCCGTGACCCGGGCGACAACCTGGCCATGGTTGAAGCACGACGCAGGTTTCTTGATGGCGGCCATTACGCGCCGCTGGCTGAACGTCTGGCACAACTTGCAGCCAGTTATGCACCGAATCAATGGCTGGACATCGGCTGTGGCGAGGGTTACTACACGGCGCAAATTGCCCAGCGATTGCCTGGTGCTCAAGGTTACGCCCTGGACATTTCACGCGAAGCGGTTAAACGCGCCTGCAAACGAGCACCCGAAATTGAATGGGTGGTCGCCAGCATGGCCCGGTTACCTTTAGCTGATGCCAGTTGCCAGCTGCTCGCCAGCGTATTTAGTCCATTGGACTGGCAGGAAGCTAAACGGGTGCTGGCTACCCAAGGTGGCTTGTTGCGCATGGGGCCGACCCGCGGCCATCTGATGGAACTTCGCCAAAAGCTTTATGATGAAGTACGCGATTACGACGATGAAAAACATCTGGAGCTCATACCTGAAGGGATGCAATTGGGGCACAGTGAAACCTTAAGCTTTACCCTCAAGGTAGAAACCGAACAAGCCCGCGCTGACTTGCTAGCCATGACCCCACACGGCTGGCGCGCCAGTGCTGAGCGACGCGCAGCGGTCATTGCAGAACCATTAGAAGTGACTGTATCCATTCGCTACGATTGGATAGTGCGAACTTAACGGCCGTACCTGACAAGGATTAAATTGCCATGCGCCAACCGGATATCGAGATTTACCTGAAAGATGCAGACCACAATGCGATCGCCGAGTGGTTGAGCACAGCGCTCGGTCCCTGCACCCCGTGGCAGCAAAAAGGTCAAACTTACAAATGCCGCGCTGCTGATGTGCCGGTCACCTGGCTGCCCAAAGCTGTCGGCAAGTGGAACAGCCTGTTCCTCGAGAGCGATGCGACACCATGGCAAGATGACCTGAGCTGTGCACAAGCTGCATTTGCCGCACTGAAGGTCGAAGTGCGTTGCGCGCCGGGCGGCTGGGAAGAAGAAGAAAGCGATGAACAAGCAGACCGCTGGATGCGTATCAGCGAAGATGGCGTTGAAGAGATAACGTGGCGCACCGGTAATTAATCAGCCAGCTAAGAAGCCCAGGCACAGCGCCCGGGCTTCTTTTAAAAGCTCAGCGACTACAGCCCCGTAACATCCTCGGCCTGCAAACCCTTCTGACCTTCGGTTACCGCGTACTCGACCTTCTGGCCTTCTGCCAAAGAGCGGTGTCCCTCACCCCGAATAGCCCGGTAGTGAACAAACACATCGGCACCGTCTTCGCGCTGAATAAAGCCATAACCTTTGGCATCATTGAACCACTTAACGGTTCCTACTTCACGATCAGCCATTACCCACACTCTCCAACTGCAGTTTTTATTGTCCCGAAGGGCATTGCGCGGCGCGCTGATTAACCTGCGACCCTGGCGGAAAAAATCCTCGCAAGATCACTTGTCATCCATGGGTGTTTGCTGCAAATCAATGCAATTGCACCCTGTTGTCGCCTTTCGAGTATAAAACAAGGATTGTGACTGAAAAGCACTTTTTCCAAGGTATAAAAGGCCATACACGACAAGCTATGCAGCCTTATGTAACGGGCCCTGGCAGCCAAAAACAGGCTGAAAACCTACCTCCCCAACAGTGTGACTTAACGCACAAAACCGCAACTTGGCATCAAGAGCCTGGAGCCTAAGGCGCACTGGCATTGCCGAGCGGCCACCTAAACCACCATAAGCAGCGCTTAAACTCGGATTTTTAAGCGTTTTACCCTTAAGAGTTTTGCCCAGCGACGGCCGATCCGTCACACTAGCAGCCCCGAGCAATTGCTCGTTTTTACAGCCTGCAGACTTCGTATGACCCGCTCCCCATTTCGCCGCCTTATATTCGGCACAGTGCGCCGCCTGCTGTACCTCTGGGTACGCTCGGAAACCATCAATCAATCCGCGTTCACCCTCAAACTCGACCGCAGCAAGCCGGTGTTGTTTGTCCTGCAAAAACCTTCAATCAGCGACCTTGCCGTACTCGACACCGAGTGCCGAAAAGCCGGTTTGCCACGCCCGGTTTTGCCTGTTGCCGTGGGTGATTTAATGGAGCCTGCCGCTTACTTCTACCTCAACCCGCCATCGGGCTGGTTGAGCCGTCAGAATAAGCGTGGAATCTCGCCAACCCTCGACCGAGTGGTCAGCGCCCTCAGCGAAAGCACGGTTGATAACGCTCAAATAATCCCTGTTAGCGTGTTTTGGGGCCAATCGCCCGACCGCGAAACCAGCCCCTGGAAGCTGCTCTTTGCAGACAGCTGGGCCGTTACAGGACGTTTGCGCCGCCTGGTCAGCATTCTGATCTTGGGACGTAAAACCCGCGTACAGTTTTCCCCACCCATTGACCTGCGCGAGTTAGTTGCACAAAACAAAGGCCATGAACGCACACTGCGTATGGTCCAGCGTATTTTGCGGGTGCATTTTCGCAACCAGAAAACAGCAGTCATTGGTCCAGACGTATCGCACCGTCGCCACTTGGTGAAAGGCTTAGTTCACGGCCCACAAGTGCGCCAGGCGATCACCGAGGAAGCAGAGCGCGAAGGTATTTCAGTTGAAAAAGCTGAAGCTCAGGCGCTGCGCTACGGCAATGAAATCGCATCGGATTACACCTACACAGTGATCCGTTTTCTCGAACTGGTTCTGAGCTGGTTCTGGAACAAGATCTACGATGGCATCAAGGTCAACCACATTGAAGGCGTGCAAGACGTTGCCCAGGGTCACGAGGTTATCTATGTGCCTTGTCACCGCAGCCACATCGACTACCTGCTGCTGTCTTACCTGCTGTTTCGCAATGGCCTGACGCCGCCGCACATTGCCGCCGGCATCAACCTGAATATGCCCGTAATCGGTGGTCTGCTACGGCGTGGCGGTGCCTTCTTTATGCGCCGCACCTTCAAGGGCAACCCGCTCTACACTGCCGTATTCAATGAGTACCTGCACACCCTTTTCAGCAAGGGTTTTCCGGTTGAGTACTTTGTTGAAGGCGGCCGCTCACGCACGGGGCGCATGCTCCAGCCGAAAACCGGGATGCTGGCCATCACCCTGCGTAGTTTCTTACGGGACAACCGCCTGCCAGTGGTTTTTATACCGGTGTACATCGGCTATGAGCGCGTACTCGAAGGCCGTACCTATCTGGGTGAGTTGCGTGGTGCAAGCAAAAAGAAAGAGTCGATATTCGATATTTTCAAAGTCATAGGCGCCCTCAAGCAACGCTTCGGCCAGGTTTGGGTTAACTTTGGCGAGCCTATCAAACTGGCGGAGTTTCTCGACAATGAGCAACCTGACTGGCGCACGCAAAATCTCGCACCGCAGTTCCGCCCTGAGTGGTTGAGCGCAGCCACCAACCGTCTCGGTGACCGGGTGGCACAGCACCTCAACGAGGCGGCCGCTATTAACCCGGTTAATCTGGTGGCGCTGGCATTGCTGTCTACCAGCAAACTGGCGCTGGATGAGCGGGCCCTGACCCGCGTGCTGGATTTGTACCTTGAACTGCTACGCAGCGTGCCTTACTCACCGCATACCACGGTGCCAGAAGGCGATGGCCAAGCGCTTATTGAATACGTGATAGGCATGGACCTGCTGGCCGAGCAAAAGGATGCGCTGGGCAAGATTCTGTACCTCAACGAACACAATGCAGTGTTGATGACGTACTACCGCAATAATGTGCTGCATATCTTTGCCCTGCCGGCGCTGCTCGCCAGTTTCTTCCAAAGCAGTGCACGCATCAGTCGCGAACAAATCCTGCGCTATACCCGCGCGCTTTACCCCTACTTACAATCTGAGCTGTTTATTCGCTGGAGCCTCGACGAACTCGATGGGGTGATTGATCAATGGCTCAATGCGTTTGTTGAACAAGGTTTGCTCAAGGCCGAGAACGATGTGTACGTACGGCCTGCACCAAGCTCACGTCAATTTGTGCTGCTCACGCTGTTGTCGCGTGCGATTGCGCAAACCCTGCAGCGCTTCTACATGGCCATTGCCCTGCTGCTTAATACAGGGCAAAACAGCATAAGCGCGGAAGAGCTGGAAGACCTGTGTACAGTCATGGCCCAGCGTTTATCTATTCTTCACGGGCTTAATGCACCGGAGTTTTTCGACAAGAGCCTGTTCCGCCACTTTATCCAGACCCTGCTTGATCAAGGTGTACTGCGCCAGGACGAAGCAGGCAAGTTGAGCCATCATCCATTGCTCAATGAGCTGGCAGAAGGTGCTGCAAAACGGGTGCTGCCTGCGGAGCTTCGGCTGTCGATCCGTCAGGTCACAATGGATCAAACCGAAGACGCAATCGATCCCCTATAACGCGCTATCTGCCCTGCGCTCTTACCCAGAACGCAGGGCAGACAACAGCCACTACAGTTCGATCTTAGTTGATCGCTTCTGCGCTCTCAGGCGAAGTAATCGAGGCCTGGTTAACCCCTTTGCAATTGCGGAACATATCCAACTCAGGGCGGTACACCGAGGTTTGCACGGCCATCAAATCAAGCACCGAGTGAAACAGGTTGTCTTGTGAAAACGGCTGATCCTTAAGCGCTGCCATGCACTGAGATTGGATACCGTTGTGGCTTTTAATGCCCTCTGAAAGCCACACCACCATTGGAATATGGGTCTGCTCCTGAGGTGCCATCGCGTAAGGCAAACCATGCAGGTACACACCATTCTCACCCAATGACTCACCGTGATCAGACAGGTACATCAGCGCGGTATCAAAGTTGCTCTGATTTTTCTTCAACAAACGAACGGTCTCAGCGACTACATGATCGGTGTAGAGCAAGGAGTTGTCGTAGGCGTTGACGATTGACTCACGTGAACATTGATCCAACTGGCTGCTTTGACACACCGGCGTAAATTTCCCGTATGCAGCAGGATAACGCTTGGCATAAAACGGACCGTGACTGCCCTTCATATGCAACACCACGACCGTGTCATCCTTAAGTGTGTCGATGTAGTCCTGCAAGCCACTCAATAATGCATCGTCATGGCACTCCCCACCGGCGCAGAAGTCCGCAAGCTTGAAGTGCGATACATCCTCAGTAGGCACTCGATCACAGGCACCTTTACAGCCAGAGTTGTTATCACGCCACAACACACCGACACCTGCACGTTGCAAAACATCCAACAAACCTTCGCGATTCTTTGCATAAGCCGACTTGTACTCATCACGACCAACATCTTGGAACATGCAGGGCACCGAAACCGCCGTCGCTGTACCGCAAGAGCTCACATGGGTAAAGTTGAGCACCCCCTCCTTGGCCAGCTCGGGACTGGTATTACGTTCATAACCATCAAGGCCAAAATTGGCAGCCCGCGCCGTCTCACCCACCATCACGATGGTTAACCGCGGCTTACGATTGGTACCAACCTCAAGGATTCGATGAGCATCTGCACCGACAACCTCAAGTTTGCTAGGTGCTTTAAATTCGTTACGTACATAGCTGTGCACGGCCGAGACCACGTTAGATGGCGTGAGCATTAAACGGATTTCCCGGTGATTACGAAACAGCGAGGCATAGGACTGATACTCAGTCATGGCAATGCCGCCGATGCAGGCTACAGCAACGACAATGCTGGCAAGCTTCATCGTCAGTTCACGGCCAATACTGCGCTTCACAACACGGACACGGGTAAGCAGCAAGGCAGGGATCACACCCAAGCCGACAATCCAAGCAACCATCTGTACCGTGACTAACTCAGTGGCCTCGGAAGGGTCTGTCTGCAAAACGTTGGTGAGCATGTCGGCATCGATGAGAATGCCATAGCTGCTCATGAAGTAACTCGCTGCGGCTGAAACCACTAGCGCAATCGCCAATACAGCTTTGGTCAACCGGCCCCAGGCCAACACGCTGAGCACAATGAAGGTCCACATCAACGCGAAGATCGGCAAACTGGCGATGAATATAGGATTGCCGTTGCTCCACCCACCGATTCCAGCCCAGATGGTGTGCCAGAACGGCAGGTTAGCGAACAGGATTAACCAACCAGCAACCACTAGCGTCAGAACAGGACGACTCATGGTTACAGTCCAAGCTGAGGGGCGTGATTTATCACTGGAACTTTCAGAGGTATTTTTCACTGCTGATCCTGCGTATGAACCAATAATGGCTCGTACGTTAATCAGCTGGCTGTTAGCCCGATGTCAGGCCAACGTGAAAAATTCGTTGGCCTGTTAAATATTCTCAAGCAAAAAAAGGGGCTATTGACCCCGTACCAATACCCCGACCAGCACAGCCGATGCTGCCGACAATGCCAAAGCCCAAGGTCGCGGAGTTCTTTCTTGCCTTTGTGCCCCAGTTCATTAGCCCGGACGCGGATCACAAAGCCCTCGCCTTTATCCTGCTGGGTTGTATCTTCAACTTCAACGGCATGCTCTGGTGTCACTTACTGGCCGTTTCTGCAGCGTTCGCCAGTCAGCGAATTCAAGCCAGCCAGCGGCTAGTGCTTTGGTTGAACCGCACGATTGGCGCTGTATTTGCCGCCTTGGGTTTGAAGCTGGCTTTGTCCAAATAGAATCAGCTCTCAGGTTTTTTAAGCGCCTCGCCATAGCACACAGGGGAACTGGGAAGATCACGTCTATCCAGCTCTTGTTCTAAAAACTCAGCCAGCACTTGCGCATTGTTGTGCTGGGTGTCTTTAGCGGCATACAGCAGCGTCAGCGTGGCTCGCTCGGCAATATCCAGCAGCGGCATCCAGTGTTCCGGGTGTTGATTGAGCGCTTGCCGGTAGCTGTGGCGAAAAGCACTAAAGCGCGCGGATTCATGAGCAAATTGTTGACGCAATTGAGTGCTGGGGGCCAACTCTGGCAACCACTGGTCACACTCCAGCGCCGCTTTGCTTACACCACGGGGCCATATTCGGTCGACCAGAATGCGCTGACCATCACTTGGCTCGACGCTGTCATATACGCGTTTACATTGAATCATTACCCTGACCCTTGTCGTGGACCGCTAGCGTCGGTAACGTGTTGCGACTTGCCCGGAGACTACTGATGCGCCTACGCCGTACGTTACTGTTCACCCTGTTGCCTTTGTTCGCCAGCTGTCAGGTTTACACCGGGAAACCGGTCGATGAACAAGCCGCAATGACCCGCATGCAAGGCCAGCTGTACTTCAGCGGCCAACAATTGATCTTTACCCCATGCGGTGAAAAACGCCAGTTCGTCATCAACAATGATAGCTCCAGCAGCCTGCGCGATGACGCCAAAACACTGCAGGCCGATGGCGCTTCAGCGCTATATGTCGATATGCGCGGTCTGCTGGCTTCAGCCGACAACAAAGATGGCTCCTTCAAACCTGACACCGTTTACCGCCTGCAACGCGAAGGCAACCTGTGTGAGGATCTGGTCTACCGCCTGACCAAAGTCCGCGCCAGTGGCCATGAGCCTGATTGGAATATAGGCGTCAGCGCACAGGGTCTGCTACTTGAGCGCCCGGGTCAAAAAGACTTGGTACTGCCTTATCTTGAAGAGCAATTACCTGAAGGGCGCATGAGCATTTCCAGTGAAGCCAATGGTAACCGCGTGGAACTTTGGGTCACCCCGCAGCACTGCGTAGACAGTATGAGCGGCGCCGTAAGCCACCTTAGCGCCGAGCTTCGGGTTAACGGCCAGGTCATGCGCGGTTGCGGTTACTTTGGAGGGGCTCAGCTCTAACGACGCCGCTGCCGACCATTAATCAGCGCCGCTTGGAATCCACTGAGCGGTGCCGGTATTAGGGGCGTATAATCGCCAGCTACACTAGCTGCCGGGTTACCTCCGGCCCTGATCCTGGAATGCCTGATGTTACGAATCACTGAATTAAAACTCGCGCTTGATCATCCTGATGAAGCGTTGCGCCCTGCCATTGTCCAACGCCTGCAGATTTCTGATAGTGAACTGCTTGATTTCAAGCTGTTCAAGCGAAGCTACGATGCGCGGAAAAAATCCAGCGAAATCCACTTCATCTACACCATCGACTGCACCCTGAGCGATGAATCTGCAGTGCTGGCAAAATTCAGTGATGATCGCCATATAAGCGTTGCACCAGACACCCAATACCAAGCTGTTGGCCGCGCTGAACAACCGTTGGAGCAACGCCCGGTGGTAGTGGGCTTTGGCCCTTGTGGCATTTTTGCCGCACTGATTCTGGCCCAAGCCGGCCTGCGCCCCATTGTTCTGGAACGCGGCAAAGAAGTTCGCCAGCGCACCAAGGACACGTGGGGCCTGTGGCGTAAAAACGTACTGAACCCTGAATCCAACGTACAGTTCGGTGAAGGCGGTGCGGGCACCTTTTCTGACGGCAAACTCTACAGCCAGATCAAAGACCCGAAATTTATCGGTCGCAAAGTACTTGAAGAGTTTGTCAAAGCGGGCGCACCTGAAGAGATCATGTACGTCAGCAAGCCGCACATTGGTACATTCCGCCTGACAGGTGTTGTAGCCACCATGCGCGAAGAAATCAAAGCACTTGGCGGCGAAGTACGCTTTGAACAACGCGTCACTGATGTGTTGATTGAAGACGGTCAAATGCAAGGCGTAGTCCTTGAAAATGGCGAGCAACTGCTCAGCCAGCATGTGATTCTGGCCCTTGGTCACAGCTCGCGTGACACCTTCCGCATGCTCCACAGCCGTGAAGTATTCATGGAAGCCAAACCCTTCTCTGTGGGGTTTCGCATCGAGCATCCGCAGTCGTTGATTGACCGTTCGCGACTGGGCAAGTATGCCGGCCATGAGAAACTAGGCGCGGCGGATTACAAACTGGTGCATCACGCCAAGAATGGCCGTTCGGTCTACAGTTTCTGCATGTGCCCAGGCGGTACAGTCGTCGCCGCGACCTCAGAGCCAAACCGTGTGGTCACCAATGGCATGAGCCAATATTCGCGCAACGAGCGCAATGCAAACGCAGGCATAGTTGTGGGCATTACCCCGGAGCAGGATTACCCGGGCGGGCCTCTGGCGGGCATCGAACTGCAAGAGCGCCTCGAATCCCATGCCTATGTACTGGGTGGCAGCACCTATGAGGCTCCCGGGCAATTGGTCGGCGACTTCATTGCGGGCAAGCCATCCACAGCACTGGGCACAGTTGAACCCTCATACAAACCGGGGGTTAAGTTGGGCGACCTGGCGCCGTCGCTGCCTGACTTTGCAATTGAGGCGATTCGCGAAGCCTTGCCTGCATTCGACAAGCAGATTCGCGGATTCTCCATGCATGATGCCGTCTTGACCGGGATTGAAACCCGCACCTCATCACCGCTACGGATTACCCGTAATCCAGAGATGCAGAGCCTTAACGTCAAAGGTTTATTTCCGGCTGGCGAAGGCGCGGGCTACGCGGGCGGCATTCTATCGGCCGGTGTTGATGGCATACGCGTTGCCGAAGCTGTTGCCCGAAGCATGCTCGGCCTCAGCGCTGATTAAACCAATGGCAAAGCACAGGTCAGAGCAACTCTGACCTGTGCTTCACAACCTTATGCAACATACGCTGGTGCGACCCGAACCATTTGGACGCCTGGCCTTATCATCGAAACAATCGATTTCGTTAAACCCAGCTTTGCGCATCATGCCTGCCGAAGCGGCGTTCTCTTCATGACGCTCGATATAGATGTCTTTGACCCCCTGCTCTGCCAACGCGTCGATGGCAGCCATCAGCAAGCGTGAACCCAACCCCTGCCCTGCAACCTGGCGTGCGGTGACGGCCTCGCAGATGTACGCCTGCGGATTGTTGATTCGCTCAAGGGGCTGATAGCGGGCAAAATCGCTGGACAAGCAATAGCTGACAAAACCCAGCAGTTCGCTGCCCGTATCGGCCAGCATCGCGTCTACCTCGCCACTGGCAACTGCCTGTAGGTGGGCGTTCACTTGCGCAGGCGGCAAGTAATTCCATTGATTGGGACCATGCTCAAAAATCAGCGAACCCATTGCATCAATGTCCGCGGCATATGCCAGGCGTAGCCTAATGCTCATAACCCGGTAACCTGCATGGATGGCAGCGCAGCACCCTCTTCGGCACAAGCGCGAATCACTTCGATCAATGGTGCCAGGTCATAACCCTGAGCCTGCAACCAGGCCTCATCGTAATAAGTGGCCGCGTAGCGCTCACCGCCATCACACAAAATAGCCACGATTGATCCGGTTTGCTGCTGCGCTGCCATGTGCTGCCCCACTAGCAAGGCACCCACGAGATTGGTACCACTCGAACCACCCACACGACGGCCTAGCTTAGCCGCTAGGTAGTGCATGGCGGCGAGCGATAAGGCGTCCGGCACTTTAGCCGAGGCATCAATCACCGAAGGTAGAAATGAAGGTTCAACCTTGGGCCGGCCAATACCCTCAATACGCGATCCACAATGCCAGGTCAGGCTTGCATCGCCCTTGCAGTAATAGTCGTAGAACACCGATTGTTCGGTGTCAGCACAGAAAACCTTAGTGCAATGCTGACGGTAACGCACATACCGGCCCAGAGTTGCCAGTGTGCCTCCAGTCCCTGCACTGGACACTAACCAGCTCGGCTCTGGATAAGGCTCATAGCGCAGCTGCTGGAATATTGATTCAGCAATATTGTTATTCGCCCGCCAATCAGTCGCACGCTCGGCATAGGTGAACTGATCCATAAAGTGCCCGCCCGTTTCACGTGCCAAACGCTCGGACTCGGCGGAAATCTGTGCAGGATCATCAACCAGGTGGCACTGACCGCCGTAAAAGGTGATCTGTGCAATTTTTTCTTTTGACGTACTTGCGGGCATTACCGCAATAAACGCAATACCCAGCAATCGCGCAAAGTAGGCTTCGGAAACAGCAGTGGAGCCGCTTGAGGCTTCAATCACTGGAGCACCGGCTTTAAGCCAGCCATTGCATAACGCATACAGAAACAGCGAGCGGGCCAAGCGGTGTTTTAGGCTGCCCGTGGGGTGGCTCGATTCGTCTTTAAAATACAGATCAATGCCCGGTAGGCCGGGCAAGTCGACTGGAATCAGGTGTGTATCAGCGCTGCGTTGATAGTCAGCCTCAATGATGCGGATTGCCTCTCGGCTCCAATCTCTTAAGTCACTCACCTGTTTCTCCATGGGTATTATTTTAGGAAGCCGCTGTTGAGCTTAGTCAAGCACACCTGCCGGTATAGGCGGCGTATTGCGCCACTGGCTCAAACCCACGCCCGCAAAGACCAGCACCACAGCGCAGATCTGCATAAAATTGAGGCTTTCGCCAAGTACAACCATCGCCATGATCAGAGTAAAGACCGGAATCAAGTTGATGAACCCAGAGGCTTGGCTCGCAGGTAGCCGGCTCACCCCAAAGTTATATAAACCATAGCCGCCAACGGTTACTGCAATGCCCAAGTAAAGCAACACGCCAAACCCTTGCAGGCTGATGCTTTCTGGCATCGGGGCCTGCAAGGCGGCAACCGGCAAGAAAAACAGCGCACCAATAAACGCCTGCATGGCCGTAAGCATAAATGCCGAGTAACGCGATGACAGGTGCTTAAGCAATAGGGTGTAGCCGGTGGCACAGATCATTGCCAGAAATTCGTAGAAGTTGCCCAGCAATGGATTCGCCGCGTGTTCGTCAGCGCTGCCAGCCAAACTCAGCCAAACAGCGCCGATCACCGCCAGGCTAAAACCCGCTAAGGTCGTGCGGGTAGTGCGCTCGCGCAGAAACACAAATGCAGCAACAGCCACCATCAACGGCAGCAAGGCGGTAATCATTCCGGCTTGTGAGGCACTGGTATTTTGTAAGGCTAAAGCCTCAAAGATGAAGTACAGGCAAGGTTCACAAGCCGCCAGCCCGAGCAGGTACTTCCAGTCACCCTGACGATAATCAAACCGGCCACGCCAGCGCCAAGCCAACAAGAACACCAGGCTGCCAAGCAACATACGAGCAAAAATGACCCACAGCGGGGGGAGCTCAGCAAAGGCCAGCTTGAGGGCAATAAACGAACTGCCCCAAATTGCCATCGCACTTATCAGGCAGAACACTGCCACACCCCTGCCCTGCGCCGCACTCATAAATAACCTCACAAATAGAGGTCACAGTGTAGAGTCACTGGGCTTGGCGCAACAGATACAGTGAAGTGAGGAAAGTGTGCAGGTAGCCTGTGCAGGCGTGACTGCACAGCGTAGTCAAGCGACCGCGCTAAAGCCTGGGTCTACTGCTCCCACGGCTTACCGCTGGTGTTCTCATTGATCCGCAGCTTTTGCTGCATCGCCGCTTTTGCCAGCATATGTGCGCTGACCGGTGCGGTGATAAACAGGAACCAGGTAATCAGTAATTCGTGAAGGCTAAAGCCCTCCCCGCGCGCGCCGAAATAAATCAACGAGGCAATCACCATACCGCCAACACCCAAGGTGGTCGATTTGGTTGGGCCGTGCAGGCGCATAAAAAAGTCCGGCAAGCGGTACAAACCCAGCGCACCCACAAACGCGAACAGGCTACCGATGACTAAAAACAACGAAACCAGTGCTTCAATCCAGATGTTCATCAGGTTTCCTTATTCAATGATATCGCCACGTAGCAGGTATTTAGTCACTGCGACCGTGCCGATAAAGCCCATCACTGCAATCAGCAACGCGGCTTCGAAATATAAATCTGAGCCGAGCCAGATACCAAACAACACCAGCAAGGCGATGGCGTTGATATACAGCGTATCGAGCGCCAGAATCCGATCAGGCATGTCAGGGCCTTTGATCAACCGGGCGACGGTCAGTGACAGCGCCAATCCGAGGAACACCAGGCAAACAGGAATCACGTAGTCGAGCATGTGAATACCTCCAACAAAGGGGCTTCGTAACGTTTTTTGATCTCAGCCACCAACTCGGCCTCATCACCGACATCAAGGGTATGAACCAGGAGCATTTTGCGATCGTCACTGAGATCAGCGGATACCGTGCCGGGCGTTAGCGAAATGATACTGGCGAGCATAGTCAGCGCCAGATCATCCTCAAGCAACATTGGGATCTCAACAAAGGCCGGGCGCAACTTGTTTGGCGAACCGAGAATCAACTTGGCCACCTGTAGGTTAGCCATGATGATGTCACCAATAATGCGCAGGAAAAACCAGCACAACTTGAATGGCTTGTAGATGCGCGGCGGGTTGATCCAGAACACTTGCGTAACCAGCGGAATGATCCAGCCAAGTATGCAACCCAATACCAGATTGCCAAGACTAAGGTCATTCGCCAGAAGCATCCAAGCCACCATTAAGCACAGGCTTAACAGCGGATGCGGTAATAAATGACGGGGCTTCATGCACCACCTCCGGCTTGAATAATTTGGTAGTACAGCGGCAAGTCATGCAGTTGGTTAACCGTTGCATGGATATAACCCAGCAACGGCTCGGCCATGCCAACTAAAACAGGGCTTAATATCAACAAAGCGATGCAGGCGAAAAGGCGGCCATAATCGAGCTCGGCACTGTCCAACTGGCTGACACCAACACGCCAAAACAGTGTGCTGCCCGCACGGCTCAGGCCAATGACGGAGACCAATCCGCCAATCAGCACCACCGGCCACAAGAACGCCATCTGCAGGCCAGGTTCAACCGAGCGCAGTAACAACAATTTACCGATAAAACCCGACAGCGGCGGCAGGCCGGCGATGGAGATCGCACTGAAAAAAAACAATGCGCCAAGAATGTACGGGTTTTGCAGCTCTGGGCCTTGCACCAGCTCAGTGGTTTTGACGCCTCGCTGACGCGAAATCAAATCAGCCAGCAGGAATAAACCGCCGCAGACCCAGGTGCTGTGCAACAGATAATAAAGCGCTGCTTGCACAGATTCGGGAGTACCAATGGCTAAACCGGCGAGTATGGTACCCACTGAAACCACAACTAAATAAGCAATCAGGCTGTGCAAGGTTGGTGAAGCCAATGCACCAATTGCACCCAGGCCGATTGTCAGCAGGGCTAATGGCCACAGCCAGTCATCCACCATATTCGCCAAAGTGCCGGCGTCATCACCAAATATCAGCGTGTAAACCCGCAGGATCGAATACAGGCCGACCTTGGTCATGATCGAAAACAATGCAGCAACTGGAGCGGTAGCTGAGGCATAGGCCCGGGGTAGCCAGAAATACAGGGGCAAAAACGCAGCTTTGAGGCCAAACACCACCAACAGCAGAAATGCAGCAGCGCCAATCAGCGGCGCCTGATCGGCATTGGCAACCGCAACTCGCTGTGCCATGTCAGCCATGTTCAGGGTGCCTGTAATACCGTAAAGCACACCGACAGCGATCAAAAAGAACGCAGAGCCCACCAGATTCAGCACCACGTAATGCAAGCCTGCGCGCACCCTGTCAGTTCCGCCACCGTGCAATAGCAGTGAATATGACGCGATCAGCAAAATCTCAAAGAACACAAACAGGTTGAACAAATCAGCCGTCAAAAACGCGCCATAAATGCCCATTAACTGAAACTGGAACAAGGCGTGAAAGTTACGCCCCCGCTCATCGTCGCCACGGGTTGCGTAGAGCAACGCGAAGAAACTCAGCACCGCAGTCGCGACCAACATCAACGCGCTAAGGCGGTCAAGCATCAGAATAATGCCGAACGGCGGCTGCCAGTTCCCCAGCGCATAGATCTGCAGGTCGCCCTGGTTGGCTTGAGCCATTAACCAGAAACTGAGTGGCAGTAGGATCAGCACCACTGAAAACGACATCAGGCGCTTGACCGGCATACTCAGCCGCGCCCCAAACAACAACAGACTGCCGACAAACATAGGCAACAAAATTGGCAGGATTAACGCATGATTCATGGCTTGGTCTCCTGGCCATCAACGTGGTCAGTTTCAGTCTCACCGACACTGCGCAGAGCCAGAACCACAACAAATGCGGTCATCGCGAAGCCAATCACAATTGCGGTCAACACCAGCGCCTGAGGCAGCGGGTCGCCATACTTACCATTTTCAGTAATCACCGACGCCACACCCGTTTGCAATCGGCCCATGGCAAACAGAAAGAGGTTGACCGCATAAGAGATCAGGGTCAGCCCCATCACCACGGGAAAGGTGCGGGCGCGTAGCAGCAGGTAAACGCCACTCGCGGTGAGTATGCCGAGCACTGCGGCGAATAATGCTTCCATGTCAGAGGACCTCTTGTCCGGGCTTTTCCTGGGTCAACTTGCCCAGGTTGGCGAGAATCAGCAGCGTCGCCCCGACCACCGTCAGGTACACACCCAGGTCAAATAAAATTGCCGTTGCCAATTCGATTTCACCAATCAATGGAATTTCGAAATGACCAAATGCAGAGGTCAAAAATGGTCGATCGAACAACCAACTGCCAAGCCCGGTCAGCCCAGCAATCATGACCCCTGCACCTGCCAGGCGGTGATAGTTAAGCGGCAAGCGTGATTGCGTCCACTGCACGCCACTGGCGACGTATTGCAGAATTAACGCCACAGAGGTGATCAAGCCTGCAATGAAGCCACCACCCGGCAAGTTGTGACCCCGCAGGAAGATAAACACTGAGATCAACAGTGCCATCGGCAACAAGACCCGTGACAGCGTTGCCAGAATCAGCGGATGACGATCGCGCGCCCAACTGCGCCCTTCGGCATCAGCATGCGGCTGAATCAAACGCAGGCCATCAAGCATGGCGTAGATACCCACACCCGCAATGGCCAATACGGTGACTTCCCCCATGGTGTCAAAACCACGGAAGTCCACCAAAATCACATTGACCACGTTATGGCCGCCGCCGCCACTGACACTGTTGGCGAGGAAGAAGCCGGATATCGTTTCATAGGGCCGGGTCAAGACAGCAAACGCCAACATGGCGATCATCACACCGCAACCAATCGCCAAAATGAAGTCGCGCAAGGTGCGCATGCTGCTCGACTCCATTCGGGTTTGCGCGGGTAAGAAAAACAGCGCGAGCATCAGCAGAACGATGGTCACCACCTCAACGGAGAGCTGAGTCAGCGCAAGGTCGGGCGCGGAGTAGCGGGCAAATGCCAAGGCAACCATCAAGCCAACCACACTGAGCATCAGCAGCGAGACCAGACGCTGACGGTGGAAGACCACAGTAATAAGGCCAGCCAGCGCCATGATGCAGAGACCCAGAGCGGTGATACCGTCAATCGGCGTCAATGCAACCGAACCTTGCATCTGTGGTAGAGGCCCAAGCGCGAGGGTAACCACCACCAACGCGGACCCAAGCAACAACGCCAGGTAGTGCTGCAAGGAGCCGGTTTCAAAGCGACGGGTAATCAGTTTGCAGAAACTGACCAGCGCCACAACCCACTGATCAAATGCCAGCTTGGCATCCATGGCCGGCAGCCCGGCATACCAGCGAAACAGCGGTTGGCGGAAGGTATAGACCAACACACCGCCAGCCGTCGCCGCAAAGCTCATCAACAAGGGCAAGTTCAGTCCATGCCAGATAGCCAGACTGTACTCAGGCAACTCACCACCCAGGCTTGAAGACGCTGCTGCGGCCAGCAGAGGCGCAACAGTATAGGCTGGCACTATCCCCACAAGCAGGCATATGAACACCAGAATTTCCACCGGCACCTTCATATAGCGCGGGGGCTCATGGGGTGGATACTTGGGCAGGTTTATCGGCTCGCCGTTAAAGAATACGTCGTGGATAAAGCGCAGTGAGTAGGCCACCGAGAAGCCACCGGCCAGTGTCGCAAATGCCGGAATAGCCCAGTCAAAGCTGCCTAGCATGTGTTGATTGAGGGTCTCACTAAAGAACATCTCTTTACTGAGGAAGCCGTTCAGCAGCGGCACACCGGCCATTGCCAATGCGGCAACCATCGCCAGCATCGCGGTGTGAGGCATGTATTTCCACATGCCGTTAATGCGCCGCATATCCCGGCTGCCGGTTTCGTGGTCGATAATCCCGGCGGCCATAAACAACGAGGCCTTGAAGGTGGCATGGTTGATAATATGAAAGATCGCGGCCACAGCACCGAGCTCGGTGTTCAGGCCAAACAGCAAGGTGATCAACCCCAGATGGCTGATGGTTGAGTAAGCCAGCAACCCCTTGAGGTCATGCTGGAACAGCGCCATACAGGCACCAATCAGCATCGTCGCAAGGCCCGTCAGACTGACGATATAAAACCACAAGTCAGTGCCAGCCAAGGCAGGATACAGCCGTGCCAACAGGAAAACCCCGGCTTTTACCATAGTCGCCGAGTGCAGGTACGCCGAAACTGGGGTGGGCGCCGCCATAGCGTGAGGCAGCCAGAAATGAAACGGGAACTGCGCAGACTTTGTGAAAACCCCCAGCAGCACCAGGACCAGAACCACCGGATACAAGCCATGGGCGCGTATAGCGTAGCCAGCAGCCAGCACCTGCGACAGCTCAAAACTACCTGCTATATGACCGAGTAGCAGCACACCTGCGAGCAGCGCCAAGCCACCGCCACCGGTGACAGCCAAGGCCATGCGCGAACCTTTGCGCGCATCGGTACGGGAATTCCAAAAACCGATCAGCAGGAATGATGAAAGACTGGTGAGCTCCCAGAACATCACCATCAACAGCAGGTTTTCTGACAGCACCACACCGAGCATGGCGCCCATAAACAACAGCAGAAAGGCGAAGAAACGCCCCATTGGCTCTTGCTTCGAGAGGTAGTAACGCGCGTAAAGAATGACCAGAAGACCGATGCCCAGGATCAATATGGCGAACAGAAAACCAAGGCCATCCAAACGCAGGCTCAGATTGAGGCCGATCTCAGGCAGCCATTGCACACGTGCTTTGACCATGTCGCCGGCAAACACAGTGGCCTGCTGCGACAACAATAAAACCAGTGACGCAAGTGGCGCAATACCAGCTGCGACGGCACATGCCGAACGCCCCAGTCGTTCAGCCATAAGCGGTAAGATCACCCCAAAAAAAGGCAAGGCGATAATTAACGCAAGCACCATATACAAACCCCTTCTGCAAGCACGCGGTAAAATCGCCGCGACTTGTTAGCTTCCATTTGACAGCTTAATGGCCTAGCGCCACCCAACTCATACTTCTGAACTCAGAACAAATCATAAGTCTCTGTAGATGCTCGATTAATTACCGATTATCCATGCCTATCGCGCAGCCGTCATGAATAGAATTATTACTAAAACTCTAGAGCATGTGTAATTGCCTGCAGACGTTCACTTGCAGGCCAGCATTTTATACGTTTGGTCACGACTTAGCAGAACAGCAATAGAACACCCGGTTGCTCACCGATGTAACGGCTGAAATAGCAATTTGGAAAGGATCAAGCTGCGCGATGCAGTCGAGAGCAAGATTAGCCTTGCCATTGACTGCATGCTATATCAGACATGTGCCTTGCCCGGCGAACGGAGCAAAGCACATAGGGCAACGGTGACAGCTGAGCCACCACCGTCCAAGCGTATTAAGGTGCTACACGGCTTGTGCCGTTTACAGTCATGATGCGGACACGCTGGCCAACACGGAAAATTTGGTTCTCTTCAACCGCCTGCACATAGGCACGCATGCTGCCATCATCTTCACGCACGGTGATTTCTACACCTTGGGTACGGGTCAGGCCTTCTTCAGAGGCTGCGCCCAGCAATCCGCCTGCGACGGCACCAATCACTGCTGCAACCGCGCTACCACGACCGCCACCGATTGTGCTACCTGCGACACCACCCACGACAGCACCAGCGCCTGCGCCGATCGGAGTTTTAGTGCCTTCAATTTTCACCGGGCGGAGCGATTCAATAGTACCCAAGCGCACAGTTTGCACTTGGCGAGCTTCATCGCGGCTGTAGCTGTCGCCAGTCAAGCTGGATTGGCAACCACCCAGCATCAGGGCTAGCGCAGCAAACGAAGCAATGAGTAGATTGGGTTTACGCATAACAATTCCTCCAGTGAGTATCACTGTATTAGACCGCGACTTGCCAAGCGCAGTCACGGCCTTAATAACAATAACCTAGCCGCTTCTACAAAAGGTAGCGCACGCGGGCAGTGCCTTACATCAAGATACGAAAATTCTGGGCTGCACGTACACACTGGGCGCTATACAACGGCGCAGCTCTTTGCTTAAGCGCCCAAACCTCCAACTAGCGTGCGGCCTGTGCAACCTGCCAAAGTCGAGCGATATCCGTGGTCCTAGCTTGTAGCTCAGCGGCTGCGTCAGACAGTGCCTGCTCTAAGCTCATCGGTCCGGATGTCAGGCTGAATGCTGCATCGACCCCTCCTGCATAGGTGCGCTGATACCCCTCCCCTAAACTCCCTGCCACGACCACAACCGGAACACCTGCGGCCTTCGCTAGGCGGGCCACGCCTATTGGCGTTTTGCCGTGCATCGTCTGTGCATCCAACCGACCCTCGCCGGTAATCGCCAGATCAGCGCCTTGCAACGCGGCAGCCAAGCCCGAGAGCTCAGCGACCAACTCAACACCCGGGCGAAACCGAGCCTTGAGGAATGCTTTTGCGGCAAAGCCTAAGCCACCAGCAGCACCCACCCCGGGAACCTGACTGAAATCTTCGCCCAGGGTTGAGGTAACAACACGCGACATGCGTTGCAAGGCTGCGTCAAGTGACGCCACATGCTCAGGTGTAGCACCTTTTTGCGGACCGAAAACTGCCGAAGCACCACGGGGCCCCACCAGAGGATTATCTACGTCTGCTGCGATATCGAACTGAACATTGAGTACACGTGAGTCCAGATTGGATAAATCAATCTGCGCAAGACTGATCAAGGCTGCACCACCCGGTGCCAACTCATGATCGTCTTCATCGAGAAAACGCACGCCTAATGCCTGCATCAAACCGGCACCGCAATCATTGGTGGCGCTGCCGCCCAAGCCAAGAATAATTCGCTCGACACCTGCATCCAATGCAGCGCGAATCAACTCGCCGGTACCGTAGCTACTGGTGACTCTGGCGTCACGTTGCTCGCGCGGCACCCAATGCAGACCGCTTGCTGCGGCCATTTCAATCACTGCAGTATTGTCGTCTAACAACCCCCAGTGAGCCCCTACTGGCTTACCGAGTGGGCCCTGTACCTGCAACTCACGGCGCTCTCCACCGGCTGCCGCCAATACTGCATCAACAGTCCCTTCGCCCCCATCAGCCATGGGTTTGAGGGCTATTTCAGCCTCTGGATAAACCGCCTTCCAGCCCCGCGCAATAGCCTCTGCAACCTCAGCTGCGCAGAGGCTTTCTTTAAAGGAGTCCGGCGCAATCACGACTTTCATAAACGGTTCTCTAACAGAGGCTCACAACGGCGTTGTGATGGAGTTGCGAGGCATTTATCGCAAAGTGCCTCGCACGGACAGTTACAGCAACACCAAGCTCAGCAGCCAGACGGTGATCATGCCGACTACGCCCTGTATTAGCGTTGCCATGGTTTGCGCACGATAAGCCGTCGAAACTTTCATACGGCTGAACTGGCTAACCACCCAGAAGAAACTGTCATTGGCATGGGACACAGTCATCGCGCCCGCACCGATTGCCATGACGGTCAACACTCGACCCATTTCGCTGTCCAGGCCCAAGCTGCTCAGCAACGGCGCAACCATCGCCGACGTTGTCACCAAGGCAACCGTGGATGAGCCTTGCGCGGTTTTCAGTGCAGCCGCGACCAGGAACGGCATGAATAAGCCAACACCTAATGCAGACAAGCTGGTGCCTAGATAATTGCCCAACTCAGTAACTTTGAGCATGGCGCCAAATGCACCGCCAGCACCGGTGATCAACAGGATAGGCGCGGCAGCAACCAGCCCTTCTGCAACTTGATCATGGAACTGCTGACGCTTGTTCTCGCCCTTGAGGAGCGTACAAGCCAGCGCCAAACCGACCAGCAATGCAGCAACGGGCTGCCCAAGGAAGCTCAGGACATTAAACAGCGCACCTTCACCCAGTGGCTTACTTGGAAAGGCCGCAATTGAGCCCAGGCAAATCAACGCGATAGGCAGGAAGATTGGCGAGAAAGCCTGCATCGCAGAAGGCAGCTTGCCGTAACGGGCTTTCAGGGCATCGAAGTCGACATCTTCGGCCAGCAGCTCGCTCGGCGCGTCGTCGAGCAATTCGGCGTCATTTTCTTTGATGAAGCGGTTCGCCCAGAGCATACCCGCCAATGCCGTAACCATTGCCACAAACAAGCCTACTGCAATGACTAAACCTAGCGACGACTCCAGACCCAAGTTACCGGCTGCGGCAATTGGGCCAGGGGTTGGCGGAACAAAAGTATGAGTGGCGTAAAGACCCGTGGCCAAGGCAACGCTCATGGCCACGACCGAGATTTTCATCCGCGCAGCCAGCGCATTTTTCAACGAGTTGAGAATGACATAGCCAGAATCACAGAAGACTGGAATCGAAACTAAATAACCAATGATCGACATGGTCAACGTCGGGAAGCGCTCACCGAGCAGCTTGATAACGGACTCAGCCATGGTGATGGCTGCACCACTTCTTTCAAGGATTACGCCAATGATTGTGCCGAGCACAATGACGATACCGATGTAGCCAAGAATCCCCCCAAAACCCGTGGTGATGGTTTTGATGATATCGCCAGCTGGCACTTGATAGGCAAAACCTGCAATCAAGGCCGCCGCCAGCAAGGCCAAGAACGGATGCAGCTTAAGGCGTGTGGTGGACAGTACGATAAATGCGATCAACGCGATGAGTATCAAGACCAAGACCATGTCACTCTCCAGTTTGTTTTTATATGGATACCCGGCGCTCGCCGGTCAGCCGATTATTGTCGCCCAGCCGCGCCACCTAGCGCCCTGTGCCTGCGCACCACAAATACCCAGAAAATTCATACAGTTGCTGTGCATACGCACAGCAGGCTGAGTCAATCTTGACTGGCCTACTCGAGGTCGAGTAATTCAAGCCCCAGTGTCAACTGTAGACGCTGATCGAGCCGCGTCAGCTCAACCCCGCTCAATTGGGCGATTCGCTCAAGCCGATAGCGCAGGGTATTGCGATGAATGCCTAATGCGTCGGCACATACCTGCGCTTGCCCAGCGTGCTCGCACCACGCGCGCAACGTCTCCAGCAACGCACCATTGGCGTCATGTTTAAGCATCTGTTTCAGCGGTGCCAGCCAGCCCTGGAGGAGCCAGCTGTTGCGTTGGGAATACAGTAAGGTCGGTAAGCGATGGTGTTCCAGGCGCAATAGCCGCTCTTGAGGGTTACGGGCACGGGCATACACTTGCAAGTCACGCAAGGCCAAGCTGGCCTGACGCAACTCATCCAACGAATGGGCGGCATCGCTAACCAATAAACGGCACACCCCCCAAGCCCGCTCATCCGCCGCCCCCAGCCAAGCGTCGTCGCCACGCCCAGCAATAGCTGGGCGACAGTAAAACAGCTCCCGTGCCCGGGATAAGGTACACAGGTGCTCACTCTTACTGTTCAATGCCCCCAGCACACGCGCCTGCCTGGACGCTGACTCAAGACCATCATCCAGCTCCAACAAACACGCCTGCATCGGCCACTGCAAATGCAAATCCAGTCGCTGGGCCTCAGCCTCAAGACTGGCCAAAGATTGCTGCGGATCAAGCAGTGAGCGTAGCCAAGACTCAAGCTGATGACGCTGCCAGTTGTGTTCCGCCTGTAGCTGACGCTGCTCAACCAGCATTTCTGCCGTCATCCGCACCAGTTCGGCATAGGGCCGCACTAACTCAGGCGAACCCGTAATACCCAGCACCCCAATCAACTGCTGGGTATACATCAGCGGCACATTAACCCCAGGGCGTACACCGCGCAGACAGGCAGCCGTTTGCTCGTCGATCTCCACCACACGCCGATTCGCCAGCACCAGCTGTGCGCCTTCATGGCGAGTGTGCAGACGCCCAGGATCACCACTGCCGATGATCATACCTTGAGCGTCCATGACGTTGATATTGTGCGGCAGGATGGCCATAGCACGATCAACAATATGCTGCGCCAGTGCTGAGTCGAGTATCAATATATGCGCCCTATTCACGCCAACCTATCAGGCCAGCAAAGATATCCAAACTCGATCAGCTCGCAGTTGCACGTCAGGTTAAGGTGCCAGACGCTCGCGCAGCCATTGGCCATCCACCAAACGATAATTCAAACGATCATGCAAACGACTTGCTCGGCCTTGCCAAAACTCAATGCGTTCGGGCACTAAACGGTAGCCGCCCCAATGTGGCGGGCACTCCGGCGCACTATCAGAAAAGCGTTGCTGGGCTTGGGCCAGCAACCCTTCCAGCTCAGCGCGGTCGGCTATCACCTGGCTTTGCGGTGAGGCCCATGCTCCAATACGGCTGCCCATGGGGCGCACTTGAAAGTAAGCATCAGACTCTGCAGATGTGACCCTTTCAACACGCCCTTCAATGCGCACCTGCCGCTCAAGTGCGGGCCAGAAAAAGGTCATCGCAGCAACCGGGCGAGCTGCTAATTGCTCGCCTTTGGCACTGGCGTAATTGCTAAAGAAGGTAAAGCCGCTGGCATCCAACCCCTTAAGCAACAACACTCGGCAGTGTGGGTGGCCATTGTCATCAACAGTCGCCAAGGTCATGGCGTTGGGTTCAACGGGCAGTTGCTCGGTTTTCAGCGCTTGGGCAAACCATTGCTCAAAGAGCGCAAAAGGCTCGTGCGGCGCATGCGCCTCGCTTAAACCATCACGGGTGTATTCACGGCGCATATCGGCCAGAGACTGGGTCATTCGCTAAGCCCTCCTGAAAGATAGTGCTTAGCTTACCCGAGCGCCGCGCTGCTGGCTTGATCTGCAACAACTGGCGATACCCCACCGCGATGCAGCGGGGTATTTACTGCTTATATTGAGCCTTACTTAGCTTCGGTCTTGGCCACAACAGGCAACGGCTGCTCATATTGAGCCAGCAATGCAGTAAGGGTTTTCTGCGAAGTGAGGATCATTTCAACACGGCGATTCAGCTCACGACCCGACGCACTGTCATTCGCTGCGCGCGGAGCATCTGGCCCCATACCCTTAACCAGCAATCGGTCACGCTTGAGACCACTGAGCTGGAAAATGGCAACAAAAGCACGAGCACGTTTTTGGCTCAACTCACGATTCAAATCCAACGACCCGCTGGTGTCGGTGTGGCCCAGAATCAAAATACCCATGTCTTTGTCGTTTTCCAGCAACTTGGCAACCTTAGTGATAGGCGACAAGGTAATGGGCATTAGCATGCTTGGACGATCAGGGTTGAAGTTTGATTTAACGGGTGCGGTGACGACCAATACGTTGTCACGGCGCTCAACCTCAAAGTTACTGCCCTTAACCGCTTCACGGACACGTGGTTCGTATTCGTCAAGCCAGGCTTTGGTCACCTCCGGGCTTGGCAAGGCAGGCGTTTCTGCTTTAGCAGGCCCTGGACTCAAGAAGCTGAGTTGCTCTGGCAATTTGAAGTTAGAACAGCCAGACACCAACACAGCCAAACCAATTGCTAAGTACTTATGAGAGCGCATTTATTATCCACACCTAATAGAACAGTCAAAATAAGCCTTAGGAACACTCTGAAAAACGACGCTGCGATTGGTCAGTTCACAAGCCTGTTCACCTGAGGTGAACTGCATGTGTAGCGACTCACTTGCCCGTACCCTTTTCAGAATCTCCCCCCTAATGCTTTTAATTGCGGCACAGTTTAGCTGAGCTTGCTACAAACATTCAGCCAACTTCACTGCAAGTTTCTGTGCTCTAGGGTCCATTAAGACGAATGGCCCTAGATTATTCACTACAAACCCGAATGCGACATCACGCTCTGGGTCAGCAAAACCAATGGATCCGCCAGCTCCGGGGTGGCCAAATGCCCCAGCCCCCATACCATAGGTCGCATTGCTCACATCTGGCTGATCTAGCATGCAGCCTAGACCAAAACGGGTTTGTGTGAGCAACGTTTTATCTTCACCTACGCTGTGCTCACGGGTTAACTCGCTCAGCAGTTCACTTTCCAGCAAGCGCCCATCAAGCAAGCCGCTGTAAAACCCTGCCAGGCTGCGGGCATTGCCGTGACCATTTGCGGCGGGTTGTTGCATGCGCCGCCACTCGGGCTTATTGGTGCTGGTCATAATCGAAGGCGGATTGGTAAAGGAGCGCGTCGACATTGCCGAGGCATCCGTCATCATCACCTTGAGCAGGCGCTGCGCCGCCGCATCGCCCATATTGCCTTTACCACGTGAAACATTGGCGACGCGGTAAAACTCATCGTCAGCCAGACCAACATGAAAGTCCAAGCCCAGAGGCTGGCAAATCCGTGCGGCAATTGATTCGCCAGGGCCACGACCTTCTACTCGGCGGATAACCTCACCCACCAGCCAGCCGTATGTGATTGGTGCATAACCATGCCCCTCGCCTGGCTGCCACCAGGGTTGTTCAGCGGCCAGAGCTGTTGTCATTACATGCCAGTCATAAAGCGCTTCAGCTGGCAGCATCGTGTGCAACGCAGGCAAACCCGCTTGATGACAAAGCAGCTGACGAAGTGTGATTTCACCCTTGCCCGCTGCCGCAAACTCTGGCCAGTAGCGCGCCACAGGCGCATCTAAGTCCAGCTTGCCCTCGCCGACCAACTGCATCACCGTTACTGCTGCAAAAGTTTTGGTGCAGGAAAACAGGTTAGCGAGGGTGTCGCTGTTCCAGGCTTCCATGCCTTCTTTATCGGCCGTACCGGCCCAGATATCGATGACGGTCTCACCCGCAACTTGGATGCAAAGTGCAGCGCCACGCTCCTGGGGGTTATCAAACAGCTCGGCAAAGGCATCCTTGACGCCTTCAAACTTGAGGTCGAAATACCCCTGAATCTGCATGTTTAATCCTTAATGGCCGGTGAGTGATTTTTATTATGGTTTCGCGTTTGGCTCAGCGTCTGGCTTCGACGCTGGCGGGGTTTGTGCTTTTGCATCGGGTGCTGGTGAAGCCTGTGGCGCTTGCGGAACATCTTTAAGCGTTTCGAGCAAACTGCTATCGACCTTAAGGTTGGTCTTGCGTACCGCCTCAACAAAGCCCGCAAACGGCCGATCGGTTATGCCCAAAAGGCCTAGATGACCATTTTCGCCGTCGAGCAAACGCCCGGTAACAGGCTGGTCAAGGTACTGAAACCAGTGGGCCCCGACAATCGAAGGCTCAGCCAGCGCTTGCTCGATAAAATGTGCGTAGGCCGGGCCACGATCTTTTTCAGCGTAGACCTCCGTTACACCACCCCAAAACGGCCCGCGATCACGGGAGCCGAAATGGAACTCGGTCACCATGATCGGCTTGTTAAGGGCACGCAAAGCAGCAAAGTCGTAACCATGCTGCGGCTCAAGGGTGTAAAAATTGAAGCTCAATACGTCGCAAAACTTGGCACAGGAAGCAACGGCTTCAGGCGTGCTAATCGCAAAGCGACCGCCTAACAGCAATTGATTCGGTGCGTGCCATTGCAAGGCATCATCAATGGTTTTGAAATATGTATCAGCAAACAAGCGTTGGAAAGCTCGATAATCCTGCTCGATTGCGGGGTATTTCTCATTGGGTAGCGGCGCTTCAAACCCTGGGTCTTCCATCAACTCCCACGCAGTTAAATTGATACCCCAGGCCTTCGACAACCCTTGTTGATTACGGTATTTGTCACGCAGCATTTTTAAGAATGCCCGCTTGGCAGGCACATCAGTGGTCGAGCGCAAGGTGCCAAATACCAGCGCATAACGGCCGTGTGGGCCCGGGTCGGGATGCGCCCAGGCCAACTCGTTATCAGCAAAATAGCCAATCAGCCACGGATCATTACGGTGATCGCGCGCCGCAATTGCTACGGCGCGCTCGGTGGCCATGGCAAAACGTGGGTCAAAGGGGTCAGGCATACCGCCCCACCAATCGAGCCCTGTGCTGATGGTCTGATAATCACCGCTGATAGAAAGTGGCAATGTATAAGGCACACGATGCGCAGCGCCCAGCGAATCCGCACTCCAGTTGCCTACGGTATTGAAGCCCCAGGCCTGCAGGCGCGTCAGCGCCAGTTCGGTCCAACGCTTGGCGTCGAAGGTGCTGTTGCTGCAATCAACCGCCGGTGCAGGAGCAACGGCCTGTTCAGCCGTTTTATCTGCAGCCGGCTGGGTTGCAGGGGCCGTTTCTGTGATTGTTGCAGGGGCAGCGCTGGCAGCCACGTTTGCCTGCACACAACTATCGTCGGCATAGGTGCGCTGCAAATTGGCTTTGTAGAAGTCGAACCACTTGCCCTTGTCGAAGCCACGGCCCTTACCAGAGCCATTATCGCTGTGGTTGTTGCCTTTGCCGTAGTGCACAGCGAGTGGGTCCGATGCCTCAGGCAAGCCTTTGAACATCGATTCGCGACCTTCGATATAGGTTTGGCTCTGGCCAGCATCAACCGCATTGACCCCAAGGGAGAAAAACGGATTGCCTTCGGGGGTGACCATCACCCAGCGCTCACCTATTTTTTCGGTACGGAAAAATCCTGTGCCCTCAAGCTTTGGCCCTCCCAGCACACCGCCGTATTGATCGAGCTTGGGCCGCTCAGTCAACCACTTGGCCAATTGCGCTTGCTCGCTCTTGGCCGCGCTTTTCAGGTCTTCGTTGCTGGCCACTTTTTCTGGCCATTTATTGCGTGTGTACTGACCAAACTCATCGACGATCGAATCATAGGCCGCCGCCTCAATTGGCGTGCCATTGTTAACTCCAAAACGGCCCAACAACACAATTTGCGCCACATCAGGGTTATCCAATGACAGCGTCACCCGGCTGACGCTGTGGGTATCCAGTTCACCTTCTACCTGAGTCGCGAGCAACACAGCTTTACCTTGGTACTGCCATGGCATTGGCGGGGCTGCACGCATGCCGTGAGCATTGGCCGAGGTGGCTTGGAGCGGTACAACCAGGGTTTGCCCCGGCCCAGCAGGCAGTGCTACGCGGGTGTTTAAGGTTTTTCCGTCAGTGCTTTCGATCCGCACATTCAGGGTCAACGCCCAATCCATTGCGTTTTGCAGGTAAAGCGTCATCTGTGGGTTTTCGGACCAATCCCATGCGCCATTCTGCGGGGTCAGCTCAAGGCTGGGTTGCTGCGCCTTGTTGAACACAAAGCGACGCAGAATCTCCCCACCCGGGGTTTCTTCAGCCGTAAGCTGAGGAAAACTGGCGTCCTTGGTGGCAACTTTGACCACATCAGTCGGGCTGATAAAGTTAAGCAATGTTTGCTGACCCTCAAGCGCAGCAAAGGCTTTTGAGCAGGTGAATAAGGCAACGAGTAATAGTAATTGACGGTGCTTCATTTACAGCCTCTCTAGAACATCCCACCAAATGGACAACCTGATGGGAGAATATTCACCCTAGTTTTTTCAACTTAACTAATTTCGCGACGAAACGGCGGCAACGCATTAAGAATTGCCTTACCGTAGCGCTGCGTGACAACCCGGCGATCCAGCAAGGTGATGATGCCGCGATCCTCCTCTGTACGAAGCAACCGTCCGCAAGCCTGAACCAGCCTAAGTGAAGCATCAGGCACTGCAATTTCCATAAACGGGTTTCCTCCGCGAGCCTCAATCCACTCAGCCAAAGCAGCTTCTACAGGATCGTCTGGCACTGCAAAAGGAATTTTTGCAATGACCACATGTTCGCAATAAGCACCGGGCAAATCGACGCCTTCAGCAAAGCTCGCCAGACCAAACAAGACACTTTCTTCGCCACTATCAACGCGGGCTTTGTGCTTGTTCAGCGTTTCCTGCTTGGACAGATTGCCCTGAATAAACACCCGCTTGCGCCAGTCACGCTCAAGCCCATCAAATACTGCCTGCATTTGCTTGCGTGACGAGAACAGCACCAGCGTGCCCTTCGAGCCTGCAACCAGACCCGGCAGTTCTCGAACGATCGCCTCAGTGTGTCCTGTAGCGTCACGGGGGTCAGCCTTTAAATCCGGCACCTTGAGCACACCCGCATCGGCATGGTGAAACGGACTCGGTACCACGGCAGTGACGGCCACTTTTGGCAAGCCTGCACGCATTCGATACCGGTCAAAGGTACCCAACGCAGTGAGTGTTGCCGACGTTACCAACGCGCCATACGCCACATTCCACAGGTTACGCCGCAACATCTCAGCGGCCAAAATCGGGCTGGCGTTGACCTCAATATCGAACATAGCCCCGCTTTCCGCCAATGTCAGCCAGCGCGCCATGGGCGGATTGTCTTCCGGGTCTTCGGCGGTAAACGCCAGCCACAACTCCCAGTTGCCCTGCGCCCGCGCCAGCAGGCTGCCAAATAATGGGTACCACTCCTCAGCCTGATGGCTGGCGATTCCAATAGTGGCCTCTCCATCCATGGCTTCTTTGAGATGTTCGGTGACGCCGGTGAACAAATCGGTAAGTTTCGAAAAGCCTTTCTTGAGCTCAATACCCAACTCAGTCAGGTGCTCGGGCACTATGCCGCCAATAAACCGGTGACGCGGTCGTTCACGACCTTCCATGTCCTCGCCAGGCTTAAAGTCGGCCACCTGCTCACAAGCATTGAACATGAACTGCTGTTGGGTTTTGATCTCGCGAGCCAACTCAGGTACTTGCTCGATTAAACGACCGAGGTCGCCCGGGAGCGGATTTTGCGCCAGTAATTTGGTCAGGTTCTTTGCCACTTGCTCCAACCAGTCTGCGGTGGAACGCAAGCGGGTAAAGTGGGCAAAGTGACCAATTGCCTTGTCTGGCAAGTGGTGGCCTTCGTCAAACACATACAGCGTTTCGCGCGGGTCGGGCAATACTGCGCCACCGCCGAGGGCCAAGTCGGCCAACACCATGTCGTGGTTGGTGACAATAACATCCACCTTGCCCATACCTTCACGCGCCTTATAAAAAGCGCATTGCTGAAAGTTGGGACAGTGGCGGCTGGTGCACTGGCTATGATCAGTGGTTAGACGTGCCCAGTCAGCATCTTCAAGTTCCTGCGGCCAACTGTCGCGATCACCGTCCCACTTATTTCCGGCGAGCTTCTCAATCATCGAAGTAAAGAGTTTCTGGCTCTGCTCATCGACGTCAATCTTGAAGCCTTCTTCCTCAAACAGCTGGGCAGTGGCGGTCTGGGCATGGCCCTCTTGCAGCAGCATATCCAGCTTGGAAAGACACATATAGCGACCACGGCCCTTGGCCAGAGCGAAACTGAAGTTCAGGCCACTGTTACGCATCAGGTCAGGCAGGTCTTTGTAGACAATCTGTTCTTGCAGGGCAACCGTCGCAGTGGCGATAACCAACCGCTTACCTGCCGCTTTGGCCGTCGGGATAGCCGCCATACAATACGCCACGGTTTTACCGGTGCCGGTGCCCGCTTCAACCGCGACTACAGCCGCGTCACTGGTACGTTTACCTTCGCCATCGGTTTTGATCACACCGAGGACTTTGGCGATTTCGGCGATCATCAAGCGCTGGCCATAACGCGGCTTGAGGCTTTTGGCCTCAAGAAACCGTGTATAAGCGCCCTGGATTTGGGTCTTAAGTTCGTTACTAAGCATGAGAATAAGGGCGCAAAAGGCTGGATAAATTTTCAGTGTTTGCAAACGGCCGCTATCATAACGCGCTAAACCATTCTGCGCAGAAACCTCTGCATACCAATCAGCTGATTATCGACATATACCTATAACAACCGGAGCCTGACATGACGTTTTACGCACTGCCCTACGCCTTACACCTGCTGGCTGCTCTAATTTGGGTAGGCGGCATGTTCTTCGCCTGGATGATCTTGCGTCCAGCTGCTGTAAAAACCCTCGAAGCGCCTGCCCGGTTGCAGCTCTGGGCAGAAGTCTTCCAAGGTTTCTTTCGCTGGGTATGGCTGGCGGTGCTGGTGTTGCCTATCAGCGGCATGGGCATGCTGCACATGCGCTTTGCCGGTTTTGAGACGGCGCCCAAATACGTGCATGTAATGATGGGACTTTATATTGTCATGCTGGCCCTGTTCCTGCGCATTCAGGCCCTGCAACTACCTGAGTTACGCCGCGCCATCGAGCAGCAACAGTGGCCTGCCGGGGGTGCTGTGCTCGGTAAAATTCGCCGTTTGGTTGGCATCAACTTGACTATTGGTCTGGTCGTGGTGGCGCTGGCGGCACTGCGCCCAACTTTTTAACGCATCCACGCGCAATATGGCCGGCGCCTCTGAATAAAACAAAACCGGAGAAATCTCCGGTTTTGTTTGACGGTTTAAACAGGCAGGACACGTTAAAAAGTGATGATATCCGCCGAGCCAGCCACACCTGCAGCACCGGCTTGCCCCGCTTGCCCTGGACGACCATCGCGAGCCCCACTGGTGCTGTAGATCCAGCAACCTTTACTCGCGCCACCGGCACCACCTGCACCCGCAGCGCCCGCCATGCCTCCTTCACCACCCTCGACCTGAAAGGTCAGGCGCTCGGTTGGAAATGCTTGAGGAACCTCAACGCGCAGATGTCCGCCTGCGGCACCCTCGTGGCCATCACCGCCATCATATCCATCAAGACCTTTGCTCGATTGGCCCCATAGGCAACCACCTGTTTTACCAGTGGCCCCCATCAAACCTGCATAACCGGGTGTGCCTTTACCCCCACGCACATCAATCAATAGCGATTCGGTCGTGACATTTTCAAGGCGAACAACCAATGTGCGGCCGGCAACAGCTGGACGCTCGAATGTTCCAGGGGCTCCCCGCGCAGTGATCTGCGCACCACTGGCAATCTCACCGCCAGCCACTTCCAGGCGCAAAGAGCGCTCGCTCGGGGCGATGGCGATCCGCGCATTCGGACCGAGGTAAATGGAGGCCACGCGAATATCACTAAGGCTGGCAGGCACCAGCAAAGTACCGTGATCGGCCACTTCCAAACGTTCAAGTAGCAATACGCTGGTGTTGCCAGGCAAGCGCATCATGCTATTGGGTTCAACTTTGATCAGCGCTTGCGCCAACGCCAAAGGGCTGAATAAGACGGCCGCGAAGGCAGCACTCATAACCAGGTTACGCATGTTGGGGCTCCGCCATTGGCTCAAATTGCATTTGCAACTGCAGATGACTGTCGCCCTCTGGCTCAATCTTGCTAATTGCTTGTGATTGCTCATGTGCGACTGTTACCGCAACCGCACAGGGCTCCACCACACTGGCAGCTGAGGGACTATTGCGAGTAAGCGTATACCCATGAAAGATACCCAGAACCAGCACTTTGAGGCGGCTGAGCCCAGGCGTTGACGATTGTTGCAGCGTGGATTTGAAGTACCACAACTCGGCAATATGCACGACGGCGACCACCGCTGCGGCAATATTCAACAGCACCGAAAAAGGTTGCGCAAAGGGCTCTAAGACATTGCTAAGCACCACGCCCCAAAACAGCAGTGTAAGCAAGGCGCCCACACCCAATATCACTTTCATCACCGCCCCCAGCAGTTTTTCTTTTGCCGCACATTAACGGCTTTCGCGCTGCTATGAAATGCTCGGCGCAAATAAACTCGGCAACAATGCATCGTTAGGTTCACCGATAACCGACGGTACAGAGGGGGCTTGTTCAAAAGGAGGCGGGAGACAACGCGCAGCAGCGGTACAAGAGTGGCTGCGCTACCGGGTGATACCGGTAACCCAAGCGAGAATCGCGTCAAGCCTGCCCCCCGGCAAGCCCTGAGGCCTGACGGGGGGAAACTTGAATACAGCGGATTAAGGCTGAGCTTCTACTTCTGCTTCTACACGACGGTTAACCGCACGACCTTCAGCGGTTGCGTTGTCAGCAACTGGACGGCTTTCACCGTAACCAACGGAGTTGACACGACCACTTTCGACGCCGTACTGATCAACCAGAACGTTACGTACCGAATTGGCGCGACGCTCAGACAGCGACTGGTTATAGGCATCTGTACCCACGGAGTCAGTATGACCTTCAACCACTGTGGTGGTTTGCGGGAACTGCTTCATGAAATCAGCCAGGTTCTGGATGTCGCCGTAGCTGCTTTCTTTGACGTTGTCCTTGTCGAAGTCGAACTTAACGTCCAACTCAACACGAACGGCCTCAGCAACAGGCTCAGCTTCTTCAACTACCACAACCTCTTCAACTACTGGCTCAGGCGATGCGCCATGAACCCAGCAGTATGCTGCCGCTAAACCTGCACCAATTGCCGCACCACCGCCAGCCCAAGCCGAGCTTTCAATTGCGCCAAGACCAGCACCGCCGATGCCGCCGACTACTGCACAAGTAGGCCAGTCACTTTTCTGAATGCCAGCACAGCCAGTCAGAAATGTGGATGCCAAAACTAAAGGTACCGCTTTGCTCGTGATGCTCATATATACGTCTCCCGTTAATAATCGGCTCCAAACCGATACTTATGGATTAAAGACGGCACTTCTAAATTCCGCCAGAGTTGATTTACAAGGATGTGAAGAACAAACAGTTATAGGCCATCTTTGTCATGCAGGTTAGTCTTTGTCCACCTGCATGAGGAAAATTAATGAGTGACTGCATTTCTTCGCGTACGCCACTGCAAGCAGTAGCGGCGCTGTTAGACCGTTATGCGCCTAAGCGACTGCTGCTGGTTGGGGCCAGTGAGCTACCGGCCTTAGCCGCTTTCAGACAGGCGCACCCAGATTGCCATATTGCCCACGCACCTGCGGGAGCCCTGCCTGAAGACCTCGCCGCGCAGCGTTATGACCTAGCGTTGGTTGTGGATTGCCTTGAGCGCATGCCAAAAAGTGCTGGCCTGCAATTACTCGGCGGGATTCGTAACCTCAATACCAGCCGGATCGCCGTGCTGGTGGATTTATCAGCCAGCCAATGGCAGGAAACCGATATGTTTTCGCTGGCCTTGCAAGCCAGTGAGCGCTTTGTCCGGGGTGAACAAACGCTGAGCCTATTCACCTATGACCTGCTTGAATACAAGCAAGTGCCTGACTGGCTCAACGCCAAATTTTGGGCCAACCCGGAAAATTTCGGCAAGTACTGGTGGTGACCGACGCGATGAACACCGTATTAATCGACGCCAGCTGCCCGTGCGGCAGCTCCAATCTACTGACAGAGTGCTGTGGCCGATATCACGCCGGTACCCCGGCACCGAGCGCCGAAACACTCATGCGTTCGCGCTACAGCGCCTATGCATTAGGGCTGGTTGATTACGTGTTGCAAACAACCCTTCCAGTTCAGCAGCCACTGCTGGATCGCGATGCGATAAGTGCCTGGAGCCTGCAAAGCACATGGCTGGGCCTGGAAGTAGAAAGTGCCGAAGTGCTGGGCGGCAAACCCGAGCATGCCTTTGTGACCTTTATTGCTCGCTGGCATGATGCAAACGGTGAACATAGCCACCGTGAACGTTCGGCATTCGTGCAAAGCAACGGCCATTGGTACTTTATTGACCCAACCGTACTGATGAAGATTGGGCGCAACGATCCGTGCCCCTGCTGCAGCGGGCAAAAATTCAAGAAATGCTGTTCGGTCTTTTTCTAGCAGGCAGATGGCGAGCCTAAGCACGGCTCGCCGCGCGCAATCAGTCTTGTAGCTTGATGTGCGACACATCGGGCGCAGGTGCGGCGGGTTCGGCCTTAGCCTGCCCCATGTCACTTCCGGCTGGCGCCAAAGTGAATTGCGAAAGATCAACCTGTGGCGCTTGTGGCTCAGGCTTTTGATCCTGCAGATCATCACCTAAGGGCGCTATTCCAAAGTCAGGTGCCTCAACATCACTGAACGCCGCCATATATTCATCACGCGGCAGCACCCTGTTTGAAGATGAAGCTTTAACCGGCGCACTTGGCGTTACTGCAGCGTACTCAGGTGCAGCAGGTGGCGGTGCCAGTTCAATTTCTTCGATTTCTTCAGGCATGCCGACGATTTCAACCACTGCACCGGCGCGCTCAATCGTCGCCCGGTACTTTTCTGCACTGGCCTCATCAAGATTATTTTTGATGACCAAGCGGCGTCCAGAAAACATTAACGCAATACGCTGCGGATCAGCCTGAAACAAGCGCCCGAGGTTGGCCTGAACCAACGCCATATCAGCGCCAGGAACCAGTTGCCCCGAAAAAACGACTTCATAACGACTCATGTCACATTCCTAATCTACGCTTGCTCAACTCGACAAGCCGTTTATACAGTTATCCGACAGTTAGCGCAGCCTCTTCACACGCCTGACGCTCTGAGTGCTTCAGCAGTCGACGCTACCCTTGTACCAGTCCTTAGTTTTATCCTAGTTGCTTAGGCCGTGGATAAGGTGCGGCGTATGCGATTTTTACCAACAGGCAATCGAAGCTGTGCACTGGATCGCGCAATTGGCCCATGCGCCGGGGGACTGGCAAGCTTCATATGGGCTCCATGGCGCAGTCATTATTGCCACGATTAACCTTGAAACTGATGCAAGGATAGAAATATGCCTCACCAAGGCAGTGTGTTGCAGATAATCGTTGTGTTCCTGCTGGCTGCCGTTCTGGTGGTACCGCTGGCTAAACGCCTGCAACTGGGGGCAGTACTGGGTTATTTGGCCGCTGGGGTATTGATTGGCCCGGAAGTCTCAGACCTGATCACCACGCCTGAAAGCGTCAGTCATATTTCTGAACTCGGCGTAGTCTTGTTGTTGTTTATTATTGGTCTCGAACTCTCACCTCGTCGGCTCTGGGTCATGCGTAAGGCCGTGTTTGGTGCGGGGCTGGCCCAAGTCATACTGACTGGCGTGATCATCGGCACAGTGGCTTGGCTGGTATTTGCCCAGCCCCTCAAAACCTCCGTAATTCTTGGCTTGGGCCTGGCCTTGTCATCCACGGCATTTGGCTTGCAAATACTGGCCGAGCGTAAAGAGCTGACCAGTCCACACGGGCGTCTGGCCTTCGCAATTTTGCTGTTTCAGGATATCGCGGCAATCCCCTTAATCGCCATGGTCCCGCTTCTCAGTGGGGTTAATACCAGCAGCGGCAATGATTTCACCCAGTTATTAAAAATCGTCGGCAGCATCGGCTTGGTGATTGTTGGGGGTCGTTACCTGTTGCGGCCCATTTTTCGCGTTGTGGCCAAAGCACGCTTGCAGGAAGTATCAACAGCCACCGCGCTGCTGGTGGTTTTTGGCACCGCGTTGCTGATGGAACTTGCAGGTGTGTCAATGGCGCTGGGGGCTTTTCTGGCGGGCTTACTGCTCGCAGACTCAGAATACCGTCATGAACTCGAATCACAGATCGAGCCATTTAAAGGCTTGTTGCTCGGGCTGTTTTTTATCAGCGTTGGCATGTCCGCCGATATCAGCTTACTGATCACCCAGCCACTGAAGGTCATCGGCCTGACCTTAACCTTGATTCTTCTGAAAATGCCGGTGTTGCTGCTGGTCGGCAAATTTATCGGAGGTATCAATAAACAAAGCGCTCTGCGCCTGGCAATTGTGTTGGCTGCTGGCGGTGAATTTGCCTTTGTCGTATTCAAAATGGCCGGCCAGCAAGGAATGCTTGAGCCCGGACTCTACGACTTGCTGATTTTAACCATCACCCTGTCTATGGCGATGACACCCCTGATGATTTTGCTTGCCGTGCGCATGCTCAGTGAAAAGCCGGTCGAAAAAGTGGTTCCGGAAGAATACAAAAACATGGACATCGACATCGATGCGCCACGCGTCGTGATCGCCGGCTTCGGCCGTATGGGCCAGATTGTTGCCCGCATCCTCCGCGCCCAGCACATTCCTTTCATTGCGCTGGACACCGCGGTTGAAACCATTGAGCTATCGCGAAGCCTAGGTGGGCACATGCCCATTTTCTACGGAGATCCACTGCGCCCCGAGATTTTACGGGCGGCACAAATCGAACACGCCGAATACTTTATTGCGGCCATGGACGATCCCGACAGCAACTATAAAGCAGTGGAACAAGTGCACCGGCTTTACCCCAAGATCAAAGTGATTGCCAGAGCGCGCAGCCGCAGCCACGTATACCGATTGATTGATGCGGGCGCCAAACCGGTTCGTGAAACCTTTTACTCCAGCCTGGAAATGAGCCGCTTGACGCTAATCGGACTGGGCATTGAAGAAAAACTGGCAGATCGCCTGATCAGTCACTTCCAGCACCACGACGAACAGGTACTTGAGGCCCAATACCGTGTGCAAGACAACCGTGAAGCCGTGATGCAAACAGCCCGCGAAGCCAGAATAGAGCTAGAAACCCTGTTTAATGCCGATAATGATGAGAAATCAAATGGTTAAACAGCTCATGCTGGGCTTGAGCTGATCTCAGGACTTAGCACCTGAATACGCCACGCGGTAACATTTGTGTCTTAATTTTGACTCAGAATGCCGCAGGTTTTTAACCTTTTGCAGCTTGCACCCAAGCGGTTGCTTGTTACACTGGGCATCCTACGGAGTACAAAATGGCTTATCAGGCACCTATTATAAGAACGTTCAGCCTATTTTTAATTTTTGGCCTTATCAGCATTTTGAACGGTTGTTCTACTTGGCTGACTGGCGACTTTAAAGACCCCGATGTACGTTTGGTCAAGGTTGAAGTGGTCAAAGCAAAATTGCTTGAGCAGCAATTCCGGCTACGTTTTCACATCAAAAACCCCAACGATGTCAGCTTGCCAGTTCGCGGCATTGACTACGTGGTGTTCCTCAATGACATGAAACTTGCCGAAGGCGAGTCAGATGTCTGGTTTACCGTACCGGCCAATGGTGAGCACGATTTTGAGATTCCAGTGCGCACCAACCTTTGGCGGCATGTTCGGCAAATCGTAAAAATGCTTGAACACCCCGATGAAACCATCCGTTATCGCCTCGAAGGTGAAGTAAAAACCGGAATGTTGTTCGGTCGCAGCGTGCACATGATGCGAAATGGCGAGATAATCCCCGGAGATTTCATCCCGGAGTAGTTTCGCATGACCCAGCAACCTCACGTCCATGGTCCTGATTGTGACCACGATCACGATCATGACCACCATCATGGCCACGTCCATGGCCCACATTGCAATCATCAAGAGCCGGTTCGTAACCAACTCAAAGATGTCGGCCGCAATGATCCTTGCCCTTGTGGTAGCCAGAAAAAATTCAAGAAATGCCACGGCGCATAACTAAGCCATGAGCACCTTGACAGTTGTCCTGATCTGCATCGCTGCTGCCTTAGTCATTGCACTTGGCTTTTACGCCCTTTCACTGTGGCGAAAAGTCTGGTCAATACAACGTCAGCAACGCAGAACAGTGAACGAACAACGCCAGCGGCTGAGCGAAGATTTAAAGATCCTCGCCAGCAGCTTGCTTGAAGGTCAATTACCGCTAATTGAAGGTGCCATTCGCATTAAAGTGCTACTCGACAACTTCGACATTAGTCTTAGTCAAGATGCGCGCTGCCAAGTCTTTCATCAACTTTATGAAGCCACCGCGCACGTACCGACGCACGCCGATTGGAAGGCATTGGATAAAACCAGTCGCCGTCAGCATGAAAAGAACTTCACCGAGTTGGAGTTGCAGCATAAGGCGCAAGCCCGCGAATCCGCACGCTGGCTGCTAGCCGAAGGCCTGCAATAGCACTGTAAGCCCGGGCTGTTCTGGCACTCGATACTGCATTTGAGTGCCAGAGCGAAGCTCAGGGCAAACACTTTACTGTGGCGCTATTGTAGGGCGCGGCAAATCAACATATTGACAGGGCCAAATCCCGCGCAATCCTTAGGTGGCGCAAGGGGTTGGCATTTGTCATGTAGTTAGCGTAGAGTTATTTAACTGTGTTTGCATGGGTCGCAGTTGATCGTGGCCTGATGCAGTAGATCCTTTAAGATCCGCTACATCCCTCCCGACCGCTATTTCTCCTTGCAACCAGTCTCAGTCCTTCTATTATGAGGAGGCTGTCATCAACTTTAAGTTTCAAGGAATAAGACATGTCGAATCGTCAGAACGGTACCGTCAAGTGGTTTAACGACGAGAAAGGTTTTGGTTTTATCACTCCAGAAAGCGGTCCGGATCTGTTCGTACATTTCCGCGCTATCGAAGGTAACGGCTTCAAGAGCCTGAAAGAAGGCCAGAAAGTCAGCTTCGTAGCTGTACAAGGTCAAAAAGGCATGCAAGCTGACCAGGTTCAAGTCCAGGAATAATCTTGCTGCGTTGAAGAACCCCTGATGGCAACATCAGGGGTTTTTTTATGCTTAGGATGCGACACACGTGCGGAAAACCATGCAAAAACGTCAACTCAGCCCTCAGGGCGATTTTCCATCAGCAGGGCTGCCACGCCGCTTTGCCGCAATGTTCTATGATTTTCTACTCTGTACAGCGCTGCTGATTGTAGTGACATTCATCTACAAACTGATTCTGATGGGTTTTTACGGGGCCGACCAACTAAAGCAGATGTCAGACTCCGGCGCCTTGGATGGCGACCCAATACTCTCGACCATCTTGTTCATGTGCCTGTTTGGCTTCTTTAGTAAGTTTTGGACCTATAACGGCCAGACTTTGGGCATGCAAGTTTGGGGCGTTCGTGCGCAGAATGCCGATGGCTCAGCCATTAGCCTATGGCAAGCGCTGCTGCGTTTTATGGTCTCGATTGCGTCGTGGCTATGCTTGGGGCTTGGTTTCTTCTGGGTGCTAATTGATAAAAAACACCGCACCTGGCACGAGATTTACTCAGAAAGCCAAACCATTCAGCTGCCGAAAAATATCCACAAAAAGTAGCGTGGAAGACGCTTCACCTCGCGGAGTGTGATGAGCCTCGGTGGACAAGCTTCGTCTTGTCCACCCTCCGCGAGCAATTCGGCGGCTAACCCGCTCGGCGTAACAACCAGCCGCCGGCAATTGCACAAATACCCGCAGGCACCAGCACTGCCAGCAACGGCGAGAAGCCGAATACCAAACTCGACGGCCCGAGCAGGTCTTGAGCGATCTGGAACACAAACCCCACCAGCACCCCGGTAAACACCCGCTGCCCGAGCGTTACCGAACGCAGCGGGCCAAAGATGAACGAGATGGCCATCAACACCAGCGCCGCGGTGACTATGGGTTGCAAAACCTTGGTCCAGAATGCCAACCAGTATTGGCTGTTGTTCAACCCCTGATCAGCCAGGTAGTCGGCATAGCGCCACAACCCAGAAATAGACAGCGCGCCAGGTTCAAGTACAACAGTGCTCAACAACTGCGGGTTAAGCTCAACATCCCAGCGCTCGCTCGGCGCAGTCACCACCTCGGTGCTACGTTCTTTGAAATGGGTCGTGGTCACCCCTTCAAGCTGCCAGTGGTCGTCCTGGAACTGCGCCTTACGGGAAAAGCTCGAAGACAGCAGATGGCGCTCTTTATCGAACTGATAACGGGTGACGCCAAAGAGCACACCATTAGGCTGCACGGCGTTGATATGCACAAACTCTTCGCCCTGACGGTGCCAGAGGCCGCGCTTGGAGCTCTGCGCGTCCCCTGCCCCTTGCGCCATGGCGCGGTCGGCTTGGGCCAGGTTCTCAGTCCAGGGAGCCAGGTATTCACCAATAAGGATGCCCGCGAACATCAGCACCAGCATTGGCTTCATCACTGCCCAGACAATACGCCGTATGGACACCCCGGCTGCGCGCATGATGGTCAGTTCGCTGTTGCTGGCCAAAGTCCCCAAACCAATCAAGCAACCAATCAGTGCAGCCATCGGCAGCATTTCATAGGTGCGCCGAGGGGCGGTCAGGAAGACATACCAAGCGGCATCAAGCAGGCCATATTTATCATCGACATCGCCCAGTTCATCGATAAAGGCAAACAACAACGCCAAGGCGACAATAATCCCCAACACACTGAGGATGCCGAAAAAAACCTGCTTGCCGATGTAGCGATCGAGCTTAACCATGGGCAATCTCCTGCACACTGCGACGAGATGCCCACTTCAGGCGTATCGGTTCCCAATAAAGCATTAGCAAGCCTATCGCAATAAACACCACATGCACCCACCACAAGCCAAGCCCGAAAGGTATCCGCTCCTTGTCCAGCGCACCCCGTGCGGCAATCAGGATCGACAGATAGCCCATGTACAGCAAGATGGCCGGGAGCAATTTGAGGAAGCGGCCCTGGCGTGGATTGACTCGTGACAGCGGTACAGCCATCAGGGTCACCACAAACACCAGGATTGGCAGCGATATACGCCACTGCAGCTCTGACTTGTAGCGCGGGTTATCGCTGCCAATCAACTCGCTCGTTGGCAACGCTTCACGCTCGCTGACATCGGCACTGACTTCAGGCTTGGGCAGCAGTACGCCGTACTCGTCGTACTTAATCGCACGGTAATCGGCCTGCCCCGGATTACCGTCATAGCGATAGCCATTCTCCAGAATCAGATAGCGACTGCCATCTTCCTGAATTTCCTGACGCCCGGTGTCGGCAACCAGCACGGTAATGCCGCGCTCTTTATCGCCCTCACTTGAGAGACGCTTCTCGGAAATAAAGATCCCGCCAAGCTCGCTGCGATCATTGGTCAGCTTTTCGGTGTAGGTCACTCGCGTGCCTTCGCCCATCGACTGAAAGCGCCCGGGCACCAAGGTATCAAACTCGGTCAATGCGTCTTGTTGATTAAGAATCTGCGCAACCTGCGCCACGCCTTGTGGCGCCAAGCCGAAGCTCAGCCAAGCCACCAACAGCGCGACCAGCGTGGCTGGAGCCAAGGAATACATCATCAGCCGCTGTTGGCTCATGCCCGTGGCAGAAAGCACTGTCATCTCGCTGTCGAGGTACATGCGCCCATAGGCCAGGAGAAAACCCAAGAACAGCCCCAACGGCAGAATCAGCTGAAGAAAGCCGGGCAAACGAAAGCCCATGATCAAAAATAAAACACTCGGATCCAGCGCGCCTTGGGCAGCCTGAGCCAAATATTTGATAAAGCGCCCGCTCATGATGATCACCAAAAGCACTGCACTTACAGCACTCATCGTAGTCAACACTTCGCGGGATAAATAACGGAAGACGATCAAACCAGACACTCCAGGGTTGTCAGGCTCAGGTGGCTAAGCTCAAACTAGCCACACTGTTTGCCAATTCGCCCAACAGGCGAACCACTAAATTAATTGTCGCCATTATCCAGCAATACCGACCCGTTGTCTTGAGGACACCATTCCATGGAATTTATTGTCAAAAGCGCTCGTCCGGAAACACTGAAAACTGCCACATTGGTTATCGCTGTCGGCGAAGGCCGCAAGCTCGGCGAAATCGCCAAATCCATTGATACCGCTAGCTCAGGGGCTATCAGCGCCTTGCTCAAGAGCGGCGACCTTGCCGGTAAAGTCGGCCAAACACTGTTGGCACACAACGTCGCTAATATTAAAGCAGACCGCGTTTTGTTGGTCGGTTGCGGCAAAGAAGCCGAACTCTCTGACCGTCAATTGCGCAAATTGATCGCCTCAGTTCACGCTGTTTTGAAAAATTTGGGTGGCAGCGATGCGGTATTAGCCCTCAGCGAACTCAAGGTCAAGGGTCGCGCTGCCTACGCCAAAGCGCGTTTGATGGTTGAAACCTTAGCTGATGGCCAATACTGCTTCGATCAGTTCAAGAGCCAGAAAGCCACGGCCAGCACGCTGAAAAAAATTACACTGCTGACAGACAAGGCCGACCTTGCCGAAACTGAACGCGCTTGCCTGCACGCCAAAGCCATCACCACAGGCATGGCATTCACCAAAGACCTTGGCAACATGCCGCCAAACATTTGCCATCCGACCTACCTGGCCGAACAAGCCAAGGACTTGGGCAAGGCTTATAAAGGCCTAAAAGTCGAAATCCTCGACGAGAAAAAACTCAAGACGCTCGGTGCCGGTGCATTCCTGGCTGTGGGTCAAGGCAGCGAACAGCCGCCACGCATGATCGTAATGAACTACCAGGGCGGCAAAAAAACCGACAAACCATTTGTACTGGTCGGCAAAGGCATTACCTTTGATACCGGCGGCATCAGCATCAAGCCAGCGGCCGGCATGGATGAGATGAAATATGACATGGGCGGCGCGGCCAGCGTATTCGGCACCCTCAAAGCGGTGCTTGAGCTGCAACTGCCAATCAACCTGGTGTGCTTGCTGGCCTGCGCCGAAAACATGCCCAGCGGCAGTGCAGCGCGTCCAGGTGATATCGTGACCACCATGAGTGGGCAAACGGTTGAGATCCTCAACACCGACGCCGAAGGCCGTCTGGTGCTGTGCGACACCCTGACCTACGCTGAGCGCTTCAAGCCACAAGCAGTAATCGACATCGCAACCTTAACCGGTGCCTGCATTGTGGCCCTGGGTTCACACACCTCTGGCCTGCTCGGCAACAATGATGAACTGGTGCAGCAAATTCTGACGGCTGGCCAGCAAGCCGATGACCGTGCGTGGCAATTGCCGCTGTTTGATGAATACCAAGAGCAGCTGGACAGCCCATTCGCCGACATCGCCAATATTGGCGGCCCCAAAGCCGGCACCATCACTGCAGCCTGCTTCCTGTCGCGCTTCACCAAGAAGTACAACTGGGCTCACTTGGACGTCGCAGGCACTGCCTGGGTGAGCGGCGGCAAGGACAAAGGCGCATCCGGTCGTCCAGTACCCCTGCTGACTCAGTACCTATTGGACCGTGCTAAGGCGTAAGCTACGCACATAAGCAATGGGTCGCGGCTACGCGGCCCACGCTTTAAATCACCGTTTGATAAAACCTGCACTGATGGACCCATGAGCCGAATCGAATTTTACGTCCTGGCAACCGACCGCCCCGCAGACCGCGTTCGCGCTGCGTGTCAGTTAGCGATGAAAGCCTGGCGCCATGGTCTACCGGTGTTTGTGCGCGGGGCCGATGCAGCCCAATGCACAGAACTGGATGAGCAGATGTGGCTGTTCAAAAAGGACTGCTTCATCCCGCACAACCAACACAGTGAAGCCCCCCATGCGCCTGTAGTCATTGGAATCGATGAGGAACCAAGCGCCAAGCAAGGTGTTCTGATCAACCTGAACATTGCGATTTCACCCCATGTTGAGCGTTTCAGCCGGGTGATCGAAATCGTCAATCAACAACCTGACTTACTGACCGTTTGCCGGGAAAATTTCCGTAGCTACCGCCAGCGTGGCTATGATCCAAAACGAGTTGAACTGTAGTTAGATGAATGGATACGCCTAAACCACATCAAAAATCGGCACACCTGCTCGACGACTTAGAGTCGATTCGCGAGCTGCTGGGCGACGAAACGAGTGCATACGATCTTGACTCAATAGACCCGGACTCGATCCCGCTGCTTTCGGATATTGTCGAACAGGCGCCCCAGCCAGCCGCTGAGCCAGCCCCGGCACCTGCTATTGCGCCAACCCTGCCCGACGACAGCACCCGCAGCGCCGATCATGCCCTGCGTGAGACCGTGCGCCAGTCAATTGGCCGCGACAGTGAAATCAATCGCCTCGATACCGAGCTGCGCAATGCGGCGCAGTTAATTCTGCAAGATGTGATTGATGACTTCGTCCCGCAGATTGAGGCAGAGCTGAAATCACGCCTTGAAGCGCGCCTAAGCCGTCTATTACCACCACGCCGCCCCTAACGCCCATCTCAAACAACCTAAAACTGGCAAATCGAGCCGGTTTTAGGCCATCGGTTCACACCGCGTATCTGCAAGCATCAGCTTGCACTTACGCCACACGCCCCTTCCCCGCTATACTTGTCGGCTTTTCCGATCAGCCGTCAAAAGGGTCCCGCCGCGCATGGACAAGACCTACCAGCCGCACGCCATTGAAACCAGCCTGTACCAGAACTGGGAAGCGAACAACTACTTCGCCCCACAAGGTTCGGGTCAGCCGTACACCATCATGATTCCGCCGCCGAATGTCACCGGCAGCCTGCACATGGGCCATGGTTTCAACAACTCAATCATGGATGCGCTGATTCGTTTCCGCCGCATGCAAGGCCGCAATACCCTGTGGCAACCGGGCACCGACCACGCGGGCATTGCCACGCAAATGGTGGTTGAGCGCCAACTGGCCGCCGAAGGCGTTAGCCGTCACGATTTGGGCCGCGACAAATTCCTCGACAAAGTCTGGGAATGGAAAGAACAATCCGGCGGCACCATTACCCGTCAGATCCGCCGTCTCGGCTCCTCGGTTGACTGGTCGCGCGAGCGCTTCACCATGGACGATGGCCTGTCTGATGCGGTGAAGGAAGCCTTTGTGCGCCTGCACGCTGATGGTTTGATCTATCGCGGCAAGCGTTTGGTCAACTGGGACACCAAATTCCACACCGCTATTTCCGACCTCGAAGTGGAAAACCACGATGAGAAAGGTCACCTGTGGAACCTGCGTTACCCCCTGGCCGATGGTAAAACCACCGCTGAAGGCAATGCCTTTCTGATCGTCGCCACCACACGCCCAGAAACCATGCTCGGCGATGCGGCCGTGGCTGTGCACCCAGAAGATGAGCGCTACAAGTCGCTGATCGGCAGCTTTGTTGAGCTGCCGCTGGTCGGCCGTCGTATTCCGATCATTGCTGACGATTACTGCGATCCAGAATTCGGCACGGGCTGTGTGAAAATCACCCCGGCGCACGACTTTAACGACTACGAAGTCGGCAAGCGCCACAACCTGACGCTGCTCAACATCTTCGACAAGAACGCTGCTGTACTGCCTAGCGCGCAAGCCTTCAATGTCGATGGCAGCGTCAATTCGGATATCGATACCAGCCTGCCTGCGCAATATGCCGGTCTTGATCGCTTCGAGGCGCGTAAGCAAATCGTTGCCGACTTCGATGCGGCCGGTTTGCTGGTCAGCGTCGATGACCACGCCCTGAAAGTGCCAAAAGGCGACCGTTCCGGCACCGTCATCGAGCCCTGGCTGACCGATCAGTGGTACGTATCGACCAAATCCTTGGCCGAGCCTGCAATTGCCGCCGTTGAAGACGGCCGCATTCAATTTGTGCCTAAGCAATACGAAAATATGTACTTCAGTTGGATGCGTGACATCCAAGACTGGTGCATCAGCCGTCAGCTATGGTGGGGCCACCGCATCCCGGCGTGGTATGACGATGCGGGCAATGTCTACGTCGGCCGCAACGAAGCCGAAGTGCGCAGCGAAAACAATCTGGGCGCGGACGTGGCCCTGCGCCAAGACGAAGACGTGCTCGACACCTGGTTCAGCTCGGGCTTGTGGACATTCTCGACCCTCGGCTGGCCGCAGCAGACTGAATTCCTCAAGACCTTCCACCCGACCGATGTGCTGGTCACTGGCTTCGATATCATTTTCTTCTGGGTTGCCCGGATGATCATGCTCACCATGCACTTGGTGAAAGATGAAGACGGCACCCCACAAGTCCCGTTCAAGACCGTTTATGTGCATGGTCTGGTTCGCGATGGTCAGGGCCAGAAGATGTCCAAGTCCAAGGGCAACGTGCTTGACCCGCTGGACATCGTTGATGGCATCGACCTGGAAAGCCTGCTGACCAAACGTACCAGCGGCATGATGCAGCCCAAACTTGCCGAGAAAATCGCCAAGCAGACCCGCTCTGAGTTCCCAGAAGGTATCGCGGCTTACGGCACCGACGCCCTGCGCTTCACCAACTTGTCGCTGGCTTCCACTGGCCGCGATATCAAGTTCGACATGGGCCGGGTTGAGGGTTACCGCAACTTCTGCAACAAGATCTGGAACGCCGCCAACTTCGTTATCGAAAACACCGATGGCCAAGACACCGGCATCAACGGTGAGGCGGTTGAGTTGTCCTCGGTTGACCGCTGGATCATCTCGCAGCTGCAACGCACAGAGGCTGATGTAACCCGCCACCTCGATGCTTTCCGCTTCGACCTTGCAGCATCGGCCCTGTACGAGTTCATCTGGGACGAATACTGCGCGTGGTATCTGGAACTGGTTAAGCCAGTACTCTGGGACGAAAACGCGCCGATCGAGCGTCAGCGTGGCACACGTCGCACCCTGATCCGCGTTCTTGAAGTGGCGTTGCGCCTGGCGCACCCGTTCATGCCGTTTATCACCGAGGAAATCTGGCAGCGGATCAAAACTCAAGCGGGCGTGGCTGGTGACACCATCATGCTGCAAGCCTGGCCTGTGGCCAATGAGGAGCGTATCGATGCGGCCGCTGAGGGCGATATCGAGTGGGTTAAAGCCCTGATGCTCGGCCTGCGTCAGATCCGTGGCGAGATGAACATCTCCATGGCTAAGCGCATCGACATCATCCTCAAGAACGCCAGCAGCGAAGACCAGCGTCGCCTGCAAGACAACGCGCCATTGCTCAACAAACTGGCCAAGCTGGAATCGGTCAGCATTCTTGCGGCCGGTGAAGAGCCGCCATTGTCAGCCACCGCACTGGTCGGCGACATGGAAGTGTTGGTGCCAATGGCTGGTTTGATCGACAAAGCAGCTGAGCTGGGTCGCCTGGACAAGGAAATCCAGCGCCTTGAAGGTGAAGTCAAACGCGTGGGCGGCAAACTCGCTAACGCAGGTTTTGTCGACAAGGCACCACCTGAGGTGATCGAGAAAGAACGCGCCAAATTGGCAGAGGCCGAACAGGCACTCGGCAAGCTGGCTGAACAGCGCGCGCGTATCGCCTCGCTCTGACCCAGAAGCAACATCCAACAAGGCCCGCGACCGTCAAGGCGCGGGCCTTGTGGTTTTTTAAGCGCGACTCAATCTGGCCAATACGCTGCATTCAAACTCAGGATCCAAGCCAGCCTCACCTGCCCCAAGCAACTTTTGCTGATAAAACCCTTCCCATACCCGCAGTAAATCAGGCATCTTCTCCCCCGCATCAAGAGCTCTCGGCGTTTATACGCTGGTAAAAAGCCCAGGTTCTGTACCTATTTTCCGCATGAAGACCAGGCAATTGCCCCACGCAACAAGCTAAATTGCTTGCGCTGACGTGTCACAGCAAAGGCCTCACCTCTCCAGCGCCTGCACATTAATGAGCCGGCAGCAGAAGATGCCCTGTACCGGACCGAACTCTGGAATTCTGATCATGTATGTGTTGATTGCGTGTGTTTTTATTCTTGGCTATCTGTGTATCGCCTTTGAGCATCCACTGAAAATCGATAAAGCCGCATCGGCGCTATTGACCGCAGTCATCTGTTGGACCGTGCTAGTTATGGGCGCGGACACAATCCTGCCAGCCGTTACCAACATCAATGTGACGCACGGCGATAACTCGGGGTATGTGGTTCATCAACTGCGCGAGCATCTTGGCGAGATCTCCGAGATATTGTTCTTCTTGCTCGGCGCCATGGTGATTGTTGAGCTGATCGACGCCCACGAAGGCTTCAAAGCGGTCACCGACCACATCAAAACCAATAAGCGCGTCAACCTGCTGTGGCTCATTGGCCTGCTGACCTTTTTCCTCTCTGCGGCGCTCGATAACCTCACAACCACCATCGTTATGATTTCGCTACTGCGCAAATTGATTGATGACCCCAAAGACCGCTGGTTCTTTGCCGGTATCGTGGTAATTGCTGCAAACGCTGGCGGTGCCTGGTCTCCAATTGGCGACGTAACCACCACCATGCTCTGGATTGGCGGCCAGATCAGCGCCAGCAGCATCATTCTTAATCTGTTTCTCCCAAGCCTGGTGTGCTTGATGGTGCCGCTGATTTACCTGAGCTTCCGCTTGAAAGGGGAAGTCGAGCGCCCGCCTGAATACGAGTCGTTGGAAAGCCATCGCGACCCCACCACCCCCTTCGAGCGCAATCTGGTGCTCGGCGTCGGCCTAGGCTCGTTGCTGTTCGTGCCGGTCTTCAAGTCAGTCACCCACTTGCCGCCTTATATGGGCATTTTGTTCGGCCTGGGTGTGATGTGGGTGGTCACCGAGATCATTCACCGCGGCAAAAACTCGGAAGAAAAACACCCGTTGTCGGTGATTGGCGTACTGCGCTGTATCGACACCACCAGCGTACTGTTCTTTCTCGGCATCTTGCTGGCGGTATCGAGCCTTGCGACTGCCGGACACCTGACTCAAGTGGCCAGCGCCCTTAAAGAAAGTCTGGGCAACATTTACGCGATTAATATCGCCATTGGCTTGCTGTCATCGGTGGTCGATAACGTGCCGCTGGTAGCCGGTGCGATGAAAATGTACCCGCTGGTGAGCCCAGTGGCGATCGCCAGTGCTGGCAGCGATGTCAACTGGCTGCAGAGTTTTGTCATCAATGGCGACTTCTGGGAGTTGCTCGCTTACTGTGCAGGCACTGGCGGCAGTTGCTTGATTATCGGTTCGGCCGCAGGCGTTGCCGCGATGGGCATGGAGCGAATCAACTTTATCTGGTACCTGAAAACCATCAGCCTGCTGGCATTTTTAGGCTACATTGCCGGAGCCGCAACCTATATCGCGATCGCAACGCTTAGCTAAGGAACAGGCCATGGTTCAGGAGATCAGCAAAACTAAAAGCAGTTTTTACCGGCGCTTGTATGTCGCCTGGCTGATCGACACCGGCAGTGCGGCAAGTATTCCGGCGCTGATGGCGACAACCGGGATGCCCCGGCGCACAGCCCAAGACACGCTTAACGCACTGGCCGAACTGGATATCACCTGTGAGTTTGAGCAAGAGCCCGGCAGCCGCAACAATGCCGGGCATTATGTGATCCGTGACTGGGGCGCCATCGACAAAGGCTGGATTGACGCTAACATCCAGGTCCTCAAGCAAGCGCTCAATTATCCATAATCATCAAACAGGAAGTTTAATGAACGGACGCAAACGCATACTCTTGGTTGTTGTGGTGTTAATCGCGCTGTTTGCATTGTTCCAAGCCTTGGGCGTGCGCCAGCAGTTCAGTCTCGAAGCGGTGCAATCTGTCATCGCGATGCACAAGTTCGCTGGGGTGCTGCTATTCACCCTATTGTTTGCCCTTGGTAACCTGATCCAAATCCCCGGCTGGATATTTCTTGCCGCCGCTGTTTTAGCACTGGGGCGCCTCTGGGGCGGCGTGGCGACTTATATCGCAGCCTGTTTCTCCTGCATCTTTACCTATCTGAGTATTCGTTACATCGGCGGCAATGCCCTGCGCGAAATCGATAGCCGCTTAGCCAAACGCTTGCTCACAGGCCTGGATAAACATCCGCTACTGAGCATCATCGCCTTGCGCATGCTGATGCAAACACTTCCGGCGCTCAATTACACGCTGGCCTTGTCGGGCGTACGCATGCGCCATTATGTGCTAGGAACACTACTCGGCTTACCGCTGCCCATAGCGCTTTATTGCATCTTCTTCGACTACCTTGCCACGCTGCTACACATCACTTAATTCAGCTGAGCACTGGTCATTATCTGTTCAGTATGAATAATGCCTCGCTCACCATCTTGTTTACGGATTCCCATGTCACGCCCACCTACCCGCCCCGCTGCTAAAAAACCGTCCGCCCAGCAGCCGGCGACTGAAAAGGCTAATCAAGCCAAGGGCCAGGTGCATCCGCGTAACCGTCATCAAGGTCGCTATGACTTTCCAGCTCTGATTCTAGCCAGCCCTGAACTAGCAGCCTTCGTGGTTATTAATCCATACGGCAAAGAAAGCATCGACTTCGCCAACCCCGAAGCCGTCAAAGTGTTTAACCGCGCACTGCTCAAGCAGTTCTACGGAATTAAGCACTGGGATATTCCCGCCGATTACCTGTGCCCACCGATTCCAGGGCGTGCTGATTACGTGCACTACCTCGCTGACTTGCTGGCAAAAAGTAATGCAGGGCAAATACCCCGCGGCTCAAAGATCAAAGCGCTGGATATCGGCGTCGGCGCTAACTGTATTTATCCACTGCTTGGCCATTGCGAATACCAATGGCAATTTGTTGGTTCAGACATCGCTAGCAGCGCGATCGATTCGGCGCGGGCAATCATTGAAGCCAATCCGGGCCTCGGTACAGCCATTGAACTGCGCCAGCAAGCAGACAGCAGCCATATCTTCGACGGCCTGATTGCCAGCGATGATCGCTTCGATATCACCCTGTGCAATCCGCCGTTCCATGCGTCTGCAGAAGAGGCCACAAGTGGCAGCAAACGCAAATGGCGCAATTTGGGCAAAGTCGACCCCAAGCGCAAATTACCGGTGCTCAATTTTGGTGGCCAAGCCGCCGAACTATGGTGCAAAGGGGGTGAGGCGGCATTTGTCACCCGCTTGATCAACGAAAGCGTCAACCACGGCCAACAAGTGCTGTGGTTTAGCACGCTGATATCCAAGGCTGGGAATCTGGGTGGGGTTTACAGTGCCCTGAATAGAATTGGCGCGAAACAAGTGCGCACCGTGGAAATGGCTCAAGGGCAAAAACAAAGCCGCTTCGTTGCCTGGAGCTTTTTAACCAAGGAAGCCCAAGACCACTGGGTCAAGAGCCGCTGGCAGTAAGGCCTCTGCGGACGACGTTATAACGCCAGCGACATCAGGCATTGTTCTTTGCCCCAGGCGTCGAAACGCTCCAGTAGATGCCAGCCACGCTTGGCGTAATAGTCAGCCTTGTCATGCGTATGCAAATACAGGGTTTTGATTCCGCTATCTCGGGCATGGTTGCAAATACCCTCAATCAGCTGCGCCGCAAGTCCGCGCCCTCTTGCCTCGGGCGCGACCAATACACAGGCTAGCCAAGGCCCCAGCTCGGGCCGACTGGACAAGTCATCTTGAGCAAGGGCGGCGCTACCCAACAATTGATCACCGTCGGTTACCACCAAGGTCTTCCAACTGCCATCAAGTTGCCCAGCCGCAAACTCCTGCTGCCATTGAGCAAGACTTTGCCCGACATACTCATAGCTGAACTGCTGATACAAGCGCTGCGCCATGGTGTCGCTGTGATGCATTTGATTCTCGAGCCAGTCCATTCGCAGCATAAAGCGCTCTATTAGTTGATGAGGGCAACGCCCGATATATTGTATAGCGCCAAACAGTTACTTAGCCTCGTCTTTAGTTTGATGGTTGACTGCACCGATCGGCAGTAAAGCCTATCCACCCGCAAAAATTCCTTTTTAGCAAACTACATACTGCCGCTCATACTGACGACCTCATAAATCCCAGCAATCAGTAACTGAACGCCAATCACGGCCAGTATCAACCCCATTAATTGAGTAATGATTTTCAGACCGTTGCCGCCGATTATCTCCACCACACGCGCACTAAAAATAAAGCAAAAAAACGTGATCATCCCGAGCAATGCATACATCGAAATAGTCATGACTGCCCCCAACGAACCTTGGGAAGCCGAAAAATTCATCGCAGTTGCAATAGTGCCCGGGCCTACCAAAATAGGAACGGCAATGGGGCTTACTGCAATATCCGTATCCCCATCATCCTCGGCATGAGAGTGAGAGTTTTGCCCCTGCAGCATTTGATAACCCACGATGAAAACCAAGATTCCACCTGTAATACGCAAGGCGGGCAACGTAATACCCAGCAGGTGAAAGAGCGCTTTACCCAACAATGAAAAAAACACCACGACACCAAACGCAATCAGCGTTGATTTCATCGCGATCCGATAGCGTTCAGCTTTATCTGTTTTACGCGTCAAGCCAGCAAAAACCGCCGTATTGGGAACCGGATTGGTAATCGCAAAAAAACCGAGAAAAATAGTAATGAGCTGACCGTATATATCCATGTCCATGTCCATAGCGCTGCTCCTTAAAGGCGACCCTAAGTCGCCATGCCTCTCTGGCTAAGTTCAATTACTGCTGAGATTGAAAGCGAAAAACAGATCAGACTCCCCGCTTGTACCGCTGCGAGAACGGCTAGCGCCCATATTACAGTCGCGCCTCTTATGCATTCGTCGCAAATGCCAGCACCCCAACCGAAAGTTAGGTTTTTCGAGTAACCGTGCTGTCGAGCCGAGCTCTTAGCCAGAGCGAGAAACCTGTCCTAACACAGCTGAATCAGAGCAGGAAAGTCATCTTGAGCAAGGACAGCGCTACCCAGCAATTGACCACCATCGGTTACCACCAAGGTATTCCAGCTGCCATCAAGTTGCCCGGCAGCAAACTCCTGCTGCCACTGAGCAACACGTTGCCCGGCGTACTCGTAGCTGAACTGCTGATACAGCCAATGCGGCATGGTGTGGCTGTGATGCATTTGATTCTCTAACCAATCCAAACGCAGCATATAAACTCACTAGCCAAGACGATTGATCAAATGATTTTTCTATGGGCCGTCCGCCAATCGGTAGAATGCAGTGTTAGCACAAACGGTGCAAATGCCTCAGTAATACAGAGATGCAAACTCGCAACGAGAAACACTTGGGCTAATTCTCGCCAAATCAAGGAAAGCACATAACATTGACTGTCGAAGACTTGGTTAACCTAGCTATGAGCAACCCGATAAACGCGGAAATTTATTCACGCCTGCCATCGCTCAGGCTAAACCAATGCATGCTCACCGCGGGCTGTTTGTTTCAAGCTGTATGGAATAATCGCTCGAATCTACCGTCTACATGGGGCGTAAAAGACTACGATGTTTTTTACTTTGATTCGGACCTTTCATGGGAAGCAGAAAACGAAGTAATTCTTGAAGCCGCAGCGATCTTCCATGATTTACCCGTGAATATTGAAATCAAGAATCAGGCTCGCGTACACCTTTGGTACGAAGCAAAATTTAGCCGGGCTTATGCTCCACTTCTTTCTGCGAAAGAGGGTATTGATCGTTATTTAATTGCCGGAACATGCGTTGGGCTTGGAGCGGAAACCGGCGAAGTCTATGCGCCAAACGGTTTGAACGATATTGACCAAGGCCTACTGCGTATAAATCCGAAAGCCCCTCAACCAGGCCTTTTTGAGCGAAAAGCGGAAAGTTATCAAACTCGCTGGCCATGGCTCGAAATAATTGAATACTGACTAACCTACGCATTCATACAATGCTAGCGGTTGCCCCTGCCTCTAAAATTTATTCGCCATTAACTATTGTCCCGCTGCTCAGTAGAATATCTCGCAGATGGCGCAGCCCCTTGCTGCACAACCCACCCGACACCAGTGGTGCCAGCATGATTGAAGTAACCGAAGTATCCATTGCCGAGTTGCGAGCTGCGCTCGAATCCGGCCAAACCACTGCGGTTGAGCTTGTTCAAGCCTACCTAGACCGAATTGATGCCTACGATGGCGCAGGCACTGACACCGCACTTAATGCGGTGGTAGTACGTAACCCGCAAGCGCTGAAAGAGGCGCAAGCCTCTGATGAGCGTCGTGCCCGTGGCGAAACGCTGGGCCCACTCGATGGCATCCCTTACACCGCTAAAGACAGCTACTTGGTCAAGGGCCTCACCGCGGCATCTGGCAGCCCTGCCTTCAAGGACTTGGTTGCCTATCGCGATGCATTCACCGTCGAGCGTCTTCGCGCAGCGGGGGCCATTTGCCTGGGTAAAACCAATATGCCGCCGATGGCCAATGGCGGTATGCAGCGCGGCGTTTATGGCCGTGCAGAAAGCCCCTATAACGGCGACTACCTCACCGCGCCTTTTGCCTCAGGCTCATCCAATGGTGCAGGCACAGCAACGGCAGCCAGCTTCGCGGCCTTTGGTCTGGCTGAGGAAACCTGGTCGAGCGGTCGCGGTCCGGCGTCGAACAACGGCTTGTGCGCCTACACGCCATCGCGTGGTGTGATTTCAGTACGCGGTAACTGGCCATTAACGCCGACCATGGATGTAGTCGTGCCCTATGCCCGCACCATGGCCGACCTGCTTGAAGTGCTCGAAGTTGTTGTCGCCGATGACCCGGAAACACGCGGCGATCTATGGCGGATGCAGCCTTGGGTACCGATTCCCAGTGCCTCGTCCGTACGCCCTGCTGCCTATGGCAGTCTCGCTTCCAAACCCGCCGCTTTAGCTGGCAAGCGCTTCGGTGTACCGCGCATGTATATCAACGCCGACCCGGAGGCTGGCACCTCTGAGAAACCCGGCATCGGTGGCCCGACCGGGCAGAAGATCATCACCCGCGACTCGATGATCGACCTCTGGAACCAGGCGCGAAAAACCCTCGAAGCGGCCGGTGCCGAAGTCGTCGAAGTCGATTTCCCGATGATTTCAAATTGCGAAGGCGACCGTCCCGGCGCGCCAACGGTGTTCACCCGCGACTTGATTCCTAAAAACTATATGCACCATGAGTTGTGGGAACTGTCGGCGTGGGCCTTTGATGATTTCTTACAGGCCAACGGCGACCCAAAACTGAATCGTTTAGTCGACGTAGATGGCCCGCAGATATTCCCCCACGACCCCGGCACACTGCCCAATCGTGAAGACGACTTAGCCGCAGGCATGGACGAGTACGTACGTATGGCCGAGCGCGGTATCATCCCGTGGGATCAAATCACCACGCTGCCTGACGGCTTGCGCGCGCTTGAGCAGATTCGCCGTGTGGATCTCGAACAATGGATGGATACACTCAGACTGGATGCAGTGATATTCCCGACCGTGGCTGACGTTGGTCCGGCGGACGCTGACGTCAATATCAAATCCGCAGACATCGCCTGGAGCAACGGTGTTTGGGTCGCCAACGGCAACCTCGCCATTCGCCATTTGGGCGTCCCGACCGTGACGGTGCCAATGGGGGTTATGGCCGACATTGGCATGCCTGCCGGGCTCACATTCGCGGGCCGCGCGTATGATGACTCAGCACTGTTGAGTTTGGCTTCGGCCTATGAAGCCACAGGTTCCAAGCGCCTGGTCCCCCCACGCACCCCAGCGCTTAAGCGCGACTAAATCAAACCGAACCAAGGGCCGTCACCGGCCCTTGATGACATGACCCGCACTCCATTGCTTCAAAGACTGGTTCTATGGAGCCTGCGGCATAACCTGTATAAGATCAAACTATCAGCTACTGATGCGCCCCAGGTATTGTTATGCGGATTGATCTACGCCACTTACGCGCCTTTGAAGCCGTTGCCGAAGAACTTCATTTTCGCCGGGCAGCTGAACGCCTGAACTTAGCGCAACCCGCACTGAGCCGGACTATCCAGCAATTGGAAGAGTCTGTGGGTGAGGTGCTTTTGCTGCGCAGTAACCGCCGGGTTGAGTTGACTGAAGCCGGACGGGTATTTCTCGCGGGTAGCCAGACAATCTTTGAGCAGCTGGAAAATGCGGTGCTACAGGCGCGCAAGGCCGGCGCAGGGCAAATTGGCCAGCTCCGAATTGGCTATACCGATTTTGCGGTCTCGGGCGAGCTGCCATCAATACTTGAAGGGTTTCATCGTTGCTACCCCGAAATCAGGGCTGAGCTGATTTTTGGCTCGACCGAGCAGCAGTTGGAATTGCTTAAAGAAGGCTCCATTGAGTTCGCGTTTCTAACCGGCCCACTGATTGAGCCGAACATCGAGAGTATTGAGCTCCAGCGCGACCGATTTGTCGCTGCACTGTCCTATCTTCACCCCCTTGCCAGCAGGTCAGAGCTCTCACTTAGCGAGCTGGCCAAGGAGCCATTCGTATTAGGCAGCGTGAGTCATTGGTCCTACTTCCGCCGCCACCTGGATGCACTTTGCCTGAGTGCAAACTTCTTGCCTGAAGTGGCGCAAGAAGCATTCAACAGTGAGGGGATTTTTGGCTTTGTAGCCGCCAATATTGGCGTGACCATTCACCTTGAAAGTGCGGCCAACTACAACCGCAAAGGGGTGGTACTGGTGCCGCTCAAAGGTATCGACGCCCGGCTCTGCACTATGGCCGCCTGGTTAAAGTCCGACATTACTCCGGTCCAACAGAAGTTTATCGACTTTCTCAGGCAGTACCCGCCCCCCAAGAACTGATGTGACCTACGCGGACTGCGCTTGGGGCAGAGCAGCTCTTGGACTGCAGTCCAGTTGCCTCAGCTCAGTGACCAGTGCCTCAAAGCGTTGCCCTTTGATGCCGATGCAGACCAATTGATTGGCAGCCGGAGCCCGACGCGCAGGCAACCAACTGCTCAAGCCACCGCTCAACTGGAAAACGTGCGGCAAGTTGTGCCCTGCCCGCGCCAATATGCCCTTGGCGCGCAGCACAACATCGCTATATTCCTGCAGTAACGCCTCAAGTCGCTGACCACTAATGGCCGAGCGATAAATCAGGCTAACAGAACCCCAAGCTGCATCACTTTTTACGTTTTGGACGGGTACAAGGGGACGATGAGGCATGGGCAATCGCGGCAAACCGACAGCCTCGGTTGAGCCGCCACAGGGATCAAGCCAAGCATCAGGGTTAAGACGTTTAAGCAGCGCCAACGCTTGGCTATAGGCTTCGCTGTGGGCGGCTGGCAGACGATTGACCAGCAGTTGGCTGGCCCCTGCAATCTGCGAACGCCAAACCTCTGCGGTGTAGCGATCCGCTGCGTGCTTGGTGATCTGACTGCCATCTACCAAGCAAACCACAGAGGCTAACTGCAACTGACGTGAAGTTCTGGCGATATCCGCAATACGCGTGGGCTGCGCCACACCGCTTGCCTCGATGTAGATAGCCGCCGGTCGTGTTTCTAAGCGCATGGCCTGGGCCAGTTGCTCAGCCAGCGTACCGCCAAGTGTGCAGCAAATACAGCCATTACCCAGGCGCATAATCTGCTCGTCGCGGTACTCAATCAGCTCGGCATCAATATTGATATCGCCAAAGTCATTGACCACGATCAGGCTGTTACGCGGCAAGCCTTGGCCAATGAGTGTATTGAGATAAGTGGTCTTGCCCGCGCCGAGAAAACCGGTGATGACCGTAAAAGGAACGGGTTCAGGTATTGGCATTGACCTTTCCTCCAAGCACCGTTGCCAGCACCGCAATATTTCGCAACTGGGCAGGTTCAACGGTCAGTGGGTCCTGCTCTAGCACCACCATGTCCGCGAACTTGCCGACCTCAAGGCTGCCGACTTGGTGATCGAGCCGCAAGGTATATGCAGCACCCAGAGTTATCATCTCAAGCGCTTCAGCGACGCTGACGCGTTCATGCTCACCGAGCACCTCGCCGGACGCGCTTTCACGCATAACTGCGCACCAGGCCGTAAACAAAGGCCCAAGAGGTGTTACAGGAGCATCACTGTGCACCGCTGTCGGAATCCCCAAGCGCCTGGCGGATGCCAGCGGCTCAAGTCTGCGGCTGCGCTCATAGCCCAGGGTACGGCTACGGTGTATATCGCCCCAGTAATAGAGGTGGTTGGCGAACATATTCAGGCAAAGACCAAGCTTTGCGGTGCGCCGTAGCTGCGCGTGGTCTATCACCTGACAGTGCTGCAAGGTATGCCGGTGATCTGCACGCGGCCACATGTCCAGGGCCTCCTCAACTGCATCCAGCATCAACTCAACAGCTTCATCGCCATTGGTATGGATATGCAATTGCAGACCCGCTTGGTGGTATACCTGTACCATCTTGCGCAGCGCTTCTGGCGGTGCATTCCAAATGCCATTGGGGTGCCCATCGTGGTAATACGGCCACTTCATTCGAGCGGTATAACCTTGGATGGAGCCATCGGTCATCATCTTGACCAAACCAAAATGCAGCTTGTCGCTGTTCAACTCGATACAACGGTGTAATCGCTCAACACCCTGTTCCGGTGTCCAGGCCAGAGCGCTCATTGCCGGCACCAGGCGCACAGGAAAATCATCAGCACAGGTCACTTCTTGCAACGCTGCGATGCCCGCATCGGTCAGGGGGTTATACAGGTCGGTAATGGTGGTGACCCCAACATTACGTGCAACTTTGCCATAACGCTGCAAGGTGCTCGGGGTCGAGACGGCTTCAAACAGATTAAGCCCCAGTGTTTCAAAAACAGCATGCATGGCCGCCATTTCCTGCAACTCGCCGTTGGGCTGACCAGCCGCATCAAGCATGATGCCTTCGACACCGGCATGTTGATCAAGGTTGGATAACCTGAGCATCTGGGTGTTGACCGACATCACATGCAGACTCGCATGCATCACGATCACCGGCCGGTCGCTCACCGCTGCATCCAAAACCCGGCGATCAAGCCTGTCGCCCTCGAAGTAAACCGGGTCAAAGCCCCAGGCGATCAATGGCTCACCTGCAGGCAGCCGTGCGGCTCCCTCTCGCAACTGTTGTTGCATCACCTCAAGGCTATTGGCACCTGGCCAGTTCACACCCTCGGGGTCAATTCGGTCGAAGTAGCCAAGGTACAGGTAATTCCACATTGCACCTTCAAGCGCATGACTGTGGCCCTCAACAAAGCCCGGCAGAATAATGTTTTCAGCAAACCGCTGATCCAGCGTGTATTCACCTAACTCATCCATCGTTGCCAGCGGGCCAACACTCAGCACTCGGCCATCGCGCACAGCGATATGGGTGGCTTCCGGCTGCGAGGGGTTCATCGTCAGAATGCGTTTGGCGGCGTAAACGGTAATGCTCATTAGCAGGACTCCTTAGCCTGTAAGTGCGGCATGGGTGTTGTTTGCGTGCGTCGCTTCATCAGTAAAGGAATGCCCGCCAGGAAAATAAGGGCCGTGCCACCAAACACCAGACAGTAAGTCCAGCCGCCCAGCGAGGGCACCAGCGGCGCAAAGAAGAACAGGATATGGAAGTTGGTGAAGATGATTGCCAAGTTGAAGAAGGCCAACTCTTTGGGCACCGAAGTGCTGAAATCAGCATCCATCATGCGCAATAGCAGCAGACCGGTGCCCGTCGAGCCACAGCAACAGCCAAAGGCTGTGAGTGCCCTCTCCCGGCCCAATACCCCGCTCATCTTGCCAAGCAGCAAGCAGCCAATCAGCGTGGCAATGGTCACCGCCACCGTAACCAGCATTATCGGCGTCAGCAGGTCATAGAGCACGGTGAACTGAATGCTCATCAGCGTACCCACCACCATGAAATCCACAGATGACCCGGTAATGCGTTTAAGACTTTCATCATCCACCCGATGCGACAGGCCAAGCCGATCAATACAAAGGCGCATCAATACGCAAACAGCTAACCCATGCACAAAAAACATATTGAAGCTGAACAGTACCGAGAGGTTGATACCCCCGACGGACAGCCCCGCAACATGCGTCTGGATAAAACTGAGCCACACGTAGGTGATCAGGTAGGCAACGCCCAGCAACCCAAGGTGATAACCCAGCGAGTCGAGATTTGCGGGGTGCGAAACCATCTTTCCCATACCCGGAGCCTGTTCTGCTGCATAAAAGCCAGACTTGAATGCCTCATCAATATTTGAGGCTTTATTGGCATTAAGACCACCGCGAATAAACCGCTTCGCCACGGGCACACCAATTAGAAATGCCACCAAAAAGCCCAGTGACGCGTAAATCATGCCCACTTGCGCCGCGTTCTTGACGCCATACTGGCTTTCCCAGATGCCGCCATAGGTCAGCGCCTGGCCTGGTCCCTGAGTGAAACCGTGGGTCACAATCGCCCCCAGCCATGCACTGGTGTTGGAACCCGTAACGGCGTCGTAACCCACAATCATCAGGTAACCGATCACGCCTTGCAGGCCCAGGCTGATGGTCCAGATAAACGTCAGCCATAAGCCGCCACGCACCACGCTGCCCCCGGAAAGAGACGTATTTTTACTCTTCCCGGTAAGGCACAAGGACATAAAACTGAGCGTGAAGAAGTGGAAGGTTAACGCTTGGAAATCATCGGCTTTAAATCCTGGAATCAACCCCATGGATAGCAAGACGAACCCGAGTACGCCGCCAATAATGCTTGCTGGGGCGAGAGAGCTGCGAAGCCAGCCGATTCGATTACGCAAGACACTGCCCAGCAACAGCATGCTGGCGAGCAAGGCAAAAGCCATTACTCCGTGGAATGTGCTTTCCATTGTCTGTCCTCTACATATGCTTATTTTTGGAATGGCAGATAGACGTGTTGCATTTTCTTGTGGGCAAAAGCTCACGTGTTGTTTTGATTTACGGCCGATTGAACCTGGCGAGCCACAAAGGCAAACCGATCACCAAGCAGACCGCTTGGTCACGAGCGACAGCCAAACTTAGAACGCTGATAATGATTTGTATAATATCAATTAGGCAATCATTGATACTTATCAAGCATCATCATTTTGTATATTTTTTGATCACCGTACTCAATACAGGATTTAGCCCCACTGCAAACCTTACTAACGCACAGCCTTACTCAGTTCACCCCAAGTTCAAATAGTTCAAGAGCGCTATCGTTGCCCGTCCACACATCACCAACGCCACTTGTTTCAGCGGTATTTTCTATGGCTATAGATCAGCGGAACGCAGCAGTCGCCAAAATCTAGCCAGCTGCTTTACTTCACTCGTGGACGACTCGCCTTCATATGTAGGCATACCCCAGGTTTAATGCTTTACAGGAGAGAAACATGAAGTGGAGCAAATACATCATTGCGCTTAGCTTGGCACTGGTTTGCAGCGCAGGATTCGCCGAGCAGAAAGCCTCGCCCGTAGTGGTCGATGGCAATGACTGGTTGAACTCATCAAGCAGTGAACGTCACGCCTTCATGATCGGCGTCACCAACATGTTGATCGCCGAGGCTGCCTACGCCAAAAAGCATGGCCTTGAGGCACCGCCAATGGGTGCCCAGATAGCCAATGGCGTGGCGGGTCTGAAACTGCCAGAAATCGAAGCGCGCATCACCGACTGGTACGAAGCTAACCCCTCGCAGCGCAGCATGCCGACAATGGGTGTGCTCTGGCAGGCTGTGGTTAAGGCTAAACACTGAACCCACTTGGGAGCGAAGCAGATGAAGCGAATTTACTCGGTAACCGCAGCGCTGATATGCGCGACCTTTATTCTCTCAGCCTGTGCAACCGTGGCGGGGGGCATGATTGGCGGTGGGGTCGGCCGTATGGCAGGGGATCAAGATGCAGGTCGAATGATTGGTGCCGGGATCGGCATGATGATCGACATCTCGGACTGAGCTGTCAAAATAACCGCTGTATCACTCAGCCCTAAGTTATACAGCGGCCCTATTCTAAACGGCAAAGCGTTTATCCAATCCGCTGTAGCCCATGCCGATCCCTTTGTGCACCTTCAATTGCACAGGGATACGCTCTTTCAGCGCTTCAACGTGGCTGATCACGCCGATCATCTTGCCGCTGGCATTGAGACTGTCCAGCGCATCGAGTGCCACCTCCAGGGTTTCGCCATCCAGCGTACCGAAGCCCTCATCGAGAAATAACGAGTCGATGCTGGTTTTATGACTGACTAAATCCGACAACGCCAGGGCCAGCGCCAAACTGACCAAGAAGCTCTCCCCGCCGGATAACGTCTTAGTGTCGCGGGCAACATCGGCCTGCCAGGTATCAATCACCTCAAGCTCTAGCTCGCCTTGAGTTTTGCGTCCCAGCTGATAACGCCCATGCAGACGCTCAAGCTGCTGATTGGCCAGATAGACCAAGTGATCAAGGGTCAGACCTTGGGCGAACTTGCGGAACTTGGCCCCGTCTGCCGAGCCAATCAAACTGTTGAGCTGTTGCCACAAATCGTAATCGCCTTGCTGCGCGGCAATCTGTGCAAACAAGCCTTGCTGGCTTTCCCGACGGCTATCGTCACCTTGAATCTGAGCGCGGATTTCCCCCCGGCGCTCAGTCAGTGCTTTAAGTTCGCGGCTAAGTGTTTGCAGATCGGTCGCGATCTGCTCATCGCTGATTTCGTTGAATATTGTCGCCTGTTCAGACGCCTGCAAATCACTTACCCGCCCATCGCAATCTTGCACCAACGCCTGCGCTGCCGTGATGTCACGGGTTAAGCGTTGCTGTAACGCTCGCAAACCTTGGCGTTGCTCATCGTCGAGTAACGCCGCCAAAAATTCAGCCTCCTCTGCAAAGGGGCTGGCCACCAACGCGCTTTGCCAGACATCGGCTTGAACCCGGTGTTCATCTTGTTCGACCTCAATCTGCTTGAGCACCGTTTGCAGTTGGCCATGCAAATGATTGCACTGCTGTTGAGCGGGTTGCCAAGCATTGTGCAAGGCTAGTAATTGCTGTTTTGAATCGGCAACTGGCGTCAGCGATTGACGATTTTCCTCCCCCTGTTCAGCCCAGCGCTGTTGCCAAATTTGCGCCTGTTCCTGAGCCTGTTGCGCTGCATATTGTTGCTCGGTGATCTGCTTATCGAGCGTTTGGCTAGACGCCTGATCAGCGCGCCATTCTTGCCATGCCTGCTGCTGTTCTTGCAGCCACTCTCGGGGTTTATCAGGCAGGTTAAAACCCAAGGTTTGCAGGCTAATCCGCAGTTCGGCCAAGCAACGTTCATGATCAGCCTCAAGCTTTCGCAGTGCGCTAACGCTGTCGAGTTGGCGTTGTTGTTGATTGGCTTGCTCTGTGGTCAGAGATTCCAGCTGGGAATTGCAACGCCCCACTTCACGTTCAGCCTGCATCTGTTGTTGCAGACTAAACTGCGCGGCCTGTTTAAGCTGATCGAGCTGAACCAAACGCTGCTGTTGCTGGGCCATATGCTGGCCGTTGAGTTGTTGGGCAGCAAGCACTTCGGTAACGTCGGCAAGGGCTTGCCCCAACTGCTCACAGCTCTGCTGCCAAAGAAGATCGCCTTCGGCCATGGCTTTTTCACCCGTGGCAATTTGCATTTCGCTTTGAGCAACTTGCGCTTTGGTGACTTCGAGCTTGGCACTTAGCGCTTCGCCTTGGCTGCGCACTGCATCTTGCTCAAACTGTTTGGCTTGCAGTGCTTGCTCTGTTTCAGACAGGTTCAGAGCCTGATATTCAGCGATCGCAGGATGGTTATGTGAGCCGCATAATGGGCATGCTTCATCAGGTTGCAATGCCGCCCGATAATGCTCCAGTTGTTTAATTCGCTGCTCCTGTTCAAGCAGCTTTTGCTTATCACTAATCTGCTGTTTGAGATCAACAAACTGGCTGCGCAGCGCATCACGCTGCTGACTTAGCCGAGCCAACTCGTTTTGTTGCGCGACTAACTGATTTCGCGCCAGCGTGCACTGCTCGGTATGCTGCTGGCGTTGGTGAGCCAGCGCCTCAAGGTGCTCAAGTTGACGAGCACGATCAGTCAGGTGCTGTGACTGCTCACGCAGCGCCGCATCCGATTGCCCTGCCAACAACGCGTCGAGTTGTTGTTGCGCCTGTTTCGCCCCTTGCTCAGCTTCAGCCAGTCGCGTTTGAGCGGTTGTTAATGCCAACTGAAAGTGCGGCAACTCACCGCTTAGCTGGCTAAGTTGCTGGTTGATTTGTTGCTGCCGGGTTTGCTCCGCGACTTGCTCTTGCTGGCTGTTTTGCAGCGCCGCAAACTGCTGCTGCCAGGCATTTAGATACTCGCCTAACTGGGCACGTTGTGGCTGTACGGCCAAACGCTGGGCGAGTCGGTCGGCATCTTTGTGCAGCGTATCCAGCGCCTGCTGCTCAGTGTGCAGCGTTTGCTCGCTCAACTGCTGACCTTGCCAAGCCTGCTGGCAAACAGACTGCACCGCAGCACTGTGCTGTTCGTGCAATTGCTGGGCACGTTGCTGGCTGTTATGCAGGCGCTGGTTGATTTGCTGCAGCGCGTGGTAAAGCGGTTGCAACTGACTGGCCGGCTCACTGGCAGTTAGCCGTTGAATCTGTGGCTGAGCCTCGACCTGTGCCTGTTGTGCTGCAACCGCTTGTTGTTGCGCACGCTGCAACTGCGCCTGTGCGTTAGCCTTGGCTTCGCGCCACTGTTGCTGCGCCTGCAACTTACTTTGCTCGGTCGCCATACGCTGTTCATCAAGGGTAAGACGTGCAACTTCTTCCGTTAACGCTGTACGCTGATCAGCATTGAGTAACTCAACCCCTTCGGCTTTGGCCCGCAGTTGATCGAGCGCCACCTTCACTTCACGGGTGTGCTCGAACACTCGCTGGGAAATCTGCCCGTAAATATCAGTGCCGGTAAGCTCTTCGAGCAGTTCAGCACGTTGGTTGGCATTGGCCTCAAGAAAGGCGGCAAAGCCACCTTGAGCCAACAGCATCGACTTGGTGAACCGCTCAAAGTCGAGGCCGGTCAGGCGTTCGGTTTCGCGCAGTTTCTCGTTGATCTTATCGGTAACAATCTGCCCGTCGCTGATACGTGAAAGCTCAACCTTAGGTGCCTGCAACGCCCCATCGGCTTTATCCCGCGCACGCCGCTGACTCCAGAACGCCCGGTAGCCCACACCTTTGACTTCAAATTCGACTTCAGCCAAACACTCTGCGGTGTGCCGCGTCATCAGCTCGTTACCGCCAGCAGACACCGTACTCATTCGCGGCGTGCGGTGATACAAGGCCAGGCAAATCGCATCGAGCAAGGTGGTTTTGCCCGCCCCCGTCGGCCCGGTAATGGCGAATAAACCATTGTCCTTAAACGGCTCAGCCGTGAAATCGACCTTCCACTCGCCCTTGAGTGAGTTGAGATTCTTAAGGCGCAGGCTGAGGATTTTCATGCAAGGGTCGCAGGCTGAAGTGAACGGCTATTCTGGCATTTTCGAAAGGGCCTTGCAGCGGTTCGCAATCGCCAGAGCATCGTAGGGTGGCTAACGCTCTTTTTAGCCACCATTTCACCGGCACGCAATCCGAAGCTCCATGCGCAATAGATGAGGCTCGTGCCCAACAACATCGAACCCCTTTCGGCGATAGAGCGATATCGCCGGATTATCAGCAAATACTTTCAAACGAATAGATTGGCAATTTCGCTGCGTAGCCATCGATGCTATTTCGGACAGAACCCAAGTGCCAATTCCTTGTCCTGTGCAAGTGGGGGACAACTGTAAGTCCCGGATATATAGATCACCGGCCTGTTCACTCAAGCTAAAAAAACCGACTTGAAATTGCCCCTTGAAAACACTGTAATTTTCTAGCGTTTCCCACGCCGCTAGAAATTCATCCGGGCTCCACCTCAACACATGTCGGACATAGTAGGACGCATATTTTTTTGTACGAGTTCGCTCGCATAGCGCACATCATCGAAATGCGCGGGTGAGCCGATTTAACCTACCCAAGTTGATTACGCATGGTGGATGAATACAGCGTCATCCACCCTACCCCAACTGATCCAAATACAGCGCCAGGATCAAGCCGATGGTTGTGGCGATACCGGCCCAGTAGGCATCTTCTTTGAAGGCTTTGGGGAAGACTTCGGTTGCCAGTGAGGCTACTACAGCGCCGCCTGCGAAGCACTTGATCAATGCCAGAGTACTCTCTGGCACATCGGTCATCAGAAAATTGCCCGCAAGGGCGGCGGCTGAAAGTAGCACGGCGGTGGCGGCCCAGAGACCAAACACCTTGGCCTTGGAGTGCCCGGACTTGGCCATCTCTTTGGCACCGCCTGCTGCTTCCGGCAAATTAGATAGAAATATGGAGCCTGCCAGTGCCGCGACCTGCATCGGGCCTGAACCAATCAGGGCGACTCCCAAGGCGAGGTTCTCGGGAATGCCATCCAGGGTGATTGCAGCCAAGAGCCCACCACCGCTGCCTGAGCCCCATTTCTTTTTCACCAGATAATCCAAGCCGGTAAATACCGCGGCCCCTAAAAGCACAAAGGCAAAAACAGCCCAGAGTGAAGCCTTTTCAGTCGCAGGCTGAATCAACTCCAGCACCGCCGAAATAATCAGCGCACCGCCAGCAAGAGCTACGATAAAACCTTCTACCGCTTTCGACAGGCCACCGTAAATGCCCCAGGCAGCACCGAGTAGCAAAGCGCCTGATACAGCAAGAATGACAATGATGGTTAGCATTGGTTGGGGCTCACGATGGGTGATAAAAGGTTACAGGTTATTACTGCAGACCTCTGGAATACCCGCCCGTTCTATTCGCCTTGCAGTTGCTCAAGGGTTTGTCGGTACAGGGCGGCCAACCTGAGCTGCTCTGACGCATCCAATGACTCGCTGCTAAGGCGCTGGGCAAATACTTGCTCAGGGCTGAGCTCATCCAGTGTCTCTTTCGAGTCGCTGAACAGGCTGGCGGTCGCTGCGCCACGTTCTCGACGGATGCGCAGCACTTCAACGGGCAAGCCTTCACACATCGCGGCGATTCGCGTTTGCAAATCGCTCAGATAATCATCGGTGCTGACTTGAACTTCCAACCACACAGGCTGCGCATCTGTGCCTTGTTTAGCCGCTTCGGTAATGGCTGGCTGCAGCTCTTTAAGCGAGCCACGTAATGACAGCAAAGGCTGCACTCGCGGCACGGGCAATACAGTCACTTGCTGCAAACCATTGGCATCGAGCTCAACCAGCAGGACTTCTTTTTGTTGACGCGCCTCATCAAAGCTCAGGGCAATGGGTGAGCCGCAATAACGAATATGCTCGAGCCCTGCGACTTTCTGCGGCCGGTGGATATGCCCAAGTGCAATGTAGTCCACCGGCGGGAATGCATTGGTTGGAAATGCCTCAAGGGCACCCACATAAATCTCGCGCACCGACTCACTGGCGCTGGCCCCAACCGTTGTCAGGTGACCCGTGGCGATAATGGGCAGGTTACCGCCCAACTCGGCTTTTTTCACTTGGGCTAAGTCAAACAATGCCTGGTAATGGCCGGCAATGGCCTGTTGCAAAGACAACTGTTTTTCAGCAGCGCTTTGCCCCGCTTGGCTTTGCAGCACCTCGCGTGGGCGAATAAAGGGAATACCACAGAGCAGTGCACCCGGGCTTCCATCACGCTGGTTGAGCACCAGCAGTTGTTCAGAAATGTCTTCACAGACACCGGGAATCACCCGGGTATCAAGCTGCTCAAGCAGGGTTTTACTTTCGCCGAGCATGGCCACCGAGTCGTGATTGCCGCCCAACACAACCAATTCACAACCTGTGTTGCGCAGTTCGACGATGAAGCGGTTGTACTGCTCGCGGGCGTAACTTGGTGGCGCACCGGTGTCGAAGATGTCACCGGCAATAATCAAGGCATCAACCTGATGCGCTTGCACTTGTTCAATCAACCAGCGGCAAAACTGCTGATGTTCGAACTGGCGGGTCTTGCCCATAAAGTGCTGGCCAAGGTGCCAGTCGGATGTATGCAAAACTCGCATGATTAACTCAGCACCCAATCTTTGACGATGACGTGGGTTTTAACTTTCTGCATGCCCGGGTAGTTTTCAATCTCGCCACGGATCTCACTAAAACGCTGCATGTCGGGTGCCTCGATATAGACCAGCATATCGGTCTCGCCACTGATACCACTGCAACGGCGCACTTCACTGAAAGAACGCATGCGCTCTACATAGTTCTCACAGCGGCCACCGCTGTAAAACAACTCAAGATAGGCTTTGACCATCACCGCACTGGGCTCGGCCAGATGGGCGTGGTAACCAAGAATGGTGCCTTTGTTTTCGAGCTGACGAATGCGCTCGCCCACTGCCGAGCGCGACAGGTTTATCTCCCGCGCGATCTGGCTAACGGATAAACGTGCATCGCCGCGCAACAGGGCAATTATCTGTTGATCAAATTTGTCCACGTCAAAATATCCCAGGCAAACAAGTTGACGGCTATTTCCGTCATTTTAACGGTAACTACCGCCATTTCGCGCGAACGCTAAAACACGCCGCCGATTTAATATTGAGCCATCTAACCAGCGGCTCTACAGCGCAACTAAAAGCGTGCTGCACCAGCCCCATACGAACAGCCAGCAGAGCATACCCCATGAGCCGCCTTAACCAAGAACTCAGCCTGCTGCAAGGCATCGGCTTACTCAGCACATCACTGTTGGGCACCGGAATATTTATTATCCCAGCTTTGGCTGCAACCAGTGCAGGGCAAGCATCGTTGTGGGCATGGTTGATATTGATTGTGCTGGTGTTGCCCGTTGCGTTCACCTTCGCCCAATTGGGTCGACGCTTCCCTCACGCGGGCGGTGCTCCGCATTTGATTGGCCGTGCATTAGGCGCGCGTATGGAACGGGTTAGTGCGCTGCTGTTTTTGGCCGTACTGCCGGTTGGATTACCGGCGGCCCTCAATATCGCTAGCGGTTTCTGGCAGGCATTGTTCGACCTTAATAGTGGTCAATTGCTGATGGTACAACTGGGCACCTTGGGGCTGATTTTATTGCTCGGTCAGCGCCCCGCCAAAGCATCAGGCATGATCCAGAGCGCAATCGCCTTGGCCATCATCGCCACCATCGGCTACATCTGGTGGGCCGGGAATTTACCGCGCAGCAGCCAAACGCTGCTGCCAGCCAACAGCGATTGGAGTTTGATTCCGGTCGCACTGGGGGTAATGTTTTGGTGTTTCGTTGGGATTGAGGCGTTTACCCACATGGGTGAAGAGTTTAAAAATCCTCAGCGCGACTTCCCCATCGCCCTATTGCTTGGAGTATTGCTGGCCGGTTTGGTGTACTGGGCATGCTCGGTTGCGGTACTGAGCTTCAAGGTTTATGGCGACGTCAGTACCGATGCCAGCTCACTGCCACGCGTACTCGACATGCTTGCAGGCGACAAAGCCCGCTGGCTCAGTGCGATCATTGGATATCTGGCCTGCTTTGCCTCGATGAATGTCTATATCCAAGGCTTTTCAAGGTTGATTTGGAGCCTTGCCGATGAACAAAAACTCCCGGCCAGCTTGGCTCAGCGCAATCAGCACGGCGTACCCAGTCGCGCCTTACTCTTGGTGGTGCTGATCTGCGCAGTTTGCGCGACACTGGCTTGGAGTTTGTCGGTCTCGATTGATCAACTGATCCGCTACGCCAACGGCAACTTTGTCCTTATCTACCTGCTGAGCATGGTTGCAGGCTGGCTGTTGCTTAAAGGCATTGGTCGTTGGTTAGCAGCCTTTAGCGCCCTGCTGTGTTCAATCGTGCTGGCATTTCTGGGCTTCGATGCAAGTTACGCGCTGGGCCTTTTTGTTGCGCTGCTGATTATTGACAAGCTTAACAGTTGGCGACTTGCACTTGCGGCAAAACAAGGGACGCTTCAGCCCTAAGATTCGGGCAAAGTCAGCCAAGGCTGGCAGCATGACGGCCTTGGCTGCAACTCAAAACAAGCTAAGACTTATGGGCGATGGGCTTCTCGGTGAACAGATAATCTTTTAGTTCATCATTGAGCACCGGATCGCGGCGGCGGATCCACTCAAGGACCATGGCCGCATGCTCTTTTTCTTCATCGCGGTTATGAATCAGGATGGCTCTAAGCTCGTCATCCTTGCAGGCATCAACCCGTTGGTTGTACCAGTCAACTGCTTCCAATTCCTCCATCAGTGACGTAATCGCACGGTGCATATCGCGGGTTTCATCGGTCAATTCACCGATGGGCTCGTGATAACCTTCATTCGACATATTCATCTCCAGATCAGGCACCGTATGCACGGTGTTCTTAGGGCGCGTTGTGGCATCAAACAATGCGTCACGCGTTTTACCTTATAGCAGTTTGTGCCTTGGCGCTGGGTATCAAACTATCCATCAGCGCCTATTTTCAGCCAATTATTTATTAAATCGGGTCATGCAATCTTAGCCCTGAGCGCCGCAACGCTCTATTCTGATAAAGGATCTTTGATAAGGAAGCACCATGCCGCGCTTTTTGAATGACCTGAAAATAATGATTTTGGCCAATTTCTGGGTGGTGCCGGTATTGGGTGTATTAGTCGGGGCGGTGTTTTACTTTGTTTCCCCGCCGCCGCCGCTCAGTGCCACCATGGCAACAGGCGCCGAAGGCGGCGCTTACCGGATCTTTGCCGAAAAGCTCAAAGCAGAGCTGGAAAAAGACGGTTTTGAGTTGAAGCTCAAACCCAGCAATGGCTCCCGTGACAACCTTGAAAAACTGCTTGATGAAGACTCCGGTATACAAATCGCCTTGGTCCAGAGCGGTTTGGAGCGACAGCTTAGCGCTGAGCAGCGAGACAAACTGCAAACACTCGGGGCGATGTATCACGAACCGCTCTGGTTGTTTTACCGCAAAGACAGCAAGCTTGACCTGATTGCGGACTTGCTGCCGCTGCGTCTGGCCACTGGCAGCCCGGGAAGCGGCACTCAGGCTGTGACCGAGGCGATTTTAACCGCCAACGCCATCAGCCCAGATCAATACCCTTCCAACTGGCAGGCGATCAGTGGCAGCAAAGCGGCAGATGCTTTGCTCAACGGCGAGTTGGATGCCGGTTTTTTTGTGGGGCCAGCAGAAAATGCCAATGTGCAAAAGCTCGCAGCCTCACCAGACATCTTGCTGGCTGACTTCCACCGCGCCGATGCCTACGAGGCCCGCTTACCCTTTTTAAATCGCCTGACAATTGGCGAAGGTTTGCTCAACCTGGCGCAGAATGTCCCGGCGCGACGCGTGCAAACCTTGTCGCCAGTGGCCACGCTGGTAGTCAATGATGACTTCAATCCGGGCTTGGCCGCTCTGTTTCTAAACGCCAGCCGCGAAGTGATGAAAAGCGGCAGTTTGTTGGATAAAGCCGGTGCCTTCCCCAGTGCAGAACCACAGACCTTTGAACTGTCCAGCGATGCCGACCATTTCTACAAAAACGGCTTGCCGCTGCTGCAACGCTACTTGCCATTTCGTTTTGCCTCACTGGCTGATCGCTACATCATTCTGTTGATTCCCTTGCTGGTCATACTCTTCCCGCTGTTCAAAGCCGTCGGCCCGCTGTATCGCTGGCGGATTCGGGCGCGGATTTATCGCTGGTACAAATACCTGCGCGAGATCGACCGCCAGTTGGACAAGGGCAGCCTGCCGGAGCATCTGGACGCTGAAATTGAACGCCTGGATCAACTGCAAGACGAGCTGGCCAGCGTTGATGTGCCACTGTCTTACTCCAATGAGCTGTATGACCTGCACGTTCACCTGCGCTACGTGATCGAACGCCTGCAAACCTTGCAAAAGCGTCGTCAGGACAACGATGAGTCCGTCGGTTAATCAGGTAAACTAGTATTCATTCGCGGAGGCCTGCTGACAGTCACTGCCCCGCAACCCGTTTTGAATTTTAAGAGAGTCACCATGCCGATCCGCCACAGCATCGTCCACCTGATCGACAAAAAACCAGATGGCACCCCCGCCATTCTGCATGCCCGTGAAACCGAGCTCGGTGCCTCGCAGGCGATTGAGAATATGCTCGCCGACCTCAACGACAGCTATAACGCCAAGCAAGGCAAAGCGTGGGGGTTCTTCCATGAAGAATCCGGCGCATTCCCCTTCAGCGGCTGGCTCAAGGAATACCTCGACGACAGCCAGGACTTCACCGGTTTTACCCGCAAAGCCGTTGAGCACCTGCAAAAGCTGATGGAAGAATCCAACTTATCGGTGGGCGGTCATGTGCTGTTCGCGCATTACCAACAGGGCATGACCGACTACCTGGCCATTGCCCTGCTCCATCACAGCGAGGGCGTGGCGGTAAACGATGCGCTGGATGTCACCCCGGCTAAGCATCTCGATTTGGGCCAGTTGCACCTAGCGGCGCGGATCAATATTTCGGAATGGCGCAACAATGCCAATTCCAAGCAGTACATCTCTTTTATCAAGGGCAAAAACGGCAAAAAGGTTTCCGAGTACTTCCGCGATTTTATTGGCTGCCAGGAAGGTGTGGACTCACCCAGTGAAACACGCACCCTGCTCAAAGCCTTCAGCGACTTCGTCGAAACCGAAGACTTGCCAGAAGATATGGCCCGAGCCAAAACCGATACCTTGGTTGATTACGCCACCAGCCAAGCCAAGATCGGTGAGCCGATGACGCTTGAAGCGCTCTCAGGCTTGATCGATGAAGAACGCCCAAAAGCCTTCTACGACCATATCCGCAATAAAGATTACGGACTTTCGCCAGAGATCCCAGCAGACAAGCGCACACTCAGCCAATTCCGTCGCTTTACCGGCCGCGCAGAAGGTTTGTCGATCAGCTTTGAGTCCCATCTGCTGGGCTCGAAGGTGGAGTACGACGAAGCACAAGACACTTTAACCATCCGCAATCTACCGACGCAGCTCACCGACCAACTTAAACGTCGCAAGTAGACACCCAATAAAACGCCCGGCAAGAACCGGGCGCTTTATTGAGAGCAAGACGGGTTACGCGGCGCTGATTTTGAAGCCCAGACGCGGGAAGTGAACATGTACGGTGCCGGCGCGTGGGTCTTCGCGGCGCAGGATAAGCTCTTCACTGCCACAGAACACCAACTCACCGGCCACTGGATCAACCCCGTAATCAACGGCGCTGATGCTGACCTGTTGACCCGGCTTGAAGCCGTTTGGATCAACAAACTGCTCGTCCGGCAGCGCTGCAGGTGTGGAATCGCGAGCGATATTGATCGCCTCCTCACCTTTCATCTCGCTCAGAGAGCCATGGCCCATGCCGAGCACACGCCCTAACCACGCTGCAACAGCTGGGTAGTCATCGACCAAAGGTGAGGTGACCGGCGTTCCGCGCAAGAACCACAGTGCATGAGCCATAGAGAAATCGGCAATCGAGGCGTCACCAAACAGGAAGTCACCCTTGCCCGCGTCCAGTTGTTGCTGCAAACGCTGCATCAAGGCTGGCCATTGGTGGGCAGCCTGCGGCGCAGGCAGACGTGTGGCTAAACCACCATCAAACAAAGTCGAGCGGTCAGCAACGAAGGCTTTAAGAAACTCTGGCGGCAGCTTGCCAAAACGCGCTGCAATAGACTCCGGCTGGAAGACCAGGCTAACCGCATGCAGAAACACCACAGAATCGGCCCACAGGGCAAAGCTGGATACAGTGAACTCGCTGCCTTGGGGAAACAGCGTAGGCGTGGCTTTTTCAGCTTCAAGGCGACGTGCAATCAACGCCGTGTCGCAATAAATATCGGCACCGACCTGCAACACAGGGGTTTTACGGTAGCCCCCCGTCAAGGCAGTCAGATCAGGTTTTGGCATGATCGGAGGGATCATCACCGAGCGCCAAGAGAGCTGCTTAAAGCCCAGCATCAAGCGCGCTTTCTCAGCGAATGGCGATGTTGGGTAATGGTGCAGGATCAACTCGTGCATGGCGGTCTCCGTTAATTATTAATAGATCACTAGCTTACGCGCTGAATCTGTAAGCGCATAACGCCTAGCGAACAACTCGATTAAGTTGATAGCGCAGTATCAGCCACAGCGATATCGCCTTTGAGGCTTATCACCAGTCGCTCTTTTGCCGCCTTGTTGAGCTTTTTGATTGCACGCTCGCGGCGTAAGGCTTCGCCTTTGTCAGCGCAGGCTTCGGTGTATACCAAGGCCTGCGCCGGGCTGGAAAAGAAAAACCGCGCACCTTTACCACTCTGGTGCTTGGCAAAACGGCGCACAGGATCATCGCTGATGCCGCAATACAGTGCGCCGTTCACAGCTCTGACCAGATACACCGACCAGGTTTTTATGACCACTTCCGTCATCAGTCAGCGCAGCCACTCACGCATCGTGCGCCAAACACAGACAGCCACAAAGTACACAGAAGACACTGCCCACAATGCCAGCAACCAGGCGGGTGCCTGCGGATACTGCAGAATCAGCAGCAAGCTACAGAGCATCCAGATCAAGGTCATGGTGATATTGACCGGCATAAATTCTTTAACCCTGAACGGGTGCAGGAATTTCATGGTGCTCAAGGTCAGCGCAGAGAGGATCACGATACAGGCCACATTCATCCAAGGCGTGCTATCGAGCAGGTACAGATACACGATGACCACATTCCACGCTGCCGGAAAGCCGACAAAGTAGTTGTCCTTACTTTTCATGTTGACGTTGCAGAAACAAAACAACGATGACAGCAGGATCAAGCCAACGGACAGCAGTAGCGTGTATTCAGGCAGCGGCACGAAACGGTAGATGAAAATCGCCGGGATGAACACATAGGTGAGGTAATCAACGACGAGGTCAAGGGTGGTGCCATCAAATTGCGGCAGCACAGTTTTGACATCGTATTTACGCGCCAGAGTCCCGTCGAGGCCATCCACCAACAGCGCTAAGCCCAACCACAATAATGATGCCCGCGGGTTGCCATCCAGAACGGCCAGCAACGCCAGCAATGCCAGAATCACCCCGCTGGCGGTCATTGCATGAACACCCCAAGCTTTAGCTTGGGCCAGTCGCAGCAGCAATCCTTGCATGGTCGGTTCTCTCAGTGGCGCTGTTTTGCTCATGACTATAAATTTCTCACAACTGAAGGCCTGTCTTATCAGGCCAATGCACATCAGACCGAAAAGTTGCCCGTTACGTTCAACTTCGCTCACTGAAAGCATGATACGCCAGCTTGCACACTTACACGCGTGCAGCTTGAAACTGAGCTAGACCTTTAGCCGCTTGACCACGAATGGCATTTTGCACTGGCGGTGCCCAGCCCAGTAAGCGTCCCTTGAGCCCAAGTGCCTGTGCAGCCCAGCGCCACATATCAAACTGGTCATGGTGCTCAATTATCTTGCCGTCGGCAAAGTTGAAACGAGCGTCAATGCGATTAACCACCCTGTTGCCCGTCTGGGTAAACACATAGGTCGCCACCCACTGCGCACTGCCCTGCTGTTCATCGGCTTGAATATTATCAAAGGTCAGACTGAAGTCTTTGGCTCGACGGGTGAGCATCCGCCACATATCGGCGACATTATCACCGCGTAGATCAGTGAAGACCGGATCACTAAACCGCACATCAGTAGCGTAGCAACTGGCCATAGTTTCAGCATCTAGCTGCTGGAAAGCCTCATAAAAGCGCTGAATTAATTGAGCGTTGGAATGATTCATTGCGTCGTTTTCTCCCTGACCTTACCTAAGGTCTGTTGCCGTTTCGTCGCGAACAGCGTTGCAGCCCCCTGACGCCATGCATCTTGGCGGCAGCAAGCATAAAAAAGGGAGCCCTAAGGCTCCCTGATTATGACGCAGACAATCAGTGCAGAATCTGGCTGAGGAACAGCTGAGTCCGCTCGTTCTCCGGGTTGGTGAAGAACTTGTTCGGTTCAGCTTCTTCGACAATCTCACCTTTATCCATGAAGATCACCCGGTTGGCAACCGTGCGGGCGAAACCCATTTCGTGGGTTACGCAGAGCATGGTCATGCCATCTTCGGCGAGACCGATCATGGTATCGAGCACTTCCTTAACCATTTCAGGGTCGAGTGCCGAGGTGGGTTCGTCAAACAGCATGATCTTTGGCTTCATGCACAAGGCACGGGCAATCGCCACACGCTGCTGCTGACCACCGGACAGTTGGCCCGGGAATTTATGGGCCTGTTCTGGAATACGCACACGCTCAAGAAAGTGCATGGCGATTTCTTCAGCCTGACGCTTAGGCATCTTGCGCACCCACATCGGTGCCAATGTGCAGTTCTGCAACACAGTCAGATGCGGGAACAGGTTGAAGTGCTGGAACACCATGCCCACTTCACGACGTACCGCCTCAATGTGCTTGAGGTCGTGGGTCAGCTCAGTGCCATCAACCACAATGCGCCCTTGCTGGTGCTCTTCGAGGCGGTTCAGGCAACGAATGGTTGTCGACTTACCCGAGCCAGAAGGCCCACACAAAACGATACGCTCACCGGACTTAACGTCCAGGTTGATGTCTTTAAGCACATGGAATTGGCCGTACCACTTATGGACGCCCTGCATCTGGATCATGCTTCCCACAGCTTCAGGCTTTTTAATTGCTTCACTCATCTAACTAGCTCCTAACGCTTGTGGCCAGTGTCCAATTTGCGCTCCAGATGCATGGAGTAGCGGGACATACTAAAACAGAAGATCCAGTAGACCAGGGCTGCAAACACGTAGCCCTCAGTCGACATACCAAGCCAGGCTGGGTCTGTGGTCGCTTGTTTGATGCTGTTAAGCAGGTCAAACAGACCAATGATGATGACCAGGCTGGTGTCTTTAAACAGCGCAATAAAGGTGTTGACGATACCTGGGATCACAAGCTTCAAGGCCTGCGGCAAAATCACCAAGCCCATCATCCGCCAGTACCCCAGGCCCATCGCCGCAGCCGCTTCATACTGGCCTTTAGGGATGGCTTGCAGACCGCCACGCACCACTTCGGCGATATAGGCCGACTGGAACAGGATCACCCCAATCAACGCGCGCATCAGCTTGTCGAAGCTCATGCCTTCAGGCAGGAACAGCGGCAGCATCACCGAGGACATGAACAGTACGGTGATCAATGGCACACCGCGCCAGAACTCGATAAAGGTCACGCAGATGACCCGAATGGCTGGCATTTCTGAGCGACGCCCAAGCGCCAGCACAATCCCTAACGGCAAGGCTCCAGCGATACCGACAGCGGCAATAACCAGCGTCAGCATCAAGCCGCCCCAACGGCTGGTGGGTACGTTTTCTAACCCGAAGTGACCGCCGTGCAACAGCACATAAGCCAGAATCGGGTAGATCACCAAGAAGCCCAAGCCATACAGGGCTTTGCGCGGCATTTGCGGTACGAACAAGGGGGCCGCACCGATAATCGCCGCCCACAGAGCCAAGTCGACACGCCAGCGCAGTTCAGTTGGATAGAAACCGTACATGAACTGACCAAAACGCTGCTGGATAAACACCCAGCACGCGCCATCACTGGTGCAGTCAGCACGGGTTGTCCCCACCCAATCAGCACTGAAGATTGCCCAATCAAGTAGCGGTGGAATCATGAGCCAAATTAAGTACACAGCGACAATGGTCAGCAGTGTATTGGGCACACTGGAGAACAAGTTGCTGCGTAGCCAACCCACAGCGCCAACGCTCATGCGCGGCGGCGGTAGATCAGGTTTAAACGTATGAGTTTGCATGGGCTGCTCCTTACCGCTCGATCAGCGCAATGCGCTTGTTGTACCAGTTCATGAACAGCGAAATACTGATGCTGATCGCCAAGTACACGCTCATGGTTATGGCAATAACTTCAATCGCCTGCCCGGTCTGATTGAGAACCGTGCCGGCAAACAAAGACACCATGTCCGGATAACCGATACCTGCGGCCAGAGACGAGTTCTTCGCAAGGTTGAGGTACTGGCTGGTCAGCGGCGGAATGATCACTCGCAGCGACTGCGGAATCACCACCAAACGCAAGATCTTACCGGCTGGTAACCCTAGGGAACGTGCGGCTTCGGTCTGCCCGTGGTTAACCGCCTGGATGCCCGAACGGACGATTTCCGCGATAAAGGCTGCGGTGTAAATCGTCAGGGCAAGGGTCAGGGCGATCAACTCAGGAATCATCACCCAGCCACCGCGGAAGTTGAAACCTTTGAGTTCTGGGATTTCCCACGCCAACGGATTACCCGTCAAGGCGATGGTCAAGCCCGGAATCACCACCAGCATCGCCAGTGAGGTCAACAACAGCGGGAAAGGTTGACCGGTTTTTTCAAACCGTGCGCGTCCCCAACGAACCATGAAAATGATCGCGACAATGGTCAGCACCAACGCGATCAGAAACGGGGTGAATGCATCCGTAGCCACCGGCGAAGGTAGGTACAAGCCCCGGTTGTTGATAAAGAACATGCTGCCAAATTCGAGACTTTGCCTCGGGCTCGGCATGGCCAGCATCACCGCGAAATACCAGAAGAAGATTTGCAGCAAAGGCGGGATATTACGGAAGGTCTCGATATAGATGGTTGCCAGCTTGTTGACCAGCCAGTTAGGCGATAGCCGTGCAATACCCAGAATGAAACCCAGTAATGTTGCCCCAACAATACCGATAGCCGAAACCAGCAAAGTATTGAGCAAGCCAATAACAAAGACCCGTCCGTAGGAATCACTTTCCGTGTAATCGATCAGGTGTTGCGCAATGCCGAAACCCGCATTGTTATTAAGGAACGAGAAGCCGGAGGTGATCCCGCGTTTATCCAGATTGGTCTGGGTGTTATCAAATAAGAACCAGCCGAGCGCCACAACGGCGATAACGGCGAGAATTTGGAATAGCCACGCACGCACCTTAGGGTCAGTCCAGACTGAGCCTTTAGGGCGAGAGGCATTTGCACTAGTTTGCATATAAGCCCTCTTGGAACACCCACACCCGCATCGGCGGGCATGGGGCTCACATCATCAGAACCATGCTCACACCCAGGACGGGTGCGAGCACTGACGGTCAGCGCACTGGTGGTGCGTACTGAAGACCACCTTTGTTCCACAGGGCGTTGAGGCCACGCTCGATCTTAAGATCGCTACCGGCACCGACGTTACGGTCAAAGCTTTCACCGTAGTTACCCACTTGCTTAACGATCTTAACGGCCCAGTCTTTCGGCAGCTTCAGGTCTTTACCAAATTCGCCTTCAGCACCCAGCAGACGGGCAACATCAGGGTTTTTGGTCGATTTAGCCATTTCTTCTACGTTGCTCGACGTGATGCCCAGCTCTTCGGCGTTAACCATCGCGAACAGGGACCAACGCACGATGTCAAACCACTCTTCGTCACCCTGACGAACCACTGGACCCAGAGGCTCTTTGGAAATGACTTCTGGAAGTACAACGTACTCGTCAGGAGCAGCCAGCTTGATACGCTGTGCGTATAGCTGCGATTGGTCAGAAGTCAGCACGTCGCAACGGCCAGCTTCAACCGACTTGGCGCTTTCGTCAGAGGTATCGTAAGTGATTGGGGTGTACTTCAGGCCGTTGGCACGGAAGTAGTCAGACAGGTTCAGCTCAGTGGTGGTACCGGCTTGAATACAAACAGTTGCACCGTCGAGCTCTTTAGCACTGGAAACACCCAGCTTCTTGTTAACCAAGAAACCTTGGCCGTCGTAGTAGTTAACGCCAGCAAAGTTCAGACCCAGGCCTGCATCACGCGAGCTGGTCCAGGTGGTGTTACGCGACAGCACATCAACTTCACCAGACTGCAGCGCAGTGAAGCGCTCTTTAGCAGTCAATGGGCTGTACTTAACTTTGGTTGCATCACCGAAAACGGCTGCAGCAACTGCACGGCAGACATCAACGTCGAGGCCCATGTAGTTACCTTTGGCATCTGCGTATGAGAAGCCAGGCAAACCGTCACTGATACCGCACTGTACAAAGCCCTTCTTTTGTACCGCGTCAAGTGTTGCGCCCGCATGAGCAAAGCCACTGACACCGAGAACTGCTGCGGTAGTCAGAATAGCCAGAGTGGATTTCACCATCTTCATTAAAAACCTCCAGTTGCTTTTGTTGTGTTGGAGTCTCAGCTCTACCATCGTACCCTTATGGGGTGAGTCAATTACGTTGGCAGCGACGCAATTAACCATGGATTGAGCATTAGCGCGAGTTATGTCGCCGTTTTTTCAATCGGCTTTGAACTTGCGCACGTCCATTGGTCGAACGAACGTGAGACGGATAGCAATTTGCTCATCACCAAAAAAACCGCTTTTGGCGAACCTTTTGGAAACCCCCATCAAATTGGCTTCCCGTCTGCTCTGCATCTGGCAACAATAAATAAAGTGTTACTGCTACCAGACAACATCACCAGTCCGGTTAGATGTAGCAAACCCCGTACCAGCAACGTGCCACTAGCGTGATAAATACGGGTCAATAGCAAAACTTGCAGCCTTGCGACATCTAATTCACAGAATAGCCACTATCGAAAACTTAGCGCGCACCAATTTAGCGCCTAAGCACCAGCATGGAGCCAAACATGAGCGAACCATTGATCCTTCAGCCCACACATGCACCGGATGCGTGCGTCATCTGGTTGCACGGCTTAGGGGCAGACCGCTACGACTTCCTGCCTGTTGCCGAAGCCTTGCAGCAGGTTTTAGCCAGCACCCGCTTCGTCCTGCCGCAAGCTCCCACCCAGCCCGTGACTATTAATGGCGGCTTCGCGATGCCCAGCTGGTATGACATTCTGGCGATGAGCCCGGCGCGGGCGATAAATCGCGAGCAACTGGAAGCCTCGGCGCAACAAGTCATTACCTTAATAGAAGAACAACGCGACAGCGGGATTGATCCCAAGCGGATTTTCCTCGCAGGTTTCTCTCAAGGTGGCGCGGTGGTTTATCACGCTGCATTTATGCGCTGGGCCGGCCCACTGGGCGGTGTACTGGCGTTATCGACCTATGCCCCCACCTTTGCAGATGACATCAGCCTCCCTGCTGATAAACAGCAACTGCCGGTTTACTGCCTCCACGGCAACCGAGATGATGTTGTGCTGCCTAGCATGGGCCGCGCTGCCTATGACTGGCTGAAAAGTAAAGGATGTGCCCCAAAATGGCAGGAATACCCCATGGCTCACGAGGTGTTACCTCAGCAAATTCATGACATTGGCGACTGGCTGCTCAACCAACTGAGCGACTAATGTGCACCCCATAAAATCCGCGAACAATGCCTAGGGTTGGCAAAACCCTTGAGGCGGATGGTGCGTTTTTCATCCGCCCTTGCACTACAGGTGCTTGAGCTTTTAGTTGAACCTTGTTGCACAAGCCTCGGGGTTTCATACGCTAGGCGCCTGTGCCGGCGGGTGTTGCAATGACCGCTGGTCGGCATGTTCATCGGCAATCGCTAAGCTGGATCTGGATATAAGTGCGTAGCCGGAGTACTTAAACTGCTCAAGCATGAGCATTAGCCAACCCAAGCTCAATGAAAGCCAGCAAATGCAGGCCCTTCCCGCCTTACTCCCGTCAGCCACTGGTCACTCGACAAACTGCAATGATTGTTCTTGTCTAATCTCTTCATAGGGACAAGATCAGACTCATCACGCGGGGAGCGCTAGGGATGTGTTGGGTTATACGTTTCTGCGCCGCACGGTGGCACCAGTGAAACCAGCCCACTGGCAAGCCGAGGCACAGCATCTTCATAAACTGCGCCTGTTCGATAAGGTGGCGCTCAGCAACATTGAGCAGTTGCTTGAAGAGTTTCTAGCTTACGATATCGATGCCGGAGAGATCCTGCTGTCGCCGAGCACCCGTAACCAATATTTATACGTTTTAGTCTCTGGCCAGTTGAAAGTTTACCTGGGTTCGCTCGACAACCAGCCCGTCAGCACATTATCGGTTGGCGACTGTGCAGGCGAAATCAGCTTTATCGACAACGATCACCCCTGTGCGTTTGTGGTTGCCACCCAGACCAGCCGTGTGTTGCGATTGCACCGAGCGTCACTGGTCAATTTGTTTCAGCACTCGCCTCAGCTCATGCAAAACCTGCTTGAGTTGCTGTGCGATCGGGTTCGCCAAGGCAACCGAACCATTATCAGCAGCGAACAGCACGCCAATATCGACACCCTTACCGGCACCTTCAATCGTCGCTGGCTGGAGCATATTTTTGAACGTGAAACCACACGCTGTGCCTTTAATGAGCAACCCTTCAGCCTGTTAATGCTCGATGTTGATCACTTCAAGGCCTACAACGACCTGCATGGCCATCTCGCAGGTGACTATGCCCTGCGCATGGTCGCGCAAACACTGACAAACCAGTTACGCAATAAAGACAGCCTGGCCCGCTATGGCGGTGAGGAATTTGTCATTTTGCTGCCTGAAATGGACACCCATGAGGCCCTGAGCATTGGTGAGCGCTTACGTCTGAGCTTGCAAGCTGTCACCACATTTTATTCACCCACCGGCCCATTACCCGGGGTTACCGTGTCCATTGGCTTGTCATCCATGAACAGCCAAGACACCCTGCAAAGCATGCTTATCCGGGCCGATAGCGCGCTGTACAAAGCCAAACAACAAGGCCGCAACTGCCTACGCCAGTAAGCCCGCAAACACCCCTTCTTGTGTAGCGAACAGCCAATGAATGCGCTGCTAACGAGCAGCAATCGGCTGTGGCACTTCGCCGCGCCGTGTTCTTGCTTTACACTGGCGCAGTTCACTCCTTAACCAATTGACGAGATGACCGTGCTCAAAGCACTTAAGAAAATGTTCGGCAAAGCCGACGGCGAGCAGCCAAGCCCCGTAAGTACGCCCGCTGCGCCAGCCAACCCTGATAGCACAACAGCCAATACCAGCCGCAACAGCAAAGCACGCGATAAAAGCCGTGACTCGAGCAAGGCGAAGGCTGAAGCAACGGATACCAAGCCCGCCCGCAATGACGCGCACAAGGCTGCTAAGCCGCGCCGTGAGCGCGCAGCCAAACCGGTTGATAACTGGAAACTCAGCGATTTCGCGGTCGAACCGGCTGAAGGCAAGACCCGCTTTCACGACTTCAACCTCACCCCCACATTGATGCACGCCATTCACGACCTTGGATTTCCGTATTGCACGCCAATCCAGGCGGGCGTTCTGGGCTACACCCTCAGCGGCCAAGACGCGATTGGCCGTGCCCAGACGGGTACAGGTAAGACCGCAGCCTTTCTGATCTCGATCATTACTCAACTGCAGCAAACCCCACCGCCGAAAGAGCGCTTTATGGGTGAGCCGCGAGCACTGATTATCGCGCCGACCCGCGAGTTGGTTGTGCAGATCGCCAAAGATGCTCAAGACCTGACCAAATATACTGGCCTCAATGTCATGAGTTTCGTCGGCGGCATGGATTTCGACAAACAGTTAAAGCTGCTGGAATCGCGCTATTGCGACATTCTGGTCGCAACGCCGGGGCGTCTGCTGGACTTCAACCAGCGCGGCGAAGTCCACCTCGACATGGTTGAAGTGATGGTGCTCGATGAAGCCGACCGCATGCTCGACATGGGCTTTATACCGCAGGTTCGGCAAATCATTCGCCAGACACCGATGAAAGGTGAACGCCAGACCCTGCTATTCTCGGCAACCTTCACAGATGACGTGATGAACCTGGCCAAACAATGGACCACCAACCCGGCCATTGTTGAAATTGAACCGGAAAACGTTGCCAGCGACACCGTTGAACAACACGTGTATGCCGTCGCGGGTAGCGACAAATACAAACTGTTGTACAACCTGATTGCGCAGAATGACTGGATTCGGGTGATGGTCTTCGCTAACCGCAAAGACGAAGTTCGCCGTATCGAAGAACGCCTGACCCGCGATGGCATTAGCGCCGCACAAATGTCAGGTGACGTTGCCCAGCACAAGCGTATCAAGGTGCTCGAAGGTTTCCGTGAAGGCAAGATCCGCGTTCTGGTGGCAACCGATGTTGCTGGCCGAGGCATCCACGTTGATGCCATCAGCCACGTCATCAACTTCACCCTGCCAGAAGACCCGGACGATTACGTTCACCGTATTGGCCGTACCGGTCGTGCGGGCACCAATGGCACCTCGATCAGCTTTGCCGGCGAAGATGACGCCTACGCACTGCCACCAATCGAAGAACTGCTCGGGCGCAAAATCTCCTGTGAGATGCCGCCAGACGAACTGCTCAAGCCTGTACCACGCCGAGGTTAAGCAAGCGCTATCGAAACAGGCGAAGCCCACAGGCTTCGCCTTTTTTGTGCCTGAAATAAGCTAAAAGCTGTCATAGATGGATGACGCTTTTCATCCGCCATAGGTGCCTGTGCCAAACCCTAAGGGTCCTGAAATCCGGTAAAGCGTTTGATTGCAGTCTCGCTATTGCACGATGAGTTTCAAGACGGTATCTACACTTAACTGCAGTTCATAGCGGAAATGGAGTCCCAATGCGCCTGACAATTCAAACTGGCGACTTAAACAAGGCAGTTGCTGCGGGTGTGTTAGCCCCCGGTCAAGACGCTGCCCTACTGAGTTTTTTGCAGCAAAAAAATCCAGAGCAAGCGAGTTTTCAACTGGCTCACGTTGCCTATTACTTCGGCGCGATGTTGATCATCGGTGCCATGGGCTGGCTGCTGACCGAAGCCTGGATGAGCTTGGGTGAAGGCGCGCTGCTACTCATCAGTGCAGCCTATATGCTGGTGTTTACCCTGTGCGGACGCAGCATGTGGCAATGCGGTCAGCAGATTCCCGGTGGTTTGTTGGGGGCCGTGGCCGTAAGCATGACGCCGTTGCTGATATTTGCGGTGCAACGCCTGATGGGCTGGTGGCCACAGGATGACGGCTTAGGGAGTTATAACGACTATTACAAATACGTGCAGAGCGGTTGGCTGGCGATGGAAGCCGGTACCCTGATCGTAGGTCTATTGATGCTCCGCTTGCTGCCCTTCCCTTTTATCGTGATGCCAATGGCAATTGCCCTTTGGTTTATGTCGATGGACCTGACAGAACTGCTGTACGGATCTTCGTTCGACTGGGAGCAGCGCCGCTGGACCTCACTGTGGTTTGGCCTACTAGTGTTGCTCGCCAGCCTGTGGGTCGATGGTCGCAGCCAGCGTGATTATGCGTTCTGGGGCTATCTTGCCGGTCTATTGGCGTTTTGGGGCGGTCTGACTTCGATGGACAGCAATAGCGAACTCGGCAAAGCACTGTACTGCCTTATCAATCTGGGCTTGATGGCCGTTGCAGTGCTGCTTAGACGCAGCCTGTTTATGGTCTTTGGTGCCCTCGGCGTGGCTACTTATCTCGGTTATTTATCCTATGAGGTATTCGCCGATTCGCTGTTATTTCCGATCATTCTCAGCCTGCTTGGTCTGGCCGTGATTGCGCTGGGCCTGGTGTATCAAAAACGCCGAGATGCTTTCAGCGAGCAACTGCGCAGCAAAATACCGGCGAGCTGGCAGCGTTTTCTGCCCGCACTGCGCCGCTGAGAGACACCCACATGGACCTTTCAGCGGTCTGGCTCAAACTGGCTGTACAAAAAATGAGCTAAACACTTGATCGTTGGGATATTTTTCTCTCAAGGGGTTTCGCTTAGCCTCACAGAGTTGTAGAACTGACTATGCCTTACCCATGCTTTTCAGCCAGGTTTGCTTGAGCCCAGCCCAACCACTCAGCAAGCCTGGATAACGCCCGGAGTTGGCGTTCAATTTTTAGACGCCTGTGGCAGTTGTGAGTCCACAGGGTCCTATTAAAGGAGCCAAGAATGGCCCAAAGAAATGTAATAAATGCCTCCGTAAGCCCAAAGGGCAGCCTCGAAACCCTCTCTCAGCGAGAAGTACAGCAACTCAGCGAAGCCGGTTCAGCAAGCATTTACAAACTCTTTCGCCAATGCGCGCTGGCAATTCTCAACACCGGTGCTCAGATCGACAATGCGAAAACCATTCTCGACGCCTACAAAGACTTTGAAGTACGCATTCACCAGCAAGACCGTGGGGTTCGCCTGGAGCTACTCAATGCGCCGGCAGATGCATTTGTTGATGGCGAGATGATCGCCAGCACCCGCGAGATGTTGTTCAGCGCCCTGCGCGATATTGTCTATACCGAGAACGAGCTCGACAGCCAGCGCATCGACCTGAGCAACTCAGAAGGCATCACCGATTACGTCTTCCACCTGCTACGTAACGCTCGCACCCTGCGGCCGGGGCTGGAACCGAAAATGGTCGTCTGCTGGGGTGGTCATTCGATCAATACAGACGAGTACAAGTACACCAAAAAGGTCGGCCACGAACTCGGCCTGCGCAGCCTGGATATCTGCACCGGCTGCGGCCCCGGCGTGATGAAAGGGCCGATGAAGGGCGCAACCATTGCCCATGCCAAGCAGCGCATCAACAACAGCCGTTACCTGGGGCTGACCGAGCCCGGCATCATTGCCGCCGAAGCGCCCAACCCGATCGTGAATGAACTGGTGATCATGCCAGATATCGAAAAACGTCTGGAAGCCTTCGTTCGTGTGGGTCATGGCATCATTATTTTCCCGGGCGGTGCGGGTACGGCTGAAGAGTTTCTCTATCTGCTGGGCATCCTGATGCACCCGGATAACAGCGAACTGCCCTTTCCGGTTATTCTCACCGGGCCGAAAAGCGCCGCGGCTTTTATCCAGCAGTTGCACGCCTTTGTCGGCGCGACCTTGGGTGAAGAAGCCCAACGCCATTACCAAATCATCATCGACAACCCACCCGAAGTTGCCCGCGCCATGACCGCCGGGCTGAAGGAAGTGAAGCAGTTCCGCCGCGAGCGTAACGATGCCTTCCACTTCAACTGGTTGCTTAAAATCGATGAAAGCCTGCAGCGCCCGTTCGACCCAACCCACGAGAACATGGCCAGCCTGCAATTAAGCCGTAATCTGCCAGCCCATGAGCTCGCCGCTAATTTGCGCCGGGCGTTTTCCGGTGTGGTTGCAGGTAACGTCAAAGACAAAGGCATCCGCATGATCGAGGAGAAAGGACCCTATCAAATTCATGGTGATGCGGCTGTCATGCAACCGCTGGACGAACTGTTGCAAGCCTTCGTCGACCAGCACCGCATGAAGCTACCGGGCGGTGCCGATTACGTGCCCTGCTACCGTGTGGTGAAGTAAGCGGCTGCACCGGCCACCGAGCGGCTAATGCTCGGTGGCCCGTTACAGCTTCCAAGCCAAGCGCAAGGCGCGTAAGGCGGCCTCAATCTGCTGTTCATCTACAGCCGCAAACCCCATCACCAACCCTGCGCGTTGATCAGGCGCTGGCGTGCTGTCGGGCAACCAATAACTGCTCAACGCATTGATCTCAACACCGACTGCCGCAGCAGCGGCAATCAACTGTTGTTCGCGGGCAAGGCTCTCGACTCTGATGCACAGGTGCAAGCCAGCATCGACCGCTGGCATGGCTGCACAGCCTGTGATTGCCTTGGGCCAACCAGCCAAGAGTGCATCACGGCGACTGCGCGCAGCACTGCGCATCCGGCGAATATGCCGCTGAAAGTGTCCTGCGGCAATAAACTCAGCCATCACCGCTTGGGTGCCAATCTCGGAATGACGCATATCCAAGGCGCGACGCCGCGAAAAAGACTCCGCCAGGCTGGCCGGTAAAATCAAATAGCCAAGGCGCAGCGCCGGGAAAGTGATCTTGCAAAAAGTGCCGACGTAAAGCACTCGCCCCTGTCTGTCGAGTGCCGCCAAGGGTGCCAATGGGGTGCCGCTGTAGCGGTACTCACCGTCATAATCGTCCTCAATCACCCAGCCGTCATGACGCTCTGCCCAGTCGAGTAATTCCAGTCGCCGCTGCAAAGACAAGGTCACGCCGGTTGGGTACTGATGTGAGGGCGTGACATAGGCCAAACGACAGTGCCCTAGCCGCTCAAGCGCAGCCGTATCAATGCCTTCGGCATCCACATCAACGCCCTGCAACTGAGCGCCGGCAACCGCAAACGCATGCCCGGCCGCACGATAACCTGGATTTTCGACCGCAACCCGGTCTCCGGGCTGCACCAATAATTGCGCACAGAGGCTGATGGCTTGTTGGGCACCGCTGGTGATGAGCACTTGCGCCGGATCACACTGCAAGCCACGGCTGTTACGCAAATAAGCCACGATCAACTCGCGCAACTGCTGGTCACCCGCCGGATCACCATAGCCAAGCCGCGCAGGCGACGGCTTACGCCAGAACCGTGCCGACAACCTCGCCCAGGTTTCAAAAGGAAATAAATCAAATGCCGGGACACCGACTCGAAATGCCCGAGGCGCGCCTTCTGGCGGTATCGATAAATGATGCTGATCAAGTAAGCGCAGGGCCGCACTGGGTGCAGGCTTGCTGTGTTGAGTCGGTGCAGCAGCCACTACACTGGCCAGTTGCGCAACATAGGTGCCATCGCCCACCCGCCCCTCGATGTAGCCCTCGGCGTATAGCTGGTCGAATGCCCGGGTCACCGTATTACGCGACACATTGAGCAAGCCAGCCAGATCGCGGCTGGCCGGTAACCGCGCACCGCCCGGCAAGCGGCCATCGAGGATTCGTTCACGCAAACGCTGATACAACTGCCGTGACAAACCGCGCCCTGGTTCAAGGCGAACACCCGATAGGTCAATTGGCAGCGGTGCGTGTATCGGCATAATTGGCCCTATAAAACTGACAATAAATGGATCTTACAACAGGCCAATATTCTGCCTAGCATAGGGCTATCAAGTCCACAGCCATCAATCAGAAGAGCCTGTATGTATTTACCTTCAGCCTTTCGTCAGGATGATATCGGCGTGCTTCATGACGAGATAGATAAAGCACGCCTGGCAACCGTTGTGAGCAACGGCGCAAGCGGTTTACAAGCCTCCCACTTACCCTTGCTGCTGGTGCGCGAGGACGGTCAATACGGCACCCTCTATGGCCACCTTGCGCGGGCAAACCCGCATTGGCGCGACTGGCAGGACGATAACCAGGCGCTGGCTATGTTCAACACCGCAGACGCCTACATCAGCCCCGCCTGGTACCCGGCTAAAGCCGAACACGGCAAAGTCGTACCGACCTGGAACTACATCAGCGTCCATGTGCGCGGCTCGATTGAGCTGTTTGATGAGCCGCAACGCTTGCTGCAGTTAGTCAGCCGCCTGAGTGACAAACATGAAGCCGGTCGCCCTCAACCTTGGGCTGTCGCTGATGCACCCGCCGACTATATCGACAAGATGCTGTTTGCGATTGTTGGTTTTGCGCTGCCCATCGAGCACCTGGAAGGTAAATACAAACTCGGCCAAAACCGCAACACAGCCGATCAACAAGGCGTTCACGCTGGCTTGCAAAGCAGCACTGACCTGCGTGACCAGCTACTCGCTGGACGCATGCCCCAGACCAACTAAGCCAAAGGAATGCACCATGTCATTTGACGTTCGCCCAGTAACTGCTGCTGATCAAAACGCCTGGCTGCCGCTGTGGCAGGGTTATCAGCAGTTCTATGACACCGAAATCAGCGCTGAAACCAGCGCCATCACCTGGCAGCGCTTTCTGGACCCTGCCGAGCCGATGCACGCCGCCATCGCCTGGCAAGATGGCAAGCCTGTAGGGCTTGTGCATTGGATCTTTCATCGCTCGTGCTGGACAGTCGGCGACTACTGCTACCTGCAGGATTTATTCGTTGCTGAGCAACTACGCGGTACCGGTGCCGGCCGCAAATTGATTGAACATGTCTGTGCGCAGGCCAAAACCGCTGGGGCCTCGCGGGTGCATTGGCTGACCCAAGAAAGCAACACCACTGCGATGCACCTTTACGACCGGATTGCCGACCGCCCTGGCTTTATCCAATACCGCAAAATTTTTTGATCAGGAACCCAACCATGACGTATCAGCTCAATGACAACCCTGTGGACTGGCAACCTGTAGCAGCGCCAGAACGCCGGGTATTCCAAGGCAAATTCGTGCGGCTTGAACCCCTGGATGTCAGCCGCCATGGTGATGACCTCTGGCATGCCCTGCAAGGCCCAGATTCGGACCCGAAACTCTGGGACTATCTACCCGTTGGCCCCTTCCCGGAACGGGCGGTGTTTGACACGTGGCTCAATGCTAATCAGGTCAGCGCCGACCCGCTGTTTTTTACTGTGATCGATAACGCCAGCCAGCGTGCAGTCGGGGTGTTCAGCTATTTGCGCATCACCCCGAAAGACGGTGCCATTGAAATTGGCCATATCGCCTTTGGCCGGGTGATGCAGCGCACGCCTGGCTCGACGGAAGCCCTTTGGTTGCTGGCCAATTACCCCATGACAGAGCTGGGGTACCGCCGCCTGGAATGGAAGTGCAACGCACAAAATGCACGCTCAATCCGCGCAGCCGAACGCCTTGGTTTTGTCAGCGAAGGGGTTTTCCGCCAGCACATGGTGATTAAAGGCCGTAATCGGGATACCGCATGGTTCTCGATAATCGATAGCCAATGGCCACGCTGCCGTGATGCCTTCAATCGCTGGTTGGATGCGGCTAACTTTGATAGTAACAGCCAGCAAATCAACAGCCTTGAAGCGTTGCGCGATGGCTAATGCGTAGGTAGGGCTATGCAGGCTCTGCGCACAACCCGAGGTGTTGTATGGACGCAAAGGGTGGGTGAAAAAGCGCCACTCACCCTAGCCCTGGTTTAATCCTGCTTCCAGCGCTGCGCTGCGGTCTGGTCACTGCAACGCCCTTCGACCCAGCGCGGGCCGTCTGCGGTGTCTTCTTTTTTCCAGAAGGGTGCCCGGGTTTTAAGGTAATCCATGATGAATGCACAGGCTTCGAACGCTGCCTCACGGTGAGCGCTGCTAGTCCCGACAAAGACAATGGGCTCACCGGGCTCAAGCCGACCAATGCGGTGAATCAACTCCACGTTCAGCAGCGGCCAGCGCTGCGACGCTTCATCGGCAATTTTGCCCAGCGCCTTCTCGGTCATGCCGGGGAAATGCTCAAGAAACATACCGCCGACATCACGCCCATCATTGAAATCACGGACATAGCCAACAAAAGTCACCACGGCACCGACACCCAGATTCTGCGCATGCAGTGCGTTAAGTTCGACGCCAGGCTCGAATGCCTCTGACTGAACCCGAATGCTCATCGCTAGCCTCCAGTGACGGTGGGGAAAAACGCCACTTCATCGCCTTCAGTAACGGCTTCATCAAGGCCGCACAGCTCCTGATTGCGGGCGCACATAAGGTTTTGCTCGGCCAGCACTTGCCAGACACCCCCACGGCTCAGTAAAAACTCACGTACATCATTGAGGGTGGCAAATTCAGCGCTGTTGCTCAACTGCTCGCCATCAAGGCCCAAGGCCTCGCGGTAACGAGCAAAATACTGCACACGGATCATTGCTCACCTTCCACTTGTACCGCTTGGTGCTTGAAGTGGCCACTCTTGCCGCCCACCTTTTCCAGCAGCCGCACGCTCTCGATAGTCATGCCACGATCAACTGCTTTGCACATGTCATAAATGGTCAATGCGGCCACGCTGGCAGCGGTCAGTGCTTCCATCTCAACCCCGGTTTGCCCGGTCAGCTTGCAACGCGCCTGAATATGTACAGCGTCATTGCCCTCGGCGCTCAACTCGACTTTAACGCTTGTCAGCATCAGGGGATGGCACAGCGGGATCAGGTCTGAAGTTTTCTTCGCCGCCTGAATGCCAGCAATACGCGCGACCGCAAAGACATCACCCTTGGGGTGGCCCCCTTCGACAATCATCTGCAGTGTTTGCGGGCACATACGCACCCGGGCCTCGGCTACAGCCTCGCGAACGGTTGATGACTTGTCACTGACATCGACCATGTTGGCACGGCCTTGAGAATCAAGATGAGTGAGCACAGCATTTCTCCAAACCAGAATAAGGCGATTGTAAACCCCAGAGTCAGGTTTCGGCACCCATGAATGTTATCCCGCATTAACTGCAGTCAAATAAAAAGCCCTGCCAGCTTATGCCAACAGGGCTTGTGATTGAGAACGGGATTACATGTGCGTTTCTGCGTACTCGGCCAAAATCGAGCGAGGTACGCCCTGTAAGGTGATATGTACACCGTGGGAAAAGTCTTTGAAACGCTCCGTCAGGTAGGTCAGACCCGAACTGGGTGCTGACAAATAAGGTGTATCGATTTGCGCCAGGTTACCCAGGCAAATTACTTTTGAACCGGTGCCCGCACGGGTGATGATGGTTTTCATCTGGTGGGGTGTAAGGTTCTGACACTCATCAATCAGGATCAGACTCTGCTGGAAGCTACGACCGCGAATGTAGTTGAGGGATTTAAACTGCAGCGGCACTTTCTGCAGAATGTAATCAACGCTGCCATGGGTGTTTTCGTCATCCATGTGCAGGGCTTCGAGGTTATCGGTGATGGCCCCAAGCCAAGGCTCCATTTTCTCCGCCTCGGTGCCGGGCAAAAAGCCGATCTCTTGGTCGAGCCCCTGCACACTGCGCGTGGCGATGATGCGCCGATAGCGTTTGCTGACCATGGTTTGTTCGATGGCAGCCGCCAACGCCAGAATGGTTTTACCCGAGCCTGCCGCACCCGACAAATTGACCAAGTGGATATCCGGGTCCAGCAAGGCGTAAAGCGCTAAGGCTTGATAGATATCACGTGGCTTAAGCCCCCACGCCTCTTGATGCATCAGCGGTTCCTGATGCAGATCAAGAATCAGGATCTCGCCTTCATCGATCTCCTTGATCCAGCCGACAAAGCCTTGCTCATCAATAATGAACTCATTGACGTGCACTGAAGGCAGGTTATCGGTGAGCTGCACGCGGTGCCAGGTTCGACCGTGATCCTGACGCGTTTCTACTTTACTGACGCGGTCCCAGAAACCGCCTGACATGTTGTGATAACCCTGCGACAGCAGCGACACATCATCAACCAATTGGTCGGTGTGATAATCCTCAGAGTCGATGCCACAGGCGCGCGCTTTCAAGCGCATGTTGATGTCTTTGGTGACCAGCACCACATTCAAACCTGGGCGGCGTGACTTGAGCTCGACCAGTTGGTTAATGATCTTGTTGTCGTTTAGGTCTTCCGGCAGCCAGGTGATGGGGGCTGCACTTTTACTCATCAAGATCGATAAAAAGCCGCATGCGCCGCTCTTTTCACGTTGAATCGGTACGCCATGCTCCACTTCTTCAGGTAGTGCGCTCCCCAGAATTTTGTCGATCAATCGGATCGCCTGACGGCATTCGGCGGCGACACCTTGTTTCCCGGTTTTGAGCTTGTCCAACTCCTCCAGCACAGTCATTGGAATGGCGACGTGGTGCTCCTCAAAATTGAGCAACGCGTTGGGATCGTGGATCAGCACATTGGTGTCTAGAGCGTAGAGGGTTGGAGCGGTGGGCTTGCAGCGTCCGTGGTCATCCATACTCGTTCACCTTCTGGTAGAAGCCAAGCAACGGAATGCCAGATCAGCGCTCCGCTGCACAGGACCGCCGACTTCTCAGGGGCGGCTGAGAAGCTGCAAGAAAGGTGAAGAGCAATATCGCCACCTGACTGCAGGGTTCGGCGTCTGTCTTCTTGATACTCCAAAAAACATGACAGTTAAACGAACATTTCAATTTTTTTATGTTTATTTGTCGGACAGACGAATAGCGCTTGGCGAGCTGGCGATGTGCCGTTAAAGTCGGAAGTCCCATCGCTGCTTTTGCCGGTAAAAATTCCGCTTTTCAGGCATTTCTCTGCACCCTGTCACAGCCTTTGACATCAACCCTGATGATCTACAGGGCATTGATTGACCTCAACCGTCACATGCACCAACTCCTTGATCTGCGCCAAGTGCTGCTTGTAGTCGTCTGCGCTGGTCTGCTGATGCGTCACCACGCTCACAGCACAGGCAAACTGCGTGCGCCCTACCCGCCATGCATGCAGATCAGTCACTTGGGTATCGGCTTGGCGCTCTAGGTTTGTCCGAATGCGCTCGACAACAGGGCTGTCCATTTCCCGATCCAGCAGCACCATGGCCGTCTCAATCAGCAGGCCCTTGGCCCATACAGCGATGATCACCGAGCCGATCACGCCCATTAACGGGTCCAGCCAATTCCAGCCGAACAACATGCCACCCACCAGTGCCGCAATCGCCGCAACCGAAGTCAGCGCGTCAGCCATGACGTGAATAAACGCAGCATGGCGATTAAGGTCTCGTCCGCCGTGATTTCCGTGATCATGTGGCTCGCAATGATCGGCATGGGCGTGGCCACCCAATTCATGGCCGTGCTCATGCTGGTCGCGCAGCATCCATGCAGATAACAGGTTAACCAGCAAACCGATGACCGCCACGACCAGCGCCATATCGAAGGCAATCACCTGAGGGTTAAATAATCGCAACAAGGACTCAAACGCCAACATCAGCACCACAAGGGTCAGCATCACGGCACTGGCAAACCCTGCCAGCACTTCCACCTTCCACGTGCCAAAAGCGAAGCGCTGATCCTTGGCGTAGCGGCGCGCAATAAAATAGGCCAAGGCACTGAGACCTAATGCAACCATGTGCGACGCCATGTGCCAACCGTCAGCCAGCAACGCCATGGAGTTGAACCAGTAACCGGCGATGATTTCCACGAGCATGGTGACGCCGGACAACGCAGTAACCCGCCACGCTTGTCGTTCAGCGGTGGTTTCAAGTGGGCGATAGTCGTGTGATTGCTGCCACTGCTGGTGATCACAATCGCTCATGGCGGCTTCCTGTTGGTCGGGAAATGGTTAATAAGCTTAGCGTATCGGCTTAATAGCTAGAGTCCGGATACTGGCTGGCCTAAAATCCTCCCAGACTTTAAGGAGCAGACTTTATGCTGATGGTGATTTCTCCGGCCAAGACCCTCGATTACGAGACTTTGCCTGTGACCGAACGTTTTACCTTGCCGCAACATCTCGAACATGCCAGCGATTTGATCAGCCAGTTACGCGATTTCTCCCCGCAGCAAATCGCTGAACTCATGCACCTTTCAGATAAGCTCGCGGGTCTGAATGCAGCGCGTTTTGGCAGTTGGTCAGCGAAGTTCACCCCTGAAAACTCGAAGCAGGCACTGCTGGCATTTAAAGGCGACGTCTACACCGGTTTGGCCGCAGAGGACTTCAGCGAGGCCGACTTTGACTATGCCCAACAGCATCTACGCATGCTTTCTGGGCTTTATGGCTTATTGCGCCCCCTTGACCTGATGCAACCTTATCGACTGGAAATGGGCACCAAGCTGTCCAACCCTCGCGGCAAAGACTTATACGCCTTCTGGGGTGACCGTATCAGCGGCTGGTTAAATGAAGCGTTGGCCGAGCAAGGTGATGATCTGTTGCTCAATTTGGCATCCAACGAATACTTCTCAGCAGTGAAACTCAAGGCCCTAAAAGCGCGGGTAATTAACACTGAGTTCCGTGATGAGAAAAACGGTGACTATAAAATCATCAGCTTCTATGCCAAAAAAGCACGAGGTTTGATGGCCCGCTACGTGATCAAGGAAAAAATTTCCGACGTGCAGGGCTTGAAAGATTTCGCTGAGCAAGGGTATCGCTACGCACCAGATCGCTCAAAACCTGACAACTTGGTCTTCCTTCGCGAACAACAAAACGCCTGACACTCCCGCCTCCCCTGTGGACTGAATATGCAGTCCACAGTGCAATATCGCCCAGTGATCATTGATATATCGCGCAACTAGCGAATAGTTCAGTGGCTAATTGATTTAGCAATCCCTCACACTAAATCACGCCTCTTTCAGTGATAAAGCAATTACAAATTGCCACTACCAATTGCTATCAAAGTGCAATTACTGCTTTTTACGCGCCCTGAAAAAAAGTTGACGAACGGTCTGAACTTACAGAAATTTCCTACACTCATATTCGGCGTAACACACTTCTTCGCGTAACTTTTATCGCGAATCAAACTGCCACAACTCTCGATATAACAATCGAGGTAACGGTTAACCTGAATAATATGAAAGACACGACAAACAATTAGGTAGCTGATGGCAGTTTGCACCTAACCCCCTCATTTCAAAGCGGTTTGTGGGCGCTACGCTCACGCCTGTGAAAGAGAGGTAATAACAGTATATGCCTGGTCACGCCCTCAAATAAGTGGGCGGGTATTAACGCGACTGTAATAAGTATGCGAGACAACAATTCATGCAGGAAACAGCAAACTAAAGCCCGCGAAACATTATCAATTTTGTAATAACTCAATGAGGTTAAGACCATGCGCATTAGTATTTTTGGTTTGGGATATGTCGGCGCCGTATGTGCCGGTTGCTTGTCAGCTCGAGGCCACGAAGTTATTGGCGTAGATATCTCCGCCACTAAAATCGACCTGATCAACAATGGTAAATCGCCAATCGTTGAGCCAGGCCTTGAAACACTACTGCAAAAGGGTTTAGCGGCTGGAAAACTACGCGGTACCACCGATGTCGCCAGCGCAGTTGCAGACAGTGAAGTCTCATTCATTTGCGTCGGCACCCCGAGCAAAAAGAATGGCGACCTGGAACTCAATTACATTGAAGGCGTCTGCCGCGAAATTGGCATGGCCATGCGCGACAAAGCCGAACGCCACACCGTTGTTGTGCGCAGCACCGTGTTACCGGGCACCGTTCGTAACGTGGTCATTCCAATTCTTGAAGACTGCTCGGGCAAGAAAGCCGGGGTTGATTTCGGTGTAGCAGTTAACCCTGAGTTCCTGCGTGAAAGTACCGCAATCAAAGACTACGACTTCCCACCGATGACCGTTATTGGTGAGTCGGACACCGCCTCTGGTGATCTGCTGGAAAGCATCTACAGCGAACTTGATGCACCGGTGATTCGCAAGACCATCGATACCGCTGAAATGATCAAGTACACCTGCAACGTCTGGCACGCCGCCAAAGTCACCTTCGCTAACGAGATCGGCAACATCGCCAAGGCTGTTGGCGTTGACGGTCGCGAAGTGATGGACGTGATCTGCCAGGACAACAAGCTCAACCTGTCCAAATACTACATGCGTCCAGGCTTTGCCTTCGGCGGTTCATGCTTGCCGAAAGACGTCCGCGCCCTGTCCTATCGCGCCACCTCGCTTGACGTTGAAGCCCCCCTGATCAGCTCGCTGATGCGCAGCAACGTGGTTCAGGTGCAAAAAGCCTTCGACATCATCTCGCGCTGCAACAAACGCAAAGTTGCATTGCTCGGCCTGAGCTTCAAAGCCGGTACAGATGACCTGCGTGAAAGCCCGTTGGTTGAGTTGGCGGAAATGCTCATTGGCAAGGGCTATGACCTCAGCATCTTTGACCGTAACGTCGAGTACGCCCGCGTCTACGGGGCAAACAAAGAATACATCGAGTCGAAAATCCCACACGTCTCCTCCCTGCTCAACAGCGATTTCGAGCAAGTGGTTGGTGAAGCTGACGTGATTGTTCTGGGCAATGGCGACAAAGACTTTGCACCCCTTGCTGAGAAACAGCTCGAAGGCAAACAAGTCATCGATCTGGTTGGTTTCATGACCACAGCAACCCGCAGCGGCGCCGAAGGCATCTGCTGGTAAGTCTCGCTTTTAGTCATGAACCTGCCTTGGGTATGCGCCTGCTAGCGCATACCCAAGGTAAGTCCAGTGGATACGATGGAAACACATATGGATAAGCTCAAGACAGGCCTCTTAGAGGCTGCCGGCTGGCTGTTTTACCTGTCATTACTGATGCTGCTCGCCTTGGCATTGCCGACCAGTACCTTCGACCCGGAGTCGAAGCACTATCTGCTGCTGATTGGCGCCGTTGGTATCTGGCGCTATTCCATGGGTGCCATACATTTTGTACGTGGCTGCCTTTTCCTTTATTTAGTTTACCCCTATTACAAGCGCAAGGTCCGCAAGCTCGGCTCTGCGGCTGACCCATCTCATGTATTTCTGATGGTCACCAGCTTTCGTATCGATGCGCTTACCACTGCGATGGTGTATCGCTCAGTTATTCGCGAAGCCATTGAGTGCGGTTACCCAACCACCATGGTCTGCTCAATCGTTGAGCTGTCTGATGAGCTGTTGGTGAAAAGCATGTGGGAGAAAATGAACCCTCCCGACCGCGTCAAACTCGACTTCGTACGCATTCCTGGTACCGGTAAACGCGACGGTCTGGCTTACGGCTTTCGCGCCATTTCCCGGCAGATGCCAGACAGCAATGCAGTGGTTGCGGTGATTGATGGCGACACCGTGCTGGATGAAGGCGTGGTGCGCAAAACCGTGCCGTGGTTCCAGCTGTTCCCCAATGTTGGCGGCCTGACCACCAATGAGTTTTGCGAAGTTCGCGGCAGCTACATCATGAGTGAATGGCACAAGCTGCGCTTTGCTCAACGTCACCTCAACATGTGCTCCATGGCGCTCTCCAAACGGGTTCTGACCATGACCGGACGGATGTCGGTGTTCCGTGCGCAAGTGGTGACCAACCCTGAGTTCATTGCCGACGTTGAAAGTGATCACCTTGAGCACTGGCGCCTGGGTCGTTTCCAGTTCCTGACCGGTGATGACAAGTCCAGCTGGTTTAGCTTGATGCGCCTTGGCTACGACACATTCTACGTGCCCGATGCGGCGATCAACACGGTCGAGCACCCACCGGAAAAGAGCTTCATCAAGGCCAGCCGCAAACTGATGTTCCGCTGGTACGGCAACAACCTAAGGCAGAACTCGCGGGCGCTGCGCCTGGGGATCAATCGCTTGGGAGCCTTCACCAGTGTGGTGTTATTCGATCAGCGTGTATCGATGTGGACGAGTTTGCTGGGCCTGGCCGTGGCGGTAATTGCCAGCATCAAGTACAGCCCCGCATTCATCATTATCTACCTGCTGTGGATCGGCATTACCCGTCTGGTATTGACCCTGCTGCTCAGTTTGAGCGGCCACCGCATTGGTCCTGCCTACCCTGCAATTCTTTATTACAACCAGATTGTCGGCGCCATGGTGAAGATCTACGTGTTCTTCCGCCTTGACCAACAATCCTGGACGCGTCAGCCAACCAAGCTCAACCGAGACCTCGCCAGCTTTTCGCGATTGTTCAATAGCTGGTCATCGCGAGCCATGACTTTTACTGCCACCAGCGTATTCATCGCCGCGCTTCTTGCGTTGGTGTGACCAGAACTGAATAGGAAATCAAACCCATGAACACAGCCGTAAACGCCAATGTGGTCCATGAATCAGAAGCCCAGCGCCAGCACGCTCGGGTAAAAATTCCAGCAGCCTTGCGCTACATCACCAAATCTCGCGAACAGGTTGAAGTGCGGGTGCTTGATCTGTCGGCTGGTGGTTTTAGCTTCTCCACTGAAAAAACCGAAGCCAATGTCGGTGACTTTCACAAAGCGCGGATGCAGTTCCAACTCGACAGCCTCAACCTGAGTCTGGATATCGAGTTCCAGGTGTGCTCGACCGACCCGATCAACAAGCGCGCGGGGTGTCAGTTCCACAACCTCAAGCCTCGTGAAATCGCCACCTTACGCTACCTCATCAGTGCCCATTTGAGCGGTGAAATTGTCTCAACCGGCGACCTGCTCAACACCCTGCAACGTGAAAATTTCACCAAACCGCGCAAGCAAGGCAACGGCGGTGGTATGACCGTGTTTGGACGGCTTAAAGCCGTGACGTTCAGCATTGCCATCTTCGCCGTGGGCGTGGCCGCTTTTGGTTATATTTTCAAATCTATCTATGGCCTGTACTTCGTCACCCACGCCTCTTCAGGCATGGTCAATGTACCGAGCCTGAACATCACCATGCCGCGTGAAGGCACAGTACAAAGCCTGGTCGGCGCCGACGGCGTGATCAACAAGGGCGCGCCAGTGGCCTCGTTCTCAGCGAGCATGCTGGAAATGCTCAAAGGCCAACTCACCGATGAGCAACTGACGCCGGCCAACATTGAGCAGCTGTTCAGCAAACAACTCAAAGGCACCTTGACCAGCCCATGTAATTGCAAGATTGCCCGTCAACTCGTGGCTGATGGTCAGTTCGCCAGCAAAGGCGATGTGATCTTTGAAATGGTTCCGCAAGACACCAAGGCCACCGTTTTAGCGAGCTTCCCTTACCGCAAGTTTTCTGAAGCGCGCCCTGGCACGCCGATCAAGTTCTGGGTCGCAGGCGATGACGCACCACGTAGCGGCAAAATCCTCAACACCAACCTGCACAACGGTGGTTTGTCATCCGATATCCGCGCCGTTATCGAACCTGACAGCACCCTGCCAAGCACCCTGGCGGGCCAACCTGTTGAAGTCGAAATTGATCGTGGCCCATCGCTCGATTGGTTGATCAATAAAGCCACAGCAGCTGGCTACTAAGGAGGACGCAAAGGTGGCTACTGCTCATCCCCAATTACTCATGCTTGCAGCTGCCGTCACCTTGGCCGGCTGCGCAGGCTTGCCAGACGAGCGTCTGGCAAGTGAAGCGCTTAAGCGCGGCGATACCGTCACGGCTGAGCGTAATTTCCAGCAGTTGGCTGAGCTGGGTTATGTCAAAGCGCAAGTGGGGCTGGCTGACATGAAAGTCGCCAGCGGCACTGAGGAAGACCTCAAAGAAGCCGAGCGGACTTATCGCCAGGCAATGGATCAGTCGCCCCGCGCCAAGGGACGATTGGGCCGCTTGTTAGCGCGCAAGCCCGACAGCACCCATGCCGAACGCCTGGAAGCGGCGACATTGCTCAAGGAAGCATTCAGCGCCGGTGAACCTAACAGTTTGCTGCCGCTGACCATGCTCTATCTGCAATATCCACAGGACTTTCCCTCTATGAACGTACAGCAGCAAATCTCTAGCTGGCGCCAACAGGGCTATCCACAGGCCGAGCTGGCACAAATTCTCTACTACCGCACGCAGGGCACCTACGACCAGCACCTGACGGAGATCGAAGACATCTGCCAGCGGCTGATCACTGAGTCCGACGCCTGTTATGTCGAGCTGGCCACTGTGTATCAAATGCAGGGCAACAGCGAGCAACAAGACGCGCTGATCGCCAACATGATGAACGACTACCACAGCCGTGCATTGCCGCCACGCCGGGTTGAAGCCGTCGCCCAGGTGTTGGCAGACGCAGAGCTCGGCAAGCCAAATGAAAGTCAGGCCAAAGAGCTGCTTGAAGCCATTGCACCGGTCTACCCCGCTGCATGGGTAAGCCTTGCACGCCTGCTGTACGACTACCCCGCTCTGGGCGACAGCGAAACCATGATGACTTACCTCGATAAAGGTCGAGAAGCATCGTTGCCACGGGCAGAACTGCTGCTTGGTCGCCTGTACTACGAAGGCAAGATGGTTCCCCAGAACCCGAAAAAGGCCGAAGAGCACCTGCGTAAAGCAGCACCCAGCGAGCCGACGGCCAATTACTTGCTGGGCCAACTCTATCTGCGGGGTTACTTGGGCGATATCTATCCGCAACAAGCCCTTGATCACCTGCTAAGTGCAGCACGTAGCGGCCAGATCAATGCCGACTATGCCCTGGCTCAAATGTATTCCCAAGGCAAAGGCATAGTGCCAAACCTCAGCAACGCCTACGTATTTAGCCAGTTGGCGCTGCCAAAAAACACTCAGGCAAGCACTGACCTGGCCAACGAGGTCGCGCAAAAGCTGACGCCAGCGCAACGCAGTGAAGCGGAGCAGAAGCTGCGCGAAGAACGCGAGCTACGTGGCACCGCTTTGCAAAACCAAACTCAGTTACAGGCACAGCTTCAATGAATAAGAACCCAAAGCTAAAACTCAACACTATCGCTACGAGCCTTGGCTTGGGGCTGACGCTGTTATCCAGCACCAGCGCATTTGCAGCGAATGACCCGGACCAAAATTTCGGCCTGAATGTGAAGATCACCGCGCAGTCTGAAGATGACCGTGACCTTGGCACCCGCAGTGGCGGTGATGTCAACGGTATCGGTCTCGACCTGCGCCCTTGGTTATATGGCGAACGCGGCAACTGGAGCGCCTTTGCCATGGGTCAGGCGGTAACCGCCACTGACATCATCGAAACCGACACCCTGCAAAGCAACTCCGACGACACTGACGACAGCAACAGTGCCAACAGCAGCGACGGCCGTGAGCCAGACAAAAGCTACCTGGCCTTGCGCGAATTCTGGGTCGATTACTCAGGCATTACAGCCTACCCCGGCGAACACCTGCGCCTTGGTCGTCAGCGTGTACGCAGTGATGAAGGCACCTGGTGGGACACCAATATCGAAGCCCTGAACTGGGAATTCGATACCACCTTGTTACGCGCCAACGCCGGCATGGCACAGCGCTTCTCCGACTACCGCACCGATCTTGATGACCTGGCCCCGGAAGACGAAGACCGTCAGCACTACTTCGGCAGTCTTTCGACGCAATGGAAGCCAGGCCACTGGGTGGGCGTCAAAGCTCACCACAGCCGCGACTCCGGCAGCCTGCCACACACAGGCGAAGAAGTTGACCAGCTGAGCAAGCGCTACACCGGCGATTTGACCTGGCTGGGCCTAAGCGCTGATGGCGACTTCTTCAACCGCCACTCGACTCAACCGCTTAACTACTGGGCGCAAGCCACATGGTTGACCGGCAGCATTGATGAACTGGAACAAACCAACGTCGGTGATCAAAAGTTAGCCAATGGCTCACGCGATGTTGATGTCAATGCCTGGGCTGTGGACCTCGGTCTGCGCTGGAACATCGATCAAAACTGGAAAGTTGGTGGTGCTTATGCCCGTGGCAGTGGCGGCGGTGATGACGATAGTTCTGAGCAGTTCCGTCAAACCGGCCTGGAAAGCAACCGCTCCAACTTCACCGGCACCAACGCCCGCCTCCACCGTTTTGGTGAGGCCTTCCGTGGTGAGTTGAGCAACCTGCATGCCGCCTCTTTGTTCGGTTCTTGGCAGATGGACGATCAATACGACGCCAGCTTGGTTTACCACAAGTTCTGGCGCGTCGATGACAAACAAGACATCGGTGACAGCGGCATTATCGCCAACCTTGAAGACGGTGAAAAAGACGTAGGCCAAGAGGTCGATTTGGTCGTCACTCGCTATTTCAAACAAGGCTTATTGCCTGCAGCGTTAGCTGAACAGGTTGATGAAGGCGCAGCCCTTGTACGTTTTCGCGGCGGCGTATTTATGCCGGGCGATGCCTATGCCAAAGGCACCGATTCAGTCATGCATCGCGCCTTTGTCGACGTAATCTGGCGCTTCTGAGGACAGCTCATGTACCCACAACCTGACACACTCAGAACCAACGCCTGCCTCAATGTGCTGCTACTGAGCACATTGTTACTCGGTGCACCTTTGGCGTTGGCCAACGATAGCAAAAGCCCGGCCAGCAATGCCGAGGTGACGGACCATGGCTCGGCAAAATTCCTTAACGAGACCAACAACTACACCGTCACCAGCGCGCCTATCGAGCCGCTGCAATTGGACAAACCCAAGTTGCCTGACCTGAGCGGCTACACCGCCGAGGCCGTGGCTGCCAAGGTCAAGCACACGCCGGGCGGTAAAGTGGTTGTGCGGCGCATGGTTCAGCAAGTTGAGTTGCAGGACTTCATCGGGGGTAACGAGCGGCTGCGCGAGTGGGTAAAACGCCAGAAAGGCATGCCTCAGGCAATCTTCATTGAAGGTGGCTATGTCACCCCAGCGGATATCGCCAAGGCGCTGCCAGAAAGCCAGTTTGCCGAAACATCGCCCGGTGTTTACCTCTCGCGCCTGCCCATCGTGGTGTCGCAAGGTGCAACGCTGCAAGTTGGCAAAGACACCAAAGACCTGCGCCTTTCGCAAGAGCGCGGCTCGTTTCTGGTCAATGACGGCATGCTGTTTATCACAGACTCCAAGCTAACCGCCTGGCGTGAAGCTGATAACGGGCCTGCCACCTTCCGCACGCCAAATGAGTTCCGCCCGTTTCTGGTGTCCTGGGGTGGCAGTGAGCTGTACATCTCCAACAGCGAAATTACCAGCTTGGGCTACAACCAGAGTAAGTCCTACGGCGTCAGTATTACCCAGTATTCACCTGGGGTTGATAAGCGCCTCAAACGCCCTCGCCCGACGGGTTGGCTGATCAACTCAACCTTTGTCGATCACTGGTACGGTTTTTACTGCTACGAGGCAGACGACGTAGTGGTCAAGGGCAACACCTACCGTGACAACATTGTTTATGGGATTGACCCCCATGACCGTTCGCGTCGCTTGATCATTGCCGACAACACTGTCCACGGCACCAAGAAAAAACACGGAATCATTATTTCCCGTGAGGTTGATGACAGCTGGATCATCAACAACAAGAGCTACGACAACAAGCTCTCCGGCATCGTTATCGACCGTAACAGCATCAATAACCTGATTGCCTACAACGAGGTTTATCAGAACCACTCAGACGGCATCACCCTGTATGAAAGCAGCCATAACCTGCTGTGGGGTAACAAGGTTCTGAACAACTTCCGTCACGGTATACGGGTGCGTAACAGCGTCAACATTCGGATCTATGAAAACCTCTCAGCTGGCAACAAGCTAACGGGGTTGTACGGCCACATCAAAGACCTTTCCGACACCGACCGCGACATTGACTTGGACCCATTCGATACCAAGGTCTCGATGATTCTGGTGGGTGGCACGCTGGCGGCAAACGGTTCCGGCCCCTTGTCCATCGACTCACCACTGAGCCTTGAGCTGTACCGGGTAAACATGATTGCACCGACTAAAAGCACCGGCATCAGCTTCTCCGGCGTGCTCGGCAAACGCCAGGAAGAGATCCTCGATCTCTTGGTGCGCCGCAAGTTGGCGGTGCTTATCGACCCTGTTGAAAGCCAGGCAGAACTGCAGAATTGAGGGCATACAACGTGAGTAAGAAGATTTTTAAACTGCGTCATCTCGCTGTAGCCAGTGTTTTGCTCGGCACTGCCAGCACGGCCATGGCAGAACCTAGCTATAGCGTGCAACGTGTCGGCCCACTGTGCCCGGCCGCGCAAAACCCGGCGAACTACAACACCAAGTACCTGAGCTTTTTCACTGCACTGGTACAGGGGAAAGGCGATTGGTTGTTTCGTAGCCGCAACGACCTGCGTACCGACTTTGGCACCACGCCCCATGGCTATCAGCAATTCAAACGTCTGCGTGATGCGTTAAAGCGTAAAGGCATCGAGCTGATGATCGTCTATCAACCCACCCGTGGATTGGTTAATCGCGAACAGCTGACTGACGCTGAGAAGTCACGCTTCAACTATGCGCTGGCGAAAAAGAACTACCTACAAGCTGTAGCCGACCTGCGTAAAACCGGTATTTGGGTCACTGATCTTTCTCCACTGTTCGATGAGAAAGACGTCAAGACGCCTTACTACTTTGAGGCCGATCACCACTGGACACCTGCAGGTGCTTCACGCACGGCCAAGTTGGTGGCGCAAACCCTAAAGCAGATGCCCGGCTTTGATGATATTCCCAAGAAAGAATTTGAAAGCACTGTGGTTGGCTTGTTGCCCAAGGCGGGCACTCTGCACAAAACCGCAGCCGAGTTCTGCGGTGTCAGCTACGCCACCCAATATGTGCCGCGGTATGAAACAGAGCCCGTGGGTGATGCCGATGGCGACAGCCTGTTTGGCGACGAGTCAGTCCCGCAGATCACTGTTGTCGGCACCAGTAATAGCGGCCCGGCGTACAACTTCCCCGGTTTCTTGCAGCAATACAGCGGTGCCGAAGTGCTCAACATGGCTGTCAGTGGCGGCGGGTTCGACAGTTCCTTACTGCAGTACATGAGCAGCGAAGAATTCCGAACTAACCCGCCGAAGATCCTGGTCTGGGAGTTCGCCACCCACTACGACCTCGCCCAAGACAGCTTCTACCGCCAGGCAATGCCAATGGTCAATAACGGCTGCGAGGGTCGCCCGGCGGTGATGCATAACAAAATCAAAATGAAACCCGGCAACAACCAGATTTTTGTCAATGGCGAGAACACTCCTCTGCAGGATATCCGCGGCGGTGACTATCAGGTTGACCTGACATTCAGTGACCCAAGCGTGCATGAGTCGAAAGCCACCTTGTGGTACCTCAATGGCCGCCGCGAGAAATTCAAAATTGAACAAAGCGACCGCGTCGACACCGGCGGACGCTACGCCTTTGAACTGAGGAATGACCCCGACTGGCGCGATCTCAACCTGCTCGCCCTTGAAATCCAAAGCCCGGAAGAAATGCCCGCTGGCCTCAGCGTCGAAGCGACGTTGTGTAAGCGGCCATCCAGCACCGGCAAAAACCTCACGGCGAAAGCTGACTGAGGATGGAGTCAACTATGCAAGCGAAAAAATGGCTATCAATCCCCTATCTACTGGTTCCCTGCTTACTGGCCAGCGCAGTGTTCTCGCAAGCCAGTAGCGCCAGTGATCTGGTACCTCCGGCGGGCTATTACGCGCCGGTGCACAGCCCGGCAAAAAAGCCGCGCTCCTGTGATGCCGCACCAACACCCTATACCGGCAGCTTGGTGTTTCGCAGCAAATATGAAGGTTCAGACAAGGCGCGTTCGACGCTGAACAAGAAAGCCGAGAAAGCCTTTCGCGATAGCACTGCAGACATCACCACCATGGAGCGCGGCAGCAACCGATACGTAATGCGCTACATGCAAACCGGCGATCCAAAGCAACTCGAGTGCGCGATTGAGTGGATGGATAGCTGGGCAAAAGCTGGAGCCCTACTCAGCACTGATTACAACCACACCGGCAAATCAATGCGCAAATGGGCCTTGGGCAGCATGTCATCCGCCTACTTACGCTTGAAGTTCTCAGAGAGCCAACCGCTGAAGGACTACCCACAGCAGGCGCAGGAAATCGAGCAGTGGTTCGTCAAGCTCGCTGAGCTGACCGTTAAAGACTGGAGCAACCTGCCGCAGCGAAAAATAAACAACCACAGCTATTGGGCTGCCTGGTCGGTCATGGCGACTGCTGTTGCCACCAATCATCGCGACTTGTTCGATTGGTCGATTAAGGAGTTTCAGGTTGCGGCCAACCAAGTGGATGCCGACGGCTACCTGCCAAACGAGTTAAAGCGCAAACAGCGAGCGTTGGCCTACCACAACTACAGCCTGCCGCCGCTGACCATGATTGCAGCGTTTGCCGAAGCCAATGGTGTTGACCTGCGCCCTGAAAACCAGCAGGCACTGAAACGCCTCGCCGAACGCGTAATGGACGGCGTGTCAGACCCGGATGAATTCAAAGCCAAAACCGGTGACAAGCAGGACATGACCGACCTCAAGAAGCCCGCCAAATTTTCCTGGCTCGCGCCCTATTGCACGCTTTACAGCTGCACGGCGGACTTCAACAAGGGGATCGAGAAGTTCGGGCCGTTTAAGACATTCCGCCTTGGCGGCGATGTCAGCAGCGTGTTCAACCCAAAGCATCAGGGCGGTTAACCGCCCCTTAACAAAACCCCCGCCAAGCTGCTTGGCGGGACTTATATGACGAGCTGAGAAGCTCTGTTTTGACCTGTTATTGGAGAAGCACGGATGGTCTTTTCATCCAACGTGTTCCTGTTTTTGTTCTTGCCGATCTTTCTTGGCTTGTACTACCTCAGTGGCGCACGCTACCGCAATTTGCTGATTCTGATCGGCAGCTATGCCTTCTACGCTTGGTGGCGGGTCGATTTCCTGCTGCTGTTTGTAGTCGTGACGCTATGGAACTACGGGTTTGGCTTGCGCATACACCGTGCAGGCATACGCACCAAAGCCGCACAGCGCTGGGTGCTTTGGGGTGTGGTCGGTAACTTGGCAACCCTGGGTTACTTCAAGTACGCCAACTTTGGTGTGGCCAATATCAACAAGATGATGGACGCCGCTGGCCTAGAGCCATTTGTGCTGACCCATGTGATCTTGCCGATTGGTATCTCGTTCTACATTTTCCAGTCGCTGAGCTACTTGATTGATGTGTACCGTGGGGATACCGAGCCCACTGAAAACCTGATCAATTTCGCGGCGTTTATCGCCCTGTTCCCACAGCTGATTGCCGGTCCTGTACTGCGCTACAAGGACTTGGCCGACCAGTTCACCGACCGCACACACAGCATCGACAAGTTTTCCGAGGGCGCGACGCGCTTTATGCAAGGCTTCGTCAAGAAGGTGTTTATTGCCGATACCCTGGCACCGCTGGTTGATCACTGTTTTGCCCTGAGCAACCCAAGTACCGGTGATGCCTGGCTGGGCATGCTGGCCTACACCGCGCAGCTGTATTTCGATTTCTCTGGCTACAGCGACATGGCCATTGGTCTGGGCTTGATGATGGGTTTCCGTTTTATGGAGAACTTCAATCAACCCTATATCAGCCAATCAATCACCGAGTTCTGGCGTCGTTGGCACATCAGCCTGTCGACCTGGTTGCGCGATTACCTCTATGTGCCTCTAGGCGGCAATCGACACGGCACCTTCAACACCTATCGCAACCTGTTTCTGACCATGCTGCTCGGCGGTTTCTGGCACGGCGCAAACTGGACCTTCCTGATCTGGGGCGCATGGCACGGCATGTGGCTGGCCATCGAGCGAGCACTGGGTGTAAAGGCAGCGCCTACAGTTCTCAACCCAATCAAATGGGCATTCACTTTCTTCCTGGTGATGCTCGGCTGGGTGATCTTCCGCGCTGAAAACCTCGATATCGCCTGGCGCATGTACAGCGCAATGTTCAGCTTCAACGGCTGGCAGCTCAGCGAGTTGAACCGCGCCAATATTAACGATTTGCAAATCGCAACACTGGCCATCGCCTACATCGTGCTGGCGCTCTGTGGCGTACGTGAGTTCAACCGTCATCGCTCAAGCAAGCGCCCAGAGAAGGACGCAACCCTGGGCAGCGATCCGGTCATCAGCTCCAGCAATACCGCGCCGGCAAGCGTAATGGCACAGCAGAACCCAGCCATGGCGCAAACCTTAGTGCGTGTTGCGCTGTTGCTGTTGTTTTGCGCCTCGTTGTTGAAGCTCTCTGCACAGAGCTACTCACCCTTCCTTTACTTCCAGTTCTGAGTGAGGCCGACCATGAGCAAAACTGCAGAAAAAATCTACATCGCCTCATTTATTACGATGCTGTCGCTGGGTTTCATTACTTCAATGAGCGGTGTGATCGACTACAAGCAACCCAAGACCTATAGCGTGCTTGATGGCAACTTGGCGAAAAGCTTCGAGGATCACTACGACAAAGAGCTGCCGATGAAAGACATCGGTACCAATGTCTGGGCAGCACTCGATTTCGTCCTGTTCAACGAAGGCCGCCAGGGCGTGAAAATCGGTGCAGACGGCTGGCTGTATTCGGACGAAGAATTCAAACCTGACCCGACTGGGCCGCACAACCTGAGCGACAACCTCAATACAATTGAGGGTGTTCGCAATGAGCTGGCCAAGCACAACATCAAATTGGTCATGGCCATTGTTCCAGCGAAGGCGCGCTTGTATCCGGAGCACATCGGTAACAATCGCGCCAGCCCGATCCACGCGGACCTGTACCAACAGTTCCACAAAGCCATGGACCGTGACGAAATCATCGCGCCAGACCTGCTCACTGCACTTGAATCGGCAAAATCTCAGGGCCAAGTGTTTCTGCGCACCGATACCCACTGGACCCCTATGGGTGCGGATATTGCCGCAAAACGTTTGAGTGCAGCGGTGGCGCATAACTTTGTACTGCCAGGCGAGCCGCAAAAGTATGTCACTTCGGTGGACAAAACCGAGCCCTACCACGGCGACCTGACGCGCTTTATTCCGCTCGACCCGCTGTTTGAAACACTGATGCCGCGCCCGGACGACCTGCAAAAGCGCAACACCGCAGCGGCCTCACAAACCGAAGGTGCCGATGCCCTGTTTGCCGAAAACAATATTTCGGTTGCCTTGGTCGGCACCAGCTACAGCGCCAACCCCAACTGGAATTTCGAAGGCGCGCTGCGTGAACACCTGCAGCACGACCTGGGCAATTACGCCGAGGACGGCCGTGGCCCGGTCCTGCCGATGCTCAAGTACCTGCAAAGTGATGACTTCAAGAACACCCCGCCTCAGGTGGTGATCTGGGAGTTTCCTGAGCGCTATTTACCGATGCCCAATGACCTCAGTGAGTTCGACCAGGAGTGGGTCGCACGCCTGAAAGATCTGGGAGATGAGCAAAATCTGGCGCTAACCGGCAACCGCTGAGGCTCCAGAACCCGCGTCGGCATATGGCCAGCGCGCAACGCTAAAGAGGTATGTCACCTCACTTAATCAAACGGCTGCAACGCCGCTGTGTGAAACGAAGATGGAGAACTACTGATGACCTTACTGACCAATCGCAACTTGACCACTTTCGCTTGCGCTGTCGCGCTGAGCCTTGGCAGCTTTCATGCGAGTGCCGGAGAAGGTGGTTTGTATGCACCAATCGCCCCTAAGGGCTCAACCTTCGTGCGCGCCTACAACGCTGGCAATACAGAGCTAAGTGTCAGCGTTGGCAACACCTCGCTCAATGAAGTATCCCCGCTGGGTTCAAGTGACTTCAGCTTTATGCCAGCGGGCAGCTACAGCGCTCAGGTTGGCGACACGACGATCCCGGTCAAACTCGACGCAGATCATTACTACACCCTGGTCAGCCAGCCAGGCGTTGCGCCAAAACTGGTTGAAGACCCGGCATTCAAGAACAAGCAAAAAGCCTTGCTGCGGGTACAGAACCTTTCTGACAGCAACGTCACCCTGAAGACCGCTGACGGCAAAACCAAAGTGGTCGATAGCGTTGCCCCTGCCAGTCACGGCGAGCGTGAAGTCAACCCAGTGAAGATCAACCTTGCCCTGTTCAAAGGTGACAACAAGATCAGTGACCTTAAACCTGTCGCCCTGGCCCGCGGTGAAGTGGTCAGCCTGTACGTCACCGGCAGTGGTGAAAAGCTCTCACCGAACTGGGTAAAGCGCCCGGCTAAAACTGACTAATACACCTGATAATACAAAGGCCGAAAACCAGGTCGCTAACAAGATAGCGCCGCCACGGCAGGCGCTACGGAGAAGTCCTCTACGGCTCATATGAGCTTGCTAATGGGTGTTCTCGCAATAACGCGAGATACCAGACAAATCTATGAACGTTTCAGGAGTTGAACACATGATCCCAGTAATTCTTTCCGGTGGCAGCGGCTCACGACTATGGCCTCTTTCGCGCAAACAGTATCCAAAACAATTTCTGGCGCTGACAGGCAGCGATAGCATGTTTCAGCAGACCATCAAACGTCTGTCATTTGCAGGTATGGAACCCCCGGTATTGGTGTGCAACAAAGAGCACCGTTTTATTATTCAAGAGCAACTCAGCGCCCAAAATCTGGCTGCGCAGTCCATCTTGCTTGAGCCCTTTGGCCGCAATACCGCTCCCGCGGTTGCGATTGCAGCCATGAAACTGATTGCAGAGGGTCGCGACGAGTTGCTGCTGGTATTGCCAGCTGATCACGTCCTGGATGATCAGCCATCATTTGAAGCGGCCTTGATGGTTGCCAAATCAGCCGCTGAAAAAGGCGAGATGGTGCTGTTTGGCGTACCTGCCAAAACGCCGGAAACCGGTTACGGCTACATCCGTTCTACAGCTGATGACAGCCTGCCCGAAGGTGTGGTGCGGGTGCAGAGCTTCGTCGAAAAACCGGATGCAGCGCGCGCTGTTGAGTTTGTTGCATCCGGCGATTACTTCTGGAACAGCGGCATGTTTATGTTCCGCGCCAGCCGTTATCTCGAAGAACTCAAGCGCTACGATGCCGACATCTATGACACCTGCCTGCTAGCGCTTGAGCGCAGCAGTGAAGCCGATCATGTAGTCAACATCGACGAAGCCACCTTCGCTTGCTGCCCTGACAACTCGATTGACTATACCGTCATGGAAAAAACCACCCGCGCCTGTGTAGTACCGCTGGATGCAGGCTGGAATGATGTCGGTAGCTGGTCGTCCATCTGGGATGTGCACGAGAAAGATGTCCACGGCAACGTCATCAAAGGCGATGTCATGGTCCACGACAGCCGCAACTGCTTGGTTCAGGGTAACGGCAAGCTGGTCTCGATCATTGGCTTGGACAACATCGTTGTGGTCGAAACCAAAGATGCGACCATGATTTCCCACCGCGACAGCGTGCAAGACGTGAAGCATGTGGTTAATGAGCTCAACGCCAAGCAGCGCAACGAAGCGCAAAACCACTGCGAAGTTTATCGTCCGTGGGGCTCTTATGACTCGGTCGATATGGGCGGGCGCTTTCAGGTTAAACACATTACCGTCAAACCGGGTGCGCAGTTGTCTTTGCAAATGCATCACCACCGCGCTGAGCATTGGATTGTGGTTGCAGGCACCGCAGAAGTCACCTGTGATGACCGCACCTTCCTGCTGACTGAAAACCAGTCAACCTATATTCCGATGACCGCGGTGCACCGCCTGAGCAATCCGGGCAAAATCCCCCTTGAGCTGATTGAAGTGCAATCAGGTACCTACTTGGGTGAGGACGACATCGAGCGTTTTGAAGATGTTTATGGCCGCAGCCATGATGAAGCCGCACAAATAGCAGTCCGTTAAATCAAATGCGGGCTCCGCAACGGAGCCCGCGTTTTAGCTAAATACAGTGCCTCACGCCTTAGACATGCTAAACGCCATGTACTCCAGTTTTAGAAGCTGCGGATCTGAAGTCAAAAAACTTATTCCTTTTACCTTACAAAAATAAAAGCCAGATAACTTTGCTATTCGATGCCCGGATAAGTTTCTGGGAAAATACCCTGCTCGGCCAGTAGCTTGTCGTATGCATCAACCACGAGTTTCTGTGCTTCTTGAAAAAGGTAAAGCCTCCCGTCATAAATAAATGCCAACTCGCTCCAGTAATGGTTAACCGTGCAGTTTGCAATAATCTCTGGGTGCTGTAATTGCTTGGCGAAAGCGCTCACCTGAGCAAGCTTGTTACGGGTACTCATTCGTCCACCTGCTATGCCTGCAATACCTTGTTCAAGAACGTGACTAAAAACGTCATGCATAGAGTCGTCATCTTCGAAGATCCTGACCATACGGCCTCCTTGTGATTGAGCACCCTTAAAATCGCTTGAAGTGAATTGTGTGCACTTCGTCCCTGACGGTGTACTGAAAAGCAGCTTGGGTTCGCCCGTATACAGCAGGATCAAGGCTCGACGCATCTAACCCACCGACTTCCCTCAATCGGTTTTTGCATCTTGCGTGGGCTTGATTCGGTCAATAACTGTGATGAAGTTGTCCCGGCCTCTTAATCAGTAATGCCTACATAACTATGCTTCTACCCCAATAAGCATTTTTAAATCAGTTGGAAGTGGTTGTCTGATTAATTCAGATATTTGGGTTACTTGCTCACCAGTCAGTAACCACTCTCCGGCAGCCATCGCATTCAAATTTTTATGACCCAGTAGTCCCACGATTTGATCATTAAACGTGGCATCCACATCGAGCTCAAACTTCAGCGAATCATCTTCGCTACTTTCAGCTAAAAATCCGGTGATACACAAGTACATACACGCTCCCTATTTCTCTACGTTTCGGCCAGGTTTGGCGGGTTTGGTCTGTTCACCAGTCATGTGATCAAACTCCCCTAGGTGCTTGCCTTGCTTGTCATAGACTTCAACGGCTCCATGCTGGCTGTCCCATTCGTAGATTCGCCCTTTAGGATCCCTCCAACGTTTACGGACTGCACCACCACCTTGAACCCTTGTTTTAGAATCGACTTTAACAGCATCAGGGAAGGCCGTAAGACCCTTAGGGGCCGGGTGGTATGAATGGTCTGCCGCGATTGGCTTTGAAAACACGACATACAGGGGCGCTAGTCCAGTATCAATCGGCAGTACCAAAATGCAGTCCTGCCAAGTCAGATCATCCGCAGCCGGATAGATTTCGATCTGGCTATCGCCACCCTCAGCGACCGGGTGTACCAGAATATTTTCCAGCGCATCAGTCACGCCCGGATAGGTCGTGGGTGCCTGTACCACTGGCACGTTATTGGGTGACCAGATGATGGTTACGCCATTGAGCATCGCCTCAAAGGCACTGCCAACTTTGCTCCACTCGGTGACCACCGGTACGCTATCCATGCCAGACAGCTCACTGGTATGCAGGCCATACACCCGCACAGTACCCTCAGCGTCACGGCGGAACTGAAAGCGCACACGGGTTGGAGCCATCGTCATGCCCCGCAGTTGCTCCTCAGTTAAGGTCGAGTCACCCATTTGCGAAGGCCACAGTGCGAGCAACAAGGTACTGGCCGCTGTACCTGCTGCTGCGGCAGCACTACGTAGACTCCAACTACCGAGCGTTTCATAAGCCGCCTGACCCGCTACCCGACCAAGCGTCGCGCCGCCGTCGGTATTTGCAACCGCCGTTGAACCCAACACAACGGTTTGGCCAAAGTTACTGGCAGGCTCTACCTGCGTACCGGCGTCAGTTGATTCAGGTGGCACGGTGCAGGTTTTGGCGAACACGCAATGATTGATGGGAGCCAGCCCGCGCACGTCATTGAGAGGAATGCCCACCGTGTACTGGCTGTTGTAACTGCCATTGCCGATAGCGCGAGCCCAAATCTGAGTGGCGGCATTGGCTTTAATAGCAAAGCTGGGATCAATTGCGACGGTTGCATCAGTCCCTGCATGAATAGTGCCTTGGGTGGCAATCAGTCGGTTACTACCAAATGAGCAACCGCACTTAACCACATGATTATGTGTGGCCAGAGCCAAATGCTCATCAATAACCGTTGGATTACCTTCCGCGATGTAGCCCATGCTTTTGCATTTTGGACACCATACGGGGTCAGACAGTCGAGCCGCTTTACGGTTCTCGGCGGTATAGCATGAAGAACCTGCAACCACTTTACCGCCAGTGGTTGTGGGGTCACCTTCCCTGATGACAAGTGCCATAACGATCCCTCGTAGGCTTTTGAAAGGTAGAGCCTAACAAAGTTTTCGATGGATGTTATGGATCTAAGCGGCTAAAAGTAGCTCACAGACACAGCTATATGTTTTGCAAAAAACGCCAATCAACCAAGTTAGTTATTACACAAGCCCACCCTCGACACGCCAACTGCAACACTTTTTAACGCGCGATCCTTCCCCGCCGCATCAGTTTGTGTAGGATAAACAGACGTTCGCCGATCAAGGCCACCCTCATGTTATTCGGTGCAATCCTGATTCTCAGCTGGTTTATCCTGCTGATTCGTTATCCCAGCAAGGCCTTGCCTGTCACACTGATTGCCGTTATCGGCCTGTGTATTATTGCGTCCACAGTGATCTGGCAGGAAAACCAGGAAAAAAGCCATCTGGCAGAACTTGAGATGCGCTTTACCTACGACCCGCAGAACTGCCCGGCTGACCGGCCACTCGCCTTGACCCTGAAAAACGCCAGCCCCAAGCCGCTGCTTGAGTTGCAATGGGAAATGGCTGCCTATCGCCCAGGCGACAGCGTTAATTTAGTAGAAAACACCTATGAATCGCCCCGCTACAGCGGCCCCGGCGATCTACTGCCCGGCTCGACCTGGAACAACTGCCTGCCTTTGCCGCCCATACGTAGCGGTTATCGGGCCAGCAGCCTGGAGTTTCGTGCAGAGCGGATACAGGGCAGCTTCGCCGACTGATCTGGCGCACATGATCAAGTATTCAGGGTAGGTGCGGGCACCCGCTTTGGCTTATTCTGAGTCCATCAATAAAACCGTGCAGGATGACCCTATGACGACCCAGCTCACTGCATTAATCACCGGATGCTCCAGCGGTATTGGCCGCGCACTGGCCGATGTATTCCATGCAGCAGGCTATAAAGTCTGGGCAACCGCACGTAAAGAGTCCGACCTGACAGCACTCAGCGCGGCCGGATTTAATGCGGTGCAACTGGACGTCAATGATGCAATGGCCGTTGAGCAACTGGGGACCCGCCTCAGTGAAGAAGCTGGCGGGCTTGATGTACTTATCAACAACGCCGGCTACGGTGCCATGGGCCCGCTGCTTGATGGCGGCGCTGAAGGCATGCGCAAGCAATTTGAAACCAATGTGTTCTCAATCGTCAGCGTGACCCGCGCACTTTTCCCTCTGCTGCGCCGCAATAAAGGCTTGGTGATTAATATTGGCAGTGTTTCTGGGGTTCTGGTAACACCCTTCGCCGGTGCCTATTGCGCCTCAAAAGCCGCGGTGCATGCGCTGACTGATGCCTTGCGCCTGGAGCTTGCGCCCTTTTCTATTGAGGTAATGGAAGTTCAGCCTGGGGCGATTGCCTCGAGCTTCGGCAGTAATGCCAGCCAGCAGGCGGAACAGCTTATTGATGAGCAGTCACCTTGGTGGCCTTTGCGTGAAGGCATTCGAGCGCGGGCCAATGCCTCGCAAGATAATCCCACCCCAGCCATGCACTTCGCCCGAAACCTGTTGGCCGCTGTGCAACGACGCAAGCGCCCGCGCCTGATCCGTCTGGGCAACGGCAGCCATACGCTGCCGTTACTGGCCAATCTACTGCCCAAAGCGCTGCTGGAAAAAGTGCTGATGAAGCGCTTTGGCCTGACCCGGTCACTCTGATGAAGTTGCGCTATTACGCCTTCGGCGCTGTTGCCGCCGTGGCCATACTTAACCTGTTAGTTCGTGCACTGCTCAAGCTCGGGGGTCTGCCTGCAACCTTATTGATTGCAGTAGCCGTTGGGCTACTGGTCCGATTAATATTTCAGTGGCGTCACCAACGCCTTCCCCTGCCCCGGGAGAGCTGGGCAATCGTCGGCATCTACGCGGCTGTACTGGGTCTGCTCTATTTAGGCCTGCTCGGAATGATGTACCTAAAAGATGAGCCGGGAAGCGCTGGCCATATTTTATTCTGGCTGCACTACCTGTGCTATCCGGTGCTGCTGGCGGTTTGCTTGATGCCGGGCAAAAGTACGCCGCAGCAGTAAGTTTTGCGTTACAACTGATTGGCTACCGTGCAACCGCTACCGGGGCAATCGCCACCTTGGGTTTACGAAACACCAACACATTCCCCAGCATTACCAAGACCAAGCCAGACAGCGCCGGCGCAGTCCACTGGTAGCCTTCGGCAAACACCGAGATATTCAAAGCCACCACCGGAAATAGCACCGTACAGTAAGCGGCTCGCTCAGGCCCCATACGCCCTACAAGTGTCAGGTAAGCGGTAAAGCCAATCACTGAACCGGGAATTGCCAGGTACAACAGCGTGCCGATGTAGCGACTATTCGCTTCAAAGTTAAAGGGGGTTCCAGTCACCAAGCAGATGGTCAGCAGCATCATCGCGCCGTAAAGCATGCCCCAGGCATTGGTGGTTAACGGCTTTAAACCGGCCTTTTGTTGCAGGCTAGAAAGCATATTGCCTGCCGAAAAACACAGCGTCCCAATCACCGCCAAACCAATACCCAGCAAGGTTTCGCGGCTGGCTTCATGGCCCACCAACTCAGGCCAGAACATCAGCCCCAGTCCACACAAACCCAAGCCGCCTCCGACTAATACATTGCGGGCAATTTTTTGCTTGAAGAACAGCCGAGCGTTCAATGCATTCCATAAGGTCGCGGTGGAGAAAATGACTGCGACCAAGCCGCTGGGAATCCACTGACTGGCGGTGTAAAAACACATGAAGTTGACGCAGAACAGGCACAAGCCTTGAATCAGGCAAATCATCTGGCCGCGACGATCTAATTTCTGCAAGCGCCCGCTGATCAGCAAAATCGCAAACAACACGACGGCAGCCAAGCCAAAGCGATAGGCAATAGACAGCGCAATTGCTACCACCCCCAATTGCAGTTTCAGGGCGATCCAAGTGGTGCCCCAGATCAGCACAGTCATCAGGTACAACGACAGATTCATCACTTAACTCCCAGTAGATGCCGTAAGTCTGCGCCTGTGCTGAGTGATGAGATTGCACAATCTTGCGCTTTTTCCGCGCAAGGGGCTGGCAGCATAGATGCCAAGAGGTAGCATGTGGGTCTAGAGGACTGGTGTGTATGGCGCAACTCGAAGAAAGTCAGGTATTTCAGGCAATGGGGCAATCGCCCAATGCTCACTTGCACCACAGCGCTGAGCTAGGGGATGGCCTGGCCGCTGCATTATGGAGTAACAGCCATGATGCCCGGGACTATGAAGCGCCGACCCATCACACCCTGTCGTGCTACCTCGCGGGTGGCACCGGCACCTTTCGCCGCGACCAGCCGGACAGCAAAGGCGCGCCCGGCAAGCTCTGCGTAATGCCAGCCGGTCACCATTCCAAGTGGATCATTAACGGTGAAATCAACCTGGTCCACCTGTATATCAGTGCCGAGCACTTTGCCTTGGCAGCCGTACGCTTGCTCGACCGCGAACCTCGTGAGCTGCAATTGCGTGAAGGCACTTTTCTCGATGATGCCGGGCAAGCGCAGCGCTTTCGACAACTCAGCCAGATGAACTGGCAGGAGCCAGGCGAGCGCCTGTTGGTCAATAGCATCGCTCACCAAGCGCTCGACCATGCCCTGCTATCGCAGGTCGGCAAGCGTGATGGGTTGAAAGTCACGGGGGGCTTAGCGCCTGCTCAACGCAAACGTCTGCGCGACTTTATCGATAGCCACCTCGACTTGCCCCTAAGCCTTGGTCAGCTTGCTGATATGTGCGCGCTGTCGGAATACCATTTCGCCCGCATGTTCACCCAGAGTTTTGGTTTACCACCGCACCGCTATGTTCTGAAGCAACGCCTGCATTTAGCCTCGCAGTTACTGCGCAACAGCCCGCTTTCGCTGGTTGAAGTCGCGCTTAGTTGCGGCTTTGCCAGCGCCAGCCATTTTAGTAACCGTTTCCGCCAAGCCTATAACGCGACACCTAGCCAGTACCGGGCGGTATTTACCCAATAATTGCGTTATTTAGAAGCCCAACATTAAGACTCGTAAGCCGTTACGGGCGGCATGCCATGCTGGCCGACTCTTTGAGAAAATCTTCAGCGCAAACTAAATGGCTAAACGGTCTGCATAACCCTGCTTAACAGTGCAATAATCATCGGCTTTGCTTGATTTAACGGCGCGGTGATGACCCACCCAGCAGACAGACAGCGATGCCACTGAACATCCTTCACCTGAGTCAGGATAACTGGCGCTCCACCTTTGATGCCGGGCATTTCCGCCGGGGGCTTGGCTATGCCGAGCAAGCGCGCAGCACCTTGCTCAACCTGACAGACAACCGCTTGCTGGCGAGTTGCAAAGGCTCGTCCGGGCAGACCTACCAGCAACGCATCAATCTGTTTCCAACCGTGCATGGCTGGAGCATTAATGGTCACTGTAGCTGTCCGGTGAGCTATAACTGCAAACATGTAGCTGCCGCCTTACTTACCCTTGAGAGTCAGCAAAAATCCGCCGTGGATCACAGCGCATTGATAACCCCAAGTCAGAAAATCGCCGAACAGCGACTCGAAGGCATACCCCCGCAACCCATATTGAGCCTGGGCAGCCACGCGCGCGTGCATTTTGACGCACGCAAAGGACGCATGCTGGAGCAGACCCAGCACCGTGCTGCACTGGCATTCAACTACCAAGAACATCTGGCCTACGGCCGTCAGGGCAAAGACCTTTTAATCCGTCAGCATGCTGATTTGAACCTGCGCGTTATCCGTGACCCCAACGCCGAAAGCCGCTTACGTAAGCGCTTGACCGACATGGGATTAAGCGTTGCGCTGCGTCAAAGCGAAGCCTTAGGTGAGCATCAGGGCGAACACTTTGAGCTGCCCAATGAAGCAAGCTGGTTGCGCTTTGTCGAAAACCACCTGCCAACGCTGCGCGAAGAAGGCTGGAAAATCGAGATGCAGCCTGGTTTCCACTACGACCTTGCGCAAATTGACGACTGGTACGTCGAGATTGAAGAGCCGACCGAGCATGACTGGTTCGACCTTGAATTAGGGGTCACCGTCGATGGTCAACGCATCAGCCTGTTGCCGGTATTGCTGCAAGCGATCCGCCGCACGCCATGGCTGCTCAACGGCGATGCTGTTGCCCAACGGCAGGACGAAGACATGCTGCTGGTCAGCCTGACGCAAACAGATCAGCGCGTAGCACTGCCCTTCGCCCGCCTCAAACCCATGCTGGCAACCCTTGGCGAGTTATTCTTCCGTGACCCTGCAGAAATCAGCAGCAAGATCCGCCTCCCGCGCGCTGATGCACCGCGCCTAAACCAACTTGCCCAAGGCCCTGATCTTGAGTGGCACGGCGGCGAACAGTTGCGCGGTTTTGCCCATCGCCTGCAGGCCTTGCCAGCGTTTAAAGCCAAAATACCGAGCGAGTTACAAGCCAAGCTGCGTCCCTATCAAGTTCAAGGCCTGGCATGGATGCAGGCATTGAGCGAGCTGGAAATGGGCGGCCTCCTGGCTGACGATATGGGCTTGGGCAAAACCCTGCAGACCCTGGCCCATATTCTCAGCGAGAAACAAGCCGGGCGCTTGCAGCAACCGGCTTTGATCGTAATGCCGACCAGCTTGATACCTAACTGGCAAGATGAAGCGGCACGCTTTGCCCCAACCCTGCGCGTGCTGGCACTGCATGGCAGCAAACGCCGTAGCTTGTTCAAGTTGATTGATCAAAATGACGTGTTGCTGACGACCTACGCCCTCTTGCCCAGGGATCTAAAAATCCTGAGCGAGCACCGGTATCACCTGCTGATTCTTGATGAAGCACAGAACATCAAAAACCCGCGCAGCAAAACCGCACTTGCCGCCGGGCAAATACGCGCACGCCAACGCCTGTGCCTCACCGGCACGCCACTGGAAAACCACTTGGGCGAGCTCTGGTCGCTGTTCAATTTCCTGATGCCTGATTGGTTGGGCGACAGTAAAAGCTTTAGCCGCGACTACCGTACGCCCATCGAAAAACAGGGCAACGAGCAACGCTTGGCACATCTGCACGGGCGCATTAAACCCTTTGTTTTGCGCCGCAAAAAAGAAGATGTCGCCCGCGAGCTTCCGCCCAAAACCGAGATTACTTACTGGGTCGACCTCAGTGCCGCACAACGCGACCGCTATGAAACCCTGCGCTTGGCGATGGATAAAAAGGTCCGCGCTGAAATCACCCGGCAAGGCCTGGCCCGCAGTCAAATTGTGATTCTTGAAGCCCTACTGCGTTTACGCCAGGCTTGCTGCGACCTTCGTTTGCTCGACGACAGTGAAGCCACACTCAAAAGCAGTGACTCAGGCAAACTCAGCGCATTACTCACCATGCTTGAAGAGCTATTTGCGGAAGGCCGTAAAGTCCTGCTGTTCTCGCAGTTCACCTCGATGCTGGGGCTAATCGAAGCAGAGCTGATTGCACGCAATGTGAGCTACGTAAAACTAACCGGCAGCACCCAGGACAGGCGCACCCCGGTTGAGCAATTCCAAGCGGGTGAACACTCAATTTTCTTGATCAGCTTAAAGGCTGGCGGCGCCGGGCTGAACCTGACAGCCGCCGATACGGTGATTCACTTTGACCCTTGGTGGAACCCCGCCAGTGAAGCCCAAGCCAGTGACCGCGCCTATCGTATCGGCCAAGACAAACCGGTATTTGTCTACAAAATGATCACCCGAGGCAGTGTTGAAGAGAAAATCCAGCAATTACAGCAGGCTAAAGCCGGCCTCGCCCGAGGTGTTCTCGAAGGCGGCAGTCAAGCCCAGTGGCGACTCACAGAAGACGACCTGCAAGCGCTGTTTGAACCGCTGACGCCCTAACGGTGCCCTCACTTCTTGGTCACCACCTCACCGGTTGAATCAATCGGCTTGCTTGACGGGAACTGATACGAAGCAAACCTGACCGCAAGCACCGACAGCGCCAGTAAGAAAATCCCTGCACAGGAATACACCAGGCCAATATCGGGTGGCCGGTGGTGCGACACATCGCCAATCAAATAGCGCGTCAGAGCGGTGATCGCCACATACAACAGAAAGCGAATTGGCAGGTGATTGGTCTTGAAATAAATACCCACCATCGCCCCCAGCTCCAGATAGATAAACAGCAGCAGGATGTCATCAATACTCGCCTGGCCTTTATCCAACATCGCCATAAACGCCATGATCGACGCCCATGCGGTGACCGCACCAATTGCAAACAAGCCGAGGTAATGAAAGCCTTCGACCAGTAAGTTACCAACTGAATTGGCGCTCCGGTTCATCTGTTCGCGGCTGTTATCGACCCATTTCATCTCGAACTCCCTTTAACGCTCACACATAGCGTGCCTAACCACTGTGACAAAAGCGCCACAGCGTCTGCACAAACAAAAGTATGCAGGAACAAGACCACCTGACGCAGCAAATAACACCCAGCTAGGCTATTGAACTGGACAAACCCTATCAACAGGGTTTAACACTGATGGGCCCGCCCTATTATTTAACCGATAAGGATTTCCAGCATGCTCACCTTTGCCCGCCATGCACTGCTCGCTGCAACCGTCGCAGCTGGCACCCTCATGACAGCCAGCGCTTATGCGGAGCCAGTGGCTAAACAAAACAATCAGGTCCCTGGTTACTACCGCATGGCGCTAGGTGATTTTGAAGTTACTGCGCTGTATGACGGTTATATCGACATCGACACGAAACTGCTCAAAGGGGCCAGCGCCGATACCATCCAAAACCTGTTGGCCAAGATGTTTCTTGACTCCGATAACGGCGTGCAAACAGCGGTTAACGGCTTTTTGATCAACACCGGCAAAAACCTGATGTTAGTGGATACCGGTGCAGCAAAATGCTTTGGCCCAACACTGGGTAATATCCAAGATAACCTTAAAGCCGCAGGCTACACACCGGAACAAGTCGATAGCGTGCTGCTGACCCACTTACACCCGGACCATGCCTGCGGCTTGCTCACAGGCGATGGCAAAGCGGCGTACCCGAACGCAACGCTCTTTGTACCCAAAGGCGATGCCGACTATTGGCTGAGCAGCGCTGAACAAGCCAAAGCACCAGAAGCCAAACGCGGCATGTTCAGCATGAGCCAAAAAGCAGTCGCGCCCTATACAGCCGCTCAGCATGTGCAGTATTTCAGCCCAGACAGCAAACTACCCGAAGGCCTAGTTGTGGTGCCAAGCAACGGTCATACGCCTGGACATACCTCGTATATGCTTAGCTCAAAAGGGCAAAACCTGCTGGTTTGGGGCGATATCGTGCACAGCCACTCGGTCCAGTTCAGCCAACCAGAAGTCGCAATTGAGTTTGATAGCGACAGTGCCAAAGCAATAGAGACGCGTAAAAAGCTATTTGCTGAAGCAGCCAAGGATAAACTGTGGGTTGCGGGTGCTCACTTGCCATTCCCCGGTATTGGCCATGTGCGCAGCGAGGGACAGGGTTATGTGTGGGTGCCGACCGAATTTGGCCCGATTCGCACAGACCGTTAACTCAAACGTCACCTAAGCCATGCAAGCCCAACACTTGGGCTAAGCATTGCTACTGTTCAAATGACTGCAAGTTCTTTATGCTTGCAGTTACTGTATAAATAAACAGCTAAATTAATCAGCGTGAAGGCGTAGAGGTGATGAATGGCCGTCGAAGTGGTGTACCGCAGCAGTCGAGATCTGGAGCGTTTGTTCATGGATAAAGCCGAAGCTGACCGTCATGACAAAATGCTTGAGCTGGCTGAATTGCTCACCGATGTGTTGCAAAAAGCGGTGCCGAGCCTGAACGAAACCCAAGGTGAAGAGCTGGGTATTTATATGGCGAAAAATCGCGATATCTTCGCCAAAGCCTTCAAGAACCAGCCCGACGCCTTGAATGATTTAGGTCAAGAAGCTGCCGAGTGAATCGCTACCCCAGCCCCTAGCAAATCTGGGCTGGGCTTACTGCAGTGCTGCAGAAGACATCAGCACGCCCGGCAACGCATCCTTTATAAGGCCGCCGCCAGCGAGCAGCAACAAGCCAAACACCAGCCAACGCACTGCGCGCAGCGACAGCTTGGGTGGATAACGGCGCATCAAAACAGTCACCACAAAAACTAACGGAAATGCCTCCAGGCTCAGCCACAACACAGGCAAGGTCAATTGCCCTTGTGCGGTGACCAACCCCAAGCGGGTGACTGCATTGGCTGCAAATACGGTAATCAGTGTGTTGCGGATCACGTCATAACCGAGAGGCTGTCGGTAGAGGTGGTACACCAGCGGTGGCCCACCGCTGGAGAACAATCCATTAAGCAGCCCGCAGAGCCCGCCAGACAACCAGAAGGCCGGCTGCCCTGAAAGCCGTTCCTGAGGTTTGCTCTGTACCACCAGAAGCAGGCTGCCAATCACAATGACACACCCGAGTAACAGCCGCAGCCAGGCCATTTGCGACTCATTCAGGGCGCCCAACCCCCACATCCCCAGACTTACACCAAGCAGGCTGCTGAGCAGCACCGGCATTAATACCCCTCGGTCAAGCTCAGGCTTTGGGCCACCTAAGGTCACCAAGGCATTACCGACAGTCAGAATGCTGATAATAATCGCCACGTCACTCAGTGGGATCAAATGCAAGGATGCAACCATGCCCAGCAAGATCAAGCCGAAGGCAAATCCTGTGAGGTTCTGGGCCAGAGTGGCAAGCAACACACAACCCAAAAACATCATGTGCACTTGCACACTCATCGCTTCATCCCATCCAATGCACAGCCAACAGAATCAATGTTGCCAGAAACACGGTTTCACTGACGAGCAACGTAGCCGGACGCCAGCCCACTTCAAGCAATGACTTCAACGACGTCTTCATCCCCAATGCGGCAATGGCAGTCACCAGACACCAACTGGAAACACTCACCGCAAACTCGCGAATGGTCGGCGTGGTAATGCCGCTGCTGTTAATGGCCACGAAGACCACAAAGAAAATGATAAACAACGGCAACGGCAACGCCGCACGTGGCCCATCACTGCGTTTGCGCAGTAACAGCGACAAGCTGAACACGATTGGCACCAGCATGGCTACACGCAATAGCTTGACCACGGTTGCGGTATCACCGGTTTCATCAGACATGCTGTAGCCTGCGCCCACCACCTGCGCCACATCGTGGATAGTCGCACCCAGAAATACTCCGGCTTGACGGGCGTCAAGCCCGAGCCACTGCGCGATGGGGGGATAAATAATCATGGCGATGGTGCTAAGTGCGGTAACGCTGATCACAGTAAAGATGATGTTGCGCTCGCTGTTTTTGTCCTGTGGCAGTACAGCTGATATCGCCAGTGCAGCAGACGCCCCACAGATGCCGACGCTGCCGCCGCTGAGGATGCCAAAGTCCCGCGATTGGCCCAGCAGTCGCGCCAGTACCACACCAAAGGTGATGGTCAAAAACACACCGCCCACGACCACCGCGAGCAAGGTGGTGCCCAATGACATTATTTGCTCAAGCGTAATACGCATGCCCAGTAGCGCCACGCCAATACGCAGGATGGTGCTTGAGGTGAAACGAATCCCCGCAACAGCCCGCCCCTCTTCTGACAGAAACCCCAGTGCCATGCCTAAGAGCAGCGCCATTAACATCACGGGAGCACCGTAGTGTTCAGACAAAAACGAAGCGCTGACGCCAACCACAGCGGAAATACACAAGCCAGGCAATACCAACTTGCACTTCTGCGCGCGTCGGCTTAACCATGACTCAGACTCTGCACCGCTTTGCATCGTCACCGGAGGAATCGTGTGGTGTTGTTTTATTGCCATTATTTTCACCTACACCCGTGGTTCATAACTGACCACCGATGCTAGTGAAAGCTGGCCCCACTCATTAGGGCCACTGCCGCCCTATGTTAGGGGCCAATCCAACTGGCCTACAAAATGCGCAAAGTTGGTGCTAGTGAAGGGTATGGCTGGGCGATAGTCTGTGCACTACATCGACACAATTGTGCCTGCTGAAAAATGCCAGAACAGAGAGCTAGCAATGGTGATGGATAATCGTGAGCTGATCGATACCAGTGAGCATTTGTGCAGCCACTGGCAGCAGCCCAACCCTCTGTTTGCCAGCGGGACGGATCAACGCAGTAGCGAAAATTCGTTGCTTTTGCTGTTCTATGGGAATCTGCACAGAGCGGCAAGCTATGGCTGGCAAAATGCGGGCCGCTCGCTGGTCGACAAAACCTATCTGCGCATCCTTGGGCAATGTACCCATCTGGATATGCAGGGTTTAAGCACCGATGAGCTAGCGGCGCGGCTGGATAGTTTTATACGCGCAGAGCTAGCACCGCGCTGGACAACAGTTCGTCAGAGTCACGGCAGCGAAGGACTTGCCTTGACCCAAGAGCTGCTCGACAGCGCCAGCCAGGCACTGTTCGAGGCACCGCAGATGCAGGCTCAAACCAGCCAGATACTGTTCTATTTATGCCCACAGCTGCCGCTATTGGTTGGTGAACAACCCTTAGCCTGTCAGGAGCAGCTCAACAAACTGCCCATCCTGCCCCGACCTCAGACATATTCCGGCGACGCCCAGCAGCAGGCACTGATACGTCAGTTAATTGAAGGCAGCGACTGGTGGCGACGGCGGGTTTTCAGTGCATGGCAAGCGCAGGCAGAGCGTGCAGCGAGCCCTGTCTAGGGCGCGTGTACTCAGGACACTGCCAACTGCAAACGCTGGCGATCTTCAGCACTGTACTGAACCACACCAAGCGGGATTTTATCGTTAAGTGCCAAACGAATCTGCGCGACTTCATCGGCACTAAATGCGCCACACAACTCGATCAATTCCACGTGTCGCGTCAGCAGCTCCTGGGCGACCATCACCGCTTGCTCGACATCCGCAACGCCGCATAGCGTCGCGGTAAAGCTGTCCGAATCGAGCTGGCCGTTGTGGGTCAAAAAATCCATACCCGGTGCTTTGAAAATAAAACCGTAGCGTTGCACAGCCATCAATGTTGCCCCTTACTCAATGATTAAACCGCGACGGCCCGGTCAGGGCTGAGTGCACAGTATTGCGTGAAAATGGATGACAAGGCACATGATGCCAATCGCGCCGCCAACGGGTCCGCTCTTGAGGTCAGAATGATGGGTACAGCGGCACCCAGAACCAGGCCGGCAGCCGTTGCACTCATAAAATAAACCATCTGTTTAAACAGAAAGTTGCCCGACTCAAGGTTAGGCACCAGCAAAATATCCGCATTGCCGCTGACCTGACCACCAATCCCTTTGATGCGGGCTGCCTCTGCCGAAATGGCGTTATCAAAGCCCAAAGGGCCTTCAATACGCGCCCCGGTAATGGCACCAATAGCCGCCAGCTTGGTCAGTTCTGCAGCATCCTGACTCGATGGCATACTGCTGCTGACTTCCTCAGTACCCGAGAGAATGGCCATGCGCGGCGACTCATAGCCCAACGCATGCATCAGCTCGATGGCGTTACGCGCAATATGCACTTTATCGATGATCGAAGGCTGTACATTGATCACCGCATCAGTAATGGACAGTGCTTTATCACTGCCCGGCACGGTCATGTGGAACACGTGACTGAGTCGTCTTGCCGTGCGTAAGCCTGCATCACGCTTGAGCACGGCACGCAGCAAAGTATCGGTGTGCAGATGCCCCTTCATCAGAGCGCCCGCCTCCCCCTTGCCAGCCAGTGAACAACTGAGCGCAGCGCTTTCGGCCTCATCACCAGCAGCGACCAGACGCAGGCCGTGCAGATCCCAATCCAACTGTTCTGCCAAGGTTCGAATCTGGCTGATGTCGCCAACCAGAACCGGCTCAATCAGTCCTTCATCACAGGCCTGCTTGGCACTGCTCAGGGTTAACAAATTGACCGGATTAACCACCGCAGTGACAACACGCGGCAACGCCTTGGCTCGATCAAGCAGAAACGCGGGGCATTCATGCGCAGTGGTGCTCAACATCGTTTATCTCCAACAGACTTGCCAGCGGCGCCCAAGGGCGCCGCGGCAGAGACTTCACAGACAGTGGCTGGCAAGCCACGCGTCTATTGCGGCTTATACGTAGTCTTTGTACTTATCAAGAAAACGCACAGGCTTGGACAAAGCATCACGGCGGAACGGATCGCCCAACTCACGGGTACACATAATTTCAATAACCGTGGTCTTGCCTGCTTTTTGCGCCTCGCATGCAGCCTTTAACGCCGGACCTACATCTTCAAGGCGGTCAACAGTGACACCTTCAGCGCCCATCGAACGGGCAATGCCGGCGAAGCTTTGGTTTTCGAGATCACCGGCAACGAAGCGACGGTTGTAGAAGTCCACCTGGTTCTTCTTCTCAGCGCCCCACTGACGGTTATGGAAGACGATTGAGGTGACAGGAATGTTCTCGCGAACACAGGTCATAACCTCCATCATCGACATGCCCCAGGCACCATCACCAGCGTAAGAAATCGCCGTGCGATGCGGCGCTGCGACCTTGGCTCCGATGATGGTAGGCAAGGCATAACCGCAGTTACCGAAGCTCATGGCCGCGAAGAACGAACGTGGCTGCTCGAAGCGCAGGTAGCTGTTGGACACCGAGTTGATGTTGCCGATATCAGTCGAAACCATGGCATCAGCCGGCATCGCCTTTTCCAGTTCACGTAGAACCTGACGTGGGTGCAAGTAGCTACCGTCTTCACCTTTCTGCTCGTTGATCATATCCAGCGAGTATTCATCTTTTTCGTGGATCCATCCGCTGAGCTCAGTTTCCCAGTTGGCTTTCTCCATGGCGATTTCTTCAGCACGGGCGCCCTTGTTCTCAAGGCACAGCACATCAAGATTGTGTAGGCGCTCCAGCAGGTTAACCGCCGCTGCTTTGGCATCACCACAGATACCGACCGAAATTTTCTTAACCAGACCCAGCATCTTCGGATCGCAATCAATCTGAATCACTTTGGCCTGCTTCGGCCAGTAATCCATACCGTGCTGCGGCAACGTGCCGAATGGGCCAAGGCGGGTGCCGAGCGCCAATACCACGTCAGCACGCGACAGCAGCTTCATGCCTGCTTTAGAGCCCTGGTAACCCAAGGGGCCGCACCATAATTGGTGGCTGGCCGGGAAGGAATCGTTGTGCAGGTAGCTGTTCACAACCGGAGCGCCCAGGTATTCAGCCAGTTCCTTACAGGCGTCAACAGCATCTCCCATCACCACACCGCCACCCGAGATAATCACTGGGTTCTTGGCAGATGCCAGCAATGCTGCGGCTTCGCGCAGGCTATTCTCACCGCCGGCGCTGCGCTCGATACGCATTGGCTGCGGGATATCAACGTTGATATCGCCATAGAAAAAGTCACGGGGAATGTTCAACTGAGTCGGGCCGTTTTCCTGCATGGCGCGATCAAAGCAACGTGCGGTCAATTCAGCCATGCGGGCTGGGTTTGCAACATGCCCCTGGTACTTGGTGATGGTTTCAAAGAACGGCAGTTGTTGTGCCTCCTGGAAGCCACCGAGCCCCTGGCTCATGGAGCCGGTTTCTGGGGTGATCACAACCACGGGGCTGTGTGCCCAATAAGCAGCGGCGATAGCCGTGACGAAATTGGTAATGCCCGGACCATTTTGCGCAATACAAACACCATGACGGCCGCTCACTCGCGAGTAACCATCGGCCATGTGACCGGCACCTTGCTCATGCACAACCGGAATAAACCGGATACCGGCAGGGGCAAAAATGTCCATCGCATCCATGAAAGCGGAACCCATGATCCCGAAAATATCGGTTACGCCATTGGCAACCATTGTTTCAACAAGAGCTTCGCTAGGTGTCATGCGTGCCATATCGACTTTCCTCTCAGTACTTAGGGTACGACGGCCAAGCCGCCGGTTAATCGGGGCTTAGCCGCAGAGCGGCATCGGCGCACAGAGATAGCCGAGGAACTCGGCAACTTCAGGGCAGCTAACCTGCCCTGTTTGAATGTTCAGGTGCTGCATCAGAGGCGCTGCAACTGGCCCCATAACGAAGTGCTGATGGATCACTTTCGAGATGCCAGTAAGCATGTCGATCTCTCCCGTTATTATTCTGATGAAGCACTGCCAACCCAGCTAAACCCGGCACTCTGTCGTGCCTGCATGTTCGACTGGACTGGACCTAGAGTAGGAGCCTGAGCGATCAGCCCGATAGAACCAGTTGCGGTCCAGTTGTTGCGCCAGTGCTGATCAGGCTTTTCTTTGCGCACAGGGCAGTACACCGCTGAAGAACACAGCAGTGACCGGTGCTAAGCAGTGTTTGCAGCGTGACTAAAAGCGACGTTCAAGCAAAAGCTGCGCAGGGCTCTGGCCGCAAGAAAACAGCTTATAAGCCCTCATAAGGCGGGCTTAATGCCGTTGATAACGCCTTATCAGTGAAGGTGTTTTTCAGGAGCCGTTGTGGTGAGTTGCTCAATCAACTCAGCCAGCAGCTTGATTCCAGGGCGGATCTTTTCTGCGGAAATCGAGGAGTAGCCCAAGCGAAAATAATTCAAGGGCGGCTGCGCGCTATAAAAGTGAATGTCTCCGGGTTCAATTAAAACGCCCTGCTCCGCAGCCCGCCTTTGCAGCTCGCGGGCATCCAGTCCATTAGGTCCTTTGACCCAATAACAGGAACCGCCAAAACTTGGCTCACGCGATGAATCTGGAAGGTACTCACGCAAGGCATCGCCCATTTGCTGATGACGGTCCTGATAGGCCCGCATCAAACTCATGATCAGCGCATCGTGATAGCCACGCTCGAGAAACAGCGCAACCGAACGCTGATTGTTCGCCGCCGGATGGCGCAGCATCAAACGGCGTAAAGCGCGAGCCTCTCGAATCAGCGGTGCCGGACCTACCAGATAGCCAACCCGCAAACCGGGTGCGAGGGTTTTCGAAAGACTGCCGACATACAGCACCCGGTCGTTTTTATCCAAACTTTTGAGTGCAGGGATCGGATTGGCTTTGAAGTTGGTCTCGCTTTCGTAGTCGTCTTCGATAATCAGGAAGTTGTGCTCATTGGCACGCCGCAGCAGTTCATAGCGCCTTTCCAGCGGCATGGTCACAGTACTCGGACATTGATGGCTCGGCGTGGTGTAAACCAAATCACATTGATTGAGCTCATCGCTGAGCACCAGCCCTTGGCCATCAACCGCCAGGGGCTGCACCCGCGAGGGATTGAGCATGGCGATATTGCGGATATCCATATAACCCGGATCTTCAATACCCATCAGGCTATCGGGGCGCAGTAACAATCGCGCCAGCATATAGAGCGCGTGCTGAGCGCCAACCGTCACCAGAATCTGATCGGGCGACGCCCAAACACCCCGGCGCGGCAACAGGCGCGTGCGGATTTGTTCCATTAACAACGGGTCATCGTTATCAAAGCGATCAGACGCCCAGTCACGAATCGCCGGAATACTCACCGCATCGCGACAGCACTCCCGCCAATTGGCGGTGGGAAACAATACCGGGTCGAACTGGCCATAAATGAACGGATACTGGTATTTCTGCCAGTCCCGCGGCTTACTCATATTGCGTTGTTCGGTCGGCTTTACCACCAACCAGCTGGACCAATCGGGCGCACCATCAAACGAGGGCTCAGCCAGGGTTTTAGCGGGCTCGACCTTACGCGCAAGAATGTCCGGATTAACGTAATAACCACTACGTTCGCGGGCAACAAGGTAGCCATCATCCAGCAGATGCTCGTATGCCAACACCACCGTATTACGCGCAATATTCAGTTGTTTGGCGAGTTTTCGACTAGACGGAAGCGGGCTGTCGAGGGGGATATTGCCATTGAGAATGACCTGGGCAATCTGTTCACGTAACTGCTGTTGCAAGCCGGTTGGCTTATCAGCGGACAAATGAAAAAGATGAAACATATCGCGGCCTCAGCTTTAGGAACTGCACATGCTGGCACCAATCGTCCTTAGCCCAGCGACTCCACTTCGCCCATCCACCTACGTGCGATGACTGCGGGGCAGACTAGCATCAACCTTAACCCAAGACTATCCGACCAAGGACTGTTGAAACCTGCTCAAAGCCACCGTTGGGCAAAACGCCAAAACCGAGAGACCTGCAACAGCAGATCCCCCGGTTCAATACCCGCCTAGTTGAAACTTAAGCGATTCGCCCGAGGGCGGCATCCAAAGCATTGATGATTTGATCCAACTCAACCTGGGTCGCGATCAATGCAGGACTGAAACACAGGGTGTTGTTGAACTGCTCGAAACTGCGGTTGGTGCGACCAATGATGACCCCTTGGCGCATGCAGTCGGCCGCGATGGCAATGGCGACACTCTCGGCAACCGGCTCCTTGGTCTGGCGGTCTTTAACCAGCTCAATACCGCAGAACAGTCCTTTACCGCGCACATCGCCAATCAGCGGGTGCTTGTCTTGCAACTCACGCAGCCGCGCCATGAAGTACTCACCCATTTGCGTGACATTTTCCAGCAGACCTTCATCCTCGATAATCTGCATATTGGCCAGTGCCGCAGCAGGCCCTGCAGTGCAACCACCAAAGGTGCTGATATCGCGGAAGTAGCCCATGGGATCATCGGCGTCGTCTTTAAATGCGTTGAACACCGCTTCAGTCGTCACCGTGCATGAGATGGCGGCATAACCACTGGCAACGCCTTTGGCCATGGTCACAATGTCGGGTTTGATACCGTAGTGCTGGTAGCCGAACCAGGTGCCAGTGCGTCCCAGACCGCAGACGACTTCATCAATATGCAAAAGAATGTCGTACTTCTTGCATATCGCCTGAATGGTTTCCCAGTAGCCCACCGGCGGGGTAATCACACCGCCACCGGCGGTAATCGGCTCAAGCACAACAGCGCCTACGGTGTCCGGGCCTTCAGCCAGAATGACCTTCTCCATCTCCAGCGCTGCACGTACGCCGTAGTCCGCCACATCACCGAACTGCGAGCGGTATTCACAGCAGTGAGGGAACTCAACGAACCCCGGTGTGAACGGGCCATATTGGTTTTTACGCTCGAATTGGCCAGTAGAACTCAACGCAGTAATGGTGGTGCCGTGATAATCACGCTCACGGTAAAGAATCTTGTGCTTCTTGCCTGCGTATTTTTTATGGGCAATTTGACGAACGATCTTGTACGCCTTCTCGTTGGCCTCAGAGCCAGAGTTTGAGTAATAGACGCGGCTTAGACCGGGCATTTTCTCAATCAATTTCTTGGCGAATAGCGCGCCAGGAATATTGCCAGCAGAACCGGCAAAGTAATTGAGCTTGACCAACTGATCACGCACCGCATCGGCAATGACTTCTCGGCCATAGCCCACATTGACCGTCCATACGCCTCCGGAGACTGCATCGAGGTATTCGTTACCCTTGATGTCCCAGACCCGCATGCCTTTACCCTCGACAATAACCATCGGGTCATTCTGCTCAAGGGGCTTGTGCTGGGTGAGGTGATGCCAGACGTGGCTGCGATCACTGGCAAGTACTTCAGCTGCATCAAACTCGTTCGTCATGTTGTTCATGCCAACCTCCTGCGTGGAACCTTATTATTGTCAGCGGCCAATCTGCCAAAGCAGGTGCCGCAGTCATCCAGCGTTAGGCTGTGACTCTGAGCCAGCCTTTAGTGACGAAACTAAGAGGATGACGGCATGCGCAGATAGAACCAGTTATTACCCAACTGAGGTACCAGCCCAGCCACTGGGCATTTGCGTCGCTCTGCCTGGACCAATATGGCTGGCACCATAGGCCAGGCAGAATAAGAATTACATCAAGCGACACGGCCCACGTTATGCCTAAGCGTTGGGATTAAACATGGCCGCCAGCTGCTCCGCCGCAAGTTGCATGTGCCCAATGCCTTCAATCAAGTCATTCAGGCTCTTTCGTGCAGTCGGCGCATGGCACGCCAATGCTGCAACACAACGGCCTTCAGCGTCACGAATGGGCACTGCAACAGCCACCATCCCCGCCACAAACTCCTCACTGTCGATTCCCACCCCACGGCTGCTGATGCGCTCAAGCTCAGCCTGAAGCAGGCCCATGTCGGTGATAGTGCGAGGGGTTTGCGCCGTTAATGGCAGACACTGCAACAGTTGCTGACGGGCATCGACTGGCATTTCAGCCATAAACAACTTGCCGCTCGCCGTGCAGTGCAAAGGCACATGCTTGCCGGGCTCAACATGCAGGCGCAGAGGTTCATGGGTTTCAACCCGGTCGATGTATATGACCTGAGCACCGTCCAGCGCTGTGAGATTGCAGGTCTCACCTAAGGTACGCACCAGCGACTCCAGAATCAGCCGATGACGCTGCATGACCACATCATTGCGCAACAGCCGCAACCCTAGCTGAGTCGCTCGCGGCCCGAGCAAATAGGTTTTCTCATCCACCTCGCGCAACAAGAAACCCAGCCGTTCCATCGCCTGCACCATGCGTAGCAACGTGGCCTTGGGCGTGTCGAGGCGATGACTCAACTGGGCCAACGACAGGGGCACATCAGCCAAGGCAATGGCTTCCAGCAGCAATAGTGCCCGCAAACTGCGGTCAGGGCTGGAAATGGCATCTGTATCGACTGGAAATCCATCTACTTCTGGTATGTTTTGTTCCATTTATATGATCACCCGCAATTTACGTCCCTATATTAACTGCATGATTATAAAACAAATAACCCTGCAGGCTGGATTTAACTAGGCATTGGCCTCAATTGAAATGCATTTCTGGCCCAACAATAATGAACCATTTTGTTCTACTTTGATTTTGAAGTTCGGTTTCACACTAATAAAAACAAAGAGGATTTCGAATGTCGCTCATCTATGACTTCGTCGTAGTGGGTGCTGGTTCTGCTGGATGCGTGCTAGCAAACCGGCTCAGCGAGAACGGGCGTTACAGCGTCTGCTTGCTGGAAGCGGGCCCACCGGATCGTTATCCGTGGATCCATATTCCCATTGGCTACGCCAAAACCATGTTCCACCCTGTCTATAACTGGGGTTTCTACACAGACCCTGACCCCGGCATGAACAACCGTCGTATTTACTGGCCCCGCGGGCGAGTATGGGGCGGCTGCAGTTCAATCAACGGGCTCATCTACATTCGCGGCCAACAGGCTGATTACGATGCCTGGGCCGATGCTGGCAACCCCGGCTGGGGCTGGAAGGATGTACTGCCCTACTTCCGCCGCGCCGAAAACAATGACCTTGGCGCAGGGCCGACTCGCGGCACCGAAGGTCCATTATCGGCATCCAGCATCAAGGCGCGCCACCCCCTGACGGAAGGCTTTATCAATGCCGCCGGTGAACTGGGCGTGCCGCGCACCAATGACTTCAATACCGGCGACCAGGAAGGTGTTGGCTACTACCAACTGACTACCCGCAACGGCCTGCGGTGCAGCACTGCAGTAGCCTATCTACGCCCTGCCCAAAAGCGCAGCAATCTGACGATTATCTCATTGGCCAAAGCGCAGAAAGTGTTGTTTGAAGGCAACCGCGCGACTGCCGTTGTGTTTGAGAAGGACGGCCAACTGCAGAGGGTAAATGCCAAACGCGAGGTCATCCTTAGCGCCGGTGCATTGCAATCGCCGCAGTTGCTGCAACTCTCGGGCGTAGGCCCTGGCGAGTTGCTTAAGCAGTTCTCAATCCCGCTGGTCAAGGAACTGCCAGGTGTAGGGGAGAATCTACAGGACCACTTGCAGATCCGCATGATCTACGAATGCACCCGACCGATCACCACCAATGATGAGCTGCGCTCGCCCTGGCGGAAATTGCGCATGGGGCTGCAGTGGCTGCTGACCCGCAGCGGACCTCTGGCCATTGGCATCAATCAAGGCGGGTTGTTCACCAAGGTGCTTGAGCAAAGCAAAACGCCTGATATCCAGTATCACTTTGGCACGCTTAGCGCCGATTCTGCAGGCGGCAAGGTCCACCCATTCTCAGGGTTTACCATGTCAGTTTGTCAGCTAAGACCTGAGAGCCGTGGGTATGTGCGGATTGTCTCTGACGACCCAAACCAGCCGCCTTCCATGCAACCCAATTACCTGTCCACAGAACTGGACCGCCAAACCGTGATTGCCGGCGTGCGCTACACGCGCAAGTTGGCAGCAACGGGCCCGCTTAAAGAACTGATTAAGCGTGAGCACCGGCCAGGCATTGAACAACAGAGTGATGAGCAAATCCTGGAGTTTTGTCGCCAATATGGCGCGACCATTTTCCACCCATCAGGCACCTGCAAAATGGGTTCTGACCCACTGGCGGTGGTTGATTCACGCTTGCGTGTTCACGGTATTCAGGGGTTACGGGTGGTCGATTGCTCGATCATGCCGACACTGGTTTCCGGCAACACCAATGTGCCGGTGGTAATGATCGCCGAGAAGGCCTCGACAATGATTCTTGAAGATGCCATCAGACCCATGCGTGTTGAGCCCAATGCTATTGCAACGCAGCCCTCGGAAGCGCTTTGCCACGCCTCCTGAGTACCTACAGCACTGAAGCCAGAGTTGTGAGGCGATAGCCGCAAGCAGGCTTTATTGCATAGCCAAACACATAGGAATACTGACATGTCCACGCCAAATCCCGTGCGCAAAGTCGTAATCGCAAGTGTCATCGGCGCCACCATCGAGTGGTACGACTTTTTCCTTTACGGTGTCGTTGCCGGCATCGTGTTCAACCATCTGTACTTCCCCAGTGACGATCCGCTTATCTCAACCATGCTGGCGTACGGCACCTTTGCTGTAGGCTTTCTGAGCCGCCCCATTGGCGGGGTAATTTTCGGTCATTTCGGCGACAAGATCGGCCGCAAAAGCATGCTGATCATGACCATGATGATTATGGGTGTTGCCACCTTTCTGATTGGCCTGGTGCCGACCTACGACCATATAGGCATCTGGGCACCGATCATCTTGCTGCTCTTACGTGTTTTCCAAGGCATCGGTCTGGGTGGCGAATGGGGCGGAGCGGTGCTGATGGCCTTTGAATACGCGCCAAAAAACAAACGCGGATTCTATGCCAGCCTGCCACAAATTGGCTTGGCGATAGGGTTGTGTCTTGCTTCGGGAGTCGTCGGCTTGCTGTCGTACTTCCTGTCAGACACACAATTTTTGGAGTGGGGTTGGAGAATTGCGTTCCTGCTTAGCGCGGGCCTGGTATTTGTCGGCACCTGGATTCGCCTCAACGTGATGGAAAGCCCAGAGTTTGCCAAAGTCAAAGCAGACAACGCCGAAGCGGCCATTCCATTTGTAGATATGATGAAGCGTTACCCAAAGAATGTGTTGGCCGGTATGGGGGCACGTTATATCGACGGCGTCTTCTTCAATGTATTCGGCGTGTTCTCACTCAGTTACCTGACGCAAACGCTAAATCTACCGCGCTCCGAAGCCCTGATCGGAGTCATGGTGGCAGCTGTTGTCATGTGTTTTAGTATTCCCATGTTTGGCGCGCTTTCAGACCGTATCGGTCGAACTCGGGTGTATTTCTGGGGATCATTGATCACTGCGATTTCAGCCTTTCCAGCGTTTTGGCTGATGATGACCAGCGACGGCAATATGTTCACCATTTGGATGGCCATAGTGGTACCACTCGGCATCTTCTATGCAGCAGTTTATGGCCCGGAAGCAGCGCTGTTCTGTGAACTGTTTGACGCCAAGGTGCGCTACACCGGCATCTCGTTCGTGTATCAGTTCTCCGGGATTTTCGCCAGTGGCCTGACGCCAATGATCGCCACCGCCCTGATGCGCAGCAGCGACGGTCAGCCCTGGACGACTTGCCTCTATGTGTTGTTCGCCGGCGCTGTAAGTGCCTACTCGGCCTGGTGGATTGGCAACCGCAAAAAGCAAGCAACCGGTGAGCCGATGCTGACAACCGCATCCGCTACCAGCCACTAATCACCCGCCCTGCTTTAGCCCCGCTCGCGGCCAGCCGTTAGCGGGGCTTTTTTAGACTGAGATTGCCCCAGACCACGCCGTTAACCCCCTGAGACTTCACCCGTTGACCGCACACTGGCACCATTGATCTGGCAATCCTGGCTCTTGGTTAAAAGCAGCCGCGCATTAAACTCCCACCAACTCTCCACAGGAGAGCGGCCTCCCCTTTCCGATGCAGCCTCTAGCTTGCAGAGCGGGAACTGGTGAAAACAATAACAAAGCACAGGTATTCCAGCGGCTGAACCAGCCCGTTGGATTGTTTGCTGTGCGCGATTAAATGGGGCCGAACATTACTGACACTTAAGAGCGACTGCCATGAACACCTATCCAACCCTGAAAGAAATGGGTATCCACGCAGCTGGAACCATTAAGCGCTTTAGCCTGCGCCACGAGCGTGACCGCGATGTACTGAAAATTCACTTCCATCGTCCAGCAGGTGCCCTGCGTTCACCCAGCCAGAAGTTCACTTTTGCCCATCCACGCAAGGCCATTCCTGCCCAGAGCCGGCTCAGTCAAGCTTTCACTGAATTAGAGGCATGCAGCCCGGTGCTACGCAGTGCACTGGCTGAACTCAAGCAGCTGACAAGCATAGAGATACAACAACTACCGGTGAAACAGGACGTACTACAAGACCTGCAGCATCTGGAAACCGTGAAGGCGCGCAAGCGCGCTTAAATCCGCCAGAAAAAGCTAACCAGCGCTTGGTTAGCATCAACGGTCACTGAGTCAGGCTTGGGCGGGTGCGCTGCTCAGTTGCGCCATCTTGCTGGCAAACAACCGGGCCATTACATCAGAGTCTCCACCGGACTCATCCAGCGCCTCAACCACAGCCTGCAATGTCGGCTGGGTTTTGGCCAGTAGCGCCTCGATATACTGCTCCGGCGTTACTTGAGTGTGCGCCTGATAACGCTTGAACAAATCAAGCAATTGGCTGTTGATTGGGAGCGTCAGGGTGTCTGTGGACATCGGGTAAACCTCTTAGAGAGTCAGCTGGCACCATCCTTAGCGGGTTCGATTACAGACCATAGAGCCAGTTCACAGCCAGCATTGGCACCAGCCAGGCCTGCCTGCCAACCGAATCAGCAGCGTTGGCCGCATAACCTTAAGCTAACTGGCCCCTTCGCAACCGCAGTTGCGCCTCTAGAATCAGGCGACTCACCTGTTATCGAGGAACCGCGCATGACCGACCTGACGCTTGAATCTTCCAGCCGCCTGGTACCAGCCCGTGAACTGTTTGGGATCGACAGCAACATGCGCGTGCCGGTGTTGCTCAAGCAAGATAATCAAGTACCAGAAATCGACAGCGCCTACCGTTTTAATCCAGAAGTCACCCAGGCCGTGCTCGCCGGCTTCACCCGTAACCGCCGTGTGATGCTCCAAGGCCTGCATGGCACGGGGAAATCAACCCACATTGAGCAGATTGCTGCACGCCTGAACTGGCCATGCATGCGGGTGAATCTGGACGGTCACATCAGCCGTCTCGACCTGATCGGCAAAGACGGAATCGTGTTGCGTGAAGGCAAACAAGTCACCGAATTTCAGGAAGGCATCTTACCTTGGGCACTGCGCCGCCCCATGGCACTGATCTTCGACGAGTATGATGCCGGACGACCCGATGTGATGTTTGTCATTCAGCGCATCCTTGAGCGCGACGGTAAACTCAACCTGCTTGATCAGAATCAGTTGATTACCCCTCACCCGCAATTCCGCCTGTTTGCTACGTCCAATACTGTTGGCCTAGGCAACCTCAATGGCCTTTACAACGGGACCCAGGTGCTTAACCAGGCACAGCTTGACCGTTGGAATATAGTCGCCACCCTCAATTACTTGCCCGCCGAAGAGGAGCAAGCCATTGTTGCCGCGCGGGTTCCTGCATTGCTGGGGCTTTATGACTCAAGCTTGTTGGCGTCAATGGTCGCTGTTGCGGGCTTGACCCGTGAAGGCTTTGCCTGCGGCGATCTCTCAACCCTGATGTCGCCACGATGTGTGATTTCCTGGGCTGAGAATACGGAAATTTTCGCCGACCCGGCATTGGCCTTCCGCTTGTCCTTTCTCAACAAGTGCGACGAAGCTGAACGCAGTATCGTCGCCGAGTATTACCAACGCTGCTTCGATCATGAACTTAAAGAATCGGCCCTGCCGCATCTGGCGCTGGCTTGAGTACGCCAGTGGAACAACTGCCTCGGCGGGAGAAGCAGCAACAACGGCTCGAAGAGTTATGCGCAGCGACGCTGCGCGCACTGTCCGGAGAGCGCCGCCTGCGTTATCGCGGCACTCGTCTTGAGGTCAATGGGCAACACATCCCGGTTCGCGCACCGCATCTGCACCCAGACCCGGACCGCGATGACTTCTCAGCATACCGAGGCGTCGCCGACAGCCTGGCACTGCGCCTCAAGCATAGCGACGCGGCACTGCTGCAAAGGCAGCTTCCTGCTCACCCCATTGCCCGACTGGTTTTTGAGTTGCTTGAGCAATTGCGTGTTGAGTCTCTGGTCAGCGACAGTCATCCGGGCGTACGGCGCAACCTGACGCAGCGATTCACCCAGTGGAGCCAGCAGTTTCTCGACTCAGGCCAGGCCGAGGGTCATGTGGGGCTTATGCTCTACACAGTCGCGCAGATGAGCTGGTTTTTGTTGTGCGGTGGCCGGGCCAATGAGCAGACCGACTTGTTGATTGAGGCCCCCAGACTAAGCCTGCTCGGGCATTTCGGCGCACACTTTGGTCTATTGCGTCGTTGTCGCCATGAGCAATTGCCCTATGGCCAGCACGCACTGTTTATTGCCGATAAAGTTGTCGAACTGCTGGATCAATTAGACGCAGAACTGCTCAATAACGATGAGCGCAAAGTCTCGCAAATCGCCGAGAAAACCCATCTCGCTTTTGCTTTGTTACTCGACACTGATAACGACAGCGAAACCGAAAACGGCACCAATGCAGGCGTGCCGGGTAATTCACGCGACAGTCAGCATGCATTCAGCTACCAGGTGTTTAACCGAGAGTTTGACCGTGTGGTTTGCGCCAGCAGCCTGGTTCGCGCCGACCTGTTGAAGCAGTTGCGCCACACAATGGATCAGCGCATGGCGTCTCAGGGGCTCAACCTGCCCCGCCTGGCAAAGCGACTAAGCGCATTGCTTGCACAACCGAAGCGTGACGGCTGGGCATTTGCTCAAGAGGAAGGTCAGATCGATGGGGGCAGACTCAGCCGTTTGATTATCAGTCCTGAGCAGCGAGAAATTTTCCGTCATGAACGCGAGCGTCCACAAAGCGATTGCGCAGTAAGCCTGCTGATCGACAACTCAGGCTCCATGCGCAACCACATCGACACCGTCGCCCTGCTGGCAGACACCTTGAGCCGCGCCCTTGAGCTCGCAGGCGCGCAGAGTGAAATACTTGGTTTCACCACCGGCCAATGGAATGGCGGCCGCCCGCTCAAGCGCTGGCGCGCAGCAGGACAGCCCGCCAACCCAGGACGTTTAAATGAGCTGGAGCACCGTATCTATAAAGACGCAGATACCCGCTGGCGCAAAGCACGGCCAAGCATTGCGGCACTGCTTAAGTCTGATTTATTTCGCGAGAGTGTCGACAGCGAAGCCTTACTCTGGGCGCGTCAAAGACTGCTGAACTGCCATGCCAGACGGCGCATCTTGATCATCATCAGTGATGGCTGCCCAATGGACAGCGCCACCCATCAAAGTAACGCCAATGACATTCTCGACCTGCACTTAAAGCAAGTTGCCCGGCAGATTGAACAGCAACCCGAGGTTGAGCTGTATGCCTTGGGCGTGGGGCTGGACCTGAGTAACTATTACCGTAGCAGCCTTGAACTAGACCTATCGAACAGCTTCGACAACCGCGTATTTGATGAAATTTTACAGCTGCTGCACCGGGGCCCCTGAGCGGGCCCTGGAAGGCCAATCTGGCCCATTCCATCGCGCAAGAAAAGGATTTATATTTTCGCTGTATATTGGTGCAAACACCTGATTTACCGAACTTTTTTGCCCCTCATTCGCGCATATAAATCTGGCCCTAGACAGGCCACAAATGTGGCCCTAAACATAGCCACCAACACAGGTGGATTATTGCCCAGGCCCAATGTCGTTGGCGGGAACAAAGCAATCGTACTTGCAATAATTCGCACCCGTTAAGCATTGCTCGAACTTAGCTCACACCTGCATGAGGGATGAGCGCTCGATCTGCACTTTCGTAATCCAAAACAACTAGAACGGAGTACGCAGTTATGACAACCAACAAAGGATTCACCCGACCGCTCGCCCTTGCGCTGTGCCTTCTCACGACTGCTTTGGGCAGCAGTCTGACACAGGCGAAAACCTTCCGTGTTGCTGTCGGTGATGGCGCTGGCGGCACCCAACACGAACTGGGCCTCACCTTTGCCAAAGAGCTAAAAACCAGAACCCAAGGTAAAGATGACGCCAAACTGTTTCTCAATGGCCAGCTGGGCAGTGAAGAAGACACCGTCAGCAACGCCGCGATGGGCACGCTGGACTTCTCCATTCTGGCCATCAACAACGTCACACCGTTTTCGCCGTCGGTGGGTGTCCTGACGTTACCCTATATGATTCAGAGCCTCGATGACGCTGTGGCCCTGACCCAGAGCGATATTGGTAAAACCTTGATCGACAACACTGTGCGCGATGCAGGCGTCCGTATTATCGGCTGGGCATACTCAGGCTTTCGCGTACTCACCAACTCGAAGAAACCGGTTAAGACCGTGGCAGACCTAGCTGGCTTGCAAATTCGCGTGCCCAAAAATGAAATCATGATCGATACCTACCGCGCCTGGGGCATAAACCCAACGCCAATGGCTTGGTCAGAAACCTTCACCGGCTTGCAACTGAAAGTGGTTGATGGGCAAGACAACCCCTACCTGACCATCAACGCCATGAAGTTTGATGAGGTGCAAAAATACGTCACCAACCTGCGCTACCTGTTCTCTATCGAGCCGCTGATTGTCAGTGAGTCGATGTTTCAAGAGCAAACCCCTGAAATGCAGCAAATCATCCTTGATTCGGGTAAAGCCGCAACACTGCACAGTGCCAAGTGGCTGGTCGAGCAGGAAGATAAAATCAAGCAAGAGTTGACTGCCAAAGGCATGGAAATTACCGACCCAGCCGACGGCGAGAAAGAGTGGATTGACCTGGCCGTTTCGAAGGTGTGGCCAAAATATTACGAACAGCTCGGTGGTAAAGAGCAGATCAATGTGGTGCTTAAAGCATTAGGCCGCGACCCGATCTAAGCCTCTGGATTGCCGCAACCAGCGGCAACTGAAGGCCACTCCTTCGTCACTGCCATCGGTGAGCTTTGGCCCACCGATGGCGAATTGCTCACGCAGCAAAAACACGACGCCCTTTATTCAGGGCATCGTGTTCAGGAAGGCGCTAATGAAACCTGCCAGCCGCTTGTTCAAGATTATCGACAATCTGGAAAACTACATATGCCGAGTACTCTTGGCCCTCTTTGTCATTATCCTGTTTGCACAGATTCTCAGCCGCAACCTGTTTAACCACTCACTGTCTTGGACAGAAGAGTTGGTAACCTACATGTTTGTCTGGTTCGCCTTCTTTGGGGCCAGCTACGCTGCCAAACTCGCCGCTCATAATCGCGTGACCTTTCAGTTCAAACTGATGCCGCCAAAGCTGGCCACTGCCCTTGAGGCGCTCTCGGACCTGATCTGGGTCTGTTTTAACTGCTACTTCGTCTACCTCAGCGTGATCTTCTTCATGAAGGCAAATGTCTTCTGGAAATCACAAACCCTGGGCGTGCCGATGAAGTACCTCTACCTGATTCTGCCTATTGCCTTCACCCTGATGACCCTGCGCGTGATTCAGGTCAATTACTACAAGCTGGTCAAGGGTATCGACATTCGTGATCCGGAAACTCAAGAGCTGGACAAGATAATCCACGACTCGCAAATCCAGGAAACGAAACCAGAGACCTCTAAAGCAAGCCACTTGCAGGAGCGGGTCCATGGTTGACACAACGATTGTTTATATTCTGTTTGGCTCATTTATTCTGTTGCTGTTGATCGGGACCCCAATCAGCATCTCATTGGCCGTTTCAGCCCTGGCATCATTTCTCTATTTGGGTGAGAACCCGATCAAGTTTGTCCAGATCGCCTTCACCTCGGTAGGCTCGTTCCCTTTAATGGCCCTGCCCGCCTTTATTCTGGCCGGTGCGCTAATGGAGGCCGCTGGCATCTCCAGACGCCTGGTTGCGCTGGCAGAAAGTTTTGCAGGCCCCATCACCGGGGGTATCTCGGCCGCAGCAGTGCTTGCGTGCCTGTTCTTCGGTGCCATCTCAGGCTCCGGCCCCGCCACGACAGCCGCTGTTGGCATGCTGATGATTCCCGCCATGGTCAAGCGCGGTTATGCCAAGGGTTATGCCTCTGCGGTGACGGCATCATCCGGTGGGCTCGGGATTATCATCCCCCCGTCGATTCCGATGGTCATTTTCGGTATTTCGGCAATGGGCATGCTGCCGCCGCCTGCCGCGATAGAGAAATACGGTGCATTTGGCACTGTGTCGATTCCAAAGCTGTTCATCGCAGGCGTCGTGCCTGGCTTGATGCTGGCCGGTGCTCTGCTGATCATGAACTACTTCCGCTGCAAGACGCTGGGTTATGTGGGCAGCAAGGAAGGCTGGTCCTCAAGTAAAATCTTCAAGGCGATGGGTGAAGGCTTCTGGTCAATGTTGGCACCGTTCGTAATCCTTGGCGGCATCTACACGGGCCTGTTTACCCCAACAGAATCAGCCATTGTGGCGATCTTCTATACGCTGTTCGTCGGCCTGTTCATCCACAAAGAACTGCGCCTCAAAGATATTTTCAAATCACTGGAAACAACAACCTGGATCACTGGCCGGGTGCTGGTCATTCTGTTTACAGCCACAGTGTTCGGCCGCTTGCTGGTGGAGAATCAAATTCCAGCGGTGGTGGCCGACTCGATGCTGAGCCTGACTGATAACATTTACCTGATCTGGATTTTGATTATTGGCTTCCTGCTGTTTGTCGGCATGTTTATGGAAACCCTCGCTGCAATCATGATCCTGACCCCGGTGATCCTACCGATCACCTACACCCTGGGGATTGATCCGGTGCACTTCGGCATCGTGCTGATTTGCTGTTTGAGCATTGGCTTTATGACACCGCCCATGGGCGAAAATCTGTTTATTGCCTCGGGGATATCCGGCACTGCAATTGAGGACATATCCAAGCGCGCATTGCCATTCGTGGCGGTATTGACCATCGCCACCTTTATCATTGCCTGCATCCCGGCGATCAGCCTGACACTGCCCAGATTGCTCGGTTACTGACCGAGCCTTACCCATGCAAAATGGCCCGCTAAAACGGGCCATTTTTGTAGGGCTGTATTGCAGGTATGCAAGATGCTGACAATCAGGGGCTGTACGGATATAACAAACGCTCAGCCAATGCATCCGCCACTCGTGCAGGTGGGCGTTTATCTGCTTGCGCGTGGCCAAATATCTCGGTCAAGCGTGAACCGATCTTGGCCAGGTGAGCGGTGATCGAAGGCAAGCTTTCACCCTGATGATTGAGCGCGACGAAAATCAACCCGCCGGCATTAATCACATAATCAGGGGCATAGAGGATGCCACGGGCTTGCAGCGCATCAGATATCTCAGGACTTGCCAGTTGATTGTTAGCGGCCCCGGCTACCGCAGAGCAGCGCAGCTTTGCCACCGCCTGAGCATCGAACACACTGCCCAAGGCACATGGGGCTAAGATGTCACAAGGCACGCTCAGTATTTCGCTGTTGGCTACGGGATGCGCACTGAACTGCTCAATGGCCAACTCGACCTTTCCTAAATCCAAGTCACTGACCAACAACTCAGCACCTGCGGCATGGAGTTGTTCGGCCAGGGCGTAACCCACATTGCCTAACCCTTGGATAGCCACGCGCAGGCCTTCCAGGTCATCTGAGCCCAAACGGGCATAAGCAGTGGCGCGAATACCTGCAAACACACCCATTGCCGCATGGGGTGACGGGTCCCCAGCTTGCGTGGTGCTGGTCACATGTTGAGTGGCCTGAGCAATACAGTCCATATCGGCACTGGAAGTACCGCTGTCCATGGCCGTGATGTAGCGGCCATTGAGTGTCTGGATAAAACGGCCAAATGCCTCGAATAACGCAGCCCGGTCATTGACATGGCCAGGACGCAAAATCACAGCTTTGCCACCGCCTTGCTTTAAACCCGCAAGCGCTGCTTTGTAACTCATGCCTTGGGCAAGACGCAGCGCATCCTGCATCGCCAGTTGAGTGCTGGCGTAAGGCAGGAATCGGCAGCCACCCAAAGCAGGTCCAAGCTGGGTGTTATGAATCGCAATAATTGCCTTGAGACCTGTCTGAGGGTCCTGTACGACATGTAGCGTCTCAAACTGGGCAGCGTCCATGATGTCAAACATAGTATGGCTCCCAAGGGTCTGAAGCGCCGGGTTGCGGCGCAACAGTCACAGCCCCTATTACGGACTGAAGCAAGTATAGCTGGCCGCTAATAGTGCAACTGACAGCCTCAGCATAAGCCGGTGCAGCGCCCTACAGAGTTTGCATAAGCAACACCGTCACTTGGCGTGATACCGGGGTGCAAATTTAACCTTTGGGTACTGGACGCCGTGCCACAACAGGGTTACAAATGGCATATCAGAGGTATGCCATGAGCCCACGCGAACGCTGCTTTGCTTGTCTTGCACAAAGCCCGCCTGCATTGTTTGAGGCAGCGCTGTGGCTTGCCGCTGAACATGATTCAAGCGTGCAGCCTGGCGACACACTCGCCGAGCTTAATGAGCTGCTGCATCAGGTCAGGTCGCGGCTACCACATCTGCCCGCAGCGCAATTGGCGATGCCGCTGCTGCGCTGCCTGAATGACCTTGATTTTCACGAAGATGAAAGCGCACCACTACGCCCCCAAGCCAGCCTGCTGCATCTGGTGATGCGCCGTCGCCGGGGTCAACCTCTGGCATTGGCGATAATCGCTCTGGAACTTGCCCAACAGCTCGATATTCCCCTGCAAGGCGTGAGCTTTCCGGGGCACTTTTTAGTCCGCGTGCCGGGTGCTGACCATATGCTCGACCCTTGCAGCGGCCGCCGCTTGTACACTCAGGATTGCCGCGCCCTGCTGATACGCTACTTTGGCAACAACAGGGAGTTGCATGCAGAACATCTGGCAGCCAGTGACGCGCAAAGTATCATCCAGCGAATGTCGCGCAATCTGCGCCACTTGCATGTACAGGATGATGATTACCTGGCCGCGCTAAAAGATGCAGAGCGGGTGCTAAAGCTTGGCCCGCCCACTGCTGGCGACCACTTGGCCCGCGCCGATATTTATCAAAAGCTGGCGTGCCCACAAGGTGAGCGTTTTGATATTGAACGCGCCCTGATGCTTAGCGATGCCAGCACTGAGCAGTTAGCACTTAGCCAGCGCCTGCGCCAACTGGGTCATGTCCAACCGCTGCATTAACCCCTGGCTACAACAGCCCCTGAGCTTTGGCACTGGCAACCGCTTGGGTACGGCGTGCCACACCGAGCTTGCCATTGATGCGGCGCGCATGGGTTTTCACCGTGTGCAGCGAGATGAACAGTTGATCCGCCACTTCTTGATTGGAACACCCCTTGGCAATCAACCCCAGCACCGCGAGTTCGCGACGACTCAACAAGGTATCTGCACTGCTGCTGACAACGTCTGCCATGGCAACATCTTCGCCTCGCTGGGACCACAAGCGCTGGTAGTTCAAACGCTCTGCAAGTGCTTGTAGTTGAGTGCGGGTATCGACCTCGCCTTCGGCGTCACCCATCACTTCACACGCGCGACTTAGCATCGACCAAAGCTCACAAGCCAGGGCTAATCGCCCCTGCTCAATCATCTCATTGAGCAGGATTCGCAAGGGTTCACGTACATCCCGACCTTCACTCAAGTCGATGTTCAAGAGTGAATAGCGCAGCCGCACAATGAGCTCCGGATAGTACTGCGGGGGCAGCATGGCTTGCTCGCGCTTGTGGTACTCAAGCACTCGGGTAAGCGCCTCGCGCGCACGCTCATTGTGGCCCTGGCTTATCCACAACTGACTGCTGGCTAACAACAATACCCCCCGGTACAGGGTGTCGGCCACGCGCTGGCGCTGCATGAGCCGCTCAGCCTCAGCAAGCAACGCAAAAGCACCGGCAATATCATCCTCGCAGGCTGCCAACTCAGCTATTGCCAGATAACTGTAGAAGGCACCCGGATCACCGTAGCCAAGCGCCTCACTCATGGCGGTGTGCAAAAAGCAGCGTGCATGCTCAAACTGGCCTTGGCGAATTGCCAGCCGCCCTAGTCGCAGGTGAATACGCCCCCATACCGGCGTGTTACGCAATGCTTGATACTGGTAGTGATCGCGCACTCGCCCTAACAACGCCTGGGCGCGAATAAACTCGCCGCGCACTTCAAGCAGTAAGGCGTGATCAAGTTCAAGTAACGCTTCAAACACAGCACTGCCATGACTTCTGGCGACCTTGAGCGCCTCATGACTCAACCGCTGAGCCTCATCGAGCCGGCCCTCACCAATGGCTATCTGAGTCAGCACCGAGCGGCACATGAGGGCTTGCGCCCAAGCACATTCCGGTAGGTATTGAAGTGCCTGCTGCAGATGCTGAATGGCCTGTTCACTGCGTACCCGCAAACAGGCTTCAACACCTTTTAACGCTTGCCATTGCGCGAACAGTTCGGTGGTGTGCGAAGGGTCGGGTTGTGGCTGGAACCTTCCCAGCGCGGCGGCGCAATGGCTTGCCTCGTCCAAACGCCCCGCCAGTAGCAATATCCAGGTGTTCAACACCACGAGCCTTGGCGTGCTCATCAACAAGTCTTCTGGCAAGTCCGCACGCCACCGCAGGATCAAGCCAAGGTCTTTGCCCTGAAGTAGATTTTCCTCGGTAACACGCTCGAGAAAACTTGCCGCAACCTCAAGCTGACCCGCTTTCAGTGCATGCTCAACGGCTGAAGGAATATCACCATTGGCGGCAAACCACCGGCCAGCACGCTCATGGATAGCGCTTATAGAAACATTAAGTGAACTGTGGCGTAGCTGCATCACCAGCGGTGGATACAATTGAAACCATTGGTTCTGATCATCCATCGGCTGGATAAACAGACCACGGGCGCGCAGCGCTTGCAGCCTTTTTGCGCCCTGCCCCAGTCCAAATACGTGCTCACACAACTCGGCGTTAAAACGTGAAAACTGCGCCAGTTGCACAAGCGCCTGACGCAACTCCAGATCCAGCCCCGCGAAGACTTCATGCTCGATATAATCGAGCAATACGCTACTACCACTTGGCGCATGGGCGCTTACAAGGCGCGAATTGCGCGCAGTCAAATGCAACAACCGCATGGCCGCAGGCCAACCGGCACACCGCTCAAATAGTTGCTCTGCATAGGGCGGGTTAGTGGCGTCGATATTGCGCAGCCACTTGCACAGTTCTTCGTAACTAAAGGCTAATTCTTTGCTGCCGATTTCGAACAAGTCGCCCTCAAGCAGCAACCGGGGAAGATTACATTGCGGTCGCCGCCGACTACTCAACCACCAGCAAATAGAATCAGAGGCACTGCCGATCAGACGATCAAGGCAGTTATCCAGCAACTCATTGGGTTCACGTGCATAGTCGTCAAGAATGATCCATAACTTGCGAGATTCAGTGCTAAGCGCACGCTGCAGCTGGTGCTCTGTAAGCTCACGGGAATAACCAAGGGCGCTGCACAACTGCTGACATAGATCGGCTCTGCTCCATGGCGCACCGGCGCAATTAAGCCAAAGCACTGTTCGATCAGCTGGGCAGTCGCGAATGCAGTCAGCCAACAAGATTGACTTTCCAAAACCTGCTGGCGCAATTAATAAGCGCACACGACAAGTCTCAGCCAACAGCCGCTGCTGTAACTGCGATCGGTTAACGTGCCCAAGCGGCATTTTAGGTAATGTGGTTTTGGCGCTGACTGGAAGTGCCACGTCAGCAGAACATGCGTATGCGCTCATGACCACTCATAGTTATTGTTGTTGAGCCTGTAGCTTAGGACGCTACCGCCTATTGCGCCTGTTATAAAGCTCAATAAAGCCGACTGATGGCCAACAATAAAAAAGCCTCTAAAACCGCCCAGCAGCTGCGGCCCTAGCCTTTGAGGTAGCACGTAAGTAGAAGCCCGGTTATCGACACAACACAGGCGTATTCAAATCGGTACGCCGTATTCAAATCGATACAAACGCATCAGCTTGCGCTATATCTGGCCTCCCAAGCATTGCTGGCGCAAGGCCCAAATACACCGTATTGATTTCAATACAAAGCAAGTCGGTAAAATACCGAAATAACCAATCAAACCATTGATTTTACTGGCTATATTGCCAATGGCACTCACCTTGCAGACTGTTCCACAACACGCCCGCTAATCGCGAGCACTGGATCATCGCCTGCACAAGAAAAAGGCGAGACTGTCACTTGAGGAGTTCACATGAGCGAATTGCGTTTTACCGTCGAGCACGAATGGCTGCGTCAAGAAGCAGATGGCCTGGTAACCGTTGGCATCACCGCCTTTGCCCAAGAAGCACTGGGTGACGTGGTATTCGTGCAATTGCCGGAAGCGCAAAGCTACAGCGCTGAAGCTGAGGTTGCGGTGCTGGAGTCAGTTAAAGCCGCCAGCAATATCACCATGCCGCTGGACGGCGAAGTGGTAGAAATCAATACCGACCTCGAAGCCAGCCCTGAACTGGTCAACGAAGACCCACTGGGTAAAGGCTGGTTCTTCCGTTTCCGCCCTGCAAACCCAAGCGCCATCAATGACCTGCTCGACCAGGCTGCTTACGATCGCCTGCTTAACGCCAACGCTGACGCCTGAGGCTAGCTGATGACTGACCTGACGACCGAAAACGAATTTATCGCACGCCATATCGGCCCACGCGACGCTGACACCGATGCCATGCTCAAGCAGCTTGGCTATGACTCGCTCGAAGCACTGAGCGCCAGCGTTATCCCTGAGAGCATCAAAGGCACCAGCGTACTGGGGCAGACTCCAGGCATGAGCGAAGCCGATGCACTGGCCAAGATCAAAACCATCGCCGCCAAGAATCAGCAGTTCAAGACCTTTATTGGTCAGGGCTATTACGGCACCCATACGCCATCGCCGATTCTGCGTAACCTGTTGGAAAACCCAGCCTGGTACACCGCCTACACCCCTTACCAGCCAGAGATCTCCCAAGGTCGCCTGGAAGCGCTGCTTAACTTCCAAACCCTGGTCAGCGACCTATCCGGCTTGCCAATCGCTAACGCCTCGCTACTCGACGAAGCCACGGCTGCCGCCGAAGCGATGACATTCTGTAAGCGTTTGTCGAAGAACAAAGCCAGCAACAGCTTCTTTGCATCCAAGCACTGCCACCCGCAAACCCTCGACGTCTTGCGTACCCGTGCTGAGCCACTGGATATCGAAGTTGTTGTCGGTGACGAAGCTGAAATCACTGATGCCAGCGCCTACTTTGGTGCCCTGCTGCAATACCCGGCCAGCAATGGCGACATCTTTGATTACCGTGAATTGGTTGAACGCTTCCACGCTGCCAATGCGTTGGTTGCAGTGGCCGCTGATTTGCTCGCCCTGACCCTGCTGACGCCTCCAGGCGAATTCGGCGCAGACGTTGCCTTGGGCAGCGCTCAGCGTTTCGGCGTACCACTGGGTTTCGGTGGCCCACACGCGGCTTATTTCGCCACCCGTGACAGCTTCAAGCGTGACATGCCGGGCCGTCTGGTCGGTGTTTCGGTAGACCGTTTCGGCAAGCCAGCCCTGCGTTTGGCCATGCAAACTCGCGAGCAACATATCCGTCGCGAAAAGGCCACGAGTAACATCTGTACAGCCCAGGTTCTGCTGGCCAACATCGCCAGCATGTATGCGGTCTACCACGGCCCACAAGGCTTGACCCGCATTGCCAAGCGCGTGCACCAGATGACTGCAATCTTTGCTCAAGGCTTGGCTAAGCTGGGCTTGGCTGTTGAGCAAGAAAACTTCTTCGACACCCTGACCATCGCTACCGGTGACCGTACAGCAGCCATGCACAAGCATGCGCGTGAACTGTCGATCAACCTGCGTGAAGTCGATGCTCAGCGTGTGGGCGTGTCGTTCGACGAAACCACTGACCAAGCCGCTATCGAAAGCCTTTGGCAAGTCTTCGCCGAGCCGGGCAACAGCCTGCCAAACTTCGCTGAACTGGCTAAAGCTGTGGCGAGTCGTTTGCCGCAAGCACTGCTGCGCCAGTCAGCCATCCTTAGCCACCCGGTGTTCAACCGTTATCACTCGGAAACCGAGCTGATGCGCTACCTGCGCAAGCTGGCTGACAAAGACCTGGCACTGGATCGCAGCATGATCCCGCTGGGTTCTTGCACCATGAAGCTCAACGCAGCCAGCGAAATGATCCCGGTGACCTGGGCTGAATTTGGCAACCTGCACCCATTTGCTCCAGCCGAGCAAAGCCAGGGCTACCAGCAACTGACCGATGAACTGGAAGCCATGCTTTGCGCGGCGACCGGTTATGACGGTGTGTCTCTGCAACCCAATGCCGGTTCCCAAGGTGAGTACGCCGGGCTGCTGGCAATTCGTGCCTACCACATCAGCCGTGGCGACGATCAGCGTGATATCTGCCTGATCCCACAATCGGCTCACGGTACTAACCCTGCGACCGCGAGCATGGTTGGTATGCGCGTCGTGGTGACCGCATGTGATGCCCGTGGCAACGTCGATATCGAAGACTTGCGCGCCAAGGCTATCGAACATAAAGATCGCCTCGCGGCACTGATGATCACCTATCCGTCGACCCACGGCGTGTTTGAAGAAGGCATCCGCGAGATCGCCCAGATCATCCACGACAACGGTGGCCAGGTTTACATCGACGGCGCCAACATGAACGCCATGGTCGGCCTTTGTGCCCCGGGTCAGTTCGGCGGCGACGTATCGCACCTTAACCTGCACAAAACCTTCTGCATCCCGCACGGCGGCGGCGGCCCAGGTGTTGGCCCTATCGGCGTCAAGGAGCACTTGATTCCGTTCCTGCCGGGCCACGCCAACATGGCGCGCAAAGAAGGTGCGGTCAGCGCAGCGCCATTTGGCAGCGCGAGCATTCTGCCGATCACCTGGATGTACATCAGCATGATGGGCGGCGAAGGCCTCAAGCGCGCATCGCAGTTGGCTATTCTTAACGCCAACTACATCGCCCGTCGCCTTGAAGAACACTACCCAGTGCTCTACAGCGGCACCAATGGTCTGGTGGCTCACGAGTGCATTCTGGATATCCGCCCGATCAAAGACGCCAGCGGTATCAGCGTTGATGACGTGGCCAAGCGCCTGATCGACTTCGGTTTCCACGCGCCAACCATGTCCTTCCCGGTTGCGGGCACCTTGATGATCGAGCCGACTGAAAGTGAATCGAAAGAAGAGCTGGACCGCTTCTGTGACGCGATGATCGCCATTCGTGACGAAATTCGTGCAGTGGAACGCGGCGACCTCGACAAAGAAAACAACCCGCTGAAAAACGCCCCGCACACCGCCCTTGAACTGGTGGGTGAGTGGACGCACAGCTACAGCCGTGAGCAGGCCGTTTACCCGGTTGCCTCACTTATCGACGGTAAGTACTGGCCACCGGTTGGCCGAGTCGACAACGTGTTTGGTGATCGCAACCTGATTTGCGCTTGCCCGTCGATTGAAGCGTACCAAGACGCCTAAAACGTCACCCGACAAACGCCCGCACGGGTTGCGGGCGTTTGCCCCAATTATTCAAACCTGGTGCGTTTATCACGGGCCAGGAGGATTGCCGTCATTAACCATGACGGCAACCAACACCTGAATGCAGACCCGCAATCAGGCATGCAGCAAAACTCAGCGTCTGAACACAACTGTAAAACCTATAAAAGCAGCACATTCCAATCGCAATACCACTGCAAACAGCCCCTATCGAGCGCAGGCTACCCCTGACGCTAACAACAACAAAAAGGTGCGTTCCATGGAATTTCTCAACACATTAGTTAACTCAATAAACGGACTCGTCTGGGGCCCACCTATGCTGGTGGCGATTCTCGGCGCAGGCCTGTTCCTGATGCTACGCCTGAAGTTTATGCCGATCAGCAAGATTGGCGCGGGCTTCAGCCTGATGTGGCAAGGCCGCAAGAAAGACGACGACGCCAGCGGCGAAATCAGTCCGTTTCAAGCACTGATGACGTGCCTGGCGGCAACTGTAGGTACCGGTAATATTGCCGGCGTGGCCACCGCTATATTCCTGGGTGGCCCCGGCGCGCTGTTCTGGATGTGGTGCACCGCTCTGGTCGGCATGGCAACCAAGTACTGCGAAGTGGTGCTGGCGGTTCACTACCGCGAGAAAGATGAGCGCGGCGAGCATGTCGGCGGCCCGATGTACGCGATCAAAAATGGTCTTGGCCAAAAGTGGCTATGGCTGGGTACTGCATTCGCCATCTTTGGCGGTCTGGCAGGCTTTGGCATCGGCAACATGGTTCAGGTCAACAGCATGGCCCATGCCCTCGAGAGCACCTTCAATGTGCCGTTGTGGGTAACTGGGGTTGTCAGCATGGTCGCAGTCGGCCTGGTTATCCTCGGTGGCATCAAGCGCATCGGTGTTGTGGCGGCTGCACTCGTGCCATTTATGTGCATCGCTTACATCATCGCCTCCATCGTGGTGTTGGTGGTGTTTGCCGATCAGATCCCCAACGCCTTCAACCAGATTTTCACTTACGCTTTCAGCCCTGCAGCAGCCACCGGTGGTTTTGCCGGGGCAGCCGTCATGGCGGCCATCCGCTTTGGCGTCGCGCGCGGTATTTTCTCCAACGAAGCCGGTTTGGGCACTGCTGGTATCGCCCAAGCAGCTGGCACCACCAACAGCCCTGTTCGCTCCGGCATGATCGGCATGCTCGGCACCTTTATCGACACCTTGGTGATCTGCACCATGACTGGCCTTGCCATCATCTGCTCGGGCGTCTGGACCAGCGGCATCAGTGGCGCAGCCCTTTCAGCATCGGCCTTTGAGTCAGCAATGCCTGGTTTTGGTGGTGCATTCCTGAGTATCGCGCTGGTGGTTTTTGCCTTCACCACTATTCTTGGCTGGAGCTACTTTGGCGAGCGTTGCTGGGAATTTATGGTCGGCACTAAAGCGATCAAGCCGTTTCGCATTATCTGGGTGCTAGCCGTGCCATTTGGCGCTATCGCCCAACTCGACTTTGCTTGGCTGCTGGCTGACACCCTCAATGGTTTGATGGCCCTGCCCAACCTGCTCTCGCTATTACTGTTGAGCCCTATTGTGGTCAAGCTGACTCGCGATCACTTCAACCCGGACATCGTTAAACGCAGCGTCGAATCGCTGCAGCGTTAATTCAATATGCGCGAGCGATAAGCGCTCGCGCCCGACTTTAAGGACAGCCGCAATGTTCTACAAAAGCCTGACCCTGAACGAATACGATCCAGCACTGGCACGCGCACTGAATGCAGAAGACCGCCGCCAGGAAGATCACATTGAGCTGATCGCCTCAGAAAACTACACCAGCCCAGCGGTGATGGAAGCCCAGGGCAGCGGCCTGACTAACAAATACGCCGAAGGTTATCCGGGCAAGCGTTATTACGGCGGCTGTGAGCACGTGGATGTAGTTGAAAGCCTGGCAATCGAGCGCGCCAAGCAGCTGTTCGGCGCTGACTATGCCAACGTCCAACCTCACTCAGGTTCATCCGCCAACTCGGCGGTGTACCTGGCACTGCTGCAAGCGGGCGACACCATTCTAGGCATGAGTTTGGCCCATGGCGGTCACCTCACCCACGGTGCCAAAGTCAGCTCCTCGGGCAAGCTTTACAACGCCGTGCAGTACGGCATCGACGAACAAGGTCTGATTGATTACGCCGAAGTCGAGCGCCTGGCCCTTGAGCACAAGCCAAAGATGATTGTTGCCGGTTTCTCGGCTTACTCACGCACACTGGATTTCGCCCGCTTCCGCGAAATCGCCGACAAAGTAGGTGCGTACCTGTTTGTCGACATGGCCCATGTTGCCGGGTTAGTGGCTGCTGGTTTGTATCCCAATCCAATGCAGTACGCTGATGTGGTCACCACCACGACCCACAAAACCTTGCGCGGCCCACGTGGCGGCTTGATTCTGGCCAAGGCCAACGAAGAGATCGAGAAGAAGCTTAACTCGGCAGTCTTCCCTGGCAGCCAAGGTGGCCCGTTGATGCACGTTATCGCTGGCAAAGCAGTGTGCTTCAAAGAAGCCATGGAGCCAGGCTTCAAAACCTATCAACAGCAAGTGATCAACAACGCCCAGGCCATGGCCGAAGTGTTTATCGGTCGCGGCTTTGAAGTGGTTTCTGGCGGCACTGATAACCACCTGTTCCTGCTCAGCCTGATCAAGCAGGGCCTGACAGGCAAAGCTGCCGATGCGGCCTTGGGTGCAGCACACATCACTGTTAACAAGAACGCGGTGCCTAACGATCCTCAGTCACCATTTGTCACCTCTGGCATCCGCATTGGCACCCCGGCGGTGACCACACGCGGCTTCAAAGAAGGCGAGTGCCGTGAACTGGCTGGCTGGATTTGCGACATTCTCGATGAACTGGACAACCCTGCAGTCATCGAACGTGTACGGGGTCAGGTAAGTGATTTCTGCAAGACCTTCCCGGTCTACGCTGAATAAGTAAGACGCCATACAGGGTGTGTTACCAGCAACTCCAGATGCGGTCTGGCGCGACCCGCGCAGACCGCAGATAACCGAGGTTTTATGTCTCTCAGTGTTTTTGACTTGTTCAAAATAGGTATCGGTCCTTCCAGCTCACACACCGTTGGACCGATGCGCGCGGCTGCACGCTTTGTCGAAGGCTTGCGCCGCGATGACCTGTTGGCCAGCACCGAGCGGGTTAATGTGGAACTCTATGGCTCCCTTGGCGCGACCGGCAAAGGCCACGGCAGCGACAAGGCCGTGTTGCTCGGCCTGCTTGGCGAACAACCCGACAGCGTCGACACCCGCACAATTGATGAGCGCCTGAAGGCTATTCGAGCTGCTAAGAAAATTGATTTACTCGGCGAAAAAACGATTAATTTCGTCGAAAAAGAACACTTGGCAATGATTCGCAAACCCTTGCCCTTTCATCCCAACGGCATGATCTTCCGTGCCTTTGATCAGGCAGGCTTACAAACCCGCAGCCGTGAATACTACTCAGTAGGCGGCGGCTTTGTGGTGGACGATGAAGCCGCCGGTGCCGACCGTATCGTCGAAGACCAAACCAAACTGCCCTACCCCTTCACGACCGGTAAACAGCTGCTGGCGCACTGCGCTGAGCACAACCTGTCAGTTAGCCAAGTCATGCTCGCCAATGAGGCGGCTTGGCGACCGGAAGCAGAAACCCGTGAACGCCTGCTCAATATCTGGCAGGTGATGCAAGATTGCGTCACCGCAGGCTGTAACAACGAAGGCATCATGCCCGGCGGCCTAAAGGTTAAACGCCGCGCAGCAGCCCTTTATCGCCAGCTTTGCAAAAACCCAGAAGCCAACATGCGCGATGCACTCAGCGTGCTGGATTGGGTCAACCTTTATGCCTTGGCGGTCAATGAAGAAAACGCCAGTGGCGGACGCGTTGTCACCGCCCCCACCAATGGCGCAGCTGGCATCATCCCCGCGGTACTGCATTACTACACACGCTTTATCAGCGGTGCCAACGACGATGGCGTGGTGCGTTTTCTGCTCACGGCGGCAGCAATCGGTATCCTCTACAAAGAAAATGCCTCGATCTCCGGCGCTGAAGTCGGTTGTCAGGGCGAAGTGGGCGTCGCTTGCTCTATGGCTGCGGGGGCTTTATGTGAAGTGCTGGGCGGCAGCGTACAGCAAGTTGAAAACGCCGCCGAAATCGGTATGGAGCACAACCTCGGCCTGACCTGCGACCCCGTCGGCGGATTGGTCCAGGTTCCCTGCATTGAACGTAACGCGATGGGCTCGGTTAAAGCTATCAATGCAGTGCGCATGGCACTGCGTGGCGACGGTCATCACTTCATCTCACTGGATAAAGTGATTCGGACCATGCGCCAGACTGGTGCTGACATGAAAAGTAAGTACAAAGAAACCGCTCGCGGCGGTTTGGCCGTAAACATTATTGAATGCTGATTGAGCGCTGCACGCTCAACAGGCGCGCAGCGAAAAGAATACCAAGGAGACCTGCATGACTACCGAAACCCTCGCAAAAACCCCATTGCACGCGCTGCACCTTGAGTTGGGCGCACGCATGGTGCCGTTCGCTGGCTATGACATGCCGGTGCAATATCCACTCGGCGTCATGAAAGAGCATTTGCAAACGCGGGATCAAGCCGGTTTGTTTGATGTATCGCACATGGGCCAGCTTGTTCTAAGGGGGGCCAATGCAGCTAAGGCGCTGGAAACTCTGGTCCCGGTTGACATCATCGACCTGCCCGTTGGCATGCAGCGCTACGCCATGTTTACGGATGAAAACGGCTGCATCCTTGACGACTTAATGGTCGCCAACCTCGGTGATGACACCCTGTTCTTGGTGGTCAACGCCGCCTGCAAGGATCAAGATCTGGCCCACCTGCGCAAGCACATTGGTGAGCAGTGCGAGATTGAAAGCCTGTTTGAGTCACGCGCTCTGCTAGCCCTGCAAGGCCCGAAAGCAGTTGACGTACTTAGCCGTCTCGCACCAGAAGTCGCGAAGATGACCTTTATGCAATTCACCCAGGTGCGCCTGCTCGGTGTTGACTGCTTCGTCAGCCGCTCTGGCTATACCGGCGAAGATGGCTATGAAATCTCAGTACCCAATGAAAACGCTGAGACCCTGGCGCGCAGCCTGTTGGCTGAGCCAGAAGTCGAGGCGATTGGCCTCGGTGCCCGCGACTCACTGCGCCTAGAGGCCGGCCTGTGCCTGTACGGCCACGACATGAGCACCAGCACCACACCCATCGAGGCCAGCCTGCTCTGGGCCATGTCCAAGCCACGCCGCGCCGACGGTGCTCGCGCTGGCGGCTTCCCGGGCGCAGAACATATCTTCGCCCAACAGCAAGCTGGCGTTGCCAGCAAGCGCGTTGGCCTGCTGCCGCAAGAGCGTGTACCTGTGCGTGAAGGCGCTGAAATTGTCGATGCGGATGGCAACACCATCGGCACAGTCACCAGCGGCGGTTTCGGCCCAACACTGGGTGCGCCGGTCGCCATGGGTTACGTACAAGCCAGCCATGTGCCGGTGGGCAGCGATGTCTGGGCAATCGTTCGCGGCAAGCGCGTGCCAATGAAAGTGGCCAAAACGCCGTTTGTAGAACAGCGCTACTACCGCGGCTGATCGACCAGGCAATAGCAAAAAAGCCCGTATGTCACGATACGGGCTTTTTTGTGCCTGAGTGGTCAGCCTGTTGTTACTGCGCTTCGCCCATAATCGCCTTTAAGGCATCGGGGCGTGGCGCACCCTGCTGTTGCTGCATGCGCCCGTTTTTATCCAGATAAAAAATCGCCGGAGTCGCTTGGCCGCCTAGCTCGCCCATTAAGGCGACATTATTGTCGAGCTGCTTTTGGATCTCTGCTGGAATGGTTTTCAACGGCTTAAGTGAGCTGGACTGACCCGCTGACTCATGCTCATGAAGCGCACTTTCAGGCGACTTGGCCGTGAGTATTGCCGCGGCCTTGCCTTCGCTGTCCTCGCGAATGATGCCGACCATGATGTGCCGAAGTTGCACCTTTCCGGACTCAACCCAAGGGCGCGACTGCTTCCAGAACATTGTGCAGTACGGACAGTTCGGGTCGCTGAACACATAAACCACCCTTGGCGCATCGGCTTTACCATCCGCCACCCAATGGCTTTTCTCCATGCGTGCCCACATTTCCTTGGCCATCGGCTGATACACCAATTTCTCCAGCGGTGCCTCGCTGAGGTCAGCGCCCTGCTCATCCAGTAAGGTGCCGAGCAGGACGTGCTTACCATCGGGCATCAAGTACAGCGCCATGGCCTGACCATTATATTTAGCCGCAAATCCCTGCATGCCACCGGGGGCATCAAACTTGCCGACCACCTCAGCGCCGCGGGCCTCTACAGCTTTGATCGGTGCTGGCCATTCTTCGGCGTGCAGGCTTAGAGCCCCGGCGCTCAAAAGCGCCAGAACCAACCCACGGGAAACGTTAATCATTGTTTATCATCCTTTCTAAACAGCTCTAGTACTTGCGACAAACTGGCCTCCGACAACTCACCCAAGTGACTGCCAATCTGCCGCCCCTGTGCGTCGTAAAACACCGTAGTCGGCAGCGCGCGTGAGCCAACCAGTGGCCCAAGTACTGCGCGACTATCCAGTAATACATTGCTCATATTGAGCTGACCGACCTGCAGGAATCGACTGATTTCATCCTGACCTTCGCCTTGATTGACGAATAAAAAGGTCACTTCAGCATGGCGCTTTTGCGCCGCAGCCAACACCGGCATCTCCCGCCGACAAGGTGGACACCAGGTCGCCCAAAGGTTGACCACCAGCGGTTTGCCCACATAGGCACTCAGATCGACGTCTTTGCCGTCCAGCGTCTTCAGCGCTACCTGCGGTAATCGCGTGCCCTGCTCCAGCGCACGCATCAGTGCTGTTCCTGAACCCCAGACTAACAGCCCCGCGACCAGCGCAATACTCAGTGGCCGGCGCATCGACGGCTGCTTGATCAGAAAATACACACCCAATGCCAGTGCCAGCAAGACGCCAGGCCACGCAATAAAACCGCCGTCGCGCAGATCGATCACCTGCCACAAATCATTCTGAAAGTGCTCAAAGTAACGCACTACAAAGGCGCAGCGCGCACCCAGAATGCCAACCAAGAACATCATAAAGAGACGGTTTTCGGGATTGCTCTTGGCGTTACGCCCCACCCACCAGCCAACCAGCGTGGCGACAAAAAGACTGGTTAATAACAACAAATGTGCCGCTGACATATTCAACGGCCCAAGGTTAACGCTGAGCATCTGCAGTCCTTGATATCAGCTGCACCTATGAAGGCAAACAACTGCGACCCATCCAGTGAATAAAGGGTTCAGCAAAACCTCACCGCGAGCGTTACAAACTATGTTCGACTCTTAACGCAAGTGTTCAACCATATCGGCGATCACACTGAGCACATCTTTACCCAGTTGCGCCGAACGCTGGCCATTCCAACCCGTGCGTGGGCACGGCGTATCATTGTGATCTTTAAAAGGCATCTCGATGGTAAACGCCAGGCAATCAAACTCCATTCCCACGGAATTGCACGCCAGGGTGGTGTTGGCTTTACCTGGCTCGCTGCGTGGATAACCAAAGCGGGTCTGAAACTCAGCACCACTGGCGATCAAACGGTCGCGAAAATCGTTCTCGAGCGTTTCAAGGCGCGGGCCATACCCGGGATTACCCTCACAGCCAGCGGTGAACACATGGGGAATTTCTTCATCGCCGTGGATATCCAGAAACAGGTCGACTCCAATCTTGCGCATCTGCTGCTGAACGAAATACACCTCTGGGCTTTGTTCTTCACTGGCCGACTGCCAAGCCCGGTTGAGGTCCTGACCCGCGGCATTGGTGCGCAAATGCCCACGGTAAGCACCGTCTGGGTTCATATTCGGCACCAGGTATAAATCAGCGTGCGCTAACAAGTGATTGAGCTTAGCGTCTTCACTGTTTTGCAGGCGCTCAATCACGCCTTCCATATACCACTCAGCCATATGCTCGCCGGGATGCTGTTGAGCAATAATCCAGACCTTGCGCTGCGCATTAGGGTTGCGACTGACCTTTAGCAACTGAATGTCGCGCCCTTCAATACTTTTGCCCGTTGCGATGACCTCTGCCCCAGCATCAGCAACGGCAGTGGCGATTAGTTGATCGTGGCGCTCACGGCTGTAGGGCTCAAAATAGGCAAACCATATCTGCGGTTGATGGGGCGCTAGTTCAAAGTCGAGCGCGCCATCCTGAAAGCGACTCGGCACCCTGAACCACTTTTTCTGATCATAGGATGCCGCGGTGTCGTAACCACTCCAAGCGTGGCTGTAGGCGGAGTGATGGGCATTGATCAGGCTGAAACCAATCGGCCGGCCAGGGGTAAGGCCATCCACTTTGAAGTGAAACCACTGGAAGTGATGACTGCATAGATCAGGGCGAATCTCCAGCAAGACCCGCTGAGGATTACTGGCATCAATAACCTCAATATTGCCACTGTCGAAATCACAACTGATCTGCATATGCACCTCAACACATTGAATTCATAAACGCTCTAAAGCATCGCAGTTCCAGCCCCGCTTGCAAACGGTATAAACAAGAAAAAACCGCCTTTGACGCGTCAACAGCTTGCTCGGCTGGCGATCATTTGAAAACCCAAAGCACCCGAGTCGCCTGCTGGCTGAGATTGGCATAACGAAAATGGCTGTGCGGCGGCAGTTGAAAGCCATCATTGGCTCGCAAGGTCACAGGACCAGCTTGACGTTCGCCCTCAGCATCAAACCAAATGGTCAGTTCACCCTCAAGTACAAAACCACCTTGCTCGGAGCTGTCATCCAAATGCCCCTCGCCACTGCTCGCCCCGGGTGCCAAATGACTTTCCAACATGGAAAAGCCCGCCGACATGCTTGGCGAGACCAGCACATCGGTGATATCTCCGGCGTAATACAAGGTGCGGCGTTCATCTGGGCGAGTCACCCAACTGACTTCCCGAGGCTTGCTTAGATTGTAAAAGTAGCTGGTAGAGACGCCCAACGCTTCTGAAATGGCGGTGAGATCAGCCACCGTTGGTTTTGAGATAGCCCGCTCAACCTGCGACAGAAACCCCACTGAACGACCCACCTGCTCAGCCAGCGCTTCCAGGCTGACTTTCTTGTGCTTGCGCAAATCGCGAATCAGTATTGCCAGCCCTTCAACTTCATCCTGCATGTCCATATCAGCTCCTCAAAGGGTGTGTTACACGACATCACGCAGTCGATACCAGGCCTTGCCCAGCGCTTCGATAGGTGCAGCGAAGGTCGATCCGCCAGGAAAAGCCGGGTTATGCAACCCCTGATAAAGCTCCAGCAGTTCAGTATCACCAAGAATCGCATCAGTCACTGCGCGAGCGCCAGCAAGCGTGGGCAGCACGCCATGCCCGGAAAATCCTTGCAGCCAGTATCGGCGACCCTCACAGCCAATATCCGGGGTGCGCTTCAAGGTGCAATCGATATGACCACCCCATGCATAGTCCAGCTTGACCCCTGCCAACTGTGGAAATACCCGCTGAAGATAAGGCCTGGTTGCCGCAGCGACATCCTTAGGAATACCGCCCAAATAGGTGCAGCCACCCCCGAACAAAAGCCGATTATCTGGGGTGAGGCGAAAGTAGTCCGGTACAAACTGGTTGTCGATGACACAGCTGTTCTTCGGTAATAGTGACTGTGCGAGCTCTGCTGACAAGGGTGCGGTTGCGACTTGATAGGACCCCACAGGCAAAATGCGTCGGCTAAGTGGACGGTCCAATTGGTCAATATAGGCGTTGCAAGCCAGGATAAGCACATCAGCGCGCACCTCAGCGTTATTCGTTCGGGCGAGATAGCCCTCACCCGCCTGGCGGTAGTCCAGCACCTGACTTTGCTCGAAAATCTGTCCGCCTAATTGTTCAATCGCCGCCGCTAAACCTTGGGCAAGCTTAAGCGGATTAATATGTGCGCCTTGCGGATCGTAGAGCGCAGCCAGATAGCGCTCGCTGCCAATCCACTCACGCAGCTCTTCACCCGCGATAAAACGTACGCCTGGCGAACTCCATTTCTCATGGGCCTCACGCTCAGCCGCGTGTAGCTGAGCAACACGCTTCGCCAATACCGCGGTGTACAAACTGCCTGGGCGGTAATCAATATCGAACCCGTGACGCTGCGGCAACGCCCGCATTTCATCTGCGGCCCACTGCATACTGCCCCACAGTCGCTGAGCGCCACTCAAGCCCAGGGTCGTTTCAAAGGGTGGCATATCACATGACCAGCCAAGCAACGCTTGCCCACCGTTACGCCCTGACGCCGCCCACGCCAACCGGCTGGCTTCCAGCACGACAACGCGCTTACCAGCCTGCAACAGTCGCAACGCACAATGCAGACCACTAAAACCGCCGCCAATGATCAACACATCGGTATCAATCGATTCATTGAGCGTGGCTCTTAACTGCAGAGGCTCGGGATGGGTTGCCGCGTAATAGCTGCGGACATGTTGCGTGGACTGCTTGAACATAAGGGACTCATGAATTATTTGATTTATATTTTCATGAAAATTTACTATATAAATTTCACAAGGCCAAGATATGCAGAGTTTTTCCAACTTATTCACAGAGTTGTTGTCTCTGTGTAAGCCACAGCAACTCTCCTCTGGCGTTAGGGTTCAAACCTGACGAGGGTACGAGAAAACCAATCAAACATGGGCCTTTGCCATCGCTGAGGCTTGAACCATTCAGCACATAGTCATACCGTCGTATGCGGCATGCTCTCGTCAAATCAGGAATCAAAATGATGAAAACCAATTTACTGGTGCGCTCAACACTTCCCGCCCTGCTCTGCACGCTGCTTTTTCTCGGCGGTTGCGCCAGCAAAGATACCGACACTGAAACCACAGCGCCTGCTACGACTCCAGAGACGACTCAAGAGCAAAGCGTCAATCCCGAGTTCGATCAACTGCGTAAAGCCGCAGAAAATGGCGACGTAGAAAGCCAGTTCAAATTAGGCAGCGCTTATTTCGTCGGTCGTCCAATCAAAGATCTGAAGCAAGCCGAGATCTGGTGGAAAAAAGCGGCTGACAAAGGCCACTCAATGGCCGCTGTTAGCCTGGCCTACCTCTACACCGGTCGTGATGACGCCTCGTTTGCCAACCGCGATGCCATGCTCAAGTACTTGAACCAGTCTGCGGCTGGCGGTAACCCAATGGCGCAGCACATCCTTGGCAACCTTTACTTCACTGGCGAACACGGCGTAGCCCGCGACCCTAACCAGGCCGTTGCCCTGTACACCGCCGCCTGTAAAGCCAACTACCAAGTCAGCTGTGAAGCCTTGAAAAAACTGCAAACGCCTTAAGCATCAGTCATTCGGTATGAATAAATAACCCCGCTGCTGCGGGGTTATTTATTTTAGATGTCCAACTGCCTAACCGGGCGTACTTCCACGCAACCCACACGCGCCGCCGGGATTTTGCCAGCGACTTGAATTGCCTCATTCAGATCGCGGGCTTCAATTAGATAGAATCCGGCCAATTGCTCTTTGGTTTCCGCAAATGGCCCATCAGTTATTGAAAGTTGGCCGCCACGCATACGCACAGTTGTTGCACTGTGCACGGGTTGTAATGCTTCGGCGGCAAGCATCCGCCCACTGCGCTGCACCGCTTCAGCGTAGGCCCAACACTCTTCATCTTTTGGGCTGTCAGGGGCGGTATGTAGTTGTTGCTCGTTGCTGTAGACCAGACATAAATATTTCATCACTGTCTCCTGCATGAAGCGCCATCAAGGGGGTGTATGACCTAGTCGTTTTAACGGGGTCATTTTCGACATGCCTTTCCTGAGCAAGTCGCCACCGCTTAAACAGCAGCAATACCGTGGCCGGGCAGCTCGCAAGCAATAAAATATACGCACCCAGACGAATTATTAAATACCGGTTAAATTTTTATGTGGGTGTAACCTTTTAGGCGTCAGACAGTCTTAAATGAACCTTGGCTACGCGCATCAGAACACTGCCTGGACGCTGTACAACCGTACCCCGTACGCTAAATAGCCTTAACTAATACACAAACTAAGACAGGAATACACGCACCGCTAAAGTTTGCTAAATATCCTTCAGTAACTGGACATTCTCTAACCAATTGCGATAATCAACGCAGATCGACAACCCAGTCGACGCCTGCTTATACGATTGTGTTAATCGTCCGCATTAGCAGTTGCCCAACCAGCACTGCGTATTGAGTTAAAACAGACTGTACGCATTAGCCCGTGACACCGCGTGCTCATTACTCGCGTGATCACTTCAGAATACAACACAAACCTTGGGATTTAACGTGACCAAAGACGAACTGCGCGCCGAACTTGAGCGCCAGGCGCAGCGTTACAAGGATGTTTACGGCGGAGAAGTTTTAACCTACGCCGCTCAACCTGAACCGGAACGCAAGCCATGGCGCAAAAGAGCCTCTCTTCTCGACCAAGCTTTTGATAAAGAGATACAAAAGATCGAAAAGGAACTGGAAGACAAATCCGAGCCCTGAATCCTCGACCGCCAGACAGAGCTTTTTAACCTCCAACTGGCAGACGTGGTTCAAATCAGCGTTTTTTACTGCCTAATAAAGACCCCATCAAACCGCGAACTAACTGCCGACCAAACTGGTTAGCGGCTTGGCGCACGGCGGTTTTCATCGCCTGGCTGGCAAAACCACCCAGCAAGTCAGTTGCCATATCACCAAAGCTTTCATCTTCTTTGGCCGCTGTGCTTTTGCCTGCGGTTTTAGCGGGTGTTGATGCGTCTGGCTTAACCTCAGCTGCCGCAGCGCGCGCTGTCAGTAACTCGTAGGCCGACTCGCGGTCGATCGGTTTGTCATAACGTCCAGCCAACGGCGATTGTGAAATCAACTTAGCACGCTCAGCTTCAGTCAACGGCCCCACTCGCGACTGCGGAGGGGCAATTGACACACGCCTCACCATACCCGGCGTGCCTTTCTCTTCCATGGTGCTGACTAACGCCTCACCGATGCCTAGCTCGGTGAGTACACTGAGCGTATCGAACGCCGGATTCGGGCGGAAACCCTCGGCAACTGCGCGCAACGCCTTCTGCTCTTTAGCGGTAAATGCACGTAAGCCGTGCTGAATACGCAGACCCAGTTGGGCTAAAACGTCATCAGGCAAATCACTCGGTGACTGGGTGACAAAATACACGCCAACACCTTTAGAGCGAATCAGCCGTACCACCTGCTCCAAGCGTTCTTGCAAGGCTTTGGGTGTGTCGGCAAATAATAGGTGTGCCTCATCGAAGAATAGCGCCAGCACCGGCTTATCGGCATCGCCGCGCTCGGGCAGTTGCTCGAAAAGCTCTGCCAGCAACCACAACAAGAAAGTGGCGTACACCTTTGGTGCTTCATGCACCAAGCGACTTGCGTCTAACAAGTGCACCCGCCCATGACCGTCTGCATCAGGCTGAAGAATGTCCTCCAGTTGCAAAGCTGGCTCACCAAACAGTGCCTCTGCCCCTTGCTGCTCAAGGCTCGAAAGCCGGCGCAAAAGAGCCTGGCCCGAAGTTTTAGTGAAGAGCGCACCATCGTCACCCAGTACTTCAGGATGATCTTTGAGGTGATTGAGCAGCGCTTTCAAGTCTTTCAGGTCAAGCAGCAACAAACCTTCGCGATCGGCTACCTTGAAGGCGGCATAGAGTGCGGCTTGCTGGCTGTCACTGAGTTCTAGCAGCGAGCCAAGCAGCAAGGGCCCCATTTCACTCAAGGTGGTGCGCAGCGGATGACCACTTTTACCGTTAATGTCCCAGAGTGAGACCGGACAGGCCTTTGGCACATAGTTGAGCCACGGCATGCTGGCAATTCGCTCAGCAATCTTGCCTTGCGGGTTGCCCACTGCACCGATGCCACACAGGTCGCCCTTTACGTCTGCGGCAAATACCGCAACGCCGGCATCACTAAAGGTTTCGATCAAGCGCTGCAATGTCACCGTTTTACCGGTGCCCGTTGCCCCTGCGATCAAGCCGTGACGATTGGCTAAACGCAAAGATTGGCCGACAGGTTGTCCCTTAAGATCAGCGCCTAGAATTAATTCGTTTGCTTGAGCCATTTTTACCATCCTTTGGATTAAAGCTTTGCGACCCAATTGCCGACATACCCGACTAAGGAACCGCTGAAAAAGGTAGCAAGCGAAGGGAGAACAAGGCAAAAAATGCGAAAAAACGACCGGGGTCGCGCTCGACTTTAGGTGTTCTAAATGAGCGTTTTAGCCATTTTTTAACGCAGCCCAGGCTGCCCCTGTAATACCTAGCGCAGTTGTTTTTCAGAAGTTCCCTAAGGCCGCTAGTTTGCGACTTACCACCTACCTTTATCAAAGACTGGCTTCAGTACCTTACGGGCGCAAGAGTTTATGAGCACAAATTTGAAATTCAGTCATAAAATACTAATTGCAGCAGCACTAGTTGTAGTCGCAGCCTTCTCGATTTTCACCCTGTACAACGACTACCTGCAACGCAATGCCATCCGTGAGGACCTTGAAAGTTATCTTCATGAAATGGGCGATATAACTGCTAGCAATATTCAAAACTGGTTATCAGGTCGAATTTTGCTGGTCGAGAGTGCTGCACAGTCGATCTCAAAGAACCCGGATACTGCCGCAGTTACCGGCTTGCTTGAGCAAAAAGCGTTGACCTCAACGTTTGACTTTACCTATTTAGGCGGTACCGATGGCAGTTTTGCCATGCGCCCCGATGACAAAATGCCAGAAGGCTACGATCCACGGACACGCCCTTGGTACAAAGACGCATTGGCAACCGCGGGAACCACGCTGACCGAGCCTTATGTGGATGCGGCAACCGGTGGCCTGATCATCACCATCGCCACACCTGCAGCAAATGCAGGCGTAGTTGGCGGCGACTTGAGCATGAAAACCCTGGTTGAAACCATCAACTCACTGGACTTTGGCGGTATTGGCTATGCATTCCTAGTCAGCTCTTCCGGGCAAATTCTGGTGCACCCTGACAAATCCCTCGTGATGAAATCACTAAAGGATGTCTACGCAGCCAATGCCCCGGCTATCAGCGATACCATCACTGAAGTTGAAATCGACGGCAAGCAGCGCATCATCAGTTTCACGCCGGTCAAAGGCTTGCCTTCGGTGAACTGGTATCTGGGCCTGTCTATCGATAAAGACAAAGCCTATTCAATGCTCAGTGAATTCCGGACATCGGCCATTATCGCGACCATTATTGCTGTTGTGCTGATTATGCTGTTGCTGAGCGTGTTGATGCGGGTGCTGATGCAGCCACTGCATACCATGGGCAAAGCCATGCGCGACATCGCCATGGGCGAAGGTGACCTGACCCAGCGCTTGACCATCGCCGGCAACGACGAGTTCGGGGAGATGGCGAAGTCGTTTAACCAATTCGTTGAGCGGATTCACACCTCGATTCGTGAAGTATCTTCGGCTACGACTCAGGTTAACGAAGTGGCCAAACTGGTGGTTAACGCGTCGAACTCCTCGATGCTGAACTCCGACGAGCAGGCCAGTCGCACCAATAGTGTCGCCGCAGCCATTAATGAGCTTGGCGCTGCCGCTCAGGAAATCGCACGCAATGCGGCAGACGCCTCAACCCAGGCGTCCGATGCCCGCGAGCAAGCCGAAGATGGACGCTCAGTCGTGGAGCGCACCATCGCAGCGATGAATGACCTGTCTGGGAAAATCAGCACCTCTTGCAGCAACATTGAAGCGCTGAACAGCAAAACCGTGAACATCGGCCAAATACTTGAGGTGATCAAAAGTATCTCGCAGCAAACCAACTTGCTGGCACTCAACGCTGCCATTGAGGCAGCGCGGGCCGGGGAAGCGGGCCGTGGTTTTGCGGTGGTCGCCGATGAGGTGCGCAACCTTGCCCATCGCACGCAGGAGTCGGCGCAAGAGATCGAAAGCATGATTGAAGAGTTGCAGGTTGGCTCACGCGAGTCTGTAACCACCATGACTGAGAGCCAGCGCTACAGTGAAGAAAGCGTGTCGATTGCCAATCAGGCGGGTGAACGTCTGGGTAGCGTCACTCAACGTATCGGTGAGATCGACGGCATGAACCAGTCAGTTGCCACCGCAACCGAGGAGCAAACCTCGGTTATCGAGTCGCTGAACATGGACATCATTGAGATAAACACCCTCAACCAGGAAGGCGTCGAGAACCTTCAGGCGACCTTGCGCGCCTGCAGTGACTTGGAACGCCAAGCGACCCGCCTTAATCAATTGGTTGGCAGCTTCCGCACCTAAACGCAACAGTGGATAAACAAGGGGCGCCTATATGGCGCCCTTTGTGGTATTTGGCCAATAGCCTTATTTATCCTCAGCCTCAGTCTGGGCATTGTCATCAAGGCTTTGCGTCTGTTTGAGCAGCGCTTGCGCAGCAGAGAAGTCTGCGCCGTCTTCAGGCGTTAATTGTTCAATGTCGTACCGGCTCAAGCAGCCTTCGCCCAAGGTTGCTGGGGCTTTTGAAACCGCGCGGTCAAGTGGATCAGCCATTATCGATTCCTCGGGCGCCTGCGCCCAAACGCATTGTGAGCACCCCGTCAGGTTATTCTTGCGTGGCCTTGCCCTGTTCGTGCTGGGCAAACTCCTTGGCCGCACGCAACACATCGCTGCGACTTATCTGCCCAATCAAACGACCATCTGCAATCACCGGCATCCGTCCAAGTTTGCCCTGTAAAAACCGTTCAGAAACTTCGATCACGCTGGTTTCAGGGCTAATGGACTCGATATCACGGCTCATATAATCGCCCACAGTACCGCCAATTGATTCGTAATAAGCGCCTGACAACGTTGCACGCAAGCAATCGCCTTCAGAAATCAAACCAATTAAGCGGCCCTGAGTGTCGACCACAGGGGCTCCGGAAATCCGATGCTCAAGTAATCGATTTATTGCCGTGAACAAGTCGGTCTCGGCGCGAAATGTCACCAAATGGGTCGTCATGTAGTCACGCACCTTAATTGACTTGAGCATTATCGAACTCCTTAGTTACGTCCCGCCCGCTGATCCAATGCAATCAATCAAACACAACTGTCTTGTTATCGTGCACCAGAACCCGGTCACCTAAGTGATAGCGTAGCCCACGGGAGAGCACCATTTTCTCAACGTCCTTACCTAGGCGAACCATTTCTTCAATACTTTCCCGGTGACTGACCCGTACCACGTCCTGTTCAATGATCGGCCCCGCATCCAACTCTTCGGTAACATAATGTGACGTAGCACCAATTAGCTTGACCCCACGCAACGAAGCCTGGTGATAAGGCTTGGCACCGACAAATGACGGCAAGAAGCTGTGATGAATGTTGATCACCCGTTGCGCGTAATCACGGCACAACTGCGCAGGCAATATTTGCATGTAACGCGCCAGCACAATAACGTCTGCCTGATGCACTTCAATTAAACGCGCCACCTCATCAAAAGCGGGCTGCTTGTCTTGTGGGTCAACCGGGACATGGAAAAACGGGATACCGTGCCACTCGACCATACTGCGCAGGTCATTATGATTGGAGATCACACAGGGGATTTCGCAATCCAATTCGGCGCTGTGCCAACGGTGCAGCAGATCAGCCAGACAGTGCGACTCACGGCTCGCCATCAGAACTACACGTTTTTTTTGATCCGAATCAGTGACTCGCCACTCCATCGAAAACTCACGCGCGATAGGGCCAAAAGCCTGCTTAAAGCCATCTATATCAAAGGGTAAAGAATCCGCACGGATTTCATGACGCATAAAAAACCAGCCAGTCTGATTGTCAGAATGATGACTGGCTTCAGTAATCCATCCGTTATAGGTCGCCAGAAAATTACTAACCTTGGCCACGATACCGACACGGTCTGGGCAGGCGATAACCAGCCGAAAAGTGCGCATGAAAAGCTCCTGCTAAATGTACAAAGGGGGCCATTTTAGACACCGGAAGTAAAAACTGCATTAACCCTGAGTGATTGAATGCATTAAAAATTCTTAACCCAAGCATAACCTTCGTACAGTCACTTAGCCCGACTAAAAATGAGCCCTCTTTTGATACGTTTGTGCCTAAATATAGGCGTCAACTAAATGCCCGCTATTTTTTCACGAGCGCGACTGTTAAGCCCCCGGCGAAACAACTAATTACTTCTAACAGTGCGCCTTTCTTTATAAACCGGTTTACTTGTGAAAAGTGCATGTCTATTATTAGTTGCACATAGTCACCTCAGAATGAACCAAGGTACACAACATGTCGCTGATCAACGAATACCGCGCTACAGAAGAAGCCATCAAAGAACTGCAAGAGCGCCTGAAGAACCTGTCACAAGATGACAAGCTGCAGAAAGAGCTGGAGTTTGAAGGCAAACTGCGCAAGCTGATGGGCGAATATCAAAAATCCCTGCGCGACATTATCGCGCTGCTTGATCCAGATGCGAAAGTCAGCAAAAACGCACGAACTGGCAAAGGCACCGGCACCAAACGTGCTCGCAAAGTTAAGCAGTACAAGAACCCGAACAATGGTGAAGTCATCGAAACCAAAGGTGGCAACCACAAAACACTGAAAGAGTGGAAAGCCAAGTGGGGCAGTGACGTAGTTGAAAGCTGGGCCACCTTGCTGGGCTAATGCGCCACAGGTTGTTCAGTGGTTTAAAAAACGCCGGTTAATCCGGCGTTTTTTATGCCTGAAAAAATCAGTGTCCTGTGCAAAGGGTACGGACAAAAATATAAGCCCGTTAACTATCAGTCCCACCTCAAACGCTGCAGCCCTACAATTTAAGTACACCTTAAGTACACCGCATAACGGGCTATGCGAGGCTGTATTGAATGGCGAGCTGCTCAACATAGCGTTGCCACTCATGCAGAACTTTTTGTTGGTCAGGTGTCGCCGTTGCAAGCACTTGACTCATGGCAGTAAGAAATTGTTCAACCGTATTGGGCGCCCCATATTCGGGCCGTGTTAAGCGGTGTTGGCAAAATACTTGCCAGCGCGCTTGTTCATCAGCATCCAGACTCGAGGCTAGGTTGCGCGCACGATAACGAAATAACAGTTCGGGTAAGCGTGCATCATCAAACGGCCAACTTTCGGCGGCCAGTTGCTCGGGCTCAGCGTTTCGCACGCGCTCACATAAGCTGCGGTCTCGATTGCCGATAAACCCATCGTAAAGTTGCTGTTCCGGATCATCACTTGCACCGAACTGTTCCTCTCGATACACCTCAGGCATTTTCGCTTGCCACTGAGACTGTGCACCAATAAGTTGATCAGCCCGCGCCTGAATAGTGGGTAAATCGAGTTGCAAACGCTGAATATCAGAAGCGCGCAGTACACTTAAAGGGGCGATCACAGGGCAACGATTAATGTGCAGCAGCTTTAGTGGAACCGGCAACTGGCCGTCGGGTAACGCATCATGGCGCGTGTATAAGCGCTCACGTAGCGTATCTGCAGTTTCATCGAGCAGTGCATTAGGATCACGTTGTAAATCGCAAACGATCAATGCATTACGGTTACGCGGATGCCAAGCCAATGGCAGCACAACTGACAAATAATGCTGGTCACCCGCAAAACGCCCAGAAACATGCACAACAGGTTTCAGTAGTTTGACCTGATCAAGGACTTTCGATTTGCTGCGCAGGCCATACAAGTAATCATAAAGCTTGGGTTGCTTATCGCGCAGGAGCCTCGCCAAAGCAATAGTTGCACGCACATCAGACAGTGCGTCGTGGGCCTGTCCATGATCGATACCATTAGCCGCAGTTAACAACTCCAGCTTAAGGCTGACCCGTCCTTCGACCTCTGGCCAGACAATGCCCTCCGGACGTAGTGCATAAGCAGTTCTGACCAGGTCAATCAAATCCCAACGACTATTACCGCCTTGCCACTCGCGCGCATAGGGATCAAAGAAGTTGCGGTACAAGCTGTAGCGCGTGACCTCATCATCGAAACGGATGCTGTTGTAGCCCGCACCACAGGTGCCGGGCAATGACAACTGCCCGTGCACCCGAGACATAAAGTCGGCTTCATCAAGCCCCCTTTCAGCCAACACTTGCGGGGTAATACCGGTAATCATGCAAGCGGCAGGATGGGGCAGAATATCGTCACTGGGTTTACAGTAAATATTCAGCGGTTCAGCAATCTCGTTAAGTTGCTCATCGGTACGGATACCCGCAACCTGTAAAGGGCGATCGCGGCGCGGGTCGATACCGGTCGTTTCGTAGTCGTACCAGAAGATACTTGAAGTCACAGTGTTGTCCTGAGCGAGTGGCCTGCGCAGTCTAACATCGCTTAATACTGCGGCTATTCTTACCAAGCCAAAGATCTGGCCTCGAAATCTGTCAGCCACTACTTAGATTGCAGGCTTAATCTACAGTTTATACCGAGACCAGTTGCCTCAGCGGCTCGCGCTGGCTAGCATCGGGGTTTACTCATCGCAGTCAGCCGATGCCGCATACCGAAAACCATCAACAAAGCGCAACCAGCCAGACCTCAGACCATGCCATTGCTGATCTGTTGGATACGCGTTATCACGTCGAAACGCCAGAAGGCATCGATCTAACCCTGCGCCCGGCCGGACTGGTTCCACGAGCGTTGGCCTATAGCATCGACTTGATCATTCGCGGTGTCGTCTTGGGTTTGATGTACCTGCTGTTAAGCATGCTCGGCAAGTTAGGGATGGGCTTAGGCACAATTTTGCTGTTTGTGGTGACATGGTGGTACATGGTGTGGTTTGAAGTGCTCAACCAAGGCCGCTCCCCCGGCAAGCAATGGATGGGCCTACGGGTTGTACACGACGATGGCACGCCTGTGGGCTGGCCGGCCTCACTGACCCGAAACCTGTTGCGCTTTGTCGACATACTGCCCTTCGGCTACACCTTTGGCATTCTCTGCTGCCTCAATAGCCCAACCTTCAAGCGCCTGGGTGATATAGCCGCAGGCACTCTGGTGGTGTACCGCGAAACAAAACCACTTGCCCCCGTCCTGCCTGAAGCCCAAGCGGTGCGTGCGCCCTTTGCGCTTAATTTAAAAGAACAGAGGGCAATTCTGGGTTTCGCTGAGCGCGCCAGCGGCCTATCAAAAGAGCGCCGTACTGAATTGGCAAGCATCATTGCGCAACCGCTACAGGTTCCGCCGGAACAAGCGGAACAGACCCTCAACGGTATAGCCCACAGTTTGGTAGGGCCTCGATGAAACAGAGCCAGTTCGAGAGTCATCACCAAGCCAGCTGGACAGACTTTGCCAACAAACTTGATGGCCTGGAGAAAGTTGGCAAAGCCGATGCCGCGCACAGCAAAGGCTTTGCTGCTGATTACCGACGTATCTGCCAGCAACTCTCATTGGCGCAAGCACGTGGCTACAGCAATCACCTAATAGAACAGTTGCAGCAATTAGCCTTGCGCGGCCACCAACAGTTCTATCGGCATCGCAGTACGATTGGCTCACAGTTGGTGGGCTTCCTGATCAGTGGTTTCCCACGCCTGGTTCGCGCGCAATGGCGCTTTATACTCGCTGCCAGCCTGCTGTTTTTTGGCAGCCTGATGCTGATGGGCTTGCTGGTCTACTGCTTTCCACATTTGGTTTATGCGGTGGTCGACCCTCAACAAGTGGCCAGCATGGAAAGCATGTATGACCCTGATGCCCATCGCCTTGGCCGCTTTAGTGAGCGCGGCTCCGGGGATAACTGGATGATGTTTGGCTTCTACATCATGAACAACATTGGCATCGCCTTTCAAACATTCGCCAGCGGCTTACTGTTCGGTCTGGGCAGCTTGTTCTTCCTGCTGTTCAATGGGGTCATGATCGGCGCAGTAGCCGGTCACCTGACACAAATAGGCTACAGCGAAACGTTTTGGTCCTTCGTCATTGGCCACGGTGCATTTGAATTAACGGCCATCGCCCTGGCCGGGGCCGCAGGCTTAAAACTCGGCTGGGCGTTACTTGCACCCGGCCGTTTACCCCGTATGGAAGCCTTGCGCCTAGCTGCGGCGGACAGCATTCGCCTGGTCGCAGGAGTTGTGGTGTTCTTGTTACTTGCCGCGTTTATTGAGGCGTACTGGTCATCCAAGACCTTTGCAACACCCCATGTTAAATACGCAGTGGGCGCATTACTCTGGGCACTCGTACTCAGCTACCTGATCTTTGCTGGCCGAGGTGCGCATGCGCCTGACTGAAGCCAGTGTCGCGATTCGACCACGTAGCAGTTGGGAAGCCATTGACCTCGGCGTGCTTCTGGCACGCCGACATGCCGGGTTATTAATGGCCAGCTGGGCACTGGTGACCCTGCCAATATTTGCCTTGCTGTGCCTGGTTTTCTGGGACTACCCGAGCATCGCCATATTGGTATTCTGGTGGCTGAAACCGGCCTATGAACGGTTGCCACTGTATATTTTGTCCAACAGCCTGTTTGGCAATACACCGACATTAAAACAGGTCCTAAAAGCCTATCCGCGACTGTTAAAACCACAGTTATTAGCCAGCCTTACATGGCGGCGGATCAGTACAACCCGCAGTTTTGATATGCCAGTGATGCAACTTGAAGGGCTATCTGGTGCAGCACGCAACCAGCGCCTGGCAGTGCTGGGACACAAAAATACAGCTGGCGCGACATGGCTGACAGTGGTCGGTGTACATGTTGAATTTGCCCTGAGCCTTGGTCTGGCGACATTGTTCTACTTGATGCTGCCGCAACAGCTAGAGCTTGACTGGAACTGGCAAAGCTTGATTGCCCCCGAGCAGAACCAATGGATGTGGCTGGAGCACTTGTCGAACGGTTTGTATGCCTTGCTGCTGATTGTCTGGGAGCCGGTCTATGTTGCCTGCGGTTTTAGCCTGTACTTGAACCGCCGCACCGCGCTGGAAGCCTGGGATATTGAACTGGTATTCCGCCAGATGCGCCAACGCCTGACCGGTATTGCCTATGCCGCAGTGCTGGCAATTGGACTGATCTTCAGCCAACTGCCAGGCACAGCGATGGCTGACACTGGCCGGCCGGATGCAGCTGTATCGAACCCTGCGACCTCCGTCACTAAAAGTCCAGTAATCAGCGCCCCGCAAGACCCACTTGGCCCCCAAGCCAAGCGTTTGCAAAAACAGGCGTTGACCAGTCATGCAGCGCAACAAAGCATCAATCAGTTACTGGCTCAACCCCCGTTCAAAAATCCAGAAACGGTCACCCGCTGGCGCCTGCGAGAGACCGCCAGCGATAAACAGCCCCAACCAAATACCGATTTCTTTGAGTCGCTAATTTCAGGGTTGGGCAAGCTGGCTAAACTTTGGAAGTCGATGGAGACTGTGGCCCAAATTTTCGCCGCCTTGCTCTGGGCTGCGATAATCGCTCTTATCGTTTGGGTCGTGTGGCGCTACCGCGATTGGTTAAATACCTTTGCCGGTCGTTTCAACCTGCCTCAGCGCACAAATAAATCCCCGCCGCGCCAGATGTTCGGCTTGGAAGTCAGCCCGGAAAGCCTGCCTGATGATATCTGCAGCGAAGTCGACACGCTTTGGGCCAGTGAACCACGAGCCGCCTTGAGTCTGCTTTACCGTGCCCTGCTCAGCCGCTTGCTACATGATTACCGGCTAGGCCTGAGAAGTGCACACACTGAAAACGAAGTCTTGCGGCTGGTTAAGGACTTGCAGCAAATCGAACTGACTCAATTCAGCGAAGTACTGACCCACCACTGGCAAAATCTAGCCTATGGCCACAGCCTGCCACCGCCCGCGACCAAGGATTCACTGTGCAACAGTTGGCGCCAGCTGTTTGAGCCGGGAGTGACGGTATGAGCCGCCGCACAGGTTTTATGCTTGGCGCCCTGATCATTCTTGTCCTTGGCTTGCTTGCCAGTTATTTGCTGGGGCGAGCTGAGTCTTATGAAACCGTCATAGACCACGGCGCGGCTCCTGAAGTTAAAGCCAACCCCTACTTTGCTGCGCAGGCTTTTTTGCGCGAACAAGGGGTTAAAATTGAGACGGCAGATAGTTTGGCCAAGCTGAGTCAGTTACCGAGTGTTGGCCACACCTTGCTACTGCTGGGGGACCGAGAGAAAGTCACCCCTCAACAAACCCAGCGACTGCTCGACTGGTCAGCCAAAGGCGGACACTTGATCTTTGTCGCCGAGCGCTTATGGGATAAAAAACAAGGCACGAGCGGTGATTTGCTACTCGACAGCCTGGGCATTCAGCAGCTCGAAAGCGATAAGCTAGACCCCGCCGACGACGCGTCTAAGCACGCAAAGGTAGAGGCCACTCAGCAACTGCCAGAAAGCCATAATGAAGCCGAAGCTGATCAGCATGCCCACTCCCAACTGGAGCAACTCTCACAAGGCGAACCTGAACAGGCCGAAGAATCAACGGCCAACACACCTTCAGCCGACGAAGCCAGTGACGCTTACCCCAAGCTGACCAAGCTCTACCTCGAAAACGAGGACGCACCGGCCTACATCAGTTTTGATGTAGGCTTTCATCTCTACGACGCCAAAAACCTGGCCACGGCCTGGGCCAATAGCGCGCAATCGACCCATATGCTTCAACTCTTTCATGGCGACGGCTTAATCACTGTATTGACCGATAGCTGGGTCTGGCAAAACGACAAAATCGCCAAGTACGATAACGCCTGGCTACTTTGGTATCTGACTCAGGATACTGAAGTCACCCTGTTGTTCCGTGCAGATCACGACAACTTGCTGAGCCTGCTCTGGAAGCACTTTGCACAAGCGCTGTTAGCACTTGCGTTGCTTATTGCTCTGACACTGTGGAGCGTGGGCATGCGTCAAGGCCCATTGCAACTACCGGCAAGCTTCAGCCGTAGACAATTGCAAGAGCACATCCGCGCCAGCGCAGACTTCAGCCTTCGACGCAGCGGCCAACAAACGCTGCTGCAAGGCTTGCAGTTGGATATTCAACGCCGCGCACGCAAGCGTCATCCAGGTTTTGAACGCTTGCCCGTCGCCGACCAATGGTTAGTCCTCAGCCGCCTCACGCGCCTAACCACTGGCGCGGTTGGTAAAGCAATGCGACCACTGCCTCAGCAGCGGCTAACCGCCACCGATTTCACCCGTCAGGTTGCCCACCTGCAAACTCTCAGGAATGCCCTATGAGCGATTACAGCCCCGACCAGCCAAGCCCTACCCCAGCAACCGCAACGGCCAGCCCGGCACCGGCTGCCTCAGCGGCCCAACAACGTCAGCGCGCCAGCCAACTCGCTCAGGCGTTACGCCTGGAGTTGCAAAAAGCCGTAATCGGTCAAGTACGGGTGATTGACGATGTGCTGACCGCCCTTATTGCTGGCGGCCATGTATTGATTGAAGGCGTACCCGGGCTGGGCAAAACCTTACTGGTGCGCGCACTGGCCAAATGCTTTGGCGGTGAGTTTTCGCGTATCCAGTTCACCCCGGACTTGATGCCCAGCGATGTCACTGGACATGCGGTGTACGACCTGCAAAGCGAGCAGTTCAAATTACGCAAAGGCCCAGTATTCACCAACTTGCTGCTGGCGGATGAAATCAACCGCGCTCCGGCCAAGACGCAGGCCGCACTGCTCGAAGTCATGCAAGAGCGCCAAGTGACACTCGAAGGTCGGGCGCTCGCAGTCCCACTGCCATTTATGGTGTTGGCCACACAGAACCCCATTGAGCAAGAAGGCACGTACCCGCTGCCAGAAGCTGAGCTCGACCGATTTATGCTCAAGCTGCGCATGGATTACCCGCAGCAAGATGAAGAAATGCAAATGGTCCGTCAGGTGACTCGCTCAAGCAAAGCCGACATGCTTGAAGTCGCGCCACTGCGCACGCTGCTCCAAGCCAAAGACGTGCAGGCCCTGCAGAAAATCGCCAGCGACTTGCCAATTGACGAACAAGTGCTCGACTACGCCGTGCGGCTGACCCGCGCGACCCGAACATGGCCAGGCTTTGCTATTGGTGCGGGCCCACGCGCCTCCATCGCCTTGGTAAGGGGCGGCCGGGCTCGCGCCCTGTTGCGCGGCGGCGATTTCGTCCTGCCTGACGATGTAAAAGGCTGTGCCTTGGCGGTTCTTCGCCATCGTGTCCGCCTGTCACCAGAGCTGGATATCGAAGGCCTGTCGATTGATCAAGTGCTGCAACAATTACTCGACCAGGTGCCGGCGCCACGTCTATGACCTCAGCCTTCACTCACGACTGGCAGCGTGCACAATGAAACCGGCACGCCGCCTACTCATCGCCCTAGGCGCTCTGTTGCTCTGCGCAATATTGCTCGGGGCCCTGGATGCACTGGGACTGGAGCTACCAACAGCCATCGGCTCGCTCTGGTGGGGCTTGCTACTGCTGCTCGGTGTAGCGGCACTGGTCGATGCCTGGCTGCTGTCAAAAACGCCTTCACCGCGGCTCGAACGTAGCTTGCCCGGTCAGTTACCGCTGGGACGCTGGAGTGATGTGCAGCTCATTGCGCACCACAGTTACGGCCAGCAATGCGAAGTGCAAGTCTTCGACCACTCGCCAGCCGAGATGGCCACTGAAAATCAACCGCAACGCGTGATGTTGAGGCCGGGGGAGCAAACTCAGTTCGGCTATCGGGTGCGCCCCCTGGTTCGCGGGCACTTCAGCTTTGCGCGGGCGGAGCTGAGCCTGCCCAGCCGTTTAGGTTTATGGGCTGCACGACGGGTCCTTGAAGTGCCCGGCGAAACTCGGGTTTACCCAGACTTTGCCCGACTCTATGGCGCTCAGTTGCTGGCGGTTGAGGACTGGCTAAGCCAGATGGGTGTGCGTCAGCATCAACGGCGCGGCTTGGGCATGGAGTTTCATCAACTGCGGGATTTTCGCGATGGCGACTCATTGCGCCAAATCGACTGGAAAGCCACTGCGCGCAAGCGCACGCCGATTGCACGTGAGTATCAAGATGAAAGCGATCAGCAAATTGTATTTATGCTCGACTGTGGCCGACGCATGCGCAGTCAGGATGACGAGCTTTCTCACTTCGACCACGCGCTGAACGCCAGCCTACTGCTCAGCTATATTGCCCTGCGCCAGGGCGACGCGGTGGGCCTGAGCACTTTTGCCTGCGAACAAAGCCGTTATCTAGCGCCGGTCAAAGGGGCTGCGCAGCTCAATGTATTGCTCAATAGCCTGTATGACCTGAAAAGCACCCAACGGCCTGCAGATTATGCGGCAGCCGCCGAGGCCTTGCTCAGCCGTCAGCGACGGCGAGCGCTGGTGGTGATCGTCACCAACTTGCGCGATGAAGATGATCAGGAGTTGCTTAACGCGGTAAAACGCCTGGGACGCCAGCATCGCGTGTTGATCGCCAGCTTGCGCGAAGAAGTGCTGGATACACTGCGCCAAACGCCGGTGCAAAACTTCGAGTCAGCGCTGGCTTACTGCGGGACTGTTGAGTACCTAAATGCGCGCAACAAACTGCATGAGCGGCTAATCGCCAATAAGGTTCCAGTACTTGATACACGTCCAAGCGAACTTGGCCCGGAACTGGTGAGCCGGTATCTAGCCTGGAAGAAAGCCGGCGTTCTATAGCGACAGAGTGAACAAGCTTGAGGTCGCTAAATAGTTGCGAGAATTAACTTGGCTGGGGGGCTGACGCGGTTTCAGCCACCCTCTGGCACCGCGAAATCCACGCTTGAGCTCTGCTGCTGGCCCTCGGTGGCAAGCTCCGCTTAGGCCACCGCACTAGAAACCGGTAAACCTTTTGATTGCAATCTCGCTATTGCGACCTAGGCTCCAGGGGACGGCTATCAGGCAACCGATTTGATCAGCTCGATATAGGGCTGCGCATTGCGCTGATCCTGAATAAGCGCGACAAAGTCTTTGCCCTCAGCATCTTTAGCCTTGACGTCATAGCCTGCTGCGACGAAAAAGCCGAGAAAACGCTCGAAATCATCCACACGCAGGCCGCGGTAAGCTTTTACCAGCTTGTGCAGCGAAGGGGGGGTGTCATCAGCGGGCTCGACATCGAGGAACAACTTGATCGGCTCATCACCAATCTCTTCACCAATCACTTGTTTCTTGTCTTTACGCATCACTGACTCCAGCTAAACCGGGCTACACGGGGCGGCAAGTGTACCCCGCGCACCCGTTGCGCTCAACGCTCAGTCGATGGCATCGAACTGGGCACGCATCCAGCGTTGATAATCGGCCACTTCCGGGCTGCCTTCTTGCGGGGCCCAACTGGCATGCTCACCCTCGCCTATTGGCAGATAAGGCCCTGCCTTGCACTCAAACAGGATGCTATCGGCTTCAAGCACCACTAAGGCATGGAAGATCCCGGGCGGTAAATCGACCCCGACACAGTCAGAGCCTGCCGCGAGGATACGTGTGGCCTGCACCGCGCCGTCCTGATCAAAGATCAACAGGCCCAAACGGCCCTTTACTACCAATAAGGCCTCAGCCTTATCCGCTGACAGGTGGCGATGGGGCGGGATGTAAGTGTCCGGCTGCAAGCCAATAGCCATGCGATGACAAGGCTCTTCCATTGCATGGAAGTTGTGATGCTGTCGCTGACGCGGGTTTTGCGTAGCCTTGGCAGCCAGATCCGCAAACAAGGTTTGGTCGAGAAATGCAGGGCCACGCATCGGTTTAGAGACCTTTAACTGCAAAGATGCCGGGTGCGTTGCGCCAGTAGCCTTTGTAATCCATGCCGTAGCCAAATACGTAGCGATCGATGCATGGCAAGCCAACGTAGTTAGCCTTTAGGTCTGGACGCGCCTTGCGGTCATGCTCTTTATCAACCAGCACAGCGGTGTGCACAGCGCGTGCGCCAGCGTGGTGGCAGAAATCGATAATCGCACCAAGGGTGTGACCTTCGTCAAGGATGTCGTCGATGATCAGCACATCGCGGTCAATGAACGAAATTTCCGGCTTGGCTTTCCAGAACAGCTCCCCGCCGCTGGTTTGATTGCGGTAGCGAGTTGCGTGCAGGTAGGACAGCTCCAGTGGGAAGCTCAACTTAGGCAACAGCTTGCCAGAGAATATCAACCCGCCGTTCATCACACAGAAAACCACTGGATTGGTCTCGGCCAACTCGGCGTTGATAACTTCAGCCATTTTGCAGATAGCCGCTTCAACCTGTTCGTCGGTATACAGACAATCAGCTTCAGCCATTATCTGACGGATGTGCGCGAGATCAGCAGACATGGTCGTTCCTCTTGGGTTAGCGCAACACGAAAACCTGATCGGTGCGTCAAAATAAAAGTCGGCAAAGGTACGCATCTGTCTGCCTTGGAGCAAGTCCCCACAGACGAACGCACTAGTATTTATGCAGGATATTCTGGCAATTCTTAAGATAATTGCCAAAAATCAACAAAACCAACTTTAATTTAGGCGACATGAAGTTATGCGTACGCCGCCCTTTATTGCGCCCAATGCTTTAATCTAAGCCAGTTTTTTTGCCAGTCCAGTCCGGAGAGTTCCAACCCATGCCAGTCCAAGAAATTCGCCACCCGCTGATTCGCCACAAAATCGGCCTGATGCGCCGCGCCGATATCAGCACCAAGAACTTCCGCGAATTGGCTCAAGAGGTCGGCGCCCTGCTGACCTACGAAGCGACCAAAGACTTACCACTGGAAACTTACGAAATTGCCGGCTGGTGTGGCCCGGTACAAGTTGAAAAGATCTCCGGCAAGAAAATCACCGTGGTGCCTATATTGCGTGCAGGGATTGGCATGCTCGAAGGCGTGCTCAGTTTGATTCCCGGCGCGAAAGTCAGCGCCGTGGGTGTTGCGCGCAATGAAGAGACACTGCAAGCACACACATATCTGGAAAAGCTGGTACCCGAAATCAATGAGCGCTTAGCGATGATTATCGACCCGATGTTGGCAACCGGTGGCTCGATGGTCGCGACCATTGACCTGCTGAAGAAAGCCGGTTGTAGGGAAATCCGCGCAATGGTGCTGGTTGCAGCGCCAGAAGGCATCAAAGTGGTTAACGATGCTCACCCGGATGTCGCAATATATACCGCATCGATTGATGAGCGCCTCAACGAACATGGCTACATCATCCCCGGGCTGGGCGATGCAGGCGACAAGATTTTCGGCACCAAGCAAAAAGACGCTTAATCAGGCTGCATGGCTTTTGCTACCACCCTGCGCATGGAGCGGGTGGAGCACACCTTAGCCAACTGACGAGACAAGATGATTACGCAAACTAAAACCCGTCTAATGCGGGTTTTATTATATGGAATCGAATGTTAACGCTGGCTATTTAAACGGCGTACTTCGCGTTGCACCATGCTGGCGTATTCCGGTGGCGTCAATTGCGTAATTTGCTCACGCAGCCACTCATCCCACTTGCCTTTACGCTTGCTCTTTTCACCAAACAGGCGTGCAGCGTCCACCTTTGAGCGCTGTAGGTTTTGTTGCCACAAATCAAACAAACGCGCCTTTTCAGCCTCTCCGGCATTACGTTCATCAGCGGGTTTGTTCGCCAGATTAAAACTCATGGGGTACTCCTGCTGGATAAAAAGGGGGCGGATTCTACCTACTTTCCACCCAGCAGACCGATGTTTTATTGATCAAATTGCATCAAAAGACGCTCAGTCTTGCAGTTCGCTTAAGCGTCGCTCAATCATCACACGGTCCGGACTTGTTCCAGCCAACTCCAGGGCGTTGCTGTATGCCTCGCGAGCCGCGACGCGATCCCCAAGGCGTCGCAGGCAATCTGCTTTGGCCATTTGTGCCAGGTGATAGCGCGCAAGTTCGCCGCGCCCGAGCAGGCCATCAATGAGCTCAAGCCCCGCAGCCGGACCGTTGCACATCGAGACTGCAACCGCACGGTTAAGCTCAATCACCGGAGAAGGCTGCAGGCGCAACAGCACATCATAAAGGCCAACAATCTGCAGCCAGTCTGTATCGGACGCAGTGGCAGCCTCGGCATGTACTGCAGCGATTGCGGCTTGTAAATTGTATCCGTCATATCCGCCCTGCTGCAGAGATTGCAGCACCAGCGCTTGACCTTCGGCAATATGCGCAGGCGACCACAGGCTTCGATCCTGCTCTTCGAGTAACACCGCCTGGCCATCCGCCGAGACTCGCGCAGGGCGGCGCGACTCATGCAACAACATTAACGCCAGCAGCCCTTTGACTGGCGGCTCAGGTAATAACTCATGCAGCAATCGCCCAAGTCGAATCGCCTCAGTCGATAGCTGGCTGCGAATGACCGAACCACCTGAACTGGCAAAGTAACCCTCGTTAAATACCAGATATATCACCCGCAACACCACCGCCAGCCGCTGTGGCAGCTCGCTTCGCGCGGGCACTTCGTAAGGGATACCCGCATCACGAATCTTCGCTTTAGCGCGAACAATGCGCTGGGCGATCGTGCTGGGTGTACTGAGAAAGGCCTTGGCGATGTCCTCACTGCTAAGGTCGCATATCTCGCGCAGGGTCAGGGCAACCTGCGCATCATCGGACAGCGCCGGGTGGCAGCAGGTAAAGATCAGGCGCAGCCGATCATCCTCAACGCTTGAAATCTCCTCCTGAGCAGAGGAATCATCGGCAACTGGGTCATGCTCGCCGAGTGATTCAAAGCGGGCATTACGGCGCAGCCCATCAATGGCCTTGAAGCGCCCGGCAGATACCAGCCAGGCGCGTGGGTTAGCAGGCACACCCTGAGTGGGCCATTGTTCCAGCGCTGCGCGAAACGCTTCATGCAGGGCTTCTTCGGCCTGATCGAAATCACCGAGCAAACGAATCAGAGTCGCCAACACGCGCCGCGACTCAGTGCTGTAAAGCACTTCGAGTTGCTGGTTTAGCGCCTGCTGGGTGTCCAATCGCAGCGTCCTCGATAATCCAGTTAGCTTTTCAGCCGATAGCCACTCTTAAATATCCAACCCACAGCGCCAATACACAAGGCTAAAAAGCCCAGAATCATGGCCAGGCTCACGCCGACACTGACATCAGAAACCCCGTAAAAACTCCAGCGGAATGCACTGATCAGATAGACCACAGGGTTGAATAGCGTAACCGTCTGCCAAACCGGCGGCAGCATGCTGATCGAGTAGAAACTGCCGCCAAGAAAGGTCAGTGGCGTGACAATTAGCGCAGGGACAATTTGCAATTTCTCCCAACCGTCAGCCCAGACGCCGATGATGAACCCGAATAGGCTGAAGGTGACCGCTGTAAGCACCAAGAAGGCGACCATCCAGAATGGGTGCAGGATTTCAAAGTCGACGAACAACCGCGCGGTCAGCAGGATGATCAAGCCCAAGACGATGGATTTGGTCGCAGCCGCTCCAACATAGCCAATCAGAATTTCGAGGTAGGACACCGGCGCAGAAAGAATCTCGTAAATAGTCCCGGAATACTTGGGCATGTAAATGCCGAAAGAGGCATTCGAAATACTCTCGGTGAGCAGCGCCAGCATGATCAAACCGGGAATGATAAAGGCCCCATAGCTGACGCCATGAACCTGGGTCATGCTCGAACCAATCGCCGAACCAAAGACTACGAAATACAATGAAGTCGTGATGACCGGTGTAGCAATGCTTTGCAGCAAGGTGCGCCAGGTCCGCGCAAGTTCAAACAGGTAAATGGCGCGAATCGCGTAAAAATTCATGCGCGGTCCCTCACCAGACTGACGAAAATATCTTCCAGCGAACTCTGACTCGATTGCAGGTCTTTGAAATCGATGCCCTGCTGCGCCAAATCCTTGAGTAACTCAGCAATCCCGGTGTGCTCGCGCTGAGCATCAAAGGTAAACACCAGCGCATGGCCGGCATCGGCCAATTCCAGTGGGTAACTGCCCAGCGCAGGCGGAATACTGGTTAAGGGTTGTTGCAGGTGCAAGGTCAACTGCTTCTTACCGAGCTTGTGCATCAATGCGGCTTTGTCTTCGACCAGAATAATCTCACCCTTGCTGATGACACCAATGCGATCAGCCATCTCTTCAGCTTCTTCAATGTAGTGAGTGGTCAGAATAATAGTCACGCCGCGCTCGCGCAGGCCACGCACCATGTTCCACATATCACGGCGAAGCTCGACGTCTACGCCTGCTGTGGGTTCATCCAGAAAAAGTATTTGCGGCTCATGAGATAAGGCTTTGGCGATCATCACCCGGCGCTTCATGCCGCCGGACAATTCAAAAATGCGCGCGTCCTTTTTATCCCACAACGACAAATCGCGCAGCAACTGTTCAAGGTAGGCAGGGTTGGCCGGCTTGCCAAATAAACCCCGGGTAAACTTGACCGTGGCCAACACACTTTCAAAGCCTTCGTTAAATAACTCCTGTGGCACCAGACCAATTTTAGCCCGTGCGGCACGGTAGTCCGAAATAATATCGTGACCGTCGACGAGCACCTTGCCAGTACCGGGATTAACGATGCCACATATGATGCTGATCAGCGTGGTTTTGCCAGCACCATTGGGGCCGAGCAAAGCAAAAATCTCACCTTTTTTAATGTCTAGATTAATGCTCGTCAGCGCCGGGTGGCCGGAGGCATATACCTTGGTTAATTGTTGTATCGAGATAACGGGTTGCACACAACCACCTTGTCTGAATGGCATCAGTAAACATTGTTGATAGTAGCCGAGCCACGGGCCGCATTAGCTGCACAGTCTACTAAGAGAATGTTCGACCTCAAAACAGCGCCAGGGTTTATTGCACGCCGCGGGTAAATCGCGCAACCGTGCCAGGCAGCGCGATAAGTCATAAGACCCTGGTTCATGCGCTTTTATCAGCTGGGCGCTGTGACAAGTTTTGCATTCGATTCAAATGCCCCAAAGCTTGGTCGAGGCGGCCCTTGTGGTTATGCTTGCGTACCACCCACAGCCTTAGGCTCTGAACGAAAAGACGCTGTACGAAAAGGGCCTGCACTCGGTGCATGCTGCGTTAAAAAAAGACTCAGCGACTCGCTTTAGCGGGGCAGCCCTTGCTGCGGGCCCGACGGGGTGAGTGAAACGAATCATGCTCACTTACATTCTGTTTGCCTTGCCTGATCTTCGCTCGACAACTTCTCGTACAAAACCTAGATCGTCGCTTTGCGCTTGCCAAGCGCGTTAATTTTGCACAGGCTGTGCCGCTATCACCCGATTCAGAGGACATTTTTATGCAACTAAAACATCTCGCTGGCCTGGCCCTGATTGCATCCCTTGGCGCCTGCAGCTCAATGGATAACAGCAACTCTGATAGCGCTGCACCGGCCGCACATGATCGTTTCAAAGACAAGTGCAACGCAGACGTCGTGCAAGACATGCTGGGGCAGCGAGTCACCTCAGAGCTAACCAAACAGATCAAAGAAAAAGCCGGTGCGAAAAGCGTTCGCGTTTTGGGCCCAGCCGATCCAATGACCATGGATTACAAGTCATCGCGCCTTAACATCGACACCGACGAAGCTGAAGTGATCGACCGCATCACCTGCGGTTAAAAGCGCACTGCATAACCCTCCTTAATGCCCCAGGCGCTGAAGCATGCAGATTGATGAAGAGTTTACCCTGAAGAAACTTGAAACCTTTCTGGCTTTCATGCGCAGTGGCAACCTCAGCCGTGCAGCAGCAGACCTTCAGACCAGTAACGTCAGCGTACATCGAGCGATTCATTCACTTGAGAGTGCGCTACGCTGCCCGCTGTTCAAGCATGAAGGGCGCAATCTAATTCCGCTGGAAAGTGCCTACTTGCTAGAGGATCGGGCGCAAAAGCTGATTCAGGATGTACTCGACACCGTTCGCTTGACCCGTGAAGCGGCAGGCTTCTCAGCGGAGCGGTTCAAGCTCGGCTCGCTGTATTCACTGACAGTGAAAACCGTTCCGCAATTGATCATGGGCCTCAAGCTGCGACGCAGTGAATTGAATATCGACCTGATTCTCGGCTCCAATGTCGACCTGATGTTCAAACTCAAGAACCTCGAAGTCGACGCAATTCTGATCGCACTGAACGAGCACGTCACCGATCAGGATTGCGAACAACTGCCGCTGTTTTCCGACGATATTTTTCTCGCGGTGCCCACCGACTCGCCATTTGCTCAACAAGCCGAAGTTGATTTGGCCGACCTCAAAGAGTCGACCTTTATTACCTTGACCCATGGTTTTGCCACCCACCAAGACGGTGCGCGGGTGTTTCGCCAAGCTGGGTTTGAGCCGAAAATTGCCATGCAGGTCAATGATATCTTCACCCTGTTAAGCATGGTCAGTTCCGGAGTGGGTTATGCCCTGCTCCCCGGCCGGATTGCTGCGGTTTATGAAAACCGCGTCAAGCTCATCCCCTTACAGGGGCAATACCAAATGCAGCAGCACATTGGCGTGGTCTTTTTAAAAGCTAAAGAACGCGACCCCAATCTGCTGGCACTGCTAGCCGAGTGCAGGATGTATAGCCTTAACAACCGATAAGCAAGGCGAAGGCTCACTGCCTTCGCACTTGCAAGCGTATTAGCCCATCAGGCCGCGCATTACCAAGAACAAAAGCGACGGACCCAGCAAGCAGCCCAGAGCCGTGTAAAACGCTGCAGTCAGGCAGCCGTAGGGCACCAACTTCGGGTCAGTTGCCGCAAGGCCACCTGCGACACCGCTCGATGTACCAATCAAACCGCCGAAGATTACCGCACTGCGTGGGTTATTCAGGCCGATATAAGGCGCGACAAAGGGCGTGGCGATCATCACCAGAATGGCCTTGACCAAGCCCGCTCCAATCGACAGTGCCATTACTTCTGAGCTGGCCCCGATCGCAGCACCTGTCACCGGTCCAACGATGTAGGTCACCGCGCCAGTGCCAATGGTCGTCAGGCTTACCGCGTCGGTATAACCGAACGCCATGGCCACCCCGACTCCGGCGACAAATGAAGAACCAATACCGACAAACAGCGCCAGCACTCCGACCATCCCGGCACGCTTTAACTCCTCAACATTAACCCCGTATCCGGTGGCAACAATGGCAAAGTCCCGCAGCATCGCACCGCCCAAAATCCCAATACCGGATAACAGCGGGATATCGACCAACCCTTTACTGCCGCCCGTGTATGCGCCGCCGATATAGGCAAAGAGCAAACCAAAGAGAATGGCGATAGCCGAACCATGCAGACGGCCATGAGTCAGCTTGTCGGATAGCCAGTATGACAGCCACATGGTGATGCCAATAATGGCAAAACCCGCGACCAGGCTGTAAGCGCTGAATACTTTTAGAATACTGTCGTACATGGCTATCACCGTGGCAGTTTAGGCAGAGGGTTTACTTCAGGCTCATCGGTCTGTTCAGGCTTTTTTTGGCCCATCCGGTCTAAAACCGGTACCAACAAAAATGCCAAAACAACCGCAGCCACACCCGCAAGAATTGCCATTGGCCCGCCGCTAAGCGCGCCATAGACGTTCTGCTGAGCAGCCATTGCCACCACGATAGGAATATAAACAGCGCTCCAGAACTCGATGCCCTGCTCTGACTTGAGATTCAGATAACCGCGCTTTTGGAGATAACCGCCGAGAAAAATCAGCATCATCATGGCGATACCGACACCGCCGACATTGGCGGGGACGCCAATCAGTTTACCCAGCAGCTCACCGACGGTGATACCAACCAGGGTGCAAAACGCAAGAAACGCTACACCATAAATAATCATTATTTTTATCCTCAAGAAACAGTTCGAAGTTGTTGTTTTTGTCCTTCGTAACGATCAAGCGGTACAACTAAGCTCAAGAGTCTCGACTCGCCTCCTGACGCAACATGGCGTCCAACGTATCGAGACGAGCACCCTGAAAGGCAATAGCCTGCCCAGGCTCGAACTGCCGCCGGGCCAAGCCCGTGAGTACGGTTCCGGGTGGCAGTTCGAGGTGTAATCTGACACCGCGTTCGTAAGCCATTCGCAGTGTGTTATGCCAGTCGACGACGCGGCACATATTGTTGGCCAGGTCATCGCGAAGCTGTTCAGGCGTGTTCAGCAAGCGTGCGCTACTGCTGCTTAAGTAGCGGATCTGAGTAGGCCCCAGGTCAACCGACGAGAATGCTTCTGAAAGCCTTGCAGCGGGGGTTTCAAGCAATGGGCAGTGCGAGGGTACACTTACCGCTAATAATTTTGCACACCCTGCACCAGACTTTTTCGCCAGCAACGCAACCTGCCGCATTGCGCCGTGACTGCCAGCAATAACCTGCTGCGCTTCGGCATTGATATTGGCCAGATACACAGGCTGCTCAGGACTGTTTACCTGCGCCAGCAAGCCCTCCAAGGTGCCTATATCCACCCCCATAATCGCGGTCATGCCGAAGCCTTGCGGGTAGGCTTGCTGCATCAACTCACCGCGCAGGCTGACCAAGCGCAGCGCATCGGCAAAACTGAGTGCGCCTGCGACAACAGCCGCGGCGTATGCACCAATCGATAAACCCGATACATAGTCGGGGCGATGGCCCCGCTGAATCAGGATGCGTGCGCAGCTCACCCCTGCAATCAGCAAGCACAGTTGTACTGCCCGGGTACTGGCCAGCGCGTGGGCTGAGTCCAAAGTCAGGGCATCTTGCTCAAGGACAGCGCTGGCCTCAGCCAGGCACTCGCGCGTTTCATGGGAAACCGGCAGCCCGTGCAACATCTCGGGCTGCTGCGCACCTTGGCCTGGGAAAACCCATAAACTGCTCATGCAACTGCGCACTCATGTGCCCAAGGATCGCTGACCAATAACGGCTGGGTCTGAGTTTTCAGCATGACCTTCGAGCTGCCGCTTGCCCACTCTCGCAATGCCACAGCGCCAGCCGGGCACTGCAATTGCACATCAACCGCCGCCGGGGCGTTATCCAGCAATGCGAGCAAAGTCTTTGCCTGTGAACGTGACATTGGCCGTTCGGCACGGATCAGCAAATCAAGGTCACTGGCCGGATGAGTCACTTCTATCGCGCTGGCCAACTGAAAACCGAGGCTGCCGCAAATACCCCAGCGCAACCCACTCTGATTGAGCGGTCCGGTTAGTTGCGCAAGCGCCTCAAACAGCGGCCAATCCCTCTGCTTTCGAGCTTGCTGAAGCTCAATCAGCTGTTCAGGCCGTACACAACCGGTGACCGCAGTGAGCGGCATCCAGCATGCAAAACGCTGATCACGTGATTGACCGCGCACGCCCACCGCAATCATGCCCGCAACGCCTTGCGCACGCCTGACCACTACCGGCGGCTCGACGCACAGTGCCTCAGCCACCCAAGTGGGTGCATCTGCCGGTAGATGCCTGGGCGCAAAACCCCAGAGCAAATCGTGCGGCAGATAAGGCGATTGCGAGGTTTGCGCTAGACGCTTGATCACCTGATCAGCTCCTGTCGCCCGGTTGATGGTTCACCACTGTGCCCTCAGCAATTGGCGCACCCGAGACGATGCCTCGCGGTTACTTGCACCGAGCCTGCTGCGTAAATCCCGCGGGCTGCCTGCGATATCGTTCAAAGCACTGATCAAGCAATCTTGCACCCTGGCAACATCATCAGCCTGTGGCGCAACAGCGCTACTCACACTGAGGGTTTCCCAGAGCAAACCAAGCGAGTCATAGCTTTCAATGTCATACGCCATCGGCGCAATGGTAGCGGCCAGCGCTTCCAACTCATCGACACTGCGCAACGTCACTCGTGCAGCCGACTCTTTACCCATGGCGTGCACCATCACATTCGGATCGCGTAAGGCAATCAAGCGATTGGCTTGATAACCATGGGCGAGAAACGCCCCAGACATGGCCTTCCCCACCAGCAATGCAACAACAGGATGACCGGCCAGACGTGCACGGGCATAACTGTCGACTGCACCCGCCAACGCCTGATGAATACCCAGCGCTTCTTCGCGCCGCCCATAGGCCTGACTCGGCACGTCAACGATAGCGACCAAGGCGCGCTTGTCTTCACGCTCGCGGTCTTGCTCGATAACGTGGTCAATGGCCTCGGCCAACCCCCAACCTTCAAGCAAACCGACTTCGCCATTACGGGCTCGAGGGAAGCGGTTATCAGGGTCGGCAACCACAGCCAAATAGCGCACCGCCAGCCCATTGAGGTGACCATCCGCAACCAGCAGGGAGTCAGGTAGACCGGTTACGCTCACCGCATCGGTCGCCAATAACTGAAACCAATTACGCCCGCGTTGTTCAGTGGCTGTAGTCATGACTGATCTCCTTGGTAAAGGCTGCGTACCCCTGCTGCATCGACTTGCTGGGTTGTATCAAGCGTTTGTAGGCGCGGGAGAAACCAAGCATGTTTGCGGCTACGCTCCAGCGCTGGAACACCTTGTTTGAATAGTTGGCTGACCTGCTCACGAATCAGCTCAAGGTCATCGGCCACATAGCCATCAACCAAGCCACTGGCATTGCGCTGCTCACCACCGGTCAAACTCCAGATAAAGGGCCGATCACGGGAATCGTATTCGTCGAGGCCGGCTTCTTGTTCAATCACCTGCGGGCCGTTAAGGCCGAGACGGGCCTCTTGGGTTACCAGCAAATAACTGCACAAACCCGCCGCGATCGACATGCCACCGAAGCAACCCACCGGGCCGGCAATCAAGCCGATCACGGGCTGATACTGGCGTAAATCAACGATTGCTGACTGAATCTCAGCAATGGCTGCCAGCCCCAGATTGGCCTCTTGCAAACGCACACCACCGGTCTCGAGCAAGAGCAATGCACGGGTGGCGATGCCGTTACGGTTATCTTCAGCGGCAAGCTCTAAAGCGCCGGCAATTTTGGCTCCGCCGACTTCTCCCAGACTGCCGCCTTGGAACGCACCTTCGATGGCAGCGACTACAACGGGCTCACCGTCGATAGTGCCTTTAGCGATGATCACACCATCATCGGCCTGCACCACGATGCCTTGCTTGGGCAGCCAAGGTGAGGTTACCCGAGCGAATGGATCAAGCAGCTCACGAAAGCTACCGACGTCAAGTAATGCACGTGCACGTTGGCGCGCACCGAGTTCGATGAAGCTGCGCTGTTCCAGCAAGCGTGCAATCTTGTCTGCATGTGCATCAGTCATCAGCCAAGGCCTCCATTGCTTGTTCCAGACGCAGGCGCACAACACCAGGAGTCGCGCCGAAATCGTGGATCGAAATATTCAGCGCTGGCATCTGCTGTTCGGCAAACATGCGCTCAAACAGCTGTTGCCAGCGGGCATCACTGCCATTAACTGAGGTGACAACTTCGATGGCCAAGGTGCCGGTGGCACCGGGTTCGAGCATCACCTCAAGATCACCCGAGCCGACGCAGCCGACTAGCGCGCGGCCTTGAGCCGGTTGCCCGGCACTGAATTGAAAAGACAGCGTTTGCATAATCAGACACTCCCTATCGGCGCATGCAGAGCAGGCGCAAGGCGGTCGAGGAATAAAGTCGCGGCGAGCAAATCAGCGGCCCCGCCGGGTGAGGCACGGAGCCTCAACATGTCGTTATCGAGATCACGCAGCAGTCGACGACCATCAAGGCTGGCGCAACCGCCCGCCTCAAGAATCGCCCGTGCTCCGCTCTGCATGCAGTCCAGCCCAGTCAGGCCGGCGCGGTAAAGCACGCAGGTATCAGTCAGTTGGCTCATGATCGCCAGCAGCGCATCAAGTCGGGCATTCTGCTCACCCGCCTGGGCTGAACGGCTGCGCAGCAGTTGCGGTAATGCGTGCTGGATTATCGCCGGAAACCCAAGCTGGGCCTGCTCACGGGCACCCGGCAAACCGTAAGTGCTGCAAACTTGCGCGCCATGGCTTGCGGGGGTGATTGGCATTGCTGGGTCGTTGAGCATGGCAATCCGAGCGGCGCGGTAAGTGACGCTGCCAGCACTCAGCGCCTGACCATCAAGCGCCGCCGCTGCACACAACAAACCCAGCGCCCAGATAGCGCCCCGGTGCGTATTGACGCCACCGGTAACGCGCAGCATCTCGACCTCGGCTTCACGGCCAATGCGGCCCAGTGTTTCACGCAGAGATTGATTAATCTGCGCGTGCTCACTGGCGGCCTCAGCCATTTCCTTGAACGCTGGCCACAACGACAACGCCGATGAATGCATCAAGCCCAGGTGCAAATCGTCATGGGCACCGTTGCCGCGGCGATCCACCAACCCCGGTTTTGGCGATAAATCCGCCTCATCGATCAGCACTTCAACGGCCAGATCAGCCAAGCATTCGGCAACGCTCAGATGGGTTTCTTTAACCGGTATGGCTGTCATCACCAGCTCCTGAATTTAGCGGGCGGGTTGTACAGACCACCTGACCATTGAACCAATTCAGCAATACTTTTGGCCGCGAGCAATTCACGGCTGGCATCTGCGCGACGAATGCCCAGATCCTCTGGCAGTGCGATCAAACCCTCTTTGCGCATGCGCAAGGTGTCCTTGGGGTCATGGCGCAAACCAATGCTGGTGACACCGGCGACTGCGGCGATCATGGCCTGACGTTCCTCAAGCGAGCGTGCCTTGTACAAGTAGGCAATGCCTTCTTCAGTCAGCAGGTGGGTGACGTCATCGCCATAAATCATGATCGGTGCCAGTGGCATGCCACTTTTACGGGCCACTTCCACGGCATCAAGTGTCTCGACGAAGGTCGGCTTGCCGCCTTCCTGAAAGGTTTCAACCATCTGCACAACCAGCTTCTTGCCGCGCTCCAGCATGGTTACCGGCGCACCGCTGTCGGAGCACATGTCGAGCCAGGCCGGGGTTGCATGACGCCGGCCACGAGGATCGTGCCCCATGTTGGGCGCCCCACCGAACCCGGCCAGACGCCCCCGGGTAACGGTCGATGAATGACCGTCGCCATCAACCTGCAAGGTGGCACCAATAAATAGGTCAACCGCATACTGCCCGGCCAATTGACACATCATCCGGTTGGAACGCATCGAGCCATCACGGCCGGTAAAGAACACATCCGGGCGCATGGCGATGTAATTCTCCATGCCCAACTCGGTACCGAAGCAATGCACACTTTCGACCCAGCCCGTCTCAATCGCCGGGATCAAGGTTGGATGTGGGTTGAGGGTCCAGTTGCGGCAAATTTTGCCTTTAAGGCCGAGCTTTTCACCGTAGGTTGGCAAAATAAGCTCAATAGCTGCGGTATTGAAACCAATGCCGTGGTTAAGCGACTGGACATTGTGCTTTTCGTAAATACCGCGAATCGCCATCATGGCCATCAGCACATGCACCGGCTTGATATGGCGCGGATCGCGGGTAAACAGGGGTTCGATATAAAACGGCTTGTCAGCCACCACCACAAAGTCGACCCATGATCCCGGAATATCTACGCGTGGCAACTCGCTGACATCGTCCACCAGTTCATTGACCTGAACGATGACGATGCCATCACTGAATGCAGTCGGTTCGACCAGGGCCGGTGTATCTTCGGTGCTGGGCCCGGTGTAGATGTTACCGGCCCGGTCTGCCTTGAAACCTGCAACCAATGCAACATTGGGGATCAGATCAACCAGCAGGCGCGAATAGAGTTCGATGTAGGTATGGATGGCACCGACTTCGAGCAAGCCATCTTCGAGCAACTGGCTGATGCGCAGGCTCTGGGGGCCTGCAAAAGAGAAATCGAGCTTGCGCGCAATGCCACGCTCGAACAGATCAAGGTGCTCGGCACGGCTGACGCTCGGCATGATCATATGCAGATCATGCAGGCGCTCCGGGCTGGCTTTGGCCAATGAACGAGAAAGGAAATCGGCTTGTTTCTGGTTATTACCTTCAAGCACCACCCGATCACCGGGGGCAATCAGCGCTTCAAGTGCCGCAACGATTTTATCGCTGGGCAAAACCACACCGTCGGCAAGGGCACGAACGGTCTCAAGACGTCGCTGTTTTTCAGTGCGGCGACGTGACCAGTTCGGCGGCGGGGATATAGTTGTTGTCATGCTGACTCCACGGATGCGCTGTCGTGGTGCCACATTAGGAGCCTAGTCTGGGACCATCAATCAACCAGTCGACGCAATCATTACGATTAGAGTAATGATCGTTTTTCGCTTACAGCTGAGGCCCTGAAAGCAGCAACAGTTAACCTCAGCGTGCAGACCGGGCATACTTGGACACTACCCCGCTGTTCTAGTAGGCATCATGCGTATCCATGTCACCTTTATCGACCGCGTCGGAATTACCCAGGAAGTGCTGGCACTGCTGGGTGGGCGCAATCTGAACCTCGATGCCGTGGAGATGGTGCCACCCAATGTCTATATCGACGCACCGACCCTCAGCCCCGAAGTGCTTGATGAGCTGCGTGAAGCGCTGTTCAAGGTACATGGGGTGCAGGCAGTCACCATCGTCGACATCCTTCCCGGCCAGCGTCGCCGCCTGCAACTTGATGCCTTACTTGCCGCAATGACGGACCCGGTATTGGCGGTCGATGGGCAAGGTCACGTTTTGCTGGCGAACCCGGCCTTGATCGCCCTCTGCGAACAAGAACCAGAAGGTTTGGCGTTAGGCGAGTTATTTGCCAACCCGGCCCTGCAACATGAACTGCTCGAACAGCACTTTCGCCTGCCGCTACGCGAAGTCACCCTTAACGGCCAAGCATTGTTGTTGGATGCCATGCCAATCAGTGAAACGGCTGGCGCAGGCCAATTGCAGCTTGCAGGTGCGCTGCTGACACTCTATGAACCCAGCCGGATTGGCGCTCGACTCTCGGCACTGCACCATGACCACGCCGAAGGTTTTGACTCGCTGCTGGGCGATTCCCCCCCCATTCGCACACTCAAGACCCGTGCGCTCAGGGTTGCGACCCTCGATGCCCCGCTATTGATTCAGGGCGAAACCGGTACCGGTAAAGAGTTGGTGGCGCGTGCTTGCCACACCAGTAGCACACGCTGCGATGCCCCCTTCCTGGCACTGAACTGCGCGGCATTACCAGAGAATCTGGCCGAAAGTGAGCTCTTCGGTTATGCACCCGGCGCGTTCACGGGTGCCCAGCGCGGTGGCAAGCCGGGACTGTTGGAACTGGCCAATCATGGCACGGTGTTCCTCGATGAAATCGGTGAGATGTCACCCTATCTACAAGCCAAGCTTTTGCGCTTTCTCAATGACGGCACATTCCGCCGGGTGGGCGGTGAGCGTGAAGTTAAGGTCGATGTACGCATCCTGAGCGCCACCCACCGCGACCTGGATAAAATGGTCAGCGAAGGCAGCTTCCGTGAAGACCTGTATTACCGCCTTAATGTGCTCAATCTTGAAGTCCCGCCGCTACGGGAACGGGGCCAGGATATTTTACTGCTAGCCCGGCACTTCATGCGCCAAGCGTGCGCACAGATTCAACGACCACCTTGTCGCTTGGCACCAGACACCTACCCCGCCCTGCTGAGTAATCGTTGGCCGGGCAACGTGCGCCAACTGCAAAACGTGATTTTCCGTGCAGCCGCCATCAGTGAAAGCAACTTGGTGATGATTGACGACCTGGATATCGCCGGTACCGCCATCGCTGCACATGCACAAAGTGACGAGGTGCAAAGCCTTGAGTCAGCAGTCGCAACCTTCGAAAAGGCCTTGCTCGAAAAACTCTATGACAGTCATCCATCAACGCGTCAGCTAGCGTCGCGCTTGCAAACCTCCCACAGCGCCATTGCCGTGCGCCTGCGCAAGTACGGCATCCCCAAGCCCTTGTAGGTTGCGAAAGCGTACCGCGGCTTATGCAAACATCCGGAACCAATGGCGGATAACAGAGCGTTATCCGCCATTGTGCGACCCTTCAAACTACTGGGTTATCTGTCAGAGCGCATATTTCTGCAGATTAGCCATCATCTCTTTTAACGCCTCGACGTTATCTGCCGGGTGCGCGGCACCATCGAAGTCGCAGATCTGCGCCCAATGCGCGGCAACATCTTCAGGGCTGAAGCCTGCACGCGGATCAAAGCCTGCCCCGAGGCTACGCTCCCAGCGCACTTTACCGATCCAACCGCCACCCACTTCGAACAAACCCGAGGTCTCTTTGCAGCTATCACTGGCCAGATAAACCACCAGAGGGCTAACCAGCTCAGGCTTAAGTTGCTCAAATACTTGCGGAGGAATCAAACCTTCAGTCATGCGCGTGCCGCCGGTTGGCGCAATAGCATTGACCAGAATATTATTTTTACGGCCTTCAATCGCCAGGGTGCGGGTCAACCCGTAAAGCCCCAACTTAGCCATGCCGTAGTTTGACTGACCAAAGTTGCCATAAATACCCGAGGTTGATGAGGTGAAGATCACCCGGCCATAGCCTTGCTCACGCATGTGTGGCCAGGCTGCACGGGTGATCTTATAAGCCCCTTCAACGTGGACTTGATAGACCTGATCCCAGTCAACCTGCTCCATCTTGTGAAAGCTTTTATCACGCAGGATTCCGGCATTGTTGACCACAACATCAATACGCCCGAAAACATCCAGGGCATGCGCGACGATCTTATCGCCATCGGTCACTGAGTCGTGGTTCGCCACAGCAGTGCCGCCCGCTGCGCGAATCTCTTCGACAACCTTGTCTGCCGCTGAGGCATTTGCGCCTTCTCCGTGGGTGCTGCCACCAAGGTCATTGACCACAACTTTGGCACCATGCTTGGCGAACAGCAGTGCATGGGCACGGCCCAGACCACCACCAGCACCGGTAACAATTACGACTTGGTCTTGAAAACGAATGGCTTCACTCATCAGAGGGCTCCTGGCAGTGTTAAATATTGAACCGAGTGTCGGACAGGGGCGCGATTGTCACAACTATGACAACCAGCGCTGAATAGTGCCCGATAAGGCAACGCGATAAGCCTGGGCGACCTTGATCATGTAGATCAATTAGCCGCCACTCAGCTATGGAGAATCAACTGCTGCTGTCGAGGCCTGACGAAAAGCTAAGTAATGCGTCAGTACAGCCTCTGGCGCTTCAGTTTGCGGGTAATGACCAATGCCTTCCAATATCACCGTGTCAGCGGGTGTTATCAGCTCCCGATACCGCTCTACCATGTGCCGGCCAGAAATCGGGTCTACAGCACCATCAATGATCCGCATCGGCACCTGCGTGGCCTGCATCGCCGCGACCCAACGCTCACGTTGCTGACGCCGCTCAGGCATGTAGCGAATCAAGCGATGCATAATCGCCGGTCCATTGTTGTAACTAATCAGCGTCCAGAAGTCATCCAGTTCGGCCGCATTCGGCAATGTCGCGGGGCCGAAGATTTTTGCGAAACTCGCCTCCAGTTTTTTACGACTGAACAAGCGGCTGATAAACGGCCCCAAAGGGCTCAGCAACAGCTTTTGCAGCAACACTGGGTGATGAGTTTCCGGGAACAAGCCGCCATTGAGAAACACACAACTGGCCAAGTTGAAACGCCCCTCGTGATGACGGGCAAGTAATTCCTGAGCAACACTGTCACCGTAGTCATGGGCCAATACATGCACATCACCACTGACGCCTAAATGAGCCAATAACGCTTGTTGTAAATCCGCCTGTTCGAGCAAGCTGTAAGGGTGCCCGGCAGGTTTAGCCGAATAGCCAAACCCGAGCATGTCACAGGCGATCAGCCGGTAGTGCTCAGCCAAGGGCCGCCACAGGTAATGCCAGTCCCAACTTGCAGTCGGAAAGCCATGAATCAGTATAAGCGCAGGCGCATCATCAGACCCTGCGGTCCAGTAGCGAACCTCATGCCCCTTGAAGTTAAAGCCCTGACTTTCAGAGCGCCACTGTTCAAGGCCGATACCGGGCAAGGCCATTAACTGGCATAACCTGGCATTTGCTGATCGAGTTTGCGCAGCAAGGCCGGCCATGCCAAGGAGCCGCCCATGCCTTGTGGGCTTTTCATAACCCCGGCAACCATCGCCTTGGCACCGTCAAGGATTTGCTGAGGAATATGGATCAACTCAGCGCCGCCGCTCTGTGCCATAACTTGAGCCTCGCAGGCACGCTGCAAGGTGAACATCATCAAAAAGGTGTCAGCGATACTGGATGAAGCGGTTAACAATCCATGGTTAGGCAAGATCATAAAGTTCTTGTCGCCCAAATCGGCCTGCAAACGCGCCTTCTCATCGTGGTTCAGGGCGACGCCTTCGTAACCGTGATAAGCCAAACTTGAAAGCACAAACAGTGACTGCTGCGACAACGGCAACAAGCCCTGCTTCTGTGCCGAAACGGCAATACCCGCCGGGGTATGAATGTGCACCACGCAGGCAACATCATGGCGTACTTCATGCACCGCACTGTGGATGGTGTAACCAGCCGGATTGATCGAGTATGGGCTGTCCATCAACTTGTTTCCTGCAAGGTCGATCTTGACCAGGCTGGACGCAGTGATTTCGTGAAACATCAGACCAAACGGATTAATCAGAAACTCGTCTACGCCGGGGATTTTCGCCGAAATATGGGTAAAAATCAGGTCATCCCAGCCGTGCAGCGCAATCAGCCGGTAGCACGCGGCCAGATCAACACGGGTTTGCCACTCAGCAGCAGAAACGTGGTCTTGCAGGTTTACACGGGGAAGCTCTTGGGCAGCGCTCATGCTCGACACCTCTATACTTATTGTTATGACGTATTTGGAGTCTAGCGAGTGCTGCGCCCTTGCCTAGTCGCCCTGGCAGCCAGCTTAGTGACCCAGCGAGTCACCACGGCTTATTAACAGCTGATATTCAGCTGCTGAATGCAGATTTATGCGTTAAGCGCTGCAATAAAATCGGCCACCCAAGGTTCAGCATCGGTTTCTGGGGTCACGCTTTCACTGGAGTCGAGTCGCAACATATCCTGAACTTCACGAATCCCTAACTCAGCATACAGCTCGCGAACCAGTTCGCCGCCACCACAGAAAGTGTCGCCGTAGCTGGAGTCACCCAGGGCAATAACCCCACCCGGCAGGCCGCTCCAGGCCGGTAAATGGTCACGAATTGCGTAATACAGCGGTTGCAGATTATCGGGCAGCTCACCCATGCCGGTGGTTGAAGTCACCGCTAAAAAAGCCTCTGGGGCAAACGCCTGTACATCAGACAAACTCGCGCGAGGGTTATATAAGGTCTCGAAACCAGCAACTTTTAACAGGCCCTGTACATGACGGGCGACTTCTTCAGCGGTGCCGTATACCGAGCCAGAAAAGATCGCGACTTTCATAATGCTGCTCCAAAAAACTGCCTAATTCAGCGGCTATTATGCCGTAAGTGGACAGTGCGCCTGGATGTTTTAGACTGCATCACCCTCAACATGGAACCCTCAGCATGATCAGTGCAAAACTGCTACAGCTGGTAGTTAACGCCTCGAATGATGGCATCGTTGTCGCCGAGCAGGAAGGCAATGACAACATCTTGATCTACGCCAACCCAGCCTTTGAAACGCTCACCGGCTACGCCTGCGAAGACATCCTCTATCAGGACTGCCGATTCCTGCAGGCCGGCGACCGCGACCAAAAAGGTTTAGAGGTGATCAGAAATGCCCTGAAAAAAGGAACACCCTGCCGACAGATCCTGCGAAATTTCCGTAAAGATGGCACTCAATTCTGGAATGAATTGTCCATCACGCCGGTCTTTAATGAAGCTGATAACCTCACCTACTTCATTGGCATTCAGAAAAACGTTACCGAGCAAGTGCAAGCGCAGGAGCGCATCAAACTGTTGGAAGCTGAAGTTGCGCGACTCAAATCCCAGCTTACAGACATGTCCTCCTAGCCCGCGCCCAAACGCCGCGTTTAATATTTCTCGAAGCCTAAATATTAAAGTTTCCTACGAGTTCATCATGGAAGAACCTGCCCTGCTCACGGATGAAGAGCTCGCGTTTATTCAACACATTTATTTCGGGCCAGATCATCGTCTGGAGACTCACCAATCTAACGAGATACTCGAGCATATCGAGCTGGTCAAACCGCGAAAAAATGAGTTTAAAAGGCACAAACACGTCGAAAACAAGCGGTTCGATCACTGTAATTGCAAAAAAATCAGCAATGGCCACTCAATGATTCGTAGCTGCAATGGAAATATTGGATCTATTGACTACATTGCTACTCAGAAACAGAGAAGTTTCACCGAGCAGCGTCAAGCGCAGGAACGAATCAAACAGTTAGAGGATGAGATTGCCCAACTTAAAATCCGACTAACGGACACCAACGCCTGAGCCAGATGCGAAACTAAATCTTTTCTCTCATGTCCTATAGGTCAACAACGCTCTTCACGCCGAGTTCGATATGCAAGATCCAGTGCTACTTACCGAAGATGAGATGGAGTTTATCCAGCATCTTTATGACAGACCTGCCAATAAGCAGACTGGATCCTTACACGCGCAGATTGACCTCGTAGAATCGCTGAAAGATCTAATGAGCAACTATGCCCACGTTGAAAAACTGACCATAGATGCGCGTTTTGCTAATCAACGAATGACCTTCACCCCCTTTATTACTGAAGATGCGTCGCACAATCAGCATCTTGAGCTGGGCACCCCTAAGATATTTGATGAATCCGGCACCGACAGCCGCGCTTGGCGCCTGCCCTTGACGCCGCCTTTGGAGCTACGCAATCTCAATGGCAGTGCCAGTGGCTTGCTTGTGCATGAGTTATCAATGGATGGCCTGCTGATTGAGCCATTACCTAACCATAAGGCTCCCGCTCAATTCAATTTATTACTCCCCCTTGGCGGACAAAAGCCGATTTCTCTCAAAGGCCACTTTGTGCGCAAGGCGAGCAAAATCCAGTTGGCTTATCAGCTAGATCCAACCGACAGGCTGAGCACCGAGCGTCTGCAACAGTTTCTTTATCAGAAACACCGCACCCTCTACCCGCAAGCTCATCCCGAATAGCCTGTACTGGAAAAATCTCAGGGGTTACACACAGCAAAACCGGTGCTAGGTGTCAAAATTGCCCGCCAGGAACTGCTGCAGGCGTTGCGACATCAACTGCCCCTCACTGCCCAGAGTGGCAATGGCCGACCCGTTCAGCGCATCGCCAATCAACTCGGCACACTCCCCCGCCAAACTAACCGGACAATTGACTGCAAGCGCCAAGCGTTTGAGTGTCTGCGGTAGCTGTTCACTGGGCACCTGATTGGAAAACAACACCAGCCCCAATGGTTTGACCCGGTCACAGATGTAGACCAACTCATCAAGCGGCTGCCCGATCGCAAAAACACTGACCGCGACACTTGAGTGACTGAGCAGTAAGCCGGTCACCAACAATTCGAGCTCACGGCAGTGGCCAGGCAACGCAGCTACAATCACACGATCTTCAGCTTGAGCACGGTTGGCGTGCAAACGCTGCATGACGCGACCACGCAGAAAGGCATCGTAGAACAACCATTCACTGGTTTGGCCGATGTCATTGTGGCGCATCAGCAAGTCTTGCCAGAGCGGCATCAGGATCGCCTGAAATACCACAGGTAAGGGGTAGCTGGAAAATACCTGACCGTAAAGGCGGTCTAGCTGGATATCATCAAAGCAGCTGACTGCGGTGTGTAGCTGACGCTGCCACTGCTGCCATTCAGACCCAGTCACTACGTCATATACCGGAACACTGGCAGCCTTGAGCGAGCGGCTTTTAGCGAGAATTTTCCCAACCTTGCTAACTGCAACACCCCGCTCAATCCACGTCAAAATATTGCGTACAGACTCAATATCAGCTTGCGAATACAAGCGATGGCCACTTTCGGTACGCGTCGGCTGGATGAGCCCGTAGCGTCTTTCCCATGCACGCAATGTGACCGAATTTACCCCGGTCAAACGCGAAACTTCACGTATAGGAAAAAGCTCTTCTTGTTTCAGAGCACTGGAATTCAAGGACAATGCAGCGAAGGGATCAGGCATAGCAGCGGATCTGCAGAAGAAAGTGTCAATAGTGTAACCTAGCGGACAAAGCCGCACCTTGCGCTAGGTCTGCCCAACCGACGAAATATACCCCGGTAAATACACCGATTGGCGTCGATCCGCCGTAATACATGTGAACCTGATTGCTAAGCCAGCATTATCAGCTTTCCTGCCTGTTAGCTGTAAGCGAAGAGCGGCAACCGCACCTCAACGGTGCAAAAAAACAGAAAAACCCCATCGGTACCCCCTCCAATAAACGCTGTAAAGCCCGCACTGGCTTATTTCTTAAAAACCGGAATAATCCTTGCCTGTATTTAGCGTTGCTCACCATCCCGAGCAACGTATCGCCATCATTCATACCCTGAAGGCTGGCCCGGTTTAATGGAGATACACAATGTCTGCACAACCCGTCACCTTGATGGTGGCACGCCGCGTCGCCAGCGGCCGCTATCATGACCTTATCGCCTGGCTGCATGAAGGCGAACATCTGGCCACCGATTTCCCCGGTTATTTAGGCTCTGGGGTACTGGCCCCGCCACCTGAGGGCGATGAGTTCCAGATTATTTTCCGCTTTGCTGACGAGCAAACCCTTGCCTCTTGGGAACACTCCGCCTCGCGTACCGCTTGGCTTGCACGCGGGGCAGGTCTATTTGCTCAGCCGCAGGAACAGCGTGCAGTTGGTATTGACTCCTGGTTCGGTTCGTCCCACCTGCAACCGCCGCGCTGGAAACAAAGCATAGCGATATGGCTGGCATTCTTTCCGGTGTCATTGTGTTTCAATTTCCTGCTGGGCGGTTGGCTGAGCGACTTTCCTTTGGTTTCCCGAGTGCTGCTGTCAACGTTGGCACTCACCCCGCTCATGACGTATTTGTTTATCCCGCTTTCAACCCGCCTACTGGCGCCATGGCTGCATAGCCGCAGACGCCCTCTGCTTCACGCCGTAGAAGCCACAACCACGCGATAGACACAGACGGCATTGCGGCAAGCAAACAGCCTGTAGCGCTTTAGCTCAATGGTCAGCGCCTTGAGTTAAAGCGCAAAAATACCGTACTCGACTACTCTGGCGAGCAGTAGTTTGAGGTTACAAAAACGCTGAAAGCCCCTCGCAAGCCTTGTATAGACTGCAATGGAGTCGCGTTTTTAGCCTCCAGCCTGGCAGGCAAGTGCCGCGGCTTGCCGAGCAGACACCTCATAGAGGTTCCTTAGCAGCCTAGAGCTGAACATTGCGCGCAACCGGACTGTACCTATATGACCCGCTATTTTTCGAGCAGCTTTAAAACCACTGCAGCGGCTTTGCTTAGCCTAAGCCTGACCGCCTTACCCGCCACCGCCGAACCGTCAACTGCGCAGCAGCCCCCCGCATATGACATAGACCTGACCAACTATCAGTATCCCTACCCCGTCAGCTTCTTTGAGTTGAACAGCCAACAGCACGCTGGGGCAACTCAGCCGCTGAAAATGGCGTATATGGATGTACCTCCGGCAGCAGGCAAAAGTAAGGGTAAAAACATCGTGCTGATGCACGGCAAGAACTTCAACAGTGCCTATTGGCGTGACACCATCAAGGCACTGTCAGATGCCGGATATCGCGTGATAGCGCCTGATCAGATCAGTTTTGGTAAATCGACCAAACCCATCGCCTACCAGTACAGCTTCCAACAACTGGCCAACAATACCAAGCAACTGCTTGATCATTTAGGCGTCAAGCAAGCCAGCGTTGTGGGTCACTCCATGGGCGGCATGCTCGCCACTCGTTTCAGCCTTATGTTCAGTGAAATGACGCAGCAGTTAATTCTGGTCAACCCAATAGGCCTTGAGGATTGGAAAACCAAAGTCCCATACGCCTCGGTAGACGCGATCTACAAATCCACCCTTGCCGCCAACTATAAACAAATCAAGCAATATCAACTCAGCAGCTACTACGACAACCAGTGGCAACCCAGTTATGACGAATGGGTGAATTTACTGGCTGGGATAACCACAGATAAAAACTACCCATTGTTCGCCTGGAATGCGGCGTTAACAGCCGACATGATCTTCACCCAACCGGTGGTTTACGAGTTCGGGCAAGTGAGCATGCCGACCTTATTGATCATAGGCACACGTGACCGCTCGGCGTTGGGCAAGGACCGTGTCAGCGGTGAAGTCAAAGCTTCACTCGGACGCTATGACCTGCTGGGCAAACAGACGGCTAAAGCCATCCCCAACGCCAAACTGGTGGAGTTGGATAACGTCGGTCATATGCCACAGATTGAGGCGTTCGACCGCTTTATCGAGCCCCTGGTAGGTTTCTTAGACGAGCAAAAGTAGCGCCCAAGTCATCGGCCTGCCTTAGGGCAGGCCGATTGACGCCCGCTCAATCCTTGAGCAAACAGCTCGAATCCACTTTGCATACTTGACCCCCATGGTTGTGTGCGAACAACGGCTGATATAGCTTTAAGCACGGTACCTGTGGTGCTCGCACAACGAATAAGCAATTGAGCACTGCTTGATGGGCCGCCTTAACCTTTAGCCTGAGTACATAATGAGCGCTAATTCAGCCCCGATTTTGATTACCGGTGCCAGTCAACGCATTGGCCTGTATTGCGCCCAGCGCCTGCTGGATGAGGGGCAGCCGGTTATTGTGACCTATCGAACTGAGCGCAGCAGCATTGAGGACCTCCGTGCACGTGGTGCGCTGGCGATTGCAGCGGACTTCAGCTCAGAGGCGGGTATACTCGGATTTATCCAAGCCCTTAAAAGTCAAACCCCGAGCCTGCGCGCCATCATCCACAATGCCTCCAGCTGGATTGCCGAACAACCCGAGCATGAAGCCGAGACGTTCCAACTGATGACCAATGTGCACATGCTCGCCCCCTACCTTATCAACCTGCACTGTGCCGCACTGCTGGAACAGTCAGCCGTCGCTGATATCATCCACATCACCGACGATGTTGCCCGTAAAGGCAGCGCCAAGCATCTGGCCTATTGCGCTAGCAAGGCGGGCCTCGAAAGCCTGAGCCTTTCCTTTGCGGCCAAGTATGCGCCGCGCATCAAGGTCAACAGCATCGCCCCGGCGCTGATTATGTTTAACCCGGACGACGATCAAGCCTACCGCCGCAAAGCCTTGAACAAGTCGGCCCTGGGCATAGAGCCAGGCCCTGCGGTGATCTACCAATCGCTGCGTTACTTACTTGACTCGCCCTATACCACCGGCACCACCCTTACTGTAAATGGCGGCCGCCACCTTAAGTGAGGCAAACGCTGAGGACTCCTCAATGAACGACCAACTGCCCAGTCACTACCGTGAAATACTGATCGGTGTGGGCGAAAACCCAGAGCGCGAAGGTTTGCTCGACACCCCCGAACGTGCAGCAAAAGCCATGCAATACCTCTGTCATGGCTACGCCAAAAACCTCGACGAGGTAGTCAATGGCGCACTCTTTGCCAGCGATAGCGATGAGATGGTTATTGTCAAAGACATTGAGCTGTACTCACTGTGCGAACACCACCTACTGCCCTTCATTGGCAAGGCACATGTAGCCTATATCCCGACGGGGAAAGTGCTGGGGCTCTCGAAGATAGCGCGAATAGTCGACATGTACGCACGCCGCCTGCAGATTCAGGAAAACCTGACTCGGCAAATTGCCGATGCGATCCAGAGCGTCACCAACGCCGCAGGTGTTGCAGTGGTGATCGAAGCCCAGCATATGTGCATGATGATGCGCGGCGTCGAGAAGCAGAACTCAGCAATGAATACTTCTGTCATGCTTGGAGCCTTCCGTGAGTCGTACAATACTCGCCACGAATTTCTGCAATTGATTGGACGGAGTAAATAATTATGCCGCGACTGGAACCCGGGATGGCACGGATTCGCGTCAAGGATCTGCGCCTGCGCACCTTCATAGGAATCAAAGAAGAAGAAATCAACAACAAGCAAGACGTGTTGATAAACCTGACAATTCTTTACCCGGCAGTCGATGCTGTGCGCGATAACGACATCGATCACGCCTTGAATTACCGCACCATCACCAAGGCGATTATTCAGCATGTTGAAGACAATCGCTTCGCCTTGCTTGAGCGCCTCACTCAGGAAATTCTAGATTTGGTGATGCGCAACGAAGCCGTACGCTACGCTGAAGTAGAGGTCGACAAACCCCATGCACTGCGCTTTGCCGAGTCGGTATCGATCACGCTAGCCGGGCACCGCTGATCGAGTTCTGCGTGACGCAACCTGACCGAAGGATTGCCGCACGGCTATTGGCCTTTTATTATCGGCGCATTCTGCCCTGCCCGGAGCACTGCCATGACCGATCAAGAACGTCTCGAACTCGAAGCTGCTGCCTTCCGTAGCCTAGTGCAACACCTGCGCAGCCGCCCTGATGTACAAAACATCGACATGATGAACCTGGCCGGCTTCTGCCGAAACTGCTTATCCAAATGGTTCAAAGCGGCTGCTGATGACAGCGGTATAGCCATCACTCCAGACCAGGCGCGCGAAGAGGTTTACGGCATGCCGTACGCTGACTGGAAAGCCAAATACCAACAAGAAGCAACAGCCGAACAATTGGCCGCAATGAACACGCAAAACCATAAAGGATAAGCTGCATGAGTGCCCTGCAAGAGTTTCGTACACGCCTGAACAGCAACACATTCGCCTTTTCCGAAACCCTGGATTTTATTGCCAACCACTATGCTTACCAGCCAAGTGCGTTCAACAATGGCGGCGTTGAAAATGCTGCCGGGCAAAACGAAGGTTCGTGCAAGACCCTGGGTTTTGCGTTACTCGAACAACTGAGTAACGAAGAAGCGCTGCTCTGTTTTGGTGAACACTATCGCAGCGTTCTGGCTACACCAGAAGGTTCAGACCACGCCAACATCCGTGCCTTGATCGCCCACGGTTTAAGCGCCGTTAAATTTGCTCAACAACCGATTAGCCGCGCTCAGTAGCCACTGAGTTCAAGGCAAAAAGAAGCCCCGCTAAGTGCGGGGCTTGTTTTTTCAGGGACAGCGCTTACGCATCCAGATAGCGTTCAGCATCCAGTGCCGCCATACAGCCAGCTCCGGCCGAAGTAATCGCCTGACGGTAAACGTGGTCTGCCACATCACCTGCAGCAAACACGCCCGGCACACTGGTCGCAGTGGCATTGCCTTCACGCCCACCGTTGACCACTAAATAGCCATCCTTAAGCTCAAGCTGGCCCTCAAACAACGAGGTGTTCGGTGTATGGCCGATGGCTACGAACAGCCCATCAACTTTCAACTCTGAATGGCTGCCGTCATTATTTAACAGCCGCACACCGGTAACGCCCATGTTATCGCCCAGCACTTGATCAACCTGGGCATTGAGCTTGAGCTCGATCTTGCCTTCGGCAATGCGCGCCCGCAGCTTGTCTTGCAGAATTTTTTCGGCGCGGAAGGTCTCACGGCGGTGCACCAAGGTTACTTTACTGGCGATATTGGCCAGATACAGCGCCTCTTCAACGGCAGTATTGCCACCGCCAACCACTGCAACCTCGCGGTTACGGTAGAAGAAACCATCACAGGTAGCACAAGCTGATACGCCTTTACCCATAAAGGCTTCCTCGCTAGGCAGGCCCAAGTAGCGGGCACTGGCCCCAGTGGCGATGATCAGGGCATCACAGCTGTAGGTGGCATTATCGCCCACCAAGGTGTAAAGCTTGCCGGCTAAATCGACCGCATTGATGTGATCGAACACAATCTCGGTCTCGAAGCGCTCAGCATGCTCCTGCATACGCTGCATCAGTGCAGGGCCGGTCAGGCCATGTACATCACCCGGCCAGTTATCGACTTCAGTGGTTGTGGTGAGCTGACCACCTGCCTGCATACCCGTTATCAGCAGCGGCTTGAGGTTCGCGCGGGCAGCATATACCGCCGCGCTGTAACCTGCAGGGCCGGAACCCAGGATAATGACCCGTGCATGACGTGTAGCGGACATAGTTGACTCCTACAGGCCGTTAGCCTGACAAATTAAAGCGGGACTACCCGAATCCTTAGGGGAAGGCATGGTCAAAGCAGCAGTCCCGGAAACTTAACTGCCGCGAAGATTATCGATGCACCTTGATTAAGGGAAATTTGCTTTAACAATTCACTGCATAGACCCCGACTATAACCAGCTAAAGTCGCTCATCTAGCGCCCGCGCAGGCTTTTACCCTGGCACTAAAGCCGGTAAGGTCGGCCTAACATGTCAGCCACGGAAACCTCTATGCCTGCTCCCGTACTATCTGGACCGCAATACCTCAGCGAAGGCCTTAAATTGGTGCTTAGCCCCGGCTTGCGCCTGTTTGTACTCTTGCCATTGGCCATCAACCTACTGCTGTTTGGTGCTCTGGTTGGCTTTGCAACTCAGCAATTCAGTAGCTGGGTCGATACCTTTATGCCCAACCTGCCCAGTTGGTTGAGTTTTCTGGAGTACATCATCTGGCCATTGTTTGTGGTCCTGGTGCTACTGATGATCTTCTTCACCTTCACCATGATCGCCAACATAGTTGCGGCGCCATTCAACGGTTTTCTTTCCGAGAAAGTTGAAGTCGTTGTGCGCGGTGAAGACAACTTCCCCCCCTTCAGTTGGGGCGAGTTGATGGCGATGGTGCCGCGTACCCTGAGCCGTGAAATGCGCAAACTGGGCTATTTTTTACCCCGGGCAATTGGCTTGTTTATTCTGTCGTTTATCCCAGTGGTTAATTTGGTGGCCGCGCCGCTGTGGCTACTGTTCGGCGTGTGGATGATGGCCATTCAATATATCGACTACCCGGCGGACAACAACAAAATGAGCTGGCAAGACATGCTCGCCTGGCTGCGTGAAAAGCGCTGGCAGAGCCTGGGCTTTGGCGGCATTACCTACCTGGCCCTGCTAATCCCGGGCGTCAATCTGGTCATGATGCCGGCAGCAGTAGCGGGCGCCACGCTGTTCTGGGTGCGTGAACGTGGGGATACGCGCATGACCAAAGCGCCAAGCCAACCAGCTTCATAATTTCGCAACAAAACCGTCACTTTTGCGACATGGCAGCAGCCGAAACTGCTGTCATGAGCACACCTTCTTTGTACATCGCCCTCGTGACTGAAACCTTCACCCCTGAAATTAACGGCGTGGCCAATACCCTTGAGCGATTGGTTAATGGCTTGCGTGAGCGTGGCCATCAATTGCAACTGGTGCGGCCAAGGCAAGGCAACGACCGTGAGCGCAGAAATGATGACCAATTGGTGCTCACGCGCGGTTGGCCATTGCCGGGCTATGCAGGTTTGCAGTGGGGCCAGTCGGCGCGGCACAAGCTGCTCAGCCGCTGGCGAAAACGCCGCCCAGATGTGCTGTACATTGCGACCGAAGGCCCACTTGGCTGGTCTGCATTGAGTGCAGCCAAACGCCTGAATATTCCTGTGGTGAGCGGCTTTCACACCAACTTCCAGCAATACAGTGGCCATTATGACGCCGCCATGCTGACCCGCCTGATTACCAATTACCTGCGCTGGTTCCATAACCGCTCACGTATGACCTTAGCCCCCAGTGTCAGTCAAAAAATAGAACTGGAACGTCGCGGCTTTGAGCGCGTGGAACTGCTCGCGCGCGGGGTAGACAGCCAACTATTTAACCCGAGCAAACGCTCCAGCGAGTTACGTCGACAATGGGGGCTTAGTGAATCCGATACGGCAGTGATTCATGTGGGCCGACTGGCTGCAGAGAAGAACCTGAACCTGTTGAGTGAAACCTTCAACGCCTTGCAACAGCAATATCCTCAACGCAACCTGAAACTGGTTTTAGTCGGCGATGGGCCGCAACGTGCGGAGTTACAAGCGAAATTGCCTGAGGCCATATTTTGTGGTGTGCAGCGTGGCGAGCAACTGGCAGCGCATTATGCATCCGGCGACTTGTTCGTGTTCCCAAGCCTGTCAGAAACCTTTGGCAATGTGCTGCTAGAAGCCTTGGCATCTGGGCTGGGCGTTGTGGCTTACGATCAAGCCGCAGCCAGCCAACACATTCGCCATGGCTACAACGGTGCCCTGGCAATGCCCCATGACCAGCAAGGCTTTATCGAATCGGCATGCTGGTTACTTGAAGCCCCTGAAAGCTTGCGTCGAGTACGCCTCAACGGACGACAACACGCTGCGCGTCAGGGCTGGGCGGCGATTGTTGACCTATTTGAAGCGCACCTGCGCAGTGCATTATTACCCTTAAGCCCCATACCGGTAGCGCGCACCCTGCCATGATCCCGTTGGATAAACAGCAGGCGTAAAAAAGCCCCGATGTGCCGGGGCTAAGGGAAGTGCTCAGCCAGTATGTAGCTGAGCAAACTTAAATAATCACACCAAACTCATTAACGCCTCACGGCTGAACGGCAAGATCTGTTCTTCACGCCCTTCACGTACTTTCAATGCCCAGTCTGGGTCAACCAACAGCGCGCGACCAACAGCAACTAGGTCGAATTCCTGATTATTTAAACGCTCAAGCAGACCTTCAAGCTTGGCGGGCTGTGCGACCTTGTCAGTATTGACCATAAACTGCAAAAACTCGCCATCAAGGCCAACGCTACCGACGGTGATAGTGGGTTTGCCGGTCAACTTACGCGTCCAGCCTGCCAGGTTCAATTCTGAGCCTTCAAACTCAGGCTCCCAGAAGCGACGAGTCGAGCAATGGAAGATGTCCACGCCTGCCTCAGACAGCGGCTTGAGGAAGGCGTCAAGAGCTTGTGCAGTTTCTACCAGGCGCGCGCTGTAGTCTTGCTGCTTCCACTGCGAGAAACGAAAAATAATTGGGAAGTCGGGCCCTACGGCAGCGCGCACAGCTTCAATCAACTCGATTGCGAAGCGCGAGCGCTGAGCCAGGTCCCCCCCATACTCATCGGTACGCTGGTTACTGCCTTCCCAAAAAAACTGATCAATCAAATAGCCATGGGCGCCGTGCAGCTCAACTCCGTCCATACCAATGCGTTTTGCATCAGCCGCGGCTTGAGCAAATGCAGCAATCACCTCGCGAATGTCGTCGTGGCTCATGCCGTGCACGACCACTTCACCGTTTTTTACTTTCTCGCTTGGACCATAGCCCGGGACGCTTGCATCGGGTTCGGTGCCGAGTTTACGCACATTGCCGACGTGCCAGAGTTGAGGCACGATTTTGCCGCCTTCGACATGCACCGCCTCAACTACTTTCTCCCAGCCCGCCAGCGCATCCTCACCGAAGAATCGCGGTACATTCGGGTAACCATTGGCCGCTTTATGGCCGACGGTGGTGCCCTCGGTGATGATCAAGCCAACCCCTGCCGCCGCTCGACGACGGTAATACTCGATGACCTTGCTATTAGGGACGCCACCCGGCGAGAACGAACGGGTCATCGGCGCCATTACTACGCGGCTAGACAGTGTCAGGCTGCCTAAGTTGAACGGCTGAAACAGGGCTTGGGCGGTCATAGATTCTCCAGCAGCGCGGCCTTGATCGATCTCAACGGAACGACTTGGGCGCAACTAAAACAGGTTTCGATAGCTTTCAATGCAAGGCCAGACTGACTGAGCCGCGCAACAGCATTAATGTGTTGAGCGTGACAATAGTGCTGAGCAACCGCTAAGCCCAGCACTATTGATATCAGTGATTAAGCCAAAAACATCCCTGAACTGTGATTCAGGCTCATAAGCAAATGACCCACGGCTAGCCGCATAGTAGCAATTGGCGTACTGCCAAGATTGGCGGATCAGGACTGCGTCAGCACGGCGTCCTCGACTGATTAGCCGACTACGCCGCGATAACGCTATTGAGAGAAGTTTGATTGCAGACCAGCGGGTTACTTGGCGCTTACAGCTTGTTCTACGGTGATACCCAAACTGTTTTCGATCGCCTGAACTAATGCCGGATCTTCTGGCGTCATACGGGGCGAGAAACGCGCCAATACGCGACCATCTGGGCCGACCAAAAATTTTTCGAAGTTCCAGGTGATGTCACCCGGAAACTCAGCGCCTTCCCCCGCGAGTAAGCGGTACAGAGGATGGCGTTCTGCACCATTCACTTCAATCTTGCTGGCAAGAGGAAAACTCACCCCATAATTGGCAGAGCAAAACGCTTTGATCGCATCTTCACTGTCTGGTTCTTGCCCAGCGAATTGATTGCAGGGCAATCCGAGCACGCTAAAACCGTGTTCCCGGTATTGCTGATAGAGTTTTTCAAGGCCGGCATATTGCGGAGTCAAACCGCACTTGGAAGCCACGTTCACCACCAGAACGACCTTGCCCTTAAGTGGTGCTAACGGCAAATCCTGGCCATCTAGAGCCCGTAAAGTTAAATCGTGAAAGGCACTCATGGCTTGCTCCTTGAGCTCACAGCAAATTCCACATGGGACAAAAAAGGCGCCCTAGAGGCGCCCCTTTCTTACTCACTTGTAGCTTAGCAGTCAGCCGCACTTATGACAGGACCATAAGTCGTATTGTGCGACCAATTAGGGGCTATTTCCGTTTCAGCGCACCTGCGAACGAAATAAGAACAGACCCTAACCGCAATTAATGCTGGTGACCGCCTTCGCCATGCACGTGGCCGTGAGCAACTTCTTCTTCGCTGGCATCGCGAATATCAACAATCTTAACCTTGAAGTTCAAGCGCTGACCCGCCAAAGGATGGTTGCCGTCAACAATAACGTCGTCGCCTTCCAACTCACGAATGGTCACGATCTGCATGCTGCCGTCTGGACCTGAGGCATGGAATTGCATGCCCACTTCCAGTTCATCAACGCCTTCAAACATCGAGCGATTCAATGTGGCAAGCAACTCAGCGCTGTATTCGCCATAAGCGTCTTCTGGCTCAACAGAAACCTCCAGCTCGTCGCCGACTTTCTTGTCCAGCAGGGCTTTTTCAAGGCCGGCGATGATGTTGCCAGCGCCGTGCAAGTAAACCAGCGGCGCGCCGCCAGCAGAACTGTCTATCACCTCACCAGCATCGTTGGTCAGGGTATAGTCGATGGATACGGCCTTATTGGCAGCGATCAGCATGGGGCGGGACCTTTTGCTTATGAATAAAGAACGAACAAGTTTAACCAAGGCTCCGCCCGAAAGCGAACCCAGCTCAGACGGACGGACTGGCAACATGCCAGTGCGCTTGCTTGACTTCCGTCAGGATGAGGACGGTCATTGGGTGGCAGTATTGTCGTGCGGCCATACTCAACACCTGCGGCATGAGCCTCCGTGGCAAAACCGCGCATGGGTTGAAAGCCCGGAACTGCGCCGCGCCCAGTTGGGTCAACCCTTTATGTGCGGTTGGTGCGCAGCCGGAACCGATACGCCTTGAGAATGCTAAGGAACGCGCTATGCAGGCATCAAATATTTTGGTGATAAATTGCGGCAGCTCGTCGATCAAGTTTGCCTTGGTCAACCCAGCAGAGCCCGAGTTTTCCCTAAGTGGACTGGCCGAACGCCTTGGCGGAGCCGATGCTGTATTACATTGGCAGCATCGCGGTGGCAAAGACTCAAAGTCAATCGCCAATGCAGATCATCGCCTGGCACTAACCGAACTCTTGCCGCTGGTAGAGCGAGCTGCTCAAGGCAAGTTGATGGGTATTGGCCATCGTGTTGTGCATGGTGGGGAGTATTTCACCGCCGCCAGCCATATCGACAGCAAAGCACTGCAACAAATCAGATCGCTTGAGCCCCTTGCCCCCCTACATATCCCAGTAAACATCCAAGGCATAGAGGCCGCAATGAAGCTGTTTCCTGAACTGCCTCAAGTGGCCGTTTTCGATACTGCTTTTCACCAAAGCCTACCGGAACATGCGTTTCGCTACGCCCTCCCAGAAGCGCTCTATAGCCAACACGGTGTACGCCGCTATGGCTTCCATGGCACCAGTCACCATTATGTCAGCGCCCAAGCTGCGTCCTTCTGTGGCCTTGCTTTCGGCGACAGCAGTTGGCTAGTCGCCCACTTGGGTAACGGTTGTTCAACCTGCGCAGTGGTCAACAGTAAAAGCCGCGATACCAGCATGGGGCTGACACCACTGGAAGGCTTAGTTATGGGCACCCGCAGTGGTGATGTCGACCCTAATTTGCATGGCCACCTCGCCAGAACGCTCGGTTGGAGCCTTGATGAAATCGACCGCGTGCTCAACCAAGAAAGTGGTGTGCTTGGGTTGTCTGGTTTGTCCAATGACATGCGCACACTCGAACAAGCCCGTGAGCACGGTCATGTCGGTGCGACACTGGCAATCGAGGTATTTTGCTACCGCCTAGCCAAATCGTTGGCCGCCATGAGTTGCGCGCTTACGCGCCTGGACGGCCTGGTCTTTACCGGCGGAATTGGTGAGAACTCACCACTGATTCGCAATAAAACCGTTGAGCACCTCAAGTTACTCAACATGCAACTCGACCGCGAAGCCAATGCCCTTTGCATCCGTGGCGTGGCCGGTCCTATTCACACTCAGGGCCATCCTCGTGTGTTGGTCATACCCACCAATGAAGAGCGGCAAATCGCCCTTGATACGCTGGCGTTACTGAAACAACACAGCATGTAATTACGGCGCAGCGCTCCCACGTCACAGCTTTGCGGTTAATGAAAGGACCTAGCATGCATACCTTCTTCATCTCTCCCACCGGCTTCGGTGTCGGCCTTACTTCCACTAGCCTTGGATTGGTGGGTGCGCTGGAGCGTGCGGGGCTCAAGGTAGGTTTCTTCAAACCCATTGCCCAACCCCATCAAGGCGACCTTGGGCCCGAACGCTCCAGCGAACTTATTGCTCGCACCCATGGCTTGCACTCACCCAAGCCGCTGGACCTTGCGCATGTCGAGCGCATGCTTGGTGATGGTCAGCTTGACGAGCTGCTCGAGGAAATCATCAGCCTCTACCAAGTTGCAGCCACGGACAAAGACGTAGTCATCGTCGAGGGCATGGTGCCCACTCGCCAAGCCAGCTATGCCGCACGGGTCAACTTACATTTGGCTAAGAGCCTGGATGCCGACGTGATTCTGGTTTCGGCTCCTGAGCAAGAAAGCCTTGGCGAGCTGTGTGATCGGGTTGAGATTCAGGCTCAGATGTTTGGCGGCCCCAAAGACCCCAAAGTGCTGGGTGTGATACTCAACAAAGTCCGTAGCGACGACGGTATAGAGGCGTTTGCTGCCCGCCTTAAAGAACAATCTCCACTGTTTCGCCGTGATGATTTTTTACTGCTCGGCTGCATCCCGTGGGAGGAAGAACTTAATGCCCCGCGCACCAAAGACATCGCCGACCTGCTCGGTGCCCGTGTACTCAACGCGGGTGATTACGAACAACGGCGCATGCTGCAAATCGTGCTCTGCGCCCGTGCCGTTGCCAACACCGTGCAACTGCTCAAGCCAGGCACCTTGGTGGTAACACCCGGTGACCGGGATGACATTATTCTCGCTGCCAGCCTAGCCGCCATGAATGGCATGCCGTTGGCTGGCCTACTGCTGTGCAGCGACTTTGCCCCAGACCCACGCATCGTCGAACTCTGCCGTGGCGCGCTGCAAAGCGGTCTACCCGTCATGGCGGTGAGCACGGGTTCATACGACACGGCAACCAACCTCAATCGACTCAACCGTGAGATTCCAGTCGACGATAAAGAGCGGGCCGAGAAAGTCGCTGATTTTGTCGCCAACCACATAAACCATGACTGGCTACGTGAGCGCTGCGGCACCGTGCGCGAATTGCGCATGTCGCCACCGGCCTTCCGTTATCAGTTAGTACAGCGTGCCAAGGCTGCAAATAAACGCATCGTGCTGCCTGAAGGCAATGAACCCAGAACCATTCAGGCCGCTGTGATCTGCCATGAACGTGGCATTGCTCGCTGCGTACTGCTGGCCAAGCCAGATGAAGTGCTGAGCGTGGCCAAGGCTCAAGGCATTGAGTTGCCCGGAGACCTGGAAATTCTTGACCCGGATCTGATTCGCGAGCGCTATGTTGAACCCATGGTCGAGCTGCGCAAAGGCAAGGGTCTGAATGCACCAATGGCCAGCGCCCAACTTGAAGATAGCGTGGTACTCGCAACGATGATGCTGGCACTCGACGAAGTCGATGGCTTGGTTTCGGGTGCTGTTCACACCACGGCCAATACCATCCGCCCGGCATTGCAATTGATCAAAACTGCGCCCGGCTATAAGTTGGTCTCGTCGGTATTTTTCATGCTCTTGCCGGATCAAGTCGTGGTCTATGGTGACTGCGCGGTAAACCCTGACCCTAGCGCGTCTGAGTTGGCCGAAATTGCGCTACAGAGCGCAGCATCGGCACGTGCCTTTGGAATTCCACCGCGCGTTGCCATGCTTAGCTATTCAACCGGCGACTCAGGCACCGGCGAAGAGGTCGAGAAAGTGCGCGAAGCAACGCGGTTAGCCAAGTTGAGTGCACCCGAACTATTACTCGACGGCCCCTTGCAGTACGACGCAGCAGCGATTGAATCCGTTGGCCGTCAAAAGGCCCCCAATAGTCCGGTGGCTGGCCGTGCAACCGTGTTTGTATTCCCTGACCTGAACACCGGCAACACCACCTACAAAGCGGTGCAGCGCAGTGCTGACTGCATCAGCGTCGGACCGATGTTGCAAGGGCTGCGCAAACCGGTGAATGACCTGTCACGAGGCGCGTTGGTTGACGACATTGTCTACACTATTGCTCTGACTGCGATTCAAGCTGCGAACCTGCCAAAGTAACTAACCGAGCAGTATCGTCGAACCACGCTGGAACAGCGTCGTTCGACGATCGATAGCCTAGCCCGTAGCGAGCACCTTGAAGCGTATCGCGTTATTAAGCCGATATTTACAGTAACTATGCCCGCCAACAGTTGAAGTTCATACAGTTCCAGTTAACCTGTGCGCCACACCGACTTGCGGTAAAAAACTGCAAGCTTTGACTGAATCGGCGCACGCGCCCACTGGTTGGAGGCATTTGCCCCCATGCTGAATTTTCTTCCTGCATTTCTACGCGGCATTATTGGCACCAGCTGCCTGATTCTTAATACCCTGTTGTGCTGCATTCCACTGTTTATCGTTACATTCCTGAAAATCTGCCTACCCTTTTCAGCTGCCCAGCGGCTGTGCAACTGGATCATGAACGCCATCCATGAGTTCTGGGTAAGCGCTAACAAGTTATGGATGAACTTAGTCTGTAAGACCCGCTGGCAGGTCAAGGGGCTTGAAGGACTCGATTACCAACACTCTTACCTCGTGACCAGCAATCACCAAAGCTGGGTTGATATTCTGGTGCTGCAATACTTGCTTAACCGGCGCATTCGCCCGCTTAAATTCTTTCTTAAACAAGAGCTGATCTGGGTGCCCGTGATTGGCCTGTGCTGGTGGGCGTTGGGCTTTCCATTTATGAAGCGCTACTCCAAAGCTTACCTGGAAAAACACCCGGAAAAGAAAGGCAAAGACCTGGAAACCACGCGGCGCACTTGCGACAAATTCCGCGCCAATCCAGTCGGCATTTTCAACTTTCTAGAAGGCACCCGATACAGCCCTAGCAAGCATGCAGCGCAGCAGTCGCCCTACAAACACTTGCTTAAACCTAAGGCTGGCGGCATCGCGTTTGTGCTTGATGCCATGGGCGAACAACTGCACAGCATCGTTAATGTGACCATCCATTACCCACAAGGGAGCCCTGGATTCTGGCAACTGCTAAGTGGCGAAGTCGAAGCCGTGGTGGTTAATTTTCAGGAACTAAAAATCCCTGCAGAGTTTATCGGCAAGAACTACGACCAAGACCCTCAATACCGACAAGCATTCCAGCAATGGGTCAATGTGTTGTGGCAGGCGAAAGATGCAGAACTGGCGAGTCTGCACCAATAAGTGCGCTCCCAGTGTGCAGCCGGTTAATCTGCCGGCTGCAACGCTTCTACCAAGTGCTTTATCCAACTCAACCTGAGCTCTTCTGGCTTTAACTCCGCTGCAATTAAATACCCTTGCAGCGCGTGACAGTCATGCTGCACCAGCCAGTCGCGCTGGGCTTTGCTTTCAACGCCAGTGGCAATGACCTCAAAACCGAGGTTATGCCCCAGTTGAATAATCGACTTAACAATGGCGGCATCGACCGGCGATTCCAGCATTGTCTTAATAAACTGGCGATCGATTTTTAGGCCATCCAATTCAAAGTTACGCAGGTCTGCCAAGGAAAACGGCCCACGGCCAAACCCATCAAAGCAGGTTTTAACCCCCAGGTTGGCAAGGCGCTTCAGTTGTTCACGACTATGCGTAATGTTTTGCATCAGCGCATCGCCCGATATTTCCAACGCGATCTGTGCGGGCTTAACCTCAAACTCACGCAAGACCTGACTAAGGTCATCGGCCAGACCGGTAAAACTGAACTGCAGTGCACTGACATTAATCGTCACGCACAGCTCATCAGCCACCTTACCCACTAATGATTGACGCAGTGAAACAGCCTGACGCAAGACCCAAAGGCTCAACTCATTGATTAGACGGGTGTCTTCCAGCGCCTGGATAAAATCTGCGGCAGGCAATAAGCTGTTATCTGCCTGACGCCAGCGCAGCAAGGCTTCAAAACCGCGTAACGTGCCACTACTCAAATTGATCTGGGGTTGATACAGCAAAACAAATTGCTGATCGATAATGGCCTTGCGCAGTTGTTCTTCGAGGGCACGTTTGGAATTCTCCCGCCCCTTCATTTCCTCTGAATAAATGCGGTACTGCCGACGCCCACCACGCTTGGCCTCATACATCGCCATATCCGCTGCGCCAAGCAACTCGTCAACGTTCAGCCCGCCTTCAGGCAAATAGGCTATGCCAATACTGACGCCCAGATTAAAGTCAAAGCCATTGAGGTTGCGTCGCCCGGAGATAACCTCAATTAACTTGCTGGCGACACGCTCGGCATCCTCAGGCTTTGTCAAACTGTCGAGCAACAAGGTGAACTCATCACCCCCCATTCGACCCAGCATGTCATAAGAGCGAATACAGCCACGCAACTGCTGAGAAACCTGGCATAAAAGCACATCCCCGGCATCGTGACCGAGCAAGTCATTGATCCGTTTGAAACCGTCCAAATCCAGATACAACACCGCCAGGCCCTGGCCGCTACGGCCATTACGCGACAATGCATTTGTCATTGCCTGACGAAACCCCCGACGATTGAGCAGCCCGGTCAGGGCATCAGATAAGGCCAATGATTCAAGCTGTTCATGCAGGCTTCGTGTCACCGACATATCCAATGCCATGAACACCATTGCCTGCTGCCCCGGCAGTGGCGAACATGAGAGTGCGACAGGCAGTGTCTGTGCATCGCAGGTGTAGAGCGATGCATCATGCACGCAATAGGTCTCACCCCGGCGCCAACGCCGGAAAAAGTCGCAGTCCTTCCAGTCTTCTGTCATTGGCGGCATTTGCACAAAGCGTTGCACCTGAGTGCCCAGAAGCTGTTCCATCGGGCAACGCAGCATGCTTGCAATAGCAGGATTTACAAACTGTATTTCACCTTGATCAGAGACCACCATGATGCCTTCCGCGGCGTTCTCAAGTATTGAGGCGTTGAAGGTGCGTGCGCTGTCCAACTGTTCTGTTAATGCTAGCAATTCACGGCGTTGCAGTTCGAGCGCAAGCAACACAGCCACCTTGTGACTGAGCACAGCGGGGTCGAATGGTTTTTTAATGAAATCAATTGCGCCTGTCCCATAGCCCTGGGCTAAAACTGAATCAGTTTGATCGAGGCCTGAGAGAAAAATAATCGGTGTCAGTAAGGTCTTTGGCCGCTCACGTAAACGCCGAGCAACTTCAAAGCCGTCGATTCCAGGCATTTGCACATCAAGCAAAATTAAATCGACATCATGGTCTTCGAGAAACTCAAGCGCGGCCATACCACTGTTTACGCAGTGCAAGGTTCTCGCCGGGTCTTCGAGTAACTCTTGCACCGCATCCAGGTTGTCCTGAAGGTCATCAACCACTAGGACAGCCTGTACAACAGGAGCCCGATTAAGTTGCGATTTCAGCATAACTCCCCCAGCGTCAGGACACAGCTATTGGTACTGCCTCACACCAAAGGTATCGACCACGACGGTGCTTTATTGAACGACAGCCCCAGTTAACTTTAGCTGAGCGCATAAAATAGCACTATGCCAGCATGGAAAATATTGCAGACGCAAAAAAGCCCCCAGTCAAACTGACCAACTTAATGGCTCAGCTTGCGCTGGAGGCTTTAGGGAACCTCTGAAAAACTACTGCGCTCGGTATTACGGCGTTAAAAAACTGCTCAAAATGCGCATTTAGAACACCTAAAGTCGAGCGCGACCCCGGTCGTTTTTTCACACTTTTTTGCCTTGTCCTCCCGTCGCTCGCTACCTTTTTCAGAGGACCCTTAGGCTTCGCCTGAATTACAGCTGGCGAAGGGTGATCTCTACACGACGATTCTGGGCACGCCCCTCTTCGGTAGCGTTGCTGGCGATTGGCTGGTTAGGGCCTGCGCCAAAAGCCGAAATACGATTACCCGCTACGCCGTTTGAGGCAAGGTACGAGGCCACGCTTTGCGCACGCGCATTCGACAAGTTTTGGTTCAGTGCCAGTGAGCCAGTGCTGTCGGTGTGACCGGTAATATCAATACCGTTTTTGTCGAACTCTTTAAACACTGTGACCAGCGAGTTTAAGGTTGGATAAAAGCTGCTGGAAATGTCTGACGAGTTGCTGGCAAACGTAATGTTGCCCGGCATGATCAGGGTTAACTGGTCGCCATTACGCTGAACCTGAACACCCGTTCCGACTAATTTCTGACGCAGTTGAGCTTCCTGCTTATCAACGTAGTAGCCATAGCCACCACCGGCAGCGCCACCTACGGCTGCGCCGATCAACGCGCCTTTGCCGCGGTCTTTTTTGCTGGAGGTTGCAGCGCCAATCACAGCACCTGTTACCGCACCGATACCGCCATAAATACCTGACTTACCCGCTTCGCTTTCCCCGGTGTAGGGGTTGTTAGTACATGCGGCTAGAAAAGTAGACGCTGCAACTACCAGTGCAAAATTACGCACATTGCTCATAAATATTCCCTTGATTCTCACTGTTAAACAGGCCTGTACCTGCGCCTTCGAACTTGAAAGTGGCCTTTAAGTTCAAGCCTACCAACTCTGACGCCCTTACTGCCAGCCATTCACTGACTATGCTTTGATAAATGGATTCTCGCGCATTTCATCACCCAACAGTGTGTCTGGGCCGTGCCCTGTTACAACTATTGCGTCTTCATCGAGGCTGTACAAGCGCTGCTTGATCGAGCGCTCTATGGTTGCATAATCACCACCCCACAAATCGGTGCGACCGATTCCACGACGAAATAAGGTATCACCTGCTATCAGCAGTTTCGCCTGCGGAAACCAGAAACTCATCGAGCCCGGCGTATGCCCTGGCGTGTGTAATGCAACACCACAGCCACAATCCAGCGCTTGGTCATCTGTCAGCCACTGATCCGGCGCTGGCACTGGGGTGTAAGGCACACCAAACATCTTGCATTGCATTTCAAGGTTGTCCCACAGGAATTGGTCCTCCTTGTGCAGGTGCAGGGTTGCGCCGGTTTTCTCTTTCATCTGGCCTGAGGCCAGAAAGTGATCCAAGTGCGCATGGGTATGGATGATGCTGACGACTTTCAAGCCATGGGATTCAAGGCGGGCCATGATTTCATCGGGATTACCCCCCGGATCAACCACAATCGCTTTCTTACTGACAGGGTCGCCAATAATGGTGCAGTTGCACTGCAAAGGCCCGACGGGGAAGGTTTCGCGGATTAGTGCGCAGTTAATGGCGTCCATGAGGGATCCTGCTGGATTGACTGGACAATTTTGGCACATCGAAAGTCACACAGGCGAACAGATCAAGGAGATCCGCGCAATTTAACCCTATCCAAAGTCGAGTCAGTCACGACTGCACCAAGGCACACTCAAACGCTAAGCAAACCGCGAAAGGATGACAGCCGCAATTGAGTCTAATTCGCCCTATTATCAGCCACGAACAACTGTTATTACTGAGCTGGAGCTAATAATCATCGCCTATCAATAAGCTGGTGGCATTTCGGAATTAGCTCGCCCGCCCGTAGGAATAGTCCTACATATAGCCTAAGGTATTTTAGTCACCATAGCTCCCCCTTCACTTGATCAGTAGACACTTCGTGACTATCGCGATCTGAATTTTGTTTAGGGCCGAAGCGAATAAAGGGCCTTATTCCAATTTACCTCAAGGACTGAGACACACCTGAGGTCTAACAGTTGCGACACAACGAATACGGTTACCGTGAAGGCAGAGTGAAATACCCCCCTCTTCTCCTAAAACAACCAATCCGGCTGACTCAGCTAGAATTTTGACTATGTCGATCACATAAGCCATTGGATAAAGCAAACAGATGTAAAGGTTGGAGAGCTGATTGAGTGACAGATCATAGCGCCATCCCAAGGTGGGACCAGAGGTCTTCGGTGGAATGATTAAGCCCAAGGATGACAATCCTAAGTGATGCCCCAAAATGATGATGACAACCCAGTCGCTATGAAACCTCAGCTCAGACCCGATATCAGTATTTATGGCAGGTTCGTAAGGCTTGTATTTCGCCCAGCCCTGAAGCCACTTAACACCGGCGCAGGGACGATCCTGATGTGCAGTCTTAATAAATTATTGAAGTATTTAGGTGCGGTATGCGCAAAATAATGATTGTTGATGATCACCCAGTGATACGTTTAGCCGTTCGGGTGCTGCTTGAACAGGAAGGCTATGAAATCGCCGGTGAGGCTGACAATGGCGTGGATGCACTGCAGTTGGCTAAGGATAAAAAGCCCGACGTTGTGATCCTGGACATTGGCATACCCCGACTGGATGGGCTACAGGTTATTTCCCGCCTGAAAGCAACAGGGGGCACGACCCGTGTCTTGGTCCTCACCTCACAACCTGCAAGCGCGGTCGCCAACCGTTGTATGCAAGCAGGCGCAGCTGGCTTTGTCAGTAAAGACCAAGACCTGGCCGGATTATGCGGCGCTGTTAATGCGATTTTGTCCGGTTATACCTATTTTCCTTATGGGGTCATTAGCTCGACTCACGACGGAGAACAGGCCGAAAGTCAGTTACTGGAAAGCTTGTCCGATAGGGAGCTAATGGTGCTGCAACACTTAGCCAAGGGCATGACCAATAAACAGATTGCCGACGTCATGTTGTTAAGCAATAAAACTGTGAGCACCTACAAGACACGCTTGCTGCAGAAGCTCGGAGCAACCTCTTTGGTCGAGCTTCTGGAGTTCGCCAAACGCAATAATGCGGCCTAAGATCGATGGCCAATTACCTGCGCGGTATTTGCCTGTTGTTTTTGTGTTTGAGCAGTTGTACTGCCGCTTATGCAGATCAGCCCTTCACACGCCTCAAATTATTAGGCCAATCCCAATGGGTACTGCATGGCACGCAATTAAGTGATGATAATTGGCAATGGTTGCGCAAGAAAGAAACCTTAATCCTGGGCACATTCGGCACTGACTACCCGCCCTTCAGACTGGGGGCCGATAGCAACGAATTCTCTGGTGTCACGGCTGATATCGTTTCACTCATCAGTCGTGAACTAGGCGTAAAAGTTGTAGCCCACCTCTACCAAGATCGCCCGGCAGCAGTAGCAGCTCTGAATCGCGGCGAGGTGGACATGCTCACCTCACTCGGGCCAATTGAAGAGGCTCCCGACCTGCTCAAAACCGAACCCTACATCCGGTCGGTACCGGTTCTGGTCCAGCACACCGGAGATGGCTGGGCAGCGCTGGATGAAGGTCTGTCGGGCAGGCGTGTTGCTTACAATTTTTTAGACATGAGTCGCTCTCAAGCTGAAACCTTGGCCCCAGGAGCGACTCTCACATCCTTTTCTAACGATCTCGATGCCTTTTCATCGGTTGCATTCGGCACGCAAGACGTTGTGCTAAGTGATGCTATTTCCGCCAATTATCTAGTCAACACTTATTATGCAAACGAACTGAAGGTAACAAACCTCTTCAGAGGAGCGGCACCAAATGGATCACGCTTTATTTTACGCAACGACAATGAGCGGTTGCTCAACATCCTTAACCATGTAATCCAGCAAGGTATTTCACCCGAACAGCGACAAGACATACTGAAACATTGGAGCGGAGGTGGCCTCTCCAGCATTGATATTCCAACGCTTCCCTCATCACTTCTAGGCTGGATCCAAGCACATCCAGTGCTACGCGTTGGGGTTTATGAAAATTTCCCACCCTACTCATATTTCGGCAATGATGACCGCTTCTATGGAATCACGGCCGACCTGCTCGCCAGGATCCAACGGCAAACTAATCTGGAGGTGGTGGTCACTCGGTTTGCCAATATCGATGGCATGCTCGAAGGGTTGCTGGAGGGAAAAGTCGATTTAGTAGCCGATATTTCACCGACAGACCAGCGACGTGAACAAATGGAGTTCAGCCGGGCGTATATCTCGGCACCTTATGCGCTGGTGACTGAGGTTGACCACAAAAGCGCGGTATCCCTTGAACAAATGAGCAATAAGCGCATCGCCATCGCGAAAGGCCATGCATTAGTGCCCTACCTGCAAAAAAACTATCCGGACATCAAATTGGTAGAGGCGCTCGACTCGCCCGATGCATTGGCATTAGTCGCGGCAGGTGAAGCGGATGCCACCATACAACCCTTGCTCGTCGCCCGTTATTACATCTCCCGCCTTTTTCATGAAAAATTGCGCATCAGTACAACGCTAAGCCAACCATTAGCGGCCTCCTCTTTTGCGATGCGTCGAGAAAGCCGCCGGTTACAGACCATCATCAACAGCGTACTGGTGGACATTTCACCTGATGAATACAGCACGCTGATCAACCGCTGGCGTACGCGTGTGGCCTTGTCGCCACCCTCTTGGCGCAGTTACAAGCCACTGATCTATCAGGCGATAACGGTAGCCTTCATTGTATTGATGATATTTCTTGGCTGGAATTTCTATCTACGCAATCAGATACGCCAGCGTCGTGTGGCTGAGCGTGAGCTTAGTGAACAGATGAAGTTCATGGAGCTACTCATCAACGGCACGCCGCATCCAATCTATGTCCGTGATATCGACATGAGCGTACGTTTATGTAATGACAGTTATCTGGAAGCACTAGGCGCTACGCGCGAAGATGTCATTGGCCAGTCTGACCTCAGGCACTTTTCCGAAGAGGATGCTCAAGACATTACGCGCGACCACCACCGCGTCATTGTCGGTCGCGAGCCTATCATTATTGATCGTATGGTCACCCTTAATGGCCAATCCAGAGTTATCTATCACTGGAAATTACCCTACGTCGACCGTAATGAGGTGGTGCGAGGGATTATTGGCGGTTGGATTGATATCAGCGACCGTCGCGCGTTAATTGAGCAATTAAGAGCGGCTAAAGATCAAGCCGATGCAGCGAACCGAACTAAAACAACGTTCCTGGCTACCATGAGCCATGAAATTCGCACCCCCCTAAATGCCATCATTGGCATGCTTGAACTCGCCTTAAAGCGTGATGCCAATGCTCCACCAGACCACGCATCTCTTGAGGTGGCTTACAACTCTGCGCGAGGTTTGCTGGAGCTGATTGGCGATATTCTCGACGTCGCCCAAATAGAATCTGGCCATTTGAATATTCATCCCGAGCGAGCCGAGCTAAGACAAATTGCAGCAGGTGTCGTAAGGGTTTTCGAAGGCCTGGCAAAACAAAAATCGTTGCGTTTGCGGCTTGAACTAGAGGGCGCGCTAGAAGAGCATGTATTACTCGACCCACTGCGCTTCAGGCAGGTGCTTTCAAACCTAGTCAGTAATGCAATTAAGTTCACGGCACAGGGAAGCGTGTGCCTCAAGCTCGTCGGCACGCCACTTACTGACAACTATATAGCGTTACGAGTGGAGGTCTCGGACACCGGAATTGGTATACCGGAAAAATACCAGGCAAGCCTTTTCCAGCCCTTTGTTCAAGTGAATGAGACCTCAGGCGGCAGCGGTCTGGGCTTGATGATTTGTAGCAACCTGGTTGAGATGATGGGCGGTAGCCTTGACCTAGAAAGCCAGGAAGGCGTGGGAACCCGAGTTAGCCTAGAGCTAAAGTTGTTGTGTCTGGAAACCGATAAAAAAATCCCTGAGGCATCAACAACAGTCCAAGAGATCGAGCAATCACTGCCACAATTCACAATCCTGGTGGTTGATGACCATCCGGCTAACCGCATGTTACTGGCACAACAACTGGCGTATCTGGGGCAGCGGGTAGAATGCGCTGTTGATGGTGAAAGTGCATTCACACTATGGCAATCGCAGCACTTCGACCTGGTAATTACTGACTGTAACATGCCAGGGATGGATGGATACACGCTCAGCCGAGCCATACGCAGCACAGAGCAAACTCAAGGGGCAAACGCCTGCACGATTTTAGGTTTTACGGCCAACGCTCAAGCTGAAATGCTCAGGTATTGCGTTGACGCGGGTATGAATGGGTGCCTGTTCAAACCTGTCGAACTCGCAGACCTAACACGGGCTCTTACTGCGCTGAAACCACCCAAAAAACCGCCAAACGCACGACCTGAAATATTTGACCACGCATCACTGGAGCAAATTACAGGAGGCAACAAGGCCATCTACCTACACCTGCTGGAGCAAGTCCAAATAAGTATCGCGGACGATCTAGCCAGCCTAGAACCCATAATAATGTCTGGGGATTTGACTGCATTTGCTGATCTCGCACACCGATGTAAGGGAGCGGCGAAGATCATCAAGGCCACTCAACTGGTCAGTTGTTGCGAAGCATTGGAGCAGGCGTGTGAAGCTCAGGATGTGCAACTGGCCTTGGAGAAAGCTCAAGAGATGAAAGGCGCCTTACAAACGCTGGCCAACGCGATTGAGCATATTACTCACAACCACTAAGCAAATGACAAGGCTGCGCCATGCATGATGCCCCACAGACTCCACACTCGGTGATGCATAGAACCTAAGCATCGACAGATCTGCATCACTCGTTTTACCGAGATATTTGCGGTAGGCCGCGAGCAATCCAGCTGAATGGTTCAGCCCACTGATTACAGTGTCCACTAGCAACCTGGGGGTCTCATCACTGCGATCAATCACCATACAGACGAGCACGCTCGTAGACACAACCCAACACACGAATGTCGTTCTTGTGGTTTGACTTATGGGCCTAGCTGGTTAGCAGGGTGCGCATAAGCTATTGCTTGCACGCCCGATTACGCAACCGCTGGACAGTATCGGTAGGGCCAAACATGCAACTACCTAATGCTGCCCTGTGTTTCACACTCATTTCCTAGCGATAGGCGCCGGGCAGTTTTCCGGTCCACTTTTTGAATGCCCTGCGAAAATTGGACGGATCGTTAAAACCCAAAAGATAGGCGATCTCATAGAGCGGCAAATGCGTTGTCGTCAGGTACTGAATGGCCAAGCTGCGGCGTACATCATCAAGCACTTCTTGGTAGCTGGTTCCCATGTAGGAGAGGTGTCGGCGTAAAGAACGACCGCTGGTATGCAATGCTTTTGCTGCACTTGCCAGATCCGGAAAATCACCAGGACGCGCAAGTAATAAACGCCGCACACGCGTCAGTAAGCCATCCTGAGTGTCCAGGGTTGAAAGCAAGGCCTCGCATTGCTGCTCGCACATCTGCACCGTAGCGGGGTTCGCCAGCGCCATTGGTTTTTCCAGATAAAACCTAGGAATGCTCAGGTAAAGGTAGGGTTGCTCAAACTTTGCAGGCACACCAAAAACCTGCTCATAGCGATCGGCATAGTCAGGGGCTGCATAGGTGAACCCCACGTCAACATCATGTAACTGCTCACCCAGCAAAAAAACAGCAATGGTGAATAAACTGGCGAGCAAGCCTTCGGCAGCAAATCGATTTAGGTTACCCAGCGGCATGCTTTCAATGGCACGTAATTCGACTCGATCAAGCAATTCAATACGCTCAAGCTCAAAGCTAATACCCAATACTCGGTAATACTTCAGCGCAAACTGAATAGCCTTATCAAGGTTGGCACTTGAAAGCACGGCATAACCTAGGATGCCATGGGTCGAAACATTAAGCCGTTGGCCCAGCAATAACCCCAACGCGGGCTCATCGCACAAGCGTAATGCACTGAGTGCGAGCAAATTAAAATCGATAAATGACAAACGACCTTGGGGGTTGTCCAGCACTTGCGGTCGGACATTTGCCCCTGCATATACCTGCGCGCGGTTCACATGCAACTCATCTAACAGCTCGAGTAGCGCCTCGGCATAGGCAACGGGTACGAGTTCCGCATTGAAATTCAAGGTCGGCTTCATGGGGCTCTTATTATAATTGGCCTGATATGACCATAGTCCCAAAACATACCTGTAAGCAACGAAGTGTAGCAAGCGGATAAAAACCTACTTCCCTCTGCAGTAGCACCTGTAGACCAATAAGCAGAGGACCTGCATTGGCCATATATGACCTATATTTTGGCTGTAGATAACCTTTTCCAACCGGCAGTGGCCGCTCATAGTGGCGACCTAGAGGAAATAAGAATTAGGAGTCAGCATGGCTAGCACCACACCTGCAGGATTAAAAATTCGCCCCAGACACATGAGTTTTGACTTTCCCAACCCTCTGCCTCGCCATTGGCATAGCGGTGATGCATTCAAGAGTCATCTGTTTGACTCAATGTCGGTGCTGTTCCCTGATGGTGAGCGTTTCTTTATCGATTCTGTTCGCAAGTTCCGCGACCAAATAACTGACCCAGAGCTTACTGAGCAAATTCGTGGATTCATTGGCCAGGAAGGTCACCATAGCCGTGAGCACTTAGTCTACAGTGACCGCCTTCGAGCCTTGGGCTATGACATCACGCGTATGGAAAATCGCGCCAAAAAGCGCATTCATTACACGCAAAACAATTTCTCGGCTAAACGCCAGCTAGCCGCGACCGCAGCGATGGAGCATATCACCGCGATAATGGCCGACGGCCTTTTGCGCAACGAAAGCCAAATGCAAGGCGCCCACCCCATGATGCGCCAACTATGGCGCTGGCACGCGTTAGAAGAAACCGAACACAAAGCAGTAGCTTTCGATGTGTACAACCAAGTGGGTGGTGATAGAAAGATCCTCCATCGAGCAATGCGAATGGGCACTTTCTTCTTCATCAAAGACACATTTCTCGGCTTAGCGCACATGCTTAAACAAGATGGTTTGTTGTGGAACTGGCGAGTTTGGCGCGACGGATTAACATGGATGTGGGGCAAGGAAGGTGTATTTCGGCCACTGATCAAAACCTACAAAGACTTCTTTAAAGATGACTTTCATCCATGGCAGCACAACAACATAGAGTTGCTGTATGCCACGCGCAGAGAGTTCGACGAAAACACAGAACCCGCAGTTGCCTGAGGAGCCTTTGAAAAGGCTGGTGAGTCAACATATGTAAAAAGCGACTGAGGTCGCACTCGACTTTCTGGGCATTTGATTCGCATACTGCCCCCTTTGGGGCCGCACCCGTAATACCTAACGCAGTAGTTTTCCACAGGCTCCCTAAGCCTGAGAACAGGCTTAACCGCTTAATGAAAGTGAGTCGCCCTCCTGCAGGAACTGCAAAGCATCAGTTGCACTTTGCCAGGGTATTTCTTCCATCGGTAAATGCCCGACGCCGGGATAGGTCTTGATTTGAATACCCGCTAAATCACGCTGCCATAGCTTCACCTGTGCTGGCGGTATCCAACGGTCAGCCTCCCCCCACAACAACAGAGTAGGCACTCTCAACTTGGCGATTGCAGCCGGCGTTTGCTGCAACTGGGTACGATTAATCGAAACCATCTGCCGGAATATCATCATCATTGCCTTACGATTTCCGGGACGCCGACTTAACCGATAGTAGCGTTCAATCACATGAGCCTTGATTCTTTGCGGATCACCGTACACTTCTTTTACGCCTTGGGCGATTAATGCTCTGGGCATCCAAATCGGCATCAGAGTAGTCGAGCCCGGCAACTCAGCGGCGGCGATCATCCATGGGATTTTCTTCATGGCGTAACCAGCAGGATCGATCAGCACCAGTTTATCAACCCGCTCTGGCCAACTAAGTGCAAAACTCCACGCGAGATAACCACCCAGCGAATTACCCGCAAAACTGGCCTTCTCAACCTGCAGATGGTCCATCAGCAAACTTAATACGTTAAGCATGCGCTCGACTGTATAAACCCCATCCTTGCTTGGACCGGTCAAACCGAAACCAGGCAAATCAAAACGGATCACTCGGTAATCTTGACTAAATTCGCGGTACCAATCATCCCAGGTGTGCAGCGACGCAACTACCCCATGGAGCATTATGATGACCGGTAGATTGCGGTCACCTTGATCCCGGTAGTGCAGATTAAAACCGTCAATCTCAACAAACTTAGAGCCGCTATCTGCTGAAGCATAGAGTGCCTGTAGTTCACTAAAGGCTAACGCCCCCATGCCCAGAGAAGTAAACAGTCGAATTACTGGCGAGAATAATGCTGAACTGGATACAGGCATCAATAGCCCCTTTTATAGTTGTTAGACGCCTCTTTTGTGTTCTATGCCTTACCGGGCGATGAAGCGCATCCTCTGAACACGAGTAGGCAAATCATGAAGCACAAGAAAACACAGGGTTACACCTTGCTCTACCTTACTTAGGTACAGCTACTGACCAGGCCTAAACTGTTCTGGAAAAATGCTAAGGCGTAACCGTTCACCCCGTGGCCAGAGGTAACGCTCAACATGTCGAGCGTCCGTTGCCACCCAATTGCTCCATACTTTTATGCGGCAGACATCAGTCATTCGAAACGCTAGTTTCAGACTCTGTCATCGCAAGCCGGGAACTGAAGGGGCTCAGGGTGCAATCAACCAATGGGTATAGATCCCTCACCTACTTAGGGGTCGCGCTGTTACTGCTGTGGCTCAACGTCGCCGATGCCACACAACTCTTTTATTTAGGTCAAAGAATCCCGGATATACGGCGTCCGTGGAGTAGTGCCCAGTACCAGCAATTGATTGAGGCGCTGCAAAAGGTCAACCAAACCCAAACCAATGCACTGCCAAGGCGTAGTGGTGAATTCACCGGGCCTATCTATCAGCGCATGGTCAGCCCCGAAAACCTGCAAGTACAATTGAATATCTACAGGCCGCTCGAAGCGCGTCAGAACGAGGCACGCGAATCATTATTCCAGCTAAAAGAGTTGATGCGTTTGTTCTTTGATTTTAAAGCAGCCAAACAGCCCTATGCGGCCGAAGCGCTGGGCTTGATGAGTTACTCGCTCAATCAACAACGCGTACTGTTTACCCTGACAACAGAGTTTTGGATGACCCTGTCACCCAACCAACAGCGTAACCCTGTTCGTCTTAGCGGCCTGGCTGAAACCAAAGCAGCCGCGGCTTTACTGACTAAAAGTGCGCTCGACTATCTAGCGTTTACGGCGCAGTTCGGTCGTGCAGAGCTGGCTGTTTACAGCGCAGAGTTAAGTCAACAATTGCCCCGTTTGTTTGTGCACCTGCCTGGCGATGTCCGGCAAGAATTACTCCAGCGAGTCAACAATATCGGGCAAACCCACATTGACCCAACAGTGCGTTCCAACATTCACTCAATGCAGCCGGTGTTGCAGGTGCTTGAAGAGGACATGCTAAAACAACTCCGGAACAGAAAGGGCAATCAAGCTGAGCAGAAACTTAAGCAACAGTTGAGTTTAGAGCTGCCCAAGTCTGATCTGCCATTCTGAAGAAAGCCCGATTAAGCTATTTTCTGAACAGCCCTAAACTATTAGCGCGAGCGACCGCTTGGGTACGTCGCTCCACCCCCAACTTACTGTTGATATGCCGGGCATGGGTCTTAACGGTATGCAGCGATATGAACAAACGCTCGCTAATTTCTTGGTTCGAGCAGCCCTTAGCAATCAACTCAAGTACAGCTTGCTCCCGACCGCTCAACGCCTCAGTGAGACATAAATTCTCGTGGGTCACTTTCGGCGATGTGTCCTGCGCAGGCAACATCGCCAGTAAAGCCGCACTGACTGGATTACTGGCAACAACCATGAGCTGCTCCCGTAACCATTTAGGTCGATGTACGATGAGCTCATCAAACTGCAACAAGCCCCCTCCAATAGCCATTTCCAGAGCATTACCGAGGTGCTGCTGAGCCTCTTGCTCACGCCCGAAGTGGAGCAACAGCAAGGTCAACTGCACCTCTGCAAACGAGCCTATATATTGCCCGCCAGTTGTTTGTGCCCGCTGAATTAGCGCTTTAAAACGGCGCTCTGCCTCGTGAACTCGCCCTTTAATTCGATCAAGTACAGCCAAATGAAAGTTAATGTGAAGCCCAAGCTGTGGATGGTACTCCGGTGCGGTTGCCCCTTGACCTGCACCGTAGGTCTCATCCAAACGTTCAAGCCAGGACTCGGCAAGGTCAACCTGACCTTGGCGCAACCACAGCTCACATTTAATTAAGGTAATCATGGCCAGGTAATAAACAGGCGGCACATCCCAAATATGCATGAGCCTTTCTGCATCACTGAGCAATGCAAAGGCCTCCGACAAACGCCCTTCCCGGCCTTCTTGACTGGCTAAAACGCAATAGCCGATTAAAACGCTAATGTCGCGACAGGCACGGGACTCTTTGATCCCGGCGCGCAGATGTATGGCAGCTTGCTGCGGCTGCAACTGCAAAGAAAGCAAGGTGCCTTCATACAGCTTAAGTCTGGCGCGAGCCGCATAAAAGCGATGTGCCGAAACATCACGCAGCAACTCCAAACCTTGGCGAGTCTCTTGCAGAGCACGTGAAATTTCACCACGGGCTTGCAACACTCTGGCCCTGTCGTAGTAAGAAAGCGCTTCAAAAAGTGGATTACCGATACGCTGGGCAAGCTCTAATGCGTCGCGATTAAGACCGCGTGCACGCCATAAGTCGCCTTGAACTATTGCCAGGTTCGCCAACATCGACAAGCAGGTAAGCCGTGGCCCATAACGCTCATGGGACAACCCTGCCAATGCCGCTGTACAGAACTCTATGGCTCGTGGGCTATCACCGCGGCCGCGAGCTATCACGCCACTAATGGCCAACCACTGCGCCACCAACTCTCGCTGTTGCGGCTCAGAGGGAGCGGGTAGAAAACGACTAAGTTGCGCCGCAAGATCTTCAGCTGCGTCGAGCTGACAAGCCAGTGCCAATGCCCAGCTGTACAGTACAATCAGCCTGGAGGTACTGCTCAGTAACTGATCAGGCAGATCCATCTTCCAGCGCAGTAATGCCGATACGTTTTGCTCCGCCAGCAATTGTTCTTCTGACAGACTCTGCACTAAGTTTGCCGCAACATCCGGCTGCCCGGCTTGCAGAGCCTGCTCAATGGCCTCATCAAGCAGGCCCTGAGAACTAAACCAACGGCACGCACGCAAATGCATATGGGCAACATTTTGCTCCGAGCTTTGCAGTGGACGCGCCCGTAATAAATCAGAAAACAGGTGGTGATAACGAAACCACTTACCCTGCTCATCCAAAGGCACCAGAAACACTTGGTGCGTTTGTAAATACTCGAGAATGTTTGCACTGTCGCGGCTATCACGGATCACATCACAAAGTTCGGCGCAGAAGCGGTCCATGCGGGCGGTGTCGTATAAGAAGGCCTGAACATCAGCCGGCTGACGCTCAATAACCTCCTCAAGCAAATACTCGCGAATAAGCCCTTGTGCACCATGCGGAACAGCCATGACATGTTGTAAATCCGCCAGTTCGCCCGCATCGGTTGCCGCTAGCAGCCACAAACGCAGCCCCGCAATCCAGCCTTCGCTGCGCACACATAGCTCGGCCAATGCCTGCGCAGGCAAACTAGCCCCCTGACGGCCTAGCAACTGACTGATTTCATCTTGCGTAAGGCGTAAGTCATGCTCATTGAGCTCTAATAACTGCAGTGATAAACGCAGCCGTGCAAGGTGCCAGTCGGGGCGCTGGCGACTTGTCACCAGCAGCAACATCCCATCTGGCAAGTGATTCAGAAGAAACTGCAAGCAACGGTCGAGAACCGCACCTTGGGCAAGGTGATAATCATCCAGCACCAGCAATAAGGGTTGGCGAGGATCCAATACCTGAGTCAAATCATCAAGAAAGGCATCCAGCCACTCTTCGAATGCAAAGGGCTGATGGCGTTGACGCATCTTCAATAAGCCAAGTGCCTCATCGCCGAGATTCGGGTAATGCTGCTGCAAACCTAATAACAGGCGCTCAAGAAATTTCCCTGGATCACTGTCACGTTCGCTTAACCCCAACCATAGATTTTGCCAGTTGCTCGGCAACTGCTCACAGAACTCGATAGCCAGGGAGCTTTTGCCAAAACCCGCAGGAGCTGATACCAAAAGCAGCCGACTTCTCAACCCCTGCTCAAGGCGCTGGCATAGGCGTGACCGAGCAATATGCCCTTCAGGCAGTGGAGGCCTGAAAAAGCGCAATTCCCCTTGGGCGGTGATGCGGGATGAGCCCGGAAGGCTTGATAAATCGGTCATTTGCCAGTTCTTAGATTAGTTAGGTCAGCAATCTACACGACACGCCATCAGACTAACGACTAGTACACGCCATTTGAAGCCCTCAGGTGTTACCACAATTAAAAGCAGGCCTATCTCGGCGGTCAGTGTGCTTGACAGTACCTAAATTCGAGCCATAAAAAACCGGCACTTGGCCGGTTTTTTATGAAGCAAACTGCAGTTTTAGCGCACGCCAGCCTGACGCAGGGCAGCTGGGGTAAAATCACTCTCAGAGGCTTTGAAGTTGAAGTCGTAAGCTTGTTTCTCTTCGTTCTTCATACCCAAGGCTAAGTAGCGGCCTGACAACAGGTCATACAGGGTTTCCATGGTGTACCAAGGAACCTGATGGTTGTAGTAGTACTGCGAGTGGGCCTCAGCTACGCGCCACAGAGTGCCGCGGCCATCGTAATGATCAATGACTGCAGCTTGCCATGTATCCTCATCAATGAAGAAGTCACGCTTGGCATAGATGTGCCGCTCGCCCTTTTTCAAGGTTGCTGTTACGTGCCATACCCGGTGCAGTTCGTAACGCGTCAGGTCTTGATTAATGTGACCAGGCTTAATAATTTCCGAATACTTCAGCTTGGGTGAATCAAGGTCATAGCTGTTGTAAGCAATGTATTTCTCTTCTTTGCCAACCAAGTTCCAGTCATAGCGGTCAGGTGCACCGTTATACAGGTCAAAGTTGTCCGAGGTACGCAGGCCGTCTGCTGCTGTGCCTGGGCCGTCATACGACACCTGCGGCGCACGGCGAACACGACGTTGCCCGGCATTATAAAGCCATGCCAAGCGAGGTTCCTTGACCTGGTTAAGGGTTTCGTGAACCAGCAGTACGTTACCAGCAAGTCGCGACGGCGCGGTTACACGCTGCTTGAAGTAGAACAGGACGTTGCTTTCTTTGCTTGGATCGTAGTCGGTCAAAGAGTTGCGAAAGGTAAACTCATCCTGGAAATAAACCAGAGAGTATGAACCGTTGGCCTGCGGAGTCGCCTGCGCAATTACCCGCTTAATACTGCCACCACGGTAGCGGGTAATGTGGTTCCAGATAACTTCTAGGCCACTTTTAGGGATTGGAAACGGGTTGGCGGTATCGAAGTTTTCCATACCGTTGCCGCCCTCAATCAACTTGGTGTTGACGGCGTTTTTCTTGGTTGCCTCAATAATTTTGGCAGGCACGGTTGCCGAACGATGAGTGGTGTAAACCGGCATTTTGTAGGTGGTTGGATACCGCTTAAACATCGCAATCTGACCCGGCGTCAGATTAGCTTTGTACTGATCCATGTTTTCGGCAGTAATGGTAAACAACGGCTTTTCACTGGCGAATGGGTTGGACAAAAATCCACCCGCATCAACAGTGCCAGCGTTGGTTGGTAGACCACCTGTCCAAGCGGGAATAGTACCCGCAGCATTACCGGCCATTTCAGCACCGATTGGCGTAAGGCTAGTGCCCAGCTTTGCAGCTTCTTCAGCTGAAACCGCAGCGAAAACACTGGTGGACATCAAACTCAAGGCAAAAACTATTGCACTCGAGTGAAGCAGACTTTTTGTTGTTTTCATAAATACAGTCTTCCTTTAAATCTGGGTACCTTAGAAGTTCATACCAAAGCTGAGCGCCGCAAAATCGCGATCCGCCTGAGTGTTGTAATCGCCACCAAAGAAACTGGTATAGGACAAGCCTGCGGTATAGGTGTTCTGGTATTCGGCATCAAGCCCCAGACTCACGGCTTTACGGCCTTCCTCGAAGTTAGCGCCTGGGCCCGGAGAGTAACCATCGACGTCATGCGACCATGAAATACTTGGCTTGAGGTTGACCCCCACTAATGCATCTGGGTAATCCCAGATTGCACGAGCGCGGTAGCCCCAAGAATCAGCTGTGGTGAAGCCGTCGTTATTGCAATAACGGCTAACGTTTTTCGCAGTCGGGCTGCCCAGGGTGCCTGCGTTCAGAGCCTCACATGAGGACACACCGCCGATCTGACCCGGCAATTCGCCTGGACCATAGATAGGGTCACGGCCATAGCGGGTATCGCTAGTGCTCTCAAGCCCGCCGACGTGAGTCCAGCCAATTTCACCGACCAAGGTCAAGCGACTTGCCCCCATCACCTGATCAAAGAAGTGAGTGAAAGTGCTTTGCAGCTGGGTGATCTCTTTACGACGGTAGCCTTCCAGGTCCTGACCTGCCTGACCATCCAACAATGAAGCATTGTCGTATACGGCATTGCCGCCAAGGCTGATTGGGTTCAAGCCTGCATACAGAATGTCGGTGGTATTGAGTTGCACCGGCGCATTCGGCCGATAGCTCAATTCACCGCTCCACGCTGTACCGGTAGGCAAGGTGGTGGAGAAACTCAAACCATACAGGCGAATATCTTCTGGGTATTCAATGTAGTAACTGCTGTTACCCGCCGTTGCAGCAGCAGCTAATCGTGCGGCGGTTGATGGGCCAACTAGGCCAGCGGCAGATGTTGCCACCGCGTTAATGGTATTAACGGCATCAATCGAAGCCCCCGTTCCACTAAAGATCGGAAGGCGGCTGTGATAATTCATAAAGTAGGCGCCGAACTCAGTGTCTAACTGGTCGGCAAAGTAACGAAAGGCTACACCATACTGGCCACTGTCTCTCGCGTCACGGTCGCCACCACGCTGCACTACCAAACCTTCATCCCAAGGAGATGGCGTTACACCCAAGCCAGCGCCACCAAGGATGCTGTTAATCAGGTTGATCGATGCAGGGTCATTGGACAGCACTGCAAGGTTCTGGTCGCAACCATCGGCCACTACGTCAGGCTGGGAGAAGAAGGTGCCGCAGTTATCAACGACCGTCTGATCCCACTCAAGCTGATAGAAGGCTTCCATCGACAGGCTGTCAGTCAGGCTCTGAGATACATAGAACATGTTGACCGGAATCAGACCTTCCTTAATTTCTGCGCCGGGACGACGGAAGGCGGATACGTCAACTGGGTTAATCGAGTTGATCGAGTTCTGAATGAAGGTACTTTCACCCCAACTGACTACCTGCTTACCCAAACGCACAGTGCCTGGCTGATTGGCGATGGCATAGTTGTGGTAAATGAATGCATCGAGGATTTCAGCGCCGGAAGCCTGCGCTGCAGTTTTGCGATTGTGGTCATCGATATCTTTGAATAGACGATCTTCGTCCTTCAGTTCGAAGTCATACCAATACTTGCCACGTACAAACACGCCAGTATCGCCATACTTCAATTCAAGGTCATGAATGCCCTTGAAGATTTTGGAGAAGGTTTCACCACTTTTAAAGTTTAGGTGTGAATCGTCCGAGGTTTGCGAAAGACCACGGCCGCCGTTGTTCACGCCGATGAGATCTTTATCAGGACTTTCGGTTGACCAGCTAGCACCAACAGAAAGTGAGGAATCGAACTGACCCTCAATTTCACCAATGTTGAAGGTCACACCAAAAGCAGGTGCTGCAAGTGTAGAGGCGAGGCCAACTGCTAGAGGCAATTTTGCCAAGCGCCACTGTGGACTTCTTTTTGTGCTCATCGATTCAACTCCCTGGTGTTCTTATTTTTATTTAGGGCCCGACTATATCCAGCGAATTAAACAGGTAGATCCCTCGAAAGTGTGATTTTCAGATTGCCAACCACTCTAGCCCAAGGGTTTCACCGGCTATAGCCAAATGCCACCAAAGCAAGAATGGCCATAAAATGACAATTAGCAAGCCAAAAGCATGAATGACTGACCAGTCACACTCAAACCTTTGGCTTACATAAGCTAAAGCGTCGACAGGAATTCGCTACCAGCCTCTTGCCATTGGGCGATATCCAGACGAATTCGTTTCTTATCCAGCTTACCAACACTGGTCTTGGGAACTTCAGTAACAACCGCGATCTGCGTTGGAATTGCCCACTTATTAATGTGGCCTTGCTCAACAAAAGGCTTCAGGTGTTCTTTAAGCCCTTTGGCATCCAGCTGTTGCCCTTCATGCAGCACTAACAAGGCAAAGGGGCGCTCTCCCCACTGAGGATCAGCCACGCCGACAACTGCCACTTCACGTACCGCGCTATTGCGGCTGATAAGGTCTTCGAGTGCCAGCGATGACAACCATTCGCCGCCGGTCTTGATTACGTCTTTAATTCGGTCACGGATATCAATAACCCCCATGCCGTCGATTGTTGCAACGTCCCCGGTGTGCATCCAGCCGTGCTCCCACAACTCCTCACCTTTCTCAGGCTCACGGAAGTAACCTTGTGTGAGCCAAGGCGAACGTAACACCAACTCACCTTGGGTTTCGCCGTCAGATGGCAGAATGTTGCCACTGCCATCCATAATCACTGCTTCAACCATGAGCACTGGAACGCCAGCCTTGATGCGATAAGTGATACGTTCATCTTCACTGCTGGCTTGTAACTCAGCATTCAGGTAACCGCAGGAAATCAACGGGCAGGTTTCAGACATTCCGTAGGCAGCCGTCAACTGGATACCAGTGGCTTTGGCGGCGTCATAAACCGCACGATTCAGTGAGCTACCGCCGATAATCATTTTCAGGCCACCAAAGTCATGGCCTTTTGCAGTCTGGCTGTTAAGCAGCATTTGCAAGATGGTAGGGACACAGTGAGAGAAGGTTACTTTTTCCTCACGGATCAACTTGCACAACAAATCAGGCTCGTACCGACCCGGGTAAACTTGCTTGATCCCAAGCATCGTCGCCAAATACGGAATGCCCCACGCATGAACGTGGAACATCGGTGTAATCGGCATATAGACATCATTATTGCCGAGTAAGCGAATGCTATCGAGCGTGCCGACAGTCGCGCCTAATGCCAAGGTGTGCAGCACCAATTGGCGATGAGTGAAGTACACCCCTTTGGGATTACCTGTCGTGCCCGTTGTATAAAAAGTAGTTGCTACGGAGTTTTCATCAAAATCTGCAAACTCATAGCGGGGGCTGGCAGCGGCAAGCAGCTGCTCGTACTCGCCAACACAGTTGGGAAGGTTCGAGGTTTTAGTTTCGGTGTCGGTCAGTAACAGAGTGTTTTCAACTGTCGTCAGTTGCGCCGCCAAACCGTTATAGAGTTCGGCGAATTCGCTATTAACCAGAACAAACTTATCCTCGGCGTGGTTCATGGTGTAGAGGATTTGCTCGGCCGACAGACGAATATTAATGGTGTGCAACACAGCCCCGATCATCGGTATGGCAAACATGCACTCCAAATAACGGTGGCTGTCCCAATCCATCACGGCAACAGTGTCACCGGCCTTGACGCCTGCCTCACTGAGCACATTGGCCAAGCGGGCGATGCGTTCATTGAGAGTGGTGTAGTCATAGCGCACCTGATCGCGATAAACGATTTCGCGCGTTTTTTCATAGCGACCACCAGAGAGCAGCAAACGCTTAATCAATAGCGGCGATTGATGGGCATTAGCTGCGGGGGGAATGATCCGAGTTTGCAACATTTGGCACCTTTCTACAGTTGGTCGTTTTAATTGATAAGACTGTAGAAGCCTCTGGCAAGCAACAAATCAGTCAAAAGAATGATTTGCAACCTGACTCTTTAGTCGCTTTTAGTCACAGGATACAATCAGAGCCAATATCAGTCACAGTTAGTCACGTGACACGCTTGCAGTCCATAATTCTAGAGGTAACCACCATGTCTGACATCGTCATCGTTAGCGGCGCACGCACTCCAATGGGCGGCTTTCAAGGTAGTTTATCCAGTGTTCCTGCTGTTGAGCTTGGAGCAACGGTTATCCGTGAAGCAGTCAGCCGTGCCGGCATTGCCCCCAGTGATGTTGAAGAAGTGATCATGGGTTGCGTGCTGCCTGCTGGACTGAAGCAGGGCCCGGCCCGTCAAGCTTCGCTGAATGCAGGGCTGCCAAGCACAACCGGCTGCACCACAATTAACAAGCTCTGCGGCTCAGGCATGAAAGCGGTCATGTTCGCCCATGATCTACTCAAAGCTGGCAGCAACAAGGTCATGGTCGCGGGCGGTATGGAGAGCATGTCCAACGCCCCCTATATCATCGAAAAAGCCCGGAACGGCTTGCGTATGGGCCACGGCGAAATCAAGGACCATATGTTCTTGGACGGGCTGGAAGATGCACGCACTGGCCGCCTGATGGGCTCATTTGCCCAGGAAACCGCTGATACCCACGGCATTACCCGTGAGGAAATGGATGCCTACGCCATTGAGTCCCTCAAGCGCGCCCAAGCCGCTATCAGCGATGGCGCCCTTGAGGCCGAGATTGTTTCGGTCACGGTCAACAGCCGCAAAGGTGAGGTCATCGTCAAAGATGATGAGCAGCCACATAACGCCAACCTAGAAAAAATCCCAAGCCTGCGCCCTGCTTTCAAAAAAGACGGCACCATCACCGCCGCAAACGCCAGCTCTATCTCCGATGGGGCCTCGGCACTGGTGATGATGACGGCTGACGAAGCGGCTAAACGCGGTCTCAAGCCACTGGCCAGAATTGTTGCCCATGCCACCCAAAGCCAGGATCCCAGTGAGTTCACCTTGGCGCCGGTTGGTGCAATAACGAACCTGTTCAATAAAACCGGCTGGAGCGCAGACCAGGTTGACCTGTTTGAGATCAATGAAGCCTTTGCCATGGTGACGATGCTGGCAATGCGTGAGCACAACCTAGACCACGCCAAGGTCAACATTTATGGCGGCGCTTGTGCTCAAGGCCATCCAGTAGGCTCAACCGGCTCGCGGATTATCCTGACCTTGATCAATGCGTTGAAAAACACCGGTGGCAAACGCGGTGTGGCAGCATTGTGCATTGGTGGTGGCGAAGCAACTGCTGTGGCGGTTGAACTGCTGTAAACCTAACCGGCAAAAACTAACGCCCGGCATTTATGCCGGGCGTTTTAGTATGAACGCGATTGTCATTCAACCTGACTTAGCGCAATGAGGTGAACGCCAGTTTGATGCCCAAGCCTACTAAAACCACACCCATCAACCGATCAAACCAGTGGCCCATCCGGGCAAAGCCCGCCCGTACCCGCTGCTGACTGAATAGCATCGCCACAAGGCAAAACCACAGTGCGGTAGCAACAGCCAGGTACACCCCATAACCGGCCTGCACCAGCAGTGGTGTGTGTGGATTTATCACCACGGTAAACAACGACAAGAAAAACAGTGTGGCCTTAGGATTGAGCCCATTGGTTACAAAGCCGGTGACAAAAGCCCCACGCGCCGAGCGCTCGCCAACAGGCTTATCCAGATCAAGGCTTGCCGGGTCTGCCGGTTTCGCACGCAGTGCTTTGATGCCGATGTAGAGTAGATAGGCCGCAGCCAGCCACTTCAAGGCATTAAAAAGTACGATCGATTGCGATACGATCAAGCCAATGCCGAGCAATGAATAGGCAACATGGACAAAAATCCCTGCGCCAACACCCAACGCCGTAAAGATCCCTGCGCGACGCCCAAAGCCAACACTCTCGCGTACGACAATCGCAAAATCAGGGCCGGGACTGGCTACAGCGAGTAGGTGGATCAATGCTACGGTAAAAAACTCGGCCCAATACATATCGGTCTTCGTTCCCATGAGTCTGTTAGGCTCGCAAGACTACGCCCATTCCATCCGTAAAATAAAGGTACAGCTGATGAGCAACAGTCACCTCGCAGTGTTTCTCGACCACAGTTCTCTTGATCTCGGCGACCTTAATATGGCGCCACTTCAGCAGGCCTTTGGCGAGTTGCGTGTGCATGATCGCACCGCGGCGCAACAGATCATCGAACGCCTGCAAGGTGCTCAAGTCGCGATCATCAATAAGACCGTCATCAATGCTGAAACACTGGCCGCGTGCCCTGATTTAAAATTAATTCTGATCTCGGCGACCGGCACTAATAACGTAGACCTCAATGCCGCACGTGAGCATGGCGTGACGGTGTGTAACTGCCAGGGTTACGGTACGCCCTCGGTTGCTCAACACACCTTGATGCTATTGCTGGCCATGGCCACCCGCCTACCGGACTATCAGCGCGATGTCGCCGCAGGCTTGTGGCAGAAATCCTCACAGTTCTGCCTGTTGGATTACCCGATTGTTGAACTCGAAGGTAAAACCCTTGGCGTACTCGGTCACGGGGAGCTGGGCGGAGCCGTTGTCAAACTGGCCGAGGCTTTTGGCATGCGTATTTTGCTTGGGCAAATTCCGGGGCGTCCTGCACGTGCAGACAGACTACCACTGACGGAGTTGTTACCTCAGGTTGATGCGCTCACCTTGCACTGTCCGTTAAATGCCGATACCGAAAACATGCTCGGTGCCGAACAACTCAAACTGATGAAGCCAGGTGCGTACATCATTAACACCGCACGTGGCGGTTTGATCAATGAACAAGCCCTAGCAGATACCTTGCGCAGCGGTCATTTGGGCGGTGCGGCAACCGACGTACTGACTCAAGAGCCACCCACCAGCGACAACCCATTGCTGGCGGGTGATATTCCTCGCTTGATCATCACACCGCACAGCGCTTGGGGCAGTAAAGAAGCACGCCAGCGAATCGTGGTGCAGATGGCGGAAAATGCCCAGGCATTTTTCAGCGGTGCAGCGCGGCGCGTCGTTAACTAGGCCGCTCGCCTTCTAAAGGGCTGCGCCTGCTGCTCTGGCGCGAGACACTCGCTTGGTTGTTCCAAACGAGTGTCGAGAAACGCGTATCGTGCGAAAACAGGCCCAGCACTTTGGGTTGCGCGTATAATCTCGCCATGCGGTGTTGGCATCACCAACGCTCTACGCCTCGCCTGGCAAAATTTTACGCGGCAACGCGACTCGTGATGAAACGGGAACAACCCCTAAGGAATAACAATGGACCCGCGAAGCGAGGTGCTGCTGAGACAGGCAGAATTATTTGCCGGCCCACTACTATTGGCAGGATTACCCAGCGACGACCTTCTCGGCCAATTGCCTGATGCACAGGGTTGGTCTTGGCATGCGGGTGACCACGGCCTGCTTGAAGCACGCTTTGCCGGGCGCAACCACTTTGGCGTCAGCGCGCCGCAAACGCCGGCACAAGCAGCGGTATTGTTTCTACCTAAATCCCGTGAACTGACCGAATACCTGCTCAAAGCGCTTGCAGCATTGTTGCCAGGACGCGAGCTGTTCTTGGTCGGTGAAAAACGTGCGGGTATCGAACGTGCTGCCAAACAACTGGCCGCGTTCGGCAAGCCGCGCAAACTAGACAGCGCTCGTCACTGCCAACTCTGGCAAGTACGGGTTGATAATGCACCGCCAACACCTGACCTATCGGCGCTGGCGCAGCACTACAGCTTGCAACTGCCCGACGGCCCATTGACTGTTGTCAGCCTACCCGGCGTATTCAGTCACGGCCGGTTGGATATTGGCAGTCAGCTTTTACTCGAACACCTCGACAATCTACAACCTGGGCATATGCTTGATTTTGGCTGTGGAGCAGGAGTACTCGGCTCAGCCCTCAAACGCCGTTATCCAGACAGTCAGGTAAGCATGCTAGATGTCGATGCCTTTGCCGTCGCCAGTAGTCGCCTGACCTTGGCGCAAAACAACCTTGAAGCCGAGGTTATTTGCGGCGACGGCATTGACGCCGCGCCCTTTGAGCTGAGCACTATCCTCAGTAACCCGCCGTTTCATCAGGGCGTACACACCCACTACCAAGCCAGCGAAAATCTAATGCGTCAGGCAGCGAAGCACCTTAAACCCGGTGGCCAGTTGCGCTTGGTCGCCAACAGCTTCCTAAAATACCCGCCACTGATTGAACAGCACCTCGGCGCTTGTACGTCGCTGGCAGAGGGCAAGGGTTTTCGCATTTACGATGCGCGCAAAAACTGAGCGATTGATTATTTCAACCTGGTCAGTCTCACCAGCTTAAATAAGCTCGGCAGTCGCTCGCCGATAAATCAATACCAGCCGGTGCCGCGCTTGCAATTGATGAGCAAAAGCCAACCCGGAGCTTACCCCGAAGGGCTCCTGCACCTAAAAAAAACCAGTGAACCTAGGCGTTCACTGGGCGTCTTGACTCTGAAGGGGTTGCTCAGCGTTTGGCCTGCTGATACAGCGGCATCACTTTCGGAATGGCGGCTTGCAATGAAGCAATACGGCTATCAGATGAAGGGTGAGTACTCATAAACTCAGGTGGCGCGCCCTCACTGGCCTTGGCCATCTTGTTCCACAGGGTGACGGCCGCGTTAGGGTTATAACCGGCGCGCGCCGCAAGCTCCAAACCGATCAAGTCAGCTTCGTTTTCGTTAGAACGGCTGTTTGGCAGGGTCATGCCATATTGCACCGCGTAGTCGGTAAGGCCCATGGTGTCTTGGCTCAGTCCCAACAATGCACCCGCACCTTGTTTGGCAATCTCGATTCCGTAGGCCTTGGACATGGCTTCACGGCCATGCTCACGCAATGCATGGGCGATCTCATGGCCCATAACCGCAGCGATCTCGTCGTCTGTCAGCTTGAGTTTGTCGATCAGGCCCGTGTAGAAAATGATCTTCCCGCCAGGACCGCAGTTGGCGTTCAGCTCAGGGCTATCGATCAGATTGACTTCCCATTGCCACTGCGCGGAGTCAGGACGAAAGTTCGGCGCTTGTTTGATCAATCGGTCGGCGATAGCTTGCAAACGCTTGGCGTCGGCGCTGCCTTTTTCCAGCTTACCTTTACTTGAGGCGGCGGCTACAGTCTCTTGATAAGACTGCGCGTAGGACTGATTCACTTCCTCAGTCGAGAGCATGCTGAACATGTACTGCTTGCGATCGACGCCCACAGCACCGCCGCTGGTAGTATTCACAGCTTGGCATCCAGCCAGCAGCAGTGCCGCAGCGAGCGCCGTTACGGACAACGACTTTTTCATCCTGAATCTCCTTTGAGTAAGGCGGCTATGCTAGGCCGCACGACGCCGCTGAGCAACTGTAAATAACCAGTCCTGCCGCTGGTTGTGAGCGCGTTGCCAGATGACTCTGGCTCCTTAGGCAGGTGTCAGGCACTCCGGTGCGTCTAGCGTTGGATCGTTGACCAGATTAGCCAACACTCGCTCACGCAACACCGGTTGAGGGCTGCTGAGTATTTCCAACAGGGCATCACGCGGGGTTTGTGCATCCAACCAGAGTTGCTGCTGCGCCTCATTCAGTATCAAAGGCCGGCGCTGATTAGCGGCCGCCTGGGTGACCACCGCGGCACTCAGATACACCGCACCTTCTACGGGATACGCCTCCCACAGCGCGGCGAAATACAGCGTGGGCGTGTCGCCTGCCAACCAATAGGGGCGTTTACGTGCAGTACCACGCCACTCGTAAAAGCCGTTGGCGGGTAATAAGCCCCGGCGTAGACGAAACGCGTCGCGGAACATCGGCTGATCGGCAACGGTTTCAGCTCGCGCTTGGGCAGGTGTTTTACTCAGGTCAGTCAGCCATGGCGGCGTTAAACCCCAACGCACTCGACTGATGGTTTTCTCGCCTGCCTCACTGCGCAACAGCAGTACCTGGGCGTTTGGCGAGATACTCCAATGTGGCTGCTGGTCCGCCGGGAAGCCAGGCAATCCGGCAAACACTGGCGACCAACGGAAAAAAGCATAACGTCCACACATGATTTAACTCGATTCAACTATAGGTACTTCAGCGCGCTCAGGCCCTGACGAAGCGTTTAACAGACTAACTCGCCCTGGTAGCTCTCGGGCTCATCACCCGGCAGCGGTTGTGCACCATTGTACGCAGTGATCAGCTCCCGCGCCTGCCCTGCCTGCTGATCATTAACCATCAAGCCCAGCAAGCCACTGGCTGGCAATTCGCCGACGGCCCCCGCTAAATGACGCCCCGAGATAAATGCTTCAATGCCCTCGCTGGCGAGCATGGCGAATAACAACTCTGCCTCGATAAGGTCTTGCGGCTCATAGATCCGTTGCATTAGTCATTCTCCCCTCTGACATCCAGCGTCCAGTCCTCTCCGTTGGTTGAAAGGTCAAAGACAATTGGCCGGCAACACACTTCACAGTCTTCAATGTACTGCTGGTCCCCGGCGGACAGGTCAAGCAGCGCTTCAACCGTCTCCCCACAATATGGGCATTGATAGATCTGACTTTCCAGCATCTGAGCCTCCGTGTGACTTAGGAACGCCTGAAAACAACTAAGCTAGGTAATGCTGCATCGAACACGCGGTACAACGCCATCGCTGCGGCGCCGAAGGGGTGAGAAGTGCTCAGTTACACCCGTAAACTGCGCGTTCCCGCACCTGTTCGCCTTGCACTCCCGTCGCTCGCTAGCTTTTTCAGAGGCTCCTTAGGGGTATAATCGCGGGTCTATTGCCAGCCCATGCACTTACTGTTGATATGCGCCTCAATGCAGACCCGCAGCACGTGCAGGACGTTCACTTTAAAATACCGGTAACAACTTACCGGCTAATCACATGAGATCATGATGGGCGAATTCGATTCCATCCGGCCCTACGCCGATGCAGAAGTTCCCGCCGTTCTGGCGCGATTGCTTGCTGACGACGTATTTCTCGGCATCCTCACCCAGTTCCGTTTTCCACGTTTAGCTAAGTCATTTGGTTGGTTGCTTAAACCACTTATAGCTCATCGGCTGCGTAAAGAGTTTGTTGGGGTCAATTCTGTCTCGGCATTGCAGGACAAAGTTGAGCCTTATGTTGACCGCTCAATCGAAAATGCCACTGATGGCGTGACCTATTCAGGCGTCGAAGGCCTTAAAAGCGGCAGTGCCTATTTGCTTTTGGCCAACCACCGCGACATCGTTATGGACCCTGCCTTCGTCAACTATGCGGTGTATCACGCTGGCCTGCCAACACCCCGTATCGCGATTGGCGACAACCTGCTGCAAAAACCTTTTGTCAGCGACCTGATGCGCCTCAATAAAAGTTTTATCGTGCATCGCACAATCAGCGGACGTCGTGAAAAGCTGGCGGCCTACCAATTGCTCTCGGCCTATATCAATCATTCTATTCGTAATGATTGTGAGTCAATCTGGATTGCCCAAGCTGAAGGCCGCGCTAAAGATGGCGACGATAGAACTGACTCGGCAATCCTCAAGATGTTTCATATGAGCCGCAAAACCGAAGCATTCGGCGACGTAATCCGCTCACTGAAACTCACGCCAGTGTCGATCAGCTATGAGTATGACCCTTGCGATCAAGCCAAAGCGCGTGAACTGTATATACACGCCACGACTGGCACTTATGAAAAAGCTGCAGGCGAAGATGACGTGAGCATTGGCTTGGGTATCACCGGCTACAAAGGCCGGGTCCATATCCACTTTGGCAAGCCGATTGAGAACGCGTGCGAAGACAGCAAGCAACTGGCGATGGAGATGGATAAGTGCATTCTCGGTGATTACCGACTCTTCCCAGTCCACTACCTTGCGTATGAGATGTGGACCGAGCAAGACCCGCAACTGCAGGTGCCTCCAGCACTTGAGCTGTTCAGCAAAGATGAACTTGATGCGGCTAAAGAACAGTGGCAAAAACGCTTGGCAACTTGCCCAGTTGAGCAACAACCTTACTTGATCCTGCAATACGCCAACCCGGTGCGTAACCAATACCGAGTCAAAGCAGGCTTGCCGCTGTAAGCCTCTGCGCATAACGCGTGTGACAACTCTGCGCCAATTGGCTCGACCTTAATGGCGCATAGCACCTTTGTTATCCGCCATTGAGTACGACCAGTCGGGGCGGGCTACTGCGGCGTGCCCCTAAGAGCTGTGCAGCATTACAGCTGAGTGCTGAACTCCGATAGCAACAAACCCAGCACTAACGCCACACTGCCGAAACTGTAAAAAAATTGGTTCAACCGCTGAGTCGGTTTATCAATCATTGTCGGCTCGCTGACTTGAGCCTCGACATCACTGGCAAGCATACGCGCATGCGCTCGTTGCTCACGCAGACGCGTCATCAACAACAGCAGACCACCGGCCACAGCAAAAAACAGCGCCAAACAGTTAGCGGTTCGCCTTGGGTAGGCGGAAAAGAAAGACCACAACACCTGCAAGAACATCAACGTCTCCACATCAGATTGGTGCAAGTTATGACTGCATGCACCAGCAAGGGGACAAAACACGTCCGCGCTGCTCAATAAAACTAGGTTAAAGGGGGCTCTCCAACGCATTCATGCGTTCAAAACGCTGATCAATGCAGCGTTAAGCCCAACAACCCAAATGGGTTAATGCGCTGTCAAGCGCCTAAATAAAGCAGCTCATTTTACGCCAGCCACTCGCTTAGATGATTAACTTCCGACGAATGTCGGATCAAGAGCAAAGCAGTCTGAAAACTGTCATATAGCTGGCCTAATGTTTGAATCCTCTTTATCAGCTACCCACGCAATATTGCGCGGCGTGCCTCCTAGGTTAAAGAAGAGGAAATTGTCATGCTCAACCCACAACCTGTAGACCACGATTACATGATCGAATCGCTGGATGAAGTGGACGATGTGATCGACGAACTTTCTTTCAATGTCCAGGACAATCACTGGCTGGTGTATTGCTCAATGGGCGGCCACGAACACTACGACTTACCAGATATTGATATGCACACCGGATTCAGCCTGCCCGAGCTTTATGAAGAGGCGGCGTAAACCTAGCCACTTTAAAATGTCACCCAGCAAAAAGCCCGCAAAAGCGGGCTTTTTAATGACAGCGTGCACACACTTACTGGGCCAGGATCTGGCCAATGGTTGGATCTTTAAAAGTGCGGGTCAATGCATCGCTAAGTACATCAGTCACCAGCTTGGTATTGGTTTCCTGATTCGGCGCAGTGCCTGAACGCTGATTCAGCGAAGCACCGTAACGACCGGTGTAGCGGCGCGTGCTGTTTTGCACCTCGGCGCGGATGGTGGCACCGATATCTGACTCATTGACGAACATGTTGTCCTTGGGCGACTGGAACTTCAATTCAGCCAAGGTCAGGGTCAAAGTCGGTGCATTGACCGCGTTAGCCGTTGGCGTGAAGCCCAACAGGCGCACAGCCGCCTCTGCTTGAGTCTGCAGTTTAGGCACAATGCTGTTGGCCGAGACTGAAATAGAGCTGGTTTCAGGGTACAAACCACCGCGAGTGCCCAGCACTGGAGATGGGCGACCATCAACCACCCGCACCACAACCGGTTGGCCACGGCCAACGGCAGTCAAGGGGCCGGTCAGCTTCGGGTCTGGGTTAAGTTGTTGAGGGCTGAGTGCGCAGCCAGCCAGTGTTAGGCTCGCTATAGCTAACAGACCAATAAACAGGCGGTGCAGCATGCTCGTTTCTCCCTAAATTGAGACGCAAAAAAGTTGCCGGCAGTATACCCAGCCAGCGGGCGCGCTAACAGCGCCATGCATTAAGACTTTAAAAGGCTATTGCAGGTTCCTGTAATGGCCCTGTCATGCGTCTATGGGATAAGAATTTAGTCTTAATTAACGCGGGGTATACGCCATGTCAGTATTGCGTTCGATATTCGCACCACGCCGCCCAACACGTACTTTTGCTCTACTTGATGACAACGGCCTGTGCCAAGCTTTCAAGCAGTCAAGCCAAGCCCCTGCTGGCTTTGGCTGGATCGAAGTTAGCGAACAACGCCTCAACTGGCTCAATAATCCACTGCCCTCCTTCGCCCGAATCGTACCGGTCGTCACATATTCAAATCGGAAAAAACCGTTGACCGCCTGACCGATGGAAGAATAAAAGTCACACCAGGCGATCAATTTTTCCACTTTCGCCTTATAATCGCGCCCCGATTATAAGGACGCCTCCTGATCGGCCTCGCCGTCCCGCTGATGCTTAAGCCATCGGCAATGCCCACAGAGAGTCGCCCACTTCGCACCCTGCTTTGGCTGCAATCTATTAGTTGGTCGTGCAACAATGCCTGCATCTTATGCGGCACATGTTGATCGAGTGACTGACACACGCCAAACAGTGACGCGAACTTTTGAGGTTCACGACTCCAAAAGAGCGTGAAAAAAACGGTTTTAACAACTTCACAAGAGTGTGGCGAATATATGAACAGCATTGCGTGCGGTAAACGCTCTGTTATCACTCAACCCCAAACCTGTGGAGACTTCAGCAACAGCTGACCTGCGGAGTTTCACGCAAAGGCTTTAAGCCGTGATTTGGGTGCTGATTTTGGAGAAGTGGTAATGGCGCAAAACGATTACGAAGCAGTAGATATGGTGCTTGTCGGTGCCGGCATCATGAGCGCGACTCTGGCCGTGCTTTTGAAAGAACTCGACCCGACCATCAAGCTTGAAATTGTTGAACTGATGGACGACGGGGCCGTTGAAAGCTCCAACCCTTGGAACAACGCAGGTACCGGCCACGCTGGTCTGTGTGAACTGAACTACACGCCTGAAGCGGCGGATGGTTCGATCGACATAAAAAAATCGGTCAGCATTAACACGCAGTTCGAAGAATCCAAGCAATTCTGGGCCTATTTGTTAGAGCAAGGCAGCCTTGGCTCGCCGAAAAGCTTTATCAATCCAGTACCGCACTTAAGTTTTGTACGCGGTGAAAAGGGCGTCGCATTCCTCAAAAACCGCTTCGAAGCGCTGAGCAAGCATCACGCCTTTGAAGACATGGAATACACCGAAGACCGCGAAACCATGGCGCAGTGGATGCCACTGATGATGCCAGGCCGCGACCCGAACGAACGCAACGCCGCCACCCGCGTTATGGCCGGTACTGACGTTAACTTCGGTGCAGTGACCAAGCACTTGCTTGACCACCTGAGCAAACAACCCGATGCAGTGGTTAAATGTAACCAGAAGGTCACAGACCTTGAGCGCAGCGGCGACGGCTGGCGGGTGAGCATCAAGAACTTGAAAGATGGCAGCAGCCGTCAGCTCCAAGCCAAGTTCGTATTCCTGGGCGCAGGCGGCGCAGCATTGCCATTGCTGCAGAAATCAGGCATTCCAGAAGGCAACGGCTTTGGTGGCTTTCCTGTCAGCGGCCAATGGTTGCGCTGCGATAACCCGGAAGTGGTTAAACACCACCAAGCCAAGGTTTACAGCCAGGCAGCTGTTGGCTCACCGCCGATGTCGGTGCCGCACCTTGATACGCGCGTAGTCGACGGCAAGAAATCGCTGTTGTTCGGACCCTATGCCGGGTTCTCGACCAAGTTCCTGCGTCACGGCTCGTTGATGGATCTGCCACTGTCAGTGCGGCCGAATAATATCGGTCCGATGCTCGCAGTTGCCCGTGACAACTTCGACCTGACCCGCTACCTGATCAAGGAAGTCCTGCAGTCGGAAGAGAAGCGCTTGGAAACCCTGCGCGGCTTCTACCCAGAACTGGATCCTGCTGATTGGCGTCTTGAAGTCGCTGGCCAGCGTGTGCAGATCATCAAGAAGGACCCTAAGCGAGGCGGCATTCTGCAGTTCGGCACTGAGCTGGTTGCGGCAGCTGACGGCTCTTTGGCGGCTCTGCTGGGTGCATCGCCGGGCGCATCGGTGACAGTTTCGATCATGCTTGATCTAATCCGTCGTTGCTTCCCCGAGCAGGCTAAATCCGAGCAGTGGAGCAGCAAGCTCAACACCATCTTCCCAGCAATGGGTGATGTGTTGGCGACTGATGCCGAGCGCTACCGTGAAGTTCAGGCGCGCTGCGACCGACTTCTGCAACTCACGGAGCCCGAGATGGCTTAAAGCCGAGTTGTATCAGCGACATAAAAAACCGCCTTCAATGGCGGTTTTTTATGTTTTGCATAACGCAGCTGTGATTAGCGCTCAAGCTGACGCCGAAAGAGGATGAAAGCTGAAGTAGATACGCAACGCCTCAACCATCTCAGTGTACTCAACGGGTGGTGCGACCAGGGAAAACCCAGAGTCAAAGCAGCCTGGGGTCACATCTTCATGGGACCACTGACAGGTCGCCGTGAAATCGATAAAACGCTGTGTGGGCTGACCCGGGAGTTTAATCCGCATATCAAAGCGCCCCCCGACGAGCATCGGCAACTGGCTAACCAATAACATGCCGTCGAAAGATACATTGCCTATGTAGCCCATAGGCTTATCAGTGACACGGTTATAGACCTTCAAATAGTAAGGTAAGTGATGGCGCTCAATGTGTCGCTGCATTGGCATAATGGCATATCGCTATATTTTGCCATTTAGTATGGCTCTAGTTGTACGTTTAGACCAGCTCACTGACAACGACTGGCAATCTGACCGCGCAATTGGGCGCGTGCCGTATCCAGTTGTTCATCACTGTAATAGGTCCGTTCGCCATTAGCCTCAACCCGGTAATAACGACGACCTTCGGGCATTTGCGCAAGACTGCTGCGTAACTTCTGGCATTGTGCATCACGTTCTTTGCGCCGCTGAACAGAGGCGGCGGAAGCTTCAGCCTGTTCTTGGCGACGCGCATCATAAAATCGTTCAGAGCGCTGTTCGCTATTACGGGTCGCCTGATCACGCTCGATCACCTGAGGTTTCACCTCAACGGCTGTAGCACCCTGTCCTGTTGGGCGCTGATCAAAGTGAACCTGGCCATTGGCGTCGGTCCATCGATAAATCTCTGCCACCGCCAATCCCGGCAACAGTAATAAACAGAGTAACAACCGCATAGTTCCCTCACCCGGCCGCATTGAGATTAGCGCTAATCTAGCAGTAAGTAACTGCCGACGGTCAGAGTGAAGTATGAGTCGTTCTTGGCGTCGGTGTGGACACCTTATGCCCCAGCTCATTCAGGGTTTGCAAGCGGGCTTGTGCACGATACGCATACTCACTCGCAGGGTAGCGACTGATAATGAATTCATAGGTTTGCGCAGCATCGACAAACAAGTTCTGACGCTCCAGACACTGTCCGCGCAGCAATGAGATTTCCGGTTGGATATAGCGACGTGAACGGCTGTAGCGTTCGGCTTGAGACAACTCAAGCATCACGGCCTCACAATTGCCTTTGTCATACGCCTCGTAGGCACTGTTCAAATGACGGTCAAGCGCCCAACGGGTACAGCCCGACATTGCCAATAACAGCGCCATCACTAATAGGGTTCGCATACAGTCTCTCCTTCTATGAAGAGTCTATCGGCAGGTCAGTCAAAAGCTTCAGTCCGAACCTCTGATAGGTATTAGCCACAATCGCCCCTGCCTAAGCTCTAGCGTTTAATTTGCCAACAAGGAAGCACAATGCAACCCAGGCGCTTGCTCCCACACCTGCTCACGGGCTGCTTGGCCATAAGTGCTTGCGCACCCACCACGCCATTATTTATAGCCCAGGTCACCACAGGTGAAGTGGTTGAATACAAAGCCCTCAAAGCGAAACGAATGACCGCAGCGATTGAAGAAGAAGGCGACCTTCTGACTTACAGCGCTCAAGCCATTCGCGATGTTAAAAGCCCACAGGCGGAGGAACTGTATTTATCGGGCTATAAGGATCACCACCTGGGTGATGAGATACGGGCAATTGCCCTGTATCAAATCGCCCTGATCTACATGAGCCGCTTCAACGATCAACGTAACGACGCCAAGGCACGCGCTTATCTGCTGCAAATAAACCGTGAGTTTCCCGGCAGCCAAGCGGCGCTGCGCGGTCAAAGCCACCTGATGGCGCTTGATCAGCGAGCGACCCATAATTTACAAAAAAACGCGCGCGAACTGCTCGAGCACTGGCAACCACAACTGAACCTGGACCTCAACCAGCCCAGTCTGGACCCCGACATGACCTTGCTTTCACGGCGAGCCGTATTGAAAGACCGTGTGCCAGAAGCCGAGTCGCTCTACCGATTGGCCTTGCACGACTCGGGCGTTCCCATAGCGATCAAACACAAAGCCCTTTATCAGATGGCCCTGATGTATTTGGCCCCCGATAACCCTCGCGCCGATCGCAGCAAAGCGATCGCCTACCTTCGACAGCTATTGCGACAAACACCTGAAGCCCAGCTACGGCACAAGGCAGCTGCCCATCTTGATCGAGCATTAAACCTGAGCCCGACCTAGCCAGCACCAAGCCGTCATGTTCTTCAACTACCCTGTACACAATAGTGGACGCGCACGTGAGCTGCGTAACCAAGCGGTGACAGATAAATAAGCCGGTAGTGCAGATGAACAATGACTACAGCCGCACAGCGTAGTAGCCTCCCTGCCAGCTTCAACTCAGGAGTCTGTGCATGACCTTTCGTCGTACCAAAATCGTTGCCACCCTTGGCCCATCCAGCAATTCGCCAGCGGTGCTAGAACAACTGATTCTCGCTGGCCTTGATGTCGCTCGCTTGAACTTCTCCCACGGAACCCCCGACGAGCATAAGGCTCGGGCTAATTTGGTTCGTGAGCTAGCCGCCAAACACAGCCGCCACGTCGCGCTGCTTGGCGACCTGCAAGGTCCTAAAATCCGTATCGCCAAATTCACCAACAAGCGTATCGAGCTTGCCGTAGGCGATAGCTTCACCTTCTCGACCAGCCACCCGCTGACAGAAGGTAATCAACAAATTGTGGGTATCGACTACCCCGACTTGGTCAAAGACTGCGGCGTGGGCGACGAGCTACTGCTCGACGACGGCCGCGTGGTCATGCGCGTTGAGTCTGCAACGGCTGATGCACTGCATTGCTCGGTACTGATTGGCGGCCCGCTCTCCGACCACAAAGGTATTAACCGTCGTGGCGGTGGCTTGACGGCTCCTGCTCTGACCGAAAAAGACAAAGCCGACATCAAACTCGCTGCCGAAATGGACCTGGACTACTTGGCCGTCTCGTTCCCGCGTGATGCGTCTGATATGGAGTATGCCCGTCAACTGCGTGATGAGGCGGGCGGAACGGCCTGGCTGGTCGCCAAGATTGAACGTGCCGAAGCCGTTGCCGATGATGAAACCCTCGATGGCCTGATCCGCGCCAGTGATGCAGTAATGGTTGCCCGTGGCGACCTCGGTGTCGAGATTGGTGACGCTGAACTGGTTGGTATTCAGAAAAAAATCATCCAGCATGCGCGTACGCACAACAAGGCTGTAATCACTGCAACGCAGATGATGGAGTCGATGATCCAGAACCCGATGCCGACCCGTGCGGAGGTTTCTGACGTAGCCAACGCTGTACTCGACTACACGGACGCCGTCATGCTGTCAGCAGAAAGTGCTGCAGGTGCATACCCGCTCGAAGCCGTGCAAGCGATGGCGCGTATTTGTGTCGGTGCAGAGAAGCATCCAACCAGCAAAACCTCGAAACACCGCATGGGTGAACGTTTCCAGCGCTGCGACGAGAGTATTGCATTGGCGGCGATGTACACCGCCAACCACTTCCCCGGGGTTAAAGCGATTATCGCCCTGACGGAAAGTGGCTACACACCACTGATCATGTCGCGGATTCGCTCGTCGGTTCCGATCTACGCCTTCTCTCCGCACCGTGGCACCCAAGCACGGGCAGCCATGTTCCGCGGCGTTTATCCAGTGCCATTTGATCCCGCTGAACTGCCGCCAGAGCAGGTCAGCCAAGCGGCAGTTGATGAATTACTCAAGCGCGGCGTTGTTGAACCGGGTGACTGGGTAATCCTGACCAAAGGCGACAGCTATCACACCATTGGTGGCACTAACGGCATGAAGATTCTGCATGTTGGCGAAGCCCTGATCTAAGCCTCGCAGTGAACCTCGCCCCGAAATAGATTCGCCTCTATTTCAACCTAACGCCCGGTGCAGTGCATCGGGCGTTTTGCATTTCGAGGCCCACTAAGGGTTATCAGGATGCGGGAGCGGATTAGGAACGTCCGGTTAAGCTGTATATAAATGTGCACTGTTTTCTGCAACCACCATTGCAACGCTGTTGCTGTCAGCGGCAGCATCGTATGCTTCGCACAGTAATGGCATTTTGATAGGTGGGACGTGTCGTATCTCAGTACCCTCAAGCGTTTATTAGATCCTCTCCATGGGGCGTCGGTGTCGGTTCGCTGTGAGTTCGCCCCGTGGTACAGGCAATCAAAACTGCCTCAGATACGCTATGTCGCGTACCTGACCCTGTCGCTCTACTTCGTCTATGCAGCAATCGAGTATCACGTTGCCAGCGACCAACAGGGCCTACGCCTATTCGTTCACGGCCTGGTCATTCCAGGCGTATTACTGGGTGTTGCGCTGCTTAGCTATTCAGACTCACGCAGCCGCCCAATGCTGGGATTGCTGACCACCGCTCCCATCGCTGCAGTAGTCGCTAACCTTTACTTCAACGCTCAAAACACTGACTTTGCCTACTACGTCCCTGAAATCTACCTGTCGCTGATGTGGACTTTCGCAGTGTCCGGGCTGACCCTGCGCCAAGCCATGCCGAGTGCCTGCGCCTCTCTTTTGATACTGCTGGCTGTCACCAGCAGCACCACAATGCAATCCGGTATAAACGCCCTGCATTTCTTGTGGATCCTGGCGTCTTTTTCGTTTGGGCTGCTTTGCGCGTTTTTGTTGGAAAAGGCGCACAAAAGTATGTTTTTACAACAGCAACGCCTGGCTCGAATGGCGAGCATTGATGGCTTGACCGGGCTGTGGAATCGCTTACACATTGATCAGTTCCTAGCCGATGAAATTGCCCGCACCTCGCGCTATGGAGGTTCACTGTCGGTGATAGCGCTAGACATCGACCACTTCAAACACGTCAACGACACACACGGCCATGCGGTCGGCGATCAGGTACTGTGCCAGTTTGCGCACCTATTGCAGGCACACGTCAGAGCAGTTGATGGTGTTGGGCGCCGTGGCGGTGAAGAGTTTCTGGTGGTACTGCCGGGAACCAACGGCGAGCAAGCCCACAGTGTGGCCAAGTTGCTGCAACAACGTATCAATGCATTCAACTTCGATTGCATTGGAAACAGCACAGCAAGCTTTGGCGTTACGGAGTTGTTTCCCGCTGAAACCTTGGCAGAACTGCTGGAGCGCGGCGATCAGGCTTTGTACAAAGCCAAGGCAAATGGACGCAACAGAATTGAAGTTGGCGTGCCTACCAGCGCAGCCAAACAGGACATGCCAAAAAACCGCCATGGATAGGCAAGCCTTAACCTTCCAACATGCCTTGTTCATCGGCTCGTAAGGTCAAAACCGACACACCCGAAGCAGTAACAGCAACCGTGTGTTCAAACTGTGCTGAAAGCAAACCGTCCTTTGTCACGACCGTCCAACCATCGGGCCTAGTCCTGACGTTGCGCCCACCTTGGTTAAGCATCGGCTCGATGGTAAACACCATGCCCTCACGCAATACCAGGCCGGTGCCTGCTGTGCCGTAATGCAGTACTTCTGGGGCCTCATGCATTTCTCGCCCAATGCCATGGCCACAGTACTCCCTCACCACTGAATAGCCGTTGCGCTTGGCATGGGCTTCTATGACCGAACCAATATCACCGAGACGCGCACCCGGGCGTACAACTCGAATGCCCTGCCACATGGCTTCATAGGTGACCTGAACCAACTTCTTGGCGGCCGCGTCGACCTCGCCAATAAAGTAAGTTTTGCTGGAGTCTGCGATATAGCCGTTCTTTTCCAAGGTAATATCGAGGTTGACGATGTCACCCTCTCTCAACACCTTATCGGGTGATGGAACGCCATGGCAGACCACATCGTTCACCGAACAATTGAGAACGAAGCCATATCCGTACTGACCCTTGCTAGCGGGGCGTGCCTGCAGATCATCAACTATAAATCGCTCAACCAGGGTATCAACTTCAAGGGTAGACATACCCGCCAGAGGTGTTCGGTCAAGCCTCTCAAACACTAATGCCAAAAGGTGACCAGCCTCAGCCAGCAGTTCCAGCTCCCGAGGCTGTTTAATCATGCCTCCGCCTTTAAAGGCTGAACTGAAACACCTGCAGCGTCTAACTCGCGGCAGATAATCTGGTTAAAGCTCAGGGTTGGGTTCATCTCGGATAGCATGCCAAGCCTAATCCAAAAGGCGGCCTGCGCATTGATCGAGCGACATGACACCTTAACCGCCCTGCGCATTTGCTCGTGCAGGTCATCATCTATGTTCACGATACCCATGGTGTCATCCTTAAGTCATTAATATACGAATCATATACGATCCGTATAAAAACAACCAATTATCCAAATTCCACAGTTCAACGCAGTGTGGCCAGATACAAACCACAGACGAATGCGACCACCCCTGCCGGAATGGCGAGAATGGAAATAACATCGATTAGACGGGACTGGCGCATGACACCCGAAAACTCATCACGTTCGGCCGCGGCGCACCGTTTCATCACCGGTATCAGGCACCAGGTATTGCCAATTACAGCCAGGCAACCTGCAACGACCTTCAAGGCATAAATACCCTCGAAGCGTGCCGGTTCAATCAGCCACAAACCGCTTAAGAGCACCAGCGTAAAAGCTGGCACTTCGATAAACAGGCGACGCCCATAGGGCGTCCACCGCATTAGCAAACACAGAGGGCATATGCACAGGTTGGTAGCCCACAATCCAGGTCATTTCAAGATCATCGAACAGTAATGGAGGGTGAGCGCACCAACGACGTCAATTTTAGTAGACGCCGAATAGCAGATCACCCCCACCCCAGACGGCGATTATCTTGTGTTGATCAGGCAGTAAACATAGGGCAAACCCACCAAAGGATTATCCCATCCAATACAGCCTTAATCGCTCGCCTGCACAACGCCCCACGTTACATAGACGCCGTAACCGAGCAGGAAATTAACCAGTTGCAAGCCGGACTTGAGCTGATTAAAGCTTGGAAAAATCTGGTTTACGCCGCTGCATAAATGCAGTCATGGCCTCGCGGGCTTCTGGTGAGTGCAGGCGCTGGCTGAACAGCTCGCCCTCTTCGATGATGACTTGACGCAATTGCTCGCGATCGGATGCACGCATCAAGCGCTTGCTGTCGACCACCGCTGCAGGTGGCAGTGAGCTGAAACGCTGGGTCATATCAAAGGCTTTGGCAATGGTCGCTGCCCCGTCATGCAGCGCCTGATTGGCAATCCCCCAGGCAGCCGCTTGCTCGCCACTGAAAGCACTGCCCAAAAGCAAGAGTTCAGCGGCTTTTGCCTGACCGAGTAAGCGCGGAAGAATCATACTCGAGCCGTATTCAGGACAAAGCCCCAAGCTCACAAATGGCATCTTCAGCGTCGCATCGCGGCTGACGTAAACCAGATCGCAATGCAGCAATAATGTCGTGCCGATGCCCACTGCAGGGCCACACACGGCAGCAACCACTGGTTTGGAGAAGTCAAACAACGCCTGCATGAACATGAACACTTCACTGTTCAGCCCGCTAGGCGGTGCTTGCAAGAAGTCGGCAACATCATTGCCACTGGTGAAGCAGTCATGTCCGCCGGTGATCAACAGGCTCCGCACGCTGGAGTCTTGATCGGCCTGACTGATCGCCTCCGCCATGCGTTTGTACATGGCACGGGTCAGCGCATTCTTTTTCTCTGGGCGATTCATGCGCACAATCATCACCCCGCCTTCGCGCTCAGTCAGTATGTGCTCACTCATGCGAACTCCTGATAACAGTCCGCAAGCGTGTGAAATGACTAAGCGTGCGGTAAAAAAAGATCGGAAAAAGTCTGGTTACGCGGTACACCTGCCATGTAGAGGCTGCGCGCAAATAACTCGACACTGCCGGGTTGCCCGCAGATTAAGGCCAGTGTTTGCCGTGAAACAAGCCGCAGTTGCGCCAAAGCCGCGGGCAACTCAGCCGCGCTAACCTGCTGGACGTCTAACTGTGGTGCGCTGCCAAGCAGTGATTGCAAGGGCTCGCGCAGGTACAGTGCCTCGGTATCATGGGCACTGTGAATAAGCCGGATCTTGCCTTGATGATGGTGCTGCAAGGCATCGCGCAGCACAGCATACAAGGGGGCCAGCCCAGTCCCGGCTGCTAGCAGAATCAGCGGGCGCTCTTGCCAATCCGGCTCATAGTGCAGTTCGCCACCACTGACAACACCGATATGCAGGTGCTCGCCGACCCTAAACCGGCGCGCAGCATCTGCAAATGCACCGCTGTGGCGGCAATCGATATGAAATTCCAGCCAGGGATCGACATCAGGCAGGCTGGCAAAGGAATAGGGACGTGCAATACCCTGCGCTGTCCAGAGCAAGGCATGCTGACCGGCGCGATAGGCCACTGGCTTGTCGGGGGTCAGGCGCAGTCGCAACACATCTGCGCTGAGCCAGTCGCAGGCTGAAAGTGTGGCACGGCTCGCCTGCTTGTTCGGATCATAAAGCTCAATGCTCACGTCACTGACAATCTGGCACTGACACGCCAGTCGCCAGCCTTGGGCTCGGCTCTGCGCACCTAGCGCCTGCGGTTGGTTGTCCTGCAACTCGCCGGCCACACAACGCAGGATACAAGCATGACAACTTCCAGCCCGGCAACTGTATGGCACCTTTATACCGCTATCGAGCAAGCTATCTAGAAGGTTTGCTGCCGCTTGAACCTCGAACACTTGGTCTGCCACGCGCAGCTCAGGCACTTGCACCTTCCCATGCGGCTGCACAACGGTTGCGGCCGGTGCGTTTCGCCTGATACAGCGCTTGATCGGCACGATGAAGCGCTTCGTCGAGGTCGTCGTCCATTTTCAGCAAGGTCATTCCAATCGATAAGCTCAGATTATCCACCTTTATACCTAAAGGCTCGGCCCGGCTAAAGGTCTCACGCAAACGCTCACAACAGGCGACAAAATGATCAGGCTCTGTATCGGGCAATAACAACACAAATTCTTCGCCGCCGTAGCGTGCAATCACATCACCATCACGCAAACAGGTTTGTGCCACGCTGGCGAACGTCTGTAGTACCCGGTCACCCGAAGCATGGCCATAGACATCATTGATCCGTTTGAAGTGATCGAGGTCAATCAACGCCAAGCCGTGCTGGTGGCCACGGCGCAGGCTGGATAACTCTCGGGATGCGATATTGAGAAAGTGTCGACGATTGAACAGGCCTGTGAGCTCATCGGTCGAGGCCAGGTCCTCAAGCTGACGCATCATCCCGCGCAAGGTGTCTTGGTGCGCCTGCAACGCGAAGCGGCGTTGGCGCATGCGTTGGCGCATGCTATGGACATAACCAGCGAACAAACTCAGCCACGCCAGCGCCACGCTAAGTACACAAACCTCCAGTACCGCGAGCCCTGGCTTGGTTAGTTTGAGGTGATAGGCATCAATAAGGTTTAAACCGGCAAAACCGATAAACGCCACAATCGCGCAGCGTACAAATACTTTGGGCGGTAATTGGAAAACCCCAAACATCAAGATCAGCACATACATGACCAGCATTGGGCCACGTGCATCATCGAGTATGGCAAGGGTCAGGGTTTGCCAAACGAGCGCAGCCAACACCTGGGGTTCGGTCAAGCTTGGGTCTTGAAACAGCAGGTTTCTACCTGATAGGAATATGCCCAAAAACGCGAACTGGCTCAGCACTACGCCGCCAATTAGTAATAAAAAATTGGCCAGCGGTACTTCAAGTTGGTTGTACCTGAATGCAATTGTCCCTAATGCTATCGCCAGTAAATAGGTAAAGACTGCCATACCAAAGCGCTTAAGCATAAGGCTCTGCAGGGTGCGACTAGCAAGGGCTTGAGCACTTTTGCTCATGGATTCCATCCCATAAAGGCATCTTGCCACTACTGTACCTTTAACGCTTGAAACTAACTAGCAACCGATGTGCAAAATGTAGCCCACATTAGGCGGGTGCCCGCCAGCCCGACTGCGCGCTATACTAGGTGCCCTTTTTTACCGTACGCACACCGGATAGCCCTATCGGTGCACCCATCAAGTTCCTGCCCAAATAAAGGAGCGCCAAGCATGACCGTGATCAAGCAAGACGATCTGATCCAGAGCGTAGCAGACGCCCTGCAGTTCATCTCCTACTACCATCCCGTTGACTTCATTCAGGCGATGCACGAAGCCTATCTGCGTGAAGAATCGCCTGCCGCTCGTGACTCCATGGCTCAGATTCTGATCAACTCGCGCATGTGTGCGACAGGCCATCGCCCAATTTGCCAAGATACCGGCATTGTCACCGTGTTTATCCGCGTAGGTATGGATGTACGCTGGGATGGCGCGACCATGGGCGTTGACGACATGATCAACGAAGGTGTGCGCCGCGCCTATAACCTGCCTGAAAACGTGTTGCGTGCATCGATCCTGGCCGACCCAGCTGGCGCACGCAAAAACACCAAAGACAACACCCCTGCCGTCATCCACTTCTCTATCGTCCCCGGCGACAAGGTTGAGGTTGATGTCGCGGCCAAAGGTGGCGGCTCCGAGAACAAATCGAAGATGGCCATGCTCAACCCATCTGACTCGATCGTTGACTGGGTACTCAAAACGGTTCCGACCATGGGCGCTGGCTGGTGCCCACCGGGTATGCTCGGCATTGGTATTGGCGGCACAGCAGAAAAAGCTGCTGTGATGGCCAAAGAAGTATTGATGGAATCCATCGACATTCACGAGCTACAGGCTCGCGGCCCACAGAACCGTATCGAAGAGATTCGTCTTGAACTGTTCGAAAAAGTTAACCAGCTGGGCATTGGCGCTCAGGGCCTTGGCGGCCTGACCACCGTACTCGACGTTAAGATCATGGACTACCCGACCCACGCGGCCTCGCTGCCGGTGTGCATGATTCCAAATTGCGCAGCCACACGTCACGCGCACTTTGTGCTGGATGGCTCTGGCCCAGCCGAGCTTGAAGCACCCTCGTTGGACGCCTACCCAGAAATCGTCTGGGAAGCTGGCCCGTCTGCTCGTCGCGTAAACCTCGACACCCTCACGCCAGAAGACGTAGAAAGCTGGAAGCCGGGCGAAACCATCCTGCTAAATGGCAAGATGCTCACCGGTCGCGATGCGGCTCACAAACGTATGGTCGAGATGCTTAACCGTGGCGAACAGCTGCCGGTTGACCTCAAGGGTCGTTTTATCTACTACGTTGGCCCGGTTGATCCGGTTGGCGACGAAGTGGTTGGGCCTGCAGGTCCGACTACAGCCACACGGATGGACAAATTCACCCGTCAGATCCTTGAAAGCACAGGCCTGCTGGGCATGATCGGCAAGTCCGAGCGTGGCCCTACCGCCATCGAAGCGATCAAAGACAACAAAGCGGTTTATCTGATGGCAGTGGGTGGCGCAGCTTATCTAGTGTCGCAGGCGATCAAAAAATCGCAGGTTCTGGCATTCCCTGAAATGGGCATGGAAGCGATCTACGAGTTCGAGGTCAAAGACATGCCTGTCACCGTAGCGGTCGATACCAAAGGTGAGTCAGTGCACATCACTGGCCCAGCGATCTGGAACAAAAAGATCACTGAAAGTCTGGCGGTTGAAGTCAAGTAAGCTGAACCAATGCTTTAAACAAAACGCCCCGATCGAGTCGGGGCGTTTTGCTTTGGGAGAAATACCAGCGTTAGCTCAGCCAGCGCGCCCAACCATAGTCAACTCAGTCACATTGTTCCGTCGCTGAGCGAGATAACGACTGCAGCTAACCCGCAGAAATGATGCAAAGTTGACCACTTCTCCACGATAGTCCATGACCTCGTCATAGAGTTTGCTGATCAATTGATTGGTGGTCATACCGTCAACTTCAGCGATTTCACGAAGAATGTCCCAAAACTGATTTTCAAGACGCAAGGTGGTCACCACCCCACGAATGCGCAGCGAACGTGAACGCGACTCATACAGAATCGGGTCAGCTTTTACGTATAGCTCACACATAGGTTTGCTCTCATTCTGCGTGTAGCAGTTCAATCCGCTTGAACAACCGAGGCGCTGACTCGACTGTTCAGTGCCGGAAATCATTTCACAGGGTGATTTTAGCGCCCATCAACATCAAAAAGCCTGCTAACCACGTTGGGTGAGCTGGCCACGCAGGTGCAGTCACCAGATTACCCTCAACATGGGCGTGGTCAGCGGCGATATCTACAAAGGTCCCCCCTGCCAAGGTTACTTCCGGTGCGCAAGCCGGATAAGCACTGCACTCACGCCCCTTGAGCACACCAGCTGCAGCGAGCAACTGAGCACCATGACAAACAGCCGCGATAGGCTTTTCAGCTTTGGCGAAGGCTTGCACCAGCTTCAACACATCGGCGTTAAGACGCAAGTACTCGGGCGAGCGGCCGCCCGGAACCACCAAACCTTGGTAATCCTTGGCTTTGACATCGGCGAAGTCAAAGTTCAGCACAAAATTATGCCCTGGCTTCTCGCTGTAGGTCTGATCACCCTCAAAGTCGTGGATTGCAGTGCGGACAAACTGCCCGTTCTTTTTATCGGGGCAGACGGCGTGAACGGTGTAACCGACCATCTGCAGCGCCTGGAACGGCACCATCACTTCGTAATCTTCGACGTAGTCACCCACCAACATCAGAATCTTCTTCGCAGCCATGTTCGCACTCCTCGCTTGATCGTTAATCTCGGCAATCAGTATCTGCCCTATGCAGGGTAGACAGGTAATAGCCGATGACTACGTCAAGCAATCTTGCAAACCTCCATATGGGCGGTAAAAAATCACTGATTCAAATACCAATATGCTGCAAAGACTCACCAACACTACGCCAAAAGTTACGCTGTGGACGCTCTTGCTCGACCTCTGCGTCAATCTTGCGTAAAGGTTGTACTTGCCGCGCATGAACAATCTCCGCCTGGGCAACTGAAGCCGATACCAACTGTAGCGGACCATCGCCAATTGCCGGCCCCTCACTCACCCCCGGCGGAGGATTGAGTTCGTCATAACGGAAAAAGTAAACCTGCCCCGGTTCGCTATCTAAACTGAAGCTTGCAATTCTGACGAAATCCAATGGCCCATCAGCGAACCAGGTCCAATAACTGCCGAGCAATGGTCGGCGAAATTCAATTTTGTAATGGGCCGGGTCAAACTCGAAAGCAAGATAGCCATTGCTTGGCAAGCTGCCTGTGAGCTGGTTATTAAGAAACAGCCCTGGCGCTTCAAGTTCTTGATCAGCCCACTCGCTCCTGGGCCGATATATGTAGGCAATCACCCGCTCTGAATCGGCGGGTTGCTCGGCAACAAATTCCGGTCCTTGAGTCTCTCCAAAAAATGCGCCGAGTGTTGAGCAGGCAGTGAGCCCAAAACTGAGGGGCATGAACACGATGAGTAGGCAGTGAGGACAGCGCATAACCATTCCCTTTAATGTTATGCGCCGAGCATAGTCCGGCTGGTCAGCCACTAAACCCCAACAAAAGTGCTGCACTTAACTCACCCAGCAATGCCCTAACGGCGGCGATCCAACAGGTTTACCGCGACCCGGTCCAGCCATCCCCACAGCCGTTGCTGCACACGCTTCCACCAAGGCCGGGCGAGCCATAAGTCCAAGTCAACCTGACGACTGTCGGCGAAGTCCGTTTCAAGACGATCCGCAATGGCTTGGGTAAACGCGGTATCCAGTGCTTCGAGGTTGGCATCCAGGTTAAAACGCAGGTTCCAGTGATCAAAATTACATGAGCCAATACTGACCCAATCATCGACCAATACTATTTTTTGGTGTGAGAAGCGCGGTTGATACTCAAAGATCTGCACCCCTGCGCGCAGCAGCCTTGGATAATAACGGTGCCCAGCCAACCGAACTGGCTGGTGATCCGTGCGGCTGCCACTGAGCAGCAAACGCACATCGACACCACGGGCCGCGGCTTTACGCAGCGCCCTGCGCACTTTCCATGTCGGCAAGAAGTAAGGCGTGGCAAACCAAATGCGCCCTTTTGCCGATTGCAGCGCTCTGACCAGGGACTGCAAAATATCACGATGCTGCTTGGCATCTGCATAGGCCACCCGACCCAGACCGACACCTACTGGCGGTGCCACGGGCAGGCGCTTAAGCCCAAGCGTTGCTTTAGGCTTCCAGGCAAGTCGCGCATTGCATGCTTGCCACTGACGCTCAAACAGTTGTTGCCAATCTTCAATCAGTGGCCCTTCGATTTCGACCATCAATTCATGCCAGACGCTGTCTGGGTTATCCGTACACCAGAAGGAATCTGTCACACCTGTGCCGCCGACAAATGCGAAGTGCCCATCGACCAACAATAATTTGCGATGATCACGGTAAAAATTGCGTATACCCCGACGCCAACGGATCGGGTTGTACCAACGAAGCTCGACTCCCGCGTTCTCGAGCAAGGTACGATCTGCTTTCGACAGCGCTTGAGCACCGTAACCATCAAACAGGCAGCGCACGGCAACACCGCGCTGGGCCGCGGCACAAAGCGAGTGCACCACTTTATCTGCACAGGTACCGCTTTCTATCAGGTAAAGCTCGAATTCAATTTGCAGTCGAGCAGCGTCGATCGCTTCGAGCATTCGTGGAAAAAATTCTTGGCCATCACAGAGCAAGGTAAACCTATTACCTTGGCGCCAATCAAAAACGAGACCTCGCATCAGCGTTGAGTAAAAATAAGCACAGCGCCGACTGGCACTGAACGGCTGATAGCTGACAACCCGGCGGCCTCTCGCAGCGCATCAAGCCCTTTGAGCAGATCGAAATCGGCAGCGTTAAGCACCAAAGGCGCAAGTGTGACCACCTGAAAACGATGGTCATCCAGGCGGGTCGCCAATAACTCAGCGGTATAGCTATGGCTTTTGCCGTGCAGCGTCAGGGTAAGCGGTAGGCTCAACTCCAATTGCGCGCCCGGTGCCAAGGTATTGATGGGCCGGATATCCAGTTGCGCAGACACCGTGGCCTGAGGAAATTTCTCGATATCAAACAAGAACGCGCGCATGCGCTCATCGCGCAATGAAACCCCAGTGCTGACTGACTCCAGTTCAACCCGCAAACTGGCTTTACCGCTGTCGCTGACCGTACCGTGCAACGTCAGGAAGCGGTGGACCTCGGAGGTATCAAGGTTCTTGGTCGAAATAAATGACAGGCGTGAAGACTCATTGTCCAGGTACCAAGTTGCCTGAGCAGGCAGCGCGATGCACATACTCAGAAGCATGGCGTAGAACAGACGCATAAGTCTCCGAATTAATCAGTTGCACAAGGGTTGAGCAAAGCGGCTCATGGCCAACGATAGCCGCATGAACGCGCCTTGCAAAGCCTCTCCTGCTACTGGCAGCTGATTTAGCCTGTGTTACTCGGGCAGAGCAGTCGCTTGTGGCAATAACTGACAACCTTGTCGCGGTCCTAGCCACTGAGCTGATTGGCTTACGCCTAACGCTCGCGCAGTCACTCGCTTACGGGCCTCATCGTCGAAAAAACCACTGAGCGGAAGATACTGCTTGGCGTAGCCGACACAGTATTCGGCGGGGTTGTCCATGACGTAACGGCACGAGCAATATTCTTTAGCGGTATAGCCCCCCAGAATGCCTGGAAATGCTTGCAAGTGCTCGCGGTTCAGCCACCCCCAAACAGCCAACAGCGCCACAAAAATGATCAGTAATCGGCTAAGCAATCGGCGGATCATGGCTGCACCTCCGCAAACGCTGCCTGAGCAAGTTTGAGCAACTGATTATGCTGATAACTGCCGTCACGATCATCGGCATAGCGCACGATAATCAGCTTTTCGCTGGGGATCACGTACAAGCTTTGGCCCCAATGGCCGAGTGCGGCAAAGGTATCTGCCGGTGCATCAGGCCAAGGCTTGGCCGCGCCGTTTAATGCAAGATTCAACCACCACTGGCCACCCGGTATCGCATCATTGGGCTGCTCGGGGTCAGGCTGATAGTTGGCAAAGGGTGTGAGGCTGAAATCAACCCAGGCCTTGGGCAATACCTGCTGCTCCCCCCAACGACCATCACGTTGCATCAACAGCCCCACTCGCGCCAGATCCCGTGCGCTCATATAGGCGTAGGACGAGCCGACAAATGTGCCTGTAGGATCGGTTTCCCACACTGCAGAATTGATACCCAGCGGCTCAAACAAAGCGGTCCATGGGTAACTCTTGTATTCCTCAGGCCGGGTCATGCCTTTCAGCGTGGCTGCCAGCATGGTGCTATCGCCACTTGAATAGCGAAAACGCTGACCCGGTTCGGCATCACTGGAGTGACTGGCAACAAAAGCGGCCATATCACCACGACCACGGGTATAAAGCATGGCGACAACTGATGACTTAAGCGGCGCGTACTCGTAGTCCTCTTCCCAATCAAGTCCCGAAGCCCAGTTAAGCAAGTGGCCCATCTTGATAGTGGGGTGCGCAGCCATGGCCGGATAATAGTCAGCCACCGGTGCATCAAGCTTGAACCGCCCTTGCCCATATGCAACACCTAACACAGCGGCAAAGATGCTCTTGCTCACAGACCAAGTCAGGTGCGGGGTACCGGCCTTGGTTGGTCCGGCATAGCGCTCATAAATAATCTGACCATCACGCACGATGAGCAAAGCATCAGTACGCACGCCTTTGCGGGTTTCATCGTCACGCGCAGGAAAAGCATAGTTCTCAAGCGCGGTAAGCGCGCTCTGCTGCGCAGTGCTCTGGCTAGGGGTTTGTGCCGACCAATCAGGTATCGGCCAATTCTCTGCATGCGCTGCCACGCAGGCAGTGGCCAGCAGCAGCGCGAGACTTAATTTAGCGAGGGTTGGAGCGGGCATTGGTGCGCCTCTTGTTAGTTCGAGACAGCACACTAGCATGGCCAATATGACCGAAGTAGCACCGAACGCGCCTGTTTAAGTGGCAATTGAGCACATGATTGATAAACCGCGGCGGCGCGCTTACTCAGCCCGCATGGCCAATTGCGCTTGGGCTTTTTGCAGGCGCGTATTTCGTGCGGTTTTGGCGATGGACATGAGTGCTTTATCGCGCTGCCACAGGGTTGCCCAATGTGCATCACCGGCCGCCAAGGCATTGTCCAACTCAGGGTTAAGTGCCGCGAACTGGGCAAAGAGTCCACCGAGCAGGACATGGGTGGTGGGTGCATTGGCCCCTCCCCTGCTGACCTCAGCACAGCCACTGAGCAGGCTCAGCAAGCGCAACTGCAAATCCACCGGCCAAGCTGAATCCTGACCCACACCGTAAAGCCAAGCGCTGACTGCAGCCAGCACGTGCAGATCTTCTATGCTGCGAAAGGGTTTTACATAGTCATCCCAGCCATCGCCTGGTAAGCGTTCACAACCCGCTTGTTCGAGCCTCAAACGGGCGTGACTGACATCAGGCATAAAGCCCAGTGCTGGCAGTTGCTCAACCTGCACCCCTGGCGCGCCGCTAATTACTACTGTCACCGCCACACGGGGTGGTTGGCCGTCAGCATCCTCGCGCGCGGCCACAAGCAACCACTGCGCCGCATCACCGGCCGTGACAAAGTCTTTTTTGCCACTGAGTTGCAATTGGCTAAGGCGTGTTTGCATGTCCGCAGGACGCACGCTTTTATTCTCGGTGACACACAGCGCGCCCAAGGTCCAGGGTGCAGATGGCCAGAGAGCACGCAATGCACCTTGATAACCCGCCAGAAATGCCAGCCCTGGCGTTGGCGCCAGCCGCCCACCTAGCACTGCTAACTCAAGAGCTGAAGGCTTGGTCAGTTGTTCCAACAGTGCGCTGTACCAGTCTTCAAGCATAAGCCCATCCGCCATGCGCGTATGGGGCTGCAATAATTTTTCCCAGAGCATTGGTCAGTCCTCTTCACGTCACACGTTGAGCGGGCGAGCGCTGTCACACAAGCATCACCAAACCTTCACAGTGGTGACACTCACCCTACTTAGCCTGAGCTTGCCTAACAAGATTGATCGACTGCAAGGCACAGCGCCAGTTTTCGAATCACAGGATTCAAAAACAGCCCAGACAACAGTCGGCTAACGGAGAAAAGGTTATGACTCAGGTAGCGCACGACAACAGCAACGCAACTCGCCGCTTGCAAGCTGAACGCTTACTTGGCAGCGCCGCACTGAAAGAGGCACAAGCCTTGCGTTTTCGCGTATTCAGCCATGAATTTGATGCAAAGCTCAAGGGTGCCGAGCAGGGCTTGGACATGGACGACTACGACGTTCACTGCAGTCATATTGGTGTACGTGATCTCAACAGCGGTGAACTGGTTGCGACCACTCGCCTGCTGGATCACCAAGCAGCCGCAAGCCTGGGCCGTTTTTACAGCGAAGAAGAATTCAGCTTGCACGGTTTGGCCCATCTACAAGGGCCGGTGCTGGAAATTGGCCGCACCTGTGTTGACCCGGCTTATCGCAACGGCGGCACTATTGCAGTGCTTTGGAGCGAGTTGGCTGAAGTGCTCAACGAAGGCAGTTATAGTTATTTAATGGGCTGTGCAAGTATTCCGATGCAAGATGGCGGCATACAGGCGCAAGCGATCATGCAGCGCTTGCGCGAGCGATATCTGTGCACCGAACACCTGCGGGCTGAACCGAAAACCCCGCTGCCGAATCTGGATTTGCCCGGCAACATCATTGCCGAAATGCCTCCGCTGCTAAAAGCCTACATGCGCCTAGGTGCAAAGGTCTGTGGCGAGCCGTGCTGGGACCCAGACTTCCAGGTGGCCGACGTGTTCATTCTGTTGAAACGTGACGAGCTATGCCCACGCTATGCCCGTCACTTCAAAGCGGTGGGCTAACTGGTTTTGGCGCTGGCACTATTTTGACTGATGACTGCACACAGGCCTCAGCGCCTTGTACACTCGCCTGCGTGACCACCTGCCAGCCATGGGACTCAGATGATTAAACTGCGCCTTTACCTTCGCCTCATACGCTTACTCGCAATTATTGCCCTTGGGACATTATTGGCGGGGCTCATTAGCGTGGCGGAACGCGTGGTTAAGCATGATTTGATGGGCACCCGGCAACGTCTGACGCGCTGGTTTATGGCGCGCCTGAGCGCGGCGCTGCCGTTTCGCGTCAACGTCAGTGGCAGCCTGCCTGACACGCCCATGATGTGGGTCAGCAACCACATTTCCTGGACCGACATTCCCCTGCTCGGCATGCTCGCCCCGCTTTCATTCCTGTCCAAAGCCGAGGTCCGCAGTTGGCCGGTGGCGGGTTGGTTGGCGCAAAAAGCGGGCACGTTGTTTATTCGTCGAGGCGCAGGTGATAGCTCGCTGCTTAACCAACAACTCAGTCGACACTTGCAACAATCGCGTAATTTGCTGATGTTTCCGGAAGGCACCACAACTGATGGTCAGGCAGTGCGCACGTTTCACGGCCGCTTACTGAGCAGTGCGATTGATAGCTCGGTGGCGCTGCAACCCGTGGCGATTCGGTATCTGCGTAACGGCGAGCGCGATGAGATTGCCCCTTTTATTGGCGATGACGACATGCTCTCGCACTTACTGCGACTGTTTCGTAGCGAGGTCGCACAGGTCGAAATTCAACTGTTGCCACCGATATCAAGCACAGCACTGAACCGCAATGCGCTTGCACGCCAAGCCCAAGCGGCAATTACGGCCGCATTATTTGGCGCAAGCGCAGCGCCTGTTACCGATGATAGCGAGCTCGAAGCAGCCTAAGGTGTATTGATCAACTGCTCAGCGACATAAGCTTGCAACTGCGGGTAAAACTGCTGGAAATCAGCCATCAATGGCTCATACAGCTGTTCCAGTTCACGCATTGAGCCATCCAAGCCTTCGGGGCGCGACAAACGTCGCTGCATGCCGTAGATGACCTGTTCCAGCACGCTAAAGTCGGTGTAACTGCCTAGCCAGTCTTGCGCTGCCATGCGCGGCGCAATGTAGGCCAAACGCCCTGGCAGTTCTGGTTCATCAATCAGAACCTGATAGACCCGACCGGTGAACTGCGCCAGAGGCTCATCACTGAATTGCTTCCAGTGCAACGCCAGGCAGTGGTCAAAGAACAGATCCAGCAAAATCCCTGAGTAACGTCTACGCGCCACAGGAAATCGAGCACGGGCTTGTAACTGCAGCGGGTGGCTGTCAGTGAACATATCAATGCGTCGATGAACGCGGATAGCGGCTTCTATATCGGCCGGCCACTGCCCCGCAAGCGGGCCTTTGACAAAGTCGCCGTAAAGGCTGCCAAGCAATTGGGCCGGCGCGTTTCCGCCAAGATGTAGATGGGCAAGGTAGTTCATTCCTTCAGCTTACCTGTTCTCGATGCATTGCAATATTGCCGTGCCCATAAAATCGCCCCGCTCTGTTGCTTCAGACGGCTTATCAATGCTGTCGATGAAGGCTATCGCTGCAAACGATCTGTATATCGCGCCAACCCGATATAAAGTTCACCTCAAGCCGATATGCAACCGATCAGCCATTGCTGATCACGGAGTCAGTCACGTGAGCACCGATAAACAGATCGACATCGATGAAATTGTCAAAGCGCTGGCCCATCCGGTTCGCCGAGACATTCTTGCATGGCTTAAAAGCCCGGAAAGCTATTTTGCCGGCCAAGATCACCCGCTGGAATTGGGCGTCTGCGCTGGCCAGATAGATCAACGCACTGGCCTTTCTCAATCCAGTGTTTCTGCCCACTTACGCACCTTGCAGCAAGCCGGATTGGTGACCAGTAAAAAAGTTGGCCAATGGCATTTCTTCAAACGCAATGAGCAATGCATTCAAGCCTTTCTGGATCAGCTCAGCAAACAGCTTTGAATCAGCAAAATCCTAAATTCACCCTATTGATACCGGAGTCGCGGGCATGCCCATCGCGCTAATCGTCTTAGCCTTATCTGCGTTTGCCATTGGCACCACAGAATTCGTGATCATGGGCTTGCTGCCTGAGGTCGCCACAGATTTATCCGTTTCAATTCCTGGCGCAGGCTGGTTGGTTACAGGCTATGCATTGGGTGTTGCGATTGGTGCGCCAATCATGGCATTGGCGACCTCAAGCTGGCCGCGCAAAGCTGCGCTGATGACGCTTATGAGTATCTTCATCGCCGGTAACTTGTTCTGTGCGCTGGCACCGGATTACCAAATGCTGATGGCCGCCCGCATCGTCACTGCACTTTGCCATGGCGCTTTCTTCGGGATTGGCTCGGTGGTCGCCGCCAGCCTGGTACCGGCGAACCGCCGCGCATCAGCAGTGGCCTTGATGTTTACCGGTTTGACCTTGGCCAACGTACTGGGTGTACCGCTTGGCACAGCCCTTGGCCAAATGGCCGGCTGGCGCTCGACTTTTTGGGCGGTGACGCTGATCGGTGTGTTTGCCTTGATTGGTTTGTGGCGCTACCTGCCGAACCAGAAAGACGTCGAAAAAGCCGACCTTCGCAGTGAAATTCGCGCACTGAACAACCCCGGTCTGTGGCTGGCATTGAGCACCACCGTATTATTCTCGGGTTCAATGTTCGCCCTGTTCACCTACATTGCCCCGCTGCTTGGCGAAGTCACCGGCGTATCGCCCCACGGCATCACCTTGACCCTGTTGCTGATTGGTTTGGGTTTGACCTTGGGTAACGTGCTGGGCGGGCGCTTTGCTGACCGTAACCTGAAATACACCTTGCTTGGGGTATTCGCGAGCATGGCGATCATTTCGACACTGTTTAGCTGGACCAGCCAAGCGCTGATTCCCGCAGAGATCACATTGTTTTTCTGGGCTGTCGCTGCATTTGCCGCTGTACCTGCGTTGCAGGTCAATGTGGTGACTTATGGCGGTGGCGCTCCAAACCTGGTTTCAACCCTGAATATCGGCGCATTTAATGTCGGCAACGCCCTTGGCGCTTGGCTCGGCGGCGTGGTGATCGCCCAGGGCTTTGGCCTTGCCCGCGTACCTTTTGCCGCGGCCGCATTGGCGATATTAGCCCTGCTGGCAATTTTACTGACCTTTAAAACGCGTCGCCCTGATGACGCAACTGCCACTGAACCCTCTACAACTTTTGCACTCAACGAATAAACCTGATGGAGAACCATGCTATGACAACTCTGTTTGATCCAATCAAGATCGGCGACCTGGAACTGAAAAACCGCATTATCATGGCGCCTCTGACCCGTGCCCGTGCCGATGAGCGCCGTGTACCAAACGCCTTGATGGCCGAGTACTACGTACAACGTGCCAGCGCAGGCCTGATCATTTCGGAAGCTACCGCCGTAACGCCAATGGGCGTCGGTTATGCCAATACCCCAGGCATTTGGTCTGACGAGCAAATCCGTGGTTGGAGCAATATCACCCAAGCGGTCCATGCCAATGGCGGCAAAATCGTTCTGCAGCTTTGGCACGTAGGCCGTATCTCTGATCCAAGCTTCCTAAATGGCGAAGCACCGGTTGCACCGAGTGCAATCGCGGCCAACGGCCACGTCAGCTTACTGCGTCCGCTGCGTGATTACCCTGTGCCGCGCGCACTGGAAACTGAAGAGCTTGATGATATTGTCGAGGCCTATCGCCAAGGCGCAGAAAACGCTAAAGCAGCAGGCTTTGACGGGGTGGAAATTCACGGTGCCAACGGCTATCTGCTTGATCAGTTCCTGCAAGACAGCACCAACAAGCGCACCGACCGTTATGGCGGTTCGATTGAAAACCGTGCACGCCTGCTGCTCGAAGTGACTGACGCGGTCATCTCTGTGTGGGGCGCCGGCCGAGTCGGTGTGCACTTGGCACCACGTGCTGATTCCCATGACATGGGCGACTCCCAGCGTAGCGATACCTTCACCTACGTTGCAACTGAGTTGGGCAAGCGTGGCATCGCGTTCATCTGTGCCCGTGAAAAAGCCGCAGACGACAGCTTGGCGCCAAGCCTCAAGCAAGCCTTCGGCGGCGTGTTCATCGCCAACGAACGCTTCACCAAAGCACAATCCAATGAGTGGATAGCAAGCGGTAAAGCGGATGCAATCGCTTTTGGTATTCCGTTTATTGCCAACCCTGACTTGCCTGCGCGCTTGCAAACAGACGCGGCATTGAACGAACCACAGCCAGACACCTTCTATGGTTCTGGTCCAGTGGGTTACATCGACTACCCACGCCTGTAATCTTCATAACCTAGAACTAAAAAACCCGCTGATGCGGGTTTTTTAGTTCTGCAGCAAAGTGTTATTTGGCGTCGATTTGGTCCTGCAAATTACGGATCTGCGACTGCAAGGTGTTAGTGGTGCGAGTCACTTGAGCCCGGAAAGCATCAAACTCGGCGGTATTGCTCTTGGGTGCCGGACGGTTATCGAGCGTGCTTTTGAGCACCAGCAACTCATCCTGCAAGTCATTAATGGCTCTGGTTGGATTCTCCACCTTCTTCAATGCCTGTACGTCCGCATTAAGGTCTTTGACCTGAGCCGTCAGCTTGGCTTGATCGGCCACAGAGCTTTTCAACTCAGCCTGAGCGCCGCTCAATGCACCTTGCTCAACCGTCAGCGCCTTCAGCGTTTTACCCAACTCGGCGTTGGCGTCCTGCTGGGCCTTTAGATCACTTTGCTGAGACTTAAGATCGCTGCTGATTTGTTCTAGGCGCTTGTCCAGATCACCCTGTTGGCCACTGCTGCCAAGCTGTTGCTTGTTCAGTTCAGCCAGCTTGCTCTCAAGCTGTTTGACCTGCAGTTTGAGCGCTTCACTGCCGGTGGTGACGTTCGACTCAGTGGCAACCACTTTGCCGGAAATGTCTTTGATCCGACCTGCCGCTTCTTCACTGATTCGCGCGAAGCTTTCTTGGGTGGCAACCAGCTGCTGCTCCATCAGGTTGATCTGCTGAAAACTCCACCAGCCCAGACCTGCAAAAGCGATCGTCAAAGCACCAACCAATGCCCACAACGGACCTGTACTGACCCTTTTTACCGGCGCAGCAGCACGGCGAGGTGATGCTTCAGCTACGGGTTCACGGCGCGGCGGAACGTACTCCTCTTGCTCACGCGTACCGGCAGACAAGCTAGGTACATCATCAAGTTCATCATTAGCATCGTTACGCATGGTTAAACCTTCAAACAAAAAACACTAAAAGGACTACAAAACTTATGGATCGCATCACCGCCCGCAAGCGTGCAAGGCAGGCCAGGGAAGCATAAGCAACTGCGGGATAGGCCGTCGCGATCAGGTAGATATTGCTGACGCCTAGTATAACGATTCGTAGAATTGTAAGCAGTTTTGCTCTATGCCGGTGCAGCTCGCACCGAAGCCGTTCAAATCCTAAGCAGATCGACCTGCCAGAGCCCGCACAGTTCCTCATTATGTGATCTGGTATGCACCTTGCACGCCCCAATGACAGTCAAGCCGCAATGAAGACGGTGTCTGCCCGTACAAAGTTTCTCAATTAAAAAGAATCTGACAGTTACGAGGGGTGAACAATGGAGTTGAATAAAGCCGTACTCGATTGCATGCAAAGTTTACGTCGACGCCTACGTGAGGAGATGTCGATTGATATTCGCCTCAGTCAACCGGATGCCATTAGCGCGATGCTCAGTGCGTGCATCAGCTCCAGCAATGAAGAAACCCGCCAATTGGGCCAAAAGCTTGCTCAGTTCAGTGACATGCCCAACGCAGTGCTGACACCAAGCAAGCCTCAGCAAAGTGATAGTGCGCCGCAAGCACCAACCGGATCACTTAGGATGTACCGCGGCCAACGTGTATACGCCTGAGCGCCTTGGCTGAATCTGATTGTGCTCATCCTTGCTGATGGGCTTTCCACCAAAGGCAAAACTCGTCCAGCGCGGTCCACAGACTCACCTGCGGATCATAATCGAGTAACTCCCGTGCCCGGCTGATATCCAGCGTAAAATCCTTGGCCATCACCGCAACACCCAATCGAAACAGCCCGGGTTCAGGTCGTCCCGGAAGCAGCTTGCAGAGGCTTTCATTAAGCGTCGCTGCGCTGTAGGCAAGCCCATAAGGCATGTGCCGAGTGACCTGCGGCTGGCCCATCTGGCGCAGTACATAGTTGACCGCATCCCACAGCGGCACCGGCGTACCGTTACTGATGTTGTACACCTTGCCCAAGGCAGGTCCTGCCGCTAGCAGGCAGCTGAACAAGGCGTCATTAAGGTTTTGCACGCTGGTGAAATCGACCTTATTCAAGCCATTCCCAATAATCGATAAACGCCCTTTGCTGTGCATTTTGATCAAACGCGGAAAAATACTGGTGTCGCCTGCACCGGTCACAAAGCGTGGGCGTACGGCGAGCACTTCAAGGCCAAACTCCTGAGCGCCAAATACCTGCTGCTCGGCAAGATATTTGGTTTTACCGTAATGGTCGGAAAAGCGTTTTGGCACTTGCGATTCATGGATGTTGAGGTGCGACTGACCATCAAAATAAATCGACGGCGAAGACAGGTGCACCAAACGCCGCACATGTTTTTTCAAGCAGGCTTCGATGATATTTTCGGTGACAATAACGTTGGCCTGATGGAAGTGCTCGTACTTACCCCAGACACCGACTGCACCTGCGCAATGTACAACGGCTTCGACATCATCACAGAGCGCCAGAGCCAACTCAGGATCATTCAAGTCGCCCTGAATAAATTCAGCGCCGCGCTTTATCAGGTGCTCAACACCTTCGGGGCGACGGCCATTGACTCTCACCGTCAAACCCTGCTCCAAGGCAAAACGAGCAAAGCGTCCGCCAATAAAACCGCTTGCGCCGGTGACGAGAATTTTCATTGAGCACCCTGACTTGTTGTTTTTGACTGGTGCAGCACTGTAACAGCATGGCTGTCCAGAGCACCTGTCATAACAGGCCAGAATCACGACCTTAGGCACTTTTCGTACAGAATCCTGGAGGCCACTGCCCGCCTTTCTGCGCGGCATCACACAAAACGCAGTGGCAGGCAGCAAGCAACCAGGTCGAAAGTGTTCAGGCTTGTCAGCAACCTAAGGCAACTTGGCGATCAGATCCTTACGCGAAGGTGTCCAGATGCTCAGCACCACACCGGGCTCGTCAGAGTGATTGGTAATATTGTGCACTTGATTGGGAGCGATTCTGATTGATTGCCCCGGCTCAAGGGTTTGGGTTTCACCGTCACGCATAAATTCGAGCGAACCCTGAACCACGTAATTTACCTCTTCGTGGGGGTGATGGTGCGGCGTAGCAATCGCCCCCACCGGGATTTCAAGCTCCGAGACTGTCAGGTCAGCACTGTTGCTTAAGATCTTGATAGTCACATCGCCAAACTTAATTTCATTACTGTTGTTTGTCATACATTCCTCTTCAGCACGATTTTACAGGCGGCCAAGACACACGCAGTGTCGGCGTGCATTCGGCCCGTTTTTTATAGGCACTCAACCCTAAATCAAAGCGCCTTAAAAGCTTTGTAGGAAATATCTGACAAACCCCATCCAAAAGGCTGGTTGTGCCAAACGGTCCAAACCCGGGCGGCTCAGATTCAAGCTGCTAACCTTTATTGAATGAACATCAATGCAGAGCGTGCTGCGTGACTAAGACCAAGTGGATGATTTATGGCGCTAACGGCTATACCGGCCACTTAGTTGTTGCGCAGGCAATGGCTGCAGGCTTGAGTCCAATTTTGGCTGGCCGTAACCCAGCAGCCATTCATGCACTTGGCAGCCTGCATGGCCTTGAATGCAGGGTCTTCGACACACAAAAGCCGGCCCAGGCAGCCGAGGCGCTGCGCGATGTGGCAGTGGTCGCCAATTGTGCCGGGCCTTTCTCAGCAACAAGCGCTGCAATGATTCAGGCCTGTATGAGCAGCAAAACCCATTATGTCGACATCACCGGGGAGATCAGTGTTTTTGAAGGGGCCTTTGTCCGCGATCATCAGGCGAGAGAGGCTGGCGTGGTGCTCTGCCCCGGTGTAGGTTTTGATGTTATTCCCACAGATTGCATTGCGGCTTGCCTGCATCAAACCATGCCTGATGCCGACCGACTGGCTCTGGGTTTTCAAACCGCCAGCGGATTGTCTCCCGGAACAGCGAAAACCACGATTGAAGGCTTGGGACTGGGCGGAAAAATCCGCCGCGCAGGGGTTATCACCGATGTGCCCTTGGGCTATAAGCGCCGGCAGATTGATTTTGGTCGCGGGACCAGGTCGGCAGTCACCATCCCTTGGGGGGATGTATCAAGCGCCTATCACTCAACTGCAATCGGCAATATCGAGGTGTATATACCTGCGCCACCGGCGGTGGCCACGACCATGGGTTTACTCAACCCCATGCGCAAAGTATTAGGCTTGGGCGCGGTGCAGAATGCGTTAAAAAATTTGGCGGGAGCCTGTATCAAGGGCCCGAGTGAAGATCAACGTATAAACCAGCGCACATGGCTTTGGGGCGAAGTGCGTAATAGTGCAGGAGAGCTGAAAACAGCTCACTTGGAGACCGCCAACGGCTATGAAGTCACCATTCATGGCGTGCTTCACGCGGTACAGTACTTACTCCAATATCAAGGGGATGGCGGCTATTTCACCCCTTCAAAGCTGCTCGGCGAGCGTGTGATTGAACAACTACCAGGTTCAGGAAAAATTATCATTGCCTGATCAGACTGCCGCGTGCAGCATCGAGCAAATGGTCAGTTAACTGATCAAGCAGTTCACCACCATTACGCCAGTGGTGCCAGTACAGCGGTACATCAATCCATTGTTGTGGTTGCAACTCAACCAGCTCACCTGCTGCCAATTCGTTTATCACCTGTTGTTCAGGCACCAAGCCCCAACCTAACCCGGCCTGAGCCAGACGTAGAAAGCCTTCTGAAGATGGACACAGGTGGTGCAAAAAACCGCCTTCAACCCCCTGCGCTGCCAGATAGCGATGCTGTAGAAAGTCATCAGGCCCAAATACAATCGCAGGTGCCTTCGTCAGCGCCTGAGTGTTAACGCCATGGCTGAAATGGCGTTGCATGAAAGCCGGACTGGCCAGAGCCCGATAACGCATCGAGCCCAGCAAGACACTGCGTGCTCCTGCCACGGGCCGGTCAGTCGCGCACACGCAGGCGGCTACATCACCCGCTCGCATGCGTTTCAAACCCACGTCTTGGTCCTCAACCACGAGTTCAAGCAGCAAGTTCTTGTCTGCACAGAACTGACCCACCGCTGCAGCCCACCAAGTCGCCAGGCTGTCCGCATTCAAGGCCACTCGCAAACGCTCAGGTGCTGCGTTGTCATTCAAGCCCGGCACTTGCCCCTGAACATCACGCTCAAGCAGTCGCACTTGCTGCACATGGTTTAACAAACGCCGTCCGACATCCGTCGGCGTCGGCGGAGTTGTTCGTACGAGCACAGGCTGACCCACACGCGCTTCGAGCAACTTGACCCGCTGTGATACTGCCGACTGCGACAGGCCTAGCACTTGTGCGGCGCGCTCAAAGCCTGCCTGTTCAACCACGGCTGCGAGAGCTGCAAGTAACTTGTAATCGAACACATCAGTTTCCCTAATGACACATCAGCAATATTGCTTTTCCTTATACATCCACAGGACACAAACTGGCTATATCCAATTCATCAGGAATCAGTTCATGTCGGGTGAAACATCACTGCACGTGCTGCTGCAAAGCATGAAGCCAACCCTAAACCCAGGCACCTATGTGTTTTGCAGCGTCGAGTCACTAAAACAACTGGGTGAGATCGAACCCCTTGGCAGCTTTCGCGAGCACGAAGGGCTCACAGTGATTGTTACTCAAGCGCAAGCACAGCAACTCTCTCTCAAGACCGACTACCTCGCCGCCTGGCTCACGCTGGAGGTGCACTCCGCGCTCAGTGCCGTCGGCCTGACAGCTGCATTCGCCAATGCCCTGGCCGAGCAGAGCATCAGTTGCAACGTGATTGCGGGTTATTACCACGACCATATTTTTGTCGATATTAACCAAGGCCAACGAGCCTTGGAGGTGCTGGAGCAGTTGAGTTGCCAAACAGCCTCTAAGGAGTAGAACCATGTGGCAAAGCTATTCCAATGGGTTGCTGGTGGCGATCGGCTTGATCATGGCGATTGGCGCACAAAACGCCTTTGTCTTGGCACAAAGCCTGCGCCGTGAACATCACCTGCCGGCCGCGCTGTTATGCATTGCATGCGATGCAGTTTTGGTGGCCGCAGGAGTATTTGGTTTGGCTGCAGTGCTCAGTCAAAGCCCTGCGTTGATGGGAATTGCGCGTTGGGGCGGTGCAGCATTCCTACTCTGGTATGGCAGCCAGGCGCTGCGCCGTGCTTGGCGTCCAATGGCTCTGGATCAAGGGGGCTCGCCGTTACCACGGTCATTAAAAGCGGTGATTCTGGCGACATTGGCCGTTACCCTGCTCAACCCGCACGTTTATCTCGATACGGTGCTGCTGATTGGCTCGCTCGGCGCGCAACAAGCCGAACCCGGTGCCTACGTGATGGGGGCCGCAAGTGCCTCGCTGTTGTGGTTTATGAGCCTCGCACTGGGCGCTGCATGGTTGGCGCCGTGGTTGGCTCGCCCTATCACCTGGCGGCTGATTGATTTAGGCGTTGCAGTCATGATGTTAAGCATTGCCTGGCAGCTGCTGAGCGAAGTTATTTGAAGGCTGACCCTCAACCTATTCACACCCGTAAACGGCTGAAACCTCTAGCGCAGATGCTTTCCCACACAGTTGTTGCGTGGTTATGCCGCAATCCCGGTGCTATGATCACTGGTCTGCGTCGTTGCGAGCCTGGCCAAACGGTGAACAGGCTCTAAAACAGTTATCATCGACGCGAACAGTCTTAATGTGAAAATGTAGAGAGCGCAGCGAACACTGACAGGCTCGGCGGACGTAACGTCAAGCTGTAGCTTTTGTCGGGCTAAATCGACCTAGCGCCGAACGCAGTCTTTTTCACACAGTCTGTATTGTATGGCCGTCCGTGATCGGCCTTGCGCTCACCGCACATGACCTGAGTAGGAGATTAACCATGGCTTTTGAATTGCCACCGCTGCCGTACGAGAAAAATGCCCTCGAGCCGCACATTTCCGCCGAGACTCTGGATTACCACTACGGCAAGCACCACAACACCTATGTTGTGAACCTCAACAATATGGTGCCTGGCACCGAGTTTGAAGGCAAAACCCTGGAAGAAATCATCAAGACTTCTTCGGGCGGCGTGTTCAACAACGCAGCACAAATCTGGAACCACACCTTCTACTGGAACTGCCTAAGCCCTAATGGCGGTGGCGAGCCTACTGGCGCACTGGCTGACGCGATCAACTCTGCATTCGGTTCGTTCGACAAGTTCAAAGAAGAGTTCAGCAAAACTTCGATCGGTACTTTCGGCTCTGGTTGGGGCTGGCTGGTCAAGAAAGCTGACGGTTCCCTGGCACTGGCAAGCACCATTGGCGCTGGCTGCCCGCTGACCAGTGGCGACACCCCGCTGCTGACTTGCGACGTTTGGGAACATGCTTACTACATCGACTACCGCAATGCGCGTCCTAAGTATGTAGAAGCATTCTGGAACTTGGTGAACTGGGATTTCGTTGCGAAAAACTTCGCCGCTTAATCCAGTAACCACAACACGCTTTGTGTTTGTAAAAAAACCCGGCAACCGCCGGGTTTTTTTGCACTATTTTGTAGATATAGGTAGCGTGCTAAAAAAATAATGGCTCAACGCCATCGCAGCCGAAAGTACTATGCTAGAAAGTCAGCTTCACGTATTAAAGCTTAAGCAATTAAACGCCGATATATAGCGATAAGCTACCACGCATAAAACCTAGAAACTCAACACCAGATTTCAGTAGCTGTGAAGCACTCGGCCAACAATGGCTTTTGACTGCGACCCTGAGTTTGCCAATACTCAAAGCGCCTTCTGGCAGCCGGCATCACAAGGACCTATCTTTTGAAGTTGGAACTGAAAAATAGACTGTCACTGAAATTACTGCGCATAGTGCTCCTCTGCGCATTGATTGTCGGCGTAGTGCTTAGTTGTGCCCAGATTGTGTTTGACGCCTACAAATCCAAGCAAGCTGTTGCCAATGATGCCCATCGTATCCTCGGCATGTTCCGCGACCCGTCCACTCAGGCCGTCTATAGCCTCGACCGGGAAATGGGTATGCAGGTTATCGAAGGCCTGTTTCAACATGAATCAGTGCAAATGGCCTCAATCGGCCACCCGAACGAGCCGATGCTCGCAGAGCGCGAACGCCCACCGGCACAAATCGCGACCCGCTGGCTGACTGACCCGATTCTGGGTAAAGAGCAGAAATTCTCAACTCAACTAGTGGGCAAAGGCCCATACAGCGAGTACTACGGTGACCTTAACATCACCCTGGACACTGCCGCCTATGGCGAAAATTTCATCATCAACTCGATTATTATCTTTGTCTCCGGGGTGCTACGGGCACTGGCGATGGGTTTGGTCCTGTATCTGGTTTACCACTGGTTTGTCACCAAACCTCTGGCCAAAATCATTGAACACCTAAGCAACATTAACCCTGATCGCCCCAGTGCCCACAAGCTGCCAATGATCAAAGGCAACGAGCACAATGAACTGGGTTTATGGGTCAATACGGCGAACCAGTTACTTGAGTCCATTGAACGCAACACCAGCCTGCGCCATGAGGCCGAAAACAGCCTGCAACGCATGGCGCAATATGACTTCCTCACTGGCCTGCCGAACCGCCAGCAACTGCAGAATCAGCTCGATCAAATTTTGAATGACGCGGGTCGCCTGCAACGCCGTGTCGCCGTCCTTTGCGTAGGTTTGGATGACTTTAAAGGGGTCAATGAGCAGTTCAGTTACCAAGCAGGTGACCAACTGCTGTTGGCCTTGTCTGATCGCCTACGCAGTCACGGTGGGCGTCTTGGCGCTTTGGCCCGTTTGGGCGGCGACCAATTCGCGTTGGTTCAGGCAGATATAGAACAGCCCTATGAAGCGGCTGAACTGGCACAAAACGTTCTGGATGACCTTAGCAACCCGTTCACCCTCGATGACCAATTGGTGCACTTGCGCGCAACGATCGGCATCACGCTGTTCCCAGAAGACGGCGACAGCACTGAGAAGCTTCTGCAAAAAGCTGAACAAACAATGACACTGGCAAAGAGTCGCTCACGCAACCGCTACCAGTTCTACATTGCCAGTGTGGACAGTGAAATGCGCCGTCTGAGAGAGCTGGAGAAGGACCTGCGTGGCGCTCTGGAAGGCAATCAGCTGCACCTGGTTTATCAGCCGCAAGTCAGTTATCAGGCCAAGCAGGTGGTTGGCGTTGAGGCCCTGCTGCGCTGGGAGCACCCGCAGCTTGGCTGGATCCCACCTGATCAGTTCATTCCGCTGGCAGAGCAAAACGGCAGCATCATCGCCATTGGTGAGTGGGTGCTTGATCAAGCATGCCGACAACTGCGTGAGTGGCACGATCAGGGCTTCAACCAATTGCGTATGGCAGTCAATCTTTCAACCGTGCAACTGCATCACGCTGAACTGCCGAGAATGGTTAATAACTTGCTGCAAATCTATCGCCTGCCTGCTCGTAGCCTCGAACTCGAAGTCACTGAAACAGGTTTGATGGAAGATATCAGTACCGCTGCCCAGCACTTACTGAGCCTGCGCCGTGCCGGTGCATTGATTGCAATTGACGACTTCGGCACTGGGTACTCGTCATTGAGTTACCTGAAAAGCTTGCCGCTGGACAAAATCAAGATTGATAAGAGTTTCGTCCAAGACTTGCTGGAGGATGAGGACGACGCAACCATTGTTCGCGCCATTATCCAACTGGGTAAGAGTTTGGGCATGCAAGTTATTGCTGAAGGCGTTGAAACAGCGGGTCAGGAAGCCTACATCATCAGTGAAGGCTGTAATGAGGGCCAAGGCTATTTCTATAGCAAACCCCTCCCCGCTCGCGAACTGACCTTGTACCTAAAACAAGCACGTCGTGTACTTGCGGCATCTGACTCGGCGGCTTTTTAGCGACCGATTTATTGCATGAACATTGATAGACAAGCTTAGGGATCCTCTGAAAAAGGTAGCGAGCGAATGGCTGCCACAGCGCTGGCTGCCACACCATAGTGCATTCAGCCTGAGGCTGTGGGCCGTTTTATAACGCAGCACGGGCTGCGCCAGTAATACCTAGCGCAGTTGTTTTTCAGAGGCTCCCTAGCTTTGTCGAACCCTACGCAGCCGTTGGGCTGCGCTTCGCACTTAAAGAATCCGCAACTGCCAAGCCAAGCTCAAGGCACCTGCCAAGCACACAACCGCAGCCCCTGCCGCTTGCCAGTAAAAGCCACGCGCCAGCTCATCCTCACCAGTGGTTGAAAGCACGAAAGGCTGCGACTCTCTGGGCTTGGCTAATTGATGCACGGCTGGCTCAAGGCTTTGTTGACGATGACGGTCTTCAGCTTCCAATTGTGCAGCTAAACGCACACGGCTCCATTCTTGTTCGTCGAGTTGGCCATTTTTATCGCTGTCAAAGCGCTGCAAAAGACCGGAAAAATCAGACTTCCACTCACGAATCACTGCGCCCTGCTGCGCTGCTAAATCCAAGCCCTGTCGGCCACCGCCTGAGCTGCGAAAGTCACCAATGGCATACAGTGGCTGGCCGACGTGCAAACGTTCTTCGGTGTAACGGTATTTCTTACCCATACTGAGGAACCCCAGCATACCGCCCTTGTTGGCAATCCGAGGATGGCGCTGACTACCGTTCCAGACCTCTCGCGTAGTGGTTCGAACCTGCGCACCCTTGGGGTTAATCAGGCAGTCCCCGGTGCCGTCGCTAAGTGCCAGCAATGCGTCACTGACCCCAGACTCAAGCGAGCGCCACGTGCGTTTTTTATCGTCCTGCACATGCTCTTCGATCTTGAAGCGCCACCACACACAGGGTTTGCCCGTTAATGGCCCGACCAGCAGATTATCAGGCTGCTCGGTAATGACCCCGTAGAACTCAACATAGCCTTGTGCTGCTGAGCGAATCTTCGAGGTTGGCGTATCCAGCAAATGGCGCGCCTGCGAAATCTGACGCAGGCACCACCACGCACCAGCAGCACTGGTGCCAGCGCTCATCATAAGGCTCAGCCAATAGGCTTCGACGGCCATGGCTTCAGCTAAACAAGGATTTGATATTTACATCGGCCTTCTCAGCCTCACTGAACTGCAACAGATCGCCCGACTTGAAACCCATGGCCCGGGCGATCAACACATCGGGGAACTGCTCGATACGCACATTGTTCAGATTCACCGCCTCGTTATACAACTCCCGGCGATCAGCGATACCTTTTTCCAAACCACTGATGCGTTGCTGCAAATGCTGAAAGCTTTCATTGGCTTTCAGCTCGGGGTAATTCTCGGCCAAGGCAAACAGCTGACCTAAACCCGCGCGCAAACCACTTTCAGCCCGGCCCAAGGCATTTACATCACCCTGAACTCGGGCATTGGATACCGCCTGACGCGCCGCAACCACTTGCTCAAGGGTCGTGCGCTCATGCTGCATGTACTGCTTGCAGGTCTCCACCAGCTTGGGCAGTTCTTCGTGGCGCTGTTTGAGTAGCACATCGATATTGGCCCAGGCTTTACTGATGCTGTGTTTTAAACGCACCAAGGCGTTGTACAGCGTCACCGCATAGCCCGCGAGCAGCACGAGGAGAACAATCAACACAATACTGGTGAGGCCCATGAAAATTTCCCTGTGAGGTGGACAACGGCTCGATAGTGGCATTCTAGCGGCATTGAGTTGCCTGGAGAGTGACTCAGTGCATGAGTTTTTTATACGAATTATTCCCAACGCTCTTTACACGGAATGCAAATCTTTCGCATTATGTTACGAGTTTAGCGGCGCAAGCGCCCAACTCCCTTAACTACTACAAAGGATGTTGTCATGATTCGTATGCCCCTGGCCTCCGCCAGCCTACTGGCCATTGCTATCTCTCTCGCTGGCTGTGGCGAAGAAAAGGCGCCTACCACTCAGGCAGTCTCTCCTGCTGAAGTTAAACAAGACACTCCCGTTGCCGCAGCTGCAAAGGCCGACAACACCAACCAAGTTGATGAAAAAGCGGCTAAAGCTGTTGTTTCGCATTACGCTGACATCGCTTTCGCAGTATTCAGCGATGCTGCCAGCACCGGCAAAACCCTGCACGCAGCAATCGAGACCTTTCTCGCCACGCCAAACGACGCCAACTTGAAGGCCGCTCGCGAAGCATGGATTGCCGCTCGTACCCCTTACATGCAAACCGAGGTGTTCCGCTTTGGTAATGCCGTGGTCGACGACTGGGAAGGCCAACTCAACGCCTGGCCCCTGGACGAAGGCCTGATCGACTACGTTGCCAAGGACTACCAGCACGCACTGGGCAACCCTGGTGCAACCGCCAACATCGTGGCCAACACCGAAATTCAGGTGGGCGAAGATAAAGTCGACGTCAGCAAAATCACCCCAGAAGTACTGGCTAGCCTGAATGAGCTGGGTGGTTCCGAAGCCAACGTTGCAACGGGCTACCACGCCATTGAATTCCTGCTCTGGGGCCAAGATCTCAACGGCACCAACCCAGGTGCTGGCGATCGTCCTGCCACTGACTTCGTCGTCGGTGAAGGTGCAACTGGCGGTCACAACGAGCGTCGTCGTGAATACCTCAAAGCCGCTGCTGACCTACTGGTAAGCGATCTTGATGAAATGGTTGGCCAGTGGAAAGCCGGCGTTGCCGACAACTATCGCGCAAGCCTTGAAAAAGACACACCAGTAAACGGCATGCGCAAAATGCTCTTCGGCATGGGCAGCCTGTCGCTGGGTGAACTGGCGGGCGAACGCATGAAGGTTTCGCTGGAAGCCAACTCCACTGAAGACGAGCAAGATTGCTTCAGCGATAACACCCACAACGCTCACTTCTACGACGCTAAAGGTATCCGCAACATCTACCTGGGCGAGTACAAGAAAGTCGACGGCACTACGCTGACCGGTCCAAGCCTGTCATCTCTGGTGGCCAAGGCTGACGCAAAAACTGACGACACCCTGAAAGCGGACCTTGCTGATACCGAAGCTAAACTGCAGGTTATCGTCGACAGCGCCAACAACGGCGAGCACTACGACCAACTGATCGCCGCTGACAACGAAAAAGGCAATCAGATCGTTCGTGACGCAATCGCCGCACTGGTCAAGCAGACCGGTGCAATTGAAGAAGCTGCTGGCAAGCTCGGCATCAGCGACCTCAACCCAGACAACGCTGACCACTCGTTCTAAGCGAGCGCGATGTCGACAAAGCCGGTGCGTTAATAGCGCACCGGCTTTTTTATTGGCTTGAATTTCGCTTCAACAACCAATTACCTGGCCTGTCGGAAAAACGACTAGCTAGGCGCGCAAAACTGATTCCCCTGAGACTGTAAATGCCGGCATGCCATCCGCGCGTCCTACAGGAAACTAGCCTAAATCCCCCTCTGATTTACCCCTCCTCCCCGCTGTTTTTTCTACCTCAGAACACGACGACTAAATTGCTCACGCATTTGTCGCTTTCCCCTGCAACTACGGGCTTCAGATAGCTAAATAACGATCTAAGCATGCCCTAATTTCCGCAGGAAATGTTCGGCTCACGCGCTCTCAACACCCACGCCCTACTCCCCCTCTGAATAAATAAAAATATGACACGTCCTACATATCTGTAGGAATCGCCCTAAAGACCTGGGATCGAGACCTAAGTTATGTTTTCCACCTCAACGAATGCCCGGCAAATCAGAGTGGATTATGCGGCGTTCACAACATGCAGTTGAAGGAACTTCACTCACTCCTCATATAAGTTTATTAGGTCATTTATGAATCATTTTTATCGTCTTATTTGGAACACTTCTGCTAGCTGCTGGAACGTTGCGGGAGAGAACTCTCGCCGTCGTGGCAAAGCAGGTCGTGCTCTGACCAGTGTTGGCTCCGCTTTAGTTCTATCCATGTCGGGTAGTGCATGGGCAGCGCAACTGGCGGATTTCAATCCGCGTGATAATGATGATCAAGTCGGCGCTCTTATCATTTCAAACGGCGCAACTGACACTTTGACTGGCAATGGCTCTCAATTTGAGCCAGGCCTGACTCCTGGCTACGGGATCAAGTTTGGCGAGCTTGAGAAGACGGGTTATTTAGCATCAGGCAGCGATTCTGTGCTGGATAAGAACCAGTTTATTCTAGGGGGGTCTACAAGTGTAACTGCACCGGACCCTATTACAGGCAGTAATACGGTAGTGTCTGTTCATAACTCCAGCGCCCTTAAAGAGAGCCCATATGCCGATATATATACTATCGGTTACCGTGATGTGGGTGACGATATGTACATTGATGGCCGGGCTGGCACTGTCGACAGCACGGGTGGCTCGCTGATTGTTGATATTGGCAAAAGCAACAGCACTACTGCCGTCGATAGTGCTATTAATATAAGCGCCAAGCAAACCTCGCTTGTATACGCTGACGGCACAGGCTCGGCCTCTTCCAATATCATATGGAACTCCCGAAACAATGTGAATTTCGGCAATATAACGACAACACCTGCGTCAGCTTATGGTATTCAGGATAAAGAGCTTGTTGTCCCTGTTTATACTGGAAGCTTCAGCTCTTTTGATGGCAGCCAGCACACCGTGTCATCCATCGACGACCTTAAAGTATTTAATGACTGGCTGGTGCAGCAGGTAAAAGGCGGCAAGATTAACCAGACTCAATACGACAACGAATTTAAAAAGGCATATAGCCTTCAATCACAAACAGTTTCATTCGATTTTCATCTGTCAGGCACAGATGACGGTAGTTTAGAACTTGGCACCAGCACTGTTATGCATGCCGTAGGGGCTAACGCCACTGCGACCATAGCTAAAGGGGCACAGATTGACGGTGATTCGCGAGCACTTGGTGGTGTGGGCGCCAAAGCCGGTGCAATTATGCGTGCTGATCAGGGCGGTAGCATCATTAACAATGGCAATCTTTCTACGGGATCCAATGCTAACGGCATGATTGCAGTGGGGGCCGGTAGCACCGCTATCAATAATGGCGTGTTGACTGCCGGTTTTACACAGGGCGACACGCCACTTGATACCAGTAAATTGTTCCTGTACACAGGCTACGGCGTGAGGGCGTATGATGGCGCCTCGTTCACCAACACTGGCATTATGAATTTATCAGTTAATACGGATGGTCATGGTTATAGTGTTCTCCTTTCCGGAGCCGGAACTACAGGCACTAACTCAGGCATTATCAATGTTGGTGTCAACCGAGGTATCGCCTCTGCCAGTAAGTCACCTGTTATTATTGGTGTTTCTACCGGCGCAGGCACTACTTTCACCAACGAAGCTAACGGCGAAATTTATTTAGGGCGCGCCGCTCAATTCAACGCCGATGCTCCTGAAGCAGTCGCTGATGCACAAACCAAAGAATGGATTACCGGTATTCAACTGTTACGCGGCGGTAGTGCTGAGAACAAGGGCACGATCACCCTTGGTTCAAAAGTTCAGGGTAGCGAAGCTATCTATGTTCTTGGCGGTCAGGCCGGAGACAATGCTCTCAACTCCGGCACCATCAATATTAATGGTGCCGATGGTGACGCACCATTGCTTAATATAGGCATTCATGCAGTCGATACCGGTGAAACCCAGATAACGAACAGCGGTGAAGTCAACCTCAATGGCATCAATGCTGTCGGCCTTATGGCATTGAGCAGAACTGGAGCGTCGATTATCACCTCAACAGGCGACATCAATATTAATGGTGCTGCTGATCCAATGTCTGGCACCCGTAACTTTGGTGCATGGTCTGAAGGCAATGGCAGCAAGATTCTGTTCACTGGCGGCTCGGTCAATCTGGCGGGTGACGGTGCCATTGGCGTGCACGCTCGTGACAAAGGTCAGGTTGTGGTTGATGGCGGTGCTATTAACTTTGATGGTGGCAGCAATCAGATCGGCTACTTTGCCTATGGCGACGGCTCGTCGATCGACATTACAGCTGCCAGCTCTACCGGTTTAGATGTTTCGACTCAAGACTCCACCCTGTTCCGCATTGAAGACGGTGCCAGCATTAATGCCGCAGGCGGTGCTTTAACTGCTTCCGGTGACGGCTCGACTGCTCTTCAAGTGACTGGCGCAGGTTCTACGGCCAATCTTGATGCGCTCGACATCACCGTTTCCGGTAAGGGTGCCACTGCGCTGAAAGTAGAGGGTGGGGCGACCGGCTCGATGAGCGGTGCTTCCAATCTGACGTTGAACGATGGCGCTGTTGCAGTAGTTGTTGATGACAACAAGTACGACCTCAATGGCGTTCAGACCGGTACTGGCGAATCGACATTCAGCAACATCGGCGATATCACCATTGCCGACGCAATGGATGTCACCCTGTTCCGCATCAAAAACGGTGCTGAACTGACCAACTCCGGTAATCTTGATCTGGCCAACGGTACTGCCGTAGAGCTTAGTGGCGCTGGTTCGCGAATGAATCCTGATGCCAGCGGCGTAGCGGGCACTATTACCGTGCATGACGGTATTGCCGGTATCAGTGTTCAAGATGGCGCAACTCTCAATACGTCCAACAGCATCACTGTCGACGGCAGCGCCACTGGTGTGTTGGTGGGGAAAGATGCCGGTAAAGTGGTGATCAACTCGGATGCACATATCACCGGGCTAGGCACGGGTTATGGCAACTTGATCACCAACCAAGCGACAGCCGCGACCACCCTTGTCGATGGTGCGACGCTTGAAATGAAAGGCTCTGGTGCGGCGATTCTTTCTGAGAATAATCTGGACCAAGCCTCACATGGTCAGATTCTGGTCTCAAGCGAAGTAGGTGGTAAAGGTATTGCACTGTCCAATGCCGATGGCTCTGTGTCTGCGGGCAGCCTGAATGTCGGCGATGGCTGGGATATTGATGTAACGGGTAACGGTGCGGGTGTATACGCCAATACTACTGGTGCACTGTCTGTCACCGGTGACATTGATGTAGCCGGTACCGGTAATGCAATCAAGAGTGATGCTGCCAGCAGCATTTTGATTGCTGATACAGCTACGCTTGAAGGCCACAACGACGGCGCTACATTAATCACCGGCAACGTCGATCAGTTGATCAACCAAGGCAATATTTATTCGCAATCTTTCTCGAGCAAAGCCATTGTTTTGGGAGATGAGCCTACCACTCTGATCAATATGGGTGATGGTCATATCATTGGTGATATCGATCTGGGTGCGGGTGACGATAGCGTGTTACTGGCCGACAACAGCCGACATATGGGCACGCTGAATACTGGCGCGGGTGACGATACGGTGACCATTAGTGGTAACAATGTCAGCCACGATATTCTCGATGGCGATGCCGGTCATAACACACTGGTATTCGACAATGTCACTAACGCTGTTGCTGATGCGAGCAATGTCGATAGCGTTCGCAATTTTGCTCAGGTTGATTTGTTCAACGGTACACAGTTGCAGCTTGAACGCGACCTCTGGGCAACACCACCGCAGGGCGTTGCTTTGCTGGCCGCTGGTAACTCAAATGTATTGAACATTGACTCCAGCAGTACCTTGAATGTGTCGGGTTCGCAGACCATCTCTGGCGACTTGAACACCACTGGCCGAGTCAATATTGGGTCCGATGGACCATCCTATGGCAATACCTTCACCATCGATGGCAATTTAACGGGTGCTGGTGAGTTCGGCATGCAAACCGACTTGGCATCTGAGCAGGGCGACCTGTTGGATGTGCAGGGCACAGCCTCTGGTGCACATACGCTGGTGATTGCTGATAGCGGTTTAGAGCCAGCCTTTGCCGGTGGCGAACTGAAAGTGGTGGAAACCGGTGGTGGTGAAGGCCAGTTTGGTCTGCGCGGTGGTCACGTGGATGCCGGCGCCTATCGTTACACCTTGGAGCAGCGTGGTGCTGACTGGTATCTGGCTAGCCCTGTGGTTAACCCGATTGTTCCTCTAGATCCAGTTGTTCCTGTAGATCCAGTTGTTCCTGTAGATCCAGTTGTTCCTGTAGATCCAGTTGCTCCTATAGATCCAGTTGTTCCTGTGGACCCGGTAACACCTGTTACTCCTGTTGATCCAGTAATCCCTACACCCCCAGCCCCGACCCCGGATGACTGGAGTGATGGCACCAATGCTGCCATCGGTAACCAGATTGCGCTGGCGACCCTTTGGACTGCCGAGATGGATACCTTAGTTAAACGTTTGGGTGACCTGCGTCAAGGCAAGCAAGAAGGTGGTCTGTGGATGCGTGCCATGGCTCGCAGCAACGATATCGATACCGGTTCAAGCCGCGTCTTTGACCAGAACGTCCAAGGTTTCCAAATTGGCGCTGACACCGCTGTGCCTGCCGAGAACGCCACGTGGTTGCTTGGCGGCATGGTTGGCCAAGCCACGGCAGACAACGACTTTGGCTCAGGCTCATCAGGTGATATCGACAGCACAACGATCGGTGCATATGCCACATACCTGCACGACAGCGGTCTGTATGTAGACACCGTGGTCAAGTACAACAGCTTTGACAGCGATGTGAAAAACACCAATAACATGGGTGAGCGAGTCAAAGGTTCGCAGCGTACCGATGGTTTTGGTGCCAGCGTTGAAGTGGGCAAGCGTTACGACCTCAAGCAAGGCTGGTATGTCGAGCCACAAGGGCAATTGAGCTCAATGCACATAGAGGGCGATCACTACACCCAGACCGATGGCCTGAAGGTCAAGAGCGACAACATCAACAGCTTACAAAGCCGTCTTGGTGTGCAGACTGGGCGTAGTTTCGATTTGGACAACGGCATGCCGCTTGATGCCTACGTGACCACCTCATACATCCATGAGCATGGCGATGACAGCAAAGTGGATGTCAACGGCCACGAGTTCGACGTTAAGTTGCCGGGCAGCCGCGCCGAAGTGGGTGTTGGCATGAGCCTGAAAGTAGCGAGGTCTTCCAAGGTCTATATGGACATGGAATACGCCAAGGGTGATGACATCGAAACCCCATGGGCGGTCAATGTGGGCTATCGCTACGATTGGTAATCAATGGCCTATCAACTGCGGCCGGTAGTTAAAATCAGCCCGGCCGTTACCAAAAAAACACCACATCAGCGATGATGAATTGGTATTTATATACCTAAGTTATCTCCAAGGGCGAATTAGTCACGGCTGGTGCAACCATTAACTTTGCGAGAAATTTGACAATAAAAACTTAAAAAATTCAAATCGATATCAGGAGCAGCTTACACAAAGTTTTAGATATGGAAGCACATATAACCTCAAAGGATAGACACATGTTAATTAAAAGCTCATATAATTCAGCTGTAAAATTGTTAATATTGTTTTTTGGCATTAACATCCTAACGGGATGCGCATTGATTTCTACGGAAGACAAATACTCTTCCAGCTATATCGACGCTCATATTATCGAAGGAAAAACAACACAGCGCCAAATTCAAGATATATATGGTGTTCCAGATGATAATGAAAAATCATCTAATGGCACAACGTGGGTGTACAATAGGGGCGAATATTTAGGCGTTATTTCAAAGGCTATTTCGTACGTCCCTGGCACTGGCTCCATCCAACAGGCGATAGGTCTGAAGCAAGATGCATCCACGGCGTCTGATACCGCTAGAAAGGTATCCGGTAAATACACAGGTGATACTGAGGTGCACGGGAGCTGGCTTTATATAACTTTCAATAAAAATGGAGTGGTTAATTACTGGAGTATTGAGTAAGTCCCCGGCTCTTTTTACAGGCAGCTAATAATCCCAAGCGTTTTGGGGTCAGTCCCGTTTTTTTGCAGACTTGACTTGGTTTCGAGTTGGACAACAGCATACCCTTGATACCTAAATGGTCACCTCTTACATCCATGAACATGGCGATGACAGCAAAGTGGATGTCAACGGCCACGCGTTCAACGTTAAGTTGCTATGCAGCCGTGCCGAAGCAGGTGCTGGTATGAACCTGAAAGCAGCGAAGTCTTTCAAGGGCTATAGGGACATGAAGTACGCCAAGGCGTGATGACACCTAAACTCCATGGGCGATCAATGTTGGCTATCCCTACGATTAGTAATAGATAGCAAACAGGCCGCTTAACAACCGACAGTTGTGCCCCCCTCAATAGCAATACTGAGGGGGGGTGTTGTGTTTATGGCACCGCGCAATAATTGCGTTTTGGTCAAGCCCTCCTCCGCTAGTTGACCGCGTTGCCCCTGCGACCGAGTGGCGCAGCACTGGCTAAATCTTGCTGATAACGCAAATCGCTCTTATTTAAATTACCTTGGACTGGTATTATTGCGCGCAGTTTTTCTCGGATACATGCTGATGCTTGCGCAGTTGCAACGCCCTCTTCCTTTGTTCGGACTGGTTTTAGCGCTGGCATTAAGCGGGTGTGAAAAACCACCGCAGTTCACCCACGCCGAACCCGGTGAAGCACTCTCTGGCGGCAGCACCAGCGTGTCCAAAGCAGATCACAATGCTTTCTCGCAACCCTCAGCGAACCTCTCTCCACTGCGTCGCCTAGACTTCAGTGTTGGCAACAGTTTCTTTCGCAACCCATGGGTGATCGCCCCGGCAACCACGATCGCCCGGGATGGGCTTGGCCCACTTTTTAACACCAACGCCTGTCAAAACTGTCATATCAAGGACGGCCGCGGCCATCCACCGGAACCGGACGCCGTCACTGCGACCTCTATGTTAGTGCGCTTGTCGATCCCGGCGACTACGGCAGAGCAGGCGAAAATCATTCAGCGTCTTGGCGTGGTTCCAGAGCCAACCTACGGCGGTCAATTGCAAGACATGGCCAACCCTGGCGTTGCCCCGGAAGGCAAAGTGCGGATGAGCTACACCTTCAGCAAGGTCAAGTTCAAAGACGGCAGTGAAGTTGAACTGCGCAAACCGACACTGAATATCACCCAGCTTGGCTACGGCCCAATGCATCCGGACACTATGGTCTCGGCACGCGTCGCCCCGCCGATGATTGGACTGGGTTTGCTTGAAGCCATCCCCGAAGCTGAAATTCTCGCCAACGCCGATCCAGAAGATGCAAACAGTGACGGTATCAGTGGTCGACCTAATCACGTCTGGGATGATGTGCTCGGACGCACCGTGATCGGCCGTTTCGGCTGGAAAGCCGGACAACCCACCTTGAACCAACAAAATGCGCATGCTTTTTCCGGTGACATGGGCCTCACCACCAGTTTGATGAAGCATGACGACTGCACCGCAGCACAAGTTGACTGCCTCGCTGCGCCTAATGGTGGTGAACCTGAAGTCAGTGACAAACTGCTCGCCAGTATTTTGTTTTACAGCCGCAACCTCGCCGTACCCGCACGCCGCAATGTCGACCAGCCCGAGGTGCTCAAGGGCAAGAATCTGTTTTACCAAGCGCAATGCAGCGCTTGTCACATCGAAAAGTTCACCACTGCGGCGGATGCCGCCGAACCCGAGCTGGCCAATCAAGCGATTCGCCCGTTCACCGATATGCTGCTGCATGACATGGGTCCCGGTTTATCTGACAATCGTCCTGAGTTCACTGCCACGGCTCAACAATGGCGTACAGCGCCACTGTGGGGCATTGGCTTGACCCAAGCAGTTAATGGTCACACCCAGTATTTACATGACGGTCGCGCACGCAACCTGCTTGAAGCCATTGCCTGGCATGGAGGCGAGGCTGAAGCGGCCAAACAGCGTGTTTTAGCTTTTAACGCCGAGGAGCGCAAAGCGCTGCTGGCCTTTCTGAATTCGCTATAAAAGGAGCTGCACATGTATCGCTCGCCCTTAACCCTGACACTGTTGAGCGTTTTACTCAGCGCCTGTACACCATCCGATCCACAGCAAAAAGTGACGGCTGCATTAGCCGATGGCGTGGTTCTGCCCGCTTACAGTTCTTGGGCTGAAGCAGACCAAAAACTGTCCGCAAGTAGCCAGGCGTTTTGCTCCGGCAAACAAGATCTGCCCCAAGCGCGTGAAGCATTTGTAGCGGCGCAAAGCGCTTGGGCTGGCCTGCAAACCATTCTGGTTGGACCAATGACTGAGGGCAACAAAGCCTGGCAAGTCCAATTCTGGCCAGACAAAAAGAACCTTGTAGCCCGTCAAGTACAGACCCTGCTGAAGAATAAACCGCAGCTAACGCCAGAGGACCTGGCGAAGTCCAGCGTCGTCGTGCAAGGTTTGACCGCCTATGAGTACATCCTCTACGACGAGTCAATTGATCTGACGGACGATCAACAGAAAAAACTTTATTGCCCATTGATTACGGCGATCGGTGAGCATCAGCAAAAGCTCTCGGCTGAAGTCCTGGCCGATTGGCAAGCGAAAGATGGCGTTGCGACTGAGTTCAAGCAATTCCCGAACAACCGCTACGCAGAAGCCCAAGAGGCGCTGGCCGATTTGCTGCGCAGCCAAGTCACCGCAATTGATGTGCTGAAGAAAAAACTCGGGGCACCACTGGGCCGTCAAAGCAAAGGCCACCCACAGCCCTATCAGGCCGAAGCGTGGCGCAGCAATGCCAGCCTGTCCAACATCGCCGCAACCCTAGCCAGTGCTGAACGCATCTGGCACGGAGCCAACCAAGATGGCTTACAAAGTTTGCTCGGCAGTGATCAGGACGCCCTGAAAAAACGTATCGATGCAGCTTATGTTGACACCCGTCAGCGTCTTGCAGCCCTGCAACGGCCACTCTCTGAATTGCTCAAAGAAGAAGACAGCCGCATCCGACTCAATGAATTTTACGACAGCTTAAATGTGTTGCATCGCCTGCATGAGGGCGAGCTTGCAAGCACTTTGGGCATCCAACTAGGCTTTAACGCCAACGACGGAGACTGAATGAAACGCAGAGTATTTCTCGGCCTTGCAGGCACCGCCCTAGCCGCTAGCGCATTGGGCGGCTGGTCACTGGTCAAAAATGGCCCGCAGCCGCTGCTGGTTTCAGCCCGTGACGGCAGCGATGGCCAGCACTACGCCGTCGGTTATCACCTCGATGGCACCAAGGCTTTCGCAACGCCGGTCAAAGAACGCTGTCACGATGTTGTGCCACATCCCAGCCAGCCAATGGCGCTATTTGTAGGCCGTCGCCCAAGTACCGAGAGCTACTTGATCGACACCCGCGACGGTAAGCTTCTACAGACCCTAACCTCCCCCGCTGATCGTCATTTCTATGGCCATGGCGCCTTCCATAAGGACGGCAACTGGCTGTATGCCACGGAAAACGACACCTCTGAGCCAGGCCGCGGTGTCATCAGTGTTTACCGTGTGCAGGGCAGCACACTTGAGCGCGACCATGAACTGTCGACCCACGGTGTCGGGCCTCACCAATTGCTCTGGTTACCCGATGGCGAAACGCTGGTTGTTGCCAACGGCGGTATTCGCACCGAGGCTGAAAGCCGGGTCGAGATGAACCTCGATGCAATGGAGCCCAGCCTGGTACTGCTCAAACGTGACGGCACCCTGATCAGCAAAGAGCAGTTGCCAGAACAAATGAACAGCGTTCGCCATTTGGCTATTGCCAGTGACGGCACCATTGTCAGCGGCCAGCAGTACATGGGCGAGATGGCGGATAAAATACCCTTATTGGCGATCAAGCGTCCCGGCCAGCCCTTCGAGCATTTCCCCCTGGCCGAGGAGCAGCGCCAAGCCATGCTCCAGTACACAGCCAGCGTGGCGATTAACAGTGAACTGCGCTTACTGGCGATGACTGCACCACGCGGCAACCGGGTGTTTATCTGGGACCTGGACACCGGCGCAGTCCGGCTTGATGCACCGCTACCCGATTGCGCAGGCGTAGGCGCTGTCGAACACGGTTTTGTCGTGAGTTCCGGCCAAGGCCGCTGCCGCATGTACGATTGCCGCGAAGAGAAAATCGCCATGCAGCCTCTGCAATTGCCAGCGGGTCTCTGGGACAACCACCTGCGCCTTGCCTGATTAGCACCGCCTACCCAATGGGTGGGCGGTCGCACCTTTCAATCAAACAACCTCAAGAACTGGATGCTGCAGCCGAAAGAGCCTACAGCAAGCCCAACTATGCGCCATTTGCACAACACGGAGGTTCCACCACCTCACCAAAAGGAGTGCGTAAGGCTGCTGCCCCCCCTGAATTGAGGTGACTAAGATGTTGTTAAAACGCTCGCTACGCGCACAAATCCTGGCCTTGCTAGGTGGAAGCCTATTGCTGATTTTGCTTATTGCACTGCTGTGCTTTGCATTTATGTCCAGCGGTATGCAGTCTTACCGCAATCTGATTGACGGCCCAATTCTCTCGTCTCGGCTGATCAATGATGCCAATGTCGAATTCAAGATCCAGGTTCAGGAATGGAAGAACGTATTGCTGCGCGGCAAGAATCCAGCTGACCGCAACAAGTACTGGCAGCAGTTCCAAAGCTTCGAAGCTCGCGTCCAGCAAACCCTGAAAGACCTCTCACACAATGCAGCCCAAACCAATAACCAGGCATTACAAAGCCAGACTGATACATTGATAAGCGAACACCTTGCGATGGGTAAGGCTTACCGCACTGGTTTTAAGGCATTTGTTGATGCCGGTGCCGACTCGGCAGTGGGTGATGCGGCGGTTAAAGGCATTGATCGCAGCGCCAGCCAAAAAATGGAATATCTGGTCATCCAGTTGTCCAAGCAGAGCCAGGAACAATCCTCAGCGATTAGCCAACAAGCACACCAGACGATTTTCCTGGGAATCGGCTTTATGTTGATATCCAGTGTCGTTGTTGGCCTTGTTAGCCTGTGGCTGGTCAATCGCAACCTGATCACCCCGATCCAACAACTGATTGAGTACATTGCCCAACTCAGCCAGGGTAACTTTGCAAAACGCACAGAAATCAATCGTCAAGATGAACTGGGTCGCCTGGCCGTAGCCGCCAATACCTTACGCGACTTCCTCGCCGATACCTTCAACCAGCTTCAGCGCAGCACTACCGACTTGGACGGTGCCAGTGGCGAGTTGAACGCAATCGCTGCGGTGATGGCACAAGGCAGTCGCGATCAGTTTTCTCGCACCGATCAAGTCGCCACCGCCATGCATGAAATGTCCGCTACGGCGCAAGAAGTCTCCCGCCACGCCGGTGAGGCCGCCAACGCTGCAGATGACGCCGACAGCTCAGCGCAACAAGGTGAGCAGGTGATGCAGTCAACCATCGAAACCATCACTCACATGAGCCAGGCAATCGTTACCACCGCCGAGGTTATCCGCCAACTCGAAGATGACAGTGGCCGCATCAGCAAAGTGCTTGAAGTTATCCGTGGAATTGCCGAGCAGACCAACCTGCTCGCCCTCAATGCGGCGATTGAGGCTGCACGTGCCGGTGAAGCGGGTCGTGGTTTTGCCGTAGTGGCTGATGAGGTGCGTACACTGGCCCAGCGCACTGCCGAATCAACAGCCGAAATCAACCAGATCATCAGCACCGTACAAACCGGCTCCAGCAACGCCGTACGCGCCATCGAAAGCGGCCAAGAACTCAGCAATAAAGGGCTTGAACAAGTCATGCAGGCAGGCACAACATTGCAGCAGATTACCGCTGCGATTGAAGCGATCCGCGACATGAACCACCAGATCGCAACCGCAGCAGAAGAGCAAACCGCAGTGGCTGAAGATATTTCACGCAACCTGACTGAGATAACCACTATCGCTAACGCAAATGAAAAGAACGTCCAGCGCACTGAAGTTGCCAGCCGAAATCTACACAGTTTATCGACTGCACTTAGCGACGTTACCCAGCGCCTGAGGGCATAGCAGACACCTGCAACCGGCACGCACTCTTGCTTGCCGATTGCGCAGATCAGGGCGCGATCTGCAACTAGCAGCGGCAAAAAACCCTAAATTAGCGGGACAAGCGCCGGTTCTTATTAACCTCCGCACAAAGCGAAACCATTTGTTATTGGCAGGCTTTGACTTGCCTTCACAAGGGCACTAATGTTCCACCTTGGCCTAGGGTCTGTACCCCCTTTCGCTCACGGCTGCGCCGGAGCCTGCTGTAGTGCGAGACAACGCACGAGACTCGACGTTTGGTTATTCCAAATGCGTGTCGAGAAATACAGGAACGCGCTAAACGGGAACAGAACCTGAGATTAGGCTCCCTTTACCTGCCAAGGATATGCAACATGTTGCTTCGCCGGATGCTAATAATGATAGGCGTGGTTGTACTTGTGGTGCTCGCTTTGGGCGCCTACAAAGGCTACTCCATCTACCAACAAATCCAAATGTTCTCTGCCCCTAAACCTGCAATCAGCGTTAGTGCCAGCAGTGTGCAAAAGCGGCCTTGGCAACAGCGGATTCCCGCTATCGGCACCCTTAAAGCGCTCCAAGGTGTTGATTTGACCGTCGAGGTCAACGGCATCGTGCAAAGCGTACTGTTTAAATCCGGTGAGCAGGTTAAGAAAGATCAGCCGCTGGTGCAGATGAAGAGCGAGGTCGAGAGTGCAAATCTGGCAACCGCCAAAGCCGACTTGAATCTGGCGCGCGTGCAATTTGAGCGTGGACAAAAACTGGTTGCCCGGCAAAACCTCTCGAAAAGCGAATATGATCAGCTTGCTGCAGAGAACACCAAAGCCAAGGCCAGTGTCGACCAGCTAGAAGCACTGCTGGCGAAAAAACGTATCTTGGCACCCTTTAGCGGCACCATTGGTATACGGCAGATAGACGTGGGTGACTACCTCTCCTCGGGCACTTCCATTGCCACCTTGCAGGACATCTCGCAGCTGTATTTGGACTTCTTCCTGCCGGAGCAAGACGTTCCGCAAGTAGCCGTTGGTCAGACCCTTAACTTCAGTGTCTCGGCCTACCCCAAACACGTTTTCAGCGCCCGCATTTCGGCCATCAACCCCAAAGTTGAAGACAGCACACGCAACGTGCAAGTGCGCGCCACCCTGGACAACCCTGATAACAAACTATTGCCGGGCATGTTTGCCAACCTGCAACTGCTGTTAGCCGATAACAGCGCGCAAACAATCATTCCTGAAACCGCTGTCACCTACACCCTGTACGGCAACTCGGTGTACGCCGTGGTTGAGAAGAAAGACGAACAAGGCAATGTGGTCAAAGAAGATGATGGTAAACCTCAGCTGATTGCCCAGCGCCGCGTAATTGAAACCGGCGAACGCCGCGATGGACAAGTGGTCGTTCTCAAAGGTCTAGAAGCTGGTGAGCGGGTGGTGACGTCGGGGCAACTTAAGCTCGATAACGACGCCCATATAAAAATCGTCGACCAACCCTCCGCTACGGCCAGTACGCCTGGCGCCGAGCAATAAGCGGCGCCTAGCCCAAGGAATAGACATGGCTTTTACTGACCCATTTATTCGGCGCCCAGTGTTGGCGACCGTGGTCAGTTTGCTGATCATCCTGCTTGGTTTGCAGGCCTTCAACAAACTCACCATTCGTGAATACCCGCAGCTTGAGAATGCCCTGATCACGGTCACCACGGCTTACCCCGGGGCGAATGCCGAAACAATTCAGGGGTACATCACCCAGCCTTTGCAGCAAAGCCTTGCCAGCGCTGAAGGCATTGATTACATGACCTCCGTAAGTCGTCAGAACTTCTCGGTGATTTCGATCTATGCGCGCATTGGCTCTGACAGCGATCGCCTGTTCACCGAGTTGCTGGCCAAGGCCAACGAGGTTAAGAACCAACTGCCACAAGATGCCGAAGACCCAGTGCTATCAAAAGAGGCCGCTGACGCTTCGGCATTGATGTACGTGAGTTTTTACAGTGATGAGCTGACGAACCCGCAAATCACCGATTACCTGTCGCGAGTAATCCAACCCAAACTGGCCACATTGCCGGGCATGGCCGAAGCTGAAATCCTCGGCAACCAAGTCTTCGCCATGCGCCTTTGGCTGGACCCAGTAAAAATGGCGGCCTACGGCATCACCGCGGGCGATGTGAACAGCGCCGTACGCAAATACAACTTCCTCTCCGCCGCAGGCGAGGTCAAAGGTGAATATGTAGTCACCAGTATCAATGCCGAAACTGATCTGAAAAACGTTGAAGGCTTTTCTGCCATTCCACTAAAAACCGTTGGCGACAGCCGGGTGTTAATCGGCGACGTAGCACGGGTCGAGATGGGCGCTGAAAACTACGACTCAATCAGCTCCTTTGACGGCATTCCCTCGGTGTATATCGGCATCAAAGGCACACCCAGTGCCAACCCACTTGATGTGATCAAAGAAGTTCGCAAGGCCATGCCAGCGCTTGAGGCGCAATTGCCGCCCAACCTCAAGGTCTCGATTGCCTATGACGCCACGCTGTTTATTCAGGCTTCCATTGATGAGGTGGTCAAAACACTCGGCGAAGCGGTAATTATCGTCATCATCGTGGTGTTTCTGTTCCTTGGCGCACTGCGCTCGGTGTTGATCCCGGTGATCACCATCCCGCTGTCGATGATTGGCGTACTGTTTTTCATGCAGTTAATGGGCTACTCCATCAACCTGCTGACATTGTTGGCAATGGTACTGGCGATTGGTTTGGTGGTGGACGACGCAATTGTCGTGGTGGAGAACATTCACCGTCATATCGAGGAAGGTAAAACGCCCTTCGATGCGGCGATAGAGGGTGCACGTGAAATCGCTGTGCCAGTGGTCTCGATGACCATCACGCTGGCAGCGGTCTATGCACCTATCGGCTTCCTCTCTGGGCTGACAGGCGCGCTATTCAAGGAGTTTGCCCTCACCCTGGCAGGTGCCGTGATTATCTCCGGCATTGTCGCGCTGACGCTGTCACCGATGATGTGCTCCAAGCTGCTGCGTCATGAGGAAAAGCCCAGCGGGCTGACCCACAAACTCGATCAAATTTTCGACAGGCTCAAATCCCGGTACCAGCGCAGCCTGCACGGCACACTTGAAACCCGCTCAGTGGTACTGGTGTTTGCCATTATTGTCATGTGTTTGATTCCGGTGCTGCTCAAGTTCACCAAGAACGAACTGGCACCTGAAGAAGATCAAAGCATCATCTTCATGTTTTCCAATGCGCCTCAACCGACCAACCTTGACTACCTCAATAAGTACACCGATCAATTCCTGCCGATCTTTAAGGACATCCCGGAGTACAACTCCTGGTTCCAGATCAACGGCTTTGATGGCGTGCAGTCGGGCATTGGCGGTTTTCAGTTGAAACCCTGGGACCAACGCTCGCGCACCCAAATGGAACTGCTACCTGAGGTACAAGCCAAGCTAAACGAAATACCCGGCCTGCAAGTCTTTGCCTTCAACCTGCCCTCCTTGCCGGGAACTGGTCAGGGCTTGCCGTTTCAGTTTGTAGTCAATACGCCGAACGATTACGAGTCACTGCTAGCGGTGACTGACAAAATCAAAAGGCGAGCTGAAGAGTCGGGCAAATTTGCCTTTCTTGATGTTGACCTGGCGTTCGACAAGCCAGAGGTCGTGGTGGATATCGACCGAGAAAAAGCCGCGCAGATGGGCGTTTCCATGGAAGATATCGGCGTAGCGCTGTCCAGCTTGCTCGGCGAGGGTGAGATCAACCGCTTCACCATTGAGGGCCGTAGTTATAAGGTGATCGCTCAGGTCGAACGGGCTTATCGCGACAATCCCGGCTGGCTAAACAGCTACTACGTGAAGAGTGAAAGTGGTGCCCTGCTACCACTGTCGACGTTGATTAAAATCAGCGACCGCGCAAGGCCGACCCAGCTCAACCAGTTCCAGCAGCTCAACTCGGCAATCATCCAGGGCTTCCCGATTGTCAGCATGGGCGAAGCCATCGACACGGTTCGCCAGTTCGCCGAGGAGGAAGCCCCCGCAGGCTACTCGTTTGACTACGCAGGTTCCTCACGTCAATACATTCAAGAAGGCACGGCGTTGTATGCCACCTTCGGTATCGCCTTGGCGCTGATCTTCTTAGTGTTGGCGGCGCAGTTCGAGAGTTTCCGAGACCCACTGGTGATCATGGTCACAGTGCCGCTGTCGATTTGCGGCGCCTTGGTGCCGCTGTTCCTCGGCCTGTCGAGTATGAATATCTACACTCAGGTGGGTTTGGTGACCTTGATCGGGCTGATTACCAAGCATGGTATTCTGATCGTCGAATTTGCCAATCAGCTACGACGCGAGAATGGCTTGTCACGCCGTGAAGCTATCGAGGAAGCGGCATCGATTCGCCTACGCCCAGTGCTGATGACGACGGCCGCAATGGTTTTCGGCATGGTGCCTTTGATTCTGGCAACAGGTGCAGGCGCGGTGAGCCGTTTTGACATTGGTCTGGTGATTGCCACCGGCATGACAGTCGGCACCTTGTTCACCCTGTTCGTGTTGCCTTGTGTCTACACCCTGATTGCACATCCAGACACAGAGCCAGAAGCCGAGCCAGAGCAAGCTGCAGAGCCTGTGACGACTTAAGACCAACGCCCGCTGCATCGCACGGGCGTTTTTATATGCTCAGTAAATGATTGCTTAGGGTGCGGCAACAAAAAGCTTGCCCACCCTATTAATCAACAATCCCATTACCGAGCGCACAGACGGCAGACAAAAAAGCGTTGTCCGCCTTACTTCAGGCCTTGGGACATGCCAAACATAAACAGCAACAGGTCGTGATCGGGTTTAGTTTGCGGATCAGGCCGCTGGCTGACTGGCATAGGGCAATAACCCTGACTGAATCCAGAGATGATTTGCGGACTGTCTTGGTTCCACGCGGCGAATGCCATCGAGGTCACGCCTAATGCGCCAACCAAGAACAAACCTCGAGCGATTTCTAGCTTCATTACTGCAACCTCTTGATAGCGCTGCCAAACGCTGTTTTTTCACCCTAGATCACATCAGTAATTTTTGTCGACCTAGGCGACAAACGGTAGAGACTGAATCAAGGCAAGTAGCATCAACCGGGTTCTGAACCTAAGCCCGGTGATTGGTTCAATCCGCGTTGGATACTCAGGGATCGATAGTGAAAAAAACGTTAAATGCTCAAAGCAAACGGCCGCAACTGGCACTAATCGATAAGTGGTAACCAGGATATTTCAGACAAAAAAAACCCCGCGACAAGCGCGGGGTTTTCGATGGAGGGGCTGAATTACATCATGCCGCCCATACCACCCATACCACCCATGCCGCCCATATCAGGCATTGCAGGGCCTTTGTCGTCAGCTACTTCAGCGATCATCGCTTCGGTAGTGATCATCAGGCTGCCGATAGAGGAAGCCGCTTGCAGCGCAGAACGGGTTACTTTAGCAGGGTCAAGAATACCCATTTCGATCATGTCGCCGTACACGCCAGTCGCAGCGTTGTAACCGTAGTTACCTTCGCCTTGCTTGACCTTGTCGACCACAACGCTCGGCTCGTCACCTGCGTTCGCAACGATCTGACGCAGTGGCGCTTCAACTGCGCGACGCAGCAGTGCGATACCAACGTTCTGGTCATCGTTGTCGCCTTTCAGGTCAACGATGGCCTGCAGAGCGCGAACCAGTGCCACGCCACCGCCAGGAACCACGCCTTCTTCGACCGCAGCACGGGTCGCGTGCAGGGCGTCTTCAACGCGGGCCTTCTTCTCTTTCATTTCAACTTCGGTGCCTGCACCGACTTTGATGACCGCAACACCACCAGCCAGTTTGGCCAGACGCTCTTGCAGTTTTTCTTTGTCGTAGTCCGAAGAAGTGTCTTCGACCTGCTTGCGGATCTGAGCAACGCGGGCTTCGATATCAACCTGCTGACCAGCACCGTCGATGATGGTGGTGTTTTCTTTGCTCAGGATTACGCGCTTGGCGTTACCCAGGTGCTCAAGAGTTGTGCCCTCAAGGCTCAGGCCAACTTCTTCAGAGATCACAGTACCGCCAGTCAGGATCGCGATGTCCTGCAGCATGGCTTTACGACGATCGCCAAAACCTGGTGCTTTAACAGCAGCGACTTTAACAATACCGCGCATGTTGTTCACAACCAGAGTCGCCAAGGCTTCGCCTTCAACGTCTTCGGCAACGATCAGCAGTGGACGACCGGCTTTAGCAACAGCTTCCAGCACCGGCAGCATTTCGCGGATGTTGGAGATTTTTTTGTCGACCAGCAGGATCAGCGGGGTTTCAAGCTCAGCAACCATGGTGTCTGGCTTGTTGATGAAGTATGGCGACAGGTAGCCACGGTCAAACTGCATGCCTTCTACAACAGACAATTCGTTTTCCAGACCTGAGCCTTCTTCAACGGTGATCACGCCTTCTTTACCGACTTTTTCCATGGCTTCAGCGATGATGTCGCCGATGGAGTTGTCAGAGTTGGCCGAGATAGTGCCGACCTGAGCGATGGCTTTAGTGTCAGCACATGGCTTGGACAGGTTCTTCAGCTCTTTAACAATGGCGATGGTCGCCTTGTCGATGCCGCGCTTCAGGTCCATTGGGTTCATGCCAGCAGCGACGGCTTTGAGGCCTTCGTTGACGATAGCTTGAGCCAGAACGGTTGCAGTAGTAGTACCGTCGCCTGCGGCGTCGTTCGCCTTAGAGGCAACGTCTTTAACCAGCTGAGCGCCCATGTTTTCGAAACGATCTTTCAGTTCGATTTCTTTAGCAACAGAAACGCCGTCTTTAGTGATGGTTGGAGCACCGAAGCTCTTTTCCAGAACGACGTTACGGCCTTTCGGGCCTAGGGTTGCTTTAACAGCGTCAGCCAGGACGTTGACACCGGCGAGCATTTTTTTACGGGCGGAGTCGCCGAATTTAACTTCTTTAGCAGCCATGGAAATGCTTCCTCAATTCTTGACGGTTAAACGGAGATTCGTGGAAATCAGGCTTCAACAACAGCCAGGATTTCGCTTTCACCCATTACCAACAGGTCTTCGCCATCAACTTTGACGGTGTTGCTACCGGAGTAAGGGCCGAACACAACCTTGTCACCCACCTTAACAGCCAGTGCGCGAACTTCACCGTTGTCCAGCACACGGCCAGTACCTACGGCAACGATCTCGCCTTGGTTAGGCTTTTCTGCAGCGGAACCAGGCAGCACGATACCGCCAGCGGTTTTGGTTTCTTCTTCGCTGCGGCGAATCACTACGCGGTCATGCAGAGGACGAAGCTTCATTGTCGATCTCTCCCAATAGATTGTTTTATCAGCCGGTGCTTTCACCGGCGGTTAGCAAAGTCCGGCGTTGCCGGTAGCGTTGCGCAGTGCACAACGCTGAAGTCTGTTCTGTCTAAGTGACAGAAAACCTTGCGGTGTCTGCTACATGCGGGCGCAAAAGAGGATTTCAAGGGTGGCCGCTAATTTTTTTAGATTATTTGCCGAGGCTAAACGCTTGCTCAGCGTCCTACTAATGATCTGTTCGGCTAGCCCTTAGGCGCCCGGCAGTGCGAAACAAAAAAGCCCGTGACGCGGCACGGGCTTATCTCACATAACGAAATCTCAGTCGCGACGCTCATACTCGCCTTCAAGCACATTCGGGCGCGATTCAGTGGGGCGCTGCGCCGCCGCCAAATCATCGGCAAAAGCACGTTGGCGAGCCGCTTGTTCTGCGGCGCGGGCACGGATTTTACCGACGAAAATTCGCCGCGTGAACGGAATCAGACAGAACAGGCCGAAGATGTCGCTGATAAAACCCGGCAGCAGCAAAAGGCCGCCGCCCACAGCAATCATCAACCCTTCAAGGACTTCCTGCTCCGGCAACTCGCCACGGGCAAGACGTTCACGGGCGCGCAATGCCGTGGCGATCCCCGCCACACGCAGCAGCAGGCTGCCCAATACCGCAGAGCCAATTAGCAGCAATATGGTCGGCAGCACCCCAATAGCGCCTCCGACCTTAATCAATACGGCCAGCTCAATGAGCGGGAACAATAAAAATAAAAACAAAAAAGCACGCATCAGAATTTCCTTAACGGAAGAACAGCTTCCTGTGAGGATGAAGTATGGGTTCGCGCGCTTAATTCAAGCTTAAGCCCGCTCATTAACCGGCCATACATCGGCGTGAGCCAAAGCCACCAAGGCCTGACGCACCGCTCCAGGAGTGTTACAAATTGTTGGAAACGCCAGCCAATAGACTGATTTAGCGATCCGTAGATGGAAACCTTCGCTGTCAATACCGACCATTTCAGCCGAGGGCTGCGCGGGCAAATCGGCAAGGGTCACATAATGGGCAATGGCTTTAGCATGATCCGCATTCATGTGCTCAATCATGCTCTCCTCAGAGTCACCGGCAAATACATTGCTCAGCGTCACCTGATCGACCCAGTGAATGGCACCAAACCCGCCGATGTAACGGCTACGCACAGGCTCAAGGCGCCAAAAATCGAAATCATGGGCGCGGTGATAGTCAGCCGACTCTGGGAAGTAACGGTAATAGCGGGCAGCCGCGGCCTCAATCTCTTGCGGATCCTCCAACTGACGAGCCTCAGCCAGTACTGTCAGACGGCCAGCGGCCTGAATGTCATCCGCTGCGCGTTCGCCCACCAATATTGAACACTTCGGATCACGCTGCAGGTTATGAGTGTGCTGGGCAATGCGGCTAATCAGGATAATTGGGTAGCCCTGTGCATCGAGGCAATAAGGCACCACTGATCCGAAAGGAAAGCCTGGCATGCTCTTGGAATGCGTCGAGAGTACAGCTCGGTATTCCTTGAGCAGCAATTCTCGGGCATGCTTAGCCGCGCTTACGCTCATTTAATGACTCCCTGCAAATAATTCGTCATAAAAAGACACTGGGACGGCCATCGCAATCTAGCCTCACCCGATTAGCCGTTCAAACCAGTGCTCGATATCCGCTGATTCACGCAGTTTACGCGCTGCCTAATGAAATTTTCAGCAGATTTCTCCAAATAACACGGATCATAGGCTCGACCGCAGGTCGCCAGCAGGGCTCAACAGCACACTTGAAAGGGTTATTCCATGCAACTGCAAGACAAAGTCATCATCATTACTGGCGGCTGTCAGGGCCTTGGCCGCGCCATGGGTGAATATCTGGCCAGCAAAGGGGCCAAGCTGGCACTGGTCGACCTCAATCAGGAGCGTCTCGACGAAGCCGTCGCTGCCTGCAAAGCATTGGGCACCGACGCACGTTCATACCTGTGCAACGTCGCAAACGAAGAGCAGGTCGTCCACACGATCGCACAAATTGCAGAGGACTTTGGTGCCATCAATGGCTTGGTTAACAACGCCGGCATCTTGCGCGACGGCCTGACCATCAAAGTAAAAGATGGCGAAATGAGCAAGATGAGTTTGGCTCAGTGGCAAGCCGTGATCGATGTCAATCTGACCGGCGTGTTCCTCTGCACCCGTGAAGTCGCAGCGAAGATGGTTGAGCTGAAAAACCAAGGGGCAATCATCAACATCTCCTCGATCTCGCGCGCCGGCAACATGGGCCAAGCCAACTACTCAGCCGCTAAGGCTGGCGTTGCCGCAGATACGGTGGTCTGGGCCAAAGAGCTGGCACGCTACGGCATTCGTGTAGCCGGTGTTGCTCCGGGCTTTATCGAAACCGAAATGGTTGCGAGCATGAAGCCAGAAGCGCTGGAGAAAATGACCTCAGGCATTCCGCTGCGTCGTTTGGGCAAACCGGCTGAAATCGCTCACTCGGTGGCTTATATCCTGGAAAACGACTACTACACCGGTCGCATTCTTGAGCTCGATGGCGGCCTGCGCCTGTAACGCTACGCCGTGCGTAACGAAAAACGCCCCGCATATGCGGGGCGTTTTGCTAGGCGATTCGCCGTTACCAGCCGACACCGAAACCCAAGCTGTAACGCGTTTCATCCAGCTCGCTGTCGGAGTCACCACCACTGACCAAGTCTTTCTCGGCCTTCATATTCAGCGAGGCCCAGTCAGTGACCTTGTAACGCAGGCCAACCTCAGCGTCGAAGGTGTATTCCGCTACGTTATCCAGCGGTTTACCCACTTCGCCGGTGGTAAAGAACTCAACGGCTTTACCCAATAAGTAGCGGTTGTAATCCCACTTGCCACTGATGGCATAAAAGTTTGATTGGTCGCCGTTGGCATACTCATAATCGGTGCGGTTAAGTAGCCCCGCAACAGAGAAAGCACCCAATTCATCATCCCAGAACTGGTAACCAGGACCGGTACCGACAGTACGCTGACGCTCTAAATCCTCGACCTTGTCGCGCTTGTACTCAAGACGTCCCTGCCAGAACCAGTGTTCATCCAGAAAACGGTCGAGTGCGTATTCAGCATCCCAGTTATCAGTGGTGACAACGTGATCGGACAGCTCGCGGTTGTAGCTTGCTGTCGCATTGTGCCGCCAGCGGCCATGACGCGCCTGGGTTTTCAGGTCCAGGTCGTAATCATCGGTATCGGTATCTGCACGTTTGAAATCAAAGGCTGCATCAATATTGCCACGCCACGTCAGGTCTTCGACCAGAGGCTTGGGCTTCATGATCTGAGTAATGCTCGCCAACTCTACAGCGCGTGGAGCCTCACCATTGACCAGCACGACTTGCCCGGGCTCGCCCGCACGCAAAGATTTGGCCCGTTCGGAGTTTGAGTCGTCTTCCTTGACCAGCATCTCACGGTCGCTTTCTAGGGTTTTGACATTGCTCCACTTCAGCGGGATTGCTCCGGCGTAATCGGTTTGCAGGAGCAATTTACTGCCGTCGAAAAATTTGATTGTCCCGGTTAGGCGATCGCCGTTTTTTAGCCAAACGGTATCGGCTAAAAGCGGGGATGCGGCCAGAGACAAGGTGATGCTAAGTAAGGTACGAGAAGCTCTTTGGGAAAACATAGATGCACTATGACTGCTTGGATTCAAGAAATGTCGCGCATTATCTACATTCGCGACAGTTGAACAAGCACTGACCGGGCATTTCCAGTCAAGTTCAGGGATTCCGATCAATCGACTCGGGTTCGAGCTACCAACCCACGCCAACCCCGATCAAAAAATTCTCATCACTGTTGTTCGCACCCTGGGCTTCAATTCGGTCAAGCTCGTACAAAATAGACACCCGCGCCCAGCTGTTTAGCCGGTAACGCAGTCCGAATTCACTGTCGATGACATAGTCAATCTCACTGATCTCAGGAAACTGGATTTCCGCATTGGTGTAGAGCTCCAGGCGCGTACCCCACAGCAAGCGTTTGTAATCCCACCCCAGCGAAAAGGTGCGAAAGCTTAGGTCGCCACCAGGGTAGTCAAACTTGACTTCGTTGACCTGGCCAATCAAATCAAACCGCCCCAAGGAGTCATCCCAAAAACGGTAACCTGGCCCGGTACCAATAATTTGTTGCTTCTCGACAAACTCCAGGTGATCAACCTGTTGCTCGCCGCCTAAACGCCAAAACCAATGCTCGTTAAAAAATCGGTCAATGTCGTACTCGAGGTGCCAGTTATCATCGGTTAATCGGTCGTTTGTCGTCTCACGTTCGTACTCCCCATTCATAACCTGCCGCCAGCGACCCTTTTCGATTCGCGTATCGCCCTTAATCCTGAACTCATCTGAGTTATCGTCTTTGCGCTCAAGATTAAGCTTGGCGTCGAGATTGCCCTCCCAAGAGAAGTCCTTAAGGAGCTCACGGGCAGGCACCAGTCGGGTGATATTGGCCAACGGGACAGTTTCAGTGGCACCGTCAGTAATACGGACCATGCCTTTGCCAGAGGCTGCCAGACGCTCACTGTGCTTGCTGTCTAAACCTTGGCGACGAACTAATAGCGGCTGCTCGGAACTGAGTGTTTCGATATCCGACCAGTTGATTAATACTTGGCCGGCATATTTAGTCTTTAACGCCAGTTTTCCCCCATCGAGCAGGATAATTTCTCCACTCATACGGTCACCATTATTGAGCCAGACCGTATCAGCCATGAGCGGCGCAGCAACCACCAGCAGGATTGAAAGCAGACAGGTACGCAGCCACATGATTAATCACCTAGGACCAAGACAGGTTAAATCAGCCAAGAATGCCGCCTTGCAATCCTCCAAAGCAAGCCAGCAGGAGCGCCTGACCGCCTTGTATACCGTACTGGCACAAGTGCCTGAGGGTTACGTTGTGAGTTATGGCCAGTTGGCCGAACTCGCCGGCCTGGGCCGAGCGGCGCGTTGGGTGGGTAGAACCTTAAGTCAATTGCCAGATGGCAGTACCTTGCCTTGGCATCGAGTCGTTGCTGCCGGGGGGCGGCTGAGCTTGAGTGCAGGCAGTCATTCTGGGGCGGAACAACGCGCCAGATTGCGTGCTGAGGGCTTAACTATTCGGGGGGAAAAAGTGGATATCCGACAGCACGGCTGGCGTCCAATGGAGCACAGCGGTTAGAGTGCGCCCTTTGTTTAGTATTTCTTTAGGCTGAAACCTGCCCAATGCCTCAAAAAAGCTGGCGCGAAGCACTCGCCGCCTACTCTAGCCCCTCGACACTGGTACTACTGCTACTTGGATTTGCTGCCGGCATGCCGTACATGTTGGTATTTTCCACGCTGTCAGTATGGCTGCGTGAAGCAGGTGTAGCCCGGGAAACCATCGGCTTTGCCAGCCTCATCGGCCTTGCCTACGCCTTTAAATGGGTGTGGTCACCCCTTCTTGATCAGTGGCGCCTGCCTCTATTGGGCAAGCTCGGGCGGCGGCGCTCCTGGTTAGTTCTGTCGCAATTGTTGATTGTTATTGGCATGGCTGGGATGGCCATGTGTGATCCGCAAACGCGCCTGACGTGGCTGATAGCGCTTGCTGTGCTGGTGGCATTCGCCTCGGCCACCCAAGATATTGCAGTCGATGCTTACCGCCTTGAGATCGTGGACGACAGTCGCCAAGCGGCACTTGCCGCCAGCTACATGGCCGGTTACCGCGTCGCGGCCTTGCTCGCGACAGCTGGCGCTCTGTACTTCGCCGAAGGTTTCGGCTCAACCACACAGCTTTATCAATTCAGTGCGTGGTCAAGCACCTATTTGGTGTTTGCCCTGCTGATGGTCCCCGCGTTGATTACCAGCCTGTGGATGCGTGAACCCGATGTGCCTATTCGCACCCAGATGGCAGCTGCTCGCTACGGTTTCAGCCATCAAGTAGCGTCGGTGCTGGTGCTGATTGTGCTGCTTGTTTCAGTCCCGGCGATGTTTACCCAGCTCTATAACACTGACTTTGCCAGCGTAATTTCAGGCCAGATGAGCATGCTCGACCTGCTGCTGACTGACCGTGCATTCCTGCGTGCCCTGCTCTACACCATTCTGACCACGCTGTGCCTGTCCGCCATGGGCCGCCGTAGTTTGGCACCGGTACTGACCCCAGTGAATGACTTTGTCATGCGCTACCGCTGGCAAGCCTTCGTACTATTGGGGCTGATCGCCACCTATCGCATGTCCGATACAGTGATGGGCGTGATGGCCAACGTCTTTTATATCGATCAAGGCTTCACCAAAGATCAGATCGCCAGTGTCAGCAAGCTATTTGGCTTGTTTATGACCCTCTTCGGCGCAGGCTTTGGTGGATTGCTGATTGTGCGCTTCGGCATTCTGCCGATCCTGTTCATCGGCGGCGCGGCGTCTGCCGCCACTAACCTCCTGTTCCTGATGCTGGCAGGGATGGGCGCAAACCTGCACATGCTGATTCTGACCATATCAGCGGATAACTTCAGCGCGGGCCTCGCCACAGCGGCATTTGTGGCCTACCTATCGAGTTTGACCAACCTCAAATTCTCGGCCACTCAATACGCCTTGCTCAGTTCAATCATGCTGTTGTTGCCACGGCTGATTGGTGGTTATTCGGGGGTCATGGTTGAGAAGTTCGGGTACCCGCACTTTTTCTTGATCACTGCATTGCTGGGCGTTCCTACGCTATTTATGATTCTTATTCAGTGGCGTCGTGAACGACCAAGTGCGAATGGCAACCTTTCTGCGACTGCCAAGACGCCCCAGCCACCCAGCTCAACCGAGCAAGCCTAGAACGCTTTAATACTGGCGATATTTTACTCAGCACATACCAAGTAACTGCTTAAATGGCAGTTTTAATCGATCTACGGCGATCTGACGCTAAAGTGATGGTATTGTTGTCGACTATTTTGGATCTTTCCACAAGGCTATTTAGTCTAACAATAATGAAACCAACCCGCGCCAGGCACCACCAAACAGGTTGGATTGCCCGGCACCTGCACAAGGTGATTGGTTTTCGCTAAGGAGCTCAGTATGCAATCAGGGCAGCATTTGGCTTCCAGCGCTGAAAACAACATGTTTGAAGCCTGGTGGGCAAAACAAGGAGAATGGGTCGAAGAACCCAATGTTCGCCGCGGCGGCGAAAGCGGTGTGCAGCGCATTTATGATGACAACGGCAACCTGCTCTATGCCAAACGTCAGACAGGGCATATTCACCGCAGTTGGCTACACCCCTTCGGTCGCCTGACCGTTTTGCGCGAGCGCGATGCCTTGATTGGTGCCAGCCAGGCCGGTGTCAATGTACCGCAGATTGTTTACTGCTCAACCAGCGGTGAGCGCGGCCTGCTCGTGACAGCGGCCTTGGAAGGCTATCAAACCATTGAAGACTGGTACGCGGCCGGTGGGCGCGAACAGTATGGTGAAGCCCTGCATACTCAGCTGTTGAAAACTGTCGGGATTAACATCGCCCGCCTCAACCGCGCACGCTGGCAACATGGATGCATCTACGCCAAACACGTGTTTGTTCATATCGAGGGCGAAGGTGCTTCGGCCATACCGCACGCAGCAGTACTTGATCTGGAAAAGTGCCGTCAGCGCCTAACTAGCAAACAAGCCGCATTGCACGACATGAAACAACTGCGCCGCCACTCCGCTTGGAGTGCGACGGACTGGAAAATTCTTAAAGATGCCTATGAGCAGGAATTTGGGCGCAAATTAAGTGAATTGCCCAACTAAGACCGCTTAAACAACTCAGCCCGCCAGGTTGCAATAACCTGTTGGGCTGAGACCTGTGCATGCTCTAGTCCGCACAGGCTTAGCGCTATATAACGCCTTACTCTTTCGGCGCTGGTGGCGGCGCCATGTGCATAACACGCTGCGGGAAGGGAATACCAATACCTGCTTGTTCCAATTCCACTTTTGCCCTTTCGGTGAACTCGAAGGTCACTGGCCAAAAATCACCTGTCGCAACCCACACTCGCAACGACAAATCGACCGAGCTTTCTCCCAGCCCTGTCACATACACCACAGCCTCTGGTGAGGCATGTACACGTGGGTCTTTGGCTATGTTGAGCAGCACTTCCCGGGCTTTTTTAATGTCGCTGGTGTAGTCGATGCCCACTGCAACCTCGGCACGTCGCTTAGGCTCACGTGAATAGTTGGTGATATTGCCATTCGACAGGCTGCCGTTGGGCACAATAATCACCTTATTGTCAGCCGTTTTCAGCGTGGTGTGGAAGATCTGGATGGTATCGACGGTACCGCTTACGCCTTGGCCTTCGATCCAGTCACCCACGCGAAATGGGCGAAACATCATAATCAGCACGCCGCCGGCAAAGTTGGCCAAGCTGCCTTGCAACGCCAGACCAATAGCCAGACCTGCCGCACCAATCATCGCAATAAATGACGTGGTCTCGATACCGATCATCGAAGCAACGCTGATCGCCAGCAAAATTTTCAGAATGATATTGGCCAAGCTGCCAATAAAGCCGCTGAGCGCAATATCAAAACTACGCACACTAAGTAGCTTCGAGACACGCCGGGTTAAGGTATTGATCAGCCACCAGCCGATGCACAGGGTTAATAAGGCCAAGCCAAATTTCAGCGCATAACTTAGAGCGATAGGCAGCCACGCTTGTGACATCTCAACGACTTGGTCGACGGTTATATCCATGAAGTACTCCCTATAATAATCACGGCCTAAAACAGACACGTAAAACGAAATCGCCATGGCAAGCCATGGCGATTAAATTGCTACTACACCCTTTTTGCGACGGCAAAGCACCGTTAAAGGTTCAATTGATCTGCGGTTAATCGCGGAAATTATTGAACTGCAGCGGCATATCGAACTCTTTGGCGCGCAATGCGGCAATTGCCTCCTGCAGATCATCACGTTTTTTGCCGGTCACGCGTACCTGCTCGCCTTGAATAGCAGCCTGCACTTTTAGCTTTGCATCTTTAATATGAGCGACGATTTTTTTCGCCAGCTCTTTATCGATACCTTCACGCAGAACAGCTTCTTGCTTCATCGACTTGCCGGATGCATAAGCATCTTTAAATTCGAGGCATTGCACATCAATCTTGCGCTTGATCAAACTGAGCTTGAGAATTTCAGCCATTTGCTCCAACTGAAAACCTGCATCGGCTGTTAAAGTGACTGTTAAGTCCTTGACTTCGAAAGTGCCTTTGCCGCGAAGGTCGTAGCGACGCTCCAGCTCTTTCATGGCATTGTCGATGGCATTGGTCACTTCGTGTTTGTCCAGCTCGGACACCACGTCGAACGAAGGCATAGGTTTCCTCCTTTTTTTGGCGCGACCCAGATCACGAATAGGCCGCAGATTGCTTGACGAGTAAAAATCATAACCATTATATATCGGGAGCGACACTGACTGCCCAGCGGTGCCTCCAGATCACACCTCCTTTTGTGAGTTTTAAATGCCCAACCGACACCTCAGCATCATGGTGGTGGACGACGCCAAGTTCTCCAGTGCAATCATCGGTCGCACGCTGAGTCAAGCGGGGTACCTTGATATTCGCTATGCCAACAGTGCCAGCGAAGCGATCAAACAACTTGAAGTACGCCCTGCGAGCGTGGTCCTTGCCGACTGGCTAATGCCCGGAACAGACGGCTTAATGCTGACATCGCAAGTGCGTCAGCTGGATGAAACCTCTGAGCACTACACCTATGTGATTTTGCTGACTGGCAAGGAAGGTGAAAACGTCCTGAGCGAAGCCTTTGACAGCGGCGTGGATGACTTCATCAACAAGTCAGCAATGAATGAACAATTGGTGCCACGTGTCTACGCCGCTGACCGGCTGTGCAACACATTGCAGCGTTTACTGATCGAAAACCGCTTGCTGGCCGATAACATTGCCAGCCTTGAGCAGCGCAATCTGGTTGATTCACTCACAGGCCTCGGCAACCTGCGCTACTTGGAGAAAAAGCTCGAAATAGGACTGCGCAATATAGCGTCACGCGGCGGTGCACTGGGCTATTTGCTGATTGGTCTACAAGACGCCAACGAACTGCGTAAACAATACGGCGAGCCCTTCTACAGCGAGCTCTTACACAGCGTCGGCCGACGCCTGCAACAATTGGTGCGCCCGCTCGATGTGCTCACGCGCATCGATGAAAACCACTTTGGCCTGGTGACGTTGTTATCCAACCTGCATGAGTGCTCGCCAAGCAGCTTCAAGCGCTTGCACGAAGGCCTCAACCTCAAAGCATTCAAGACCAGTGAAGGTTTTATCAGCCTTAAAGCCGGGGTTTGCTTAATCGGCCTGGATAACCGCAACTTACCTGTGACCCCGGCCGACTTAATCAACAGCGCCAAAAACTTGCTGCCTGAGTCCTATGCCAGTGGCCGTGTCGCTGCACTGCGCTTGCCTGAGACCCCGTGAGTAAGCGCTGGCATATCCTCGGCGCAGGCGCGCTTGGCGGCCTATGGGCGGCGCGACTGTTTCGCAGCGGATGTGATGTCGAGTTAATTTTGCGCGACCAGCAACGCCTGGCCAGCTATAAAACTGCAGGCGGCTTGACGCTGAGCGAAGGCGATCAAAGTCATTGCTATCCGATACCCGCTGTAAGTATCGAGACCTGCGGGCCGATTTCTCGACTGTTGCTGGCCAGCAAGGCCTACGATGCACCGGCAGCTATTAGCCAGCTTGCGCCCCTGATCAGCGCAGATACAGACGTGATCCTGCTGCAGAATGGCCTTGGCAGTCAGGAGCAAGTAGCGTCACTGATTCCAGCTCGCTGCATTTTGGCTTCAAGCACTGAGGGTGCATTTCGTCAGGCCGATTTTTCCATCGTCTTTGCCGGGCGCGGCCACACCTGGCTGGGTGATCCGCTGAACGCTATGCCTCCATCCTGGCTTGACGACTTACAAAAAAGTCAGATCAACCACGACTGGACTGACGATATCGTCAGCCGCCTCTGGCGCAAACTGGCGCTTAACTGCGCGATTAATCCACTGACCGTATTATATGACTGCCGCAACGGTGGACTGCTTGAACACCAAGCTGAGGTCGCCAGCCTGTGCAATGAATTGAGTCAGCTGCTGCAAGCCTGCGGCATGCCGACAGCGGCAACCGGTCTGTATGAGCAAGTGTTGCAGGTGATCAACGCCACAGCGGCCAACTACTCATCAATGCATCAAGATGTCACCCAAAAACGCCGCACAGAAATTACCTACTTAATTGGTTATGCCTGTATCGCCGCCGAGCGCCAGCAACTGGAATTGCCAAATTTAAAGGCTTTAAACGCCCGACTTTGCCACTACCTTGACGCACACGGATTGCCCCGCCACTAGCACCACGCTACCCTCAATAGCACTCCAGCCATCACGACCTCTCCAGCCATGTCCCTGCGCCAGCGTTTAGAAAACTTGCCAGTTGGCCGAAAAATGCTTGCAGCGCTGTTGGTGCTCGTCATCGCCGTGCTACTCGTTGCCAACCTGACCTTCATCAGTGCCGCTTACTGGATATCCCAGCAAAGCATGGCCCCTCAAGCAATGCACACACTCGGGCGAATTATTGCCAGCCCGGCGTTGAGTCAAAACGCCCTGAGCTCAACCCTTGAGGCCCAAGCATTGCTCAAGCGCTTGGATGACTATGCACCTCTACGCGGCGCGGTCATCTATGGCAGCGACGGGCAAAGCCTGGCGCAGCTTGAGCGCGGTGAAAAACTCGATATGCCGGAGCGCCTCGACGAGCTCGACTCTTGGCGCGTAACCGAATTTCGTAGCAACCAACTGATTGAATTGCCCCAACTCAACGGGCCACCTGGACACTTGTTGCTGGTGGCCTCGAGCGAACTGCCTGGAGCCTTCTATACCGGGACCTTGACGGCCAGCTTGTGGATTCTGGCCGTCAGTACAATGCTTTGGTTTTTGGTCGCTCGGCAGATTCGCCGCTTGGTCACCAGACCGATTCGTAAGCTCGAAGAGTTGTCACGCCAGGTGACCCGCGAAGAGAATTACTCCCTGCGCGCCAAACGCGGCAACAAGGATGAGATTGGCAGCCTTGCCGATGCGTTCAACACCATGTTGATGCGGATTGAGGCCCGGGAGCAGCAGCTCAAGCGTGCCCGCGATGAGTCGCAAACGGCCTTCGATCAGGCTCAACAACTTGCAGAAGAAACCCGGCACTCGAACCGTAAACTTGAGCTGGAAGTACAGTTTCGCAGCAAGATAGAAAAGAAACTCACGGGTTTTCAAAACTACCTCAACAGCATCATCGACTCTATGCCTTCGGCGCTAATCGCCCTGGATGATGAACTCTATGTCACCCAATGGAATCAGGAGGCTAGTGCGCTATCGGGAACCACTCTGGACGAGGCACTTAATCAGCCAGTCTTTTTGGCCTTCCCACACCTTAAGCTCTACCTTAACCAGCTCAAGCGCACGATTGATAAACACCAAGTTGAAAAAATCGAACGCATCACGTGGAGCAGAGAGGGTCAACCGCACCACTTTGCCCTGACGTTCTACCCTCTGACCGGCGTTAGCGGCCGGGGTGTTGTGATCCGTATCGATGACATTACTCAGCGCCTGAACCTTGAAGAGGTCATGGTTCAATCCGAAAAAATGCTTTCTGTCGGCGGTCTGGCTGCGGGTATGGCCCACGAAATCAACAACCCACTCGGTGCCATATTGCATAACGTGCAAAACATTCGCCGGCGCTTGTCGCCCGAACTTGAGCGCAACCGAGAAATAGCCACGCAAGAGGATATTTCGCTGGAAGCCATCGACCGCTATCTGCAAGCCAGAGAAATTCCCCAGCTACTCGGTGGAATCCAGCAGGCAGGCACCCGGGCCGCTAAAATCGTCAGCCATATGCTTAGCTTTAGCCGCCTGAGCAATCGCCAATTGAGCCCTTGCAACCTGCCAGGCCTCATCGACCAGGCACTGGAAATCGCCAGCAATGACTTCGATCTGACCGAACGCTTCGACTTCAAAAGTTTGATTATCGAGCGTGAGTTTGACCCCGAGCTTGGCCCGGTTCCGGCAACAGCGAATGAGTTAGAGCAGGTGCTGCTCAACCTACTCAAAAATGCCGCGCAGGCCATCCACCAGAGAGATGATCAACGCACCCCAGGGCAAATTAGTTTACGCACCCGCTTGTGCCCGCCGTGGGCGATCATTGAAGTAGAAGACAACGGCGTAGGCATGCCTGAATCGGTGCGTAAACGCATATTCGAACCGTTTTTTACGACCAAGGAAGTTGGTCAAGGCACCGGCCTGGGTTTATCCGTTTCGTATTTCATTATCACCAATAATCACAAAGGGCAGATGGAGGTACAGGCCAACAAGAATAAAGGCACCTGCTTTATTCTGCGTTTACCTCTAGCAGCCGTAAATCAAAGCACAGGTTTATAACGATGGGATTTCGACTTTCGAAGATTTATACACGCACCGGAGACGCCGGTGAAACCGGCTTGGCAGATGGCCGCAGAGTGACCAAAGATCACCCGCGCGTAGAAGCCATGGGCGAAATTGACACGCTAAACAGCCATATTGGCCTGCTGATCGCTGAGTTATACCTGTGCAAAGAACACCACCACGGGCTCGTCGATGTCATTGAGGTTCTGGAGCCTTGCCAGCACCGCTTGTTTGACTTGGGTGGCGAACTGGCAATGCCCGACTATCAAGCCCTGCAAACACCTGAAGTTGAGCGCCTGGAACAGGCAATAGACCGCTGGAATGAAACCCTGGGGCCGCTGGAAAACTTCATTCTGCCGGGAGGCTCGAAATTGGTGGCGCAAGCACACATTTGCCGCAGCCTCGCCCGCAGCGCTGAACGACGCTGTCAGCAGTTAAATGCACAGGAGCCGGTACGAAAGGTAGGCCTTGCATACGTCAATCGCATGTCTGACTTGCTGTTCGTTGCCGCGAGAATCATCGCCCATCATCAGCAGGTTAGCGAAGTCCTCTGGCAGGCGATGCCCAAACAAACCAAGTAGGCAGACAAGGTTTTGTCCGCCAAGGTGCTGATCAACATTGGCCGTGTGTGTTAATTAATGTTGGGCATGGCGCGCGCTAAAGCAGGCTCCGGCGCAGTCGTGAACGAAACGGCAACAGACCCTGCTTAAAGCAAGCTCATCTGGCTTTGGAAACTGCGCGTCTCACCGCTTACCGGATCGACAAACTCCAAGCCTTGGGCCAACAGTTTCAGCGGTTTGCTGTAGTCATCGGGGTCATTCGGGGTATCAATCACTTCAGGGTAGAACGGATCATTGCAGATGGGGGCACCCAATGCGGCGAGGTGCACTCGCAACTGGTGCTTCTTCCCGGTCACTGGATACAAGGCATACAGCCACTGCTCACCGAGTTTCTGCGCCACCTCAATGCGTGTTTCGGTGTTAGCCTCGCCCGCGACTTCCTGCATGCGAAAAAAAGGTTCACCCGGACCAAACCGAGTTTTGCGGAGCATTGGAAAATCCAATTCAGGCAGCGCCTTGGCCAAGGCTTCATAACGTTTGAACATTTTTCGTTCGCGAAACAACGCCTGATACAACCCGCGTGTTTGTACATTTGTCGAGAACAGCACCAAGCCTGCGGTATGCCGGTCAATGCGGTGCAAGGGCACAATATCTGCGTTAGCAAAACGCTTGGTCAGGCGCGCCTGCAACGTCTGTTCAACGTAACCACCGGAAGGCATTACCGGCAAAAAATGCGGTTTGTCGACGACCATTAAATGCTCGTCAGCATGCAGCACGACTTCGTCGAATGGGATAACTATTTCAACGGGCACTTCGCGAAAATAATGTACCCGTAACCCAGCCTTGTAAGCATGCTGCAGGTCTAGTGCTGTTCCCTGCGCATCGAGCACACGGCCACGCTGAAAGCGATCAATCCAGACTTCACGCGCCACCCCTGGGAAATGCGCGCACAAGCAATCCAGAACCGTCAGCCACTGACCTTGAGGCAAGTGCAGGGTACTGGGACGCATATTGGAAGGAGAACGGGCTTGAACAGGCATTTAGACACTCTACGGCTGATGCAAGTGCATATTAGGCCGTAGAGCGGCCAGGTACGTCAAAGAACTACAAAAGAATCACTGCCCAAACAATAGCAATCATGCTCAATACAACGAACTGCGCTGCACTGCCCATGTCTTTTGCTTGCTTAGAAAGCGGATGCAATGACAGCGAAATCCGGTCGACCGTCGCTTCAATCGCCGAGTTAAGCAGTTCAACAATCAGCGCCAGCAGGCAAACGGCGATTAATACCGCACGCTCGACTTTGCTTACATCGAGCAAAAAGGCAATTGGAATCAACAAGAGGTTAAGCAACACCAATTGACGAAATGCTGCCTCGCCTTTGAACGCGGCGAATAGACCCGCCTGGGAGTACCCAGCTGCCTGCAAAATCCGCCGAATACCGGTGCGCCCTTTTAAACCACTGGCATCTGGTAAGGCAGCAGCAGTTGATTCAATCTTCATAAGTCAAACCTATTCCTCAGTCGAGTTTACGTAAGACATAAATCCGCCACAGCGCATATCCTGGGATGAAATCCTTATGACCGACGATTTCAAAACCGGCTTGTTTGAATTCGGCTTCAATAGTCGCACGAGGAATCACAAAGCGGTTCTGTAACTCTGGGGCGCGCTCGGCAAGTGGCCGACGAGCTTCGCTACGCTGGCGTTTCCATGCCTTGTAGTTGCCATCCACCCATAAGGAAATCACCACGGTATCTCGGGTTACGCGCTTAAATTCCTTGAGCATGGTCTGACGATGCTCTGGCTTGCCAATGTGGTGCATCAGGCGCATCGAGAAGATGCAGTCGACTGCGTTTTCACCCAGATCAATATCAAAAGCCGAGGTCTGAAACGACTTTACTCGAGCGACAACATTTGAGGGTTGTCCGGCGAGGCCCGCATCCAGCATATCTTGCGAATTATCGGCAGCAAGGATTACGCGATTGGGCTGCTCACAAAGCAATGGCCAAAAGCGCCCCGCGCCTGAGGGCAAATCAAGCACCAGATTAGGATGCCCTGCCATCTTCAATGCCGCACGGGCAATCTGTTCTTCACGCCAATGTGACATGCGCCTGGACACGCCCGTATTGTGCTTATGGAAGTACATATTGGCGTGCTTGCTGTCGTATTTATTGGCGAACTCAAGCTCGATAGGGCGGGAATTAGGCATAGCTTCAACTCACTTTAAAATCGTGAGGTCAAGCTAACGGCCAAGTCATCACCGCCCTGTCAAAGCGATGTGAAAAATTCGTGAAATAAGCCAAGCCCCTCTGAGTACGGGGCATTGAAGTGATGCAGAACATTACAAGGCGGGTTTTAAAAGCACTTTGAATTGGCTACCACTGGGTTGCAAGCTGCTGACACTGACCTGCCAGCCCTCATGGAAGCAAATACGTTTAACCAAGGACAATCCAAGGCCCAACCCTTCCCCACGTGCTTGCCGACCGCGGACAAATGGCTGGAACATTCTCTCGTGCTGCTCAAGGGGAATACCCACGCCGGAGTCCTCTACACAAAAGCCATCAGCCCTTAATAGCAAACGCACCCCCCCTGCTTCGGTGTAGTGCAAAGCATTACGCAGCAAATTGGACATCACAGTACGCAAAAATGTCAGGTTATAGCGCGTAGCATCAGCTCCTTGATCGATCATTTCAAATGTCAGCCCCTTCTCTCTGATCATCACGCCCCACCGAAGAGCCTGCTCCTCTGCCACCGCCGCTAATGTTGCCCCACCGCCCTCAATAGACTGATTGCTGGTGGCCCGCGCCAATAGCAGAAACGTTTGTACCAAGGCGCTCATTTCATCAGTCGCCCGTCTGATCCGCTCGACCTTTTCACGCTGACGAGGTTCGAGATTAGATGCCACATCAAGCAGCTCACAGGATGAGTTAATCACCATCAACGGCGTCCTTAACTCATGGCTAACATCGCTGGTGAACAACTGCTCGCGCTCCAGGGATTTACGCAACTGCCCCAGCGTACTGTCAAAAGCCTGAGCCAGATGCCCGACTTCATCATCGGCGTAATCGGGTGCAATATTCGGAGCAAGGTGGTGCAACTGATCACGATGGCGCACCTGACTCGCCAAGCGCACGACAGGTGCAACAATTCGGCGCGCCAGCCACAAACCCAGTATCCAAGCCAGTATCACGCTCAGAATAAAGCCAGCTAGAACGGCGTGATAAAGCGCTGTTTCACGCGCCTCAAACTCGTGCTGTTCTTGCACCAGGAAATAACTCTGACCATCAATACTGCGCTTAAATACGTAAAAAGCGTCAGTCTCATCTACCGATTCAGAAAAGCCCTCCTGTGCACTCGCAAACTGCGCTGGGACCGCATATTCAGGTACATCCGAGGCAAAAAATCGTGTGCGTGCATCTAGCCGTGGAGGCAAACCATTGGCAAGGTCATGCTGTAATACGCCCTGCAACTCTTCATTGAGTTCTTGTGAGACCAAATCCTCCTCAATGAAGTGAACAACAGCAACGATACTTAAAGAAAATACCCCACTGACACAAAACGTCATCAACACAAAGGCGATAACAATGCGCCTGAGCAGAGGCTGTTTAGACACCATCAGCGGACTCCGCAAGGCGGTAACCGACGCCATGAATGGTGTGCAGCAAGGGTTTATCAAAGGGTTTGTCGAGGACTTGACGCAACTGATGGATATGGCTGCGTAGGCTGTCGCTATCAGGGCAGTTGTCGCCCCAGAGGGTTTCTTCCAACACCTCGCGGCGAACCACCGCTGGGCTTTTTTGCATTAGCACAGCAAGCAATTTGAGCCCTAGAGGATTGAGCTTCAAAGGCTGGTCCGCACGGGAGATATACAAGGTGTCGAGGTCATAGACCAAGTCGCCAACCTGCATTTTGCGCTTACGATTTCCATGACTGCGGCGCAGTACCGCTTCAATGCGCGCGACCAACTCAGATAATGCAAATGGCTTGAGCAAGTAATCATCTGCACCTACACCCAGCCCTTGCAACCGATCATCGAGCGCATCACGGGCGGTCAGCATAATGACCGGCGTCTCGCTGCGGGCATCCTCACGCAAGCGTTTACACAGCTGGTAACCATCCATGCCCGGCAGCATGATATCCAGCACGATCAAGTCGTAGTGCTCGGTAACGGCCAAGTGCAAACCACTGACACCGTCTTGAGCACAATCGACCGTGTAGCCTTTCAAGGTCAGGTAATCCATCACATTCGCGAGAATGTCCCGGTTATCTTCAACCACAAGAATTCGCATCTTGATTATGCCTCCGGGCACCGCTGTGAAAATCTTAACTCCCAGTATTAAACACCAAACCCTGCGTAATGGTCGACGTGTCGTTAGCCGACCGAATGCCGCACAAGGTATTTGACGTTTCCTTCACATACACACGACATCGGGCTCACAGCGACTCAGTAAAACTCAGCGCTTTAATAAGCTGCTGCACAGGATGATAGCCATGAGCGCCGTTGCTAACCCTGGTTCGAGGCCATTCAATCTTTATCTTGGCTTCGGCGTCCCGTTGTTGATTATGGCGGTGTTGTTGATCGCAGATCCGACTGCACTCGACTTTGCCCTTGAGAAACTGGCTTACGTGCCAGGCGAAGGGTTTATTGGCCGACACAGCTTCTGGCTTGAGGACATTTTGCATGACCGCGCCAAGCAAGCGATTATTCTGGTCGGCGTGTTGACCATTGCCTCGTTCATCGCCAGCTTGGTGTTTAAACGCTTTCACCCTCTACGACGCTCGCTGGGCTACATGGTATTGGCGTTGACACTTTGCACCAGCTTCGTCACACCATTAAAGGCGCTGACGGGGGTGCACTGCCCATGGAGTTTGACTGAATTTGGCGGTACCGAAATTTACACGCCATTACTCAGTGAGCGCGCGCCAACTGAGAAACCCGGGCGCTGTTGGCCTGGCGGTCATGCGACAGCGGGTTTCGCCTGGTTTGCCTTGTTTTTCGTACTGCGCGACCGCCATCCCAAGGCTGCGAGGGCTGCCTTGATTTTCACCTTAGCACTCGGCACGGTATTTTCAGTCGGGCGGATGCTGCAAGGTGCGCACTTTTTTTCGCATAACCTGTGGACGGCATTATTTTGCTGGATGATTAGCCTGGGCAGCTACTGCCTAGTGCTTTACAGGCCAACAGTCCCTATAAACGAACCGTTTCAATCCAGTACAAGCACAGTGACAGGGTGATCAACGACCCAACTGTCGACAACAGAATGCTGCTGGAGACGACAGCAGCATCACGACGATAGAACTCGGCCAACATAAAGGGCCCGGTCCCGGTCGGCAACGCAGCCAATAGCACGGCCGACATTGCCCATAACGGCGGTAGCTGGAACACCCAGAATGATAGAACCCAGACCAGCAACGGGTGTACAAACAACTTAAGCAGCACCAATGGAATACTGCCATGGCTTTGCCCTGGCTGCTTATGCGCCAAGAACAGCCCCAGCGAAATAAGCGCACAAGGTGCAGTCGCATTACTCAACAAGGTCAAAAAGGAATGAATAGACTCGGGCAGCGGCGTGCCTGAATACGCCCAAAAACCGCCGAGTATGGGTGAAATGACCAAGGGATTTTTAGCCAACGCCAACGCCACTTTTCTCACCGCGCGCAGCATGTTTTTTTCGCCTTGCAGCGCCACTTCGATGCACACCACTGAAAGAGCGAATAGCACACAGATCACAATCAAACTTGCAATCAGAGCAGGTTCCAAGCCATCGTCTCCAAACACCAGCATGCACAATGGAATCCCCATATAGCCAGTATTGGCGTACGACGCACTTAGCCCTTGAATACTGGCATCGGCCAAATCCCCAGACTTACGTATGCGCCAAAGCACCGTTGCAATGAACACAACCAAGGTGCCGATGGTGTAGACCAAAATATATTCAGGCTGCCAGATATGTGACCACACAGCTGTTGCCGTGGCCTCAAACAGCATGGCAGGCAAGCAGAGCCAGACCACCATGCGATTAATTTCTGAGGCGGCATCAGGCCCTAGCAGCTTCAGCTTTCGACATCCAAAGCCCGCCAGAATCAGTGCAAAAATCGGCAGGATGACACTCAACACTGACGCCATAGGGAAAACAGCTCTCTTACTAAATTAATAAGCCGAAAGACGCGCACCACCAGGCTAGGTCCCGACACAACATACTCATACTGCTATAAAAAAATCACGCTTGGCTTTCTAGCGCGGTGCGGTACAACGCAGCCACAAGATCAGTTTGAGTAACGATCCCCAGCAACAGCTTATCCTCACCTAACACTGGCATACGGTGTTCAGTGGATGAGCCAAGACTCTCAAGCAAATACGATACCGGCCACTCGGCTTTGCAGGTCAACACATTGCGCTGCATGAAGCGTTCGCATTCGTCTTCAGAATTGGTTGCCATCAAGGCGTCATGCAAACTCAACATGCCTTGCAGTTGTTTGCGTTGATTCACCACCGGCAGCACATGCAAACGGTGTTCACGCAACATCTCCAGCGCCGTGCCGACTGAGGTTTGCGGGCTCACGCTGACGACATCACCGGACATGATATCAACGCAGCGAATCTCGCCAAATCGACGGCGATAAGCACGCTCTTCGGTTTGACGAAGAATTTCTTCAAGGTCATCGCGGGCAATATCGAGCAGTTCACCACGAGCACTGAGCACTGCATCAAGGTCGTCAGGCGTGAAGCCTACGCGATCACGAGGCAACGCATCAGTGGTTTTGTGCGGGTTGTGATGATCATTCGCGCGGTGTGGATAGCGCCGTTGCAACAGGTTATTAAACAACAATGCCGTAAGCAGCATCGCTGCGGCATTGATCGCCACTGGAAAAACAACAAAGTGATACCCCAACCGGGCAATAGGTTCTCCAGCCAAAACAGCTGACAAAGCCACTGCTCCGCCTGGAGGGTGCAAGCAGCGTAGCGCGAACATCATGCCAATCGCCAGACCACCAGCCAAACCTGCAACCCAACCACTGTGCCCAAACCAACGGGCACAACTAACCCCAACCAAGGCCGAAATAATGCAGCCACCCAGAATTGACCAAGGCTGTGCCAGCGGACTTGAAGGCACAGCGAACAGCAATACGGCGGAAGCCCCCATCGGCGCAATCAACCACAGACTGGACTCGCCAAGGACTGAGTGACAAAACCAGGCCGTGAACGACAGCCCGATAAATGCGCCAAGACAACTGATGGCTTGCTGACTTTTGCTGATTGCCATTGGCGCGGGCCAGAACGATCGAAGCCACGCATTGATACTACTTAGCACATGAATCCTTAACCCTGTACATTCTTGCCTTGGCCATCAGAACCTCACTGCGGCCAAAACGCACGAATCCCAGCCACGCCTTGAGCACCAAGTTGTCGCGCACGTGTTGCATCTTGAGGTCCAACACCGCCAAGCAGATAAACCGGCAGTTGCGCATCAGCAAGCAACTTTTCAGCCTGCTGCCAACCCAGAGGTTGGGCATCTGGATGGGTTTGGGTGACAAGAAGCGGCGATAAGGTGACGAAGTCAACGCCTAGCTGCCGTGCCAACAACAACTCTTCAGCCGAATGACAGGATGCGGCCAGCCAGCGCTCAGGCGGAATAGGCCGCTCACCTGAGGCCAGTTGGCGCAGTTGCTTCGAGGTCAGGTGCCAACCTGCGGCAGGAAAGTCACTGAGCCATTCCAGTGGCCCCTTGAGCATCAACTGAGCACGACCCGCACAAAGCCCCACTGCGTCCAGCGCAAGGTCACGGTACTGCGGATCAAACATCGATGGGGCTCGCAGTTGCAACAAGCGCACACCACCGTCCACAGCACGCTTGATGCCGCGAAGCAGCTCACCTGACTCCAGGCCTTCCGGGGTAATTAAATACTGGTCGGGTAGCCGGGCGGCTGCCACTATCGGTTTGTTCGCCGCCGGAAACTCATACTCCAGCAATTGTTTATTGCTCACCCACTGCAAAGGCTGCCCCTCTGCACCGTGGGGCTCACCCTGAAATGCCGTCACATCCCAGACGTCTAGAAGAATCTGTTTGTCTGGGTAATCGTGGCGAATCTGAATCAGCGGCTGCACAGCCGTTGGCACAATACCCAGTTCTTCGCCCAGCTCACGGGTAAGCGCAGTTTCCACTGCCTCGCCCGCCTCTACCTTGCCGCCAGGAAACTCCCACAATCCGCCTTGATGTTGGGCATCTGCACGTTTGGCGATAAGAATCCGGCCATCGTCTCCACGAATGACCGCAGCAGCAACATGTACGCGTTTCACCCCAAATGTTCCTCTTGTGCAGCCTGGTACCAGCGTTGAAATGCGGGCCAGTTATAGATGGCTTCAACATAAGCGCTTGCTTCAGGCGGTAACTCAACCTTATAGCTTCGCAGACGGCTGGCCACTGGCGCGTAAAACGCATCAGCAGCACTTGGCTGGCCAAACAAAAACGGGCCATCCTGACCAAACTTGGCCCGACACTCAGCCCACAAGGCACAGACCTGCTCAATATCGGCTGAGGCCTCTGCTGGCATACTGGCTAATGGCTCATCACGCTGCAGATCCATCGGCAAGTGAGTACGCAACCCAGCAAAGCCACTGTGCATTTGCGCGCAAACACTCCGGGCGACTGCGCGAGCATAGGCATCACGGGGCCAGAGCTGAGGTTGCTGTTCGGCGATGTATTCAGTGATCGCCAAAGAGTCCCATACAGGGCCTTCGGCTGTTTTCAATAGTGGCACTTTACCTGAGGGTGAGTGCTGCAGAATCCGTTGAGCGGTATCAGGCCGGTTCAGCGTGATCAGTATTTCAGTGTAATCAACACCCGCCAGTTCAAGCGCCAGCGCTGCTCGCAACGACCAAGAAGAATAGCGTTTATCACCTATGACTAATTGCAGTGGCATATCTGCTCTCCGGCAAATCATCGACGACTGAGGGGCAAATTGCTGCCCCTCACTAAAGTGACTCAGGTGCGGTATTCCGCATTGATCTTGACGTACTCATGGGACAAGTCAGTGGTCCAGATGGTCTCACTGCTGGTGCCACGGCCAAGCTCTATGCGAATCGTAATTTCCTCTTTAGCCATCACCGCCGAGCCTTGCTCTTCGGTATAGGTCGCAGCGCGGCACCCATTACTGGCAATACAGATATCACCGAGGAATACATCAATCTTGCTCACATCTAACTGCGCGACACCGGCACGTCCAACCGCCGCGAGAATACGCCCCCAATTCGGATCGGACGCGAACAACGCCGTTTTAATCAATGGCGAGTGGGCAACTGCATAGCCCACATCCAGACATTCTTGGTGAGTCGCGCCGCCATTGACTTCAACCGTCACAAACTTGGTTGCACCTTCACCGTCACGGACGATGGCTTGTGCAACGTCCATGCAGACCTCAAACACTGCTTGCTTCAAGGCTGCGAAATAAGCACCACTGGCTTGGTTTATCTCATCCAGATCAGCTTTGCCCGTTGCGACCAGCATGCAGCAGTCATTGGTTGAGGTGTCACCGTCAATGGTGATGCGGTTGAACGATTTGTTCGCCGCATCACGCAGTAAATCCTGAAGCACGCCCTGGGAGACTTTGGCATCGGTGGCGATATACCCGAGCATGGTTGCCATGTTTGGCTTGATCATACCCGCGCCCTTACTGATCCCGGTGACAGTAACGGTAACGCCTTCATGGACAAACTGACGGCTGGCACCTTTAGGTAAGGTGTCAGTGGTCATGATACCAGTGGCGGCTTCTGCCCAGTTGTTCTCAGAAAGGTCATCCAACGCGGCTTGCAACGCGCTTTCAATCTTTTCAACTGGCAATGGCTCGCCGATTACACCGGTTGAAAATGGCAATACCGATTGCTCATCAACACCTGCGAGCGATGCCAGTGTGGCGCACGTTCGAGCAGCGTTTGCCAGCCCTGAGTCACCTGTGCCTGCATTGGCATTGCCGGTGTTGGTGAGCAGGTAACGCACACTACCAAGTACGCGCTTTTTCGCGAGGATCACTGGCGCGGCGCAAAACGCGTTGAGGGTAAAGACCCCGGCAACACTTGAGCCTTCGGCGCAGCGCATGACGACAACATCCTTTCGCCCAGGGCGCTTAATGCCAGCACTGGCGATGCCAAGTTCAAAGCCTGCAACTGGGTGCAGGGTAGACAGCGGGCCAAGACCTACAGCCATGAATAAACTCCTTGAGATGTTGCGGCGTCATGCCGTCAGTTGGATGGTAAAACGCCGCGAACGGTTAAACCGGTCGCGGCGTTTACGGGTCAGTCGAGCCTACCTACTTGTGATGACCTTGAGCAATAAGCGACTGCCGAAGGTCATATCAACTAGCTCAACTGCCCGTGGCAATGTTTATATTTCTTGCCCGAACCGCATGGGCATGGCTCGTTACGCCCGATTTTCTGCTCGGCGCGCACTGGCGCGGTGGCCACTGCTGTATCGTCTTGCGGCTCAACTTCTGGCTCATCCAAGCCAGAGGCTTCGGCATGCTGGAATTGCATGCGAGCGGCCATGGTTTCAGCCTCACGGCGCAGACGCTCTTCTTCCTCGGCTGGATCTTCACGACGCACCTGAACATGCGAAAGCACGCGGATGGTGTCGCGCTTGATCGAGTCAAGCAGCTCTTGGAACAAGGTAAACGACTCGCGCTTGTACTCCTGCTTAGGGTTCTTCTGAGCGTAGCCGCGCAGGTGAATACCATGACGCAGGTGATCCATGGTCGACAGGTGGTCTTTCCACAGGTCATCAAGCACACGCAGCAAAATCTGCTTCTCGAAGGTGCGCAACGCTTCCGCGCTGGCTTGCTCTTCCTTCTCGTTGTAAGCGACGATCAACTCTTGAAGAATGCGCTCGCGCAGGGTTTCTTCATAAAGCTTGTGGTCATCATCTAACCACTGTTGGATCGGCAGGTTGATACCGAAGCCATTGTAAATAGCCGACTCAAGACCGGTAATATCCCACTGCTCAGGCAGTGACTGCGGCGGGATATGCTCGTTGACAGTGCTTTCAAGAACTTCCTTGCGGAACTCCTCGATGGTTTCACCAATTTCATCGGAAGCCAGCAAGGTGTTACGCATGTGATAAATCACTTTACGCTGTTCGTTGGCCACGTCATCGAACTCAAGCAGTTGCTTACGCATGTCGAAGTTACGGCCTTCAACCTTGCGTTGCGCCTTCTCAATAGCATTGCTCACCATACGGTGTTCAATGGCTTCGCCTTGCTGCATGCCCAAGGCTTTCATGAAGTTCTTAACCCGGTCAGAGGCGAAGATGCGCATCAGGCTGTCTTCAAGCGAAAGGTAGAAGCGGCTCGAACCCGGGTCACCTTGACGGCCTGAACGACCGCGCAACTGATTGTCGATACGGCGTGATTCATGACGCTCGGAGGCAATCACATGCAAACCGCCCGATTCGATCACCGCCTGGTGACGCTTCTGCCAGTCAGCTTTAACCTGAGCTACTTGTTCATCGGTTGGGTTTTCAAGCGCAGCGACTTCAACTTCCCAGTTACCACCCAAGAGGATGTCAGTACCACGGCCAGCCATGTTGGTGGCAATGGTCAGCGCACCTGGGCGGCCAGCCTGAGCAATAATCTCAGCTTCCTTTTCGTGGAACTTGGCGTTGAGAACCTTGTGCTCGATACCTTGCTTGTTGAGCAAGGCAGACATGTACTCGGAGGTTTCAATCGAGGCGGTACCTACCAGGATCGGACGGCCTTGCGCCTGACACTCCTGAATATCAGCGACGATGGCCGCGTACTTTTCTTCCTGCGTCAGATAAACCAAGTCATTGAAATCTTTACGCGCCAGTGCACGATTGGTCGGAATAACCATGACTTCAAGGCCGTAAATCTGATGAAACTCGAAGGCTTCTGTATCAGCTGTGCCAGTCATGCCTGACAGCTTGCTGTACAGACGGAAGTAGTTCTGGAAGGTAGTCGATGCCAGCGTTTGGCTTTCAGCCTGAATATTCAGGCCTTCTTTGGCCTCGATGGCCTGATGCAAGCCTTCTGACAAACGACGACCAGGCATGGTGCGGCCCGTGTGCTCGTCAATCAGCAAGACTTGATCGTTCTGTACGATGTACTCCACATTACGGTGGAACAGTTTGTGCGCACGCAGACCCGCATAGACATGAGTCAGCAAGCCAAGGTTGTGCGCCGAATACAGGCTTTCGCCTTCAGCCAGCAAACCTGCCTGCGTCAAAATGTCTTCAATGAACTGGTGACCCTGCTCATTAAGTTCGACCTGACGGGTTTTTTCATCAACCGTGTAGTGACCTTCTTTGGTCACCACGCCTTCTTCTTCCTCAACGTGCAGCTCAAGTCGCGGGATCAGGTTGTTGATCTCAACGTACATTTTCGAGCTGTCTTCAGCCTGCCCAGAGATGATCAGAGGGGTACGGGCTTCGTCGATCAGAATCGAGTCGACTTCGTCGATGACCGCAAAGTTAAGTTCGCGCTGGAATTTGTCTTCAAGGCTGAACGCCATGTTGTCGCGCAGGTAATCAAAACCAAACTCGTTGTTGGTGCCGTAGGTGATGTCAGACGCGTAAGCCGTGCGCTTTTCATCTGGCGGCATGAACGGGGTAACGATTCCTACAGTCAAACCAAGGAATTCGTACAGCGGACGCATCCAATTGGCGTCACGACGGGCCAAATAATCGTTCACCGTGACCACATGCACACCCTTTCCGGACAATGCATTGAGGTAAACAGCCAAGGTTGCGACGAGGGTTTTACCCTCACCGGTGCGCATTTCGGCAATTTTGCCTTCATGCAAAGTCATGCCACCGATCAACTGCACGTCGAAGTGACGCATGCCCATGACCCGCTTACCGGCCTCACGGGCCACGGCAAAGGCTTCTGGTAACAGCTGGTCGAGCGTTTCACCTTTGGCTAAACGCGCTTTGAATTCATCGGTTTTGGCACGCAGTTGCTCATCCGAGAGAGCAAGCATCTGCTCCTCAAAGCCATTAACGGACTGAACCGCCTTGAGCATGCGTTTAACCTCACGCTCATTCTTGCTTCCAAAGAGTTTTTTAAACAAAGGCGCAAACATATCGACAGGTTCTTCCCACACGTATGGATGGAGGGCGGCCCAAAAGTCGCCCATGCAGCCCTAATGGCTGCGTGCGAAGGGGGCATTCTACCCGGAAACGAAGATGATGAAAGCGGCGTTATTGTTCGCCGCTTACACGAGCTATGTAGCTGGAGGGGTTTACCACTCGTCCAAGCTTGGTTACTTCGAAGTGCACATGATAACCCGTAGAGCGTCCTGTGCTACCCACTAGAGCAATTGTTTGCCCACGTTTGACCAGATCACCGACCTGTACGAGGTTACGCTTATTGTGGCCGTAGAGGGTTACATAGCCATCAGCATGGCTTACCTCGACAACATTACCATAACCATTTTTACGGCCTGAAAAGGTCACAACCCCCGCAGCAACCGAAACTACCGGGCTACCTGCCTTGGCGGCGAAATCGACACCTTTATGTACGCTGCCACGTCCAGTCAGCGGATCCGTGCGACGACCAAAAGGGGAAGACACATAACCTTGCAGGACTGGACGGCCTGCCAGGTATTCAGCTTCATTAAGGCGACGTTCAGCCAGTAGCTGCTCAAGGACTTCCAGCTGTTGCTCACGGCTGTCGAGCTGTAGAGCCAGGTCATCCAGGGTGCTCATAAACGCGGGGGGTGCGTAGGCGGCGCTATCATAAGGTTCCTCAGGACCGCCCTGCCCCACGTTCAGGGAGAAATCAAACTCGCTTGAGTCAATGTCAGCCAGTTCAGTCAGGCGCTCACCCAAGGCATCCAGACGGGTCAACCGAGCCTGTAGCTCGGCCACATACGCTGCAAAAGCATCTAACTGACGCTGCGCATCGACACGGACGGCTCCCACTTCGGCGCGCTGTTCATCCAAGGCTTGATTAATTATTTGGCTGTCATCATGAGATGCAACTTCGGTGTCAGGTGACATCCACACACCAACGAAGGTGCCCACGCTAAGCGAGACACCTACCAGCATAAATACACCCGCCACCAGCCACCTTAAATCGAGGCTTAGTGTTCGGGCGGCGCCATGACGCCGACTTAATAAAATTATTTGCACGACTTCCCCCTTGGGTGGAGCCCAAGTCGGTAGCAGCATTTCTGCTACCATGGCGGCTCCACAATCGTAGGCGTCCAGCCATGACATTCCGTCCGTTGCCAGCTAAAGCGCCCGCTGCGTTATTACGCGAAGCGAAGCCCTTGCAAGCTTTGTTTAATCAAGCTCAGCGGCTTGAGCATTTGCAGCGTCTACTTGAAAGCCAACTGCAGCCAGCTGCTAGAGAACATTGTCATGTTGCGACCTGGCGCGAAGGTTGTTTACTTCTTATTGTCACCGATGGTCACTGGGCTACCCGCTTGCGTTATCAGCAAAAGCGCCTGCTCAAACAACTGCAGACACTCGAAGCGTTCGCGACATTAACTAAGATCCACTTCAAGGTGCAACCGCCAACAGCCGAAAGGCGTGCGCAGCGTCGCACAATTATCCTTTCGGACAGTGCTGCCGAGAATATTCAGTCCACGGCCGAGGGCATTAGCGACCCGACATTGCGGGCTGCCTTAGAGCGATTAGCCAAACACACCAAGCCTGCCGGCTAATTGTTATCGGCTGTGTTGCAACGAGCATTAGCCGTCAATGTGCGCTTATAAAAAAGGGCCACCTGACGGCAGCCCTTAAGCGTAAAGCGGAGAGTGTTCGGTTTAACCCGCAGCCACTGGACGCATGTAGGAAATTGGCGCGTTCTTCGGATCATCAAAGGTCACGGTTTCCCAAGCATCCGGTTGCGCAATCAATTCGCGCAGCAAACGGTTGTTCAGGGCGTGTCCAGATTTGAAGCCACGGAACTCACCAATCAAGCTGTTACCCAGCAAGTAGAGATCACCGATCGCATCGAGAATCTTGTGTTTAACAAATTCGTCCTCATAACGCAGGCCGTCTTCGTTCAATACTCGATTTTCATCTACCACGATTGCGTTATCTACACTGCCACCGAGCGCCAGGTTCTGGGAACGCAGGAACTCGATATCGCGCATAAAACCAAATGTGCGCGCTCGACTGACTTCTTTAACAAAAGAAGTACTGGAGAAGTCAACGCTTGCCATTTGCGTACGGTCACGGAAAACAGGGTGATCAAAATCGATCTCGAAACTCACCTTGAACCCTTCGAATGGTACGAAGGTGGCGCGCTTGTCGCCCTCCTCCACAGTCACTTCGCGAATGATTCGGATGAATTTCTTTGCCGCTTCCTGCTCTTGCAGGCCTGCGGATTGAATCAGGAATACAAAAGGACCTGCACTGCCGTCCATGATCGGTACTTCGGATGCAGAGAGTTCGACGTAGGCGTTATCGATGCCCAGGCCTGCCATGGCCGAAAGCAAGTGCTCTACCGTATCCACCTTGACGTCACCATTAACCAAGGTGGTTGACATGGTGGTTTCACCGACATTGCTCGCCCGCGCAGCAATCTCTACGACAGGGTCCAAGTCGGTACGTCGGAACACGATACCGGTGTCCACAGGTGCCGGCTTCAGGGTTAGGTAAACCTTTTCCCCCGAATGCAGGCCGACGCCAGTGGCGCGGATAATGTTCTTTAAGGTGCGTTGTCTGATCATGTCTCTGGCCGCTATAGCGCTAGTTGCGAATTGTTTTCAACAATGGCCGGCGATAATAGCAGAACCGGCCTTTGCTGAATACCAATCACCCTAATGCTCCTGATACATTTCATTAATCGGCCTGACGGCGCAAAAATGCAGGGATATCCAGATAGTCCAGATCATCCTGCGGATTAAGCTTAGCTGCAGTCGCAGCACCCGCATGGCTCTGACGCTGAACGGTTGGACGCTCATAGTCTTTGTAGTTAACGCTTTGCTCGCTACGTGGCGTTGCAGTCGCAGCTGGAGCCGGTTGCGCGGCCGATGGCGCTGAAACTGGCGCGGCGCTAACCTGCATGGTGTTGTCGATAACCTTTACTGGCTTCTCGATTTTTGCACCCAGACCGGTTGCAACCACCGTCACGTGCAGCTCATCGCGCATATCCGGATCGATCACGGTGCCCACTTTAACGGTGGCGTGCTCGGACGCGAATTGCTCAATGATGTTACCCACGTCGGAGTACTCACCCAACGACAGGTCAGGACCGGCAGTGATGTTAACCAGGATGCCACGCGCGCCCTGCAGGTTTACATCTTCCAGCAGTGGGTTGCGGATAGCGGCTTCAGTGGCTTCACGGGCGCGGTTAGGACCACTGGCGCAACCTGTGCCCATCATCGCCATGCCCATTTCGCTCATGACCGTCTTAACGTCAGCAAAGTCAACGTTGATCATGCCCGGACGCTTGATGATGTCGGAGATACCGCGCACAGCACCCGCCAGAACATCGTCAGCCTTAGCGAAAGCCGACAGCAAGCTGGCGTCTTTGCCGAGGATAGTCAGCAATTTTTCGTTAGGAATGGTGATCAGCGAGTCAACGCTTTGCGACAGAGAACGGATGCCCTCTTCAGCAATTTGCATACGCTTACGGCCTTCGAACGGGAACGGACGCGTCACAACAGCAACGGTCAGAATGCCCATCTCTTTGGCCACTTCGGCGATCACAGGTGCAGCACCCGTACCGGTACCGCCACCCATACCCGTGGTGATGAAAACCATGTCAGTGCCTTGCAGCACTTCGGCGATGCGCTCACGGTCTTCCAGGGCAGCCTGACGGCCAACTTCTGGATTAGCACCCGCACCCAGGCCTTTGGTCACGCCAGTGCCGAGTTGCAGTACGGTACGCGCACCAATGTTCTTCAACGCTTGAGCGTCAGTGTTGGCGCAAATAAATTCGACGCCTTCAATGTTACTGACGCACATGTGGTTTACGGCGTTTCCGCCACCGCCACCGACACCGATAACTTTGATAACTGCGCTTTGCGGGATGTTATCTACGAGTTCGAACATGTTCCCTCTCCTTTACTCTCTAGTTTTATAACGCCTACTGCACACGCTTTAACAACCACTGATAAATCAGAAGTTGCCCTGTACCCAACGCTTTAAACGCTCAAGTACGGGTTCTTTTTTGTCTTCGCTGTAACCGCTGTTACCCACGGAAGACATGGAAACGCCGTCGGCCTGCTTCTGCAGCCCGTACAGCAACAGGCCAACGCCTGTTGAATAAATCGGGTTACGCACCACATCGCCCAGGCCTTTAACGCCTTGAGCAACACCGAGGCGCACGGGCATGTGGAAAATTTCTTCGGCCAACTCGACCGCGCCTTCCATTTTCGAGGTGCCGCCGGTGAGGACGATGCCTGCTGGGATCAGGTCTTCATACCCACTGCGGCGCAACTCAGCCTGGATCAAGGTGAAGAGTTCGTCATAACGCGGCTCGACAACCTCAGCCAATGTTTGGCGAGACAGGTCACGTGGCGCACGATCACCCACGCTTGGCACCTTGATGGTTTCGCCAGGGCCTGCCAACTTGGCAAGGGCGCAGGCATAGCGGATCTTGATTTCTTCGGCGTACTGGGTCGGTGTACGCAGGGCCATGGCGATGTCATTGGTAACTTGATCACCGGCAATCGGGATCACAGCCGTGTGACGAATCGCGCCTTCGGTGAAGATGCAGATATCAGTAGTGCCACCACCGATATCCACCAGGCAAACACCCAGTTCTTTCTCGTCATCAGTCAACACTGCATAGGCAGAAGCCAACTGCTCAAGAATGATGTCATCCACTTCCAGGCCGCAGCGGCGCACGCACTTTTCAATGTTCTGGGCGGCATTAACTGCACAGGTCACCACATGGACCTTGGCTTCCAGACGAACGCCCGACATACCCAGAGGCTCACGCACGCCCTCTTGGTTATCAATGACGTAGTCCTGCGGCAAGGTGTGCAGTACACGCTGATCTGCTGGAATGGCCACTGCCTGAGCAGCATCCAGTACCCGCTCAAGGTCGGCACGGCTCACTTCACGATCACGGATAGCGACGATGCCGTGTGAGTTGAGGCTGCGGATGTGATTACCCGCCACGCCAACGAATGCCGAGTGAATACGGCAACCAGCCATCAACTGGGCCTCTTCGACCGCACGCTGGATCGACAGCACCGTCGACTCGATATTGACCACCACACCCTTCTTCAGGCCGCGTGATGGATGCGTACCGATACCGACGATCTCTAGTTGGCCGTCTGGGGTAACTTCGCCCACCAGCGCCACCACTTTAGAGGTGCCAATGTCGAGGCCGACGATCATCTTGCCACTCTCAACGTTTGCCATGTTTATTGCCTTCTCCTGATTCACTGCACAGCAGCGGTTTCAGCCGCCGTGGGCGCGTCCGGCTGACGCCACGCAACGGCCAAGCCGTTGGAGTAACGCAGATCGATACGCGCGATATTCGCGATTTGCTCTTTCAATTCTTTGTCGTAAATGGCAATAAAACGGCGCATTTTCTCGACCAGGTGATCACGCCCCAACAGCAGCTCAACCCCCTGCGATGTCACTAAAAACCAGCTTCCGCGCTCACGCAGTTCAAGCCGTGCAACTGAAAACCCCATGGGCCGCAACATTTGGCTAAGCACTTGGTATTGCTGCATAACCCGTTGTTGCGCACGCTTAGGACCGTACAACTGCGGTAAATGTTCGTAATGAGCCAATTCTTCTGGCGCGAACGCCTGGCCTTGGTTGTTCAACAGCGAGCCATCACCCCAACGGGCAATCGGCATTTGCTCTTCGAGGCTGACTACAATCTGGTCTGGCCACACCCGACGCACCGCCGCACTAGCGATCCAGGGCATGCTTTCGAGTTCGTGACGCATCCCCATCAAATCGACACTGAAAAACTTGGCTTTGATGAATGGCGCAATCCGCTGCTGCACTGCTTTCTGGCTGACGTAGCTTAAATCGCCTTCCACGCTGACTTTGGCAATCGGCCGGTCGGCATAAGGCATCAAGCGCACTGACAGCTCATAGGCACCAAAGCCCAGCGCCAGCAGCAACAAAGGCCAAGCCAGACGTTTGAGCAGGGTCAGATTAGGTTTGCGCAAACGCGAACCTATCGGCGCCTTATCCACCAAACGGCTCGCACCGCGCTGCGCAGGCTTACCGCGTACGGGTGCACGAGTCGCTCCTGGCTGGTGGCGGGCAATGGCGTTCATGACTTAACCCCGAGCCTCAATACTGTCGGCCAAAATCGCCAACACCAACTGTTGAAAATCCAAGCCAGCGGCCTGAGCGGCCATCGGCACCAAGCTGTGATCGGTCATGCCCGGCACGGTGTTGACTTCAAGCAACCAGAAGGCGCCGCTGGCGTCTTGCATCACATCTGCGCGCGCCCAACCCTGCACACCCACGGCTTCGCAAGCACGTTCGGTGAGCACTTTGAGCTCTTGCTCCTTGGTCGCATCCAGGCCGCACGGGATGCGGTACTGAGTGTCATTGGCCAAGTACTTGGCGTCGTAGTCGTAAAAGGTGTGCGGGGTGCCCAAGCCAATGGGTGGCAGCACCTGACCGCGTAATGTGGCGATGGTGTATTCAGGGCCGTGGATCCACTGTTCAACCAGAACCTGGCTGTCGTACTGGCTGGCATCTTTCCAAGCAGCAACCAGCTCATCGGCACTGTTAACCTTGGCCATGCCGATGCTCGAACCTTCATGGGCAGGCTTGACGATTAACGGCATACCCAGCTCACTGGCTGCCGCTTGGCAATCTTCAACGCTGGCCAATACCGCGTGGCGAGGCGTCGGCAAGCCAAGGCTCTGCCACACCTGCTTGGTCCGCAGCTTGTCCATCGCCAAAGCCGAGGCCAGAATGCCGCTGCCGGTATAAGGAATCCCGGCACACTCAAGCAGACCCTGCATGCTGCCGTCTTCACCACCACGGCCATGCAGCACAATAAAGGCGCGATCAATTTTTTCGCTGAGCAAGCGCTGCAGCAAGTCATCGCCAACATCGATACCGAAGGCATCAACGCCCGCAGCTTGCAGGGCCTTCAATACTGCATTGCCTGACTTCAGTGAAACTTCGCGCTCAGCACTCTTGCCGCCGAACAACACGGCAACACGACCGAATGCGCTGACAGGCAGCTTTGACTTCAAATCACTCATTTCGACTTACCTGCTGACACGCTGAACAGCGGGCTCTGCAACAGTTGTGGAGCCAAACCACCGATATCGCCAGCGCCTTGGCACAGCAAGATGTCACCGGCACGTAGCAGTGGTTTGATCAATGGCGCGAGGTCCACACCGCGCTCTATGTAAATAGGGTCCAACTGCCCACGTTGACGGATGCTGTGGCACAGCTGACGGCTATCGGCACCCGGAATAGGCTCCTCACCGGCTGGATACACTTCCATCAACAGCAGCACATTGGTTTCACCGAGCACCTGCACAAAGTCGTCGTACAGATCGCGGGTGCGGCTGAAGCGGTGTGGCTGGTAAACCATGACCAGGCGGCGCTCAGGCCAGCCGCCACGAACGGCTTTGATCACTGCTGCGACTTCACGCGGGTGGTGACCGTAGTCATCAACCAACATCACTTCACCGCCTTCAACCGGCAGCTCGCCGTACACCTGAAAGCGTCGGCCAACACCTTGGAAGCCAGATAACCCTTGGACGATCGCCTCGTCTGTAATGCCTTCGTCAGTGGCAATGGCAATAGTTGCCAGGGCATTGAGCACATTGTGATCGCCCGGCATGTTGACCGAAACGTCCAAAGGCTCGTTGTCGCGGCGCAACACAGTGAAGAACGTCCGCATGCCTTGCTGACGGACGTTGATTGCGCGCACATCAGCGCCCTCATCAAAACCGTAAGTCATGGTAGGACGTGCGACATGGGGCAGAATTTCGCGCACCACCGGGTCATCCACACACATCACAGCCAGGCCGTAAAACGGCAGGTTGTGCAAGAACTCGATGAAGGTCTTCTTCAAGCGATTGAAGTCCCCTTCGTACGTGCTCATGTGGTCCATGTCGATGTTGGTGACCACTGCAACCATTGGCTGCAAGTGCAAGAAGCTGGCATCGCTTTCGTCAGCTTCAGCGATCAGATAACGGCTCGTGCCCAACTGGGCATTGGTCCCTGCTGCGTTGAGGCGACCACCAATGACGAAGGTTGGGTCAAGACCACCGGCGGCAAATACTGAGGCCAGCAAGCTGGTCGTGGTGGTTTTGCCGTGGGTGCCTGCAACCGCGACGCCATGACGATAACGCATCAACTCAGCCAGCATCTCGGCGCGCGGCACCACGGGAATGCGCCGCTCGAGGGCCACGGCCACTTCCGGGTTAGCAGTATTGATCGCACTGGAGACCACCAACACATCAGCGCTCTCAGCGTTTTCTGCACGGTGGCCAATAAAGATCTGCGCACCAAAGTTTTGCAGGCGCTCGGTTACGGGCGATTCTTTTAGGTCGGAGCCAGAGACTTGATAGCCAAGGTTCAGCAACACTTCGGCGATACCGCACATACCAGCCCCGCCAATACCCACGAAGTGGATTCGACGAATACGGCGCATCTCAGGCTGTGGATAAGCTTTTTGGTTCTCAACCACGGGCCACCTCCAGGCAGATATCGACGACAGTGCGGGTTGCATCAGGTTTCGCCAGTTTGCGTGCCTTGGCGGCCATGGCGGTCAGTTGTTCGGTGTGCATCAAAACCTCAGTCAGCTGTGCAGCAAGCGCGGCTGCATCAGTGGAGCGTTGTGGAAGGAGGACGGCAGCGCCCTCACTCACCAGATAATCTGCATTGCGGGTTTGGTGATCGTCGATGGCGTGAGGCAGCGGGATCAAAAATGACACCAGACCGGCAGCCGCCAACTCACTGATGGTCAGCGCACCCGCACGGCAAACCACCAAATCAGCCCAGCCATAGGCCTGCGCCATGTCCTTGATAAAAGGGGCGACCTGCGCTTCGACGCCCGCTTCGCGATAACGTTCGCCAGTAATATCAGCGTGTTGCTTACCGGCCTGATGGAACACCTCAGGTCGCAGCTCGGCAGGCACTTGCGCCAGAGCGGCGGGGAGTAATTTATTAAGGGGTTCAGCGCCCAAACTACCGCCCATCACCAGCAACCTTGGCTTGCGGTTCTGCAAACTGTCACGTGGCGTTTCGATAAACAGCTCTTCACGCACCGGGTTGCCGGTAGTGCGGCGTTTAGCAGAAGCCGAAAAGGTGTTAGGGAAGGCTTCACACACACGGGACGCAAATGGCACCAGGCTACGATTCGCTGTACCCGCCACCGCATTTTGCTCATGGATGATCAGTGGCGCACCGGCCAACTTGGCAGCCAAACCGCCAGGACCCGTCACGTAGCCCCCCATACCCAGGACGCAAACAGGCTTAAGCTCACGCATGACCTTGCGCGCCTGAAACAGTGCCTTAAGCAGCTGAAAAGGTGCCTTGAGCAACGACAACTTACCCTTACCGCGCAGGCCTGAAACATTGATCAGGTGCAGCGGCAACCCGGCGCCAGGCACTAATTCGTTTTCAATACCGCGCGGCGTACCCAACCAGTGGACGCTATAGCCACGGGCTTTAAACTCAGCAGCGCAGGCCAATGCTGGGAATACATGCCCACCGGTACCACCGGCCATAATCAGCACATTACCGCGCATGATTGGCCTCCTTGGCAGTACTCAGTTTTGCTGGCTGCTCTTCAGCGAAGTCCGACTCGGTAAACTCAACGTCCTCACTGCCGAACTGATTGCGGCACTCCCACTCGATACGCAACAACAGCGCCAGACTGATGCAACAGATCACCAGCGAGCTACCGCCGTAACTCAGAAATGGCAGCGTCAGCCCTTTGGTAGGCAGCAGACCAATATTCACCCCGATATTGATCAGGAACTGACCAATCCACAGGAAAGCCAGGCCATAAGCGGTGTAAGCAGCAAAGAACTGCTTAGCCCGTTCAGCCCACAAGCCGATATAGAGTGCACGAACGCATACAAAAACAAACAAGGCGACAGTCACCAGCGCACCGACCATGCCCAGTTCTTCGGCAAGCACCGAAAACACGAAGTCAGTGTGCGCTTCTGGCAGGTAGAACTGCTTCTGCACGCTGTTACCCAAGCCCACACCAAACCACTCGCCACGACCAAAGGCAATCAACGCCTGACTTAGCTGATAGCCTGCACCGAACTGATCGGCCCAAGGGTCGGCAAAGTTTGTCATACGCGCCCAGCGATACGGATCCTGCACCAGCGCAAAGACCGCGCCACTGGCCAGCAACACCATGAGTCCAAAGCGGAACAAGCCAACACCACCAAGGAACAACATCGCTGCAGCAGCCCCAAACATAACCACTGTGGCACCAAAGTCTGGCTCAGCCAGTAATAAGGCGGCCATCGGCAGCAACACGACAAAAGGCTTGAAGAAACCGGCCCAGCTTTCGCGAACCTCTTCCTGACGACGAACCAGATACCCAGCGAGGTAAATCACCGCAAACACTTTGGCGATTTCAGATGGCTGGATGTTGAAGGCACCGAAACCGATCCAGCGCATCGAGCCATTTACCTCACGGCCAACGCCAGGAATCAACACCATCACCAGCAAGCCAATTGCAGCAATCAACAGAATCCAACCACAACGCTGCCAAGTTGCCAGCGGAATCATGACGACAACGCCCGCCGCACCCAGACCAATCAGCAGGTATATAAGGTGGCGAATCATGTAGTAGAGCGGATTGCCGGTGTTAACGGCGGCCACTTCTGTGGAGGCCGATGAAATCATCACCAACCCTAAGCCCAGCAGCGCCAAGCACCCAGCCAGCAGGCCAAAGTCCATGTCAAAGCCGCGACGACTGAAAAGCGGTGAAGGATAAGGACGCAGGAAGGACAACATCAGTTGAGCCCCCCCACTGCCTGGCTGAACAAACGGCCGCGTTCTTCAAAGTTTTTGAACATGTCGAGACTGGCGCAGGCTGGCGACAGCAACACTGCATCGCCAGATTCGGCCAACTCAGCACTACGCTGTACCGCCTCTTCAAGGGTTTTAACCTTGATCAACGGCGTCGCATCGCCCAGTGCTTCGGCCAAACGCTCGGCATCACGCCCCAGCAGTACGACAGCACGACAGAAACTGGCGACAGGTTTGGCCAGCGCCGAGAAATCAGCACCCTTGCCATCGCCACCCGCAATCAATACCAGCTTGCCTTGGATATCAGCGCCCAAGCCTTCGATGGCCGCTAATGCCGCGCCAACATTGGTGGCTTTGGAGTCATCGTAATAATTGACACCCCGACGCTCACCCACCCACTGGCAGCGGTGCACCAAACCCGTAAAGCTTTTCAGCGTATCGAGCATCGCAGCCATTGGCAGGCCAACTGCATGACCCAAGGCCAAGGCGGCCAAGGCATTCGACTGGTTATGCGCACCCCGAACCTTCAACTCGCGCACGGGCATCAAGCGTTCAAACTTGAAGCCAAGGAATTTCTCGCCATTCTCTTCAATTAAACCGAAGCGCTGGAAGTCGGGCTTACCCAGACCGTAACTCCAGCAAGGCACCTGATCAGCGATCAGTGGCCGCGAGAGGGGATCATCACGGTTAACCACGACCTGCTTGGCGCCACGGAAAATCCGGTGCTTGGCCAAGTGATAAGCCGGCAAGCCACTGTAGCGATCCATATGGTCTTCGCTGATGTTCAGGCAAGTTGCCACTTCAGCATTTAGCTGATCAGTGGTTTCCAGCTGAAAGCTCGACAGCTCCATGACGTAGAGCTCAACGTCATCATCCAGCAAGTCGAGGGCTGGGGTGCCCAAATTGCCGCCGACAGCAACCTTCTTACCGGCCGCCAACGCCATGTCACCGACCAAGGTGGTTACCGTGCTTTTCGCATTGGAGCCTGTGATCGCAATGATCGGCGCTTTGGCGTTGCGGGCAAATATTTCGATATCACCGGAGAGCTTTACCCCACGCTTCGCCGCTTCTTGCAGGGCAGGCGTTGCCAGCGCAATTCCCGGGCTGACCAACAGCTCACTGGCCCGGCACAAGAATTCGACGTCGAGATCACCACAACGCACTTCCACCTGCGGGAACTGCTCACGCAAGGTGCTCAGCTCCGGCGGATTCGCACGCGTATCAACCACTGCAAAGCGCACGTTCTGGCGCGCTAGGTAGCGCACCAGAGACATGCCGCTCTTGCCGAGGCCGACAATAATGCGGAAGTGGTCAGAAGCAATCAGGCTCATCTTTTTCTCAACGCAGCTTAAGAGTGGATAGGCCGATCAACACCAAAATCACGGTGATGATCCAGAAACGAACGATGACCCTTGGTTCAGGCCAGCCCTTGAGCTCAAAATGGTGGTGAATCGGGGCCATGCGGAACACCCGCTTGCCGGTCAATTTGAAAGATGCGACCTGAATGATCACCGACAGGGTTTCCATCACAAACACCCCGCCCATGATGAACAGCACCACTTCCTGGCGCACGATCACCGCGATGGTGCCAAGCGCAGCCCCCAGCGCCAGTGCCCCCACGTCACCCATAAAGACTTGGGCGGGATAGGTGTTGAACCAGAGAAAACCCAACCCTGCACCGACCAAGGCAGCGCAGAACACGATCAGCTCGCCAGCGCCCGGCACGTAGGGAATCAGCAGGTAATCGGCAAACTTGATGTTGCCCGACAGGTAGCAAAAGATGCCCAGCGCACCGCCGACCATTACGGTTGGAAGAATGGCCAGACCGTCGAGGCCATCTGTCAGGTTGACCGCGTTACTCGAACCGACAATCACCAGATACGTCAGGATCACGAAGCCAGCACCCAGCGGAATGCTGACATCCTTAAGCAGTGGCAGAATCAGCGTGGTTTCGACTGGGGTTTGTGCAGTCACGAACAGAAAGATTGCTGCGCCCAGACCAAACACCGACTGCCAGAAATACTTCCAACGGCTCGGCAAGCCACGGGAGTTTTTCTCGATCACTTTGCGGTAATCATCGACCCAGCCAATGGCACCGAACAGCAACGTCACAGCCAAGACCACCCACACATAGCGATTGCTGAGATCAGCCCAAAGTAAGGTGCTGACCGCAATCGCCGACAAAATCAACGCACCACCCATGGTGGGCGTGCCCTTCTTTGACAAATGCGACTGCGGGCCGTCGTTACGCACCGACTGGCCAATCTGACGGATTTGCAGGGTGCGGATCATCCACGGCCCCAGGCACAGCGACAGTGCCAAGGCGGTTAGCACACCCAGAATTCCGCGCAGTGTCAGGTATTGAAACACCGCGAAGCCAGTGTGGAACTGTTGCAGGTACTCAGCCAGCAGCAGCAGCATTAGTGTTTCTCCCCAGACGTGCCGCACAGCGCCGCTACGATGTTTTCCATCGCCGCGCTGCGTGAACCTTTAATTAGAATTGTGCTGTCATTGTTCTCAGCTTTTAACGCCTCGATCAGGCTGGCCTGATCTGCGAAATGCCGTCCATTAGCTGCAAATGTTTCAACGGCGTAAGTCATCAGCGGGCCGACGGCATAGAGCACGTCCACTTTGCCTTTGGCATATTGGCCAACATCGCGATGGCTCTGCTCAGCCCAAGCGCCCAACTCCCCCATATCACCGAGGACCAACACCTTGCGACCCGAAAAACCGGCGAGGATATCGATCGCTGCGCAAATAGACGCAGGGTTGGCGTTGTAGCTGTCATCGATGACGCGCATGCCCGTTTCGGTGAGCTGCGCCACAGCGCGGCCCTTGACCGGAAGCAATGCTTCCAAGCCAGTTTTGATATCGACCAGTGGCACTGATAATGCGCTGGCAGCAGCGGCGGCAGCCAAGGCATTGCTGACATTATGCTCACCCAAAAGGTTAAGCTGAATGCGCGCTTGCCCTTGCTCGCTGTGCAGATGGAAATTAGGGCAACCGCGGCAGTCACGTGCAATTTCTGAGGCGAAGAAATCAGCTGCAGTGTTATGCATTGAGAAACTCAAAACACGCTTGCCTTTAATCTTGTCAGCCCAAGTTGCAAACGCCTTATCGTCAAGATTAAGCACTGCAATGCCGTCATCACCGAGGCCTTGCAGAATCTCACCTTTAGCTTCAACGATTTTCTCTGGGCCACCAAACTCACCCACATGGGCAGTGCCGGCATTGGTGATAATTGCCACATGTGGCTGGGCCAAGGCCACGGTGTATGCGATTTCGCCCACACCGGATGCGCCTAATTCGATCACCGCAGCTTTATGCTCAGGCCCCAATTCCAGCAACGTAAGCGGTGCACCCAACTCGTTGTTCAGGTTACCGCGCGTGGCCAACACTGCGTCGCCATGCTCAACAAAGGCCTCGCGCAGGATGCTGGCGAGCATTTCTTTGACAGTGGTTTTACCGCTGGAGCCGGTAACCGCAGCTAATGGGCCACCAAATGCCTGGCGATTGAGTGCCCCCAACTGCCCCAACGCATGGCGCGTATCAGCAACCAGCAACTGAGGCAGTGGTGCGTCCGCTACTTCACGCTCAACCAGTGCCGCAACAGCACCCTTGGCACTGACATCAGCCAGATAATTGTGGCCATCAAAATTCGGCCCGGTCAGGGCAACAAAGAGTTGTCCGGGCTTGATCGAGCGACTGTCGGTACCGACTGCCGCAAACGTGCAGTCTTGACCAATCAGGCGCGCATTCAACGCATCCGCGACTTCGCTCAGCCGAAGGGCTTTAAGCATGGGACACCTCCCATGCAGACAAGGCTTTAGCTGCTTCTTGCAGATCAGAGAATGGCTGGCGAACTGCGTTGATCTCTTGATAGTCCTCGTGCCCCTTACCGGCCAACACCACGACATCATCGCGGCTGGCAGCGCCGATCACTTGGGCGATAGCAGCACCGCGGCCCGCAATAAACTGTGCTTGTTCGGGATTAACCAAACCGTCACGAATATCCGCGAAGATCTGTTCCGGCGCTTCGCTACGCGGATTGTCATCAGTGACTATCACTTGATCCGCCAAACGTTCGACAACGGCAGCCATCAACGGACGCTTGCCGCGATCGCGGTCGCCACCGCAGCCGAATACGCAGAGCAGTTGGCCCTTAACGTGTGGGCGCAAGGCTTCGAGTACTTTTTCAAGTGCATCCGGGGTGTGCGCGTAGTCAACTACGACCAGCGGCTGTTTAACCCCGGCCACTTCCTGCCCACCAAGACGCTGCATGCGGCCAATCGGCCCTTGCAGACTTGGTAACACCTTGAGGATTTCATCCAGCGCGTAGTCCAGCCCGAGCAACGCGCCAACAACCGCAAGCAAGTTGCTCAGGTTGAAACGGCCCAGCAAGGAGCTGCGCAAGCTGCCTTCGCCACGCGGAGTGACCAATGTAGCTCGTACACCTTGGTCATCAAACTGCACATCACGGCAGTGCAGGTAAGCGTCTGCATTATCGAGGCTGTAACTGATCAGGCGCGATTCATGGGCCTGTTTGGCAAGCTGCTGGCCAAATGCATCATCCAGATTAATGACCCGGCAACGCAGGCTCGACCACGCGAACAGCTTGGCCTTGGCTGCACCGTAGGCTTCCATAGTGCCGTGGTAATCAAGATGATCACGGGACAGGTTCGTGAACACGGCCACATTGAAATCCAGCGCGGCCACTCGACCTTGATCAAGCCCGTGCGAAGACACTTCCATCGCCAGCGCACGCGCCCCGGATTTTTTCAGATCGGCCAGTACCGCCTGAACCCCGATCGGGTCAGGCGTGGTATGCAAACCTTGAGCCAGGCCGTTATAAAAGCCGTTGCCCAGGGTGCCGACAATTCCGCAGCGCTCGCCAAGGGTATCCAGCGCCTGCGCCAGCAGTTGGCTCACACTGGTTTTACCGTTAGTGCCGGTAATGCCGATCATGTGCAAACCGCGACTCGGCTCGCCATAAAAGCGTCCGGCGATCGCCGACAACTGACCGGCCAAGTCTTTAATCGCAACCAGCTCAGCGTTATCGACACTCATATCGAAAGCGCCACCGGCTTCATAGGCAACGGCTGCCGCACCACGCTCTAGCGCATCGGCAATATGCTCGCGACCGTCCTGACTCATTCCCGGCACAGCCAAAAACAAATCGCCCGGACGCACTTTGCGACTGTCCAGCGTCAACTCGCGTATCAATACGCTGCTGCTGGCTTTAGGTAACAGCTGATTAAGAGGCATTGGCATTAGCCGCGCCCTCCCTTACTCGATGAGGCGTCAACTGTTTTCACGTCTTCTTCAGATGGCAGGTTGTCTGGCGTCACATTCATCAACCGCAAACCTCCAGCCATGACACGGCTGAATACCGGCGCAGAAACCAAGCCGCCGTAATAACCATCTTTGGTCGGTTCGTCGATGACGACAGCCAGTGCAATACGCGGGTTGTGCGCAGGGGCGAAGCCGGCAAACAGCGAGCGGTAGGCATGCGGGGTGTAACCCTTGGTACCGGCGGTGGTTTTACGGGCGGTCCCGCTCTTGCCAGCCACATGATAACCCGGCACTTTTGCCCGGTAGACACCGCCCGGCGCCTCAATCACTTGCTGCAACATGCCCTGCACGGTCGTGGCAATTTCTTCTGGAATAACCTGCACGCTATCTGGCGTTTTATCGACGCGAATCAGCGACAAAGGCACCAAACGGCCATTGTTGGCCAATACCGTATAGGCGTGAGCGAGTTGCACCGCAGTCACTGACAGTCCATAGCCATAGGCCAGGGTTGCGGTTTCCGCCTGCCCCCACTTGCGGTGGGTCGGCAGATTACCAACGCGCTCACCTGGGAAGCTAAGGCCGGTATCCTGACCGAAACCCACTTGACGCATGACGTCATGGATCGACTCAGCACCGATATCAAACGCAACCTTACTGACCCCGACGTTACTCGACTTGATCAAGATTCCGGTCAGGTCGAGCACACCACTGTTACGCGATACATCGCGGATGGTGTACCTGCCGACTCGCAGCCAGCCGGGTGCCACGTTCACTGTGTCGGTTGGTTTCCAGCGACCGGATTCCAGCGCAGCGCTGATTGAGAACGGCTTGACGGTCGAGCCTGGCTCAAACAGATCGGTCATAGCCCGGTTACGCATTGCCGCCGGATGGATGGTGCTTCGATTGTTTGGGTTATAGGTCGGCTGGTTAACCATGGCCAGAATTTCGCCGGTTTTCACATCGATCATCACCAGGCTGCCCGCTTTGGCACCGAACTCGACCAATGCATTTCTCAACTCGCGGTGCGCGAGATACTGCAGGCGCAGGTCAATCGACAACGCTAAAGCCTTACCGGCTTTAGCGTTCTGGGTCACCTGTACATCTTTAATCAAGCGTCCACGACGGTCTTTGAGCACCTGACGTTTGCCCGGCACACCCGCCAGCCAATCATCAAAGGCCAGCTCCATGCCCTCACGCCCACGATCATCTACGTCGGTAAAGCCCACAACATGCGCAGCCACTTCGCCTGCTGGGTAGAAGCGACGGAACTCTTCAATTGAGTAAACCCCAGGCACTTTTAGGTCGAGAATTTTCTGACCTTGCTCTGGGGTCAAGCCGCGCACCAAATACATAAACTCACGCTTAGCGTGAGCCTGGAGGCGCTTGGCAAAATCATCCGGATTCTGGCCCAAGGCCTCAGCCAGGGTTGGCCACATATCTTTAGCGGCTTGCAACTCTTTGCCGTTGGCCCAAAGCGTCGTCACCGGGGTACTCACCGCCAATGGCTCACCATTGCGATCTGTCATCAGGCCGCGGTGCGCTGGAATGGGAATATGTCGAACGCTGCGGGCATCACCATGTGCCTGAAGGAAGTCATGGTCAAAAATCTGCAGATCAACAATGCGCCAGACAATAGCTCCAACCATGGCAGCCAAGAGCAGTAAAACCAGACGAAAGCGCCAAGGGTAAAGTGCCCCTTCAAGCTTGATCATGGCTTCACCATCCGCACTTCGGCAGCATCCGGGATGCGCATGTGCAACTGCTCGCTGGCCAGTGTTTCAATGCGGTTATGGGCGGTCCAGGTACTCTGCTCCAAGATCAAGCGACCCCATTCGGCCTGCGCTTTATCCCGCTCGCTTAGCTCTGAATAAAGCTCATTGAGCAATTGGCGATTCCAATGCGCGCAATAAGATACGCCCAGCGCCGAACCCAGCACGGCAATAAATAGCGCCAACATCAGCACGCTGCCGCGCGGGACGGATTTAGCCATGCGCAGGTTCACCGCAACTTCTCCGCGATCCGCATGACGGCGCTACGTGAACGTGGATTTGCCTTAAGCTCTGCTTCTGAGGCGAATACAGGCTTGCCAATCAGCTTTAACCGCGGCTCAAAGGCTTTTGGAATAATCGGCAAATCACGGGGCAGCTTGTCTTGCTCGCCCTTGGCGTGTTTACGCATGAACTGCTTAACAATCCGGTCTTCCAGCGAGTGGAAGCTGATGACCACCAGGCGGCCGCCGACTTCGAGGGTTTCCAGCGCCGCATCGAGGCCGAGCTCAAGGTCACCCAACTCGTTATTGATATAAATGCGCAGCCCCTGGAATGCACGCGTCGCAGGATTCTTGCCCTTTTCCCAGGCAGGATTAGCCACGGTCAGCACTTGCGCCAGATCTGCGGTGCGCTCGAACGGCTGTTCAGTGCGACGCATAACCACTGCACGCGCCATGCGCTTAGCAAAACGCTCTTCGCCGTACTCTTTAAAAACCCGGGCAATTTCCTCTTCGCTGGCAGTGGCAATCCACTGCGCAGCACTGACACCGCGCTCCGGATCCATGCGCATATCCAGCGGGCCATCATTGAGGAAGCTGAAACCGCGGGCAGCATCATCAAGCTGCGGCGAAGAAACACCCAAGTCCAGCAGAATGCCACTGACCTTGCCCGACAAGTCGCGGACAGACGCCTCAGCAGAAAGTTCCGCAAAACTTCTCTGCACAACGACAAAGCGGCCGTCTTCGGCCGCTAGCGCATCCCCCGTGGCGATTGCCAGGGGATCTTTATCAAACCCTAGCAATAGGCCATCAGGGCCAAGCGATTCGAGGATGAGCCGGCTATGCCCGCCCCTCCCAAACGTGCCATCCATATAACGACCATCAGCTCGCACAGCCAGCCCCGCGACAGCCTCGTCGAGTAGCACGGTTATATGGCGAAAGTCGCTATTCATAGTCACAGGATCAAGTCACGTAGATCGTCAGACAAAGCACCCGGTTGCTTGATAGCTGCCAGATCGGCATCTGCCACTGCATTCCAGGAATCTTCATCCCACAATTGAAATTTATTGAGTTGGCCGACCAACATGGCACGCTTGTCCAGCTTGGCGTATTCGCGCAAACGGGGCGGCACCAGAAAGCGACCACTGGCATCAAGCTCAAGATCGACCGCATTACCGATCAGTAAGCGCTGAAGACGACGGTTTTCTTCACGGAAAGAAGCTAACTCACGAAGCTTGGCTTCAATCAGCTCCCACTCAGGCAATGGATACACACATAAACAAGGGTCAATCGCATCAATGGTGATAATTAACTGGCCAGCACAGCGCGACACGAGCTCGTCCCGATACCGGCTTGGCATCGCGAGTCGACCTTTTGCGTCGAGACTTATGGTGTTGGCTCCACGAAACACGATTGCGTTTCCCCTTGTTATTTAGCTTTCCATGCCCAAAAAACCCACTTTCCGCCACTTCTTACCACCTGCGCACACTATAGGAACGCGCATACCCCACCGTCAAGGTGCTTAAACAGGGAAAAATCCTTATAGAACGGAGATTTAGCGAATTTTACGAAGGTGGGAGAACAGCTTAAGACGACATTCCAAAGTCAAATATCAGTACAAACATACAGCTGCACTTCAAACTTAAAGTAGTTTGTTAAGAGTAAGACTATTTGGGTATTAGAATCGCAAGGATGGACACCAAGCGTACTACTAAGAAGAAAGGTGGAGAGTCGATCTGTAAGCCGGGTTCTGTCGAGGACAGTCATTCCTCTACGACGTACATCACTGCACGCCTTTAGCAACCTACCCGGTTTCAGCGCGGGCCACGCCAATGAAACCCTATTTGGTCTTGCTCCGAGTGGGGTTTGCCTAGCCACGGACTGTTACCAGCCGCGCGGTGCGCTCTTACCGCACCTTTTCACCCTTACCGGCACCGAAGTGCTTAGGCGGTTATTTTCTGTGGCACTTTCCGTAGGCTCACGCCTCCCAGGGGTTACCTGGCACTCTGCCCTATGGAGCCCGGACTTTCCTCCCCCACACCTCGTGAACGAAATGCAGCAGCGACTGTCCGATCGACTCTCCGCCGCATAGGGTAATTGCACTTCGCCCTCAGAACAAGCGTAACCGAGCACTGGCGCGCTAAAAACCTGGATATCAACCTCGAAACCAGTGGCACAACCTGCTTCAAAAATCGAAGCTACACATCGCGCCAACACCGCCGCCGTAAAGGCTACTCCCCTGCCTGACGCTGCAGCGCCAACTGATACAGCACATTTTTGCGCTCACCGGTAATCTCAGCCGCCAACGCCGCCGCTCGCTTCAAAGGCATTTCCTTTAATAGCAGATCAAGCACGCGAAGCGCCTCCGTACTGACGGCATCACCTTCAGGCGCCTGCCAGCCCGCTACCAGCACAACACATTCACCACGCTGCTGATTACTGTCCGCCGCCACCCAGGCACTCAACTCAGCCAAGGGCAACCCTTTAAGGGTTTCGAAGGTTTTGGTCAGCTCACGGGCCAACAAGGCAGGGCGTTCATCACCGAAGATAGAGCGCATGTCTTCAAGACACTCAGCGATACGGTGTGGCGCCTCATAGAAGATCAGCGTGCGCGACTCCTCCTTGACCTGCTCAAGCCGTGAACGACGACCTGCCGACTTTGCAGGCAAGAAACCTTCAAATATGAAGCGATCTGAAGGCAAACCAGCAGCCGACAGAGCTGCAATCAATGCACATGCACCTGGAACAGGCACTACCGCCACACCCGCAGCACGCGCTTGGCGCACTAGGTGATAGCCGGGGTCGGAAATCAGCGGCGTACCCGCATCTGAAATCAAGGCGACATCTTCACCCGCCTGCAAACGCTGCAAGAACTTGCCACCCTGGTCACGCTCATTATGCTCATGACAGGCAGCCAACGGCGTAGACAGACCAAAGTGCTGCATCAAACGCGCCGAGTGTCGCGTATCCTCAGCAGCTATGAGCGCGACATCACCCAGCACTTTCAAGGCGCGGGCACTGATGTCTTCCAGGTTTCCAATGGGCGTTGCAACGACATAAAGCGTGCCCAAAGCTGAACTCAACGCATCTGTAGAAGTCACTGCACACGCCTCATTTATCACTAAAACGCGCATTGTAGCCCGTTTAGGGGCCGCTGAAAAAAGTAAACGAGCGCCGAGAGTACAAGGCGAAAAGGTGCGAAAAACGCAGTTTAGCTGCCCTAAATGAGCATTTTGAGCAGTTTTTCAACGCAGTAATATCTAGCGCAGTAATTTTTCAACGGTTCCGTAGGGCTGCCGGCATCGCGCCAATGGTTCAGCTTGGGTACAATTCAACTCTCATTTGATCAAGTATCAGGAACGCTTACATGATCGCCCGCCTGCGCCCGCTCCTCATTCTTTGCCTTGTCGGCTTGCTTGCCGCCTGTGCCAGCTCATCAAACTCTGTCGGTGAACTGCCGCGCACCCCTCAAGCCAGCATTGAGCAACTGCTTCAGGAAGCTGGAGACGCTCAGACCGAAGAGGCCAATTTATTGCGCCTTTCCGCTGCTGACCAGGCCTATAAACAGAAAGACTTCGGCCGCTCCAGCAGCATACTTGAGCAGGTTCAACTTGAGACACTCAAGCCAGCCCAGCAGATATTCGCGAGCACGCTGACTGCGCAATTGGCTCTGGCAAGAAAGAACCCGAAAGCCGCCCTCCAAGCGCTGAGCCACCCAAGTTTTGAGCGGCTTGGCGAGCTGCCAGTGGAGCAACAAGTGCGCAGCCAACTCACTCGCGCCACCGCCCTTGAGCAAGATGGCCAACTGCTTGCCGCAGCCCGTGAGCGCATCTATATTGCGCCCCTGCTGACAGATGCCACAGCCGCCAACAGCAACCACGAGGCAATTTGGGCGCTGGTTTCACGCCTACCGGCTGACCAACTGCAAGCCACCGGTGATGCCGACCTAACCGGCTGGCTGGCACTCGCCAGCGCATCGAAAAGCGCAGCAACCCTAGAGCAACAGCAGAGCGCAATTGATAACTGGGTCGCCACTCACCCCAATCACCCAGCTGCTGTCCAGCTGCCAAAACCGCTGCAGGACTTGAAAAAGCTATCGAGCAAGCCTATCGGTCAGATTGCCCTGCTGTTACCGCAGGAAGGCAAGCTTTCCAGTGTCGGCCGCGCCCTTCGGGACGGCTTTATGGCAGCCTACTACCAAGCCCAACAAGCCGGCGAGACACTGCCCGACGTGCAGGTTTACGACAGCTCGCGCATTAGCTCCATGGACAGCTTCTACCAGCAGGCACAAAGTGCCGGCGTACAACTGGTCGTCGGCCCACTGGAAAAAGAGCTTGTGACTCAGCTGAGCAGCCGCGAACAACTGCCCATCACAACGCTGGCCCTGAACTACAGCCAGAGCAACCAGGAAGGTCCCGCTCAACTGTTTCAGTTTGGCCTCGCCGCTGAAGATGAAGCACGCGAAGCAGCACGACGCGCCTGGGCTGACGGCATGCGCCGCGCTATCGCACTTGCACCAAGTGGCGACTGGGGCAACCGCGTCCTAGCGGCATTCCGCGAAAGCTGGGAGTCCCAAGGTGGTGAACTGCTAGCAGCGCAAAGCATTGCCCAACCCGTAGAACTGGCACAACAAGTCGGCAAACTGCTGCAACTGCGCCAAAGTGAAGCACGTAGCAAAAATATTGAAGAAAAAATCGGCACTGACGTGGCCGCGCAACCTGCACGCCGCCAGGATGTCGACTTCCTATTTCTTGCAGCCACTCCGCAGCAAGCGCAACAGATCAAGCCAACACTGGTCTTCCAGTACGCCGGCGATATGCCGGTCTACGCCACGTCGACACTCAACAGTGGCGTGTACAACCAAGCCCAGTATCTGGACATGGAAGGCATTCAGTTTTGCGAAACCCCATGGATGCTTAATACAGACGACCCAACCCGCCAAGAAGTGGTCAGCCAATGGCCGCAAGCCGGTGGCAGCCTCGGTCGCCTCTACGCAATGGGTGCAGACGCCTTCACCCTTGCACCGCGCCTGAACCAGCTAAAAGCGCTTCCAAGCACGCGCATTGACGGCCTTACCGGCAGCCTTAGCCTGGACCCCGGCCAACGCGTTGTGCGCCAGTTGCCTTGGGCACAATTTACTGGCGGCCAAATTCAACGCCTGCCTGAAACCCCGCTTGATTGATCGCTCCAGCAGCCAAAGCAGCGGTAACGCTGCCGAGGCTATGGCGCGCAAGCACCTTGAACAACACGGCCTGCACCTCATCGCAAAAAACTGGCGATGCAGGTGCGGCGAGCTTGATCTGGTCATGCTCGACACCGATACAGTAGTATTTGTCGAGGTTCGCTACCGCCACCACAATGCCTGGGGCGGTGCAACTGAAAGCGTGGATACCCGCAAGCGCAAGAAGCTCACGCAAGCGGCCATGACTTTCCTGCAACAAGAATCACGCTGGAACCAACACCCCTGCCGCTTTGATGTCGTCGCCATAAGCGCCGCCAGCAAAGACAAGTTGCAATTGAATTGGATTAAAAATGCGTTTGACGGCTAACCCCGCAGACCATTGATGGTCACAGTAAGGCAGCACCCAGACTCGTTTAAATTTCTGCACCCGCAAAACTTAAGGTGACATCTTAGATGGATATGCAAGCCCGTATTCACCAGTTATTCCAAGCCAGCATCGACACTAAACAGCAGGCAATGGAAGTCCTTGCACCACTCATCGAGCAAGGCAGCATGGCGATGGTTAATGCCCTGTTGAACGAGGGCAAAATCCTCTCATGTGGTAATGGCGGCTCAGCCGGCGACGCCCAGCACTTTTCTTCAGAACTGCTAAATCGCTTTGAACGTGAGCGCCCAAGCTTGCCAGCCATTGCACTGACCACCGACAGCTCGACAATTACTTCAATTGCCAACGATTACAGCTACAACGAGATTTTTTCTAAGCAGATACGTGCCCTCGGCCAGCCGGGTGACGTACTGTTGGCCATATCCACCAGCGGCAACTCGGCCAACGTGATCCAGGCCATACAGGCTGCCCATGACCGCGAAATGACAGTCGTAGCGCTCACCGGCCGTGATGGCGGCAACATGGCCTCACTGCTTCTGCCTGAGGACGTGGAAATCCGCGTCCCAGCTAAATCCACCGCACGCATACAGGAAGTACACCTTCTGACCATCCATTGCTTGTGCGACCTTATCGACAGCCTACTCTTTGGGAGTGAAGAATGATCCGTTCACCACTGACTATTGCAGCACTGGCGTTAACCTTGCTGGTTAGCGGCTGCAGCAACCGCAGCATCGGCAACTCGATTGACGACAAACTACTCGACCCTGACGTACGCACCGCCGTTCAGAACGCCAGCCCCGACCTGACCAGCCCTACGTCGCACATTGTCATCAGCAGCTACAACGGAATCGTCCTGCTGGCAGGGCAAACCCCGCGCGAAGAACTTAAACAAACTGCCGAAAAGGCAGCCAACACCGTTCAAGGTGTGAAAAAGGTTTATAACGAACTGCAGATCCTGCCGCCGACCTCACTGATCGCACGCAGCAACGATTCCCTGCTAACCGCACAAATCAAAACGGAAATGCTCGCCAACAGCAATGTGCCGAGCACCAATATCAAGGTCATAACTGAAAACGGCATCGTTTACATGCTAGGTCTGGTGACGCGCCAGGAGGCCCAGAGCGCCACGCAAGTGGTACAGGGCGTGTCAGGTGTACAGAAAGTCATCAAGCTGTTCCAGTACATCAACTAGACACTTACAGGCACAAAAAAGGCGATCCTCGGATCGCCTTTTTCATTAACGGCTATATAGCTACTTCACAACCTTCAAGCTCGGCCTGCCACTAGGCCGCGGCGGATCAGTTTCCGGCGGCCCCTGATCGTCCGGCCCTTCCTGCGCTTCACTTTCGTCAACGCTCGGCACTTCCACGTCAAAGACCATGCCTTGACCATTTTCGCGGGCGTAAACAGCCAGAATCGACGGCCCCGGCACATACAGCGTATGCGCCACACCACCAAAGCGCCCCTCGAAACTGACCGCCTCGTTATCCATATGCAAATGACGAACCGCACTGGGCGAGACATTAAGCACTATCTGCCCATCGCTGGCGAAGCCTGCCGGCACTTGCACACCGGGATATTCAGCATTGACCAACAGGTGCGGCGTGCAGTCGTTATCAACGATCCACTCATACAGAGCACGAACAAGATAGGGACGACTCGAGTTCATAGATCTCTCCTCGCGCGTTAACGCATATCACGCTCAACCGTGGACAAGCTGGCCTGGAAGGCCTCACGGGCGAACTGCCGCTCCATGTATTCGAGCAGCGGTTTAGCAGGTTTTGGCAGCTCAATACCCAACACCGGCAAACGCCAGAGAATCGGCAGCAAGCAACAGTCTACCAAGCTCAACTCATCACTTAGAAAGTACGGCTTGTCGACGAATAGCGGCGATACACCCGTCAGACTCTCGCGCAGTTCCTTGCGCGCTTGCACGCGAGCCGGCTCTTTACTGCGTGGATCGAGAATCAGATCAACCAATGCACACCAGTCACGCTGAATACGATGAATCAACAGACGGCTGTTAGCACGAGCCACTGGATATACCGGCAAAAGTGGCGGATGCGGATAACGCTCATCCAAGTATTCCATTACCACAGTCGACTCATACAACGCCAAATCCCGATCAACCAGTGTCGGCAAGCTGGCATAAGGATTTACCTCAAGCAGCTTTGGCGGGTAACGACCCGGCTCGACAGAAATGATCTCGGCGCTGACACCCTTCTCGGCGAGCACAATACGTACGCGGTGGGAATAGTGGTCGGCGGGGTCGGAGTAACAGGCCAACCGATTGGTCACGCCCATGGCGGTCCTCCTCGCTTATTAGGTTATGTGGAGCAGAAAAACCTGCGCGCCCAGTAGGGCGCGCAGGTCAACAACAGAGACAAACAGATTAATGCACGTCCTTCCAGTATTCACGCTTCAATAAGTAAGCAAATACGAAGAAGAAGGCAAGATACAGCAGGACATAGGTACCGATACGCTGGCTTTCCAGTTTCACCGGGTTAGCCGAGTATGCCAGGAAGGTCACCAAGTTTTTGATCTTCTCGTCAAACTCTTCCTCTGTCAGCGAACCTGTTTTTGGCTCAACGACCAGTTGGTCACAGGCCTGATGAGTGATCGGCGTACCAGTCAGTGGATCGAACTGCTTCTTGCCGTCCTCAACCACCTGAACCTGCTTGCAACCCATGTACTGACGACCCTGCAATCCGACCAACACGTTAGGCATGCCCACGTTGTGGAATACGGTATTGTTCACGCCCATTGGACGCGCCGGGTCTTCATAGAAGCTACGCAGATAGCTATACAACCAATCATTGCCACGCACACGTGCAACCAGCGTCAGATCCGGTGGCGCAGCACCAAACCAGCCCTTGGCATCTTCGGAGCGCATGCTGCTCTGCATGTGGTCACCGATCTTACCGCCATTGAACACGACGTTTTCAAGCATGACTTCATGGGGAACACCCAGGTCATCTGCAACCCGCTCGAAACGCTGGAACTTGGCACCGTGGCAACCCATGCAATAGTTGGCAAAGGTACGCGCACCATCTTGCATAGCGGCTTTGTCTGTCAGGTCGATATCGACCTTGTCCAGGTGCACGCCTTCGCTGTTGGCGAAAGCGAGAACCGGCAAAAACGCCACAATCATTGCTGCAAATAGCTTTTTCATCAGCCAGTCACCCTATCCGGAACCGGTTTGGTTTTTTCCATCCTGGTGTAGAACGGCATCAGGATGAAGTACGCGAAATACAGGAAAGTACAAATCTGCGAGATCAACGTACGCGTTGGAGTCGGCGCCAACACACCCAAAATACCGAGGATGACGAAGGAAATGCAGAACACCAGCAACCAGATCTTACTTAGCCAACCCTTGTAACGCATCGATTTGACAGGACTGCGGTCCAGCCAAGGCAACACGAACAGCACAGCAATGGCTGCACCCATGGCGATTACACCCATGAGCTTGTCAGGAATGGCACGGAGAATTGCGTAGAACGGCGTGAAATACCAAACCGGCGCAATGTGCTCAGGCGTCTTGAATGCGTTAGCCGCTTCAAAGTTAGGCTTCTCGAGGAAGTACCCACCCATTTCAGGGAAGAAGAAGATAATCGCGCAGAAGACAAACAGGAACACCACGACACCGACGATATCCTTCACGGTGTAGTACGGATGGAAAGGAATGCCGTCTAACGGAATACCGTTTTCATCTTTGTGCTTCTTGATATCAACGCCATCCGGGTTATTCGAACCCACTTCGTGCAACGCCAGAATATGCAGCACGACCAGACCGAGAATCACGATCGGCAAGGCCACTACGTGCAAGGCGAAGAAGCGGTTCAGGGTAATCCCCGAAATCAGGTAGTCACCACGAATCCACTGAGTCAGGTCATCCCCGATAACCGGGATAGCACCGAACAGCGAGATAATTACCTGAGCACCCCAGTACGACATCTGACCCCAAGGCAGCAGATAACCCATAAAGGCTTCAGCCATCAGCGCCAGGTAGATCAGCATACCGAAGACCCAAACCAGCTCACGGGGCTTCTGATATGAGCCATAGAGCAGGCCACGGAACATATGCATGTAAACCACGATGAAAAACGCCGAAGCACCCGTAGAGTGCATCAAGCGCAAGATCCAGCCGTAGTCAACGTCACGCATGATGTATTCGACCGAAGCAAATGCTTCTTCAGCCGACGGCGTGTAACTCATGGTCAGCCAAACACCCGTTACGATCTGGTTAACCAGAACCAACAGGGCCAGCGAGCCAAAGAAGTAGAAGAAGTTGAAGTTCTTCGGTGCGTAATACTTGCTGAGGTGGTCTTCCCACATTTTTGTGGCGGGGAAGCGAGCATCAACCCATTCCATGAACTTGCTCATCAAGCTTTCTCCTGATCCACGCCAACGGTGACGATGTTATCCGAATCATACGAATACGGCGGCACTGGCAGATTCAACGGAGCAGGCTGCGATTTGTATACGCGCCCCGCCAAGTCGTAACGCGAGCCGTGGCAAGGGCAGAAATACCCCCCAACCCAATCAGGCCCCAAGTCTGCAGGAGCGACTTCCGGACGGAAAGTCGGCGAACAACCCAGATGCGTGCAGATACCAACAAGAATCAGCAACTCTGGCTTAATCGAGCGCGTGACCGGATCCACATAGGTAGGCTGCACAGAGGCTTTCGACTCTGGATCGGCCATACGGTCATGGATCTTGGTCAGGTTGCCGAGGATCTCCTCAGTGCGGTGCACGATAAATACCGGCTGCCCCCGCCATTCAGCAATCATCTGCTGCCCCGGCTCGACCTTGCTAACGTTCACCTTCACTGGTGCACCGGCAGCTTTGGCCTTAGCGCTCGGGAACCATGACCCCACGAACGGGACCGCGGCACCCACCGCTCCTGCAGCACCCACCACAGAGGTGGCTGCTACCAGGAAGCGACGCCGGCCTGCATTCACGCCGTCATTGCTCATTCAGTCGTCTCCCATCAGCTTTGTGGCCTGTTATTCAGACCTATACTAAGTAAAATTCTGGTCGCGCAAAAAATTCGCCAAATGGTAAAGAAAAGCCCCATTTCTGACAAGGTAATTACCCAGCCAAAAGCTCTAAACACATTAGCACGCGCACAAATCATGTATGCGTCACGATGTCGCAGACTAGTTTAGCACCCATAAAAAACGCCCAGCTCCGAAAGGAAACTGGGCGCTTTTGAACGCAGGAAGCGAAATTAACGCTTCGAGTACTGCGGACGCTTACGCGCTTTACGCAGACCAACTTTCTTACGTTCAACTTCACGAGCATCACGCGTCACATAACCTGCTTTACGCAGAGCTGGACGCAGAGCTTCGTCATAATCCATCAACGCACGAGTGATACCGTGGCGGATTGCACCAGCTTGACCGCTTACACCACCGCCAACGACGGTAACGAAGATATCAAACTTTTCGGTCATCTCGGTCAATTCCAACGGCTGGCGAACTACCATGCGGGCAGTTTCGCGACCGAAGAAGGTGTCCAGAGCGCGGTTGTTGATAGAGATGCTGCCATTACCCGGACGCAGGAAAACGCGTGCGGTTGCAGTCTTGCGACGGCCAGTGCCGTAATTTTGAGTCGCCGACATAATGAACTATTCCGTTAAATCTTCAGTTCTTGGGGCTGCTGAGCAGTATGAGGGTGAGCAGCGCCCGCATAGACTTTCAGCTTACGGTACATGTCGCGACCCAGTGGGTTTTTAGGCAACATGCCTTTAACCGCGGTCTCGATCACGCGTTCTGGCGCCTTGGCGATCAGCTTTTCGAAATTGATCGACTTGATGCCACCCGGGAAACCGGAGTGAGAGTAATACATTTTATCGGTAGTCTTGGCACCGGTAACACGTACCTGCTCAGCATTGATTACGACGATGTAGTCGCCGGTATCAACGTGCGGAGTGTATTCAGGCTTGTGCTTGCCACGCAGACGGGTAGCGATTTCGGTAGCCAGACGACCCAGGGTCTGACCAGCAGCGTCGACGACAAACCAGTCGCGCTTAACTGTTTCTGGTTTAGCAGTAAAAGTTTTCATTCTTTATAGCCTCAGGGGCCGCCCTGATAAATAAGACGGCGGATCTTACTGAATAGTGCGTACTTTGACAAGGTCAAAGGCAGCCGGAGACAGACGCTATCGGGGGCTCGGGTCAGCGCGTCCGTTACACGGCAAGATTTCTTCGGCAGACGGCGCATCACTTCCACTGCAGAAAGAGCTGCGCAATTATGCAGATTGCGAAAAAATTAGCAACCTGATTGTATAACTCTTTTTCCAGAGGACAGCTCAATGGACTTTCGCAAACTAGGCAAGACAGACATTTCAGTGAGTTCTATCTGCCTAGGCACCATGACGTGGGGCGAGCAAAACACCCGTGATGAAGGCTTCGCACAGATTGAACGAGCCAAAGCATACGGCGTCAACTTTATCGATACTGCCGAAATGTACCCGGTACCGCCACGCGCGCAAACCTACAGCAAGACGGAACAGATTATTGGCGAGTACTTTGCCAAAACCGGCGATCGCGCCGATTGGGTGCTGGCCAGCAAGATTGCCGGACCCGGTAATGGCATCGACTATATCCGTGACGGCAAGCTAAAACACAACCGCACGCACATCCGCGCAGCCGTCGACGCAAGCCTTAAACGCCTGCAGACCGACTGGATCGACCTCTATCAGCTGCACTGGCCTGAGCGCCCGACCAACTTCTTCGGCCAACTCGATTACAAGCATCAAGACAGCGACTTTACCCCGCTCGAAGAGGTGCTCGAAGCCCTCGACGAGCAGGTCAAAGCAGGCAAAATCCGCCACATAGGCCTATCCAACGAAACACCATGGGGCACCATGAAGTTTCTCGAACTGGCTGAAAGCCGGGGCTGGGCCCGCAGCGTATCGATCCAAAACCCCTACAACTTGCTTAACCGCAGTTTTGAAGTGGGCCTCGCTGAAGTGGCCATTCGCGAGCAATGCGGACTACTGGCTTACTCGCCACTGGCATTTGGCATGCTTTCAGGCAAATACGCCAACGGCGCACGCCCCGAAGGTGCACGCCTGAGCCTCTTTAGCCGATTTGCCCGCTACAGCAACCCGGAAACGGAGTCTGCCTGCGCACGCTATGTTGCCTTGGCCCAGGAGCACGGCCTTGACCCTGCGCAGATGGCCTTGGCATTTGTCACCTCACGAGCATTCGTCACCAGCAACATCATTGGCGCAACTACCCTGGATCAACTAGAAAACAACCTGAAAAGCAGCGAAATAACGCTAACGAGTGAAGTACTTGAGGCTATAAACGCAATCCACAAGTCACAACCCAACCCCGCGCCTTAAGCCCTGCCACTTACAATAATCCCGGCAATTGCCGGGATTATTGTTGTTATTGCTGGGCCTAACTTCAAAGCGAGCGGGCAATGATCTCTTTCATGATTTCATTGGTGCCTGCGTATATCCGCTGCACACGGGCATCTGCCCAAGCGCGCGCCACCGGGTATTCCCACATAAAGCCATAGCCACCGTGCAACTGCACACATTCATCGAGCACCTTGCACTGCAAATCCGTACCCCAATACTTGAGCATTGCCGCCGTAGGTACATCAAGCTTGCCCTGCAAATGAAGCTCAAGGCAGCGATCAACAAAGACCTTACCGATCTGAATTTCAGTGGCCATTTCCGCCAGCTTAAAACGGGTATTCTGAAAATCAGCTACGGCCTTACCAAACGCCTTACGCTCACGGGTGTAGTCAAGCGTCCATTGCAGAGCGGCCTCTGCCGATGCCAGCGCACCTATGCCCACAGTCAAACGCTCCTGCGGCAGTTCCTGCATCAGATAGGCAAAGCCCATACCTGCCTGCCCCAAAAGATTCTCTTTGGGTACGCGGACATCCTGAAAGAACAGCTCGGAGGTGTCTTGGGCCTTCATCCCGACCTTCTCTAACCGCTTACCTTTGGCAAAACCCGGGGTATTTGCTTCAACCAGAAATAAACTGGTGCCTTTGGCACCTGCCGTAGGATCGGTCTTAGCCACGACCACCACTAAGTCAGCGAGAAAGCCGTTGGTAATAAAGGTTTTCGAGCCATTGATAACGTACTCATCACCATCAAGCACTGCGGTGGTTTTCACCCCTTGCAGATCGGAGCCTGCACCTGGTTCGGTCATAGCAATGGCCGTGACCATTTCACCACTGACCATCTTCGGAAGGTATTTTTGCTTCAATGCCTCCGATCCGTAGTGCAGGATATACGGTGCAACAATGTCAGAATGCAGGGAAAAACCAATCCCAGTCAGCCCTAACCGCCCTACTTCCTCAATAACCACAGCGCTATACAAGAAGTCAGCTCCGATTCCGCCGTACGCCTCAGGAATGTGCGAGCAAAGCATTCCAGCCTCTCCCGCCTTGTTCCAAAGCTGCCGGTCGATGTGACCATCCTTCTCCCACTGGGCATGAAAAGGCACGGCTTCGAGCTCAAAAAACTTACGCACGCTGTCGCGAAAGAGCTCATGGTCAGAGCTGAATATTGTTCTTGGAATCATGCTTTCACCTGACTGATCGGTTATCAAACGTGATGAGACTTTAGGTGAGTAACCGCAATAGTCACACTGGACACAAGCGCCAATAAATAGGACGATCAAGCCGTACCTTGACCAAATCGCCCCTATAACTGGGCAAGCATGGGTCAACACTGACACTCAGCAATAAATTGGCCGATGACCTGGCATGCACCCCACGTGCAACCTTGATCCCCAAGCCGCATTAAATAAGAATAAATTGACCATGACCGCTCAACACCCAACCCCGCTCAAACGCGTGTGCATCCTGGCCACCACCGGCGTGTTCGCCTCAACCGTGCTGCAGGCTAAAGACTTCTTTCACATGGCCAGCCTACGCCACGGCAAACAGCAAGGCCTGGGCTTGACCCCAACCATCGAAATTCACTTAGTCAGCCCTGACGGCTTGCCCGTGCACAGCTTTAGCGACGTCATGCTTCCAGTCGACAGCGGCTTGGAACCTGCGGATGTAATCATCCTGCCAGCATTCTGGGATGATTTTGATGCCCTACGCCAACGCCACCCCAATGTACTGAGCTGGCTGCAAACCTGCCACGCCGCTGGTAGCGCTATTTGCGGAGAGGCCACCGGAGTGTTTTGGATGGCTCAAGCCGGCTTGCTCGATGGCAAAGAGGCCACCACCTACTGGCGTTTTTTTGATGAATTCAGTGAGCGCTTCCCCAAAGTCCTGCTTAACCAAGACAAGCACCTGTCTGATGCGGACAACCTCTACTGCGCCGGCGGCGTCACATCAGCCTGCGACCTGTTTATTTATTTGATCGAGCAGTTCTGCGGTGCCAGCGTTGCCCAAGGCGTGGCCCGTGACATCTTGTTTGAGGTGCAACGCAATTACACCCCTGGGCGCATTGGTTTTGGTGGCCAGAAATTGCACCACGACCTGACCATCCTGCAGATTCAGCAATGGCTTGAAGAACACTACGCCGACAAGTTCCGCTTTGAGGATGTTGCCCGCGAACATGGCATGAGCATTCGCAACTTTATGCGCCGCTTTCAAAGCGCAACCGGGGACAAGCCCCTGCACTACCTGCAACGGTTACGCATCGAAACAGCCAAAGGGCTATTAAGCGCCACCCGCAAAAGTATCAAGACCATTAGCTACGAGGTGGGCTACGACGACGCCAGCTTCTTTGCACGACTGTTTCGTCAGCACACAGAATTGTCGCCTAACCTTTACCGTCGCCAATTTCAACACAAAAACGGTCCTGTCTGAGGGCCATCCATCTGCCGCACAAGCCCTAAGATGGGTAGGCGTTGACACACGGCGTCCTATGATCGGGATAGCCCTTACGAGGGCTCCCAATAACAACAAATAGGACTTCCTTATGCGCAGCCTGCTCTTTGCTTCGCTCGTCACGCTCAGCTTTTTCAGCCTTAGCGCCAACGCGCAAGACGACTGGAAAGCCTTCCCTTATGACCAGTCCAACTTCGACTTTTCCGGCGACAAACTACGCCAGGCATGGCCCCAACTTACACGCGGCTTTGGCACTGACTACCCCTTCCCAGACGCACCCTGGGTGCTGAGCCTGGCTACGCAACACCCAAAAACTCTGGCCTCTGTGGTGCCCGGCACACTCCCATCAGGCACACCTGAAGAGCTCGCCAGCGCTTATGCAAATAAGCTTCAGGACGCATGGCGAAGCCTGTTTCGCGGCGACTTTGCCCAAGCCAAACAACAGGGCATGACGCTGGGCTTTGGCGGCCAAGTACCCGCCATGTTTGCCCAAGTGCTCTATGCGATGTACCTGGAGACCGACCAAGACAAAAAACACCAATTGCTTGAGCAGGTGATCGACTTGACCGATAAAGCCGGTGACCTGGCTAAGCTCGATTTAGTTGCCCAGTTCGGCCGAACCTATGCGAAGGCCCGACTCGGCGAAGAACTGTCGATCCCGGTGATACTCAAGCGCGGCTACACCTCACAGATCCCCGATGAGCTTGATGCCATTCTCAGCAAAGACCCACGACAGCCCTATGCACTAGCGCTGTATGGTGGCTACCAGGCAGGGGTCATTCGCAAGATTGGCTCAATGGCAGGCAAGCTGACCTACAACGTCAGCGCAGAGAAAATGGAAGGCTATTTCCAGCGCTCATTTGCAGCCAGAGATGACCTGCCTATCGGTCATTACGAATACGCAAACGCATTGAGCTACGTCTATGACGACGAGCAAGACAACAAAGCCCTGCAACACTTGAAGAAAGCTGCCGCCATCACGCCTATAAGCGCGATGGACTCACTGGAGATCGCCCACGCCAAGCAGCTACTGGACAGCTTCAAGCAGCGCGTAGCGGGCAACTAAGCCCACCCAGCAGGTATAAAAAAGGCTGCCCACTGGCAGCCTTTCGTTTACGGCAAGCTCGCTTAAGGTCGATGCGCTCGCGCCAAGAACTCATGGGATTGCATTTCCAGCAAGCGACTGAGGGTGCGCTGAAACTCGAACGTAAGACGCCCCCCGGTATACAAGTCCTTTAGTTCAACTTCTGCCGAGATGATCAACTTGACGTTGCGGTCGTAGAACTCATCAACCAAGTTGATAAAGCGACGCGCCATGTCATCAGTGGCAACCCCCATCTGCTCAACATTGGCCAGCAGCACCGCGTGAAATACCTTGCCTAACTCGATGTAGTCATTCTGGCTACGCGGACCATCACAGAGCTCGCGAAACTCGAACCATGCCACGTCTTCACACACACGCACCGCGGTGATCTCGCGGTTCTCGATATTGATCGCCTCGTTCTCAACGGCATGCGTGCAATCGGGCAGCAAGCTCTTGAAGCTTTTGTGCAAGCTGGCCTCTGCCTCAGCGCCCAAAGGCCAGTGGAACAGCTCAGCTTGTTCAAGCGCGCGCAAACGGTAATCAACACCGCTGTCGACATTGACAATATCAGTGTGCACTTTGAGCAAGGCAATAGCGGGCAGGAATCGCGCACGCTGCAAGCCATCCTTGTACAGGCCGTCAGGCACGATATTCGAGGTGGCAACCAAGCTGACGCCATTCTTGAAGAGTTCTTCGAGCAAGGTCGCTAGAATCATCGCATCGGTAATATCCGAAACAAAGAACTCATCGAAACAGATAACCCGCGCTTCTTCGGCGAACTTCTTGCCAATAATGGTCAGCGGGTTTTTCTCGCCTTTAAGGCCGCGCATCTCTTCATGCACACGCTTCATAAAGCGGTGAAAGTGAGTACGGACCTTTTGCTCAAACGGCAACGCATCGAAAAAGGTATCGACCAGGTAGGTCTTACCACGGCCAACCCCACCCCAAAAGTAGAGGCCTTTGATTGGCGCCTGGGGCTTCTTGGCAAAGAGCTTGCCGAATAATCCTGGCTTGCTGTTTGACGTGTCCGCGACCAAATCGTCATACAGACGCTGCAAATGGCGCACAGCCACTTCCTGCGCCGCATCATGAAAGAAGTCGGGACGTTTGAGATCGGCTTGATAGCGTTCTAGCGGAGTCATATTCGTTAGCTGAGCAACAAAAACGGGGCAGGTACTTTAGGCCCTGCCCCGCAGATAATCAATCAGCTAGGGGCACTATTAGACAGGCTCGACCGCCAAAGCATCACGCAAACGCTCAACAGCGGCCTTTAGCGCCTCTGTATCAGCGAATTCAGGGCTACTGGCTACAACTTCTCCATCGAGCCAGACGACAAAGCCTGAGCCCTGCTCACGGACGTCCAGCGGCTCGCCCGACTGCAAGCGCTTGTTAACCATGCCTGCCGACTTGCCATCGGCAAAGGATTTAGACAACAACAGTTGTTCACCCGCCGCATCCAACAGACGGAAGCGGAAACTGCCATCCTCATCACGGAAGCTGACAAAGCGGGCATTTTTGCTGACTTTCTTCTTCGTCGCCTCAGTGTTTGCGGCCGCCGAACGGAACGAGCGCAACCCAACCGCTTCACGCAACTGGCTCAGGAACGGCGTGGCGATTTTGCGCGCCTTGGCAGCACCCTCTAGCAAAATGTCCTCAAGATCAGCAGGACGCTCAATCAACGCCTGATACTTGTCACGGGCCTCACCCAGCTCAGCATTGAGCAGGTCATTGAGGCGTTGTTTGGCCTCCCCCCAACCCAAGCCATCAACCAATTCAGCCCGAAACTGGGCCTGTTGATCAGCCGAAGCAAAGGCTTGGTATAGCGTGAACAGGTGCGAGCTGTCAGGGTCTTTGGCTTCGCCCGGCAACTTCGAATCCGTAACGATGCGCGCAACCGCTTCCTTCATCTGCTTAGCGCTGCTGAACAACGGGATTGTGTTGTCGTAGCTTTTCGACATTTTGCGGCCATCAAGGCCAGGCAGTGTCGCCACGTCTTCTTCAATCACCGCCTCTGGCAAGGTAAACAGCTCGTTGCCTTGGCCAAACAGATGATTAAAACGCTGGGCGATGTCACGCGCCATTTCGACATGCTGAATCTGGTCACGACCCACCGGCACTTTGTGTGCATTGAACATCAAAATGTCCGCAGCCATTAGCACCGGGTAACTGAACAAGCCCATGGTCACGCCCGCATCGGGGTCTTCACCGAGCTCGATGTTTTTATCCACAGATGCTTTGTACGCGTGGGCGCGGTTGAGCAAGCCCTTGCCTGCCACACAAGTCAGCAGCCAGCACAGCTCGGGAATTTCTGGAATATCTGACTGGCGATAGAAAGTGGCCTTGCTGACATCAAGGCCGCAGGCTAGCCAAGTGGCGGCGATTTCCAGACGCGAACGTTGAATGCGCAACGGGTCATCGCACTTGATCAGCGCATGGTAGTCGGCCAGGAAGTAAAACGAATCCACGTTAGCATCGCGACTTGCAACAATTGCGGGGCGGATGGCCCCAGCGTAGTTACCAAGGTGCGGTGTGCCGGTGGTGGTGATGCCAGTGAGAATACGAGTGGTCATGGGCTTTCGCTTACTGATTATAGGCGCGGCAATAACAAATCTTTGAGATCCGTCAGTTTGCCATGAAAAAAGTGCCCACATTCTGCCACGGTCAACAACTCATGTGGACGCTCAAGCGCACTTGACCAATCATAAACCAGCTGCGGTTCAACCACTTCATCCGCCTCGGGCTGAATGATCGTCATGCTGCAGCGCTGAGCCAGAGGCGTTTGATCAAGGCGCATTACCGCCGGCGCGATCATAAATAGCTTCTGCACCTCAATGCCCCGCCCCTCCAGACGACCGGCGAGTGTTGCCGCAACAAACCCGCCAAACGAAAAGCCCATCAAGGTCAGCGGCAAATTCGGGTATTGTTTGATCAAGGACTCGGCAACAGCTTCGGCATCATCAACTTCACCCGAGCCCATATCGTGATTGCCTGCACTATTGCCGACACCCCGATAGTTGAAGCGTAATGTGTGTAATCCAGAGTCGCGTGCAGTGCGCTGCAAGGTCGACACCACTTTATTAAGCATGGTGCCACCCTGCACCGGGTTGGGATGACAAATAAGCGCAACGCCACGGGCATCGGGCACTTCAAGGGAAAGGGCTTCAAGCTGACCGCTTGGCCCGGGAATAAATACAGCAGTTTCACGGGTGAGCAAAAGTGAACTCCGTGACCCATCGCAGGGTCGATTCGTCTAGGCTGTCAGCCTGCGCCAAAAACATATTGGCTCGCATTACGCTATACAGCGCAGGCGCCAACCGCTAACGTAAAGCAAAGCCGTTTAGAGAGGAAGGACTCGTGGAACAGACGCTAACAGCCTGGCTGATACCAGCCATAGCCCTGGTTGCAGGTATCGCAATAGGATTTCTGATTGCGCGCTTAGCGCCCAATGCAGTTCCGGGCCGCACTCAACGTCAGCTTGATGAGCTGCAGGAACGTTTTGACAACTACCAAAGTGATGTCGTCACCCACTTCAACACCACGGCGAATTTGGTTAAAAAATTAACCCAGAGCTACCAAGACGTCCAAGAGCACCTCACTGAAGGCACCAGTCAACTGGCACTTGATGAGTTGACTCGGCAACGTTTGATGGCCGCCTTGCATTCAGACGACGCAAGCGACAAGCGTGATAAACGCGAGCGCTTAACGCCACCGCGCGATCACGAAACGCCTAAGGACTATGCGCCGAAAATGGGCAATATCCCGGGTATGCTCGACGAAAACTACGGCTTGAAGAGCAAGCGTTAAGGTTAAGTTTTCGCAGCCAAATGGGTAGACACAGCACTTTCGTCCGCCCAACTTAGGGCATAAAATCTATGGTCACCCCATTTTTTGCAATACTGATTAACGGGTGAAATGGTTGGCTTGCTTAAATCTATCCGGCGTCCAATTGGGGCTAGCCCCGCGCCACGATGAGAGTCGCGCCTGACGATCCTTAAAAAACCGTCGGCTTCTGAAGCCGATTTTTATGTCAGGATCCTCGTCAGGCCGGTAGGCCGTTCATTTCATCTGTTGTTCAGCTATCGCAAAACCTGAAAGGTGAATCGTGGTACAGCAACAAC